>NZ_FQZN01000059.1 GCF_900142015.1 Bacteroides stercorirosoris
GAAGACGGAGGATTTCTTGCTTTTCTGCTAATGTGTGATGTCTTGACATAAATAAACCCCGAAAGTTTTTTGTCCAACTTTCGGGGGTCACTTCAAAACGACACACCTCCACTTCCGATGCAGAAAATGTTTTGTATTATTTTTTACTTGTAATAAATTGATATTTAATATATTATGTTTTTATGAAATGCTTCGGGGGACAAACAGGGGACAAAAATTTGCTGTCCAAAAGATAAAAAGAGCAAATATAAGGTCTATCCCTTGATGTTTTTTAGGCCAATTTTTTTGTCCCTCGGAAAGAAAAACAATCCCGTTCTCATCATACGATGATATTCGAAGCACACTGCAAATATAATAAAGTTTAGTCTGTTTTTTGTATATCTCTTCAAGTTCTAAACTAAACGGCTTTTATAAGCTCCCAAAGCCATACCTATTTTTCTTTTGGCCAGCAAAATTGTTAAAGGAGACATTACTTTGTCCTTTCAGCTCTGTCTCTTTTCACCAGTCGTTGTTTGGGCTATGTGCTTTGGCGGCATATCCTCGGTTTTACCTTTCCCTGTTTTAGCCTTCTTCTTACTTCCTCCATTATTCCGCATATCCCTTTCGGGCTACCTGATGTGAATTGTGTCGCAAAGGTGCTTGTCATGTCTCTCTTGTCTGCAAGGTCATAGCCTTGGGTTCACAGCCAAATCTCCACCTTCTGCTTCACAGAGGTCGTATTTAGCCGTGAAACCTTGCATAAGGAGCCATGACACCTTTTTAGACGACATAATTAAATCAAGCCCGAAAGTAGTAGATGCTACAAGAGGGAAAAACAAAAAAACAATCTTAAAATTTAAGCATTATGACATTCAGAGAATTTATGAAAGAAAACGGTTACGAAGTAAAAACAACGTTTTGGGAAGATTTTTCGATAGCAGAGCGATTTGGCCTTTCAGCTATTCAGGACACGTTCAATCGTGCTTTCAAAGAGTGGAAAGAAGATTACGAATTTCTAACCGAACTGGTATTGGTGCTTAACCATAAGATATGGCAATACCACGAAAAAAGATCGGAGTTCGCGGAACTCTACAATACCCTTTGGGAACAGACCGACCAATATGCGATGGAGAATCTGAAAGATGAAGAGCTAAGTTATTTCTTTGATCTAACGGATTAAGCGTAGGAGTGTAGGAGCCGGCTTCGGTCGGGTTCTCTTCCGTGCAGATCCCTTTTTATTAGCGCGGATTCCCCTTTTATTTTACATTGTCATGTGTTACTGACATAAAATTGTGTTGCACAATTTTCGTTTCTATCGGAATAGCCATTTGTATCTTTTGGGGTTGGATTTACCTTGTTGGAGATTACGATTGCAGAATTACAGAAGCTACGCGAAAGCGAAGACCATATAGAATTTAAAGAGGCAAAGCATAATTACCCGTTTGCCGGAGGAAAACACGTTGATCTAAAAGACAGGCGGCGGTGTGTATTGGGGTGTATTGTTGCCTTCGCGAATGAAAAGGGTGGACGATCGGTATTAGGAATGGTAGATCATATGCCCCATGCGGTTGTCGGTTCGGATTTTGCAGAAAAAGAAGTGGGAGAACTCACAGATGAAATCTACGAAAGATTAGGAATAAGGATAGAAGCTACCGAACTTTACGAAGACGGTAAGCGTCTGCTTGTACTATCTGTTCCATCTCGTCCCGTAGGTAGGTTGTTGAGATTTGAGGGCGTACCTCTTATGCGTACAGGGGAAAGCCTGCGGGCAATGTCCGATGCCGAGATTTTCAGGATATTGTCTGAACAGGAACCGGATTTTTCAGCCAAGATATGCGAGGGGCTTACTATAGAGGATTTGGATAAGGAGGCCATAGCAGAAATGAAAACCCAATATGCGCGAAAGCAGGAAAATCCGTTGTTTCAAAACTATCCCGACGAACAAGTGCTATCTGATTTGGATTTGTTGAAGGACGGGAAATTGAATTATGCTATGCGGCACTTATTCTGTTTGGGAAATCCGAAGCCATACGGAAATATCTCCCTCAGAACAATATCGTTGTAGAGTTCAGGATGTATCACTCGATGATACAATATACCGCTCGCAAAGAATTTCAGTTGCCGTTATTCATAGCGATTGACAAGGTATGGGATTACATCAACCAGCCTGCCAGCAATCCGCTTCTGCATTACAATGACGGCTCTTATATATTCGATATACCATCTTTCAACAAGGAGGCAATCAGAGAGGCGATATTGAATGCTTGCTGCCACCGCTCAATGTTGATTCAGAGCAATGTCGTCATCAAGCAATATCCCGATAGTATAACCATTACCAATGCTGGTGGTTTTCGGTCCGGAGTGGATATGAACAACATTTTGACAGTGAACAGCGTTCCGCGCAGTAAACTGATGAGCGAGATATTGCAGAAGGCAGGATTGGTGGAGCGTTCCGGTCAGGGAGTGGATAAAATGTTCTACAACTGTATTATGGAAGGGAAAGCACTGCCTGACTATTCGGGAACAGACTCGTATCAGGTAAGTCTCACGTTCAAAGCTCCTATACTTGATACGGCCTTTGTTATTTTTGTCAGGAAGGTACAGGATAATAGAGCTGCCGCCGAGCAACTGAATGTCTTTGAATTGCTGGCTTTGTACAAAATGGCAATGAGGGATTACGAGGGGCTTGATGAAAAGATTTTATGAAAATTGTTGGAAGAAAACCTTATCGGTTACGAAAACGGCTCTCATCGCTTGTCCGAGGAGTATCGGAATGAGTCTGCTGAAAGATTGAAAGGAATGAATATGAATTATCTCAAGTTGGTTTCAGACTGTTTTCATAAAAATGGTTATATAAATCGTTCTCTTTTCAAAAAGGTATTTCAAGACATGTTGTCCGAAAAATAAATTAGAGGCTTGATTTCAAAGATGGAAAATACAGGGATTATACAGAAAGATGGTGCAGGCAAATATACCCGTTATGTAAAAGCACCGGATTTTCCATCGTTTGTCTAGGGCCGCAAAAGTCGATTTTACGTCCACAAAGATTTCCGACAATAGGCTGAAAAACGTAAAAAATCCTTGCAATAATTTGGTGGTTATCGCAGGAATTTGATTTTTTAGCACTCCTAATCAAAAGATTTAGATAAGCGGAGCCTTATGATCTACTTTCCATATAATGAGGAAATGTGTAGTTATACTGATACATGGATGGGTGAACTATATGAAAACGAGTATCCATTGGTTTCTAAAGGGGTATGGTCAGGAATAATCAATTTGAAAACTCATAAACTTCTGAATTCGAAGCCCGAATATGGCAGTTTGTATTTGCAAGCCAAGGTATGTGATAGTGGGACCTATTTCTTACTTGACAAAGACAAAAAGACAATATGTAAAATTGCAGATTATGTTCCTAACGGTTTAATTCCAGAGGTAGATGGTTGTGGCGATTATATTCGTCTTAGAATCAATGAGGATGACATGATAAATTGGTTTGAAGAACCGGACTTTTCTGACTTTATGGAAGACTCTGAGGTTGTTGAGAAAATCGATGTGCACATTAAAGAGGTTGTGTAAATTAAACTGTGTCATGCTCTATTCTCATTCAATCTCATCGGTCGGGGATCGGTCAGCGCCAAGGGGCGGGACCACCCGTCCCGACGAGCGTAAAATTACAACAATTTAAACCTATCTCCAAATTTTATCGCCAGTTGTTGTGCAATGGCTCCCCAGTTAGCCAGTGGCATGGTCCATTTCTTACGTATATTGCGGTAAGCGAGGTAAACCAGTTTTTCAAGGGCGGTGTCGTTAGGGAACACGCCCTTGTTTTTTGTCACTTTCCGTATTTGGCGATGATAGCCCTCAACTGTATTTGTGGTATAAATCATACGGCGTATATCCGATGTGAACTGGAAGTATTCAGTAAGTTTTTCCCAGTTGTCCTGCCATGACTTGATGACGATAGGATATTTTTCTCCCCATTTCCCATTCAGATTAAAAAGTTCCGTTTCAGCTGCTTCTTTACTTACCGCACCATAAACCCGTTTCAAGTCTTTGAGGAATTCCTTCTGATGCTTGCTACCGACATATTTAATGGAGCTACGTATCTGGTGGATGATGCAAAGTTGTACTGTTGTGTTCGGGAAAACACTTTGGATGGCATCCGGAAAGCCTTTCAGACCATCAACGCAAGCAATAAGGATATCATGAACTCCACGGTTCTGCAAGTCCGTCAGTACGTTTAACCAGAAATTGGCTCCCTCATTTTTTAGAGATATACATGCCAAGCAAATCCTTGTGCCCTTCCTTGTCGACACCTAAGACGTTATAGATTGCGCGGGTAACGGCACACCCTCTCTCGTCAGTGACTTTATAATGGATTGCGTCCATCTAGACTATCGGATAGACAGCATCAAGGGTACGGGAACGCCAAGCCTTTATTTTTGGAAGAACACGGTCGGTTATGGAACTAATCGTTTCGGCAGAGACACGGTTGCCGAGATTTTCCTCCATCCAGTCACTGATCTCGCGTGTGCTGTTACCAAGGGTATAAAGTCCGATGATACGGTCTGCTACGCCCTCCGCCAGGATGGTCTCACGTTTCTTTATAAACTGAGGCTCAAAACTTGAATTACGGTCACGAGGGGGAGACACTGTGACTTCACCCAATGGAGTCTGGACTTGCTTCTGCATTTTACCATTACGACGATTCCCCAACTGACGTTCTTCATCTGTAAGATGGGCATCCATTTCACCTTCCAATGCTGCATTCAAGATACTTTCCAATAAGGGGGCAAAAGCACCATCCTTACCTAACAAAGGCTTACCCGCTTTCAGCTGCTCTATTGCCTTGTTCTTGATACTTTCAAAATCAAATTCTTCTTTCATAAAAAAACTGTGTTAGCAAAGTTAATATTTTATTCCTTGCTGACACAGTTTAAATTACATCCTCCATTAAAGAAGAATCTATACTGTATACCAAAGTCGAGTTCACTTATAACCAGCTTATGGCAAAATTGTTTCGATTGCCTAAATTCATACAGATGGAAATAGGAAAGGCGTTGATAGCAAATGCTTCGGAAGAATTTGAAAAGGAAGAGTAAGAACATCCTTCTTGAGTTACATAGTTTATAGTAATGAACCCTGCTAAATTATATCTTCATTATATCTTCACTGATATAATATCTATATTCATATAGACTCAGTTTCTTGTTCTGTCATGCGGTATATGGAATTTATTTACTAATTTTGCACTGATTTTGAAATAACATAAAACTAACAATGCAGAGAATTTGGATGGGCATACTATCAATCACCACAATTCAGGGTAATCGCTCGGAATGTGTGTTGAATGTTCATGTCTCCGGTATTGAACCTCGTATTGTAAATACTTTCCAGCGAACATAATAAAGTACATTTTACTATACTTTGATTTAGAATAGAGACTGAATGGCTGGAGAGTATTTAGCAAACTTTTCAACTATTTTGTTTTATACCCATTTATGGCAGTTACTTTTGTGATACTTCTCTGTCATTTCCGTTTGATGGGTGATTGATAACTTGATTATTAACGTGCAGTGATGCACATAAATTGAGAAATAAATTATAAATTTGATGGCAGCAAGGTGTTCTTTACATCTGATACCCACTTTTATCACGGAAATAGACACTGTCTGGAGTTTTGTGTAAATGGAAACAGGATTTACTTGTAAGTTCTCTTATATCTAGATTCTGTTTTCAAATATAAGCATAAATTGGTTCATAATTTGAATCCCGTATTTTCCATTTACACAAAATATTCTATAGCGCCGAATTATACAATTTATTAGTGCTTCTCGTATAGCACATGAGCAGGTGTTTCTTCTTGTCGTATACCATCTTTTATCATAATAGGACGTGGTAAAACCTGTATCAATCTATTATATACTTTTATATAGAAATGATAGAGGTTTGCTTTCCACATTCTGTCCGGATAGATACGGTGTGTCCACCTTACATTAGAATCCCTGTGGTGATTAGCATCAGCAAACATACGTCTTATTTCTGCTTCTGTACATAGATAGTCATCTTCATGGTTTCTTCTGTAGGTATACTTACCTTTTCCTTGTTGTGATCCAAGATTTTTTAATGATTGATATTGCCTAAGGTTATAATAAATTTAATAGAATAGATATTAGTTTGTGATATTTGTAGAAATAATGCAAATAGGTGAATCTTATTTGTAGATATGGATATTTAGTTATATATTTGTGGAAAAACAAATTGTATGATAGCAGAAATTAGATTTAAGAACATGTTCTCATTTAGAGACGAAGCTATATTAAGTTTTGAAGCTGATAGAAGTAAGGATATGGAATCATATCATGTTGTTGAATTGGGTGGCGGTGTGAGACTATTGAAAGTGGCTGTTATTTATGGAGCAAATGCTTCGGGTAAGAGTAATATTATTAAGGTTTGTGATTTTATCAAGTCATTCATTACTTATACTCCACTTAATAAGGCAGAACAAATTCAAGTAGTCCCGTTTCTCCTGAATAAAACAAGTTCAAGGCAGTTATCTGAATATTCGATTTCGTTCTATTTGAAGAATGAGGAGAAAGCTGTTTGTTATATCTATTCAGTAGCTTTAGATAGATGGCACGTAGCAAAGGAAAGTTTAATTTATTATCCAAGTCAACAGCCTGCTACTATATTTGAAAGAAATACTGAGAATAACGTATCTGTTATTAAATTTGGACAGAAAATCAAGATGTCGCAAGCTGTCAAAGAGGAAATAACATTGAAGTGTTTGCATAATATGTCAGTTTTTGCTGCCTATATGCAGGTGAATACACATATTGTAGAACTAGAGAAGGTTCTTCAGTATCTAACCAATCAGGTTATGCCGGCTATTGTACCTGCATCATCTTTAAGTCGTTATGCCGAAGAATCAATCAAGAATGAGTCAGCAAAAGATTATATTTTGAGATATCTGCAGGAAGCAGATTTTAATATTTCAAATATTACTTCCAAAGAACAAGAAACGCATAAAGGGCCGATTAATTATACTATGTATCAGCATAAAGTTTCATCTGAGTATGGTAACAATGATTATTATGAGTTCTCGGAACTGTTTGAATCGGATGGTACTATTCGTACATTTGGCTTGGCTGCTCAAGTACAAAAGATTCTTGAAAAAGATGCTTTTCTCGCAGTTGACGAGATTGAATCTTCTCTTCATCCAAAATTGATAGAATACATCATTGAACGTTTTCTAAAAGAATCAGAACAGGCACAGTTGTTGCTCACTACGCATTATGATGGACTGTTAGGAGAGGAAGATTTGCTTAGAAAAGATAATGTTTGGTTTACTGAAAAGAATCTGGATGGTTCAAGTGTACTGTATCCTCTGACAGACTTCAAGGGATTGAATAGGATCAGTTCTTTCCAAAAGGCATATAAGTTCGGTAAATTCGGTGCAGTTCCTAATCTATAATCGTGTATTTTTATGAGAAAAGCAAGAAAAAATACAGCGACCAGACAGATTATTCATATCGTCGGTGAGGGTTTGACTGAATTATTCTATTTCAGTCATTTGAAAAAAATACTTGGTTATAGATACTCTATTTCTCCTCGTTTATTTGAAAACAATAGTATTGAGAAAATAGAAAAGAAAATAAAGGAACTTCTGGATGAAGATGTCTTTGTAATATGTGTTTTTGATGCTGATGTTAGCAGGCGTTCTGATGCAGAGAATAAAAAAATGGTATCGCTCAAAAAGAAATATGAAAATAATGCTAATGTGATTCTTTGTGATAGCTTACAGTCAATAGAATATTGGTTTTTACTACATTTTGAAGATACATGTCGACATTTTCAAGATTCAGCAGCAACAGAAAGAGCATTAAAGCAATATCTGCCAACATATGATAAAACTCGGAAATACCTTGAGAAGGATAAATGGGTTAAAGAAATACTTACAGGCTCAAAAATGGATAAAGCATGTGAACTGGCCGAAAAATATAAAGGTAGAGATTCTTATAGTGAGATTTATAAGGCGATTAAAAAAGTTAGTGAATCGTTGTAATAAATATGAATTGATGAAAAAAATATTTATATGTTGTTTTGGGAATCATAATTAGTGGAATTGCTATTGCATTTATCATTAATACGTTGTTGGCATATGGTAATGTTATTAAAACAAATCTTTCAAATGACTCGTGGTTAAATTTTGGGGGAAGTTATAGTAGTGGAATTTTTGCTGTTGTAGTAGGTTATCTTGCTATTATTTATAGTAATAGAAATAGTGAGAAAGCTATTCTACAACAAGAAAAACTGTTAATTCGTCAACAAAATATTAAAAAGTTGGATGATTATAATAACTGTCTAAAAAATAATTTGGCTTTACTTAATATAGTAGATGCTATGGGAATTACTGTTGGTCTTGACCATCAGAATATATCATTATCTAAATCAGAAATATGTCAAATGAAAGGTTGAATCTATGCAACAGATTTGCAGTATAGATATGTGTTTGAAGTTGATGTACAACGCCAAAAAACAAATTTAGAAAAGACTTATGAAGAATGCTGGATTAAAGCACGTATTGGACTATCGGATTTACTGGATCAAGAACTCTCTTTTATAGAACGTGTTAATCAAAACAGATATGATATTCAAATAAAAGAGAATAATATGCATCGAAAAAATATCTTATTGGAATTAAGTAAACAAGCGGTAGATATAGAAAAGAAAAAGTTATTTCTGCAAGAGATTAAGGATGTTAACATGGAACCGGAACGATTAGATAAAAAAATTATTTCATACTATGATGATGTTGATAAGATGACCACTTCGATTAAAGATTTTTCGCTTGAATTAAATAGTACTATAAAGGTCTTATTTGATATTTCTTTATTGCTTATTAAAGAGAAAGAGGCTCAATTTAAATTAGAAAAATAAGGGTTTGGTATATATGTTTTAAGTTTTAGGATCACTAGTGTCCCATTAAAATTGCTCCGAATCGTTCTTTGTCATTTTGAAATTTAGTTTTATCAAAGAGGTCTCTCAGATGAGTTTTATCTGTCAATGAGATACTCAATATTTGTAGTACTTCGTATGTACTTTACTAGTCTACATACTAAATAAGGCACGCTATATTTATATTTCTGCAATTCTATATGATAAGAACCGGTAAGTTTGACTTTTGTACGATATCGGAAGTGGTAAGGTTTATGAAGAAGTTTTCCTAATGCTGGCGTTTCCTCCTAATCAAATATGTCTATACAGATTTTTCGGTAGTTGAGGAAGGCTTGCTGTTAAACACATAATAAATAAAGCTTGTAAATAGAGAAGGCTGAAGAATGAAGTCATAGAATTTAGCGCATGATCTTTTCTTTTTATCACTGAACTTATCGTTTTTCAGTAATATTTTGTAATTTTGCCACACAATTGAGAAACATATAAAATATGGTAACTATATATTGCCTTAAAGTGTGAATCCTTGTTAAGCGGTAGGATATAGAAAATATAAACCTTCTATAAATCGTATAATCGTGTATAGAGGATTTTGCTGTAAGATAGTATATAGTCACCTAATATTTTTGCCCTAAATAATATGTAATGCATAGTCATGGATAAGGACATAAATCGCATCAAAGGAATGTTGGCAGAGAAGAAGCGCACAAACAAGTGGCTTGTAGAACAATTACCTTAGATCCTGCTACAGTATCAAAATGGTGCACGAATGCAGCATAATCCAGCCTCGAGACTCTATTTCAGATAGCAAAGGTGCTAGAAGTAGGGGAAGAAGAGGTGCTCATTTATCCTTCAAAGATGTGACAATAACATATAAGAAATATACTGATGGATTTCAAACAAAATAACTTCGAATAACATTCATGCAAGTAGAAGAAATAACACAAATATTACGAGAGTCACCAAGCGTACGACTCATAAAATCAAGAAGTGTGGATTTCTTCTTGTCTTTTGTCATTGAGGCGTTTGAGGGACAGTCGGCTATAATGCAGGAACGCTTGCACATGCTACTGGAGAACCGACTGGATGAGCAGGAAAATGCGTTGGTGGAGGATAATCTTGAAATGACAAGACTAGGGGAGTCGAACGAACAGAAAGCAAAACGACTCATCAAAGACTGGACAGACAAGGGATTCTTGACCAACTATCAGAACGAAGAGGGAGAGGTGATATACGAGATTTCGTCGCACACAAGCAAACTGATGGATTGGGTGGTGAGCTTGAAAAAAGAGGATTACATCGGTACGGAATCGAAGTTCAAGACGCTGTTTGCCCAACTGAAGGAATTGGTGGAATACTCGAACGAGGACCGCGAGAAGCGACTGGAACTGCTCCGAGCCAAAAAAATGGAGATAGAGCATCAGATTCAGCGACTGGAGATGGGCGAAGAGGTCGAGGTGTATGAGGACTACCAGATAGAACCACGATACAATAGCTTGAATAAACTGGCTAAGGAGCTGCTTAGCGATTTCAAGGAGGTGGATGACAACTTCAAGGGGATTATCAAAGAGATATATGAGCGCCAGACAGACAATGCGGAGAAGAAAGTATTGCTGAACTACATCTTTGATGCGTATGGCGAACTGAAACAATCGCAACAAGGCAAGAGTTTCTATGCATTCTGGGAATTCCTGCTCTCGGCCGATCTGCAGAAAGAATGGGACGAGTTGACTGGTGCACTCTATGAAACACTGGAGAATAGAGGCATTGATGCGCATGACATGTTTCTTAGGGAAATGAAAAAGCATCTGTTTGACGCAGGCGAGAAGGTGGCGAAAACCAACGATCGCATGAGCGAGAAACTGAGTCGCATCATTCGCCAGAACGGACAGATGAATGCAGAGGTGACAAAGCAGGTGATTAACGATATAAAGAAACTGCTCATCGAAGCCACCAAACAGAAAGAGAAACCAGAAGCTTCGCTTGAATATGAAACTATCGATATCAATCTGCCAGTCGAGCGCCCTCTGACTCTGACTCCTATAAAAGAGACTGTGTATAAGGATAAGCCTGATATGGCTGAACTGAGTCTGGACGACTTGGAGCGCATAGGCAAACTCTACAATCCGTATCACATCGATCGTCAGGTGCTGAGAGACCGCATTAACAAGGTGCTGTACGACACACAGCAGACGACACTGGCAGAGGTGATAGAATGGAACGAGGGTGTGGAGAAAGGTCTGTCGGAAGTGTTTGGATACATTGGCGTGCTGAAGGAATATAAGACTGTGGTAAACGAAGAGCGCCAGCAATATATTGTTTTTGCAGAAAACAAAACGATATCAATTCCCGAAATCATAATAACACGATGAACGCAACAAATATACAACCATACAGCAGGGCTGTGGTGAAACTTCTGAAAGGCATCGTAGAGAAAGACGATGTAGTGTGGAATGATGTACTCGACTACCAGAGCGAGATACTGGACTATATCAGCGTGATGGGGCTGGAACTCATCGTGAAAAAGGATGAGGGTTTTGCCTTTGTCAAGCAACTGAAATTGGACGATGACAAAACGTTGAACATGACGTCGAGAAGGTTGTATGGTTTTGAGGTGTCGGTGATACTCATCGTGTTGAGGCAGATACTCGAAGACTTCGACAGCAATCCAACAGAGTCGCAGGCTTCGTACAAGTATGTAACCGCCACTGAAATAAAGGAAGAGGCGGAACTGTTCCTGCCCACCACCTTCAATCGTGCCAAGTTTGAGAAAGACCTTGACCGCTATATCGACAGCATCGTCAGCTTTGGTTTCCTTGTGGAAGCAAAGCATGCTGAGGGCGAGAAACGCTATAAAATACATCGCATCATCAAGGAGAAGGTGACACTGGACGATCTATTGGAATTCAAAAACAAACTGAACGACTATGATGCAGCAGATGAATCTCTTTAATACCAGTCCGGAAGTGGCAGGCTTCAAGCTTGACTATTTGGAAGTGTGGAACTGGGGTACATTTGACCAAAAGGTGTACTGCATGAATACGCAGGGCAATAACTCGCTGCTGACCGGTGCCAACGCATCGGGCAAGAGTACGCTGGTAGATGCTCTGCTCACGCTGCTGGTGCCACTGAAGCGCCAACGATTCTACAACCAATCATCGGGTGTGGAGAAGAAGGGCAACCGTACAGAGGAGTCGTACTTCTTTGGCAACTATGGCAATCAGCAGCAGGAGGGTGCAGCGAGCACTACCACGCTTAGATTGCGAGACAAAGGGGCACGTTCGGTACTTCTTGCATCGTTCTGCAATGTGGACAAACGTGTGGTGACGCTGTTTCAGGTGCGCTACTACACTGGCGAGGAACTGAAGGTGTTGTTTGGCATAGCTCGCGAACCGCTGACTATAAAGCGCGACTTTTCGGAGTTTGACCTGCATGGCGACTGGCGCAAACGACTGACGAAGAAATACAATACGAACGACACAAGACGCAAGATAGAGTTATTTGACGGCCCGGTTGCGTATGGCGAGAAGATGATAGCCCTCTTCGGAATGCGTTCGGACAAGGCGCTTACACTCTTCAATCAGATAGTGGGCGTGAAAGTGTTGGACGATCTGGACAGTTTCATCCGTATGAATATGCTCGAGGAAGTGCCGGCTGAGGAAAAGTACCAGGAACTAAAGGACAACTTCCAAAATCTGATGGAGGCGAAAACCAATATCGATAAGGTGAAAGAGCAGATTGCCCAACTGGAACCTATCAATACATTGGCAAAGGAACTGATGGCGATAGACACGCGCATAGCTGAATTGGAGCAAGAGAAGAGTGTGGTGGCCTATTGGTTTGCTGCGCGAACGGTGGATTTGTGCAACGAGGAGTTGGCGCGCTGCAAGAGCAACTTGAGAAAACTGGAAGATGAGTTGAAGGCGTTAAAGGTGAAGAAGAGTGAGCTGGAACAAGAGCAGACGCGCTTGTCGGTGGCTATTGAGAAGGACGAGGTGGGTCAGCAGATACGTGAGATTGAGAAGGAAATCAATCAGAAGGTGAAGATGCGTGATAACCGCAAGGCCAAAGCCGAAGAATACGATAAGCTGGCAAAGACGGTGGAGCTGACACAAAGTCCTGATGCAGAGGTATTCGATGCCAATCGTGCGACCGCCAAACACGAGAAAGATGCTCTGCAGGTAAAGATTGACAGGCAACTCATGGAAGAGAAGCGTCAGGCACAAAACCGTCAGGATGAAATCAACTGCACGATATCAGAGCGAGTGGATACTATACGCTATCTGCAGCAGCATAAGAACAATATCTCTGGTCGTGTGGCTGAGATTCGTGATGAGATACTGGAGGCTGTTGGTGCAACCGCCGAAGAGATTCCATTCATCGGTGAACTGATACGTGTGAAGGATATTGAGTGCGATTGGGAGTATGCCATCGAGCGTATTCTGCACAATTTTGCATTGAGATTGGTGGTGCCAGAGAAGTATTACAAGCAGGTGAATGAGTATGTGAATGGTCATAATCTGCGAGGACGCATCGTGTATCAGCGATACGAGGGCACAGAGCCTCTTCGTGAGTTTGAGGATAGGACATTGAAGGTGGATTCGTTGCTCCGTAAGGTTGAATACAAGCCAAAGTGCTTGTATTTGGATTGGCTTGAGGATAGGTTATTTGCTGAGTTCAACTATAGTTGTGTTGATTCGCTTGCGGACTTCAACTATCTGCAAGAGAAAGCAGTAACGAAAGAGGGACTGATAAAGGCGAGAGGTGGTAAGCATGAGAAAGACGACCGACCAGAGACACGAGGCAAGGAACACTATGTGTTGGGCTGGGACAATAAGGAGAAGATTGCCATGCTACAGGCGGAAGTACGCCAGTTGCAGCAGGATGAAAAGGAGGTGGCAACCAAAGTCCGTCGTATAGAGGCAGATACAAAGAATGCTCAGGAGAAGCGAGAAACCTACTCGAAGCTGTTTGATAAATACGATAAGTTTGATGATATCGACTGGTGGTCGTGTGCACTCGTCATTCAGCAAAAGGAAGAACAGAAGCGACAACTGGAGGAGACCAATGATAAGGTGAAGATGTTGCAGGGGCAATTGGAGAGGGTGAGAAAGGAACTTGGTGCATTTGAGGAGAAGTTTAATGAAGCTATCGGTAACAAAGCATTATTGGAAAATCGTGAGAATATACTCAAGAAACAGAGCAATGATTGTGCTTTGGCTTTGGCTCAAATAGGCGTTGTTGATACCGATGCTTTTGAGTCGCAACACACAGATTTACTGAATGTGGCATTGGTGGGTTTGGACAAAATGCGTGACACGTTACAGAGTGACATCAATTCCGCTTTGCGGAAACAACGTGAGACGAAGGGTAGCAAGAGTGGCGATTTGAAGAACCTGATTTATCGCTTCAAGAATCCCACTGAGGAAATTACCGCGAAGTATCGCGATTGGCGTTCGGACGTGAACCGTTTGCCCGAAGCCGTGGAGTTTGTGGGCGAATATCAGACCTATTACCAACGATTGCTGGACGAAGATCTGCCTGGGTTTGAATCGCGCTTTAACAAGTATTTACAGGAGAATATCATCAACAAGGTCAGTGCATTCAATATGTTCTTCCAGAACTGGCGCCAGTCTATCACCAAGACCATCGACCAATTGAATTCGTATCTTGTGGGCATCGATTTCAAGGATGCTCCAAAGACGTATATCCAGTTGGTCGCAGCCAAACGATTGAACGTGGATTTGAAGGAGTTCCAAGACCTTCTGAGCAGTGCAATCCCGAACATCCATGAGATGAATTCGACAATCGATGGCAGCAGGATTCATTTTGAACAGCATATCGAACCGCTGATGTCTCGTTTACAAGACGAATCATGGCGAAAGTTGGTGATGGATGTGCGTGGATGGTACACATATAAGGCGGAGGAGTTTTATCAAGACGATGATCAGAAGCGTAACACCTACGAGGCTATGGGACAGCTGTCAGGTGGCGAGAAGGCGCAATTGACATATACCATCCTGGGGTCAGCTATCGCTTATCAGTTTGGCTTGACTAAGAACGGACTCGACTCTTCGTTCCGCTTCATTGCCATAGATGAGGCTTTTCGCGCACAGGACGAGGACAAGGCTCGCTATCTGATTTCGCTCTGCAAACAGCTCCACCTGCAGTTGCTCGTGGTGACTCCGAGTGACAACATCCACATCGTGGAGAACGATATTTCGTATGTGCATTATGTGGAGCGCAAGGGCGATCGTTCTGTACTCTATAATATGCCTATCAGTGAGTTTAAGGCAGAACGTGAAAGGAGTATGGAGGTATGATAACGGCAGCAGAAATACGTAAGAAGACAGAACGCAAGTATGTGGATTATTTGCGTTCAGTGGTCGCTGGCTCTGAGTTTGAACCAATTGTGATTCCTTGCGATAAGAAAGCGAGCGCATCGATGGATGAGTATCAGCACGAACTGGCAGACATCCGTTCGCAATCGAAAGAGGTGAAGGGCTTTGGTTACACGATTGAGTGGAAAACAGTGAAAACGAAAGCATTGGGCGAACAGGATCTGCCTGAGCGTGTGTTGTTCAGGAGTGCATCGGACGTTGAGCGCTTCTTGCTGAAGGGTGGTGAAGTGTCACAGTTTCGCAAGGATGTGGCGATGTTGTTTAATGAGTTTCCGCAGCTTCGTCCATGGGTGGAACGCTATCCACTTAAGGTGATCGAGAATGCTTCCTCTTGGCCTGATTTGTTGAAAGTTTTGCGCTATTTTGTGGCGAATCCTTGTCCTGAGTTGTACATTCGTGAATTGCCTATTGAGGTGCACACCAAGTTCATTGAGCGCAATAAGGGAGTGCTTCGTGAGTTGCTGGATATTGTCATTGTAGAGCATGTCTGTTCGGATGAGAAGGAGTTCGAAAAGCGCTTTGGATTGCGATACGATGAGCCATGGGTGCGCATTCGTGTGTTGGAAGCATCGATTGCGAGTGAATACTTTTCTGGTGTAGACGATCTGACGATGCCTCAGAGTCAGTTCTGTGCGTTATCGTTGCCTGTGCAGAAGGTGTTTGTGGTGGAGAATAAAGTCAACTTCCTGACTTTTCCCAAGTTGGCAGGAAGTCTGCTGATTTGGGGGCATGGATTCACCGTTGGCATCCTCAAGTCTGTCCCATTCATGCGGCACGCTTCCCTATACTATTGGGGCGACATTGATGTACAGGGCTTCGAAATTCTCTCGCAGTTCCGCAGTTATTTTCCCCAGACGCAAAGCCTTTTGATGGATCGCGCTACCTTTGACACCTATTTTGAAGGCGACAAAGGCACTCCAAGCAATGTATCAAAGCCTCTCCATCTTACCCCTGCGGAAGCCACACTGTATAATCATATCAAGTCTCGCAACCTACGTCTAGAGCAAGAGAAAATTCCGCAAAAATGTATTGAAAATATATTCAATAGTTCGTTAAAAATTAGCCAAGTCTAAGCGGTTCTGCGGTAAATAAAAGTAGTTCTTTGAAAATTTTGTCAATTAATGTCGTGTCTGCTTGAATGGCGAACACGCCGTTCAAGCATATTGGCATTGTGTGTTACCGACTTGCATGAAGAAACCGAATATTTGATTTTCATTCTTTTGCAAGTGCCCTTGGCGAGATTGATTGCAGTAAGCGAAACGTTGAAATGAAAGGCCATCTTTCTGAACAAGTCTTGACTATTACAGCTTACCATTCAAAAGCTTAGTTATTACCAAAATAGATGTACATAATATGTCAAACTTGCGTTTTTACAAGTCTTCTGAGTCGTTTAGAAGCAATCTTTTCTCATTTTTTTGATTTACCATATGTGGCATGATAGATATATGATTTCCATCATCTCGGTTAAACCTTACATCTTTTGTTTTTGTAGGTTCATGCCACTAAGTTGAGTTAAATTTTGATTGTCTTAAAACTTCAATCTGCCAGCATCTTTAATAACAGATAATATTCTTTCTTATGTCTTTCCATCTTCGCTAAGTCTTTGTCTGTCGGGTGTAGAATGCGGGTAATATCCATATTGTACTGAAGGTCATTCAATTTGACTTTGATGGCCAAACGATGTCCGGAGACTATCCATCTGATTGTGTAAATAGAAAACTACGGTGTTTCTCTCGTAGTTTTTTTATTTATGTATTAACTTTGTAAAAATCAGATTTTATG
>NZ_FQZN01000002.1 GCF_900142015.1 Bacteroides stercorirosoris
GAAACGGATATTGCCATCTTTTCTCTTCATGCTGTAAAGAACGTTACTACTGCGGAAGGAGGCGCCATCTGTCTGAATCTTCCTGCCCCCTTTGATAATGCGGAACTTTATAAAGAACTCCGTATGATGAGCCTGAATTGTCAGACTAAAGATGCTTTTTCTAAATCCAAAGCCGGTGGCTGGCGTTACGACATAGTCGGTTTGGGAATGAAAATAAATATGGCTGATGTAAATGCGGCTATAGGCTTGGCTCAGATACGGGAATATCCGGAACTGCTGAAAGAGCGTAAAAAAGTCTTCAACACCTATTCGAAAGGATTTGCGGATTGTGACTGGGCTGTTCTGCCACCTTCTGTGGACGGAGAAAAAGAGAGCTCATACCACATCTATGCGTTGCGTATCAAAGGATTTACTGAAGAACAGCGTGATCATATGATTGATGAGATAGCCAAAAGCGAAGTTGCTGTGAATGTCCATTTTATCCCGATGCCGATGCTCTCTTTCTTTAACTCATTAGGATATGATATAAAGGATTATCCTCAAGCCTATGAGAACTTTAAGGGAGAGATTTCCTTGCCTATTTATCCGCAGCTGGATGAAGAACAATTATCCTTCATAATTAAGACTGTAAAGTCCGCATATGATAAAGTGACCGGTGATAAATGATGATTCGCTTCTTTGATATCCTTTTCTCCTTTTTAGGCATCCTGTTCCTGTCTCCTGTTTTCTTGCTTTTGTATGTTGCCATTCGTCTTGAGAGTAAAGGCGGTGGCTTTTATAAGCAATTGCGTGTCGGGCTTAATGGCAAGGACTTTTATGTCTATAAGTTCCGTTCGATGCGTATTGGTTCGGATAAACAAGGCTTGATAACGGTAGGTGGGCGTGATCCTCGTATTACCCGTATTGGCTATTTTATCCGTAAATACAAGTTGGATGAATTGCCTCAGTTGTTTAATGTCCTGAAAGGTGATATGAGTTTGGTCGGTCCCCGTCCGGAAGTTCGTAAGTATGTCGATTTATATACGGAAGAACAGAGAAAGGTTTTGTCCGTGCGTCCTGGAATAACCGATTATGCGTCCATTGAATATGTGGATGAAAATACGATATTAGGGCAAGCTGATGATGCGGATAAAGTGTATGTAGAGTTGATACTTCCGGACAAGATACGCTATAATATGAAGTATATTGAGCATCGGTCAGTGGCGGAATATTTCAAAATTATATTTTTGACGATATGGAACATTGTCCGTTGATAAGACACTTCATTGTGATAATAAGATGGTTATTTGTTCCATATAACATCTGGAAGAAATAATATGTGTGTACCTTCATGAAAAAATAAGGACTTTAAAACTTACATTAAAGAGATTTTGGAATCTTTTTTATAAGTATAATTGATGTTATGATTAAAGTAAACAGGTTATATGTAAAAAATATGTGATATAAAAAACGATTGCACTTATTGTAGGGGAGTACAATTGATATAAGGTTCTTTACTAGATATTTTGTGTTCTGTAGAAAAATGAAAGTACTTATATTTCTAATATTCACACAGTCAGAGCTTTATAACTTTTCTCCGAAAAACCTTTGTTTCCACCCTTTTTCCTTCTTTTATTAGAGATTAAATCTTCACCTTTGCAGCATCGTTGATCAGCGAAGTGAATTAAAAACAAAATTTAAATCTCTAAAAGAAAAAAGTATGAGTGTAATTTTTAGAACGGTGGAAAGACCGTCAGACCCTCGGGTTGAGGATTCTCCCAAGAAGTATTTCCCACAGTTAATAACATTAGGACAAAGTGTAGACTTGGCATTTATTGCCCAAAAGATGCAGGACCGTTCTTCACTTTCTATCGGTGATATCCGGAGTACGATGCAGAACTTCGTGGAAAAGCTGAAAGAACAATTGTTGGAGGGTAAAACGGTAAATATTGCAGGATTGGGCGTGTTTATGCTGTCTGCTAAATCTAAAGGGGAAGACAAAACTGAAGATGTGACTGCCAAAAGTGTGGAAAGTGTCCGTATCTGCTTCCAGGCCAATAGAGAGCTGAAGATAACCAAAACAGCTACCCGTGCCGGTGAGAAACTGGATTTGGTGAGTCTGGATGATTACCTGAAAGGATTATCGAATGTTCCTTCAGGGGGTGGCTCGGATAGTGGTTCGGGCAATACGCCCGGTGGTGGAGTAGACGAGAATCCGCTTGGATAAATTGATAATTAAAAATTAAGAGATCGCTATGAAGAAAACGAGTTGGAATGTGATATTGAAAGTGATTATTGCCATAGCCAGCGCCGTAGCCGGTGTGATTGGCGGACAGGCAATGACTATTTAAGAATAAGTTTGATTTGATGTAAAGAGCTATTTCCGAAAAACCGGGAATAGCTCTTTTTTTTGTTTGGTAGAATAGGGGTGTTTTTGATTAATAAGCATTATCTTTGCCATCCCCTTTTTCTGAAAAGTATCAGTGGAGAGGGTATCGGTAATTTATAATTTGTAGCATTCAAGAGATGGCAGAACAGAAAAGAACTCCCCGAAGTAATTCTAAAACAAAAGTGCAGCCGGTAACTGATTATGGACGTATTCAGCCACAAGCACCGGAGTTGGAAGAAGCTGTATTGGGAGCATTGATGATAGAGAAAGACGCTTATTCGTTGGTAAGTGAAATTCTACGTCCGGAGTCTTTTTATGAGCACCGGCACCAATTGATTTATTCCGCTATCACCGACCTGGCCGTGAACCAGAAGCCGGTGGATATCCTGACTGTAAAAGAACAGCTTGCCAAACGCGGAGATTTGGAAGAAGTGGGTGGTCCGTTCTATATTACCCAGTTAAGTAGTAAGGTTGCTTCTTCGGCACACATTGAATATCATGCCCGTATCATCGCACAGAAGGCATTGGCCCGCGAACTGATTACATTTACCAGTAATGTGCAGAGTAAAGCCTTTGATGAAACTCTGGACGTAGATGACCTGATGCAGGAGGCTGAGGGAAGGTTGTTCGAGATTTCCCAGCAGAACATGAAAAAGGATTATACTCAGATTAATCCTGTAATTGCCGAAGCCTATCAGTTGATTCAGACAGCTGCTGCCCGTACCGATGGTTTAAGTGGTCTGGAGAGTGGTTTTACCAAACTTGACAAGATGACTTCCGGTTGGCAAAAATCCGACCTTATCATTATAGCTGCACGTCCTGCCATGGGTAAAACGGCGTTCGTGCTTTCTATGGCGAAGAATATAGCTGTGAATTACCGGAATGCGGTGGCTGTGTTCTCGCTTGAAATGAGTAACGTACAGTTGGTGAATCGTTTGATCTCCAATGCGTGCGAGATTCCGAGTGAGAAAATCAAGAGTGGACAGTTGGCGGATTATGAGTGGCAACAGTTGGATTATAAGTTACGTGACCTTTTGGATGCCCCATTGTATGTAGATGATACGCCTTCGTTATCAGTATTTGAACTTCGTACGAAGGCTCGTCGTCTGGTGCGCGAACATGGGGTGAAAATCATTATTATCGACTACCTTCAGTTGATGAATGCGAGTGGTATGTCGTTCGGTAGCCGTCAGGAAGAGGTAAGTACCATTTCACGTTCGTTGAAGGGGTTGGCGAAAGAACTGAACATCCCGATTATAGCCCTATCGCAGTTGAACCGTGGTGTGGAAAATCGTGAGGGTGAAGAAGGTAAGCGTCCGCAGTTGAGTGACTTGCGTGAATCGGGAGCCATTGAGCAGGATGCCGATATGGTATGTTTCATTCACCGTCCTGAGTATTATAAGATTTATACTTCGCAAGATGGTACGGATTTACGCGGTATGGCGGAAATTATTATCGCCAAGCATCGTAATGGTGCGGTAGGTGATGTAAGACTGCGTTTTATTGGTCAGTATACCCGTTTCCAGAATCCGGAGGATGATATGATGATTCCGCAGCCGGTAGATGGCGGTGGCGGACTAATAGGTTCAAAGATGAATGCTGCAAGTGATGGTAGTATACCGCCTCCGGTTGACTTTGCCCCTCAAACGGACAATCCATTCGGAGGAGTGGGGACGGATGGACCGTTGCCGTTCTGAGTTCGGGATAATTTATGGAAGTATTTTAATAGGCAGCCGGAATTACTTTTTATCAAGTAGTTTCGGCTCTTTTTATTATTTTCTTATCAGATAATTCCCTGTCATCCAAAAAAACTTTGTAATTTTGCGGGTCACTTTTGAAAACAATAAAAAAATAATGATATGAATATCTCTTATAATTGGTTGAAAGAGTATGTCGATTTCGATTTGACACCGGAAGAAGTTGCGGCTGCACTGACTTCTATTGGCTTGGAAACAGGAAGTGTAGAAGAAGTACAGACGATTAAAGGCGGACTGGAAGGGCTCGTTATCGGTGAAGTGTTGACATGCATTCCTCATCCGAATTCAGACCACATGCACGTGACTACTGTGAATCTGGGACAGGGAGAACCTGTGCAGATTGTATGCGGTGCGCCGAATGTGGCTACCGGTCAGAAAGTGGTGGTTGCCACTTTGGGTGCTAAACTCTATGACGGGGATGAATGTTTTACGATTAAGAAGTCAAAACTCCGTGGCGTAGAGTCTAACGGAATGATTTGTGCAGAAGACGAAATCGGTATCGGTACGGATCATGCAGGTATCATCGTATTGCCGGCAGATGCGGTTCCGGGTACTCTCGCCAAAGACTATTATAACATCAAGAGCGACTATGTACTGGAAGTAGATATCACTCCGAATCGTGCCGATGCTTGTTCGCACTATGGTGTAGCCCGTGATTTGTATGCTTACCTGGTGCAGAATAATAAACCGACCTCCTTGAAAAAGCCATTGGTAGATGCTTTCGTTGTTGAAAACCATGATTTGGACATCAAGGTTACAGTGGAAAACAGTGAAGCGTGTCCTCGTTATGCCGGTGTGACGGTGAAAGGCGTGACGGTGAAGGAAAGTCCGGAATGGTTGCAGAACAAACTCCGTATTATCGGGCTGCGTCCTATTAATAATGTGGTAGATATCACGAATTATATTGTTCATGCGTTCGGTCAACCGCTGCATTGCTTTGATGCGGATAAAATAAAAGGTGGCGAAGTTATTGTGAAAACCATGCCCGAAGGTACTCCGTTTGTTACGCTGGATGGTGTAGAACGTAAATTGTCTGATCGCGACCTGATGATTTGTGATCAGGAGAAACCTATGTGTATCGCCGGTGTATTCGGTGGCCTGGACTCCGGTTCTACGGAAACCACTAAGGACGTATTCCTGGAAAGTGCTTATTTCCATCCGACATGGGTGCGTAAAACCGCCCGCCGTCATGGATTGAATACGGATGCTTCTTTCCGTTTCGAAAGAGGTATTGACCCCAATATCACTATTTACTGTCTGAAACTGGCTGCTATGATGGTGAAAGAACTGGCCGGTGGCACTATCTCTTCTGAGGTGAAGGATATATGTGCTGCTCCCGCCCAGGATTTCGTGGTAGAGCTGGCTTATGAAAAAGTAAATTCATTGGTAGGTAAAGTTATTCCGGTGGATACTATCAAGAGCATCGTCTCCAGTCTGGAAATGAAAATAACCAATGAGACGGCAGAAGGTTTGACGTTGGCTGTACCGCCTTATCGCGTAGATGTGCAGCGCGATTGTGATGTCATTGAAGATATTCTCCGTATTTACGGATATAATAATGTTGAGATTCCGTCTACGCTGAAGTCAAGCTTGACTACGAAGGGGGAACATGATAAGTCGAATAAACTGCAAAATCTCGTAGCTGAACAGTTGGTGGGTTGTGGTTTCAATGAGATTCTGAATAACTCATTGACCCGTGCCGCTTATTACGACGGAATGGAAACCTATCCTTCCAAGAATCTGGTGATGCTGCTGAATCCGTTGAGCACGGATCTGAATGCCATGCGCCAGACCTTATTATTCGGTGGTTTGGAAAGTATCTCTCACAACGCCAACCGTAAGAATGCCGACTTGAAATTCTTCGAATTCGGAAACTGCTACTATTTCAACGAAGAGAAGAAGAATCCGGAAAAGTCATTGGCTGCCTATACCGAGAATTATCATCTTGGTTTGTGGGTAACAGGTAAGAAAGTCTCCAACTCATGGGCGCATACCGATGAAGAAAGTTCTGTATATGAACTGAAAGCTTACGTAGAAAATATTTTCCTCCGTCTGGGGCTGAATATGAGAAATCTGGTGATAGGTAATCTGACGGATGACATCTATGCAACTGCCTTGTCTGTTCAGACGAAAGGCGGAAAGCGTCTTGCAACCTTCGGTATCGTAACGAAGAAGATTCTGAAAGCTTTCGATATTGACAATGAAGTGTATTACGCTGACTTGAACTGGAAAGAGTTGATGAAAGCCATCCGTTCCGTGAAAATCAGTTATACGGAAATCTCCAAGTTCCCTGCTGTGAAACGCGACCTTGCCTTGTTGCTTGATAAAAAGGTGCAATTCGCAGAAATAGAGAAGATAGCTTACGATACAGAGAAAAAGTTGCTGAAAGAAGTGTCCCTCTTCGACGTTTACGAAGGCAAAAATCTGGAAGCAGGCAAGAAATCATATGCAGTGAGCTTCTTGTTGCAAGACGAGACACAGACATTGAACGATAAGATGATTGATAAAATCATGTCGAAACTTGTGAAGAATCTGGAAGAAAAACTGGATGCAAAGCTGCGCTAATTAATAATTAAATAATTAATATTTAAAACATAAAACCAATGGGAAGAGCGTTTGAATATAGAAAAGCTGCCAAATTGAAGAGATGGGGTCACATGGCGAAGACCTTTACAAGACTGGGTAAACAAATTGCTATTGCTGTAAAGGCTGGTGGCCCGGAACCGGAAAATAATCCGACGCTGCGTTCTGTTATCGCTACTTGTAAGCGTGAAAACATGCCGAAAGATAACATCGACCGCGCTATCAAGAATGCAATGGGTAAGGACCAGAGTGATTACAAAGGAATGACATACGAAGGATACGGCCCTCACGGTATTGCCGTATTTGTAGATACTTTGACCGACAACACCACCCGTACTGTTGCTGATGTACGTTCCGTATTCAATAAGTTTGGTGGAAACTTGGGAACTATGGGTTCATTGGCTTTCCTGTTCGACCATAAGTGTATGTTTACTTTCAAGAAAAAAGACGGTGTGGACATGGAAGAACTTATCCTCGACTTGATTGACTACGATGTAGATGATGAGTTCGAAGAGGATGAAGAAGAAGGTACAATCACTATTTATGGAGATCCGAAGAGCTATGCTGCTATTCAGAAGCATCTGGAAGAATATGGCTTCGAAGATGTCGGTGGTGAATTTACCTATATCCCGAACGATACGAAAGAGGTTACTCCCGAGCAGCGTGAGACTCTCGATAAGATGATAGAACGCCTCGAAGAATTTGATGACGTACAAACGGTTTATACCAACATGAAGCCGGAGGAGAGTGAAGAGTAATGAAGTATACTTATAAAACTCAAGGTACGTGTAGTTCTCACATCGAATTGGAAATAGAAGATAATATAATAACAGATATTGCATTTTGGGGAGGTTGCAACGGTAACTTACAAGGCATTTCCCGATTAGTGAAAGGAATGCCTGTGGGGGATGTGCTTTCCCGTCTGGAAGGAATCCGTTGTGGAAGACGTTCCACCTCTTGTCCGGACCAGTTGTGTCGAGCACTGCATGAAATGGGATTCTAACCCGCTCACCGTACTTTAAGGAAACATAGTCAGCCCTGGTATTTCAAAATGCCGGGGCTTCTTTTTTGAACTGAAAACATAGTTCGCTTGTTATTATTTCGTAATTTTACGCCATTAAAATATCGAACAATGAAAAATATTCTGAAAGACTTGAAACGACGAGACCACAAACGATATCTGGGTGGTCTGGACGTGTTTAAATATATCGGTCCGGGTTTGTTGGTAACGGTTGGTTTTATTGATCCGGGAAACTGGGCTTCTAACTTTGCGGCAGGTTCGGAATTTGGTTATTCCTTGTTGTGGGTAGTGACTCTATCAACGATAATGCTGATTGTATTGCAGCACAATGTGGCCCACTTGGGCATTGTTACGGGTTTGTGTCTGTCGGAAGCTGCTACAAAATACACTCCTAAATGGGTGTCCCGCCCGATTCTGGGTACTGCGGTGCTTGCTTCCATATCGACTTCGCTTGCTGAGATTCTCGGAGGAGCCATTGCGTTGGAAATGCTTTTTGATATTCCGATAATCTGGGGGGCAATATTAACGACAATCTTTGTCGTGATTATGCTTTTCACAAACTCATATAAAAAAATAGAGCGTTCCATTATCGCATTTGTTTCTGTTATCGGACTTTCTTTTATTTACGAACTCTTCCTGGTGGAGATTGACTGGCCGTTGGCTGTGGAAGGATGGGTGACACCGGCCTTTCCGAAAGGAAGTATGCTGATTATTATGAGTGTGCTGGGAGCGGTTGTAATGCCACACAACCTGTTTTTGCATTCGGAGGTGATTCAGAGCCACGAATACAATAAGCAGGATGATTCTTCTATACGGAAAGTGTTGAAATATGAATTGTTTGATACACTCTTCTCTATGATTGTAGGATGGGCCATCAATAGCGCCATGATACTGCTGGCTGCCGCTACTTTCTTTAAAAGCGGCATTCAGGTTGAAGAGTTGCAACAGGCTAAGTCTTTGTTGGAACCCTTGCTTGGAAACAGTGCGGCCATAGTGTTTGCCCTGGCATTGCTGATGGCGGGTATATCTTCCACCATTACCAGCGGTATGGCGGCAGGCTCTATTTTTGCCGGTATCTTCGGAGAGTCTTACCATATCAAGGATAGCCACTCGCAGGTAGGTGTTATTCTTTCATTAGGTATTGCGCTGCTGCTGATATTCTTTATTGGTGACCCTTTCAAAGGGCTGCTGATTTCGCAGATGGTACTGAGTATACAGTTGCCGTTTACCGTTTTCCTGCAAGTGGGACTGACATCTTCCCGCAAGGTAATGGGGCAATACGTCAACAGTAAATGGAGCAGTTTTGTGCTCTACGCTATTGCTGGCATTGTGACGGTATTGAATATCATGTTATTGATATCCGAATTGTCATGATACGGGAATATTTGATTGAATATCAAATACATATATTGGAATATAAAGATATAATGCAAAATAATAAATGATATGAAGATTATTACATACAACGTAAACGGATTGCGTGCAGCGGTCAGTAAAGGTTTACCCGAATGGCTGGAACAGGAACAGGCTGACGTGGTATGCATCCAGGAAACAAAATTACAACCGGATCAGTATCCGGAAGAAGCTCTGAAAGCATTGGGATATAAACACTATCTGTATTCTGCACAGAAGAAAGGATATAGCGGAGTCGCAATTCTTACGAAGCGGGAACCGGATCATGTAGAGTATGGCATGGGCATAGAAGAGTACGACAATGAAGGCCGTTTCATCCGTGCTGACTATGGAGATATATCTGTGGTAAGTGTATATCATCCGTCAGGGACGAGTGGAGACGAGCGCCAGGCATTTAAAATGGTATGGCTGGAGAAATTCCAGGAATATGTGACGGAATTACGGAAATCACGTCCGAAACTGATTCTCTGTGGAGATTATAATATTTGCCATGAACCTATAGACATCCATGACCCCATTCGCAATGCCACGAACAGTGGTTTCTTGCCGGAAGAACGGGAATGGATGACACGCTTTCTGAATGGCGGCTTTATTGATACTTTCCGTTTGTTGCATCCCGAACAACAGGAATACACCTGGTGGAGCTATCGTTTCAATTCCCGCACGAAAAACAAGGGGTGGCGTATTGATTATTGTATGGTGACCGAACCCGTCCGTCCGATGTTGAAGGAAGCACGCATACTCAATGATGCTGTCCATTCCGACCACTGTCCCATGTTGTTGGAAATAGAGGAATAAGAAAGGGAGGAGAACCATGTTTGAGGAAAGAATAGAGAAAGCGGCAGAACTGTTTAAGAGTGGTTTCAATTGTTCCCAGTCCGTTGTGCTCGCTTTTGCCGATATGTATGGATTTACGCAGGAACAAGCGGCACGAATGGCTGCTTCTTTCGGAGGTGGTATAGGTCGTATGAGGCAAACGTGTGGTGCGGCGTGCGGCATGTTTTTGCTTGCAGGACTGGAGACCGGTGCAACAGATCCTAAGGACCGTGAAGGAAAAGGCGCCAACTATGCCGTGGTGCAGGAATTGGCCGCTGAGTTCAAGAAACGCAACGGTTCTACCATCTGTGCCGAACTGTTAGGTCTTAAAAAGCCCGAAGGAGTTTCAATGCCCGAAGAACGTACCGAACAATATTATGCTAAACGCCCTTGTGTCAGGATGGTAGAGGAGGCCGCCCGCATCTGGGCTGAGTATCTTGAAAACAGACGGTCTGTTTAGTCCGAACAGATGGTCTATTTGACCCGAACAGACCATCTGTTTGCTTTCAACAGACGGTCTGTTTTGATAGAATGGATTATTATTTTTGGTCTTACTCGCTGAAAAAATGCTCTTTTTATGACATATAATGCAAAAAAACAGATAATAACGTGTTATATAACATAAAAATAACTATATTTGCCCCTGAAATAAAATCTGAACCTCTTCTCTAAGAGAATTTAGATGAAAGCATGTATAACTAAAAACAAAAAGAAAATGTTAAAAGAAAAAGCTGGTGAAACTGCAGGAAAAATTTGGAATGCACTGAATGAGACTGAAGGTTTAACTGCTAAACAAATCAAGAAAGCAACAAAGTTGGTAGACAAAGATTTGTTCTTGGGCCTTGGCTGGTTATTGAGAGAAGAAAAAATCTCTACTCAGGAAGTAGAAGGCGAACTGTTTGTTAAGTTGGTTTAAGAGAGAGATTGACATTTATCTTATAAAAAGAAGCGTTGATACATTATATATGTTATCAACGCTTCTTTTTTGTATTTCACCCTTCCGGATTGATCAGGGGGCAAGTCTTTCCTGCTTCCAGTTGCCATTTTCCTGTGGGGTATACAGGATGCGGTCATGTAAACGGTTCTCCCGTCCCTGCCAAAATTCGAAACGGGTAGGGGTTACTGCAAATCCACCCCAGTTATCGGGACGCTTGATTTCATGTCCTGCCAGTTTGAAGACCTCTTTCACGAAAGCCCGCATAATCTCCATACGGCTGTTTATAACCCGGCTTTGCGGGGATATTCTTGCACCGATCTTGCTTTTATACGGTCTGCTTGCAAAGTAAGTATCCGAAACTGTATCGGAGCATTTCTCCGCCTTGCCCTCAATGTGTATCTGTCTTTCGAGCTTATGCCACACAAAAGAGAGGGAGATGTACGGATTGCCTGCCAGTTGCCTGCCTTTGCGGCTCTCATAGTTCGTAAAGAATATGAATCTGTCATCTTCTAATCCTTTCAGCAGAACGGTACGCGTGGAAGGATGTCCTTCGGCTGAAACAGTTGCCACTATCATAGCCGTAGGTTCATCTTCCCGGCTGTTGATGGCCTCATTGAGCCATTCTTCAAACTGCTTGAAAGGATTGTCGTTGATGACACATTGTGTCAACTTGCCTTTGGTATATTCTTTCCTGATTTCGGATATTCTGGCTTTCATATTTTTGCCTTTGTTGTTGTATCGTAGTGATATAGGTTAGTTATTCTTTTTATTTCTGTATCGGGTAAATAGGGTTGCCGGATTCGTCGACCTCTGTCCAGTCCTTGATGCTTACATTGGGGAATGATACGGAATTCCCGTCTATAATGGCACTGAATACGTATGAGAATCCTCCTGCCAGTTTGCCGGGGATGGGGATGTCGGCAGTGTAGGTTCGGGGAGTGGTTTCTCCATCTGCCAGTACCTTTAATGTTATTGCCATGGGGCTCGTGGCGCGTGTCGGCAGGACGATGGCTTGTGCCAGAAGGCCGTTTTTGCCCATGCTGAGCGGAGTGGTGTCGTAGGTGGTGGTGGCTTCGATGATACCTGTACGCAAGTCGAGGCTGGCACCCGGGCTTGGCGGAAGAATACTTGCCGAAACCAGACTGTCAAGTTTCAGCCCTTCACCGGCTGACAGGTCGATAACTACCTGGGAAGCTACGTGCTGAAATACGATAGGCATATGGATTTGTGAAGCCATGATGTCTTGTTGCAGATTCTCCCACCACAGATAATCGACGCCATTCTTTAAAGGGGCGGACACTCCATTGGTGATGACGGGAGGATAGCTTGAAGAATTCGTAGAGAATGCATACATATTATATGTACCATTACTCAAATACATTTTATATCCATCCTGTCCCGTCAATATGCCTGCGGAAGAAGTGGTATACAAACCTTCGGCAAGTGGTTCCCTGAAATTGCTGTCCGATGTCTTGAAAGCGTAAATCTGGCTGGCCAACCCTTTAGGCATAGGCGACATGGATCTGGTCACTTTCCGGTTTTCAAGTGAAGCGGAAAATGTGATGAGTGCTTCAGCGTTATTTGACGTCTCTCCCTGACCGGACTCTCCGTTTCCGGGAGCCGAACCATAAATGGTAATTTCGTTTTTAGAACATCCGGCAAGCACCAAAAGGGTGCATGCAAAAATAATATACTTTCTCATTTTATTTATGTGGTTTAGGTTAATATCCATACATAACAGTGTGATGATAGAATAGTTTTGCTCAAAAGTGAAGATAAGCTGCACCTTAGTGTTAAAAATAGGCAAGCTTATTTTGTACTGCTTTCGGTTTGCATTATCTTTGCGCACGAAAAAACAGAGTGAATACAATTAGATAATCGATTATAGGATAAAATATAGATGAAGAATATACGTAACTTTTGCATTATAGCCCACATTGACCATGGTAAGTCTACTTTAGCCGACCGTTTGCTTGAATTTACCAATACGATACAGGTGACCGGAGGACAGATGCTCGATGATATGGATCTGGAGAAAGAGAGAGGGATTACCATTAAGAGTCATGCCGTTCAGATGGAGTACACATACAAGGGTGAAAAATATGTTCTGAATCTGATTGACACTCCGGGACACGTTGACTTCTCTTATGAAGTGTCCCGTTCTATTGCCGCCTGCGAGGGTGCATTGCTGATTGTAGATGCTTCGCAGGGTGTACAGGCGCAAACCATCTCCAACCTTTACATGGCAATTGAGCATGACTTGGAAATCATTCCGGTTATCAACAAATGCGATATGGCGAGTGCCATGCCCGAAGAGGTGGAGGATGAAATAGTGGAACTACTCGGTTGCAAACGCAGCGAGATCATTCGCGCATCCGGCAAGACAGGCATGGGTGTGGAAGAAATTCTGGCGGCAGTTGTCGAGCGTATTCCTCATCCCGAAGGTGATGAGGAAGCTCCGTTGCAGGCCTTGATTTTCGACTCTGTGTTCAATTCTTTTCGTGGTATCATCGCTTACTTCAAGATTGTGAACGGAGTGATCCGCAAAGGAGACAAAGTGAAATTCTTCAATACCGGGAAAGAATACGATGCCGATGAAGTCGGCGTTCTTAAGATGGAAATGGTGCCGCGTCAGGAATTGCGTACAGGAGACGTAGGTTATATTATTTCCGGTATCAAAACCTCTAAAGAGGTAAAAGTGGGAGATACCATAACCCACATAGCCCGCCCGTGCAAGGAGGCTATTGCCGGATTTGAGGAAGTGAAGCCGATGGTTTTCGCCGGTGTATATCCGATTGAGGCGGAAGACTTTGAAGACCTGCGCTCTTCTTTGGAAAAGTTGCAATTGAATGATGCTTCGCTGACTTTCCAGCCGGAGTCTTCGTTGGCATTAGGTTTCGGTTTCCGTTGCGGTTTCCTCGGATTGCTGCACATGGAGATTGTGCAGGAGCGCCTTGACCGTGAGTTCGATATGAACGTGATAACTACCGTGCCGAACGTTTCCTATAACATTTACGACAAGCAAGGTCACATGGCGGAGGTGCATAACCCCGGCAGTATGCCTGACCCTACTTTGATAGACCATATCGAGGAGCCTTACATTCGTGCTTCCGTCATCACCACCACCGATTATATCGGCCCCATCATGACGTTGTGTCTGGGCAAACGCGGTGAACTTGTGAAGCAGGAGTACATTTCGGGCAATCGTGTGGAGATTTACTATGATATGCCTTTAGGAGAAATCGTTATTGACTTTTACGACAAGCTGAAAAGTATCTCGAAAGGATATGCCTCTTTTGATTACCATGCCAGTGGTTTCCGCCCGTCCAAGTTAGTGAAACTGGATATTTTACTGAACGGCGAACCGGTGGACGCTCTTTCGACGCTGACACATTTCGACAATGCTTACGAATTGGGACGCCGTATGTGCGAGAAGTTGAAAGACCTGATTCCAAGACAACAGTTCGATATTGCCATCCAGGCAGCTATCGGAGCTAAAATCATTTCTCGTGAGACCATTAAGGCAGTGCGTAAGGATGTGACGGCGAAGTGTTACGGTGGTGACGTCAGCCGTAAGCGTAAGTTGTTGGAGAAGCAGAAGAAGGGAAAGAAACGTATGAAACAAATTGGTAATGTTGAAGTGCCGCAGAAAGCGTTCCTTGCGGTGTTGAAATTAGATTAATATAAAAAAGCCTAAAAGCTGATTCATATTAGCCGGGGGATTGTTCTCTTTCTGTAGGACTGTCTTGACAATCCCCTTTATGTTGACAAATTCTAACTGATAATAAATGAGAAAAGTTCTATCGTTCTCGGCCTTCCTGGTGGTAGGCCTTTTTATGGCTCAATATCTTCCTGCATGGTCAGGTAGTGATTATGGTACGGTGAAAACGGTGTCTAATGTGCTGTTGTACATCTGTCTGGGATTCATTATGATTAATGTGGGGCGTGAGTTTGAAGTGGATAAATCCCGTTGGCAAACTTATGCGAAAGATTATTTTGTGGCAATGGCTACGGCAGCTATGCCTTGGTTTCTGATCGCCATTTACTATATCTTTATTTTGCTTCCGCCCGAATACTGGAATAGTTGGGAAGCATGGAAAGAAAATCTGTTGCTGAGCCGTTTCGCTGCTCCTACTTCCGCCGGTATATTGTTTACGATGTTGGCAGCTATCGGTTTGAAATCCAGTTGGATTTATAAGAAGATTCAGGTGCTGGCTATTTTTGATGACCTGGACACTATCCTGCTGATGATTCCTTTGCAGATTATGATGATCGGTCCACGCTGGCAGTTATTGGTGATTATCTTCATTGTCTTTGTGCTGCTTTCTTTCGGGTGGAAGAAGCTGAGTAAATATAATATGCGTCAGGATTGGAAAGCTATTCTTCTTTATTCCGTTCTGGTGTTTGCCGCCACTCAATCCTTATATCTTATTACGAAGAATTTATATGGCGAAGAAGCCAGCATTCATATTGAAGTGCTGCTTCCGGCATTTGTTCTGGGTATGGTCATGAAGCATAAAGAGATTGATACAGCTTGGGAGCGGAAAGCATCAACAGGGATCTCTTTCATCTTTATGTTCCTGGTGGGTATGAGTATGCCCCCGCTTCAAGGCATCAGTCTTTCAGGAGATGCGGCGGGAATGGTTTCCGTAACCGGCTCTCAGGAAATGATGCCCTGGGTCCTGATTATCATACATGTGATCATGGTGTCACTGCTATCCAATGTGGGTAAGCTGTTTCCGGTATTCTTCTACCGCGACCGTAAATTGAGTGAGCGTCTGGCACTTTCCATTGGTATGTTTACCCGTGGTGAGGTGGGGGCAGGAGTTATTTTTATTGCACTGGGCTACAATCTGGGTGGCCCGGCATTAGTAATTTCCGTACTTACTATTGTGCTTAATTTAATATTAACAGGTATATTTGTACTCTGGGTTAAAAAACTGGCGTTGATGAGCTATAAGGAATAGCTCATTGACGCGGCTTGAGTCACCTTTGAAAAGCTAATACTTAAATCAGATAAACAATGATTATTCTACGTACTGTGAAAAACATCTCGTCGCTGAATGTGGTGGCGAGCGTTCTACTGTTCCTGACGGCTATTTTGGCTGCAATTGTTGCCAATTCCTCGCTAGCTCCGGTATATCAGAGTTTCCTGTCGCAGGAGCTGCATTTGCGTATCGGGGATTTTAACCTGCTTTCGCATGGCGGTCATAATCTGACGATGATCGAGTTCATCAACGACTGTCTGATGACGATTTTCTTTCTGGCCGTAGGGCTGGAGATAAAGCGTGAGTTGCTGGTGGGGGAGTTGTCTTCTTTCCGAAAAGCGATTCTGCCGTTTATAGCGGCGTGCGGAGGTATGATACTTCCGGTAATCGTCTATTCATTACTGGTGGCTTCCGGTACACCCGAAACACGGGGCATGGCTATTCCTATGGCTACTGACATTGCTTTCTCGCTGGGGGTATTGAGTTTACTGGGTAAGCGGGTTCCTTTGAGCCTGAAAATCTTTCTGACAGCTTTTGCGGTGGTGGATGATATCGGCGGTATTCTGGTGATTGCTATTTTCTATAGCAACGAGGTTGCTTACGGTTACTTGATTGTGGCAGCTATACTTTACGCATTCCTATATTATATGGGGAAATTTGGCATGACACAGAAGATTTTCTTTCTTTTCTTTGGCGCGATCATTTGGTATTTGTTCTTGCAGTCCGGCATTCATAGCACCATATCCGGTGTGATACTGGCATTTGTCATTCCTGCCCGTCCGCGGCTGGATGCAGGTAAATACATAAGGCGTATCCGTGCCATTGTCAGCTCATTTCCGGTGGTACAGTCCGACACTATTGTCTTGACCAACGAGCAGATTGCCACATTGAAGCAGGTAGAGAGAGCATCTGACCGTGTAATCAGTCCTTTGCAGTCTTTGGAAGATAACCTGCATGGAACGGTGAATTTTGTAATTCTTCCTTTGTTTGCTTTTGCCAATGCGGGAGTGGTGCTCAGTGGGGGCGGGGATGTTGTAGGAAATGTGGGGCTTGCTGTTGGGCTGGGGTTGCTTTTAGGTAAGTTCCTGGGTATTTACCTGTTTACCTGGCTGACTATTAAAAGCGGACTTGCCCGTATGCCTGAGGGTATGAACTGGAGAAACATTGCCGGGGTATCGTTATTAGGAGGCATAGGTTTTACCGTATCTTTGTTCATTGCCAATCTATCTTTCTCCGGTGTCTATCCGGAATTGCTGAATCAGGCCAAGTTCGGCGTGTTGTGTGGCACCGCCATTGCCGGAATATTGGGATATATTGTATTGAACCAGGTACTTCCGAAGAAAAAGAAAGCATAAATATAATAAGGTATATTGACTGTCTACTGGTAATATTAGTTAAACTACTGCTTGTTTTAGTTTAATAACTAATAGTAATAGTTGTTTGTTTGAAACTAATTCCTATCTTTGCATTGTTCACCCCGATAAATAGAAAAAGACTATGAAGCGATTGACTGCAAAGGAAGAAGAAATCATGCGAATGTTTTGGGAACACGGGCCGATGTTCGTCCGTGAGTTGTTGGCTTTTTATGAAGAGCCGAAACCGCATTATAACACTGTATCTACTTTGGTACGTGGATTAGAGGAAAAAGGTTTTGTAAAGTACAGGCCTTATGGCAATACCTATCAGTATTATGCGGCTGTGTCCGATAAAGACTATAAGCGCTCTGCGCTGAATGATGTGGTAGCCCAATATTACAATAACTCCTATACGAATGTTGTATCTGCATTTATTGAAGAAGAAGGAATGTCGGTTGATGAGCTGAAAGCCCTGATCGCACGTATCGAGGATAAAAAGGCAAACGGATAAGGATACTCATACTCTATAAATGTATACATCATGGGAGCTATATTATTTTATATATTTGAATCTACCTTGTGCCTGACCGTCCTGTATTTTCTATTCAGGCTGTTTTTCAGAAGAGACACGCTCTTCCGCACGAACCGCCTGCTTTTGCTGATAGGGACGGCAGCTTGCACATTGTTGCCGTTGATGCAAATAGATGTTTCCCAATATACACCTTTACAGTTGCCTGTAGCCACTGTCAGAAATCTGTTGACAGAGAAAGAAACCGGTGTTGCCGATGCAGGAGAGGGAACCGGTAAGGAATATATGTCTGAAAGAACAGACATTTTCTCCGGAGGGACAGAGGAAGGAAACGTCATGAAAGAACCTCGTGGCAGTGTAATGTCTGCTATTTCTGTGATTGTGCTTCTGAGTGGCTGTTACCTTTTGGGGGCGTTAGTCGTTTTTTGTTTCCTTTTGCTTTCCACTATCCGTATGTATCGGCTTGTACGCCGTTTTCCCGCTCACGAATACGGGGAGTACAAGTTGGTCATTTGCCCGGAAAAGATTGTCTCTTTCAGTTGGGGAAACACGATTGTGCTTTCTCAGGAAGATTATGAAAAGAATCCCGGAGAAATATTGCTGCACGAGCAGATGCATTTGCAGCATCGGCATACATTGGATTTGCTTTGGATGGAATGTCTCGTCATACTCCATTGGTTCAATCCTGCTGCATGGCTGCTGATGCGCGAACTCCGGGAAGTGCACGAATATGAGGCAGATAACAGCGTCATCAATCATGGCATCGATGCAACTCAATATCAACTTTTATTAGTGAAGAAATCCGTAGGTACAAGGCTCTACTCTATGGCTTGCGGTTTCAATCACAGTAAACTTAAAAACCGTATCACAATGATGTTAAAAAGAAGAACGAACAATTGGGCACGTTTGAAGCTATTGCTCTTCGTGCCGGTGGCTGCCGGAACGCTTTATGCGTTTGCGCGGCCGGAAGTAAAGAAAACAGTGGAACAGGCGATGGCTTCTGTGGAGGTGAAACAAGGCTCAATTCCCCAAAGTGAACTGGTACAATTAGAAGCCTTTTTCAAGCAGAAAGCTGAAGATGCGGCTGGAGAAAAGAAGGTATACCAAACTGATAAAAAGTCGGGAACCATTCATTCTTTCTTTGTAAATATGAACAATAAAATGATGCTGAATCAGAAATTGATAAAAGAATATGATGTGGCAACCTTATCGACCCGGCTTACCGACTTGTTGAGAGCGGAATATCAGAAATATGCGAAGGGAGATCTGAATTATTCAACGTATTTGCTTGTCAGGTATGATCGTGGTTCATCATCAGATGCCATTACTTCGTATCTTCGGACAATAAAAGACTCTTATCTGCAAGTGCGTGGTGAAATATCCGGGCAGTTGGGTGGAGTTTCGGAAGCCCGTTTGGATAGTGTATTTCCTATATTAGTTCATTTTGGAGAATCTAAAGTTTATAGTTCTAAACATAAGACGGCTACGGATATTTCCTTGCCAATTCAGATATCTTTGTTTTCCGGCGGAAGTGCCGGTCCGGTTCTGAAGAATCCTTCTCTCCGGGAAGTGGAGCAGAGTCTTAAAGAATATAAAGCTACTACAGGCAGTGATAATTTTGCGGTAAGTCTTAAGCTGGACAAGGATGTTGCTATGGGGGTAGTGGAGGATGTGAAAGAAGTTATTCGTAATACTTTATATGACAAATAAAATGTTATGAATAAGTAAGGTCATTTTACGTATGTGCAGGCGAATGATTGTTCGCCTGCACATACGTAAAACCTCATTTTTATCTGATTTTAATTTCGCAATTCTCCAGGCTTTCTATAATCGCCAAAGATTCCACATGAATGCCTTGTTCGCGCAATTCATCTCCTCCGTGTTGGAAAGCTTTTTCTATGATGAACCCCATTCCCACTAATTCGGCACCCGCCTGTTTCACAAGTTCCATAATGCCTTTGGCTGCATTTCCATTAGCCAAGAAGTCATCTATAAAGAGTACCCGGTCTTCCGGACGGAGAAAATCCTTACTGACGCATACTTCATAAGACCGCTGTTTGGTAAAAGAATAAACGGAAGTAACCAACATATTCTCCATTGTGCTGGGCTTTTTCTTCTTGGCAAAAACAACGGGGAGTTCCAACAAATATCCCACCATGATGGCAGGAGCAATGCCACTGGCTTCTACTGTGATGATTTTGTTGATTGTAGTGGAGGCAAAACGCCTGACAAATTCCACGCCAATAGATTTCATCAGGATAGGGTCCATCTGGTGGTTAATGAAATTGTCCACTTTCAATATGCCTCCCGGATAACATCTCCCGTCTTTCAGAATACGGTCTTTTAGGATTTTCATGTTTTATATATCTTATTTGTTGAATGCTTATTTTATCTGTTCGCTTGTTTCCTCCTCTTCTTCCTCCGGTTCTTCATCTCTAGGCAATAGTCTTGCTGATATCCGTTTTTTTGGGGTGAGACTCATGCCCCTCAGCATCTCCGCCTGTTTTACTACGCTGCCGTTTCCGCCGGAAAGTTGGTTAAACGCTTTGTCATAGTCTTTTTGCAGTCCGGTCAGCTTGTCTCCGATGCTCAGGAACGTATCGGTGAAACCTACAATCTTTTCATACAATGCTGTGCCCCGCTTGATGATTGCCTGCACATTCTTTACCTGATTTTCCCGTTTCCAGAGGTCAAGGGATAGACGCAGGGCACTGATAAGGTTAGTGGGGTTCATCAGCACGACTTTCTTGTTGTAGGCATATTCCCAAAGATTGGTATCGCTCTGTATAGCCAGCAAATAGGCTCCTTCGGTCGGGATGAACATCATGACAAAGTCCGGTGCCTTGATGTCGTAGTGGGAGTAATCTTTCTGACTCAACTCGTCTATGTGGGTGCGGACAGATTGTAGATGAGCTTTCAGCAAATGGGCCTTTTCGTCCTTGTGTTCGGCAGAAGTATAGGCGCTGTAAGCCGTGAGGGAAACTTTGGAGTCTATAATCATTTCGCGGTCGTCGGGATATCTGATCAGGATGTCCGGCTGCATTTTCTGCCCGCTTTCTTCGCTGGTGATAGCCTCGCCTCGTTCGTCTTTCAGGAATTCCTGGCGGAAATAATGTTCACCTTCAATCAGGCCGGATGCTTGGAGCAGACGTTCCAAAATCATTTCTCCCCAGTTACCCTGCATCTTCGAGTCACCTTTCAAGGCGCGGGTCAGATTGTTGGCATCTTCGCTGAGCCGGTTGTTCAACTCTACTAATTCTTTGATGCGTTCGCCCAACGAGAAACGTTCTTTGGCTTCGTTGCTGTATACTTGTTCCACCTTTTCCCGGAAATCCTTCAGATTCTCACCCAAGGGACGGAGCAGGTTGTTCAGATGTTCGGCATTCAGTTTGGTAAAGTCTTCTGTCTTGCTTTGGAAGATGCGGTTGGAGAGATTCTCAAACTCTATATTCATGCGCTTATGTAAGGCTTCCGCTTCTTCCGTCTGCAATCTCAGACGTTCTTCCCATTGCTTCTGCTGTTCTGCCAGCCTGAGGTTGAATGATTTTTCCTGTTCAGTCAGTCGTTCGGCGGTTATGGTTTTCTCGCGTGCGATACGTTCTTCCGAAGTGCGGTTCAGTAATTCTTCCCGTTCGCGGGTGGCTTGCAGTTGTGCTGATAGTGCGGCACTTTTTCGTCCGGCTATCAGATAACCTACGCCCGCACCTACTGTCAGTCCGATGATTAGAAAAACAATCTCCATGCTTATTCCGTCAATATCTCGTTTCCGGTTTCAGTAATCAGAATCATGCTTTCCCATTGTGCCGAGGGCAAACCGTCGTCTGTGCACACAGTCCATCCGTCCGCTTCGTCGATGAAGACTTCGTATGTTCCCATGTTTATCATCGGCTCAATGGTGAACGTCATTCCCGGAACGATAAGCATACCCGTGCCACGTTTGCCGAAGTGTTCCACATCCGGTTCCTCGTGGAATTTGATGCCTACACCATGTCCGCAAAGGTCACGTACTACACTGTAACCGTTCTTCTCTGCATGCTCCTGGATGGCTGCGCCCACATCTCCGAGCCGGGCCCACGGTTGTGCAGTCTGCACACCTATATCGCGGCATTCTTTTGCCACCTGCACCAGACGTTGCATTTCCTGTTTTACATCTCCGATCATATACATTCTCGAAGCATCCGAGAAATACCCCTTATAGATCGTTGAAACATCTACGTTCACAATGTCTCCACTGCGCAGAAACTCTTTGGTACTTGGGATGCCGTGGCATACCACATCATTGATACTTGTGCATACACTTTTCGGAAATCCTTCGTACAGGAAAGGGGCGGGGATTGCGTCATGGTCTGTCGTAAATTCATATACCATATGGTCAATCTCTGCCGTCGACATACCTTCGCGTATGTTTGCCGAAATATAATCCAGCAATGCTGTGTTGATTTTCGCACTTTCACGGATACCGGCCAGTTGTTCTTCCGTACGCAACAGATGGCGCGACGGGAGTTTATAACCTTCTTTCTTATAGTGTTGAATCTTCTCTTCTACCTCGTCGGAATAGTTTTTAGGAGTAAACCGAACTCCTTTCACGAACTTTTTCATTGTCTTTTTGATTTATAATAGCTACAAAAGTACGTAATATCAATTAAAGAATGAAAGAATTATTCTTAATTTATAAAAGAGTTACTGTCCTGATCTCGCTTCTCGAATTATCAATCCGCTTCACCTGTATCTGAGTTTTGATCCGTTCCCGCAGTCCTTCTACGTGGCTGATGATTCCTACTTTCTTTCCGCCCATCTGATGTAGCTTCTCCAGCGTATCCATTACCGTATTCAGATAGTCGCTGCTTAGCGTACCGAATCCCTCGTCAATAAATAACGTATCCACTGACAAACTATGCCGGCTGAGAGAAGAAAGTCCGAGAGCCAGCGACAGGGAGACCAGAAAGCTCTCCCCACCGGACAGCGTGCAGGCCGGTCGTGCTGCGCCTCCCTGGTAGAAGTCACGCAACAGTATGGTGAGCGAACCCGCCTGACACTCCAGCTCGTAACGGTCCGTCAACCGTTGCAGATAGAAATTTGCTCCATTGAGTAACTCTTTCAATACAAAACTTTGTGCGATGTTCCGGAAATTCTTTCCTTTCTCATCACCGAAGTGATGGCAAAGACGATCCCATTTCAGATAAATTTCCCGCAATTCGTCCGCGCGCTTCTTTTCATCTTTTATCTGGGCAATGTTCTTCGCATTTTCTTCCAGTTGTATTTTCAGCCGCAGGATGGTTTGGGTTTCTGCCGTAATCTTTTCCTCTAAAGCATGAATCTGACTGTTCAGAGTTTCCAGACTTTCATTTTCCTCCATTTCAGGTTTTTTGCCCAAATGTTCTTCCAACTGTCCGGTTGCGAGCCTGAAAGCTGTCTGTACAGCCACTTCTTCTTCTTTAAGCCGTTGCTGTCCGGTGCGCAGGTGCTCTATGTACTCACCGGAATAAGCGGAGAATGCGATGATGTATGATTCGTCAATATCCGGATGCGAGGCATAGAAAGCAGCCAGGTTCGCTTGCAGCTCATCCATGTTCTTCCGGGCAGACAGGATATTTTGCTTCAGTCCGCCGGCCTGGGAATTCAGCGTATTCCAAGCCATTCCCAGATTCTTTATTTCTTGTTTTTCCTCTATCGGAAGACTCTTCCATTCGGGAAATGTATCACAGATGATTTCCCGGGTTGCCGATATGCTGTCCAGTTCTTTGCCGATTAGGGCGATGGCGGTTTTCAGCTCGGCTTGTCTGTCCTGTGCCAATTTGTAATTTCCGGCTGCCTTTTGCAGGCGTTCGATGAATGTGACGGGAGAACTGTTCCATTCAGTTTGCCATTCGTCCCAGAGAATCAGAGGGCTGACACGCTCCAAAGTTGTATGAATAATTTCTTTTTCATTTTCTTTCAGCGAACGTTTGTTGGTGATGTCATTTTTCAGTCCGGTCAGCTTCTTATCAATGGCGTCAAATGCTTTCCGGGCAGTTTCCGCTACTTGCTGATATTCATCTTTCTGGTGTTGCAACCGTGAAATATGGCTGGCCAGGGTTTGCGCTTCATTCAGTTTGGCATTGATGTTCTCAATATCCTGTTTGTTTTCCTGAATCAGCTTTTCCAGTGTCTCCTTTGTGCTGTCGGAGATGTCCGGGATATGGCAACGGCTACATTTGTCTTGTGCCTCTGTACAGGCAAGGTCGTATCCTTTCTGCGCTTTCTCCGTTGCCAGACGGCTGCTTGCCATCATTCCCTCGTATGTCTTACTCTCTGTCCGGTTGCCGTTCAGAGTTTGTTCCGCTTCTTTATATTCTTTCTCTTTCGCTTCTAATGACTGCCGGATAGGAGCAAGTACAGATTGAAAGTCTTCATCTTTGCAAAGTGACTTTATCTCCTGGCCGCATACCGGACAACTGTCTCCTATCGAAAGACGGGCACGGGCTTCTTTAGCCCATTCTTCCACCGCTTCTTTCTGTTTGTCATATAGTGTCCTGATGTCATCGTATGCTTTCTTCTGATTGTCGAAACTGGCTTTCAAACCTGCATACCGGCTCTTGCAAGTCTGCAATTTCTTGTCCAGCGATTTTTCATATTCTTTTGCTGAATCCAGCGCCTCTTGTTTCTCTTTCAATACCGCCAGGGCATTTTGAGCTTTATGCAAGTTCTCCTTGACAGTTTCCAGTGTGTCCTTCTTTTGCTGCAAAGCACTCCGGTTCATAGAGGTAAGTTGTGCATTCAGCCGGTCGATTTCCAGTTGTCTGGTTTGGTTCTCTTTGTTTTTCAGATTGCAGTCATCCTCCTTTTCCGCACGTTCCCGCTCCAGTGCAGGTTGTTGCCGGGTTAATTCGGCTGTCTGCTTCTCATAGGCGGCGATGCGCGAGTGGGAAGAAAGTAGGGCGTTGAGGTCGGCAATGATGGACTGGCTTTGCTCGAACATGGGGAGAAGCGGGGCATGGGTTTTCAGATATTCTTCAGCGAGAAGCAATCTGGCTTGTTGTTCTTTCATGTTATCTTTCAGCCAGATGCAACCATTGCTGAGGCGGATGAAATCGGCTTTCAGATTTTCGGTTTGCTGGATATTGCTCTCCTGCTGTCGTTGCTGCTGTTTCAAAGAAGAGAACCAGTTGCGGGCGTCCGCGGTGCTGTTCCAGTCTCTGATCAGTATTTCCTTCTGCCGGAAGTCATCCGATTGCAGTTGCTCCTTTTTCGCTTCCCATGCTTTCTGCTGCTTTTCCTGGTTCAGGACAAGTTCTGTCTGCCTCTTCAGCCAGTCATGTTTCAGGACGGCCGTATTCTTCTGTAAGGCATTTCCACTGATTTCGGCATCCAGTGCCGTCATGGTTTCGTTAATTTCAGTTGTTTCCTCATCAGTCAGAATGTGAATCCCTTCCAGTTTCCGGTTTTGGTTTTCATAATCCGTACGTTTTTCCTTAGTGATAGTGTAAATTCCCGCACCTATTTCGGAATAGATTCCGGTGCCTGTCAGTTTCTCCAGAATGTCCGACTTTTCGCTTTCCTTGCTCTGCAGGAATTTGGTGAAATCGCCTTGCGCCAGGAGGGTGGTACGGCAGAACTGTTCGAAGGTCAGTCCTACGGCAACTTGTATTTCAGCTTTTATTTCATTCTTCTTGATGAGTTGGACACCCGTTTTCCGGTTCTCTAAAGTCCACTTTGCGTCCTGAATGGCACCGGAGGCTTTCCGGTGTGCACGGGCCACATACCACTTGGCGGTATAGGGTGTCTCATTCGAACCGGTAAACTCCAGTTCGGTCCATGCCTCACTGGTATTCCGGCGCATTAGTTGGCGGCTGTCGTTAATGGACACCTCTTCTTTCTTGGAAGAGAAGCTTTGCCCCACATCTTTGTACTTCTCGTTTTCTGCACGTTCCATGCGGGGCGTTTCATTATAGAGCGACAGGCAAATAGCGTCGAGCAGTGTTGTTTTTCCGGCACCCGTCTCACCGCAGATGAGGAACAGTGACTCTTCGCTCAACGGTCCGTTCTCAAAGTCGATGACGGCATCTTCTATGGACGCCAGATTCTTTATAGTCAGTTTTTGAAGTTTCATGATTCACCACAGATTATTCGGATTAACGCAGATTATTCTTTTCCTTCACCTTTTGCACGGCGACATTCATCAGTTCGCAGAGTTCTTCGTCCATTTCTTCTCCTTCCGCTTCCTGATAGTAGAGTTTAGCTATCTCCAGCGGAGACATTTCCTGTATTTCCTGGATGGAGATATGCCGGGTTTTGTCGTTTGCAGCCTGCTTTTCGCGGTTGGACTTGATGTAGCAGTATTTGCAGTTTTTCCCTTTTGCCGCGTTCGATGCCCGCTCGTTACAGTCGGGTGCCAGATAATCTTTTATCAGAACGTTCAGCCGGATGTAAGCAGTCTTGTCGTCCGGGTATTCTTCCAGTAGTTTGAGGGCTTCTTCAAAGGGCACCGCTTCTTTGGGCAGTGTGACGAACGGCAGGAGGTTTTCTATTTCCACCGTTCTTATTTGCGGTTCTTCCTCCCGCCGGATTTCGACGATGGAGACGGAATGGGGGTAAGTCTCGTCAAAACTCACGGGCAGGGGAGTTCCGCAATATCGTGCGTGACGGCCATTTCCCTTGATGTTCTGCGGACAATGAATGTGTCCGAGCGCCAGATAATCATATCCTTCACCCATCGAGCTGATGGGAACATATTCTATACCGCCCACGGTCTCGTCATGACCTGTCCGGTCGCTGCCTTCTATGGAGAGATGCGCCATCAAAACAACGGGAAGTCCTTTCACATTCATTTTCTCCACTTCGTCCTGCAATGCCTGGAAAAAGCGAGCCTGCCGTTCTTCACGCGGTGTCTCCGTGTCCAGCATCGGAAAGTTTTGCGGATATACGTGGGGGACGGCTATGATGTATCCTTTCAGATTTCCTTCTTTGTCTTTTACTTCCACGATATGTTTTTCCAGGTTCACTTCTTCCTGGTTCCGTTCGATGTTTCCCACCACTCTCACTCCGAAGTGATTCCACAGATTGCTGTCTATTTCCAGTTTGGAACTGCTGTCATGATTGCCGGCTGTCACCACAATGGTCATTTCCGGGCAGGCTCTGTGAATTTCGAGCATGCCGTCCGTGTACATCTTCTGTGTAGTTGCGGATGGGGTGGAGTAGTGGTAGATGTCTCCGCTCACTACTATTGCATCCGGTTTCTCTTCCGCTGCGATGTGGGCCAGTTGTTTCAGAAATGCTTGTTGCTCCAGGCTGCGGTCATAGTTATATAGTGTATGTCCCAAGTGCCAGTCGCTGGTATGGAGTATTTTCATATTTATACGGTTTTATGCTTTCAAAAGTACGCAGAATATGGGAGATAAGCAAATTGGCCGGACAGGGTTGATAAAGGAAAATATTAGATTGACTTTGCACAAAAAACTTTTTTCTAAAACTATGAATTCACTGATTTTTAATTAGTTTTGCAATGAAATTCATCTGTGAGACAGCCTTTTTACCTTGTGTCCGGTAAAGAATAGATACACTTGCAGAATAAACTGTGATTTAGATGAAATATTTGCATAAAATGACCAAGACATTTATTATCTTAATAATACTCCTGTTAAACACCGTTAATGCCTTGAGTGAAAGTTCTTCGGCGTTTAAACCGGGAGATGAAGACAAAATATTGATTCTCAATGCATATAGTGGCTCCTCCCGGTGGAGCAACGACTTCATTATCCCCATTTATAATTCTTACCAGCATAAAAATTCCCCTTTTGTGGTAGATGTTGAGCATATGGGAAGCCAATTTATGCAATTGCAGAATGTAGAAAATTTGTTGGAATACGAAAAAAGACTCTTTGAAAAATATGCAGACAATCCTCCGAAGCTCCTGATACTGTTGGGCAGCGCTTCCTGGGGCTTGCTGAAGGAAGATATCGAAAAACAATGGAAAGATGTTCCGGTCATACTTTGTACCGAAACAGATTACGTCGGTCCGCAGGAAGCCTATTTAAAACGGGAAGCAATTCCTGTGGAAGAAAGAATTCCCCTGAAAGATTATAAAGGAGATCTGTCGTTGACCGTATTTTATATACCGGCATATCTGAAAGAAACGATTTCATTGATGCAGGATTTGATGCCTGAAATGAATGAATTAATATTTCTGTCTGACTCCAGATATATAAGTGCCCAGTTCCGCTCGGATTTGAAAGAGATTGCAGACAAGGACTTTCCGGAACTGGAGATAACGAATTATGTTGCCGGAGATATGACCACTGATGCACTGGCCGATTCATTAAGCCGTGCGGAGGAGAATAGCGGAGTACTGTTTTGCTCGTGGTATCAGCAGGATGTGCAGAATGGAAATGTGGTGCTGACTAACAATATTTCCCGGATTCTCAGTTATTACTCTACTTCCCCCATATTCTCATTGGATAATACCGGATTACAGCGTAACGGTTTGGTGGGCGGCTATTTCTTCGATGAAAAAACGGTCGGAAGAAAAGCAACTGAGATTGTCGGCAATGTCTTGTCCGGTGAAAACCGGAAAGGAGTTCAGATAGTTGATTGCGGCACTCCCATTCCCATGTTCAATTATCATGACCTGGTCGAAGCCGGACTGTCGCCGAAACTATGTCCTCCGAATTCTGTTTTCTACATGATGCCGCCCACTTTCTGGGAACAACATAAATATAGTGTCATATTGACGATAGTGGCTGTTGTTCTCCTCTTTATGTGGATGTGGATGTGGTGGATGTATAAAGTGAGAAGGAAACAGGCCGAGCAGATCAAGCTGATGACGAGCTATCATAGCCTGTTCGAGAATATGCCTATTGTTTACCTGAAGCAGCAACTTATTTTCGATCAGGCAGGCAAGGTTGTAGATTATCTGACCGTAGAGGCTAATCCCCGTTTTGACAAATATTTTAAGTCGCTGGGGCCGGTTATAGGAAAGCGTGGGAGTGAGATTGACCCGAAGGGGACTGAACGGATGATTCATCTGTATAGTATGGTTATTTCTACCCAGAAGGAACTTTCTTTTCAACACTACAATGAGGGTAGCGGTAATTATTTCAATGTGATTCTGACTCCGTCCAAGCATCAGGGCTACGTTGACGTATTTTGTGTCGACAATACTGAATTGGCCGAAACACAACAAATGCTGCGTTCCGCCAATCATAAACTGTCAATGTCTCTCGATGTGGCGAATATTGTTCCCTGGAAGTGGGATCTGGAAAAAGGAACCATGCTTTGTGACGTCAACCGTCCGGTGGAATTGAGCCATGACGACAGTATAATGAATGAAGAACAGCTCTCTGTGCCCGATTACCAGTATTTTGCTAAAATCTGCAAGCAGGACAGGGAACGGGTGAAGAAAGCATATAAAGAACTGACGGAGGGCAATGTTTCCAAAATTAAGGAAGAGTATCGTGTGGTGGTCCGTAAGAATGGAGTTGCACGTTATGAATGGGTTGAGGCTCAGGCAAAGGTGGATAAACGAGATGAAAACGGCAAGCCGATCACCCTGATCGGTTCCTCTCTCGTGATAACCGGGCGGAAGAAAATGGAAGAAGACCTGATTACGGCCAAAGAAAAGGCGGAAGAATCGAACCGCTTGAAGTCGGCTTTCCTGGCTAACATGAGCCATGAGATACGTACTCCGCTCAATGCGATTGTCGGCTTCTCCAGTATTCTGGCAGATGCGGAAGAGCAGGAAGAGAAAGAAGAATACATCAATATCATCGAGAATAACAATACATTGCTGCTGCAACTCGTCGGAGACATTCTGGACCTTTCTAAAATAGAGGCGGGCACACTCGAATTTAATTTCTCTGATTTAGACTTGAATGCCTTGTTCAAAGAGATGGAGGCATCGGCTCAGCTTCGCCAGAAGAATGCGGCTGTTCCTATCCGCTATGTGCCGGAAATGCCGGACTGCTCTGTCAGCATTGAAAAGAACAGGCTGACACAAGTGGTTACGAATATGCTGAATAATGCTATGAAATTTACCTCTGAGGGCAGCATTACTTTTGGCTATCATCTGAAAGATACGGATTTTCTGTACTTTTATGTCACCGATACAGGCTGCGGAATTGCTCCTGATAAGAAAGACAGTGTGTTCGGCCGCTTTGTGAAGCTTGATTCTTTTGTTCAGGGCACAGGTTTGGGACTTTCCATCTGCCAGAGTATTATTGAGCACATGGGTGGCAAAATAGGTGTGGAATCGGAAGAGGGTGAAGGTTCCACTTTCTGGTTTACTCTTCCGTACCACCCTGTAGAACTGAAGTCGGTGAAAGAGCAGAAAGAACACCGGATACAGAAGGTAGAGAATAAACTCACTATTTTGATAGCCGAAGACAATCGCAGCAATTTCCAGCTATTCGAATCTATCCTGAAGAATGAATATAATATCCTTCATGCGTGGGATGGGGAAGAAGCGGTAGAATTATTCAAGAAATATAATCCCCATTTGATATTGATGGACATCAATATGCCCAAGAAGAGCGGATATGAAGCTACCCAGATGATACGCGAGATATCACCTACTGTTCCCATTATGGCGGTGACGGCTTATGTGTATGCCGAAGATGAACAGCGCATCCTGAACAGCGGTTTCGACGCATATACTTCCAAGCCCATAAATGCGCAGAAGTTGCAGCGGGATATTATCGACTTGCTGAAAAGACAATTGATTTTCATGTAGGGTGGCCTCATGCTCAGTTTATATTATCTGTCATGCTGAGCGCAGACTCTGCATGACAGATATTGCAATGTCATCTTTTTGACCTATTGGTCTGATCGGCTTTTAGTTTTGGAGTAGCTTCAGAATATATTATTCTTCATTCTTCATTTTTAATTCTTCATTCTTCATTTAAACTATCGGTTTCCATTCCAGAAAATTCTCTATCTGGAATGTTCTCTATCCCTGCTGTTCTATATCCCAGTATGCCACATGGTTTTGGATGCGTTAAATGTCGTATTCTCGGTGGAAAGAGTTTTCGTAATATACGAGAGTTGTTCTTGCCATATAAAACTCTCCATTCTGCTTGCGATAGGCTATGAGTGCACATCCATATTGCATGTATTCTGTCAGCAATAGTATGCGTCGTGTCATCCATGCAATAGTTTCGTCTGATAAATCTGTTTCCTGCCTGATAAGTTTCTTCCATAGATTCTCTGCTCTTTCGTCTTTCGTTACATGATTCGATTGGTGTCCCAACATCTGTTTCTTCATTTTAATGAATTTAGTCGTTTATAAATGATTAATAATCAATCTTCTGCGATGGCTACACCCTTTGCCCCGGATGGCTACACCCTTTTGTGGTTAGGGCTACACCATCCGGGTGAAAGGGTGTAGCCCTTCCACAGTCAGATTGACGGGGGCAAAGTTATGCCCTTTCTTTGGAGTAAACTATCAATGAATTATTGTTACATCGTAGCCGTATGGATCAATGTGTTCGGTATCTTCTTTTTGTATCACTGCCCATATTTTATCAATCTCTGTGCTTAAACTGCTGTACTTTAATGGTATACGTTCTCCTTTTTCGTGTTTTCGCATCATTTCTAAGCCGTATATCCACTTTGTTAAATCACTGATTGTTTTGATTCCCATGCATTCAAAACCACCTAATTTGAAGTGTCTCAGATAACCTACATAAAGATGGGTGTTATTGCCATAATATACCCGAAGAGGTAATAGACTTTCATCTACAATACTCACTCTGTTTTGTTTCTTACTTTCGCCTTTTCTCTGATTTTCAGATTTGTACGATTTACTTCTCTGCTGATTCTTGTTCAGCTTTTTACTTTTTTAATTTCTGTCATGACTTTAATGATTATATACCCGTTAATTGATATTAACGTGGTTAAAAAAACTGCGAAAATATGAAATAAAGTTGGATTACAAAAAGATGGGAAATAAAATAGTAATGAATAATTTTGTGATGATGGTTAATCATTTGATATATAGTTTTTTATATCTTATTTTTGGGAGTGTTCAAAAAACGTTCGTTTAATGGGCGCAAATATACACGTGTTTTCTTTAATGACAAAATGTTTGATAAAAAATCTTTTTGAAATCAGATAATAAATTGGCTAACTTATTGATTATAAGTGATAAAAAAACAATAAAAATATTCGTTAATATCTATTCATTTTATTCTCTTTTCTTTTCCCCAATTTTTTAAATCCTTACGCCCATTAAACGAACGATTAAAAGACGCTTTTCTCTTATAATGCTTTCGTTTATAGTTCTTTACCTGCAAGAAAATCAGGGTAATGACCAACTACGTAAAATCAACGGGCAAGAGGAACACAAAGCTTGCTATATCTTACATAAAGTGTTCGCAATTGATTGAAACTCAGGTGTATGTAAGGGTGTCAAAGCCCCGAAGGAACACCCTTTTCTGAACAAAACCATCGAATGGAAGCGGAAAAAGATACTGAAAAAGAGTCCGAGATATGGTATGCGATGCGTGCCACCTACCGCAGAGAACCTGACGCCATGCGTCTTCTTGAAAAGGAAAAATTGGGTTGTTTCGTCCCCATGCAATACAAGATAAGTATAAAGAAAGGCAAGAAAGTCCGAGCCTTGGTTCCTGTTGTCCACAATTTACTTTTTGTCCATGCCCGTCCTTCCGAGGTGAAGCGAATTAAATCACAGGTAAGCTATTTGCAATACATTACGGATACCCGTAGCGGACAGAAGATTATTATCTCCGACAATGAAATGCAACGCTTTATTGCTGTAGCCGGTACTTATAATGACCATATCATGTACTTCCAACCTGATGAACTGAATTTGTCCAAAGGTACGAAAGTTCGTATCACGGGCGGTGACTTTGAGGGACAGGAAGGCGTCTTTCTGAAAGTGAAAGGTGCACGTGATCGCCGTGTGGTTATCGAGATACAAGGTGTCATTGCCGTTGCGCTTGCTACGATTCATCCAGATCTTATAGAAGTAATCAAATAATTGGCTGTTGATGAGCAATGATTGATCGTTGCCAGTTGATAAATCATAAATCTGAAATCATAAATTAAAATAATTATGTCTCTTTCTGCAGAAACAGCTGCCCTTCAGCGTGCAGCGCACGAGCTGATGTATTTGGGTATCGACGGGAGTCCCATCTATAGCGATGACTTGTCCCGTCGCAACGGTGAAGTTTATCGCCTGACTACGGCCTTGTATAATTCCGGTGCCAAAGGGGCTACCATTGAAGAACAGGCTAATGTCTGCCTTGCACTGCTGATGGGTTACAATGCCTCGTTTATTGACCACGGCGAGAAACAACAGCATGTTCAGGAAGTGTTGGATCGTTGTTGGGATATCCTCGATGCTCTTCCAGCTTCACTATTAAAGCTTCGTCTGCTTACTGCCTGCTATGGTGAAGTGTTCGATGAACCTTTGGCTGACGAGGGGCGTGCCATTATCGCTTCTTGGGATTCAGCATCGCTTACTCCCGAATATAAGGAAGCTATTGCTGAATTTCAGAATGTGTTGGATAATCCTTATCCTTGGGAATATATAGAAGATTAGCTAGCGCATATTATGTGCGGTGTGCATAATTGAAAACAATAGTATGAATACAACCGAAAAATCAAAGATTGAGCGTTTGACTGACGATGACTTTAATCAAGTTTCTCGAATATTGGGTTGTGAACTTGTAGTATTGTAGGCCGTTCAGCAAGTGGAAACCGATGGTAGAGGAGGTTTCTTCGTTCTCGGTAAATCCGTCATTCTTTACGAAGGTCACATCTTCTAGAGTCGGTTGAAGAAAAGGGAGGCAGCTGACGCTTACGCTAGTTTGGATATGTTTCAGATAATGAGCTTTAATTATGCGGCTTGTGCTGAGGCAAGCGTAGAAAGTTTCGTGCAGGACATGTGTGAGAGCGAATACAAGTAACTGCTTCTTTTTGCGAACTTCATCAAAAACACTTCATTGATGCTCCGTGCCTTATAATCCAAGGATTGGGGAGTGTTTGCTAAATACTATAACGGTCCGGCTTATACACAGAATAGATATGATGTGAAATTGGAGGCGGTATATCTGAAATTGCACTTAAACGTAAGTAAAAAATCAAATATATATTTATTGTAGTAAAATGGAAAATAAAGTAATTACGGTTACTTCCCCATTACTCCCTTCACTGGACGATTTCATCCCTTACTTGCAGGATATATGGAATCGCAAGTGGTTGACCAATAACGGTCATTATCATCAGGAGTTAGAGAAGGCTTTATGTGAATATTTGAAAGTACCTTATATTAGTCTCTTTACTAATGGTACGTTGCCTCTGATGTGTGCTTTGCAGGCATTGCGTATCACAGGTGAAGTGATTACGACTCCGTACAGTTTTGTTGCTACTACTCACTCCTTGTGGTGGAACGGCATCAAACCTGTATTTGTGGATATTGATCCAGTGACTTGTAATATTGATCCTGAAAAGATAGAATCTGCTATTACTCCTAAAACCACGGCTATTATGCCTGTGCATGTCTATGGCAAGCCTTGTGATACGGAACGTATTCAGGAAATAGCTGATAAGTATGGTTTAAAGGTGATTTATGATGCTGCTCATGCCTTTGGCGTGGAAATAAACGGTAGGTCTATTTTAAATGAGGGTGATATGTCCACATTGAGCTTTCATGCTACGAAGGTCTACAACACCATTGAGGGTGGCGCTTTAGTATGTCAGGATGAAAAAACGAAACAGCGTATTGATTATTTGAGAAACTTCGGTTTTGCCGGTGAGACAACTATTGTTGCTCCCGGTATCAATGGTAAGATGGATGAAGTGAGAAGCGCTTACGGACTGTTGAACTTGAAGCTGGTGGATATGGCGATTGAAACCCGTCGACAGGTAGCTATTAAATATCGCGAAACATTGGCGGGCGTGAATGGTATAAAATTTATGGAAGATATGCCGGGGATCCGTCACAATTATTCCTACTTTCCGATATTTGTGGATGCTGAAAAATATGGTATGACGCGTGACGAACTTTATTTCAAGATGAAAGAACGGAATGTTTTGGGACGGAGGTATTTTTATCCTTTGATAAGTGAGTTTTCTACTTATAGAGGGTTGGAATCGGCTAATCCTGTTAATTTACCTGTGGCGCATGAGGTAGCAGATAGTGTGATTTGTTTACCGATGTATTGCGGATTGAGTGGAAAAGAAATAACAGAAATATTACAATGCGTTGTTAAATAGGTGTTTATTAGGATTATGGTGAAAAAAATCTTGTTATTAGGTGGTTCCGCTCAACAAGTTGTTGCTATCGAAACAGCTAAAGAGATGGGCTATTATACTGTCCTTTGTGATTATTTGCCAGACAATCCCGGACGATATGTGGCAGACAAATATTATAATATTAGTACTACAGATATAGATGCTGTGTATGATGCCGCTCTGTCTGAAGGAGTTGATGGAATCCTTGCTTATGCTTCTGATCCGGCTGCATTTCCAGCTTCTATAGTTGCAGAACGTTTGGGACTCCCTACCAATCCCTCCGTATCTGTGGAAATTTTAGGTGTCAAGCATAAATTTCGTAATTTTTTGCGGACACATGATTTTGCTTGTCCTCAAGTATATACATTTCATCCAAGTCAATCTTTGGATGCTGTTATGACTGCAATTAAAAACTTTAATTTTCCGATTGTGGTGAAACCCACAGATTCGTCTGGTTCCAAAGGAGTTACTATGTTGGATAATTCCAATGAACTTGGTGCGGCGGTAGCTTATGCTGATATTTATTCGCGCAATAAGATACTGATCATAGAAGAGTTCATAACTCGTGGTTTCCCTGCTGTCATTGGTGGCGACATCTTTGTATGGGATGGTAAAATTGTCTTGTATGGTGAGATGGCTTGTTTGAGGGGAGGGGATGGCAAAGGGCTAATTCCTATTGGAAAAAGGAGACCGGGAGGACTGAATGCTTTTCAGGAACGTCGGATTCATGAGGAACTTCAACGTTTGATAAGTCTTTTGGATATTCGTTTTGGAGAGTTGAATATAGAGGTTTTACTAGACAAAGATGACGATATTTATTTTCTGGAAGTAGGTCCTCGTGCCGGTGGAAATATGATCCCTCTTCAATTATCTGACATTTTTGGAGTGGATTTAGTAAAAGCTAATGTGGTAGCAGCAATGGGTAGCGATCCAGGATTGCATGTAAAGAACAATACTGGATGTTATATGACATATGTCCTTCACAGTTCTATTGATGGAGTATATGATAGAATTGACTTTGCAGATGAAATTCTTCCTTATATATATCGAAAGGTTTTATATAAGAAACGGGGTGATAGGGTTGAAGCTTTTGATGGGGCTGGAAAGGCATTGGGGATTATCTTTTTACGTTCGGATACAGCAACACGCATGAACTGGCTTTGTGAAAGAATGGATGAGTTGATTAAAGTCAAATTAAAATCATGAGGGCAATAGGAGGGTATTTTAATTTGGAACTCAGTTGTAAGGGGGATATACCGCATGCGGATGGCGTTTTCCTAAATACAGGACGCAATTCATTGGAATATGTATTACGCTCTTTAGGCAATATTCAAAAAGTATACCTGCCGTATTTTACTTGTGAGGTTATTCTTGAACCACTTTTAAAATTGCAAATAGAGTATGAGTTTTATTCTATTAATGAAAAATTTGAGCTGGTTGAAGATTTTTTATTAGCTCATGGTGAATATTTGATATATACCAACTATTTTGGCATAAAAGACAGTTATGTGCGTCGGCTTGCTGTAATATACGGTATGCAATTGATAGTGGACAATGCCCAAGCATTTTATACAGAACATATTCCGAGCATAAACACCATATATAGTCCTCGCAAGTTTTTGGGGTTACCTGACGGCGGAATTGCTTATGCTAATGGATATTATGAGGTGGAGGAACGAGATATATCCTATGACCGTTGTAGCCATCTTCTGAAAAGATATGATTTGGGAGCAACGGGCGGCTATGATGATTTTCATGCTAACAGTGCAAAATTAAAAGGATTACCGATTCGTCAATTGTCGTATTTGACAGAAGCACTTATGTATTCTGTTGATTATGAGAAAATCAAAGAAGATAGAAAGAGAAATTTTGAGATTCTTCACACTGTTTTGGGAGATATGAATTTATTAAATACCCTCTCAGAAGATCAATATGAGTGTCCAATGGTTTATCCTTATTATTCATTGGATATCGGTTTAAGAAAAAAACTCATTGAGAATGGGGTTTATGTTGCCATATACTGGCCTAATGTTTTTGGGTGGTGTGAATCAGAATCAATAGAATATAAAATGGCTAAGAATCTTATTCCTATTCCTATAGATCAACGTTATGATTTGGATAGTATGGAATATATCCTAAATATAATTCAAGGATAGGCATTGAAAAAGATAGTAAATAAACCACCTAAAAAATTAGTGAGTGAGATGCATTAGTAACTGTGTTTCATTAGTGAAATATCTATTTTTAATCGGGCCAAAGAAGATGTGTTATGTATTTTTATATGATTAGATGATGATATAGAACGTGATAAAAATGTCTAAAATATGAAAGAAAAATTATTAATGCTTGGCACTGGTCAAGGAAGCCGCGAGATACTAAGGTATGCAAAATCTCAAGGTATGCATACAATTGTAACAGATTATTTAGATCCCAACCATTCTTTAGCTAAAAAAGATGCCGATGAGTATTGGATGATAAATACGGGCGACCTTGATGCGCTTGAACAGAAGTGCAGAGAGGAGAACGTTACGGCTGTTGTTTGTGGAATAAGTGAGTTTAATTTGGAAATGACAATGGAATTGTGCAAGCGACTTGGTTTCCCATGTTATTGCACGCCTGAAGCATGGCATTATTCGCGTGACAAAGCTGATTTCAAGGCTCTTTGCAAGAAACTTGGCGCACCGATACCTACGGATTACGAAGTTTCGGATGCTTTAACAGACGAGGAACTTGATAAGGTCCAATTTCCAGTAATGTGTAAACCTGTTGACATGAGTGGAAACCGCGGTATTAGCTATTGTTATAATAAAGAAGAACTGATCAAAGCATATAAGTACGCTCGCTCACTGTCAAAGAACAATAAGATTATTGTTGAACGTATGTTACATGGCGAAGAATGGTGGAGTGGTTATGCGATAGCGGATGGTGATATCAGACTTATTGCACTTAACGGAATGTATTCGCAACCGGGAGAGCCGAAGAACTGTTACACAATAACTTCTACGGCAACCAACCATGTTGAAAAATTCATTTCGGAAATTAATCCTAAAATAGAGGAGGTCTTAAAGGCTGTTGGCTGTAGAGAGGGGTACGTATGGGTACAAGTTATACTAGATGAAGATGGTCATTTCTATATAATTGAGATGGGCTATCGTCTCTCTGGTGAACAAATTTATGAGACTTATAATTCTTTGTGTAACTGTGATGTTGTAAAAATAATAGTTGACTATGCTCGCGGTTTGTCAACTAAGCATCTATTACCGGAACCTCAAAAACGTGCTTTTGTGAAATGTGGGACAGGAATGATTCTTTGGACAAATAAGGGCGGAAAAATAGTTGAATATAGAGGCCTTGAAAAATTGAAAGAAATACAAAACCTGAAAATGGATATTCTAAAACAGGTAGGTGATGATGCTGTTCCTTACAGAGGGGTTGGTAATTTCTCTTTTGTCAGTGAAAATATAGAGGATATGATATCAACTGTTGATGCAATCAACAAGAATGTTCAAGTTATTAATGATGATGGTGAGGATATGGTAATCAAGTATACTGATTTCGATTTTCTTCGTAAAGTTTACAAGGAAGGGTTAGAAGGGAAATAATGAAATATAATATTAAAAGGTTTATAATTATATTATTGGGTGGATTGTTTGTAAACAGCGTTTGTGCTTAGGAAAGAGAAAAACCTACACTGAAATTAGGTGGTTGTCTTCGTTTTAATTATCGTTATAACGATTGGAATCCAGATAGCCGTAATCAAGGTGGTTCCTTCTTGTACGATGTATTTCGTTTGAATGTTGATGGAGCATATAGAAAATTGCTGTTCCATGCTGAGTATCGTTTCTACTCTGAATCAAGCGGTGGAGGTATGCTTAAGAGTGGCTGGATAGGATATAAATTCAATGATAAGAATCAATTACGATTTGGACAAACTACAGTGCCCTTTGGAATTCAACCTTACCAGTCAAATAGTTATTTCTTCAATATAAATTATTATATAGGTTTGGAGGATGACGATGATTTTGGAATTAGTTATCAGTATGTTACCAAGTATTGGCAGTTCAATGCGGCTTTCTTTAAAAATTCAGATTTGCTGAATGGGGAAGGTTCTGTCGTTTCTGGTCGCCGTTATTCTTACGACTTGGCTGGTCGTAGCAAAGAAACTAATACGCTAAGTGGTAGAGTTGCTTATAAAGGAGAGTCAGATGTTAAGTATGAGGTGGGGATTTCAGGATTTGTTGGAAATTCTTATAATATTGATTCAAGGAATAATGATAAACGCCTTGCTTATGCTATGCATATTGTTTTGGATTGGAAGAATTGGAATCTCAAAACTCAGGTAACCTATTTTGATTATGGTTGTGAAGAGTCAAAAGAAGATGGCTATGTTTCAATGGTAGCATTTAACGCGCCCTATCAGGTTGCGGACAAAGGCCAAACTTATAGTGCTTGCCTGTCATATACTGTTCCTTTTGTAAACAAGCTGGTTGACAACATAAAGTTTTATAATGACTACAGCTATATGCACAAGGCAAAAAAAGGATTCAATGATTCTTATATGAATGTAGTGGGGTGCAGTGTGTCAACCGGTCCGGTTTATATTTACGCGGATGTTGTAGCTGCAAAGAATCAACCATGGATTAGCCCGGACTGGGAAAACTCTTTTGCAACCGGAGCGGATAATAAGTGGCATACAAGGTTGAATTTGAACGTTGGCTATTATTTCTAAGACATAATACTTTATGAATATTGAATCAATTATTACCCATTTTCAAAGAATGAATGGGCTTGAGGGCGCAGGAATGGATTATCCGGTCATGCTTACCATCTATTTGGGCGTTTTTCTCCTAAGTTTTATTGCTAACGTGTGCTTATATGTGTCTGACCACGGAAATAGAGTGGTTTGGCTGGCAGACCAACATAAAGTTATCAAAAGCAAATTTAGCTATATGGCTATGCTGGCATGTACTTTCACGGGTGTTTATCTTGTAGGTAGTTTCCCTATTGAGCTTCAAAACACTTTTGGTACCTGGAATGCTGACTTGTTCTACACGCTTGGACAAACAACTATTATGATAACAGCAGGCATATACAGTTTAGCTACTTACAAAAAAAGATCAAGTGTGATATTAAATTCCCTTTCAATAGTTGTGGGGCTTTCTACTTCAATTCCTATGGCTGCAACCACTATTCTTCTACCGTTAAATATTGACAGTGAACTAATCCGTATATCTTCTATTTTGGCTATTATAATTACATTCATAGTTCTTGCCGCTCTATCGGTAAAATTCAATTTACTGGTAAAGTATTCACGTATTAATATTTACATGTTTTTGATTACAACGATAACCTTGTTCACAACGATTACTACTTTGGATAGCGAAAACATAGACACTGGCAAAATACTTCCTTTCCAAGGGATGATAAATGATGAGCCTTGGAAGGAACTTTTGAGTAATCCATATTGGTGGTATTTTGAGGCAACTGTTGTGTCGTGGTCCATATTCTGCGGTCGATTTGTGGCATATTGTAGCAATGGATATAGTGTGAAAAATATTATCAGATATGGTACGATATCATTGATTATCCTTACGTCTATATGGCATTTAGTGAGTGCCGCAACAGGATATACCTTATCATTCTCACGTGGTTGGATGATATATACCCTAACAGCTTTTACCATGCTGGGGTTTGCTGTAACATCACTGGATTCTGCCTCAAAGACATTGCTAAATGACCTGATTCGTATATTTACGAATCGGAAACTTAATCTCAAGCCCAATCTTTTCTTGGTTGTTATAATGGGGATTATAGGTTTGATTAATATAATTATCCTTTATACAGGCTCTTCTAAGTTATTTACAATGATCTTTTGTTTAGTTTTTATACCTTATCTTGTAAAGGCAATTATCTATTCAGTCAAATTTGCAATAGGTAAAGTTGACTATAATAAATCAGGAACCATCACAGAAAATGAATATATCAAGATTTGTAACAAAGAACCTGATGAAGAAGATTGCAGAAAAAATGTCGAATAATATTTGTAATTATAATCGAATAAAGGTAAGGATACTTACTGAATAGAAATATATAGCTGTGAAAATACTTATATTGATAGACAGCTATTTAATAATAGAAAAATATCAATTGATAAAAGAGGCATTTAAAGTAGGATCGCTTATATGAAACGAACATTTATTGTTAATTATCCTATTATGATAAGCATTGGTGGTATTGAAAAATATCTCTATTATTTAATGAAATATATGCTAAATCATGGGGTACGGGTTATTTGGATGCAGAATATTAGATTTCAAACGGGGAAGATGTACGATGATGTTATAAAGGATCCAAGATTGGAAATTGTAAAAGTCAATTCGAATCTGCTTTTCTGGTTTAAACATGAGAAATTGAATCTATCAAAAGATGAAGAGATTGTAATTTTTTCATGTACGACTATGGCAAAGTTGAAAGCAGATACTATTGTGAGACGTTTTTCGGACTTAAACATTAAGTCAATTTATGGAATTCCTGATACAAAAGGCGATGCTTATTATTTGGAGGCGATATTTTGCAATCCACTCAAATTCATAGTATATAGATGTATGCGTACGGTTTTTGAGGAATGGGAAAATAACAATCATTTGTGCTTTTATGCAAGAAAGCAAATAGACGCTTTAGAAAATAATTATCATGTATATATAAGCAATAAGGATACCAAATTATTAAAGTATGTAGAGCCTTTGCCTCTTTTGAATTATGATGAATTAGAAAAACGAATCAAACGTTGCAATTTTACAATAATAACTATCGGAAGATTTGATTTTCCTCATAAGCAATATATATTAGGTTTAATACGCGCATACGGTCGCTTAAAGGAAAAATACCCTCAGATACGATTAGATATTGTGGGAGATGGGCCTCATAGGTTTAAGGTAATACAAGAGATAGAAAAATTGAATTCGAATATTCAAAAGGATATAAAATTATTAGGTAGTGTTTCTCCGGAAGTATTGCCTGCTTGCATAAAACATGCTCATTTGAATATAAGCGTAGCAGGAGGTGTGTCGGTGGGAGCGATTAATGGCATTATGTCAATTCCTGCTCGGAATTATTGCGAGGAGGAGTGTGAAGTATACGGCTATTTACCTGAATACTTGGACTATTCAGTATCGACATCTCCAGGCAATCTTGTGGATACCTATATTGAAAGAGTAATAAACATGAGTGACTTTGAATACAAAAAGGCGTGTATTGAGTCTTATGAATCTGTATATAATTCACGCGAAGTGGATCCGAACTATCTTTTTGGTTTCTCAAAGTGTACGAAACGATATTTGGTGCCTCTAAGGACATTGTTATTTCTTATAGTGATAGACTATATAAAGAAAGCCAAATATTTTTTCACTATTTTCTTAAAAGGCCGAATTAGCCAAAGTATGATGAATTTGAGAAACAAGAAAAGTAGTTGTTAAATCTATATGATAAAGGTAATTACATATGGAACTTATGATCTTCTGCATGAAGGTCATATCAATCTTTTGCGAAGAGCGAAGGAGCTCGGTGACTACTTGATTGTGGGAGTTACCAGTGACAGTTTTGATCGTGGCAGGGGAAAGCTGAATGTTCGTAACAATGTGTTGGAAAGAGTGGATGCAGTAAAGGCTACCGGATATGCGGATGAGATTATTATTGAAGATTATGTCGGGCAGAAAATTGATGATATTCAAAAGTTTGGGATTGATATATTTGCCATAGGTTCGGATTGGAAAGGCAAATTTGATTACTTAAATGAATATTGTAAAGTGGTTTATTTACCTCGAACAGAGGGAATCTCTTCTACCATGCTTCGTGCTAAAACTACAACAGATATTAATATTGGCATCATTGGTACAGGAAGAATAGCCAGACGGTTTATTCCCGAAAGTAAATACGTTAACGGCGTGGAAGTTACAGCCGTTTACAATCCGGAACTTTCTGAAGCGAATATTTTCTCAGAAAAATTTGCCGTCAAAGGTAGTTACGATGATATTGGCAGTTTTCTTGAAAAAGTTGATGCGGTATATATCGCCTCTCCACATTTAACGCACTACGGGTATATTAAACAAGCGCTGTTATTTGGAAAGCATGTGCTTTGTGAAATTCCAATGGTGTTGAGAGGTGATGAAGCCAAAGAGTTATATGAACTTGCGCGAAAGAAGAATCGGGTACTACTCGAAGCCTCTAAAACAGCCTTCAGCCCTGCTTGGAGCCATTTGCAAGTACTGGTGAAGAGTGGTGTGATTGGTGAGGTAATAGATGTGAAAGCTTCCTTGTCTAAATTGGTTAGCGGTGATGTACGAGAGTTGGACGCTAATCAGGCGGGAGGGAGTATGACAGAATTATCTTCTTTTCCGTTGATGTCTATTGTCAAATTGCTTGGAATGGATTATGCCGAGTTAAATTTCCATTCTAAAATAGTGAATGGTGTTGATGTCTTCACACGGGGAGTGATTAACTATGACAATGCGACTTCATCTATAACTCTTGGGCTTGGTGTGAAGACCGAAGGTAATTTAGTAATCTCCGGCACAAAGGGATATGTTCTTGTGCCTTCTCCTTGGTGGTTAACCAGTTATTTTGAAGTACGATATGAAGATCAGAATTTGAATCAAAAATATTTTTATGCTTGGCAAGGTGAAGGCTTACGCTATGAGATCCAAGAATTTGTCTCTATGATTGTGCAGGGGAGAATCAGTAGCTACAAGTTGAGTTGGATAGAGTCGGTGACCATTGCAGGAATAATAGAGGAGTATATAAAGGGGGATAGAACAAAAATTTTAAAATAGCTGAAAATACTATGATTAGTAGAGAAAACCATTCTCTTGTTGTAGGCGGTAGTAATGGTATAGGTTTAGCAATAGCGCTAACTCTGTCAGAGACTGGAAGAGTGACGATAATAGATAAGGTTTGTCCTGATACTTTGTTATCAAGAAACATCGATTTCATTCCTTTTGATTTGCAATTTGATGATTATTCAATTTTTGATAGTTTTACTGATGTCGATAAGTTGGTGATTACAGCAGGTGTAGGTAAACTTTCGCTTTTTGAGAATCTATCGGAAGACGAACTGGTGAGAACCATGCAAATCAATTCCATTGGAGTAATGCGCATTATCAAGCATTTCTATAATAGGATGAAGTCTAATGAGGATTTTTATTGTACGGTTTTAGTGAGCATATCCGGATTTATGTCCTCTCCTTTTTTCTCTGTTTATGGTGCGTCAAAAGCCGCTTTAAAGATATTCATAGAAAGTTTGAATGTGGAATTACTTAAAGGTGGATTTACCAATCAAATATTAAATGTTTCGCCAGGTTCTCTGAAAGGTACTAATTTTTCCGGTGGGAAGAATGATTTATCGCTAACTCGTCCGTTTGCGGAAGAGATAATTAATCGTATGATGAAAAAAGAAGATCTCTTCATACCTAAATACGAAGAAATTTTCAAGGAGGTGTTATTTCGTTACAATAGTGACTTTAGAGCTGAAGGTGCATATAGCTACGATTATAAATTGAACAGTGGAAGAGTATAAGTATTTAGTAAAGTGGAAATGGCAATAGAACGATAAATAGCCGAATAGATTATATGAATATTATTTGGGGATTAATAATATCGGTAGTTAATTACAAACTTTTGTGTAAGGATGCAGCCAAAGGGATTGTGCTTTTTTGTGTTCTACTTGTTTGCTGTCCGGTATTTTTTTGGGGTGGCTTGTCATTGCAATATAGTTATGTGTTTCTTCCGTTCTTATATATGTGGCATAAAAAATATAATAATTGTAACTATGATATATCCTCTGCTATGAGTCCTTTTGTTTGGGTTTTCTTATTAACATTATTCGCTACAGTGCTTAGTTTAACTTTGTATAACGTAAAAGGTGGAGTAGCAGTTTTTGCCATCGTTGGTACTGTGAAATCTTTGTTTATTATTAATGTATTGTCAAAGACAAGTGTTTTTAGAGATCGATTTATATTCATTTTGACCTGTATTATCCTTATTAATAGTGTAGTGTTATGTATTGAGTTTAACTTGTTGAAAATATGGAGTCCAGATCGAGTTTTGGAGACATGGATGCGATTGTTTGGAAATATGGGGAATACGGGAAGTCTTGAATCTACACTTGAAAGAGGAGGCTCTATTGGACGTCTTCATGGCACATTTACCACTTCTTCTTTAGTTGGTTCTTTGAGTATGCTTGGAATAGGAGTTTTTACAGTAAAATACTTTCAGGACTTGAAATGGGGATCTATTCTTATGGTGTTGTGTAGTCTGTTTGTGGGGTTGTGCTCAAGTTCGAAGCGTTTCTTTTTGGGGGGAGTAGCTGTATTGGTATTTTGTTTAATTATTAGATTGTTTTGGATTCGTACTTCCAAGAAAGATTATAAACTGCCTGTGGTTATTTTCTTTTTGGTTTTTATCGTGGTGGTGCTTTATAATTTATTAGGTGATGTTTTATATCTCGATTATTATCTCCAATTTTTGACAGAGGGTAACATTGGGGGATCTCTCGAAACAAGATTTGGTGAAGATGGGGCTGTAAATGCTATGAAAGCTATAATAGCTAAGTATTGGTTGACCGGTTTAGGAGAATTTTCGATCAAAAATGTGAATGTAACAGATAGTCAATTTTATTGTGCTCTTTATAAATCGGGCATACTTGGTGTGGCATTGTACTTTGGTGTGTTTGGTAAGTTGGCATTAAAAACTATTCGCTCTAAAAAAACTTATGTAGCAATCATTCTGTTTCTTATTGTATTTGAGTTTTTTATTAGTACGGAATTCTTTAGCCCACTTGGAATTTTCCTTTTGTCTTACGTCATTTGTTCCCTTTATCAAGACAAGGCACAAATGCAAGCTTATTAAGGCAATTAATTAAATGTGACATTTTTTCGTGTTGAATAATGGTATTGAATAAAGAAAATAAAACCATTACTTCCGCTGCTATGGGAGTACTGATAGTGATTATCGTATCCAAAATAGTGGGATTTGTTGAAAGTGCTATGTTAGCGGCATATTTTGGTACGTCTGTAGAAGTGGATATGTTTTACTTGGCAAACACTATTGTTAATAATTTTGTCTTTACAATATTTTCTTGCTTGGCAGTTGTAGGGCTTACTATGTACAATACGGCAAGAAAAGATGATGCGGAAAACGGTAATAGGTTTATTTCGGCTTTATTGTGTTCAATGTTGCCTTTTTCTTTCATTGTGATAGCTGTGATTTTTATAATATCACCTTATATCTCATCATTAATGGCATCAAATTATACAGATAAAGAGGTTGATTTGTTGACATTCTATATTAGAGAACTAAGTGTTGCGGCGATATTTTACGTTATCACAACAATATTTACTTGTGTATTGAATGCGCATAAGAAATTTATTCCTGGTGCATTGATGGGGTGTGTGCAAAATTTGACACTTATTGTATTTATTGTATTTCTTTCTGATCAGATTGGCGTAAATGCGGTTGTCATTGGTTTTTGGGCTGCTTATCTGATACAAACAGCCGTGCTGTATATTTGTGTTCGGCGGGTATTAAAATTCAGACGTTTTTCTTATTCGAAAGATATAAATATAAAGAAATTATTCTTGTTAATTCTTCCTTTATTATTAGGAGAAGCCGTAGGGGAGATAAATGCGCTGGTGGATCAATATCTCGCGACAAAGCAGGGTGTAGGGTATGTATCGGGTTTGTCATACAGCGGTACGTTGAATGATGTTGTTTCTGCCTTGTTTATGCAAACTACGACAATTGTTCTTCTCTCATTTTTTTCAGCACTTGTAATCGAAAAGCGATATGATGAGATGATAAATGAGTTGAAAAAGATTATAAAATATATATCTTTAATGGTTATTCCTATCAGCATCGTTACCATATTTTGTGCAGATCATCTCGTTTCTTTTGTATTTGAACGCGGTAAGTTTAATTCAGAAAGTGTATTTGTCACTTCCCAAGCTTTAATAGGGTATGCCATAGGTTTTGTACCTCGTATCGTAATGGTGGTTGCCAAGCGTCCCTTTTTTGCCATAGAAAACACACGGATTCCAATGGCAATCGGTATGATTGCGATAACGATAAATATATCATTAACTATTCTGTTGTCAGGATTTTGGGGTATATTAGGTATAACAGTAGCAACAAGTATTTCACATATGGTTTCTTGTTTTCTCTACTTCAATAGGATAAGCTCTGTTTTTGAAAATGTTTCGTGGAAAGACTGCTATGTTTTTTTTACAAAAGTAGGCATTGCCGCCATTATATCGGCAATATTGACTTGTGCCGTGTTATACATAAAAATCGGAAGTCATTTTTATGTGTTAGTAGTCGCTACGGTAGTATGTTTTTGTACATATTTAGGAGTTCTTCATATGCTTAAACTTACTGAACTTAAAACATTGACGTTGAAAATAAAAAATAAAATATCAAAATGACATTAAAAATACTTTATAGAAAAGGGTTGATGAAAATAGCACATTGTTCTATTGGAGTTAAGATTGAATCATTCTTTAAGGGTTCGGCACAAATCCTTAATGAAGAGACTGGTAGGAAGTATCGTAGTGATATGCGAACCCGGTTGGCTGTGAGCAATGTTGTGAGTGTAACTGAACTTGATGACAATAACCACTTTAAAAGTTCTTTAAATTCTGAAGATAAAATAAAGATACGATTTTTTCATTGTAGTGAATCAACATTCAGTGTGATTCAGACAGTTTGTGAGAGTTTCAGAAATGACGAACGTTTTGATCTTCTTATCGTGCTTTTTGGGAATTCTCCTTACGGTATGATAAAGCAAATGCAGGATTTAAAGTTCAAGTATGTGGAGGATTATAATTATGATTTAAGTAAAGATTGCCCTGATATATCAGTACTTTATCATTTGGAGATAATCTATCCTCCACAACTGGCACAAATAAGGGAATTCTCTAAATATGTTGCTCTTGTGCCTTTGGGCATAGGATCGATATGGTTTGGTGACCGAACAGTGAAACGCATGAATCTGCAACGCTATAATGCGGATATGTGTTGTGTTGGCAATCTTTGTTACAATCGTTTGATAGATGCCATAGGGCGGGATAAAATAGAACGAATATCACCAGCCCAGTTTGATTTGGTATATAGAAAATTTAATTCTCCAGTCTTTTATCCTAAAGGATGGGAAAAATTGAAGGGTAAGAAAACCATAATGTTGATGACTGACCATGGTATTAGGATGCATGGTGTTTCTGATGAAGTAACTTTTGACCTTTATTTCAAGACAATTATGGATTACTGTAAAAGACATCAGGATATGGGCTTTATATTCAGATTACATCCATCTTTGATTCATGAGTTAGTAGGAACTTTTTGGTCTATAAAAGATTATGAAATATTTGTAGATTTCTGTAAAAATAGTCCTAATATAGTCTGGGATACAACCAGTGATTACTTGATAGGTTTGCATATAGCTGATGCTTGTATGGTGGATGTTAATTGTTCTTTGATTTATTTTGTATTGGCTGCTAATAAGCCGATTGGGATTCCTCTGAGATATGATATGGATGTAGAGGTTAATAATCCAGAACTTGTTGAGAAGTATTACAAACTTAATTCAGACGAAAAAGTGGTAGAGTTTTTTGAAATGGTAAGAAGTTCTGAAGACCCGAAGCAATCAGACAGGCAACAACTATTTGATAAATATATTGAAACTTTTGACGGAAAGAATGGATATCGTATTTACAATATAATGATAAACCGTTATATGAAGTTATCTCTTTCTCCATTCAACAGCACGAAGTACAGGAAATGAGTAAGACATTGGTAGTAGGTTATTTCGGTTATTGTACCAATCAGCTTGATGGACAAACTGTAAAGACCCGTGACGTTTATAGACTGGTCAGAGAACAGGTGGAAGGAGAGGTAGATTATTATGATACAGAAGATATTAAATATCGCAGGCTTGGCATAGTCAAGTTACTCTGGAAGATGATTTGCTGTAGGATGCTGTTTTATCTTCCGGCTCAAAATAATCTGAAATCATTTTTCCCTCTTGTCTTCTGCTTATCTGTTGTCTTTCGTTTTAAAATCCATTATTTTGTGGTAGGGGGATGGCTGAAAGAGTTTTTATTAGAAATGCCTGTTCATCGTTTTATGCTCAAACGTATAGCAGGTATTCATGTCGAAACACAGCGTTTGGAAAATGAGTTGAAACAATATTATCACCTTCAAAATGTGGATATCTTTCCAAACTTCCGTTTTTTTGAATTCGATCCTGAGCGTTTCGACTCAGAGAAGTTGAGACTGGTATTTATGGCACGTGTCAACAAAATGAAGGGCTTGGACTGGATTTTCGATCTTGCAGACTATATCGCCAAAAATAAACTACAAGATAAGTTTTCAATCACTTTTTTTGGACCCATATCTGAAGATGATAGAATATTTTTTGAGGAAAACATTACAAAATATCCATTTGTGGATTATATGGGTGTCTTGCAACCATCAGAGATTTATAATACAATCAGCCAGTATGATGTGATGCTTCTTCCTACACATTACTTTACCGAAGGTCTCCCAGGTTCTGTAGTAGATGCTTATATCTCTGGTATTCCTGTGATTGTTACTGAATGGAAACATTCTCATGAATTTGTGGAGGACGGACGGAGTGGATTTATCATTCCGTTTGAGAATGGACAGCAAAAATTGATAGATAAAGTAATATTACTAGAAAGGGACAGACGGTTATTACATACTATGCAGGCTAACGCTCTTATAAAACGCAAAGAGTTTCAGCCTCCTATATTAGATAGAATAATATCTTTTGCGGGGGGGGTAACAGCTTGATAATCTGTTTTTTATCTCGTATTGAACAAAGTAAGGGGTTAGATACTTTGGTTGAAGTTTCGAAATGTCTTTGTGCTTCAGGTCTTTCTAAGATGGTTAAGATTGATTTTTATGGTCAGAAAAAGGATGACTATTTTGATATCTACTTATCAGATAATCCAATGTTTGAGTATAAAGGTGAGTTACAACCGTCTGAGGTAGTGCTTACATTGAAACAATATGATGTCTTGATTTTTCCGTCACATTATGAAGGTGAAGGATGTCCGGGTATTTTGGTTGAGGCTTTGTCCGTAGGATTACCAATTATAGCATCTGATTGGAAATATAATGATGAGTTTATTATAGATGGTGTAAATGGATTTCTTTGTGACACTTTTAATGCAAAATCTTATTTGAAAGCAATAGAAATTATACTTTTTGACAAACATCTGAGATTACAAATGTCGAAACATGCTTATTGGACGAGTGAGTATTATTCAGTAGAATATGCAAAACAGCGGTTGCAAGGGTATGTTGGTAATTCCATAAACTTGAATAAATAAAATCAGTAATTAAATAGATGTTCAAAATAGTTTTTTTATACAAACGAATCATATCATTATGCAAAACATTAAAATTGCCGTAATCGGTCTCGGTTACGTAGGGCTTCCTTTGGCTCGTCTTTTCTCAACAAAGTATAAAACAGTAGGTTTTGATATGAACCAAGCGCGTGTGGACGCCTTGATGGGTGGACATGATGCAACATTGGAAGTAGCGGATAAATTGTTGCAGGATGCGATTCAAAATAATGGTTTTATCTGCACTACAAAGCTTGAAGATATTAAGGATTGCAACTTCTATGTGGTGGCTGTACCTACTCCTGTTGATACGAATAACCGTCCAGATTTGAAGCCTTTGTGGGGTGCCAGCGAGACGGTGGGTAAGGTTATATCCAAAGGGGATATTGTGGTATATGAATCAACGGTTTATCCGGGAGTAACGGAGGAGGAGTGCTTACCCGTAGTAGAAAAGGTATCCGGCTTGAAATTTAATACGGATTTCTTTGCCGGCTATTCTCCCGAACGCATCAACCCGGGTGACAAGGAGCATACAGTGGAGAAAATCAAGAAAGTGACTTCAGGTTCTACACCGGAAATTGCGGACATCGTGGACGAGGTGTATAATTCTGTTTTGGTAAATGGTACACATAAAGCACCATCTATAAAAGTGGCAGAGGCTTCGAAGATTATTGAGAACTCGCAGAGAGACGTGAATATTGCCTTCATGAATGAACTGGCTAAGATTTTTAATGCCATGGGCATTGATACCAACGATGTGATAGATGCCGCCGCTTCCAAGTGGAATTTCATCAAATTGAAACCCGGCTTAGTGGGGGGGCATTGCATCAGTGTGGATCCCTATTATTTGATTCAGAAGGCTCAGGTATATGGTGTGCTTCCTCGAGTGATGTCAGCGGCTCGTCGATTAAACGATGGTATGGGGGATTATGTGGCTAATCAGGTTATCAAGCTGATGAACAAGAAAGGGGTACTGGTGAAGGATGCGAAGATTCTGTTGCTGGGTATCACATTTAAAGAGAATTGTCCGGATATTCGTAATACGAAGATTGTGGATATTTATTCTACATTGAGTGAATATACTTCTAACATCACTGTATATGACCCGTGGGCGAATGGCGTGCACGTGAAGTATGAATATGAGATTGAACTGACTAATAAATCTTTAGAGGAGTTGAAAGGTAAGTTTGATGCCGTGATTCTTGGTGTGGCGCACGATGCCTTCAAACAGGAGGATATACGTGCTTTCCTGAAATGTGAGAATGGGGTGGTGTATGATGTGAAAGGTATGCTGAATCGTGAAATGATTGACGGAAGATTGTAATGCTCTCTGTTGTTTGTCCGGTATATAATGAAGCAAAATATATTGATGTCTGTATTCAATCTATTTTGCTTCAAGACTATCCGAAGGAAAGACTTGAAATAATATTCGTGGATGGTATGAGTGAGGATGGTACTCGAGGTATAATTGGGGATTATGCCACGAAGTATCCATTTATCCATTTGGTTGACAACATAAAGCGAATAGTCCCGGTTGCAATGAATATAGGCATTAAGGTAGCTAAAGGTGATGTGATAATGCGTTTGGATGCCCACGCTCAATATCCTATAAATTATTTCTCGGTTTTGGAGAAAAAACTTTTTGAACTGAATGCGGATAATGTGGGGGCGGCTTGTCGGACGGATGTGCTAAATCGGAATTCAAAAACGCTTGCCATAAAGGAGGTATTAAGTAACAGGTTTGGTGTTGGTAATTCTACTTTTCGGTTGGGAGTTGACAAGGCAGTGAATGTAGATACTGTTCCTTTTGGTTGTTGGCGCAGAGAAGTGTTTGAGAAGTATGGGGACTATGATGAAAGACTAATACGAAATCAGGACATAGAACTGAATAAGCGTATAATTCGTGGCGGTGGATGCATTTTTATAGTTCCTGATACATACTGTACTTATTTGGCACGTGAAACTTTTAAAGGATTGGCTAGGAATAATTTTGGGAATGGGAAATGGAATATCTTGACTGTATATTATACTAAGCAGTTCCGCTCATTGTCCGTCAGACATTTTGTTCCATTGTTCTTTTTACTTTCACTTTTACTGCCAACAGTGTTATCTATATTTTATATGCCATTAGTGTTGGTAACTTTATTGTCATTATTGCTATACACACTTTGTATATCTACAATATGTTTATCACTTAGTCTGAATAGAAAGTTGAATTTTTACTATCTGTTCTGTTCTTTTATTGTATTACATTTATCGTATGGCTGGGGATCATTTATGGGGATACTGAATATATGTAGAAAGGGATAAAAACTTTAGATATGTTATTGAAAGTGTTTTTTGATCGTGGTGTATCGCTTTTCGGTTTGTTTTTTTTGTTTCCTGTTTTATTACTAGTTGGCATTTTAATTCGTATCAAAATGCCAGATGGTCCTGTCATTTTTACTCAAAAGCGAGTGGGGCAGCACGGACGACTATTTACCATGTATAAGTTTCGTTCCATGATGATCAACCATTCCGGTAGTTCAATCTCCGTACAAGGAGAGAGTCGTATTACTCCTTTAGGAGCAAAATTGCGGAAATATAAATTGGATGAATTGCCTGAATTATGGAATGTATTGATAGGTGATATGAGTTTTGTCGGTCCTCGACCGGATGTACCGGGGTACGCTGATAAATTAGAAGGTGAAAATAGAAGGGTACTATTGTTAAAACCAGGTATCACTGGACCTGCTAGTTTGAAATACCGAAATGAAGAAGAATTATTAGCGCAACAGGAAGATCCTCAAAAATACAATGACGAGGTACTGTTTCCTGATAAAGTGAGAATTAATATAGAATATTTGAATCACTGGTCTTTCTGGAATGATATTAAAATCATTATTTATACAATATTTGGAAAAGATTTGTAATTTCATAAAATGGTTATTTGTGCCTTATTATCTATGGCATAAATAACCTTTCTTTTTATACTCTTACTTTTCTATTTATCGTTTTTTAATCAAATAATTCAATGGACAAGAGAATTTATCTTTGCCTTGCTCACATGAGCGGCAAGGAGCAGGCTTTTATAAAGGAAGCTTTCGATACTAACTGGGTTGTTCCTTTGGGACCCAACGTAAATGCTTTCGAAGAAAAACTGAAACATTTTGTAGGACAGAATAAGGAAGTGGTTGCTTTGTCTGCTGGTACGGCAGCTATCCATCTGGGATTAATTCAACTTGGTGTAGGAGCCGGTGATGAGGTGATCTGCCAGTCGTTTACATTCTGTGCGTCAGCCAATCCTGTTGCTTATCAGGGGGCAACTCCCGTGTTTATAGACAGCGAGGAAGATACCTGGAATATGGACCCTGTTTTGCTGGAAGAAGCCATTAAGGACAGAATCGCGAAGACAGGTAAGAAACCTAAAGCTATTCTTCCGGTTCACCTTTATGGTATGCCTGCCAGGATTGATGAGATTTGCGCAATAGCTGCTAAATATGATATTCCAGTGCTGGAGGATGCTGCGGAAGCTTTAGGGTCTGAGTTTAAGGGACAGAAGTGTGGTACGTTCGGTGCCTTTGGCGTGTTGTCTTTTAATGGTAATAAGATGATCACTACTTCGGGTGGTGGCGCTTTGATTGTTCCTGATGAAAGCACCAAGAAGCAAACGATGTTTTATGCTACGCAGGCTCGTGAACCTTTCCCTCATTACCAGCATGAAAAGATTGGCTACAATTATCGTATGAGTAATATCTGTGCGGGTATCGGTCGTGGTCAGATGACTGTATTGGATGAGCATATTGCGCATCACCGTCATGTACATGACCTTTATGCAAAGGCATTTGAAGGTATTGAGGGAATAACTTTGAAGTCTAATCCTGATGATCGTTTCAACGCTAATTACTGGCTGTCTACTATCTTGATAGACCCTGCTAAGACGGGTACTAACTATGATGAGGTCCGCTGTAAACTGGATGAGCAAGGGGTTGAGACTCGTCCTTTATGGAAGCCTATGCATCTTCAGCCTGTTTATGCCCATAACCCCCGTTATGTGAATGGTGTTTCTGAACGTTTGTTTAATATGGGTTTATGTATTCCTGCCGGTCCTTGGGTGACGGATGAAGATGTGGCCTATATTGTGGAACAGATAAAAAGGTGCTGTAAGAAATAACGATATCCAGACTATTTATAGTGTTGTTTTGGTAGCCGGAATGCTCTCTAATGGGTTGTTCCGGCTTTTTTGTCAATAGGCTGACTTCTTATTTGAATAACTTGAAATTGGCGGATATAGGAGTTATTCTTCAATCCAGCTCACTATCTTTTCTGATAGCGGATCTGTTGTCGAACCATACGAGGCTACCCACTTTCCGTTTTCATCTATCAGAAATTTGTGAAAGTTCCAGCCTACCTTGGCATCCTGAACCCCATTTTCGCTTTTTGTAGTAAGCCATTTGTATAAAGGTGCAATATCTTTTCCTTTAACGGAAATCTTTTCCATCATCGGAAAGGTGACTCCGTAATTCAACGTGCAGAATTCTTTGATTTCTTCGTTGCTTCCAGGTTCCTGATTCAAAAAATTGTTGGCCGGGAAACCAATAACTACAAAATTATCTTTTCCATATTTGGTATATAACTCTTCAAGTTTGGCATACTGCGGAGTGAATCCGCATTTGGAAGCGACATTGACCACCAGCACTTTTTTACCTTTAAAGGTGGAAAGGGATAAGTCTTTTCCATCAATAGTCTTGACTGTGAAGTCATAGAAACTCTTTTGCTGTGCCTGGGAGGCGATTGCTGTCATTGCCATAAATATACTTATAATAATTGTTTTCATTTTCGTATTCTGTTTATCTATAAAACAAAATGTAGTCTTGAATAGTTTATCACTGAGATGAAAAAAGTACTACCTTTGCACCCCGGTAAAAAGATTAGTTTTTTAGGTAAAAATAGGTATGAAGAAGAGTCTTATCGCATTAGCATTCGGCACCTTGGGATTGGGGATTGCCGAATTTGTCATGATGGGTATTCTACCCGATGTGGCTAAGGACCTGGGTCTCAGTATTCCCGTTGCGGGGCATTTTATTTCTGCATATGCTTTAGGGGTTTGCGTGGGAGCGCCTACCTTGATTTTGGCCCGTAAGCATCCATTGAAACACATCCTATTAGCATTGGTGACACTGATTGTGGTGGGGAATATCTGTGCGGCAATGGCGCCTAATTATTGGGTGTTGTTGCTGGCGCGTTTTGTTTCCGGGCTTCCTCATGGTGCATACTTCGGGGTTGCCTCCATTGTGGCGGAGAAACTGGCTGATAAGGGGAAAGGTTCAGAAGCCGTTTCGATTATGATAGCAGGGATGACTATTGCCAATCTTTTCGGGGTTCCACTGGGTACATCATTGAGCAATTCTATTTCGTGGCGGGTTACTTTCTTGTTGGTAGGCTGTTGGGGAGTGATTATTCTTTATTATATCTGGCGCTGGGTGCCTCATGTAGAAGGATTGAAAGATACGGGGTTCAAAGGGCAGTTCCGTTTTCTGAAGACACCGGCTCCCTGGCTTATCCTGGGTGCGACGGCATTAGGGAATGGAGGTGTCTTCTGTTGGTATAGCTATATCAATCCAATGCTGACGAATGTCTCCGGATTCAGTGCTGAGAGCATTACCGGGTTGATGGTATTGGCCGGTTTCGGTATGGTGGTAGGGAATTTAATTAGTGGTCGGCTATCTGACCGCTATACTCCCGGGAAAGTGGGAACTGTTGTACAAGCGATGATTTGTATCGTGTTGTTGCTGATATTTTTCTTGTCGCCTTATCCATGGTTATCCGCATTGTTGATGTGTCTTTGCACGGCAGGTTTGTTTGCAGTGTCCAGTCCGGAGCAGGTATTGATCATCCGTGTGGCTAAGGGAGGGGAGATGTTAGGAGCGGCTTGTGTGCAAGTGGCATTCAATCTGGGTAATGCAATTGGGGCTTATGCCGGTGGAGTGGCTATTAGTGCCGGTTATCGCTATCCGGCATTGGCAGGAGTACCTTTTGCTTTGATTGGTTTTACTCTGTTTCTGATCTTCTACAAGAAATATCAGGCGAAATATTAAAACATTACGATATGTTTTTGTATTTTTGTCCGCAAGTATTAACTAAACGATATAAATTATGAAAACTTTGAATGTTGGAAAAATACTTTTTTTACTGATGATTGTCGTAGGGTTATCGTCGTGCGGCGATGAATATTATACGGATGATTATTTGAGGAATAGTGATGAAAAGCTATGTAGTAAGATCTGGGTAGAGGAGTATGAGACTGATAATAATGAGGTTTGTGAGCATTATCTTGAATTTTCGCGAAATGGTAGTGGTAAAGAAACCTTTAAGTATAATCCGAAAGATGGGCGTAAACCTTATGAGAGTTCTTACCGTTTTGATTGGTCTTGGATAGATAAGACTATGGAAGGTTTGATACTGGATTATGGTGCTGATGATCGTGTCTTTTTTGATAATGTGTGGGTGCGTGAACATAATCTCTCAGGTAAATTGGATGGAATAGTTGTGATGTTTGTTGATGCAAGTTATTATAAATAAAATGTATGCTGATGAATAATATATTGAAATATACGAAGTCGCTTTTCCTATGTTTAAGTATTATAATAGGTTTAACTTCGTGTGAAGATGATGAAACTGTTTTTGATCGTATTGTTGGTTATGAATGGGTGGGAGATCTGGGATTTGCTGACAGATATGGGCCGTTGGAAAGTGGGCTGTATTTTGATGGGAACGGTTTTGGAACTGATGCGCAATGCTATTATGATGACCCAAATGGGGAAATTATATATTCATTACCTTTTCGTTGGGTGATAAATGGTGGTATTCTTTCGTTGGATTATGGTAATGATTATCCTTTGCTGGAAATATATGATGTATATGTCTTTGGAGATGAGTTGTCCGGTGTACTATATGTAGATGGACTACGAGATGGACCAATTACATTATATAGATATTAAAAAAAGCGGAACATTTGTTCCGCTTTTTTTATTTCTTCAGAAACAACTTCTTAAAGTCATTCGGATAAGGTGTTTCAAACTGCATCAACTCTCCCGTTATCGGATGATAGAAACAGAGTTTAAAAGCGTGTAGTGCCAGGCGTCCGATAGGATTGACATCTTCCAGTCCGTAGCGTCCGTCACCAACGATAGGATGTCCCAAATCCTGCATATGTACGCGGATTTGATTTTTGCGTCCCGTTTCAAGATTCAGTTCTACGAGAGAATAGCCATTGGCACGCTTGATCGTACGATAATGCGTGATTGATTTTTGTCCCCCATCGTCTGTCGGACTGGAATAGACATAGAGGGTGCGGTCCGTAAGCCAGGATATCACACAACCGGCATTCTTCTCCATTTCTCCCGCAACTACAGCTACGTAGCGACGGTCGGTTACGATATCATGCCAGTTGTCACGCAATGTGCGTTGCGTCTTTTCATCCTTTGCAAACATCATCAGTCCGGAAGTGTCGCGGTCGAGGCGGTGAACGATATAAACACTGCTGCCACGTCCGTTAGAGCGTTGTACATATTCATTTAGAATATGGTATGCCGTACGTTCTTTCTGGCGTTCGCTACTAACAGACAGCAGACCTTGCATCTTTTCTACCACAATGATATAAGCGTCCTCATAGACGATCTTCAACAACTTGTTGTGAAATTCCTTTTTCCCTTTTTCCCGGCTGATCTGTACTTTCATGCCCGGTTTAAGCGGAAAATTGTATTGAGTGGTTATTACACTATCTACAAACACCACCCGCTTGCTGAGCAGTGATTTTAGTTTGGTACGGCTGGCATCCGGCATTTTGGCTGCCAGAAACTCCATAAGTTCCATCGGTTCCTTTACTGTGTAGTCCGTATATTGAGTGCGGGCTCGTGCTACTAATTTTCCTCTTGCCACGTTGATGGTGATTAATGGTTAGTGATTAATGATCAATTCTCAATCTTCATTTCTTAATTCCAGCAATACCACGTTTTCAACATGATGAGTATGCGGGAACATGTCTACCGGTTGCACGGCCTTCACCTTATATTTTACATCGAGCAGTTGCAGGTCACGTGCCTGTGTGGCCGGATTACAACTTACATATACAATGCGCTTGGGTTCAGCGAACAAGATTACATCCACTACATCCTGGTGCATACCTGCACGTGGGGGGTCAGTGATGATGACATCCGGACGGCCATATTCGTTAATGAAATCCTGCGTCAGCATATCTTTCATGTCACCGGCAAAGAACAGTGTGTTTTTGATACTGTTTATCTCCGCATTCACCTTGGCGTCTTCAATAGCTTCGGGCACATATTCGATACCGATAACCTGGCGGGCCTGTTTGGAAACAAAGTTAGCAATGGTTCCCGTACCCGTATAAAGGTCGTATACGAGTTCCTTTCCGGTCAGTCCGGCAAAATTGCGTGCTATCTTATAGAGATTGTATGCCTGTTCGGAATTGGTCTGGTAGAAGGATTTAGGACCTACCTTGAAGCGCAGACCTTCCATTTCTTCAAAAATATGGTCGTTACCTTTGAAAGTATAGACATCCAAATCGGTGATGGTATCGTTTCGTTTATTATTAATAATGTATAGAAGAGATGTGATTTCGGGGAATGTATCTGCTACATATTGCAGGAGTTGCTTGAACAACGGCATTTCTTCCTCTTCCTCTATTTTGGCGATGAGGATAACCATTAGTTCTCCGGTGGTAGATGTGCGGACGATCATGTTGCGCAACATACCTTCTTGCGTGCGCAGGTTGATGAAGGAATAATTGTGTTCGTAAGCGTAGTCACGTATGGCATTGCGGATGCGATTGGAGATATCATCCTGCAACCAGCATTTCTCTATGGCCAATACTTTATCGAAAGCGTTGGGAATATGGAAACCTACGGCATTCATCTGATCGTATACCACATTCTGTTTCACTTCTTCTTCCGTCAACCAGCGTTTGTTGGAAAATGTGTACTCCAGTTTATTTCTGTAAAACTGTGTTTTCTCTGAACCGAGGATAGGGGAAATCTCCGGAAGTTCTATTTTTCCGATACGGGTAAGGTTGTCCGTTATCTGTTTTTGTTTGTACTTGATTTGTTCGGAATAGGGGAGAACTTGCCATTTGCAACCGCCGCATACACCGTAGTGTTGGCAGAACGGGACGGCTCTTTCACGAGAATATTCGTGGAACTTCACCGCAACTGCTTCAGCATAATGATGCTTTTTTCTCTTAATTTGCAGGTCTACTACGTCTCCGGGAACGACATAAGGTACGAAAATAACCAAATCATTAACCTTTGCGATGGCTTTTCCTTCGGCAGCCACATCCGTTATTGTCACTTTCTCCAGTAGGGGAAGTTCTTTTCTATTTCTTGCCACTTTTACACCAGTCTAATAAATTATTCTGCAAAAATAGACATTTTTTCGGGATTTCTCTCTATGAAGTGAAATATTAAAGATTGCAATGTCGAAATTGCATTTTGATAGAAAGTTTTTTCTCAAAAAGTTTTCTAGTATGCGAAATATACTTAGATTTGCGAACAGAAAAAATCACAATCGAGAAACTTAAATTTATATTATGGACAAAAAAAGAGTTTATACCTTTGGTAACGGTCAGGCAGAAGGAAAGGCTGACATGAAGAATCTTTTGGGGGGCAAAGGTGCTAACCTTGCCGAAATGAACCTGATTGGGGTTCCGGTTCCTCCCGGTTTTACAATCACGACTGAGGTTTGTACCGAATATAATGAGATGGGGCAGGAAAAAGTTGTTGCTCTGTTGAAAAGCGAAGTAGAAAGCGCTATCGCAAAAGTAGAAGAATTGATGTCTTCTAAATTCGGTGATATAGAAAATCCGTTATTGGTTTCAGTACGTTCGGGTGCCCGCGCCTCCATGCCGGGTATGATGGATACCATCCTTAACCTGGGTTTGAACGATGAAGTAGTGGAAGGACTGACACGTAAAACAGGCAATGCCCGTTTTGCATGGGACTCTTACCGCCGTTTCGTACAGATGTATGGTGACGTGGTGTTGGGTATGAAACCTACTAATAAAGAGGATATCGATCCGTTCGAAGCTATCATTGAAGAAGTGAAACATGCGAAAGGTGTGAAGCTGGATAATGAACTGGAAGTGGAAGACCTCAAAGAGTTAGTGAAGAAATTCAAGGCTGCCGTTAAGGAACAGACCGGAAAAGACTTCCCGGCTTGTGCTTACGAGCAGTTGTGGGGTGCTGTTTGCGCAGTGTTCAACTCCTGGATGAATGAACGTGCTATCTTGTATCGTAAGATGGAAGGTATACCTGATGAGTGGGGTACGGCTGTCAACGTTCAGGCAATGGTGTTCGGTAATATGGGTGAAACTTCTGCTACCGGTGTCTGCTTCAGCCGTGATGCAGGTACAGGTGAAGATTTATTCAACGGTGAGTATCTGATTAATGCACAAGGTGAAGACGTTGTGGCAGGTATTCGTACGCCGCAACAGATTACAAAGATCGGTTCGCAACGTTGGGCAGAGCTGGCCGGTGTCAGCGAAGAAGAGCGAGCAGCTAAATATCCGTCAATGGAAGAGGCTATGCCGGAAATCTATAAAGAACTGGATATGCTGCAAACTAAGTTGGAGAATCATTATAAAGATATGCAGGATATGGAGTTTACCGTTCAGGAAGGTAAGCTTTGGTTCCTCCAGACCCGTAACGGTAAACGTACCGGTGCTGCCATGGTGAAGATTGCAATGGATTTGTTCCATCAGGGCATAATTGATGAAAAGACTGCATTGATGCGTTGTGAACCCAATAAACTGGATGAATTGCTTCACCCGGTATTTGATAAGTCGGCTTTGAAGCAAGCGAAAGTTCTGACACGCGGTCTTCCCGCATCTCCGGGTGCTGCTACAGGGCAGATTGTATTCTTTGCGGACGATGCTGCCGAATGGCACGCTGCCGGTAAGCGTATTGTGATGGTGCGTATCGAAACTTCTCCCGAAGACTTGGCCGGTATGGCAGTTGCAGAAGGTATTCTCACTGCCCGCGGTGGTATGACTTCTCATGCGGCGGTAGTTGCTCGTGGTATGGGTAAATGCTGTGTGTCAGGTGCCGGTGCATTGAATATTGATTATAAAGCCCGTACTGTGGAAATAGACGGTGTTCTGCTGAAAGAGGGTGATTATATTTCCTTGAACGGTAGTACAGGCGTGGTTTATAAAGGTCAGGTGGAAACAAAAGCTGCCGAGCTTTCCGGAGATTTTGCAGAATTGATGGAACTGGCTGATAAATATACGAAACTTCAGGTACGTACGAATGCCGATACTCCTCACGATGCTGAGGTTGCACGTAATTTCGGTGCGGTAGGTATCGGTCTTTGCCGTACAGAGCACATGTTCTTTGAAGGTGAGAAGATTAAAGCAATGCGTGAGATGATCCTTGCAGAAAATGCAGAAGGACGCCGTAAGGCTTTAGCCAAGATTTTACCTTATCAGCAAGCTGACTTCAAGGGTATTTTCAAGGCCATGGAAGGTTGTCCAGTGACTGTACGTCTGCTTGATCCTCCTTTGCATGAGTTTGTTCCCCACGATTTGAAAGGACAACAGGAAATGGCAGATGCCATGGGTGTTAGCCTGCAATATATCCAGCAACGTGTAGAATCGCTTTGTGAACATAATCCGATGCTGGGACATCGTGGATGTCGTTTAGGTAATACATATCCTGAAATCACCCAGATGCAGACACGCGCCATCTTGGGTGCAGCTTTGGAACTGAAGAAGGAAGGCGTGGAAACCCATCCGGAAATCATGGTTCCGCTGACCGGTATCTTGTATGAATTCAAAGAACAGGAAAAAGTAATCCGTGAAGAAGCCGCTGCCCTCTTCGGAGAATTAGGTGACAGTATTGACTTCAAGGTAGGTACAATGATCGAAATTCCTCGTGCGGCATTGACGGCTGACCGTATTGCTTCTTCTGCCGAGTTCTTCTCATTCGGTACCAATGACCTGACACAGATGACATTCGGTTATTCACGTGACGATATCGCTTCGTTCCTTCCGGTTTATCTGGAAAAGAAGATTCTGAAAGTAGATCCGTTCCAGGTGCTTGACCAGAATGGTGTAGGTCAGTTGGTGCGTATGGCTACAGAAAAAGGCCGTGCTATCCGTCCGGACTTGAAATGCGGTATTTGCGGTGAACATGGTGGTGAACCCTCATCTGTAAAATTCTGCCATAAGGTAGGGTTAAATTATGTTAGTTGTTCCCCATTTAGAGTGCCGATTGCACGCCTTGCGGCGGCTCAGGCGGCTATTGAAGACTTGAAGTAAAATACTTCTGAAAATCTATATTTATAGGCTGTAAACCTTTTTTAGATAGGTTTGCAGCCTATCTTTTTTTGAAAAACATGTATCTAATAATCAACTATTTGTTTTTTTTAGTATATTTGTCGTCATTTAAGCCATTAGATTATATAATCTTTTAATAACCAACTTTATGAAGCCGGACCTTTCCGCATTATACGCTTTGAACACTACAGATTTCATCCATAGAAATGAGATATTATTGCTTTGTTTTGGAATAATTATTTTGTTGCTTTTGGTCATTATGATTATTGTGTCCATTAGCAAGACCAAGCGTTTGAAGACTCTTCGACAATTGAATGAAGTGGCGGAAGAAAGCAACCAGTTGAAGAATGCTTTTATCGCCAACATGACGCATGAAATACGTACTCCGCTTAATGCCATTGTAGGTTTTACGAACATACTTGCAGAGACTGACAATCTGAGTAGGGAAGAGCGTATGTTTTTCCTGAAAGAGATTAATGACAATAAGGACTTTCTTGTTCAGATGATTAATGACCTGTTGGATTTCTCGAAAATAGAAGCCAATACGATAGAATATAATGACGGGGATGTAGATGTGAACGCTCTGATTGATGAAATATGTGCAGTTGAGAATGCGCATCCTCGGCCATCGGGTATTCTGCTGGAGTTTGTAGAGAAGTTGCCTCAATGCCGTTTGATGATAGACCGGATACGTTTTGCACAGGTGGTCAACAATTTGGTAAAGAATGCCTTGAAGTTTACGGAACAGGGTAGTGTCAAGATTGGGTATCGTCGTCTGAGCAATAATAACTTTTATTTTTATGTGGCTGATACGGGATGTGGCATTGACGAAGACAGTCGTCGGGCCATTTTTGAGCGTTTTGTGAAAATGAACTACAATATCCGTGGTACAGGCTTAGGGCTCTCTATCACAAAATCCATTGTAGAGCATTATGGTGGTGGTATTGGCGTGGAATCAAAGAAAGGAGAAGGCTCTACGTTCTACTTTACTTTACCTGCCGGAATAGAGTACAAAGAATACGGGAAGTTCTGATTGATAGAGTCCGGCTTTTAATCTGCCATTTCCTTTAGTTTCTTAAAGTGACGGATGATGCCCAGATAATCCCGGTCGGTGCAGACATTAAATTTACTCCATAAGTCGCCCAGTACAACCGCACCGCCAAACCCGAAATCTTTTATTTCCAGAATGTTGTCGGGAGTGATTCCTCCTAGAGCCATGACTTTCGTGTCGATAATCCTTTCTTTTCCTGCTGCACGCAATTCTTCGGGTGTGTAACCGGAAAGAGTCCCTTGTTTGGTGATGCAATCATACACCGGACTCATGAATACATAATCATAAAAATGTTTTTTGCTTTTTACTTCTTCTACGGAATGGCAAGTGCAACTGACGTGACCTGAATAGTCGTGCGGCTCGTTCGGGTTACGTGTATTCAAATGAATGCCCATAAGGTCGAATTCCTCTTTCAGGTAGAAATGTTCGTGAGTGACAATTCGTCTATGATATTTTTCGGGAATCAACGTCAGAAGTCGCTCGGAATACATAGCAGGTGTTTCCGGCTTCCTCAGATGCAGAATATCCAGCCCTTCTTCAAAAAGCGCCGTGATAATCTTGTCTTCTTCCACAAAAAATGTGGGTGTTGTGACTACAATGAGCTTCATTTCTTTTGTTAAACGTTTATGTTTAGCAAAGTTAATGATAAATGCTTTCAGTGTGAAAGGTTTTTCTTTAAAATATGTTAGAACCGGATACACAAACGCACCTTTGGGAGTGCTTGTTCCCGCAGGTGCGTTAAAAAAGAGTTTATGATGTTGTTGTTATTTCATTCGGCTGCCCACTACGTCCCAATCAATGATTCCCCAAAGGGCATTTACATGATCGGCACGACGGTTTTGATAGTCGAGATAATAAGCATGTTCCCAAACATCGAAGCCCAATAACGGGGTGAGACCTGAACGTACAGGATTGCTGCCGTTAGCCTCTTTGGTGATGTGCAGTTTGCCATTCTTGTCTACTGACAACCAAGCCCAACCTGAGCCGAACAAGCCTACAGAAGCGGCAGCAAATTCTTTTTTGAAGTTATCAAAACTTCCAAAGTCACGTTTGATGGCCTCTGCCAATTTCCCGGTAGGTTCGCTGTGAGCGGGTTTCGGGGAGAATTGCAGGAAGTAGAGGGTATGGTTCAGAACTTGTCCGGCATTATTGAATATAGCTCCATCCGGTGCAGTGGCTACTATAGTCACTAAATCCTTGTTTTCATACTCTGTACCCGGAACCAGGTTATTGAGGTTGTTTACGTATGTTTGTAAGTGTTTACCATAATGGTAATCTATGGTTTGCTGACTGATTACAGGTTCCAATGCATTATTTGCATACGGAAGTTTAGGCATTTCGTGAGTCATAATTATAAGCATTAAAGATGTTAATAACGTATTCATAAATTTGTCTTGAATTATGTTTCTGCTAATATAACGTTTGATAAGCTGCAAATGTTCTTTCATATCAATAAAACTTTTTTGAAGTTGTCATGTGGGTTGTCACGGAAAACCGTGATAAATAGAACTGTACGTGCGGAAAAGTTGGAAAAAAAGTTGTTTTGGTGAAAATAATATGTATTTTTAGAGACTTTTTATGAATTTGATATTATGGATAGAGCATATTTGTTGGATGAGATAACCAGAATTCGTCGGATTATAATTGAGAGGGACGGACGTTTCACTTTGAGGGAATGCGAAAAGATTGCTGCTGCTTTGGAAGTGGACAATGTTTCACTGGTAGCTATGTTAGAGGCTATCAGGAAAGACTTACTTCCTCAGAAGTTTGTGTTGAACCTGAAAGATGCAGAGCGTTTTCAGCTTTTGCGGACTGCTCTTCAGAAAAATGCGGAGCATGTTCTTTTAAAGAAGATAGCGCCGGAATGGGCTGTACTTGCCGAAAACTTCAAGAAGCCCCAGGCTGATGGAGAGGCCTGTCAGATGGCTATAAACAAGTTGCGTACCCAGATAAAACCTTATACCGATAAGGTGCCTAAATTGGTGAAGTATCTGAATGAATATGCTGATTTGTGTGAAGCGAACTTCCTGAATGTGCTAAAACTGAAGGTGCTTAGGATTAATCTGCGCTTCTTGCCTTTATTGAAAGAGGCGAATGAATGGTTTGCAGCTTGTGACAATACTTCTGATAAAGATGCGTATTGGAAAATAGCAGAACAACTATATTTGAATTATCCGTCGTTGTTTAAGGAGGAGGTTTATTACTTTAGCGTTATCCGGGGAGTATTGGACGCGTTTTATAGGAAAGCAGGAAAGGAGCCTGTGTTGTTGGATATTCCTGTAGAGATATCATTGCTGGAGGAAGTAGAACAGAGTATACCGGAAATAGAGCTGATTGCAGCAGAACCTGATTTGCATGACTTTGAACAAGAACAACCTGTGCCGGAATCTATACCTGTGCAGGAAGAAGCTGAATCTCAACAGGATGATTCGGAACGTTTGGAAGAGAATGTAGGGCAAGCTGAACAGATTGTGCCTGAGGTTGAACCTGCTGAACCCGAAACCGAGTTAATAGTGTCCGACCCGGAACCAATTCAATCGGAGGTAACGTCGGCTGAAGTTGAGGTTGACTCTTCTGAAGTTGAGGTTGGCTCTTCTGGAACAGAGGTTGAGCCTGACCAACCTGAGGTTGTAGGGGATGATTCGGAAGTTAAGCAAAGCGAGCCTGTTGCTGAAACTGTTGAGCCGGAAGTACAACCTGTTGAACCTGAAATAGAACAGTCGGAAATCGGAGTAGAAACAACGGAATCCGAAATGAAAGAACCGGAAGTGGAAGCGAAACAACTTGACTCTGAAGTAAAACAGCCTGATTCCGAAATCAAACAGCCTGAGCCTGAAATCAAACAATATGAACCCGAAAGAAAGGAAGATATTCCTGATGTTCAAAAGAAATCCAAGAAACCTCTTTATATAATAGGTAGCTGTGTGCTGTTAGTTCTCGTTGCAGTCTGTGTGTATTTTGTAACCAGAACAAAGTCTGAACAACCTCCTGTCACTCCGGTTGTTGTAGCAGATACAACGGCTGTGGCAGAAGACACTGTAGCTACTGCACCGGTCGTTGCACCGGAAACGACTCCTGCGCCTAAAGCTGTCGAGCCGAAAAAGGAGGAGCCCAAAGCGGAGCAGCAGCCTCAATCTACATCTCAGCCCGAGACAAAAACTCCTGCAGATAAACTGAAACAGCAAGCAGAACCGGCAAAGGTAGAGAAGAAAGTTCAGGTCAATTCGCTGGAAGCAGCAAGGGAGGCAACCCAAAATGGTGACTACAAGAAAGCATTCGATATTTATCACTCTTTGGCCAATGCCGGAAATGCAGAAGCGCAGTATTGCCTCGGCCTCATGTATGAAACGGGAAAAGGGGTTGGTATCGATATCTTTGAGGCCGTTATGTGGTATCGGAAATCCAAGGCGAAGGGCTTTGCGCTGGCTGAACGCAAACTGCTGGAATTAGGTTACAATTAGAAACGCAGATCTTATTTTATTTATTTACTATAAAAAACATATCAGGTATGAAAGGAAAGGTTTTTTCTTCTTCGCAAGACTTGTATCAGGATCAAGCGAAAATCCTTTTTGATTTTTATAAAGATGCGGCGGAAAAGATAGTGTCGCAAGAGGAAGAATTGGAAAAGGAGATGGGAGAATTAAAGAATTCACTTACGCTCAATGCTGCGGGCAAGAAAAAAGCCCAGACGCAAATGTATGTGGGAATTGGAATTCTTGTTGTCGGACTTGCATTGATAGCGGTGATAGGATGGCTTAGTATTGCCATTGCCGTGGGAGGCCTCTATTGGGGAATAAAAAACTATAAGATGTTTAAGTCCAGCGGTAAATCGATAGAAGATGTCGGGGTGGACTTGAAAGAGTTGGAGAATAAGCATCAACAGATATTCAGGGACTATAAGATTGAGAAGATGGGAGTGGTTTATGTTCCTGTTGCCAGTCAGGTTCCTTTTGAGAATAAGAGTTTTGTAATCGACCATACGGGAAACAGCCCGGTACAGAACTTCGAACTGCAATTAGTCAATAACCAGGGAGCACTTTCAGAAAAACTGCGGGAACTGGACGAACTCTCTACCACTGCTCCTTTGGTAGAGGAAAGCAAGGGAGTGGAAGAGGTTTCCACAGAAGATTATTCAACATCTATACCTAAAGTGAAGTTCTATGACTACTTTGGACGTATGGATCGTAATCTGCGCGACAGTGCTTATTACCTGTCTGACTTGCATACGGTTTCTGTGGGAATGCCTGTAATCCCTCCCGATTCGCCTGTCATTTCTTATTTGAATGAATATGGTACGGCCAACCCATCGGGAGCGCCTGTGCTGAATGTATTTGATACGGCAGCGTATGATAAGGAAATAGAACAATTTAATTCACTGAATGCCATGCGCCGTTCTCTGTCCGACCAGAGCGAGCAATTTGAAGATGTATTACGCCGTTTGATTTCAAATGTGGGGTATGCTGTGCAGACCATCGCTGCAGCAAAGGTAAAATCGACTAATTCACTGGTGGATAGCTCCAATCAGTTATTGTTTACTATCCTGAAAACGTCCCATAACCATTATTCGCCGAAGCTGGAAAAGGATGAACTGGAGAAAATCCGCCAGACAAACTTTAACTTTCGCGATACGGTTGAGAACTATACACCTTTCCAACTGAAAGAAAGTTCGCGTGTGCGTTATGACATGAAAGACCATTCATGGGTTGCGGAAGACGGCAGCCGCACGACAATGCCTTATGGTATCAGTCAGATACAAGAGGAAATTGTGGCGCCTATCGTGCAAAACCTGTTGGCAGAGACACGCCTGAACCGTTTGGATATCTACAATGACATTGATAATCAGAAGCGTGATTATCTGAACCAGTGGCATCGTGAAACCCAGGACTTCTACGGACGTAACCGGACTTCGGGTGACGACCTCATCAACATTATGCGTAGTAATCTGACAAAGCTTCTTGCCGCGCAATCCACCTTTGAACGTCTCGACCGGATGAAATCCCGCATGCTGCAACAGATGATGGATGGAGATACCCAGGAGTTGGAAGAAGTAGATCAGTTGGGCAAAAATGCGAAACAGTTTGCCGAGCAGTCCGATGACTTCAAGCAAATTCAGGAAGAGTTTAAAGAATACATGAAGTTTTTGCAGGGTGATATTAATAAGAAGGCTAAAGAATATGGATATATTGAGTATTTCGATGCCAGCCTTCGCGACGGAATGGCAAAGAAAATAGTGGACGCCAATGATAATGTAGCCCTGTTGGATGACCGGCGCCGTCCTTTGGCAAGTATCAATCCATTCTATGCATTTGCTTCCAATATGCCGCCGGCTCCTGCCGTTGAAGAATGTGTGGAAGAGTATATGTCTTTGGATATAGCGCGGGTAGCTACCGATTCCTTGCAGGAAATTGCAGAAAACAGCCAGGAGGCAACGTTGGATCATCATGCTGAACTGGTGGATGATAGCGACGCGATGGAATATTCGGTGTATGCTCCCCAACATATGGAAGAAGCTGAAAAAACAATCAGAATGAGCCCTGATGTAGAAGCGGCAAAGCCTGAAATGTCAGAGACTTCAGAGGAAGCGGAAGTTCCGAAAGAATCTGAGACTCCTGCTGCTTCCGAAGCTCCTGTTGCTTCCGAGACTTCTGTTGTTTCAGAAGTTCCTGTTGCTTCCGAAGCCCCTGTTATCCCCGAAACCCCTGCAACTCCTGAAGTTTCGGATGAAATGGATGATTTGAGTGGTCTGGACGACCTGGATGACTTGAGCGATCTGGATGATTTGGACGATTTAAGTGATCTTGAAAAGGATAAATAGCATTCATAAATTTGAAAATTAAAGATTATGGCAAAATATGATGTTACAGTCGATACCCGCGACATGGCCAATAAGATAGATACCGTATCTGATAAGGTCAGTGGGGTCACTACAGCAGTTGTTGCTATGGAGGCAGCAGTCATAGCCGCTGAGAGGGATGCTACGAACAAACTATGCAAAAGGCTGAATAAAGGCTTCTTCTCACTGGTCGCTTCGCAGATAGAACAGAAAAATGCTACGGCATTGAGCGCTGTGAATGCGTATTTCTCTGAGCTGGAGGAGCAGGGGGGCGCATTGCTTGATTTGAAAAAGAGAATGGATGATGACTTTGTGATTTTGACAGGGCGTTATTCCAAACTGTTCAGAGGACTGGACACAGCTCTTCACAATCGTATTCATGAGCTGGATAAACCCGTCATTCGCTTTTGTGAGCAGGACATAACGCACACCCTGAACCGCGTCTACTATCAGATAGCTTCTGTACCGGTCAACCAAACCGAATCTTTGTCCACTTCTCAGGCTATTGCCGCCGCACACGTCAAGCACAATGCGCAAGCTTTGATTGCACAAATGACCAACTTCCTCACCACCTGCAAACAGCAGAGTGCCAAGATGCAAAAAATCAAGTTGAATTCGTTTGTTGGCAAATCCGTCTTTCGATATTTACCGGCCATCTTGTTGGTGAAACGGGGAGATGCGGGAGAAGTTATGGAAACTAAACTACCTTCGGGATTGGAGCAACTTATCGGTCAACACTCCTGCATGAAGATACGTGAAGGCATGGAGCGTAAGATTGAAAGCAGCGGATGGGAAAACATCTCGATGGAGTCTCAGCGGATGGTGGCCGGGAAGCTTGAGCGCCTGATTGCAACTTCCGACCTTAGTGAAAGGGTGAAAGAGAACATGAAGAAACTCATAGCCCGGAATGAAACCTGGCTTAACACGAAGGAGGGCTGATTATGGGAGGACGAAGACATATCCTGCATGACGTGATACGGAAAAGTGAAACTGTGACACTTACCGTAGGCGATAAGTCAGCTTCCAAGACCGTTGTTCTGGAAGAACCGATTGATATCTATCTGGAGATAGACGACCATCCTTATAATAGCAGCGTACAGGATTGCAGCAAGCACATCGAGAGTTTGCGCAACTCTGTTGTGGCGTGCAATGCGGCCGAGGTTGCCCATAAGATAGCCAGCACGCAGCAGATTGGCAAACGTATATCTAAAGGTTTTCTGGGATATATAACCGCCAGCCTGGATATACAGAACATGGAGGAATGTTCCAATGTAGAAGCCGTATATAGCGAGTTGCAGTCTCAGTCCGAAGAGCTGGCCAACCGTAAATCGGTGATGGAAGATGATTATGACATCCTGACCACCCGCTATTCCGGTGTCTTTGAGAATCTGGACCGTGAATTGCTGCAACGCATCCACATGCTGATGGAACCTTGCTTCCGTTTTGTAGAAAGCAGCAGTAAGGAACAGCTGCGCAACACGGACTCTTCTCTTTCGGCAATGGCATTGGTGGGGCATAAAGAGCAGTTGGATGTACAGGCACATATTTCTGCTATCACAGTGAAGCAGCGGGCTGCCGGATTGATAGAGAGTGCCAAGCAATACTTGCTCGGACAAAAGCAACTGGCCAGTCATATAGAACATGTGCTGATTGGCGGATGCAGAAATGCCCGTTGGATGTTGCCGGTTGTTGTTGTTGAGAAAACCGGTGTCGGTGGCGGAAAAGAAACTGAGATCGTGATGAATGAGCAAACCGCACGTATGGGAGTCAATGACTGGAAAGTACGTCAGAATGTTCAGCAAGCATCCATACCTGCCATGACGCAAGAGGATAAGCAGCGCATCGGAAAACATCTGGAGAGAGAGATTCAAAGATTAGGTTCTTCGGAACACGACAAGCGGGTAGCCGGGATGATGAGGAAACTTGCCGGAGATTTTTTATCGTGAGATGCCGTTACTTGTGTTCTATAAAATAGAAGTAAAGTTATGAAAGAATTGAAAGTGATAAGTCTGGAGAATGGAGTGATATTAAGTGAAAACCTGGTAAAAGGTTCTATTCTCCCCCGCACATCCGCTGAGTTGGAGAGGGATGTGCTGATACAAAATGATACTATCGTAGAAGGGGCTGTATATGCCCGCAAGCTGGAAATACAAAATGGGGATGTGGAAATACGCGGTGCGGTGTTCACCAAACTGGAGTTCCATATCAGTAATAATGCGAAAGGGAACATTATCCTGCGTAAGACGGTGGCTACCTCGGACTCGTTGGTGTCGTATGCCCGTGATTGCCGTCTGATGTTCATGGCTGACATTAACGGAAAGACAGTCAAGTTGTGCAATACTTTTGTTGCCGGAAGCATATTTGCGGATGAGGTCATACTGGAAGACTGTATTGTGCTGGGCGGTGTTTTCGCTACGGCCAAACTGAATATGAAAGACTGTATTGTAGGGACTTTCAATGCAAAGCAGGTATCGGTGAGCGGAGATATAAAGCTACTGTTGCCCAGTGCTTTCAGTGGCGAAGAGATGCAGGTCATGAGCGAGACCCGTCTGTTCAATCTGAGTCTGGCGGACTTGGGCGCCCTTTATGCAGGAACCCCCGAGATGGAGAGTACAGGTATCATAGAGATGAACACTTACTCCGACGAACAGGAATCCCAGCTTTTTGAAGGAGATGAGAAAGTGTTGGTGCATTGTTATTCGGTAGTGGGAAAAGTGTTGGCTGCCGATTTGGTCAATGTGGATAAGCTGCGGAATCACTTCCTGATAGGGGCTACTGCATTGGGAAGCCAGTTGCTGAAAACCTATGACCTGGGAGTCGGTGCAAATGGGGAACTCTGTGAAATCATTCCGGAGAAAGTGGCTGATTTCTTCTTCAACTTGTTGCACGGAAAGATTCAGGTACGTGTTTTGGACGGTTCCTTCTCCATTCAGGAGATTGCCCAACGCTTGGCGTAGAGAAAGAAGAAAAATAGAAAAGCTGCCACACAATGGGCAGCTTTTTTATTTGCATCATAAAGGGGAGTCGTTGTTCTAATTCGACATCCTATTGATAAATTACTTGTATTTTCTCTGTATTCTTGGCATCTCCCCGGTCTGTCTTTTGTATCCAGCGTCCGGTGTTGTCATATTCATAATAAGCATTACTGTCTATCTGATTACCGAACTCATCATACAGGAAGATGAGTGAACCGCTGGTCTTTTCACTGTTGACAAGGGTCTTTTCAAACGTAATCTTAGTCAGGTAGCCGTAAGGGTCGTACTCGTACACGTCGGTTTGTTTGCTCACCTGGGTAGGAAGCGGGTCTTTCATCAGCGGGAAAGTTTCCTCCCGTTTCACTATCTGCCCGTTCTTGCCGTATTGGTTGACAACGGAGGATACCGGAACATTCTTCTCATAGTTTGTTTCTTCCGTCGGAAGATTGAGTTGCGGATGATATTTTCTCACGGTCAGTTTTCCGTTCTGGTGGAAAGTGGAATCGGTAAGCACTATGCCCAGCGTGCTGAAAGTGCGGAGGCGCTTATAAACCTCCTTCATGCCTCTTTGGTTCACCTGCACCTCTTCTACGCAATTGCCTTGCGGGTTGTAGAGGAAGTTGGTCTGCAGGGTGGTGGTTCCTTTATCTTCTATAACCTCCTTGATGCTTACCAGCCTTCCATTCTCGTCATACGTGTAGGTCTTTTGAGTATTCTTTCCATCTTTCATTTCGTTGGACTTCATCAGGAGTCCGCGGCTGTAGGACTGGATGACGGTGGGGTTGCTCCACACCAGTTGTTGCTCGAAAGGCACACGCAGCTTATTGGCTTTATCGCGGAATTCCTTGTATTTATGAGTCTGGAGATACTCTTTGATGAGCCCCAGTTTGCTTGGGGAATTCACTTCCAGCTTCAAAGTCTCATAGTCGATACTGTCTTTTTTGTACTCCAATGTATTCGTATATTTCTTGTCGGACGGGCTCAGATAAGAAGCCTGTTCGTATTCCGCAATGGCTTGCTTGATGGAAGCGATGGCCTGCGCTTTGCAGATATTTCCGTAGAGATAATCGTCGTAGAGGGAGAGGGCTTGCGCCATGGACTCCCGCTTGGAACGTCCGTCGAAGAATGTATTGAGACGGTCATGATCAAAGAATCTCTTAAAATTGCTGGCGGATGGTGATTTCTGTACGGTTTGGAACAACAGACGATTGTATTCTATCATGGCTTCTGCTTTATACTTGCCATCTGCATACTCAGTCAGATATTTTTCGCATTTCGGAATGTTCTTGTTGCGCACGAAGTCTTTCCACAATTCCTCTTCATGCACATCATAGAGATGTTTGCTGACTTCATCGGATAATTCGTATCCGGATGCCTTGACGGCTTCTACCAATGTGCCGGAATAGACCAGCTTGTTGGGATATTCATCCAGAATGGCGCTGATGCTGCTCTCCATACGTTTGCGGATGGCGCCGGGATCTACGCCGGCTTCCTGGCAAATGGAAAGGAAACTGCCTTTGGCGGCATCCACATAAGCCTGGAAATAATCCTTGGCTACGGTTACTTCCTGCTGGTTCCATATCTGGTCGCACAGGTCGATCAGCTTGACTTCCGCTTCAAAGGCGGTTGCGGTTTCTGTGTCTAATTTGTCACGGTTTTTTGTGAACTTGTCATTCTCGTTGTTTACCAGAAACTTCAAGAGTTTTTCTACTTTACTCTGCTTTTGCGCCATTGCAGGTGAGGCGCACAAGAATGCCAACAGGCACATAAAAGAAATATAAAGTCGCATATTTTTGATTTGTTCCATAGTCCTCTGTGATTTTAGTTAGAATAACATTGTACAAATATAAAAAGATTCTTTTAATTTTGCATACATGAATACGAATTATATCGAAGAATTGAATGAAGGACAGCGCGCTGCAGTGCTCTACAACGAGGGTCCGTCGCTGGTGATAGCCGGTGCGGGTTCCGGGAAGACACGGGTGCTGACCTATAAAATAGCCTATTTGCTGGAAAATGATTATCAGCCCTGGAATATCCTGGCGCTGACTTTTACCAACAAGGCCGCCCGTGAGATGAAAGAGCGTATCGCCCGGCAGGTGGGAGAACAGCGGGCACGTCATTTGTGGATGGGTACATTCCATTCCATCTTCCTGCGCATCCTGCATGCGGAAGCGGCGAGCATCGGTTTTACCTCGCAGTTTACTATCTATGATACGGCGGACAGCAAGAGTCTGGTGCGCTCTATCATTAAGGAGATGGGGCTGGATGAGAAAGTGTATAAGCCGGGCAGTGTGCAGGCACGCATCTCCAATGCGAAAAACCACCTGGTGTCCCCTGCGGGATATGCTGCCAACAAGGAGGCTTATGAAGGGGATTGTGCCGCCAAGATGCCTGCTATCCGGGATATTTACCATCGTTATTGGGATCGTTGCAGGCAGGCGGATGCGATGGATTTTGACGATTTACTCTTTTATACCTTTATATTGTTCAGGGATCACCCCGAAGTGCTGGCACGTTATCAGGAACAGTTCCGGTATATTCTGGTAGATGAGTATCAGGATACCAACTATGCCCAGCACAGTATTGTGTTGCAGTTGGCAAAGGAGCATCAGCACGTGTGTGTGGTAGGGGATGATGCGCAGAGTATCTATTCTTTCCGGGGGGCGGATATTGACAATATATTGTATTTTACAAAAGTGTACCCCAATACGAAAGTATTCAAGCTGGAGCAGAACTATCGGTCTACGCAAACCATTGTCTGCGCTGCCAACAGTTTGATTGAAAAGAATGAGAGACAGATACGTAAGGAGGTCTTCTCTGAAAAGGAGAAAGGGGAAGCCATCGGTGTGTTTCAGGCATACAGTGATGTGGAAGAAGGAGATATTGTAGTCAATAAGATTGCTGAGTTGCGTCGTTCGGAGCATTACGCCTATTCGGATTTCGCCATACTTTATCGTACCAATGCGCAAAGCCGTGTGTTTGAGGAAGCTATGCGTAAGCGGGGTATGCCTTATCGCATTTATGGCGGTTTGTCTTTTTATCAGCGCAAAGAAATAAAGGATGTGATAGCTTACTTCCGTCTGGTGGTAAATCCTAATGATGAGGAAGCGTTCAAGCGTATTATCAATTATCCGGCACGTGGCATCGGTGATACGACAGTAGGCAAAATTATCACCGCTGCTACGGAAAATAATATCAGTCTTTGGGCTGTGCTCTGTGAGCCGCTGACGTATGGATTGAATTTAAATAAAGGCACGCACTCTAAACTGCAGGGCTTCCGTGACCTGATCGGTGGATTTATAGAAGGGGTAATGGAGAAGAATGCCTATGAGATTGGTACGGAGATTATCCGTCAATCCGGCATTATTAATGATGTCTGCCAGGACAATTCGCCAGAGAACCTGAGCCGTAAAGAGAATATTGAGGAATTAGTGAATGGCATGAGCGATTTCTGTGCTTTGCGCTTGGAAGAGGGTAATCCTAATATTTCACTGACAGACTTTTTATCGGAAGTATCATTGCTGACTGACCAGGATTCGGACAATGAGGATGATGAGAAAATAACGCTTATGACCGTCCATTCTGCCAAAGGACTGGAATTTAGAAATGTATTTGTGGTGGGAATGGAAGAAAATCTTTTCCCCAGCGGTATGGTGGGAGATTCTCCTCGTGCGTTGGAGGAGGAGAGGCGTTTGTTCTATGTGGCCATTACGCGTGCAGAGGAGCATTGTTTCCTTTCGTATGCCCGCACCCGTTTCCGCTATGGAAAAATGGAATTCGGCAGTCCCAGCCGTTTTCTGAAAGACATTGATATCCGCTTCCTGCGCTTGCCCCAGGATGCGGGGCTGGGCAGTAAGATTGATGAAGAGGCGGTACATTTCCGTAGGGAAAATAGTAGCGGGTTCTCTCGTTCGCCTCATGCCCGCGAGTCATTGTATAATGCTGGGAAGGAAGCGTCGTATAACGCTGGAAAGGAAACTCCCCAGCGTCCCAAGCAACAGATTATTGCTCCGAGCGTGCCGCGCAATCTGAAACGGGTGACTCCGTCCGTGTCACCTGCCGCGCCGTCTTCCGCTTCGGCAATGGCTGTGCAGCCGGGACAGCTTATCGAGCACGAACGTTTTGGACTGGGAGAAGTGATGAAGGTAGAAGGCAATGGCGATAATGCCAAAGCGACTATTCATTTCAAGAATGCGGGCGACAAGCAACTTTTATTGCGCTTTGCCCGTTTTAAGATTATCGGTTAAATGAAAAAATACTATTTATGATAGATTTCAATTGTTTCCCCTCTCCGTGCTACATCATGGAGGAAGAATTGCTGAGAAAGAACCTCGCCCTTATAAAAAGCGTTGCCGACCGTGCCGGAGTAGAAATTATCCTGGCATTCAAGTCGTTTGCCATGTGGCGTTCGTTTCCCATATTCAGGGAGTATATAGAGCACTCTACGGCAAGTTCCGTTTACGAGGCGCGCCTGGCTCTGGAAGAATTCGGTAGCAAGGCACATACATACTCTCCGGCCTATACGGAAGCTGATTTTCCTGAAATCATGCGTTGTAGCAGCCATATCACTTTTAACTCACTGTCTCAGTTCTGCCGCTTCTATCCTGCGGTGCTGAGAGAGGGGAGCGGTATCTCCTGTGGCATCCGCATCAATCCTGAATATTCAGAAGTAGAGACTGAACTTTATAATCCCTGCGCTCCCGGCACCCGTTTCGGCATAACGGCGGATTTATTGACCGAAACCCTTCCGAAAGGTATTGACGGCTTTCATTGCCATTGCCATTGCGAGTCCTCTTCCTATGAACTGGAACGGACGCTGCAACGCCTGGAAGAAAAATTCTCCCGCTGGTTTCCGCAAATCAAATGGCTGAACCTGGGCGGCGGCCATCTGATGACACGCAAAGACTATGACGTGGAGCATCTTATTCAACTGCTGCAAGACCTACGTGCCCGTCACCCGCACTTGCGCATTATCCTGGAACCCGGCTCGGCTTTCACCTGGCAGACCGGTGTGCTGACTTCCCAAGTAGTGGATATTGTGGAAAGCCGTGGCATCCGTACCGCCATTCTTAATGTGAGTTTTACCTGTCATATGCCCGACTGTCTTGAAATGCCTTACCAGCCTGCCGTGCGTGGTGCTGAAATGGGAAATAATGGTGGCTGTCATGTCTATCGCCTGGGCGGTAATTCGTGTCTGAGCGGCGATTATATGGGCGACTGGAGTTTCGATCATGAGCTGCAGATCGGCGAACGGATTGTCTTCGAAGATATGATTCACTACACGATGGTAAAAACGAATATGTTCAATGGAATCCACCATCCTGCCATCGCAATGTGGACAAAAGAAGGGAAAGCGGAAATATTCAGGCAATTTTTTTATGAAGATTATCGGGATAGAATGAGCTGATAATCAAAAAACTGCCGTGTATACAGGGATAGATGTGTACTTTTCTTCGCGAAAAAAATAGCCGGAATGTTTGCAGGTTTAGAGAAAATATCTACCTTTGCAACCGCAAACGCGGAAATAGCTCAGTTGGTAGAGCATAACCTTGCCAAGGTTAGGGTCGCGAGTTCGAGTCTCGTTTTCCGCTCAAGCACATAGTTGCAATTACCTAATGCCCAGGTGGCGGAATTGGTAGACGCGCACGTTTCAGGTGCGTGTGTCGAGAGGCATGCAGGTTCGAGTCCTGTTCTGGGCACATAGGTGAGGCAATTAGTTCTTTGAAAATATGAATGTAGTATGGAGAGGTGGCGGAATTGGTAGACGCGCTACTTTGAGGTGGTAGTGACAGGAATGTTGTGGGAGTTCGAGTCTCCTCCTCTTCACGCTAAGTCATTTTGTAATGCGGAAATAGCTCAGTTGGTAGAGCATAACCTTGCCAAGGTTAGGGTCGCGAGTTCGAGTCTCGTTTTCCGCTCAAGCACATAGTTGCAATTACCTAATGCCCAGGTGGCGGAATTGGTAGACGCGCACGTTTCAGGTGCGTGTGTCGAGAGGCATGCAGGTTCGAGTCCTGTTCTGGGCACTTCTTCTTTGTGAAAAGAGGGTCATCAAATGCGGAAATAGCTCAGTTGGTAGAGCATAACCTTGCCAAGGTTAGGGTCGCGAGTTCGAGTCTCGTTTTCCGCTCCATTCTCATAACAACTTAAGAAATTAATAATTAGGGATATTCCTAAGATAATAAAATTTAAGGCAACTAATTCATTGCGAGTTAGTTGCCTTTTTTGTATCTTTAAGCATTCCCCCCAAAAAACGGTTTGACGGCCAAAACGGGGTCAGTCCGAAAACCGGGTCAGTCCGAAAACCGGGTCAGTCCGAAAACCCTGTGGGTATGTTAAATCTACACTGTTAGTTTGCATAATCTAAAAATAAAGAATGGTATATCTCCGACTCCCCTAAACTGTGCTCTGAACGCTTTAATTTTTGCATTGAATGATTCTGCAAATGCATTTGTTTCCCTGTTAACAAAATAGTTTAGTATTGTTTCATAATAGTTCTGCATGGTATTTGTTACGGTTCTGAAACATCCATATCCAAGCTTTTCTATTTTATTGTACCACAAGGCAAGCTTTCCACGTGCCACATCCTTATCATAGTGCTTATTATACACATTGGTCAACTCTATGGCCAAGTCGTAAACTGATTTCAATTCCGGATAATGTTCGAATATGATTTCCGCACGTATTCTTTGGGATTCAGTCCATTTACTAAAATGCTTGACAAGTGGAAAATCCAGTGTAAGATGCCCGTATGCGAAGAATATGGCGTAAATATGTGTGTCCATTCCGATGATCCTCCGTTCCAAGTGTTAGGTTTGCCGCGTATTGTCACCAACGAAGCAGACATCGCCTGGTTCCTGAATGCCGTGGATAACCCGCACAACGGACTGACCTTCTGTGCCGGTTCTCTCAGTGCAGGCGAGCATAACACAGGTAGAAGGAATGATGGCAGTGGTACAGGACGAAATAAACAATTAAAAACTAATAATTAAAAATTAAATAAGGAGATTATGAACGAACAATTCAGTATTGCAGATAAAGTAGCCGTTATCACCGGTGCAGGTGGTGTATTGGGTGGCAGCATTGCCAAATGTTTCACAGAGCAAGGCGCCAAAGTAGTAGCCGTTGACATCCGTCAGGAACAACTGGACAAACGGGTAGAAGAACTGAAAGCTTACGGTGAAGATGTGATCGGCATCGTAGGTAATGTATTGGACATTGCCAGCCTTGAAAAATAAGACAGCTGTTGCTAACTCCACTCAGTGGCTGGCAAGCGAACTCGCACTGAAGTACGGAGACGGCATCCGTGTGAATGCCATCGCTCCTAGGTTCTTCATCGGCGACCAAAACCGTGCCGTGCTTATCAATCCTGACGGTTCGCTGACAAACCGCAGCAAAAAAGCATTTTCAATTTTATTCTAAAAAGCTGCTTCCAAGAGGCAGTTTTTTTTATTGAGAATAAATATCTTTGTAGCAATTTCAATTTAACCTATACACTATTTCAATGAAAAACGAACCTTCTACCCATGTCCTGGGCTTGGCTCATCCTCCTATTCCCGTTGTACGCATCGGACTCATAGGCTTAGGCAATCGCGGATTACTCACGTTAGAGCGTTATATGCTCATAGAGCACGTAGAGATCAAAGCGTTGTGTGAGATACGCCCCGGAAACCTGGCAAAAGGACAAGCTCTACTGACAAAAGACGGACATCCCGCCGCAACCGGTTATACCGGAGAAAACGGCTGGCAACAGATGTGTTGCAACCCTGATATCGACCTCATCATTATATGTACGGACTGGCTGACGCATACCCCTATGGCCACCTACGCCATGAAGCAAGGCAAGCATGTCGCCATCGAAGTGCCCGCCGCCATGACCGTAGTCGAGTGCTGGCAACTGGTAGACACCGCTGAACGCACCCGCCGCCACTGCATCATGCTGGAAAATTGTTGCTATGATGCCTTTGCCCTGACCACGCTGAATATGGCAAGACAAGGTCTGTTCGGTGAAATCATGCACGTGGAAGGTGCTTATATACACGACCTGCGCTCCATGTACTTCAGCGATGAAAACCAAGGCGGTTTCCATAACCACTGGAACAAAGCTTACTGCATGGAACACACCGGAAACCCCTATCCCACTCACGGTTTAGGTCCCGTATGCCAGATCCTGAATATCCACCGGGGCGACCGTTTGAATTACCTTGTATCCATGTCCACCCACCAAGCGGGAATGACGGAATATGCCCGTCGCACTTTCGGCAAAGAATCCCCCGAAGCACAACAGGCTTACCTGTTGGGAGATATGAACACCACCCTCATCCATACCGTCAAGGGAAAAACCATCCAGTTACAATACTGCACCGTTCATCCGCGTCCTTACAGCCGTTCGCATACCATCTGCGGCACGCAAGGATTTGCACAGAAATACCCGGTAGCCACAATCAGTCTGGAAGATGCGCATAGCGAAGGGGGGCTCGGTACAGCCGCCGGAGAGGTAGCCAGCGTAACCACCGAAGAACTCTTGCAACGCTATCAACATCCTTTTACGGCTACCATCGGCAAAGAAGGCGCCCTCAAAGGCGCCCCAAACGAGATGAACTATATCATGGATTACCGCCTCATCTACTGCCTGCACCACGGACTTCCTCTGGATATGGACGTTTACGATGCCGCCGAATGGTCGTGCATCACTGAGCTTAGTGAGCAATCGGTACTGAATGGCAGTCGCCCGGTAGAAATACCCGACTTCACGCGAGGCGCATGGAAGACTTTTCCCAGCGTTTCAAGACAGGAAGAAAAACAGATAACACTCTAATAACCATATCATTGCATTTACCAATCATTTTTCTCTTAATGTAAAAGCATTTACCGCAGGATGTAACGACCTTTACATCATATTGTAACGACCTTTACATCGGTATGTAACGACCTTTACCTCGGCATGTAAATAGAGTTACCATGTGGAGTTAATAAAGTTACCCCAGCATGTTAATAAAGTTACCATTTGGAGTAATTGGTACTCTGCCTATATTAATTCAACTATAAACTCGCATTATTAATCTTTTTCGCTTATATTTGCAATGTACTTCACGATGGAGTACATTTTTTAGAATTTAGTTTAGTCTCCATACTGAAACTGCAACTTCAAAAATGGACAAGCCTAAACTGAAGGGTCATTCGTATGTTCAATAACTTACGATATGCGCACCTATTCAGTTTATTAGCTTGTCCGGGTTGTTGCAGACCTCAGTAGGGATAGTAAACTGTTTTAGGTGCGTTCTTTTTAACAGTCTTGAACATGCAAACACCCATTATCAAATACTACAAAGTACTCACGAGACAAAACTCCCGATGGTACAAAATAATCTTGCTTATACAACAAGGAAAAACATCTGCCATGTATATTATAAAAACGCAGGATCATGAAGTGCTTGAAACCCTCAGTTCAACATGCCTCAAAGAAGTAAGAGACAAAATACAGTTTGTCGGTAATTTAATACTCGGCAAGCCTCAGTCCAGTCCTATCTATCTGGCATTCTATTACAGATTTATTCATTTAGAGCATCAGCATTACTCATGCACAATGAAGAACTATCACATAAACTACATATTATAACTCAATTTCAAATATTATGAAATACTCATCACACCCCTACAACAGAAGAAAACGAAATTTCTTCCTCTTTATACACATTGCCGCTTTCTGCATATACATGACATTGATTCTGGTACTTGCGATCCTTCGTGTTACGTTGGAAGAAAAATACATAGTGATAAATTCACTTCAAAAACAAATACAACAGTATAAAGAAATACCCACTACTCCCCTATCTCACGAATACAGGGAATGGTGGGATGAGTATGGCTTAAAAGACGATCATCGCTAATTTTATCTCTCAAAACTTACCCATTCTTTAGAATATCTTTGAGCTGTTCAGTCCGGACTATGCCATACAGACTCCAAGGATTGATGCTGTAAGAAGACACTCTAACTGTTTACATCTGCAAAAAAACGTTCCTTTTCCTTGCATACTTTAAAAAGATGCATTACTTTTGCCGCCGTTAAACACAGTATTCACCCCTTTAAAACAGAAAGAAAGGGACTAATTTATGTTGGAACTATAATATCTCAGCCAGGACTAAGTTGACTCATCGGGATGATGGGGCTTTGCAATTTTCTTGATTAGTCCTACAATCACATTTATAATTTTATTATTATTCACTTCAATGCAGTGGACGGATAGTGTTGTACCTATCATCATCCCATGCATTGGGTGCAAAACGCATATTGCATTGCCCCGTCACGAGGCGGGCAGCTCATGCCGTATGCATACACATGAAAAAGAAAATATGGGAATACGATTAAAAGATTTAAGTAAGCTGGGATATAGAGACAATGTAGCACGCAGTCTAGCAGTAGCCATCGTCGGCAAACATTGCAAGCACCAAAGCAAAGAACAGATTATCAAGACACTGAGCGACGTGCTGGAAAATCCCGATACTTATAAAGAGAATGAGACATGGGGCAAACTGGCCGAACACCTGTCCCCCACCCTCATCGAAAAGAAGTTCACAGCATATGACTTACTCGAAGAGCCGTTGCCTTATAAAACCTATGGCGGCAAGTTCATAGAAACCCTCGCCAAACAGCAGATGAATCTGGCCATGAGGCTCCCCGTCAGCGTAGCCGGTGCACTGATGCCCGATGCACATGCCGGATACGGTCTGCCCATCGGTGGTGTACTCGCCACGGACAATGCCGTCATCCCCTATGCCGTAGGGGTGGACATCGGTTGTCGGATGAGTCTGACGGTGTTCGATGCCAAAGCGGATTATCTGAAAAGATACTCGCATCAGATAAAAGAGGCACTGAAAGACTACACCCACTTCGGCATGGAGGGTGGTCTGACCTTTGCACAGGAACACGAAGTGACAGAACGGGAAGAATTCCGTTTAACACCTCTTCTGAGGGACTTACGTGGGAAGGCTATCCGCCAATTGGGCAGTTCCGGTGGTGGAAATCACTTCGTGGAGTTCGGAGAGCTTCTTCTGCAAGGAGAAAATGTGCTGGGACTGCCCGAAGGCAATTATATGGCATTGCTGTCACATTCCGGTTCGCGCGGACTGGGAGCAGCTATTGCCATGCATTACAGCCAGATAGCCCGTGAAGTCTGCAAACTACCGCGTGAAGCGCAACATTTTGCCTGGCTCGACTTGAACTCGGAAGAAGGACAGGAATACTGGATGAGCATGAACCTGGCGGGCGACTACGCCCGTGCCTGCCACGAACAAATCCACCTAAACCTATCTAAAGTTCTGGGCCTGAAGCCAATGGCAAACGTGAACAATCATCACAACTTCGCCTGGAAAGAGGAGATTGCACCCGGACGCACCGCCATCGTGCATCGCAAAGGAGCCACTCCTGCACAGGCAGGGCAACCGGGACTTATCCCCGGAAGTATGGCAACTCCCGGTTACCTGGTAGTAGGCCGGGGTGTGGAAGAGTCGTTATGTTCCGCTTCGCACGGTGCCGGACGGGCTATGTCACGCCAGAAGGCAAAGGAGAGTTTCACCCAGTCGGCCATGAAGAAATTTCTCTCGCAGGCCGGAGTCACACTGATTGGGGGCAGCATCGAAGAGATGCCATTAGCCTACAAGAACATCGACCGGGTGATGCAACCCCAGGAGACATTGGTAGAAGTGCAGGGCAAATTCATGCCGCGCATCGTAAGGATGAATAAAGAGTAAGAGGCTAGTATTCAGGAACCGCTAATTTAAAGGAGATGAATGATTTAAAAAGAAAGGAGCAACTTATGTTATCAGAAAAATATGGTCGCACATATCATTATCCGTTTTCTCCCGGAACGACCAGTGACGACCGCATCAACCATACGTATTGGGAAGACATCCAACAGATAGAAACCCTGATACACACCGAAAAGCTGGACGGAGAAAATAATTGTCTGAACCGCCACGGTGTATTTGCCCGCTCGCATGCAGCGCCTACCACCTCACCGTGGACCAGGGAACTGCGCGAACGTTGGGAACTCATGAAAAACGACTTGGGGGACATCGAGATATTCGGTGAAAACCTGTATGCCATACACTCGATAGAGTATCGCAAACTGGAAACACACTTTTATGTGTTTGCCGTGCGTTGTCTGGATCAGTGGCTGTCGTGGGAGGAAGTGAAATTCTATGCCGCTCTGTTCGACTTGCCTACGGTGCCCGAATTACAAGTGGAAACAGTAGAAGGATTGACGCGGGAAGCATTGCAGCAACAAGTCGTTAGTCTGGCACAAGAACCGGGTGTGTTCGGAACACGCGATCCACAAACAGGCGCAGATTGTACCCGCGAAGGGGTAGTCACCCGTAATATAGGTGAATATCCTGTAAGTGAATTTGCCCGCAACGTATTCAAGTACGTACGCAAGGGGCATGTGAAGACCGATGAGCACTGGACACGCAATTGGAAGCGTGCCCGCCTCATCTGGGAAATAAGAAAGGAGGAATAAAATGAATTGGAAACTGACAGATAATAAAAATTGGGACTCACTGGAACAACAGTTCCGGTGGGTACAAGATATGAACTTCGTGATGCAGCACCATTTGCATCACGAAGAAGGTAGTGTGGCCGTGCATACCCGCATGGTACTGGAGGCATTGCAGCAACAGCCGGAATATCGGGCTTTGCCTGCACAGGAACAGGAAATATTGTGGACGGCAGCTTTACTTCATGATGTGGAGAAACGTTCTACTTCTGTAGATGAAGGAAACGGTATTATCACTTCCAAGGGACATGCCAGGCGTGGGGAATATACAGCACGCACAATTCTTTACAGGGATATTCCTACTCCGTTTCATATCCGGGAGAACATTGCTGCGCTGGTGCGTTATCATGGTTTGCCGGTTTGGATTATGGAGCGGGAGAATCCTGTGAAGAAGCTGTGCGAAGCATCTCTCAGAGTGAATACACGTTTACTGAAAATGCTTGCTGTGGCGGATATTCAGGGACGTATCTGCAAAGATAAGCCTGCATTGATGGAAGCTGCCGAGTTATTCGAGATGCTTTGCCGTGAACAGGATTGCTGGGGAAAGGCACGAAGCTTTGCAACGGGTCATGCCCGCTTTCAGTACTTTCAAGCGGAGGATGGGTATATAGATTACATTCCGCATGATAATTTCCGGTGTGAAGTTATCTTATTATCCGGTTTGCCGGGAATGGGGAAAGATCATTATATCCGTACATTGCCACAGAATATTCCTGTGATAAGCCTCGATGACATCCGGCGAAAGCATAAAGTTAGCCCTACGGATAAAGCTGCCAATGGCAGAGTGGTACAGGAAGCCAAGGAAACAGCCCGCAACTATCTGCGTAAACAGCAGGGCTTTGTGTGGAATGCAACCAATACCTCAAAGCAAATACGCTCGCAACTGATTGATTTATTTCTCACTTACGGGGCTAAAGTGAAGATTGTTTATATCGAAAAGCCGTATGCGGTATGGAGGAAACAAAATCGTGAACGGGAATTTATGGTTCCGGAAGCGGTACTGGATGCAATGCTCGACAGACTGGAAACTCCACAATTGACGGAAGCACATGAGGTGATGTACCTCATCAGCAAATAAATTTTAAGTCCACCCCGCACGAACAATAATCTTTTGAACAAGTATTCAAAAAATTAGATTTATCTTTGCGCCGATTTACAGCCAAAACACATTTATCATGAGAAAGCTTGTTAAATTAGTTATAACCCATACTTACGCATAAAGTCAGATGAAAACAATCGTAAACGTCCCTACCAAGCAAAGCCTGATTCGGGAAACAAGAGATTATTTAATGATCGCCCTCGGATTAATTCTTTATGGTATAGGCTGGACAGTATTTCTGTTGCCCAATGACATCACCACCGGAGGAGTGCCGGGTATCGCTTCCATCGTCTATTTCGCCACAGGATTCCCTGTGCAGTATACTTATTTCAGTATCAACTTCATCCTGTTATTACTCTCCATCCGCATCCTGGGCTGGAAGTTTAGTATCAAAACGGTGTTTGCCGTATTCACCCTGACATTCTTCCTTTCCATCATTCAGAAACTGGCAAGCGGTGTGGTCTTACTGCACGATCAGCCTTTCATGGCGTGCGTCATCGGTGCATCCCTCTGCGGAGGCGGCATAGGCATCGCTTTTTCTTCCAATGGTAGCACAGGCGGAACAGATATCATTGCCGCCATCATCAACAAATACCGCGACATCACGCTGGGGCGTGTAATGCTGATTTGTGACCTGATTATCATTTCTTCCAGTTACTTTGTTTTGAAAGATTGGGAGAAGGTGGTTTACGGTTATGTAACCCTGTACATTTGCAGTTTTGTCCTGGACCAGGTAGTGAACAGTGCCCGGCAATCCGTACAGTTCTTTATCATCAGTGAGAAATATGATGAAATAGCCCGGCACATCAATGTATATCCGCACCGGGGCGCCACCGTCATTAATGCTTCCGGATTCTATAGCGGCAAAGAACAGAAGATGTTGTTCGTACTTGCCAAGAAACGCGAATCAACAATTATATTCCGATTGATAAAGGATATAGATCCAAACGCATTTGTATCACAAAGTGCGGTAATCGGAGTATACGGAGAAGGGTTCGACAGAATAAAGGTGAAATAGCTATGAGTACCTTTCGGAATAGTAGCAGTGCGCAGCTACTCGTTACTTGTAGCTTGTAGCTCGTAACTACCTTCTTTCCAAACATACACTACAGGGCGGCGGAGATACGGCTTCAGTTTCTCTGCCGCTTCTTTATCCATATAGTCGGTAGTTGTAAAAGTAAAGGTCAGTGTATTGTCCTTTGCAGAAAGATCAGCTTTCACCAACAACATATCTGCCTTTTCGCCGGCATCTCTCACTTCATAATCCATCACCGTATCGGGTAATGACAGGAAATCCTTCATTACAGGAGGAGTAAGGAAAGAAGAAGAAGGCAATTCTTCCCAACCGGTGGTATAGAAATGGACATCACTATCACAGGCTGGGGCACAAGCCGTAGATACAATACAGATTACTTTCGTACTGTCGCTCGTAGCCAGCAGTTTCATCTGCCAGGAACTTTGCGGTGTCATCTGGATACGGATGTAGTCGGAAGCAAGCTCCGTCATTTCCGATTTACCACCAAAACGGTTCGTTACTTCCGCTTTCATCTTACTTTCAAGGAAGTCGATAAAGTCGGCACGGTTCACGGCAGTAAGCAACGGGCTAAGGCTATCGGGCATATTTTTGAAAAAGGTTTTAGCTTCCTGGGCCTGCAGAGAAAACACCCAGACACAAGCCAAACACAAGAACATTGTCAATTTCTTCATCATATTATTTTTCTGTTATTCTTATTTTGCATTTTATTACCTCAACGCACTCTTCAGAGCCAGGAACATATCTCTCCAAGAAAACGTGCATCTGTTTCATCAAAGGTATTCAGGCTTTCACTATCTATATCGAGCACGCCCCACACCTCGCCATTCTCACGAATCAACGGAACAACAATCTCCGAGCGCGACAACGAGTTGCAAGCTATATGACCGGGAAATGCATCGACATCGGGCACTACCAACATCTCCGCCTTAGCCCATGCCGTGCCGCAAACACCCCGTCCTTTTCGGATACGTGTGCAAGCTATCGGTCCCTGAAAAGGCCCCAATACCAGTTCTTCTCCTTTCACCAGATAGAATCCCACCCAAAAGAAGCCGAAAGTTTCTTTCAGTGCAGCTGAAATATTAGCCAGATTGGCTATAAGATCATTTTCACCTTCAATCAGACTCTTTATCTGGGGCAGCAAGGTCTGATACTTTTCAGCCTTGCTGCCGTTGCTGATACATAAATCTTCTGCCATAATTATACTCCTAAATACGCTCATCAATTCTTAGCTTCCGGCTCATCTTCCGTACCACCTTCAAATCACATATTTATTTAGGACAAAGATAGAAAATAAAAATGAGACTGAGAACAGAATAGAAAAAGCACACAGTTTTATTTCGAGTCTCGCACGCATCGGATCGGTCCTGCCACCGACTTTACATAATAAAAATAGAATTGGTATTCGAATATATGGAACAGACCGGCATCCTTATGGATATGCAAAATGTTCACTCGGTTATCCGTGTCCGTGGTTGCATTATGGTAGTTCCCACAACTGTTTGTACGAAAACCTCCTCCATCACCTACACGTGTTCCCTGTGTCGGGAAATAAGAAGTCGGACCGTCTTTCCACTTCTGCATATACATATTCATTCCATATCCATCCGAAAATTTATCATCATAATTGATACCACTCATAGATCCGGGATTGAGCCCCGTATTTGTAAACTCGAACCACAATTCACCCGAGGCAACCCTCCAGCCTGTAGGACAAGGGTCGAAAATAGATTTTTCCGTTCCGTAGTTATCGTATATATGTACATTATTAGTTTGGTTAATCGTATAAGCCTTCATTCCCTCGGAAGCCGGCTCCAGTCCACCCCAAAGTTTGTTATCGCTTTCTCCTATTGGACACCAGTCTCCATTATTAAAATAATTGCTCTTTTGTTGTACATAACTTTCATTTCGGTTAACATCGTTCGTTCCAGTGATAAAAACCGTGGGATTGGCGATGGCGTGTCTGACAGCTCCGGTCAGGGTACTCCCAATTACCGAATGGAACAGCTTGTTTTCATCTGTGCCAGATGTCTTATGTACTTCAATCTGGTTGGAGTTGTCATAATGCAGATCTGTATGTTCGTCATTATAATCATGATGTTCGCTTACAACATTGCGTAAAGGAGGGAACGGATCTTTTCGTCCCCATTGATACAACATGCCGAAAGCCTGCGTCATTTCATCCGGATACCGATGGAGACCAGTTCCTAGACCTTTCTGATTCTCCGCCAATGCACCGAGGTTACATGACATGACGGCATAACCCTGAATACGCGGCTTCTCAGGATAGATACCATTATTATCCCAGTCGTATGTGTAATAAGTAACAGCCCTGCCGAGATTATCCGGCTCGTGGTCTGTAACCCAGATGTGCCAAGACCACAGAACGTCTCCCTTGCTATTGTAAGCACCGATCAAGGCATTACCTTTCTTTTGCGTTCTAACATAGATTTTCTGATGAATGTCGCCTGTATTCTCACCGAGTTGCACCAATGTTCCATTTGTATTATCACCAATGCAGTCTTTGGTCTGCCAGATAATGCCGACACTGGCTATTTTCAAATTCTCGTCATGAGGACTTAAATAGTCTGCAAAATTATACCCGCCTCCTGTCTCTACACGGTAGTAGGGCTCGAAAGACAGAAAACCGTTTGGTTTTACTACAAAGCAGTTGGATGATGGATTATTCTGGCCTTTCTCTCCTGTAATAGTCAACGTCATGCGATAAACCTGATTACGTTGTATATTAAAATTGTTGAGTGAGTTTCCTCCGGGATAAGCGGCATAGAGATATTTTTCACCACCTATTTCGGCGGTTACATCTACCACAAGTGCATTAGTGGGAGCTGCATCAGACTTGTTTCCACCCTGATTTTCTATTTCCCCTTGCAGATTCTCTGGAACATAAAAAACAGCCCATTCTTTATCTTCACTCTTTTCCAAGTCCGAAGCAGCAAAGGCTATGGAACTGAATGTCGTTCCATCAGGAAATGGAACCGCATTCATCGGCTCTCCATTTCCATCGCCGGCAAAGGTCTCTATCCGGCAAATATTCGGGATTTGCCTTACGTTGACATTGTTCAGTTTCATCTCTGCCTTCAGCATCTCTACCTTTACTTTAAGCTTGGCATACATACGCGTAACCGGTACTGTAACCGTAACACCTGTTGTTACTTCCACCTCCTCACTTGCTCCGACCATTGGTATCGACACCTTATCTATTGAACGTAATGGGAAAGCGGTAGGTAAGGTTTGTTTCTTCAGTTGTTCCACATTCTTAAACTTCTGCCATGAAGTATCCGTGTCATCGTTAGCCCAGTTGTCATACCCCGTATTGGTTACAACATATACGAAGGACGGAATTCCGGCTTTCAGATATACAGGCAAATCTTGCAACATTATCTGGTCAGTGATAGTATAGTAACGCGGCTTTATCAGCAGTTCTTTCGTAACTGCATCATACTGAAACACCCAAATATTGTGTACCTCTTTTTCTTCCGAAGTCTCATTCTCTGGTATATTGCTCGGTATAGATGCCCTTGTCTCTGCTTGTGCTTCAACGGCAAATGTATTGACCGACAAATCCAATACGGCTTTCGTCAGTTCTCCCTCATTAAGGACTGGACTGTTTGTTCCATTTGTCTCCGGATGCAGTTCTTCCGTACAACCCTCTATTGTGATAATTACCAACAGAAGTATGAATAATAAGAAGTAGTGTTTCATATCAGTCAAAAGTATATTCGTTATCATAAGCATATTTCCATTCTTGCACGTTCACCATGAGTCTGCTATCTCGGACAGTAATAGTGAAACGGTAAAGATTGTTGCGGGCAATGTTGAAGCGCCTGGCATTGTCGTTGCTATCCGTCTTTCCGCTCTCGTCATAATTCGCGAAATAAACCCTATGCGGTTCGTCCTCATCAGTCTGAGCATCGAACCTTACTTCAATACACGAGTATTTGTCTCCCGCATCGATGTTCCGGTATTCGGACAGGTAGGCAATCCATTTCTCATATTTATTTCCGCCAGCATCCATCCATTGGCTTGCAAAGCGGAAATCTTGTATTTTTTCTTCCACATCATTAGCATCTTCCACAAGGTGTAAACCGCTGACGTAATCGCTGTTCCACTCACCACTATGATCGTAATCGTCCTGCGAAAAAACGTCTTTCGGGGCACAATATCCCTTCTTATTATAGCGATGAATCTTCACCTCACTAAACGATAAATCAAAATGTTCGTCCGTCTTAAGTATCACCTCTACCTTTGCCACTGCACGGAGCAAAGTGACAGGCTCAGGCAGCAATGTAACCTCTCCAACCTTAAATTCCATATTATTGTATTCGTGAACACCATAAAAAGGAACTAGTCGTTCCGGTCCCAACTCGAAAGAAGAAAAACTGCCAAACTGCCCCCATTCGGCGTCGCAGACATCCGCAAGTAACGTTTCTCCAGCCTTCATTGTATCGTCACCATACTGCGGCCAATTGGCAAGCACAACCATCTTGAAATTTTTATGATAAACCAAAGATGTAGGCGCTTTGCCAAGCACACTATAATCCCTATAATCGTTTCCTTTAGTCACCACGAAGCCATCCGGTTCAAAACGGGCGATAAACTTATTATCGGAGGTAAAGAAATAAATCCTGTAGTTGCTGTTCTCTACATCTATGTAGTTCTCATAGGTTTCTCCAACCTCATAACCTTCATCGGTCTCCAAACTCCTTATAGGTAATCTGAAACCGATACTAAGAGCTGTTCCCCTATCGGATAGGCTGAAGTTCTCCGTGTCATGACTACACGAGGTACCCCACAACACAAAAAGTGTCAGAATCCCCGTGACAATATATCGTACTACATTCTTCATTCGCATTCCTCCTATCACAGTTCACTGTTTTGCAGCACAACTTTCCAAGAATTGATATAAATATAGGCATCGAGCCAACGATCACTTTCATCAAGAAAAAACACCATGTCGTATACATCCTGCCTGTCAAGATACTCCTGATCATCCATATCCCGATTATAAAAACCTTTCACAAGCAAAGCATAGTCAATAAGAGGAATGGATAAAACCGTTTTTCCCGTTTCTTTATTGGACACGGTGAGCCGCATCTCCTGCCCTTTCACCAGGCGTGGCACGGTCAGTTCGGCTATGGCCGCACTGAAGGCAGCGCGAGATGTAGTCTGTGTTTCTTCGGGCTGGATATCCATACCAACTTCCCCGGCATCGGTATGCCACGCATAGAAAGTCACCAGCTCATCGGGCAACAACGTATTGTCCCAGTCCATGCTTCCGTTAGTGTCGGTAATGGTGAAAATAAACTTATCTTTGTCCACAGCCTCTCCCGAAAGGTGCTGTAACACCACTCGCACATTGTTGGTGTTCTTTACCAACGGTACAGTATAAGTGTACGTACCTTCGGTTTCACCGAACGTCTGTTTCGTCAGCCACCCATAAAATAAGCGGTCAAGATCTTCGGCAACAAATGCTTGGTTCCCGATATCACGTTGCCTCTCAAGCGTACAGGTCAGTCCCTTACCGACAGTTGTTTCGGGTATCGAGAAAGAACCTTTGTCAGTAGTCCCACACCAAACAAGCAAGTCGTATTCTCCCGGTTCTACATCTACAGTCATGACATAGCCATCGGCTGCAAGGGCTTCTCCTTGTTCAGTACGTTGCCAAACCACCCTACCATCGGCATCAAGCAGGTAAAGTGTCACTACATTCACCTCGTGAGCAAAAGCATCGGCAAACTTCATGTTGTAATCATAACAGAACTTCACACGGTAATTCACTGAGCAGTCACCCTCACCGTCATAGATTAAGCCGTCGCAGGCATATAGAATCGGAGTCCAAGCGATAACTGCCAGTAACTTTCCGATTGTTTTTCTTATGTAAGAGCGTATATCCATTTGACTTAAATTGTTATATTTTATATATGCTGCGGAAAATACCGCAGAGAATTTTCATTTTCGATGGGAAATGGCAAATATACCTTTTCCGGTTCCGTCCTCTCTTTGCACCGGAACGGAAGTGCTTTTCTAAAACCATTCCATGTGGAAGTCCCTCATGGAATGGTTGTTTAGAAAGACAACGTTTTTTTCATAAAAAATTAGAGTTCAACATTTTGGCTGACAATTTTCCAAGAAAGGATATTAATTTTTGCCCCAACGTAATAAATGTCACCATCCAGATCGTCACCAGGAACGATTTTTTCGTCTCCATCAAAAATTCCCTTACCTATCTTCTCTAATTTGTCAACGGTAACTACGTAGTGGTGATTACGCACCACGCCATATTTGGCTTCCGGGATAATTCCATTTTCCGTAATAGCGCCATTGTTGAGGTGCTCAATGGGAATGTTGTAGTACATCAATCCACCGTTATAAGCGGTAGCATCTGCGGAAGCAGTGGCCAAATTATCATTAAGAGTGGTAATGATTTGTTCTGAGTAAGCGGAGCCGTCTCCTGTATATAATGAGGCTCCATTCTCATTCGTAAATACCACTTTCACTTTCCCATCGCCCACATTCTCCAACTTCACATACTCTTTACCAATCTGAGTATATTTTGTGTTGCCTTTATCATCTTGACCATCTTCATACCACACGTTCAGTTGATTTTTTGTCTGCAGTACGCTGAGCACGTATTCGAGGAAGGAGTCTTGTTTGAAAAGCACACCATTGTAACGTACGAGGTCAAGTGCATTTCCGTTTACATCGCAAACCTTGGCTTTTAACAGGATACTCGTAACGGCAGAAGAAAAATTGGTAGTAACAATGGCACTTGTATTGGTGTTCTCTGCACAATAGGCAGAAGTCCCCAATTCGGTTAAGCCATCTTCCAAGTCGACATAGTTCAGATATTCGGAATTGTCAGAAACCGCTGCCGCATTTTCAGGATAGCCAGAAAAACCGTAGTTGAATGACTTACCCCAGTGGCTACGGTAATCAATTGATCTATTCCATGTAAATCCCAAGTCATTATCTGCCCAAGCAATATCTATGTTCTTAACCATGTGCGATTTCTTCGCTGTAGCATTCAATTTCCATCCGAGCAATTCCACATAAAGATCTTCCGAAGCGATATTACCGCCTCCGGCTGAGTTATCTTCACCTGCCACAGTGACTTTTATCGGATAACGCCCATTTTCATCCTTTTCGAGTTCATCAGACACATTCAAAGTTACTTTGGCCGCCAGACGCTCTACATATACAGTCACCGTATTAGTAATTGCACTCACATCCGTCATCGGTTCAAGAGCAAAATTTTCCTCTTTAACTTCTGTTACGAAATACTTTGCCCGATTGGTGTCGGTGTAGCTTGTAGTGCTCATGGTAAAGTAATTGATAGTACTGTTATTGATTGTTTCCGGATAATAAATACCTTCCGCATTATTATCCGCAAGCACTGTCTGCATTTCGTCAAGCGTTTCCCCATACACGAAATCATTCGGTTTGTTGAGCACCGCTACCATATACTTAGGATAGTTCTTCTTGTCCATTCCCTTCAGTACCACAACGTTATTACTCGCAAATTCAATGTTTCCGGCAGGGGTTGTTACCGAGGCGTTACCATTCGCCCAAACATCACCTTGTGTCACAAATACACCGTCTGCATCATAAAAATAGAAGTAGGCATTTTTTACGGACTGCTCGTTTGTTCCGTACTCAAAGTCACCTTCTTGCGCTCTTGTAAGAGAACCTGCATCAGCAAGGCGGACATTAATATACGCCTCGCTTCCTGCAAAAACATTCGGTGTATCATCCGGAATAACTCCTAATCCATCATTCGAGCATGCACACAATGCGGTACACACAAACAAACCCAAAAATAATTTATTCATCTTCATCATTTTTTGTAATCTAATTTTGTTAATAATATATTTTCTCGTTAACGTCTTCCTTTTTCAAGTTGCTCAAGCGTAATGCCAGCCTGTTCTAATCCGAGTGATTTCGCCTCGTTCAAGTAACGTCGGGCACTGTCGTAATCCTTTTGCCGGATGGCCAGTGCTCCCCGTGCATAAACAGCCTCGGGCGAATCATCTGCCTTGGCAAGATAACGCTTCGCGCCTGTGAGGTCGCCGCGGCGCATGGCAGCGTTGGCAGCATTCAGGTTAGCAATAGTGTCATCCGGAAACATGCGTACCGCTGTCTCGAATACCTCAGTGAACTCATCCGTACCGGGTTCATACTCTTGTGCAGCGAGATAGAACTCATTCAGACCCAGTTTTTGCGGTCGCTCACACATGATTCGTTTTATCTCCTCCACATCGCTGTAACTGCGGATAGTATAGGCTATGCGATAGTCAGTGTGGCGTAACGCAGGATAACAGTTCTGTAACAGGAAACTGTATCCCATCGGATAATCACGTTTTATTTTCCACTCTCTAGCATCCGGCTCCAAATTACCGTCTATCAAAGTGATTATTTCCGCACGATGTGCAAGGTTCGACCGTTCCACGTAGTAACGCAATCCTGCCCAATCCTCCGGTTCGTAATCGGTCGATATTACATCGCCTTCAAACCGGTAAAGTTGCTGTATGTATCTCTTCAATGCGGCAGTACGCCCGATAGCCAACTCTTTGTTATGCGCATAAGAACCTTCAGGCGAAGCATAACCTTTCAGCCATACTGAAGTGATAGTTATGTCCGTATCGTTTCGCACGGAGTCAATTGATGACTGTATTTTCCCAAGTTCGGCGATGTTGCGTCGATAGTCCGGATAAATCATCGTTTGATCCACCGGAAAGTCGATGAATGCTGAGCCTTCGAGCGAATCCCTTTTTTCAATCTGCCCTTGCGGACGTACATATACCAGTTCGGGGAAAAACGCCTCTGTGTATCGTCCAAGCATACCGACCTGTTCTGCCAATAAAGTATTGCAACATCCATAGTCGCTACGATGTAGCAACAACACGGAGCCGTTCATCCATTCTGCATACGGTACTAAATTGTGGTATTCAATGGTATCAGGCTTCTTCGAGACTTTATAACTCTTTTCATCTTTACCAGATAACATGCTCTCTCCATTACGTACATAGAAGTAATAACGCTGTCTGCCGTAAACCCCTACCGATTGCAGGGCAAGCGAGTCGTTATCATTAACTAACCATGGCGTAAGAAGTACAGCACGATTTTCATCCACATCAAGCCCTGACAAATCCCAAAGCATGTCTATGGCAATGTACCCTCCATTACGTTCCATTTTAAGATTTTCCACGGAAACACCATCCACGATGTCCTGTTTCCGCATATCGATTGCGATCTGTGCTTCCGCTACCACAACCATGCCCCAAAGGGCTACTAGAATATATAATATCTTTTTCATCTTGTACACGATTAAAATACATAAACAAGGTTGATTGCCGCTTTCGTTGGTCCCACATAATGGTGTGGTTTGTCCGTTTCTATCCTCTTACCGCATCCTAAACACTGGAAGCGGTCATAGCGTGTATAGGAATAACCAAAACCAATTTCCGCCTCAAGATTCCAATGCCTCCCCAATATCCACGCATAGCCATAAGCGATACCCGCGCCAACAAACCATCCCTGGTAACGGGTATCCTTTAGTTTACGAGCATCCGTACCAAGGAAATTGATTTTTCCGTCAAAACCTCCGATGTTATACTGTCCTCCATGAATGTGAGTACCTACAAAGTGCCCCGAAAAGCGATCGCAGAACCAGTATCTGACTTCAGGTTGAACAGCCCAATGTTTCCAATGTCGATTGTGCGAAAGCATCCATGCATTAAACTGTCCCGTAACATCCAAAGTCCATTTAGGGGCGAATCCTATCTCTATTCCCAAATTCGGATTCAAGAAAGCATCCGCCAGAACATTACTTTTGACAGCCACGTTCTGAGACTTGACACTCTGCGTCATGCCGGTAATGGTAACTACCAGCAAGACAAATATCCGTTTCATAATTCTATTGTTCATACTTTATGGCTATAGTTAATTATTACATTCCAAATTTTACAGTCTTTCTTTATATAGGTAATTTCAAGAGACCAGCCACGGTACCTCGCTTTCTTTCCGCACAAAGGAACAATGTATTTGTTATCGCATCATGCCAAAACGTATAAATCATATTGGCAAAATCGTAATGGACATTATACGCAAACTGCAATTTTGTATCGGACATGTCAAATCATCAAATCCAGAGTCATTTTTTAAGTGTACGGAGCCATTATTAACAGTTGCAATACCTATAAATGCAGTAAATTAGGCTATCTTTGTATATTACAATGTCGATGTGTATATCACTGTCTACCCAAACAATTTTAGTGTAACGGAAAAAACCAGTGGAAATACACACTCGAAAAGAATAATTTGAATTCAATTAATATGGGAGCATTTGTCACATACAGCAACTTGATGACCTATATTTTACCAATATTTTGTTCGGCCATATGCTCGGTCTTTACCTTATTATTGACATGGAATTATCGCAATCTAGCCGAAAGGAAATTAAGGTGGATCGTGAGCATTTATTGTATCCTGATAGCCATATGGTGGTCATCTGCTTTATGGCATACTGTCTCTGATGAGCCGATATTCCTTCCGGTCGATATACCTTTTGCCTTGTCGTATATCTATACTCCCATATTGTTCTACAACATTGTTTATAATCTGACTTATTTTGAGGATAAAAGAAACTTTCCCATACTGAATTACCTTTGGCCAGTCCCTACATTGGTAATTATCCTGATAGTGGCAACCTGGATATCGCCTCCCAAGGGAGAGCTTTTTACCGGCTTATCGTTGTTCGAAGAATATACGGCGCTTTTCATATCCGACTTTTTAGTGCGGTTTATCACAGCGGTAGTCTATATTGTTCCAACCGGACTATTGTTATTGCGGCATTACAAGCGAACAGTACTTCAAAAAACCGATACAGATCGAAAATATCTCAGTATAAAATCATCGCGTTGGCTCATCGTGTTTTTCATACTTTCCATCGCTATATTGCTAATCGCTTTTTTGTCTTCGTTGGTTGGTCCAAGCCAATGGCTTATTCGGCTGAACGCATTATGCATTATGACGCAAGAGATATTGCTTACATACCAAGTCATCCGCAGGCAATATCTCTCTTACAAAATATCTGATTTGTTTCCTGCCAACGAAAAGAAAACCGAGAACAACAACCCGACCACCCAACAGCAGCCTACGCCGAATAATACGCACGGACTATTGAACAAGAAGGTGTTCGAAAACTATTTGTCTCAACAAAAGCCATACCTCAATCCCGATTTCAAACTGACTGACATGGCCGAGATAATGGGTGTAAACCGTACCGTCATGTCCAACTTTATCAATCAAACGTATGGTATGAATTTCAGGCGTTATCTAAACCTGTGTCGGATCAAAGAGTATCAGGCACTGATAGTGCATCCTTCAAACAAAGGTAAAAATCCGTATCAGGTAATGGCCATGGCGGGATTTAAAGACTCCAGACATTTCCAGCGTGCGATTCAACTGGAAAATATATATAAAGAACAGACTCACAAAGAACCATAAATAAACCAAAAGGATGAATCAAGATATCGGACGTGCTATAGTTTTTTCAATACCCGCAGTAAGTGCTGCGGTCAGCTTGATTATGATTTCGCTCGACATAACCCGCTCTTCCAATACGGTCAACCGAAAAATACATTACAGCATAATCACTGTATACTGTCTAATAATACTGTACTGGAGCGGACTGGTAATGTATTCCATCGCCCGTGACACTTTCATAGCATACTTGCCCGTTTGCTTTTCCTCGTTTAGTTTTATTCCCATATTCCTGTACATGATCACCTATATTATTACGGGAGTAGGCGATCGAAAGCATTTCCCCACATACCATTTCATCCTTCCAGCATGTTTGACCGTAACTATCCACGTGATTGCCTTTACAGTACCGTTCCAGCAACGATGGAATGCCATTTATGACAACGGGGTAAGCCTGACAAGCACAATTATCGACAGCACGTATATCATCTGTATTTTGCTGAGTATTTTATATTCCGGGTTGAGCCTACTCCGCATAAAATCATACAAACGTCAAGTTACCAATTATTCTGCTGATATCTACCGAATGTCGCTGGATTGGTTGTCCTTTATCATCATCTTCAGGGTCCTGTTGCAAACCTTACCGATAGCCGGGTTGATATTGGGCATCGAACTATTCAATAAATTGGGGTTTATCTGGACATTCACAACATTACCAGCAGTCTTTACTCAGATTGTGTTGTGCCTGAACATTCTTTCGGAGAATTATGTGATCATCGAACCTATTACCGCCAAAGAAAAGGAAATGACCACGTCCGGAAACTATGCGCAACTGGAACGCCAGCGGGTTGAAAAGTATTTAGAGAATGAGAAACCTTATCTAAATCCGGAATTCAAAATAACCGATATGGCCAAGGATCTTTTTTCAAACAGGACTTATATATCTGCTTTCATCAACCGGGAATATGGTATGAATTTCAATCGTTTTATCAACAATTACCGACTAAAGGAAGTAGAAAGACTACAATCAGAGGCTATACAAAGAAAGCAAAAAATATCCTCGACGGAAATTGTCATTCATGCTGGATTCAGTAATTATCGCAGTTATTTCCGAGCAAAAAAAATGGCAAAGAACGATCCCGTTTCCATTGATTAAAAGAAAATTTAAACAACCAGTAAGATACACGAATACACGGATATAGAAACTAATCATCTGTATTCAACTTATTTACTTCCTAAATACAGGAAGAACATTCCAATCAATACCAATATGAGATCGACAGCCTTACTCTTTAAATTCTTTTCACGGAAGAAGAGAGCTCCGAAAAGGAAGGAGACAACCACACTGCCACGGCGTACCATAGAAACGATGGAAATCATGGAGTCTTCATAGCTCAGGGCATAGAAGTAGGCAAAGTCAGCCGCACTAAGGAAGACGGATATCAGGATGATAGTCCAGTCCCAACGGAAAGGAGTACTTTCTTTTCGTTTGGGATACCATAGCAAAAGGATGATGGGGCACATGATAAATACCTGATAGACATTGTACCACGATTGTACAACCATAGGATTGAATTGTTTCATCAGATACTTGTCATACAGTCCGCTGATAGCACCGGTGATGGCGGCAAGCACAATGAAATAAATCCATTTGTTATGCTTGAAGTCGATGCCCTCTTTCTTGCCGGAACGGCTCAGCATAAAGAAAGAAAGTATGGCAAGCATGACTCCGATCCATTGATACAGGTTCAGACGTTCACCGAATATCAGCATGGCCCCCACGAGTACCATTACAGGGCGGGTGGCATTAATCGGTCCTACAATAGTCAACGGCAAATGTTTCATACCGAAATAGCCGAATATCCAAGATGAAAGAACGATAAAGGACTTGATAATTATAAACTTATGTACTTCCCAACCTACTACAGGCACATCAAACATTGTTCCGTTAAGTACCGGAGTAAAAGCGGAAATCAATATGAAAGGAAGAAATACCATACTGGAAAACACTGTGTTCAGAAACAGAACGGGAAGCACAGCATTGTCACGCAATGATTTCTTCTTAAATGCATCATAAAACCCCAGCAAGGCAGCTGAGAGAAAGGCGAGCAATAACCACATGGTTCTTAGTTAATTAATTGTTAGTTATTCAGTTATTATCTGCGATGAATAATTCCTCGGGATATGTGACATCTACCAGAAACAGGGCATTACCCGGAACGGAAGTACCAGCCTTGCAACGGTCTTTCTGTTCGATGACACGCCGGAAGCCTTCAATAGTGAGCTTACCACGGCCTACTTCAAGCAAAGTTCCTACTACTGCACGAACCATATTGCGCAGGAAACGGTCCGCCTGAATGGTGAACACCCAGGTTACATCATCTACCTGCATCCAGGCAGCATGCATTATGCGGCAATTGTTTGTTTTTACGTCCGTATGCAGCTTGCTGAAACTAGTGAAGTCTGTATAATCAAACAAAATACGGGCAGCTTCGTTCATTCGCTCAAAGTCCGGCGCCTGGAAAAGACGGCAACGATATTGGCGGTTGAAGGGAGATTTAGCTGTGGTCACGTAGTATTTATACATGCGGGCTGTTGCATCAAAACGGGCATGAGCATCAGGCTTCACTGCACGGATACGGTAGATAGAGATGTCCGGTGGCAGAAGGCGATTCAGCTTGTCGGTAAAAAAGGCAGTATCCAATGGTTCGTCACTATCAAAGTGGGCTACCATCAAGGAAGCATGCACACCAGCATCGGTACGTCCGGCACCGATAACCTCTACTTCACGGCGCATCAATGTGGCAAGTGCGCGCATCAGGCACTCCTGTACACTGTCTCCATTAGGTTGTATTTGCCAGCCGTGGTAGGCGGTTCCGTCATAAGCTAAATAAATAAAATACCGTTGCATACTCTTTTGCTTTCATTTTTCGGGCGCAAAGGTACAAAAATAAGCCCATAGGTAAGAACTCTCTTTTCTTTTTCCTACTTTTGTGCCCACATAAAAACATTTTCAAACAATATGCAACAGGTATACAATAAACTTCCACTCTTATTTTTAGCAATAATCATCACCAGCACTTCCCTTGCCGGATGCAAAAAGAAAGATATGTCCCTCAAGTTGAATGAACCGAGAAACATCAAAGGGGTAATCAGCTACAGACGGACTTTCGGAGATTTGAATGAAGCACATTTAAATATTGCACAAGCCATAGGTATCGCCCCCATCGCTTCGCGCAAGGATGCAGAAAACATGAAAGAGAAATTGCATCATATAGAAACAAATGATTTATATAAGGTGGATTCCCTCACGCACTCCATCCTTTATCTGATTCCGGGTGCAGCACAATTGCTCGATACCATTGGCAGCAATTTCCTAGATTCGCTTACGGCAAAAGGACTGAATCCGAATAAAGTCATCGTGACTTCCGTACTTCGCACCCAGGATGATGTGAAACGCCTGCGCCGCCGCAACGGAAATGCCTCAGCAAACTCTGCACACTTCTATGGTACAACGTTCGATGTAAGCTGGAAGCGTTTCCAGAAAATAGAAGATGAAGACGGACGCCCCTTGCAGGATGTCAGTGCAGATACTCTGAAACTCGTTCTCTCGGAAGTGTTGCGAGACCTGCGGAAAGCTGAGAAATGTTATATCAAATACGAATTGAAGCAAGGATGTTTCCACATTACTACGAGAAGAAAGGGATAAAAGATTAATAATATTTCCCAATTCCACCAAACCCCGTTATTATTCTATTATCTTTCGTTTTATTGATAAAGTTGTTTAATCGCTTTTCAAATTCTTCCGGCCGTTTCCTTGCAGCTTCAATGTATGCAATTCGGATACGCTTATATGCATCAGAGAAAAGTTGATAATTTTTCCATGTAATCTTATCCTCTTTCAATCTGTCCATTATATCATCGGGGAAAACAAAAGGAGCAGACAAAACATTTCGTATTTTATCTTCAAATTTAGGGTGTATCATTTTATTATCCAGCAGCCACTTAAGTCTTTCTTTATTGGCCTGCGAGTATGTACTTTTAGGGTTTCTGGGCGTGAAATGCTGAATTTTATGCTCTTTGTCAAGCGCCTTTATTGTACTGTCAATCCACTCGAAGCAAAGGGCTTCTTCAACAGCATCGTTGTAAGTAATACCTTTCTCGCCCGAAGATTTACCGGGAAATACAAACCAAATATCACTGGCAGTCTCAAAGTTGTCAGTCAACCACTTTCGCCAATCTTCTCTGTTTTCAAAATATCTTATCTCTGTTAACATAACACCTCCACTCATTCCTCCATCATCCTCCACGCCAGTGGCAAGTAATTTACAATGTCCCCTGCCGTCATTCCCATCATTCCCTGCTTCTTGCAAGCGATGTCTCCGGCAAGGCCATGAACATACGTAGCCAGACAAGCTGCATCCTGCGGCACATATCCCTGGGCTAACAACGCAAGCACAACGCCTGTCAGCACATCACCACTGCCTCCTGTTGCCATACCGGGATTGCCTGTTGTATTAAAATAGCACTTCCCTTGCGGAGTGATAATAGCAGAATACGCACCTTTCAACACAATATATACCCCTGCCGTCCGTGCCAGTTCACGTGCCTTCGTCAGCCGTTCATAAGAATCCTGACATTTTCCTACCAAGCGTTCCAATTCCTTTGGATGAGGTGTGAGTATGCTGCCTTTCGGCAAACGACCGATATAATTGCGGTGTCCCGCCAACACATTCAGTGCATCAGCATCCACCACCATAGGTGTCTGACAAGCATCTATCTGTTCCAATACCGCCGCCTCGGTTTCTTCCGACTTTCCCAGTCCCGGTCCGATGCCTACCGCCTGATAATCATCCGTATCCGTAGGACAGGCAAAACAAGTATCACTGGGATCCATTTCCGTCATAGCTTCCGGAACAGAAGTCTGTACAATCATATTGTTGCAATAAGGCACATGCACCGTCAGCAATCCTACTCCGGAGCGCAGGCAAGCCCTTGCGGCAAGTATGGAAGCTCCCGCCATTCCTTGCGAACCCGCAATAAGCAAAGCCCGTCCGAAGTCTCCCTTATGGGCAAACTTATTGCGTGTCTTCAACAAATACTGCATATCTTCCCCTTCCAGCAAGAAATAATCCGTATCCGTTTCCTCTATTGCATCTTCACTCAGACCGATGTCCAGCAATTCCCATTCGCCCACGAACTCCTGATTTTCCACAAAAAGAAAAGCCAACTTCGGCAATTGCAGAGTTAGCGTCACATCCGCACGGACAATATTCGCCCGGACATTGAATGTATTCTCTTCTCCCATCAAGCCCGAAGGAACATCAATGGCCACCACCCGCGCCGACGAAGCATTGATATACTTCACCACGGCAGCAAAACCACCGCTCAACGGCTTGTTCAGTCCGCTACCAAACAGGCCGTCAACTACCACATGGTCGTCCGTCAACACAGGCGGCACAAATTGTGAGGTCACTTCGTGGAAATCTACATTCTCCACATCCGCAAGTCGTTCTTTATTCGTCTCGCAATCGGGAGAAAGCTCTCCCTTGGTATTAAACAAATAAACCGAGACTTTATATCCTTTCTTTGCCAGCAAACGGGAAACGGCCAATGCATCTCCCCCGTTATTGCCCGGCCCGGCAAATACCGTAAAAGGTGTTTTTGCATCCCAACGTCCGGCAATAGCTTTTGCCAATGCCTGCGAGGCACGTTCCATCAGGTCGATGGAAGCAATCGGTTCATTCTCTATGGTGTAAGCATCCAACTCTTTGATGCTTTGGGTAGGAAATATTTTCATTCTGTTTGTTTTATAAAAGTGGTTCAGAAAGTACTAACATGCACAGGTTGGTAACACTGTTTATAGAACAAAGATAGATTATTTATTAGAGATAAGCAAAAAAGAATTAAAGAGAATAAGCAGTGCTTTTCTATTCCCGCTTTTGTTCTATACCTCTTCTCCACCTAACCAACTTCGCATCTTCTTCGCTTCTATACAGAAGTTGGATTAGCGAAGTTGGTAAGAGGAGGATACGAAGAGGGTATGATGAAGGTAAGAGGCGGGTAATATTGTTCTGTTTATCTGATTTTCCTTTGAGGTACTCTTTACAGGAAAAAACAGGGGATTAAATAAGAGTATCAAGTTTGCGCCCCAATACATGTGCCAACTGTAAATTCAGCACCATGGCAACCAGCCCGACAACTCCTGCAAATACAAATTCTATCAAAGTAAATATTTCCTCAGAATAGAAAACAGAGCAAACATAAACCGCATAAGGCAAACAGAGGAAAGAGGTGACTATTGCCGGAATATACCTCTTAAGAATGATAAATTGAAGAATATGAATCAGAAGATGAATGCCGAATGCAAGAAACAGTGCCATCCACAAGAAATAATGTTGAGTGAGGACAGCATAAACTGACACTCCACTGATAATAATAAACTCTTCTGCAACTGCAATAACAAAACCTGTCATACTCAGTCCTTGTAATTGAGCAATTTGCTTTTTCAGAAAAGGAAAACGAGTACGCAATATGTTTGCATTCCGCGCCATCCATTTGGGCAGCACGATGATTTCTTCAAAATCATGCAGCATAAAAGCTATGGGGAACAAACATAACAGTAATACAATATAATTCATAATGATAATTTACAAAGTAACCTTACATGTACGCAAATACTGCATTGGCGTCTCACCGGTATATTTCTTGAAATCCTTGATGAAATGGTTCGTATCGCTATAACCGTTTTCCGCAGTAACGCCTGCCAAATCTTTCTGCACCAGAAAAGCGGCATAAGCATTGATGAACCGTTGCAGAGAGGAATACTGTTTGGGCGTCATGCCCATAGCCTCAGCAAAGTTTCGTTCCAGCCATTTGTAGTTGACACCTAAGTGCAACTTCAATTCATCGATAGACAACGTTCCTTTATGCTGCCTGATATAATGAATGGCCTCATCCAACAGCCTATTGGAGTTTTTCTCCGCTGATATTACGCCCCGAAGGTAGGTTTCTATCAGTTGTATCTTCTCTCCTGCCCCGGCACATTGCTGCATATCTTTCAGCAGGGCATCCGCATCACCCAATACGGATTCTAAATTCCAGAACGGGCGGGTATTGAAATGCCTGGCATTCAGAGCTAATAATCGGTAGAAAGATGCAGGCTTAAACCGTACTATCAGTAAATAAGGCACTTGTCCGGAAAGACGTATGGACATCCGGGCAAAAGATCTTGTACTGAACCAGCCGGACTTAAAACTTGAAATGACATGATTATACTCTAATTCCACGCTGTCCTCCGCTGTCGGCAGGAATGCCAACATAGGTGTTCCGTCATTATATGCCAAGGTATCCGACAGGTTACAGCAAGGGAAGACATAGAAACTGTCAATGTATTCCTGCAAGTCTTCCGAAGGGGCAACTGCTTCAATCTCTTTCACTGAAACAAAAGACTGTGATATAATATGTTCTAATAAACTTACCGGCATGCGGGCAAAAATACGCAAATATTGCATATCCCCGGCACGAACTGTCTAAAATTTACCATAAAGACTGATAGCGACAGACTACTTTTGCCTCAAAAAAAGAATATGATTAAACCAATAACCGTCTACGGCAACCCCGTATTACGAAAAGAATGTGAAGATATAGAACAGAATTATCCCCATATCCGGGAAGTAATAGAAACCATGTGGCAGACACTGAGGAATGCAGACGGATGCGGATTGGCTGCGCCGCAAATCAACCTTCCCATCAAGCTGTTCATAGTGAACAGCCGGGATACTTATGCCTATATGTCCGCTAAAGAAAGGGAATATTTCTTTGCAGAAGATGATTGCGGAACAGAGGAAACATTCATCAATGCAGAAATAACCGCCTATAGCGAGGAAGTATGGACTACCAGGGAAGGTTGCCTGAGCATCCCTGAGCTTTATGAAGAAGTGACACGCCCCTGGTCGGTGACAATCAGGTATCAGGATAGTGAATTCAAAGAGCAAAACAGGACTTACCACGGATATACCGCACGAATCATTCAGCATGAGTTTGAACATACACAAGGAAAATTGTACATAGATCGCTTGTCGCCGCTGAGAAAACAACTCATAAAGAATAAGTTAATGCGGATTATTAAGGGAAACAGAAGAAAGTAACAGCATTTCTGTATCATAATAAAAAAACGCCTGATAAACAAGTTTATTTTGCCCTGTCTATATAGTTATTATATTGATTAGTTGTTATCTTTGCAAAAGAAGGTCAACAACTATATAGATGATTATTATTTAGGTGAACCAGTTCTAAGCTATTATTTAGAAGATGACAATGAGCATCTTATGTTTGATACCGGATATTCCGACTCGTTCATCAATTCGTGAAGTAGTTGTCGGACTAAAAATAAAGATTGAATAACTACATATAAAAAGTCAGACCATGAAAACGTTCACTGTTTTATTAGTAACTGCGTCTTTAGCGTTAACTTCACTGGGAGGGAGTTTTGAACCATACCGCCCCAACGGCTGGTACTACATCACAAGCGGCGCACAGGACAGCCTTTCGGCAGACCCCATCGTGACGACCAAAGATTTTGTTTCTATAAGGCTTGACTCTTTTATGAGTGAGCGAACAGGTGAAATGGTCTATCAGATTGCGGGTAGAGTGAACGACCGGTCCATTAAGATATGGGCAGACGCTACCGAACGGTCGATAGGCAAGCATATCGGTTTTGTATGCAACAACAAGGTAGTATGTAATCCCTTGGTGAACGCCCGCATCGAAAGCGGTAATTTTGCGATTTCCGGTGAAGGGCCTGAGTTCAAAGCCATGTACAAGCAAATTCAAGAGGACATCAAAAACGAAGAGATTGCTTCGGAGCATAAGAAAGCATGGGAAGAGGCCCGCAAGTTACGGGCTTCCATCACCGACACCACTTTCTTAAAGACCAAACGCCCGATGTCTGACGATGCAATCGGTCCTTACAATTACCATACAGGATTAAATGAAGACCGTGCATACAATCAAACAGTTTATACAATTGCGATAGACAGAGCCAAAAAGTTCCTTTCCGTTGAAAACGACCAATTAGTATTGAACCTGAAATCGGGTGTGGAAATCAATATTGCGGAAGACCTGTTCCAGTATATCACCGGACTATTCGATGATTGGAACAAATGGGTGAAAGAGGGAAAGTTCAAGATTATAAAAACAGAAGAGGGATACTACGACATAGAACCGACACCTCAGAAACGTAACAATTAATATTTTTTCTCCAGACTTTTCAAAGCTGTGATGGAATCGGATACATACGCATTATCCGGTTCTATTGACCGCCAATAGCAAAGTGTCCCTATCAGTCGTTTCAGGTAAGCCGGGTCGTGAGAACCTATCCGGCGCTGGTGTTCTGCCAAGCCTTTCGTCAAGATATAATGCACATTCTTGCGTATTTCCCTTTTCCGGGCTTTGGGAATGGTCAGCTTCACACCGGAACTGATGGAAACTCCTGTGATAATCTTCCGACTGTGCTCCTTCAGGAAGCGGGTTTTCTTATGATTCAATTCAAACTTTTCTTCCCGGACAATCTGTTTGACCTGAGACAAGATCTGTTCTCCCGGGAAAACATTCCCCGAAAAAGTAAGGTCATCGGCATACCGGGTATAAGTCAGACCATATTTGGCAGCCAGTGCCGACAACTTTTTATCCATCTCATAAGAGATAATATTGCTCAATGCCGGACTCGTAGATGCCCCCTGAGGCAAACAACGATGTAAGCAGCATAAAGTTCCCAGCACCTTCGCAATATCAGGTGGATAGCCCATTGCTTCAAATGTATTCCTCACGCGAGGACTGCGTATGGAACTAAAGAAATCATGAATATCTGTTTTCAGCACACACTGCTTTCCCAAATGCGGGCGGACATTATCGGCTATAGACATCTTGCACCGAAAACCGGTAGCTGCCGGATGAACGTTTACAAAGGATAAAATGCGATGGTTAATAGCGCCCTGAATAGGCTTCAGTTCGTCGTCCGGGGCAGAAATCATGCGGTAACCTCCCCTCCGTTTACCTATCCAAAACTCCCGGTAGTGGGCGGAAACATCCTTCAATATTTCTTTCAACTTCACTTCCTCCACTCCCAACAAGTTTGCACACTGAGATATGGCTTCTTCTTTAAACCAGGGAGAGATTCGCGGAGCAGAAGTTTCAAAAAGCTGGCTGAACCAGCCTTTACGGGTGGTTCCGGCATTGGCAGTATGCTCCGTGTTGTCGCGGTTTCCTGCTTTCCACCTTTTGTATCCTTCCTGTTTACGACTCGAAGAAATAATCTTGTAGACCAATAAACAGGTGACAATAAATACAGCTATCAGAATTCCATTCATCGTATCAATAGGTATGAAAAAAGAAGAGGATGAGTATTTACTAATGTAAATCGTGGTATTCATACCAGAGTATTTACATTCTAAGAAAGCCCATGAGCTTACGAGGCGACTGCACCTCTTTCCTGCTAAATATTTTTCTCATCCTCTCCGTATGCAAAAATAGGCGTTTTTGGTTGAAAGCAATAATTCTATCCGTCTTTTTTCTTTGATATGCCTCTTTCCATTCAGGGCAACCGTATAAAAAGTTTGCTTCATGCTTGAACAGGAATGAGTATAAGTGTTCTCATTTTGCGAACTTTAGACCAATCTTATGACCCTCCACGTACCCGGTCCATATCAAAGCCGTACCTGGTCCGTGTCAAGTCCAAGCGTAAGGATACGGAGATGATACGGACCTGATACGGTTCGGGTATGGGGAAAGCAGGACAAATAGACCAAAAAATGAATTCATCCTTTTCGGAGCGATTATAAATAAGAATTTTAATGCATTTGTCCTGATTTAGTTGCTTTGCAGAAACAGTCTTCCAAATGGTCGTTCACAAAGCCTGCCGCCTGCAAAAAAGCATAGCAGATAGTGGAGCCAAAGAACTTAAAGCCTCGCTTTTTCATGTCTTTACTCATAGCATCCGACTCGGGAGATGTGGCAGGAACCTGACTTAGAGACTTAAAGTTGTTGACAATGGGTGGCTGTTCGGAAAAGAATGATAAGATATACTTGTAGAAACTACCGAACTCCTGCTGAATAGCCATAAATAGTTTCGCATTATGGATGGTGCTATTGATTTTTAACCGGTTTTTGACGATTCCATCAAATTTCATCAATCGTTCAATGTCTTCTGATGTCATTTGCGCCACTTTCTCCACATCAAAGTGATGAAAAGCTTCCCGATATCCTTCACGCTTTCGGAGGATAGTAATCCAAGATAGCCCCGCCTGGGCACTTTCGAGTACAAGAAACTCAAACAGGGATTTGTCATCGGTGACGAGTTTGCCCCATTCTTCATCATGGTATTTTATGTACAGTTCATCTGTTCCGGCCCAACCACAACGTGCATTTATTAAATCTTCCATGCTTTTTTATGTTAATAGAAACTCAACAAAGATATATTTTCTAACTCAAAGCAAAGCCATATCCTAAAAATTATCCCTACTTTTGCGGAACAATAAAGAATTATTAACACAATAGGCAAGCTTTCTAATGAGTACACCCAAACATCCCAAAGGTCTTTACCTTATTTTCGCTACCAGCACGGCAGAGCGTTTCAGCTACTATGGTATGCGCGCTATCTTTATCCTGTTTTTAACCCAGGCACTCTTGTTCGACAAGGAACATGCCGCTTCCATTTATGGCAGCTACACTGGATTGGTTTATCTGACACCACTTATCGGTGGGTATATTGCTGATAAATATTGGGGTATCCGGCGCTCCGTTTTCTGGGGAGCGATGATGATGGCAGTAGGGCAATTCCTAATGTTTTTCAGTGCTTCAATGCTGGACACGAAAGAACTCTCCCATTGGTTGATGTATGGAGGGCTTACTTTCCTTATATTAGGAAACGGATGTTTCAAGCCGACGGTATCTTCACTGGTCGGTCAACTCTACGAACCCGGGGATAAACGATTAGACTCTGCCTACACTATATTCTATATGGGTGTCAATGTCGGTTCTTTCTTTGCACCGTTAGTTTGTGGTTACTTTGGCGAAACGGGTAATCCTAATGATTTCAAATGGGGGTTTCTGATTGCAGCAATTGTAACCGTATTCACAGTAATCCTATTTGAGACCCAGAAAAATAAATATCTGATCGGTCCCGACGGCCGACAACTCGGTATCATTCCGGATGCTAAACGTGAACAGTCCAAAGAGAACAAAACAGCTCGGCAAACAGTTATTGACAAAGATAAAAAAATCCGTAATAATCTACTTCTCGGAGGATTAGCTGTCGCTCTTGCCCTATTCTTCTACTGGTGTTTCGGTAACGACTGGGTTAGTATCGGTATCTTTACTGCCTGTATTATATTTCCTGTCAGCATCTTACTGGATGGTTCGCTGACAAAGATAGAACGTGACCGGATTTTTGTCATTTACATTATTGCCTTTTTCGTCATTTTCTTCTGGGCAGCCTACGAGCAAGCAGGTGCCTCGCTCACACTCTTCGCTTCCGAACAAACCAATCGCGTCATCCTCGGTTGGGAAATGCCTGCATCGTGGATACAGTCCTTCAATCCGTTCTTCGTTGTCATATTGGCAGCCATCATGCCTGGAGTGTGGGGAGCTCTGAACAAAAGGGGTATGGAACCCGCTTCTCCTACCAAACAAGCTATCGGGCTACTATTACTCTCACTTGGCTATCTGGTCATTTGTTTTGGCGTAAAAGATGTACAGCCGGGTGTGAAAGTCAGTCTCCTTTGGCTAACGGGACTTTATTTCATCCACACAATGGGCGAAATAGCTCTATCCCCTATCGGTCTGTCAATGGTAAACAAGTTGACCCCTGTACGTTTTGCCTCTTTGATGATGGGTATCTGGTACCTTTCCACCTCCACAGCCAATAAATTTGCAGGCATTTTAGGAGGTCTCTATCCCGAACCCGGAAAGGTGAAAACCCTGCTTGGCTACCCTATTGAAAACATGTTCGACTTCTTTATGGTATTCGTCATTATGTCCGGCATTGCCTCCCTGATCCTCTTCCTGCTCTCAAAGAAATTACAGAAGATGATGCATGGAGTGGAATAAAAATCGTATTTTTGTGCCAATTTTTAAAACATATCCCTTATGGACACCATACAAATAAAAGACAAGAAGTTCACTGTCTCCATCAAGGAACAGGATATTCTGAAAGAAGTAGCCCGTGTTGCGAATGAAATCAACTGCAATCTGGCAGGTAAAAATCCTCTGTTTCTCAGCGTATTGAACGGTTCATTCATGTTTACCGCCGATTTGATGAAACGTATTACTATCCCCTGCGAGATTTCTTTCGTGAAACTGGCTTCTTATCAAGGTGTGTCCTCTACCGGAGTCATCAAGGAAGTCATCGGCATCACCGAAGACCTCACCGACCGCACGGTAGTTATTGTGGAAGATATCGTAGATACGGGACTGACCATGCAGCGCCTGCTGGAAACACTGGGCACACGTAATCCGAAAGAAATCCACATCGCTTCCCTGCTGGTGAAGCCGGATAAGCTGAAAGTGGATTTGAACATAGAATATGTGGCAATGGAAATCCCCAATGATTTCATCGTAGGCTACGGATTGGATTACGATGGTTTCGGCCGCAATTACCCGGATATCTACACGGTAGTGGAAGAGTGACAAGCTACAGGCTGTCAGTAATGAAGTGAAATAATTCAATAGTAAATCTTTAAATATAGTAACTAAACAAATGTTGAACATTGTAATTTTCGGTGCTCCCGGTTCAGGTAAGGGAACACAAAGTGAAAAGATTGTAGACAAATATGGCATCAACCATATTTCTACAGGTGACGTATTGCGTGCAGAAATCAAAAACGGTACGGAACTGGGTAAAACTGCTAAAGGTTATATCGACCAGGGACAACTGATTCCCGATGAACTGATGATTGACATCCTTGCCAGCGTATTCGACAGCTTCGAAGACAGCAAAGGTGTTATCTTCGACGGTTTCCCCCGTACTATCGCACAGGCAGAGGCTTTGAAAAAGATGCTTGCCGAAAGAGGACAGGGTGTCAGCGTTATGCTTGACCTGGATGTACCTGAAGATGAACTGATGGTTCGCCTCATCAAACGTGGTAAGGATTCCGGTCGTGCCGATGACAACGAAGAGACTATCAAGAAACGTCTTCATGTTTATCATTCACAGACTTCTCCGCTGATTGACTGGTACAAGCAGGAAGGACAATACCAACACATCAAAGGACAAGGTGCATTGGAAGAAATCTTTGCTGATGTTTGCGCTGCGATTGACGCTGCAAAGTAAAGTTACACAATCATAATTTAGAAGCGTGATATTATCATTTTCATGGTATTATCGCGCTTTGTTGTTCTGTCGTATGCTCTGATAGTACAGACTGTATGGAAAATTAAACATGCATACAGTGAGACAGTTGATTCTTCCACAAAGAATCAAGAGTTTGCCTACAAGAAGTTAACTTCCTGTCAACAAACTCTTAACTTCTTGTCCGCAAGGAGTTAAGAGTTTATAACGTCCTGATAGCCAAGAATCTAAAATTATTAACAGAAAAGTATTTTGTATCTAAACATTACTATTCTCCTAATTCCGCCAAAAACGTTCTGTCTGCGAAACCAGACTTGCATTCAACCTTCCCTATCATATTTTCAAAGGCTTTCAACCTGACAGAGTTTAGACGAAACCAGAGTTAACAAGCAAAAAGGAATAAAAAAGTTTGAGGTAGTCCTAGAGAATCGTTACTTTTGCATCGAAAAAGAAAATAAGTATTTTAAAATCAATCGTAAGGAAAGAAATGGCTGAATCGAACTTTGTTGACTACGTAAAGATATATTGCCGCTCCGGAAAGGGCGGACGAGGCTCTACGCACATGAGGCGTGAGAAATACATACCCAATGGCGGCCCCGACGGAGGTGACGGAGGACGAGGAGGTCACATCATCCTGCGCGGTAACCGTAACTATTGGACGCTGTTGCATTTGCGCTACGACCGCCATGCACTGGCCGGCCATGGAGAATCCGGTTCCAAGAACCGCAGTTTTGGTAAGGACGGAGAAGACAAGATTATTGAAGTTCCCTGTGGCACAGTGGTATACAATGCCGAAACGGGCGAATACATCTGCGACGTCACCGAGCATGGACAGGAAGTAGTCCTGCTGAAAGGCGGACGCGGTGGACTGGGTAACTGGCACTTCAAGACAGCCACCCGTCAGGCACCCCGCTTTGCGCAACCAGGTGAACCGATGCAGGAGATGACAGTAATCATGGAGTTGAAACTCCTGGCAGACGTAGGTCTGGTAGGTTTCCCGAACGCCGGAAAATCAACCCTGCTTGCTTCCGTATCTGCCGCCAAGCCCAAGATAGCCAACTATCCATTCACCACATTGGAACCCAACCTGGGTATTGTTTCTTATCGTGACAGCAAATCATTTGTCATGGCGGACATTCCCGGTATCATTGAAGGAGCCAGTGCCGGAAAAGGGTTGGGATTACGTTTTCTGCGGCACATCGAGCGTAACTCTCTGTTGCTCTTCATGGTGCCTGCCGATAGCGACGATATCCGGAAAGAATATGAAATCCTGTTGAATGAGTTGAGCACTTTCAATCCTGAAATGCTGGACAAACAACGGGTACTTGCCATCACCAAGAGCGATATGCTCGATCAGGAATTGATGGACGAAATAGAGCCTACACTCCCTGCAAACGTTCCGCATGTATTCATTTCTTCCATTACCGGCATGGGACTTTCCGTACTTAAAGACATTCTATGGGAAGAGTTGAATAAGGATAGCAACAAAATAGAAGCTATCGTTCACCGTCCGAAGGACGTGAGCAAGCTTCAGGAAGAACTGAAAGACATGGGTGAGGACGAAGACCTCAGCTATGAATATGTGGAAGACGACGAGGATGTGGAAGACCTGGAAGACTTCGAATACGAAGAAGAAGACTGGGAGGATGACAAGCAATGATTGCTCTGACAGAAGATAAAAAGATGTTGGGATACGGGGTTATGGCACCGTACTCCAACATTTTTTGTTTTGCAACTACCCGCCGGGGAGGTTTCAGTAAAGGAGATTATGCCTCTTTCAACTGTACGCCTTATACCGGGGATGATGCAGAATGCGTCCGTCGCAATCAGGAATTGCTCTGCAACTCCATGCCTCAACGGCCTAAAGAATTAGTCATTCCGTTCCAGACACATGGTACAAAGGTGGAGGTGATTGATGAAAAATACCTCCATGCCACGGCCGACGAACGCACAGCGATGTTGCAAGGAGTAGATGCGCTGGTCACCCGAGAGTCGGGTTGCTGCATCTGCATTTCCACGGCAGACTGCATCCCCATCTTGCTTTACGACCGCAAGAATCAAGTGGTAGCCGCCGCCCATGCAGGCTGGCGGGGAACGGTGAATTACATAGCCGGACATACACTCGACAAAATGCGGGCTCTTTACGGCACAGATGGAAAAGATGTAACGGCCTGCATCGGCCCCGGCATCTCCCTACCTTCTTTTGAAGTGGGAGAAGAAGTGTACGAGGCTTTCCGCATGAATGGTTTTGCCATGGACTACATCTCGGAGTGGAAGCCGGAAACACATAAACACCACATCGACTTGTGGGCTGCCAACCGAATGCAGTTGCTCGATTTCGGAGTACCCGGCGAACAGATAGAAACATCGGGTATCTGTACCTACATGAGACATGAAGAGTTCTTCTCGGCAAGACGGCTCGGTATCAAATCGGGACGCATATTGTCGGGAATAATGCTAATGTAATCCAACTGAATATATGTATAACATTACCATATCAGAAGAAATAAAAAACGCCTGCCCCATCTTCAAGGGTGCAGCCATTTATGCAAAAGTCACCAATACCGCTTTCTGCGAAGGACTTTGGGAAGAAATCAACGCTTTCGCCAAAGAGCTGACTTCCACCACCCAACCGGAAGACATAAAACAGCAACCCGCCATTGCCGCCACCCGCGAGGTTTATAAACGCTGCGGCAAAGACCCCAGCCGTTACCGTCCTTCCGCCGAAGCCCTGCGCCGCCGCCTGATGCGCGGAATAGACCTTTATCAGATAGATACATTGGTGGACCTGATCAACCTGGTCTCCCTGCGCACAGGTTATTCCATCGGTGGTTTCGATGCGGACAAGATACAAGGAATCAACCTCGAACTGGGTGTAGGCCGTGCCGAGGAGCCTTTCGAAGGTATCGGACGCGGAGTGCTGAATATCGAGGGACTCCCGGTTTACCGTGACGCCATTGGTGGTATCGGTACTCCTACCAGCGACCATGAACGCACCAAAATGGACTTGGGTACCCAACATATCCTTGCCATCGTCAACGGATATAGCGGGCAGGAAGGACTGCCGGAAGCTGCCGGAATGATCCAAGAATTACTCAAAAAGTACGCCTCGTCCGATGGAGGGGAAATCATCTATTTCGAATAAAAGCAAAACCTTAAATCATGAATATACTCTACCTGTTGTTGTCTGTATTATTGTCCATCACTCCACCGGAGGAGAAGCCCAGCTTCACTCAAATGGAAATTAACCATATCCGTGTCGCCACACCGGAGCTTTTCGCCAACACTAAGTTATTAGAATTGCATTTGGAACAAATACCCGACACCGCCTATTGTTTTCCGCTTCCCGGAGGAAAAGTAATCTCCCCTTATGGACGTGGAGGTGGACGCCATTCCGGCATCGACATCAAGACCTGTGCCAAAGACACCATTCGTAGCGCCTTCGATGGTGTCGTGCGTATGTCAAAGCCGTATAGTGCTTACGGAAATGTCATCGTCGTACGCCACTCTTCGGGATTGGAAACCATATACAGCCATAACTTCAAGAATCTTGTGCAGAGCGGTGACATCGTTAAGGCCGGACAACCCATTGCACTGACCGGACGTACCGGACGTGCCAGCACCGAACATCTTCATTTTGAAACCCGTATCAACGGACAGCATTTCAACCCTAATCTCATTTTCGATTTCAAAGAAAGGACACTCCGCAAAGAGTGTATTCAATGCACCAAGAATGGAAAAGGCGTCATCGTGAAGCCTGCAACAAAAAAAACAGCCGGAACTACCTAAGTATCCAAACGTTTCACTAAATTTGCAACTGTTTTACCTATAAAACGACATGAACTTATAAACAATTCAATGATAGAAAAACTGATTGTTCTTGAGGATATCGACCCGGTTATCTTTTACGGCGTGAACAACGCCAATATGCAGCTGATAAAAGCCTTGTATCCCAAACTGCGCATTGTCGCACGTGGCAATGTCATCAAAGTATTGGGAGACGAGGAAGAAATGTGCGCATTCGAAGAAAACATCACGAAACTGGAGAAGTACTGCGCCGAATATAACTCGCTGAAAGAAGAGGTCATCATCGATATCATCAAAGGGAATGCACCGCAAGCGGAAAAGTCGGGCAACGTCATCGTATTCAGCGTGACGGGAAAGCCGATTATTCCCCGCAGTGAAAACCAGATGAAACTGGTAGAAGGCTTTGCTAAGAATGACATGGTATTTGCCATCGGTCCCGCAGGTTCGGGAAAGACGTACACCGCCATTGCTCTTGCCGTGCGTGCCCTCAAAAATAAAGAGATAAAGAAAATCATCCTCAGCCGCCCCGCCGTAGAGGCCGGTGAAAAGCTTGGTTTCCTGCCCGGCGACATGAAGGATAAGATAGACCCGTATCTGCAACCTCTCTACGATGCCTTGCAGGATATGATTCCGGCCGCTAAACTGAAAGAGTATATGGAACTGAACATTATTCAGATCGCTCCCCTCGCCTTTATGCGCGGACGCACACTGAATGACGCAGTGGTTATTCTGGATGAAGCGCAGAACACCACCACCCAGCAAATCAAGATGTTCCTCACCCGTATGGGTATGAATACCAAGATGATTGTAACGGGTGACATGACGCAGATTGACTTGCCGTCTTCCCAGACATCGGGGCTGGTGCAGGCACTCCGCATATTGAAAGGTGTAAAAGGTATCAGCTTCGTGGAACTGAATAAGAAAGATATTGTACGCCATCAATTGGTGACCCGCATTGTAGATGCCTACGAGAAATTTGATAAAGAAACCAAGGCCGAACGGGAAAAAAGAAAACTCACCACGGGGTAACACAGAGTCTCACAGAGTTTTTTTCTGCTCTGTGAGACTCTGTGTCACTCTGTGGTGAAAACCATAGGAAATATCCAAATCATAAATATTATAATGATGCAAGCATTAACAAAAACAGATTTTAATTTTCCGGGACAGAAAAGTGTATACCACGGAAAAGTACGTGATGTTTATAACATCAATGGTGAAAAACTGGTCATGGTAGCAACTGACCGTATCTCTGCATTCGACGTTGTTTTGCCGAAAGGCATCCCTTTCAAAGGACAGATGCTGAATCAGATTGCAGCCAAATTCCTGGACGCTACTACCGACATTTGCCCCAACTGGAAAACAGCTACGCCCGACCCGATGGTAACGGTAGGTGTCATGTGCGAAGGTTTCCCCATCGAAATGATTGTACGCGGTTACCTTTGCGGTAGCGCATGGCGTACTTACAAGAGCGGTGTACGCGAAATCTGTGGCGTGAAACTTCCAGAAGGAATGAAAGAAAACCAGAAGTTCCCCGAACCTATCATCACCCCGACCACCAAAGCCGAAATCGGCGAACACGACGCCGACATCTCCAAAGAGGAAATTCTTGCCAAAGGTCTGGCTACTCCCGAAGAATATGCCGTATTGGAAAAATACACCATGGCACTCTTCAAGAGAGGAACGGAAATCGCAGCGGAACGCGGCTTGATCCTGGTAGACACAAAATATGAATTCGGTAAGCACAACGGTACCATCTACCTGATGGACGAAATCCACACTCCGGACTCCAGCCGTTACTTCTACTCCGAAGGTTACCAGGAACGTTTTGAAAAAGGCGAAGCGCAGAAGCAACTTTCCAAGGAGTTCGTACGCGAATGGTTGATGGACAACGGTTTCCAGGGTAAAGAAGGACAGCAAGTTCCTGAAATGACAGACGAAATCGTAACTTCTATTAGCGAACGTTACATCGAACTGTACGAACACATCACTGGTGAGAAGTTCGTAAAAGAAGATACGAGCAACATTGCCGCCCGCATAAACAAAAACGTTACTACGTTTTTGAATGAATAATTAAGGAATGAAAGAATGAACTACCCCCAGGAACATATCAAACCCTACGGCGAAGACGGAAAGAAGAGTGAACAGGTAGAAGAAATGTTCGACAACATTGCTCCTGCCTATGATAAACTGAACCACACCCTTTCTTTGGGCATCGACCGTAGTTGGCGCCGCAAAGCAATCAAGTGGTTGAAGCCTTTCCAGCCAAAGTGCATCATGGACGTAGCCACCGGCACGGGTGACTTCGCCATCCTTGCCTGCCGAGAATTGCAGCCCGACCAACTGATAGGCACCGACATTTCGGAGGGAATGATGGACGTGGGACGTAAAAAAGTAAAACAGGCGCACCTCTCGGACAAGATATCCTTTGCCCGGGAGGACTGCACCTCCCTCTCATTTGCCGATGATATGTTTGATGCCGTAACCGTAGCGTTCGGTATCCGCAACTTTGAAGGACTGGACAAAGGGCTGGCGGAAATGTGCCGCGTGCTGAAACCCGGAGGACATCTCGTCATCCTGGAACTCTCCACACCGGACCGTTTTCCAATGAAGCAACTCTTCACCATCTACTCCAAAGTTGTCATCCCCCTGCTCGGCAAATGCCTGTCAAAAGATAACAGTGCCTACACCTACCTGCCCCAAAGCATCCGTGCTTTCCCGCAAGGCGAAGTGATGCAGGGAGTAATCCGCAAGGCAGGTTTCAGCCAGGTAAACTTCCGGAGGCTGACGTTTGGTATATGCACTTTGTACACGGCGACAAAATAAATAGTAAAGTGATTATTAACGTTAGCACACTAAGAGAATTATGCAGAAATACGGTTTAATAGGCTATCCGCTGAGACATTCGTTTTCCATCGGATATTTCAATGAAAAGTTCAAGTCGGAGAACATTGATGCTGAATATGTGAACTTTGAAATACCCAGCATCAACGATTTCATGGAAGTTATAGAGGAAAATCCCAACCTCTGCGGACTCAACGTGACTATCCCCTACAAGGAACAAGTCATCCCTTTCCTTGACGAACTGTATAAAGATACCGCTAAGATCGGCGCAGTCAACGTCATCAAAATCATCCGCCAGCCGAAAGGAAAAGTCAAACTCATCGGCTACAATTCGGACATCATCGGATTTACACAGTCCATTGAACCTTTACTACAACCACATCATAAGAAAGCATTGATACTGGGTACAGGCGGCGCATCCAAAGCAGTCTATCGCGGGCTGGCCAATCTGAGTATCGAAAGCGTATTCGTATCACGCACAAAGAAAGATGACAAATTTCTCACTTATGAAGAACTGACACCGGAAATTATGCAGGAGTATACAGTTATCGTCAACTGCACCCCTGTCGGCATGTATCCTAAGGTAGATTTTTGTCCGAATATCCCTTATGACCTGTTAACTTCCAACCATTTGCTCTACGATTTGTTATATAATCCCAACGAGACTCTCTTCATGAAGAAAGGAGAAGCACGCGGAGCCGTTACTAAAAACGGACTGGAAATGCTGTTATTGCAAGCATTTGCCGCTTGGGAAATATGGAACAGATGAGAAAAATAGGAGGAAGAATGAAAAAAGGTATCAAATACGGTCTGTCGGGACTGTTAGCAGTTATCATTGTTGCCCTCGTAGGTGCAAGTTTCTATATGCTTGGCTATTCGCTGAGACCGGAACACAACAAAGGGAAGGATATTCCCGGCTCCTACGAGTACATGCTCAGCGAATATCCACAGATAAAGCCCTGGCTGGATAGTCTGCAGACTGCCGGCGCTTTGCGAGACACCTTTATCATCAATCCCAAAGGAGTGCAACTGCATGCCATTTATGCGGCTGCCCCCGAACCTACCGGCAAGACCGCCGTCATCGTACATGGCTATACGGACGATTGCATCCGTATGCTGATGATAGGTTACCTCTACAACAAAGATTTAAAGTACAACATCCTGCTGCCCGACCTGCAAAACCAGGGACTGAGTGGCGGACCTGCCATCCAGATGGGATGGAAAGACCGTCTGGACGTGTTGCAATGGATGGACATAGCTTCCAACATCTTCCGTGACAGTACGCAGATCGTGGTGCACGGCATTTCAATGGGAGCCGCCACTACCATGATGGTATCAGGTGAAGAACTACCCGACTACGTGAAGTGTTTCGTAGAAGATTGCGGTTATACCAGCGTATGGGATGAATTCTCCCATGAGCTGAAAAGCCAGTTCAGCCTGCCACCTTTCCCGTTGATGTACACCACCAGTTGGCTGTGCAACGCCAAATACGGCTGGAACTTCAAGGAGGCTTCTTCGCTGAACCAGGTGAAAAAGTGCAAACAGCCGATGATGTTTATCCACGGCGATGCAGATACTTACGTGCCCACCTGGATGGTATACCCCCTCTACGAAGCGAAGTCAGAACCTAAGGAACTGTGGATTGTCCCCGGCGCCACACACGCCATGTCCTACAAGGACTATCCGGAAGAATATACCGAACGTGTGAAGAATTTCGTAGGAAAGTATATACATTGATGTGATTTTTCCTATATTCGCCACACAAATACCATAGTATGAAAAGATTAATCTCCATAAGTTTATTCTTATGCCTGCTCCTATCCGTACAGGCACAGAAAGTCTATACAACAGACAATATCCCCAAAGTACATCTCCAGAACAAGATGCGCTATGTCTGCAATCCGGATGATATCCTCTCGCAGGCTGCCTGTGACAGCATCGACCGTATGCTGTATGCGCTTGAACAACAGACGGGAATCGAGACAGTAGTTGCCGTGGTTCCCTCCATCGGCAGTGACGACTGTTTCGACTTCGCCCACCGCCTGCTCAATGAATGGGGTGTGGGAAAGAAAGGAAAGAATAACGGCCTGGTCATTCTCCTGGTCACCGACCAGCGTTGCATCCAGTTCTACACAGGCTACGGCCTGGAAGGAGACCTGCCCGACGCCATTTGTAAACGCATACAGATGCGGGATATGATTCCTTACCTGAAAGACGGCAACTGGGATGCCGGCATGGTGGCCGGTGTGCGTGCCGTATGCGGCAGACTGGATGGCAGCATGGTGAACGACGGGGAAGATGAAGACGAACTCTCTTTCTTCGGTATCCTAGCGGCAGTCATCGGTTTCTTTGTCGTAGCCGGACTGATAGGCTGGATTGCGGCACGTGCTGCAAGCAAATGCCCCAACTGCGGCCAACATAAATTGCAACGTACCGGCAGCAAAGTCGTTTCACGCCGCAACGGGGTGAAAACGGAAGACGTCACTTACACTTGCCGCAACTGCGGGCACAGCATCGTGCGCCGTAAGCAATCTTACGATGAAAACTATCGTGGAGGCAGCGGAGGCGGTCCGGTCATCTTCGGAGGGGGCGGAGGCTTCGGCGGCAGAGGCGGAGGAGGATTCAGCGGAGGCAGCTTCGGAGGAGGTATGGGAGGCGGCGGAGGCGCCGGTTCACGATTTTAATATTTAATCATTTAATAAAGAAAAGTATGAAGAAGTCAACTATTATCATTCTTGTTGTTTTAGCCCTTCTCGTCATTTGGGGCGTAACCGGTTATAACGGACTGGTAACTATGGATGAAAACGTAAGCGGACAATGGTCGAACGTTGAAACGCAGTATCAGCGCCGTGCCGATTTGATACCGAACCTGGTTAATACGGTAAAAGGATATGCTTCGCACGAAAAGGAAACCCTGGAAGGCGTAGTGCAGGCCCGCAGCCAGGCCACTCAAATCAAAGTGGACGCCAACGACCTGACACCCGAAAAGCTGGCCGAATATCAGAAAGCGCAAGGTGCCGTCACCTCTGCCCTGGGCAAGTTGCTCGCCATCACCGAGAATTATCCCGACCTGAAAGCCAACCAGAACTTTCTGGAACTGCAAGCCCAGTTGGAAGGAACGGAAAACCGTATCAACGTAGCACGCACTAACTTCAACAATGCGGCGAAAGATTTTAATACAGCTATCCGCCGTTTCCCAAAGAATATTCTTGCAAGCCTGTTCGGCTTTGAGAAACGCGCTTACTTTGAAGCTGCCGAAGGTAGTGAAACTGCCCCGCAGGTACAGTTTTAAATAAAAAAGAGACTCCCCCTCCACCCTTTGTCAATGCCCTATTCATAGGCGTTACAGGGTGGAGGGGGAGTTTTCTGTATAGAACGATGTCTTATTGCAAATCCGTTATCGCTTCCCGCAATTCCTTTACACCACGCCATGCTCTGAGGAACAATCGAAGCCCGATCAGCAATCCAACGCCAAGCCCCGTCCACGCACCTATCAGCATATAGGGGTCACCGAATTCCGACATATCCCAAAGCATACTCACCAGCAAAGGTATAGCGCACGCCACACTTACGGCTATCCCAACTTTGAAAGAGATGTGAAAGCGGTTTTCTGCCAGACAAATCTCACGCACAGTCAGTTTCAGACAGTCAATCCGTTTCAGCAATAGCCACCACGTGAATTGGCGGGCTACGATTACAGCCACAAACACAAACAGCAATATCCACGTCAGCAGACTAAAGCCGTAACTATCATGACGTCCTAAGATCCAAAGAAGGACAGGCAAAACAATCACCAGCATCATGAACCGCTTCAGAATGCGTTCTCTCACCTGTTGTAGTTTACTGTTTACAGTGTTATTCTTTTGCTGGCGCTGCTCCATCTCCAACCGTCCCAGTCTTTCTTCCATTATATTCCAATTTTTCTTCAATTCTTCCAGTTCCATAGTCCGTATCGTTTAGCTATTCGCTTGTTTGGTTAGTTTATCCTTGATTCGTTTCAGTTTTGAGGCAACGGTATTGCGCGGCACACCGACAATCTCCGCAATCTCTTCGTAAGAGTTTTCATCCAGCCACAACAGGATGACGGCACGTTCAAACTTGTCCAATCCCGCAATGAGGCGGTACATCTCTTTCAGTCGCCGGGTGGTTTCATTATCCTCCGCTTCGAGACCGTAGAGAGAATCGAGTGAAGTATGTTCACCGCGGCGCTGCTGCTGGCGATAGAAAGAGATACAGGTGTTCAGACCTACGCGGTAAATCCACGAGGAAGGTTTGCCTTTTCCTTCATATCCGTCGAAGCCCCGCCAAAGGTTTATCACAACTTCCTGATAGAGATCTTTAAAATTGTCCCCATCCGTGGCATACATATAGCAGATTTTATAAATCACCCGCTTGTACTCCTCGATGAGGGAAGTGAACTGTTTTTCTTTCGTATTCTGTTCCATCTTAAGATAGTCTTTTGTACATAAGACGCCGGTTTAGGAGATTAGTTGCAAGAGGGGAGAAAAAATATAGCCTGAGTTGTGGTGTTGCATCTGTGTTGCAACGTTGCTACACATACTTTGCTATACTACAGCATATACCTTGCAGTGATACTGCATATGTTTTGCAGTGACGCTGCATATGCTTTGCAGTGATACTGCACATGCTTTGCAGTGATGCTGCACATGCTTTGCAGTGATGCTGCACATGCTTTGCAGTAATACTGAACATGCTTTGCAGTGATGCTGCACCTGTTTTGCAGTGAAACAGAATACCTTTTCCTTATTTAATTTAGTTATGCGCTTTTCTGTTTATACCCGATATCAGTAGACGTTTCTTTAGAATAGTATCCTGAACCAGTAGTCACTTCTTTCGAAATTATGCTGATAAAATAGACATAACCACATATAAAGAGAGATTATTCTATATATGAAAAATATGAAATACTCTTTTGATTCACAACCATATACTCCAAATAACAGCCTAAAAGTCAGTGCTGACAAAACGTTTGTCGTCACTTACAAACACTTTGTCGTCACTACCGTCAAACCCCGATTGGTAAATGGTTTAATGGCTATCAGTGCTGGAGTGTTGACAACTTATTAAAAAAAACGTTGTTGAAACCCTGAGTTCAAGTTATAAAACACAGGGCGTCCGCTCAATAGTCTAAACAGTTTTTTTCTTATTAGGTTATGAATGAAACAGATGATTATTGCGCAGCTCAAGGCTGAAAGGCTTAGGCTGCGCTAAATTATCATTTGATTCCTTTTTTATCAGATTCAGTAACAATTGAAAAATAAAGATACAACGAAATACTCTATACTCCTACTCTGCCGAAAGAAAGATAAAAAGCAAGTATGTCCGGACTAAGGGAAGCAGCCTCTTTCGGGTAAATTCTTATGCAAACTCAAGGCTATAAGCAAAATAATCACTACTTTTGCGCATTCAATTGAAAAAACATATCAACTCATGAGTAACCAAAGATACATGATGCGCGGTGTCAGCGCCTCTAAAGAAGATGTGCACAATGCCATCAAGAACATCGACAAAGGAATCTTCCCGCAAGCTTTCTGCAAAATCATCCCCGATATTTTGGGCGGCGACCCGGAGTATTGCAACATCATGCATGCCGACGGTGCAGGTACCAAATCTTCGTTGGCCTACATGTACTGGAAAGAAACGGGTGACCTCTCCGTATGGAAAGGCATCGCACAGGATGCACTGATTATGAACATCGACGACCTGCTTTGTGTAGGTGCAGTAGATAACATCCTAGTGTCCTCCACCATCGGACGAAACAAATTGCTGATTCCGGGCGAAGTAATCTCCGCCATCATCAACGGTACGGACGAATTGCTTGCCGAACTCCGCGAGATGGGCGTAGGCGTATATGCCACGGGGGGTGAAACAGCCGATGTGGGCGACTTGGTGCGCACCATTATCGTAGACAGCACCGTGACTTGCCGCATGAAGCGCAGCGACGTGATTGACAACGCCAACATCCGTCCGGGCGACGTGATCGTAGGTATGGCTTCTTACGGACAAGCCACTTATGAGAAAGAATATAACGGTGGCATGGGCAGCAACGGCCTAACTTCTGCCCGTCATGATGTGTTCTCCAAGTATCTGGCAGAGAAATATCCCGAAAGTTATGACAAGGCAGTGCCCGAAGAACTGGTTTACAGCGGTGGTCTGAAGTTGACGGATGCCGTAGAAGGCAGCCCGCTGGATGCAGGTAAGCTGGTGCTCTCTCCTACCCGCACGTATGCGCCGGTAGTGAAGAAGTTGCTGGATGCACTCCGTGCAGACATTCACGGTATGGTGCACTGCTCGGGTGGTGCACAGACTAAAGTATTGCACTTTATAGGTGATAATTGCCGCGTGGTTAAAGATAATTTGTTCCCTGTTCCTCCGTTGTTCAAGACCATTAAAGAAGAGAGTAACACGGACTGGGCAGAAATGTACAAGGTTTTCAACATGGGACACCGCTTGGAAGTATACCTGTCGCCCGAACATGCCGAAGAGGTAATCGCCATCAGCAAGAGCTTCGGTATTGATGCGCAGATTGTGGGACGCATTGAGGAAAGCGATAAGAAGGAGCTGATTATTAAGAGCGAGTTCGGAGAATTCAAATACTAATTAAATGGCAGACAACAATACCATATTAGAAAAGCTGGAAGGCCTCGTTGCCCGCTTCGAAGAAGTATCGACGCTGATTACAGACCCGGCAGTGATTGCCGACCAAAAGCGTTATGTGAAGCTCACCAAAGAGTATAAAGAATTGGGCGACCTGATGAACGCCCGTAAAGAATATATCCAGGTGCTGAACGGCATCGAGGAAGCCAAAGAAATCATCACCAACGAAGCTGACCCGGAAATGCGGGAAATGGCGCGTGAAGAACTGGATGCCTGCCAAGCCCGCCAGCCGGAACTGGAAGAGCATATCAAACTCCTGCTCGTGCCCGCCGACCCACAGGACAGCAAGAACGCCATCCTCGAAATCCGTGGAGGTACGGGTGGCGACGAAGCCGCCATCTTTGCCGGAGACCTGTTCCGTATGTACACCAAATTCTGCGAAACGAAAGGCTGGAGAATGGAAATATCCAGCGTCAACGAAGGCGCGGCAGGCGGATTCAAGGAAATAATCTGTAGCGTGACGGGTGACAATGTGTACGGAACCCTGAAATACGAGTCCGGCGTGCATCGCGTGCAGCGCGTTCCGGCTACCGAAACCCAGGGGCGTGTGCATACTTCCGCCGCCAGTGTGGCAGTGCTTCCCGAAGCCGAAGAATTTGACGTGGTCATCAACGAAGGCGAAATCAAGTGGGACACCTTCCGAAGCGGTGGTGCCGGCGGACAGAACGTAAATAAGGTGGAATCCGGCGTGCGTCTGCGCTACGTCTGGAAGAATCCCAACACGGGTGTCTCCGAAGAAATCCTGATAGAATGTACCGAAACGCGCGACCAGCCGAAAAACAAGGAACGCGCCCTCTCCCGCCTGCGTACATTCATCTACGACAAAGAGCACCAGAAGTATCTGGACGACATCGCCTCCAAGCGGAAGACAATGGTATCTACCGGAGACCGCTCTGCCAAAATCCGTACCTACAACTATCCGCAGGGACGTATCACCGATCATCGCATCAACTATACCATTTATAACCTTGTCGCCTTCATGGATGGCGACATCCAGGACTGCATCGACCACCTGATTGTAGCGGAAAATGCAGAGCGGCTGAAAGAAAGCGAACTGTAACCTTATAAGGAAAAACGTAACCCCGGAAACTTCAACGGCAGAACAGATGAAAGGACAGTTTTTTAATAAAGCATTTCACACTCTGACGGAAGCATTTCAGAATTGCCTGAAACGTTTTCCGACCACAGTATGCTTTATCCTTGCACTTACTGCCTACCTGGCCTATCTGGTATCTACCGAAATGGACGACGAAAGGAAGCTGACGCTGGTTCTGGGGTATTACTTTTCCGTCGGCACCCTGCTCTCACTCACCCTCCACCTGTGGAGCGAAGAGGTAGAGAGCCGGATAAAAGGAATCTGTGTACACATCGTGATGCACATATTGCTCATTGCCGATGCCGTATACCTCTACAGCCTCTCTCCGGAACGGTCGCTCACCGAAATAAGCATAGCCCACGGGGCGGCCATCCTGGCATTGTGGCTTTCCGTCTTTTTCCTCTCGTTCATCAAAGAAAAGAATGACATTCCGAGCTGGAACTTCGCTTCCTACACCGTAGGAGCCTTTGTCACGGCAAACGTGGTGGGACTGATCATGAGCGGCGGAATAAGTCTGCTTGTCTTTTCGCTGCACCAGCTTTTCGATGTGGATGTGAGCTGGAAATGTTATCTGTATATCCTTGTCGCATGCAGCGTATTGCTTCCGATGCTGCTTTTCCTCGGCATGTTGCCCAAAGACGAGCAAAAGCACAACCAGGAACCACAACCTTCGGAATTCCTGAACGGGACGATACATTTCCTTTTCCTCCCGCTCATGGCAGGGTATCTGCTTGTGCTTTACATCTATGCCACCCGCATCCTTATCAGTTGGGAACTGCCTACGGGCTGGGTTTCCTGGCTTGTCGTAGCACTTATGGCGGGATGCATCGCCATCGAATTCGGGCTGTATCCGGCACGGGTCAGCGAATCGAAGCGCTCGAACGAATGGATTGCACGCTGGCTGCCCGCCCTGGTGTTGCCGCTGCTGATATTGATGACAGTCGGCATCATCCGCCGCTTCAACGACTATGGCGTCACCATAAACCGGCTTTATCTGATCACACTCAACATCTGGTGTTATATCGTCTGCTTCGGACTGGTCCTCACCCGGGCACGCCGCATCAGTTGGATTCCCATTTCATTCTCCATCATCTTCCTGCTGACTTCCGTATTGCCGGTAAATTATGCCAGTATCACCCGGAACATTATGCACGACAGCATAGAGAAGGAACTGGCACGTAGCGGCGTAACAGATTTGCCCCTCTCACGCAACCAGTATGACAACTGGCTGGATTCGCTTCCGGCAAAGACCGCATTACAAGTGAACGACCGGCTCCGTTATCTGCATTACTGGTTCGGACGGAAAAGCATAGCTGACCTTGTGGATAAAGACGCATCATTCTACTATGCCAAAAACCGTTTCGGCCAAGACAGTGACGAAGCTACCGGCAATGATAAAGCCGCCGCCGACAACAACCGGCCTATATCATACAGCGGTCAAACCTCCTCACGGACAAATATCGAGATACCCAAGGGGTACAACCGTTTCGTAATCATACCGGAACCCGGCAGATCGAGCAGGCAACTCTACATTCCGCGCAAGTATTTAGAGACAGGAATACTGCCCGCCTCCCTCGGCACCCGGACAGATAAAACGAACGATACGGTCTACATCGACCTCAAAACCATTGAGGCACTTCAACGTTATAAGTACGGTGAAATGCCTCCTGCACAATTTAAGTGTAACTCCGATAAGTGCCTTTTCATACTGACTGGCTTCTCCTTAGATTATCAAAAAGAAGGAAACGAAGCCCTCCTGCTAAATATAAATGGCTACTTATTCAGGAAACAATAAAACGAATCATAAACAGACTAAATATATCCGATATGAATAAACAACAGCTTTTTGAAAATATCAAGCGTAAGCAATCATTCCTTTGCGTAGGTCTGGATACAGACATCAAGAAAATTCCCGAACACCTGTTGAAGGAAGAAGATCCGATTTTCGCTTTTAACAAAGCCATCATTGATGCAACAGCCGACCTTTGCATCGCCTACAAACCCAACCTCGCTTTTTATGAAAGCATGGGCGTGAAAGGCTGGATCGCCTTTGAGAAGACCGTGAAGTATATCAAGGAGAACTATCCCGACCAATTCATCATCGCTGACGCCAAACGCGGCGACATCGGAAACACATCCGCCATGTATGCCCGCACTTTCTTCGACGAACTGGACATCGACTCCGTGACCGTAGCCCCCTACATGGGCGAAGACAGCGTCACTCCCTTCCTCACCTACGAAGGAAAATGGGTAATCCTCCTGGCACTGACCAGTAACAAAGGTTCACACGACTTCCAGTTGACGGAAGACCCGAACGGCGAACGTCTCTTCGAAAAAGTATTGCGTAAATCGCAGGAATGGGCAAACGACGAACAGATGATGTACGTGGTAGGCGCTACCCAGGGCCGTGCTTTCGAAGACATCCGCAAGATTGTCCCCAACCACTTCCTGCTTGTACCGGGCGTAGGAGCGCAAGGCGGTTCACTGGAAGAAGTTTGCAAATATGGCATGAACTCCACTTGCGGACTGATTGTGAACTCCAGCCGTGGCATCATCTACGTGGACAAGACTGAAAAGTTTGCCGAAGCTGCCCGCAATGCCGCAAAAGAAGTGCAACAGCAGATGGCGGAACAACTGAAACAGTTATAACCAACTCATTGCCCGCAACTAAAAGAATCTCATGTTCGAACGGAAAATCATCAACGACCCGGTATTCGGGTTCATCAATATTCCCAAAGGGTTGCTGTACGACATCGTACGGCATCCTCTTTTGCAACGCTTAAGCCGCATCAAGCAACTGGGGTTGTCGTCCGTGGTTTACCCCGGTGCACAGCACACCCGTTTTCAGCACTCGCTGGGGGCTTTCCATCTGATGAGCGAAGCCATCCAGCAACTCACCAGCAAGGGCAACTTTATCTTCGACAGTGAAGCGGAAGCGGTGCAAGCGGCTATATTGATGCACGACATCGGACACGGACCGTTCTCCCACGTGCTGGAAGATACCATCGTGCAAGGTGTATCCCACGAAGACATCTCCCTCCTGTTGATGGAACGCATCAACAAAGAGATGAACGGGCAACTCACCCTTGCCATCCAGATATTCAAAGACGAATACCCCAAGAAGTTCCTTCACCAACTCGTCAGCGGCCAGCTCGACATGGATCGCATGGACTACCTGCGCCGCGACAGTTTCTACACCGGCGTGACGGAGGGCAACATCGGCTCGGCACGTATCATCAAAATGCTCGACGTGAAAGAAGACCATCTCGTTATAGAATCCAAAGGAATCTATTCCATCGAGAACTTCCTCACCGCCCGCCGCCTGATGTACTGGCAGGTGTATTTGCATAAAACGTCCGTGGCCTACGAGAAGATGCTTATCAGCGCCTTGCTCCGCGCCAAGGAACTGGCAAACCGGGGTGTGGAATTATTCGCTTCACCGGCATTGCGTTTTTTCCTTTACAACGACATCAATAAGGAAACGTTCTATGCCAAGCCCGAATGTCTGGAGAACTTTATCCAGTTGGATGACAATGACATATGGACTGCCCTGAAAGTATGGAGCACCCACAGCGACAAAGTTTTGTCTACGTTGAGCCTCGGCATGATCAACCGTAATATCTTTAAAGTGGAAATTTCTACTGAACCAATATGTGAAAAAAGAAAAAAAGAATTAACTTTGCAAATCAGTCAGCAACTGGGCATACCCCTCTCTGAAGCGAGCTATTTCGTCTCTACCCCCAGCATCGAGAAGAATATGTACGACCCGGCAGACGATAGTATTGATATCCTCTACAAAGACGGAAGTATCAAAAATATTGCTGAAGCATCGGACATGCTCAATATTTCCCTCTTATCAAAAAAGGTAAAAAAATACTATCTTTGCTACCAACGTTTGCATAGGTAAGTATAAAATATTCACCCAAGGACAAGGAAATATAAAAAAAAAGTCCGTTATTTGTGATTTGAAACCATCTAACAAGAATAAGACAATGGAGTTCTCTGCTAAACAAATTGCAACATTTATCCAAGGAGAAATCGTTGGAGACGAGAATGCAACTGTACATACTTTTGCTAAGATAGAAGAAGGTATCCCCGGTGCTATCTCGTTTCTATCCAATCCCAAATATACCTCTTATATATACAACACTCAATCCAGTATAGTACTGGTAAACAAATACTTCGTACCCGAACAGGAAGTAAAAGCCACTTTAATCAAAGTGGATAATGCCTACGAAAGTCTTGCCAAACTGCTCAATCTTTACGAACAGAGTAAGCCCAAACGGGTAGGAATCCATCCGCTGGCTTTCGTTGCCGAGACTGCGAAAATCGGCAAGGATGTTTACATTGCACCCTATGCTTGCATCGGCGAATATGCTGAGGTGGGAGACAACACTATGATTCATCCGCACGCTACCGTCGGCAGTGGTGCCAAAGTTGGCAGCGACTGTATCATCTATGCCAGCGCAACCATTTATCATGACTGCCGGGTAGGCAATCATTGCGTTCTGCATTCCGGCAGTGTGATCGGTGCAGACGGTTTTGGCTTCGCCCCCACTCCCGAAGGTTACGAGAAGATTCCTCAAATCGGTATCGTGATATTAGAGGATAATGTGGAAATCGGTGCCAACACTTGCGTAGACCGTGCCACGATGGGTGCGACTATCGTACATAAAGGTGTGAAACTGGACAATCTGATTCAGGTGGCACACAACGATGAAATTGGTTCGCACACCGTGATGGCTGCACAAGTGGGCATAGCAGGTTCCACCAAAGTGGGCGAATGGTGTATGTTTGGCGGACAAGTAGGTATTGCCGGACACATCCACATCGGAGACAAGGTGAATCTGGGCGCACAGTCCGGCGTTCCCAGCAGCATCAAGGATGGCAGCCAGCTAATCGGTACCCCGCCTATGGACCCGAAACAATATTTCAAGACTGCTGTTGCACAACGGAGCTTACCGGAAATGTTAACTGAAATCCGTCAGCTCCGCAAAGAACTGAATGAATTAAAACAACAAATAAACAAGTAACAAATGTTGAAACAAAAGACTCTGAAAGACAGTTTTTCCCTCAGTGGTAAAGGTCTTCATACGGGACTTGACCTGACCGTTACTTTCAATCCGGCTCCGGACAATCACGGATATAAAATCCAGCGTATCGACCTGGAAGGGCAACCTATCATCGATGCGGTTGCGGACAACGTGACTGAAACCACACGCGGCACTGTTCTTTCCAAGAATGGCGTGAAGGTTAGCACTGTAGAGCACGGCATGGCAGCACTTTATGCCCTGGGCATCGACAACTGCCTGATACAAGTCAATGGTCCTGAGTTTCCTATTCTGGACGGCAGCGCCCAATATTATGCACAAGAAATAGAGCGCGTAGGTACAGAAGAACAAAACGCAGTTAAAGATTTCTATATCATCAAGTCGAAAATCGAGTTCCGCGATGAGAAGACAGGTTCTTCCATTATCGTGTTACCCGACGAAAATTTCAGTCTGAACGTATTGGTATCCTATGATTCACACATCATCCCCAACCAGTTTGCAACGTTGGAAGATATGTCGAAGTTCAAAGAGGAAGTAGCCGCCAGCCGCACGTTCGTATTCGTACGCGAAATTGAGCCGCTGTTGCAAGCCGGTCTCATCAAGGGTGGCGACCTGGACAATGCTATCGTGATTTACGAACGTAAGATGTCTCAGGAAGACTTCGACAAGCTGGCTGACGTGATGGGTGTTCCCCACATGGATGCCGAACAACTCGGATATATCAACCACAAACCGCTGGTATGGGCCAATGAATGTGCACGCCACAAACTGCTCGATGTGATCGGCGACCTGGCTCTGATAGGCAAGCCCATCAAGGGACGTATCATCGCTACCCGTCCGGGACACACCATCAACAATAAGTTTGCCCGCCAGATGCGTAAGGAAATCCGCCTGCACGACATTCAGGCACCGACTTACGACTGCAACCGCGAACCCGTGATGGACGTAAACCGCATCCGCGAACTGCTGCCGCACCGTTATCCGTTCCAACTGGTGGATAAAGTCATTGAAATCGGAGCCAACTATATTGTAGGCGTAAAGAACATAACCGCTAACGAACCTTTCTTCCAGGGTCACTTCCCGCAGGAGCCGGTAATGCCGGGCGTATTGCAGATTGAGGCTATGGCGCAGGTGGGGGGCTTACTCGTACTGAACTCGGTAGACGAGCCCGAACGTTACTCCACCTATTTCATGAAAATAGACGGTGTGAAGTTCCGGCAGAAAGTAGTGCCGGGTGACACCCTCGTTTTCCGCGTAGAGTTGCTTGCTCCTATCCGCCGTGGAATTTCCACCATGAAAGGATACGCATTTGTAGGCGAGAAAGTAGTTTGCGAGGCAGAGTTTATGGCGCAAATAGTTAAGAACAAGTAAAAGGATTTATGATTTAAGATTTATGAATTATTCGCGGCTAATAATCAACGTAAATATCTCATAAATCTTAAATCTTAAATCATAAATCATAATTCAGCATGATAAGTCCCTTAGCGTATATTCATCCCGAGGCAAAAATCGGGGAAAACGTAGAGATTGCTCCTTTTGTATTCATCGACAAGAATGTGGTAATCGGCGATAACAATAAAATTATGGCAAACGCCAACATTTTGTACGGTTCGCGTATCGGTAATGGAAACACCATCTTTCCGGGAGCCGTAATCGGTGCCATCCCCCAGGACTTGAAGTTTCAGGGAGAAGAAAGTACCGCTGAAATCGGTGACAACAACACGATTCGTGAAAATGTGACCATCAACCGCGGTACGGCTGCCAAAGGCAGAACCATCATAGGCAACAACAACCTGTTGATGGAAGGAGTACACGTAGCGCACGATGCCCTTGTCGGCAATTATTGCATCATCGGCAACTCAACCAAGATGGCAGGAGAAATCGTGATAGACGATTATTCCATCATCAGCGCCAATGTGTTGATGCACCAGTTCTGTCGCGTAGGCGGATTCGGTATGATACAGGGAGGATGCCGTTTCAGCAAGGATATTCCGCCTTATATTATTGCCGGTCGGGAACCTATCGCTTACAGTGGTATCAATGTCATCGGTCTGCGCCGCCGCGGATTCTCCAACGAAACAATTGAAAATATTCATAATGCATACCGTATCATCTATCAGAGTGGCCTGAACACTTCGGACGCACTGAAGAAGATAGAGGAAGAAATTCCGACAGGTCCGGAGATTGAATACATTGTCAGCTTCATCCAGAACTCCGAACGCGGTATCATCAGGTAATAAAACGATAAAGTGATAAGTGATAACCGTGTTACCACACTATCACATTACAACATTATAACTTTAGAGTATGATTTACAGATTTACACTTATCTCCGATGAAGTAGACGACTTCGTAAGAGAAATACAAATTGACCCGGAAGCTACATTCTACGACTTTCACGAAACCATCGTGAAGTCAGTGGGTTACACCAATGACCAGATGACTTCTTTCTTCATCTGCGATGACGATTGGGAAAAAGAAAAAGAAATCACGCTGGAAGAAATGGATGACAATCCGGAAATGGACAGCTGGGTAATGAAAGATACGACCATCAGCGAACTGGTGGAAGATGAGAAACAGAAGTTGCTCTATGTATTCGACTACATGACGGAACGTTGTTTCTTTATCGAACTCTCCGAAATCATTACCGGAAAGGAAATGAAGGGTGCCAAGTGCACCAAGAAAGAAGGCGACGCCCCGAAACAGACAATCGACTTCGAAGAAATGGCAGCCAACAGCGGCTCACTCGACTTAGACGAAAACTTCTATGGCGACCAGGATTTCGATCTGGAAGAATTTGACCAGGAAGGATTCGATATGGGAGGCGGCGAAGGTGGCGCTGCATCGTTTGAGGAAGAAAAATTCTAAATTTGAATATACCAAGAGAGGAATCATACTCTTTATAGTATATTTTTAGACGCAGATTACGCGGATTACACAGATTTTTTTAGTTTAGAATCCGTGTTATCTGCGTAATCTGTGTCTAAAGGATAATCTCTATTTTATCTTTGAAACCGTTTTACATAATATCTGTATGAAAACCCTGATAGTGCTTATTGGACCGACCGGAGTCGGAAAAACCGAACTCAGCCTGCGGCTGGCAGAGCATTACCACAGTTGTATAGTTTCTGCCGACTCGCGGCAGCTCTATGCCGACCTGAAAATAGGAACGGCAGCCCCCACCCCCGAACAACTGCAACGTGTAAAACACCACCTCGTAGGTACGTTGCAACTCACCGACTATTACAGTGCCGCCCAGTACGAAACAGAGGTACTGAAACTTCTGGACACTCTGTTCACCAAACAAGACACCATAGTGCTTACAGGCGGCTCAATGATGTACGTAGATGCCGTATGCAAAGGCATTGATGACATTCCGACCGTAGATGCTGAAACACGCCAGCTGATGCTGCACAAATATGAAACCGAAGGTCTGGAAAGGCTTTGCGCAGAACTGAAACTGCTCGACCCGGAGTATTATAAGGTAGTGGACTTAAAGAATCCGAAGCGTGTGGTTCATGCCCTGGAGATATGCTACATGACGGGAAAGACCTACACCTCTTTCCGTACCCAACAGAAGAAAGAACGTCCTTTCCACATTGTTAAAATAGGCTTGACGCGTGACCGTGAAGAACTCTACGAGCGCATCAACCGACGGGTGGATATGATGATAGAAGATGGGCTGATAGAAGAAGCCAAACAAGTATATCCTTACCGGACACTCAACTCCTTGAATACAGTAGGCTATAAAGAGATATTCAAGTATCTTGACGGGGAGTGGACTCTGCCCTTTGCCATAGAGAAAATCAAGCAGAACTCCCGTATTTATTCACGCAAGCAAATGACATGGTTCAAGAGGGATGAAGAGATCCGTTGGTTCCACCCGGAACAAGAAACGGAGATACTGGAGTACCTCCGTTCGGTGATATAATATCTACTCTGATTCAAGCAGACTCTGATAAATCATTTTTATCGACGCATCCAGTTCATCGTAAAGTTTCGGTATCGCTTGGGTATCAAGCCTTCCTTTTCTGCGCCATTCGTCCAACAAAGGCGTTGCGGTACGGAACACTTCGTCTTCCACAGAAACAAACGCCGTCATATACCCATCGCCTTTTTCCGGACTGTACAATCGTTCCCAATTCAGATAACGCCCGGTTCCCATCCCCTGTTTATAACTGAAAACCTTGTCGGCCAGACGAAGCGAGCAGTCGCTAAGTGGCGCAGCCTTGCATTCCTTATCAAAACGAACCATTCCGGGAAGAAGTTTATCGGCATCTTTCACCCAAAGCGGAACGGCTACCCCGGTAGGAGGATACCCCAGCAAAGTCCACATCGTTGTAAGTTCCGCTTTCTCATCCGGCTTCACACCTTGCACCACCACGGAACACGATGTACTGCTACGCGGAATGAAATCCTGGTCAACAAACCAGCCTGACGCCTGCGGACGATTATAAGCACCGCTACGCAAATCAATATCGAGCATACGGTTACGGAATGAACGGGACAGTTCATTGAAGATAAACCGCGGTGTAATGCTACCTGTAGCCGAAGCCTTCATCAGCACCTGGTCGGCTTCCATATAGCGGACATAGCCCGCCCCTTCGTTCACTTTGCCCGCAAAAGAGAAGTTGGTACGAGCGATATAGCCGTAAGGAGCATCTTTAGGATTATTGGCATCATACATTATATACGTCTGATAATCCACTTCGAACATAACCGCACCACCTTTCGCATCAATCACACCCAAATTGGCCTCAATATAGCTGGGTTTGGAGATGGTATCCAGGAAATGGCAGAAATCTTCTACCGTTGCACAGACTTCAAGCGCCCGATAAATAATGCGCCCGTTGGCCGCTCCCCGTTCCTCACCGTCTTTTACATCCACCAGATTATAAGACTGCGTATTCATCAAAGCAAATCCGGCGGAATTGGTTCCCATCCACGCTTCTTTCAGATATGCATTGTCACTATTCACCACGGCGATAAAGTCGTACTTCTCACCTTTCACATAGTCAATATGATTTCGCATGAAGTCCGTGTCACGGTTCTTCCAGAGCAAAGGACGCCCGTCGGGAGTTACCTTACCCGACACAACAGCAGAGGTACAGGCTGACAAAGGGTCAGCCAGACAAAGAGTTATTGCCAGCGTACAGGCAAGTTTCAAAATTGGTTTCATAGATGAGTGTTCTTTATTTCTTATTCATATTCTCCCCTGATGAAGATTATCGGCTTGATATATACTTCCAATATTCCGTCCGCTCCGGTCTTCACTTCCATCTGTTCAATGTCCGTCTGGTAGGCGGTTCTTGCGGGGACTTCCTTACCATCAATATAGTAACGCACATTTCGCTTGTCCACGCCTTTCGACTTCAGGAGATTGTCAATTTGCTTGGTTGCCTTTTCTTCCTTTATCTGTTCCCGTGACTTCAATGTAACAATTATAACCCCATTTATACCGCGTGTTCCATAGATTGCAGTGGCCGAAGCATCTTTCAAAATCTCAATCTGCTCAATATATTCAGGATTCAATGCAGCGAAGATTTCAGAAGGAAGTTCCATTTTATTCACGATAAACAGGGGTTCATTGCCTCTGATAGGGGCACTATCTCTGATTACCAAAGTGCTGTCTCTCTTTGGAGACTGCGTCACGAGAGTCTCATTTTTCAAAGTATCTTTGAAAAGTACAATCCCCTTCATGGAAGGAGTTTCAGCATGTGCAGATATAGCGGCAGATATCACTACTAATAGAAATACTCCCCAAAAGAAGCTATATCCCTGGTGAATTTGTTTTCCTTGTCCCATAGCATTATCTTTTAAGTGATTAAATTCTAAACCGTCTCAAACAAAATTACTTAAAAGTAATGACTTAAACAAAGAAATAAGAAACAAAGTAACTATTCGGCAGACAATTCCTTCAATTTATCAAGCAGGAACTCCCGCTTACTCGTGCTCGTGCCTTCTTCCCAATAGCGGATCATACCTTTTTTATCAACCAGTAAAGTAGTCGGAGTCACCTGCACCTTAAATAGGTTGAAGAAGAACAGTTCGTCAGCAATATGGGTAAAGAGGAAAGGGCGGTTTTCCACAATCTTCTTTATCTGCTCCGCCGTGTTCCAGGTGGTAGAGAAATAAGTTACATCCGGACAGATTTTCATCCATTCGTTCAAGTCCGGCATTTCTTTGATACAAGGTCTGCAACCGGTATGCCAATAGTTCAGCACAAAAGGCTTCCCGAGTATATCAGCTTTTGTCCAGACACGCCCTGCAGTATCCGTTACTTTAAAGTCCGGAAATGGTTTTCCCACCCATTCATCAAGAGTGACCGTATTAGAGGCGGAAATCGCCATTGGTTTCTGTGTTCCCGAACGAGAAAGTCTCAACAATTCTTCTCCTCCGGGCACTTCCTCTGCGCTAATACGGTATTTCATCGCATATTCCGGTAAAGATTTCCCCTTATTCAACTGCATTTCCAGTGCAGTATTTCCATCTTTATCTGTCAATATGATTAACTTGGCTCCTACATCCGTTCTTATTCCCGGCGGCATACCCTTGAAGAAATATCCGTCTATCAGGTAATATTTATCACTGGTAGTCTGGGCAGAGCAAAGCCCCGCCCACACAAACATCATAGAGAGAAACAAAAAGAGAGAATTTATTTTCATATTAAAATATACTGATTATTCATCTTTTAAAGTAACTGTTACCTTCGGTGCGACTTTCACCTTAGCAGTCTTCATACTCACATAAGAAACTATCAACTTGTCCCCCTTTGCAGCAGGTATGACAAAATGCCCATCCACATCAGTAACTGTTCCCATATTTGTTCCTTCAAGCAGAACGGTGGCACCAATGACAGGTTCTCCATCTTTATCCTGAACAACGCCTTCAACTCTCATTTCACCTTTGGCAGAAGCTTTCTCACCACCTTTGACGGTAAAATAAACATTCTCCTTGCCTTCACCAGTAACCATAGTGTATTTTCCTTTGCTTTTCTTGGTAGTGATATAAATCTTCCCCCTACTTGCATCCTCCGCATTTTTCTCAACATTGATGCTCTCTATCTCATTGGGAGATACAACTTCATCCAATGCTTTACCGGACAATTCAATTTTTTCTCCGTCAACAAACACATCCACATCTGCCCAATCCGCCCTTCTATTATTCAGATAAACCGCATTCACTCCAGGTACACTGACTGCCGAACTCTTGGTTGATAAAGTAATAGACTTTTGCTCACTCCCCTTCAAGGTAATCAGGATAACGCCATTCTTTCCTTTTTCGCTATATATATCAGTAGCATCTTTACCTTTCAGCACAGTCATACTCTCTATTTTATTAGCATCCAAAGCAGACATTATTGATGAAGTAACTTCTTTACCATCCACGATAAACAAAGGCGTATTCTCACCTTGAGCAAACAAATCAGAAGATTTTGACCTCACCACTATCGGAGAGTTCACCACCTTTCCCCCTTCCAGTTTAAATAACACGGGCATTGTATATTTTACCGCTACTACCTCTCCCTTCTGCATACCCGGTTTCCACTTCGGCATCGACTTCACCAACCGGATAGCCTCGGCATCCAGTTCTTTATCCACCGAACGGATAACTTTGGGCTCCGTTACATTTCCTTCTTTATCAATAACGAACTGTACCATGACACGCCCTTGCGTACCGTTTTTCTTTGCTGATTCAGGGTATTGCATATTCTTTTGGATATATTCCAACGCAGCAGCCATTCCGCCACCGGGAAATTCCGGCATCTGTTCAACTACCTCGTAAAGCGGAGTACCTTTCAGTTTGTCACTCACCTCCACAGGTATGTACTTCACCTCTACCGGCTTCGCCGTATCTTTCAATACTGTGCTCACCTGCACGGCTTCTTCGATAGTTTTTGCGGCTTTTGTTTCCACAATTGCTGTCAAATCATTAACTTTGACGGCTGCAATCTCTTCTGCGGTTTCCGAGATTTCAGGACGGGCAAAAGCAGTAACTGCAATAGCGGCTACCGGAAGTACATACAGATACTTCAACTTTGCCCACGGATTCGATTTTTCTTTCAACATCATAGTGATACGTTTTTTAAGTTTACTGTGATTAAAGCTGTTGGCCATAGAGTAGAGCCTTGTGCCGACAGCTTTTTTAATTAATAATAATTGGTATTGTTTCGCGTCAACGCCTTTCTCAATCACCGTTTCATCTGCTTCATACTCATGGATATTCTGCAGTTCCTGCTTCAGTAACCACGAAGCTGGATTGAACCATTGGAAAAAGATGCAGATATCTGCCACCAGCAAATCCCATGAATGCCGGTTCTGAATATGGGCTAACTCATGGATGAGTATCTCCCGCCCGTTTTCATCCAAATCCTTCTGCGAGATGACGATATACTTCATCCAACTGAACGGAGCTATATCATGATCATGTACAATCAAAGTTACTTTCTCTTTACCATCGGCATACTTTTCAAGATGTTCCTTCCTGCCCGACCTTAACAGAGAACCCAATTTCAGCAAAGAATGTCCATTGCGAAAAGCAAAAAACAAAATGCCAACCAAATACACCAACAATGCGACCTGTATCCATGTCACCGTCACTTCTTCCGCCTGCCCCCCTGTAGCATCTGCCGTATTCATCATATCTGCCAGCATCAGCCATTGTTCCAGGGTCATCATCGTCTGATGTACTTCCGTCTGTTTCTCCACAGTCACTTCCACCAGTGGCAAAAGGCACGACAGCAACAATATGCTCAGCAATGCCACCCGGTTGAAACGATGAAACGTTTCGCGACTCAGCAGTAAGCGGTAAAACAGGTAGAACACCGCCAGACAAACCGATGACTTCAATATATAGACAAAGAAAATTCCCATATAGATGTACTATTTTATAATTTGTTCAATTCTTCTTTTATCACATCCGCACCGGGGAAACCGGTAACTTTGTATGCAATATTTCCTTCCCGATCCACTATGAAATAAGTAGGTATTCCGGGGTATTCATACAGTTTTCCCATAGCGGAACTCTGTTTATTGGTAATCCGGTAGTGTATACCATGAATATCAGGTATCGTGATTTTCCACTTTCCTTCGGGCGAAGATTCATCCGCCACATAAACATACACCACATCCTTCAATTCTTCCTTAACCGGCTGTAAGCTCTTCATTGCCCTTATACAGGGGCCACACCAAGTATTCCACATATCTATCAATACCACTTTCCCACGATACGAGCGGGTGATAGTAGCTATAAGGTTCTCTGCCGTAACTGCGGTATCCAGCTGGCAAATGGTATAACCGGTTTTCTTTGCACTTTCCGCAAGCAAATCTACTATTTTTTGGTTCCGGATGTTCAAAGCTTTTTTTATTTCCGGTTCGACAATGCTATCCAAAGTCAACAATTGCTCCTCGCTCAGCGGCTTCACCCGGGCAAGAGCATCCCCTAAAGGTTTTGCACGCAAAACATCCTCCCAGATAGGTTCCGGTTCAAACTTTCCTTTGAAATCTCCGGTAGCCACACGAACAAAGTCCGGATAACTGCCATAACGGATATTAGGTGAATGAATAAAATCCAATTTCAGGATTTCATCATAATAGTTTTCATCCACTGTCATATCTGCCCGCTTCACCCCTTTCTTTCCGCTAATCATCGGGGCATAACTGATATTGCCTTTATATCCCTTAATGGCAAAGAAATACGACATTTCCAGTTTAGTTATCAGGAAAGTATGCGCAGCATCGCTCAACGACTTATTCCTTAATATGTCCTCACGATATTTTTCGTAAATCTTAGTCACATACTTCTTATACTGGTTAGGAGTGACTCCACAGATATTTTCATAGAAATTATCGGCACTGTAGACATTCATCAGTGAGCCATATTTAGCCAGTTCCGTATTCAATCCGGCATAAGTCCCTTCAAACCAGACAAGTTGTCCATTCTCTTTCTTTTTGAACAGACGTGTCTCCGACCAAAAAATCGCCGGTAAATTCAAAGTCACTACAAGTTCACCACCCGGGACAAGAAATAATTCAAAACGCTTTTTTCCGACCCGCAAAGTTGCATCACCGGGCAACATCAGATTAGTCTCATAGCGAAAACTACCGTCTTCCGCTATTGGGATTGATTGTCCGAATATGTCAAAGAACAACCAGTCCGTACAATTAAAATTCAAAGTGGTTCCATATCCTGGATTATATCCTAATATCTGCCCGCGTATCACCGTCTTTCCATTTTTCAATTCAGGTTCAGGCAAAGGCAGGGAGTAATCCAACTGCTGTTTCAGGAGCCTCTCAGGTATTCCTATCTCAGGTTTCTTCCCGTCCAGACGTACCCCATATATGCACCAGCCCTTGTCATCATTGTCCGGCATTTCCATGAAATCAAAACTTTCCGCATCCATAGGAAGCGGTTCAAATTTCAGCGTCACGGCCAACTCACCCGAAGCCGGCACTCGTGTCCATAATCCTTCAGAGAAGCCATCGCCACCTAAATATGCATACCTTTTTCCGGCAACCTGCAAAACCGTTGTCGAATCTATTCTCACATCATCGCCCGAGATCGTATATATTTTGGCATCCACCCACGTCGTATCCTTCCCCAACGTCACTTTCTCTATTTCAAGCTGACTGCCACTGGTTGCCATGAAATAAGGAGCTTTCACTGTTCTCTTTGCCTGTAAACCTACGCAAACAGCCACCAGAACGAAACAAGTTATTGCAATGTTTTTCATAATCCCCGGCATTTAAAGTTTTTATTTTGTTCCTTTCTCCACTTCAGCAATCAGTTGTTTCAGGTCATCCAGCGAGATATCCTCTTCCTTCACCAACGACGACACTGCGCTAAGGTAAGAGTTATTAAAATATTTGCTGATCACCTTCTTCAAGGTCCCTTTACTGAAGTCTTCCTTATTCACCACTGCATAATACTGATAGGTGTTACCATACGTCTTATGAGCCAGGAAACCTTTATCCTCCAGACCTCTCACAATCGTAGACAAAGTATTGAAATGTGGCTTCGGTTCTTCATAGAAAGCCAGCATCTCCTTCACAAACAACGGACCTTTCTCCCAGAAAAATCCCATGATTTCTTCTTCTTTCGCAGTCAATCCTTTCATAGTTCTTATTTGTTTTCTGCAAATAACTAAAATATTTAGTTTATAAACTAATTTTTCTCGTTAAATAAGGCTAACACACAAAATACCTACAAATAGCGATTGCTACTTTCAGGAAAAATCCGTTCCTTTGCGCACGAATAAACTTAAGAAAGAAAGGATAATCTGCAATGAATGAACCGCATAAGTATCGCGCCACAGACAAAATGAGCGACCTTATCTGTGATAACTACTCCTTATTAATGGTTATGAGCCGTTTTGGCCTCTCCCTGGGTTTTGGAGATAAAAGCGTGAAGGACGTTTGTGAAGCTCAAGGCGTAGACTACCGCACCTTTCTCGCAGTAGCCAATTTCATCAGTGAAGAACAGTATGCTTATACTTATAGTGAAGATGAAGACGCTTTTTCCATCCCTGCACTCATGGACTATCTGAAACAGGCACACACCTATTTTCTCGATTTCAAGTTGCCGGTCATTCGCCGTAAACTTATCGAGTCCATCGACTGCTCAGGCACCGACAACATAGCCTATCTTATTTTGAAATTCTTCGATGAATATGCCAAAGAGGTACACCGTCATATGGAGTATGAAAACGAAGCTGTATTCACTTATGTAGAAAAACTGCTGGAAGGCAAGCTTGCCGAAAATTATGACATAGCAACCTTTGCCAGTAAACATAATCAGATAGAGACCAAATTGACAGAGCTGAAAAATATCATCATTAAATATTATCCGGAAAAAGAGAATAACAACAAGCTCAACGCTGTTCTTTTCGATATCTTCAATTGCGAACATGACCTTGCTTCACACTGTCAGGTAGAAGACTACATGTTTGTTCCTGCTGTGGCACAATTGGAAAGGAGATTGAAAAATGAACAATAATGCTTCTTCTATAAAAATTGCAGTTGCGGAGACTTCAGTTATTATTCGTAGTGGGCTTACAGCAGTACTAAAGCGTTTGCCCAACCTGAACGTACACCCGATAGAAATCTCTTCCCCGGAATCTCTGCAGAGTTACATCCACCTGAACACGCCGGATATTCTCATTGTCAATCCAACCTTCGGCGGTTGGTTTGACATTGCTACATTCAAAATAGAAAACGGAAAGGTAGAAACTAAATATCTGGCACTTGTATGCTCGGTCATCGACAATAATTCACTAAAAGAGTACGATGACCACCTCTCTATCTGCGATGATACAGAAATAATCTCCACTAAAATAAACCAATTGCTTTGCACCGACGAAGAAGAAGAGAAAGAAAACGAGCAGGAAACACTCAGCCAGCGTGAAAAAGAAATAATAACCTGCGTTGTGAAAGGCATGACCAATAAAGCCATCGCCGACCAACTTTACCTCTCCATCCACACCGTTATCACCCACCGTAGGAACATCGCCCGTAAACTGCAAATACATTCTCCGGCAGGTCTCACCATTTACGCTATTGTGAATAAGCTGGTGGAATTGCAGGATATCAAGGATAATCTATAAAAAGAGGGTACATTAACGGATACTGATTATCAACCTTTTACAAGAAGTTAACTTCCTACCAACAAGGAGTTAACTTCTTGTTGACAAACTCCTAACTTCTTGTCAACAAGGTATTGATACTTTGACATTACGACCGATTATACTACTTCTATATAGGCTTGTCAGTTTGATAAAATCGTCAGTCTGTTGACGATTTTTCTACTAAATTCGTCAATTAGAAGATTATTTGCATTTTGTCATGCCACACACAGAAATGGGGCAGCGAATTTAAATTTGGCAAGGTATTAAACGAAAAAATTCCCGTTCTTTCACGATATCGCATCGGGGAAGACGGGAAGCTTTTTCCTTAATAAAAGTTGTTACGTAATTATGACTAACTAATTCATTAAATCTGATGATGCAAAAGTAGGGCATTTGCGGAGATACCACAATCCCTAAAACAAGGTATAATGAAAGATATTAATAGCCATAATTAGGTATTTACCGGACAGAAGGCCTTATTTTCTAATGACAATATAGAGACCATAGCCTTATCTATACTTGAAAGCCAATATATAATATCCAATCAGCACTATTGCCAACAGACAACCGACACCGGCAGTGAACATATCACACAATCCTTGTGGAATGCCATATTCTTCTTCCACCTTATTGAATACAAGAACAAGGAAAAGCAGAACTATAAAGACATTCAGTACCCGGGCAAAACGGATCGCCAAGAAAAACTGTGTCACCACATTATGTTTGGTAATGCGTACCGGAAAATGCACAAAGCGGATAGGCAAGTAGGCTGTAGCGCCTATGGCAAGAAGACTAAAAGTGCCCAGTCCGGCAGAAAGAAGTGAAAAATTCACCGTTACTCTGTCATCCACATGGAGATAAACCCATATCGCACACACCCACGCAACAATTGCCAGCAAAGCAGCAACACCTTCCATTATACGATCCACAGCAGTAGGATGAATACGGATATCAGAAAATTCTCTGGCTGAATAAGGTCCAAGATTTAACATAAGACTATGAATTATGAATTATAAATTACGTTTCAGTTTCTTGAGGCGAAGGAGGATTTTTAGTTTTCTTCATCCGCCCGCTTTTCCTCAACGCTTCAGCGATGATCCACTGAAGCTGTCCGTTAGTACTGCGGAACTCATCGGCTGCCCACTTCTCAAGGGCATCCATAGTCGCAGCATCTACGCGTAGGACAAAGCTTTTGGTTGAAGTTTCTTTTTTAGCCACGATTCTATTTTATAATTTAATGATTTACAAATTAAGTTTGAATTTATATTACAACAAACTCCCGTTGCGAATAAATGATGCAATATCATCCATCACATAACCGGCTACGGGCGACTCACGCTCATACTCGAACGGGGTAGCCTTACCACTGCCCTCCTGCAACATGTGATTAAGCTTGGGGTAAGACTTAAAGAATGCATTCTTATTACGCAGTAACCCAAAACGCCATAATCCAAAATCTTCCATAGTGACCTGATAATCACGTTCGCCTTGCAATATAAGCATGGGCAAGGTAAGCTTGGCAGCTACTTCCACAGGTTTATAGGCGTTGGCTAATTCCCAGTAAGAACGAGGAATATCCAGCAACAAAGGAATCTTATCATCAAATTCCGGTGTACCCAGTTTCTTGGTATTATCCGCCTGCTTCTTTATTTCTGCAATCTGTTTCTTAGCATTGTCGGAAGAATCCTTTAGAGAAGATATATAAGTCATTTGTTCGACAATAGCATCTTCAAACGGGCGGGCCAAAGCAGCAACAAGAATAATACCCGCCAATCCGTCAGTCCGTTCTGCTATGCGCGGAGCAAGTGTGGCACCCAAACTATGCCCTAATACATAAATACTGTCCGCATCAATCTCCGGCAACGTCTTTGCCCAAGCAGCAATGGCTACAGCATCATCGACACTTTCGGTATCATAATCCATCTCCCGACCTTCGGGCACACAAGCCGCACCATAAACTTTTGTACGTTTCTCATAGCGTACCGTCGCAATGCCACGGTCCGCCAGTGCCCAAGCCAAATCACGGAAAGGCTTATTGGGACCGACAGTTTCATCACGATCCTGCGAACCGGAACCATGCACAAGAATGACCACGGGTACTTTCTTTTTTCCTACAGGTAACGTCAGGGTTCCGGGTAGTTTGAACCCGTCAGCACCGACTGTTATATCCCGTTCAAGCATCTTTTCCTTATTATAAGCCACCGGCTGCGCAGTAGAAGCAGCAGGCACAGGCATCAAACGAATTGTATTCATTCCACCGTCAGCATCAAATGATAACAAAAGCCGAAGACTGTAACGCTCAAACTTCAAATCGGAATAATAGAGTGTGATGCCTTGCGCACTCTCTTTCTGCCACTCGCCTTTAGACTGGAGTTTGCCGAATTGCTTTTCCGACTGTCTGAACATATCCTTGAAAACCTCCGGAGATAATTTCTCCTGCAACTCTTTGGACAACAGTGCATGAATACTGTCGCCTTGGTCTGCAATAAACAATTCGTATACATGCCTGGCACGGTCCATATTTACATCTTGCGCAAAAACCGCCACCACATGCCCCAGCAGTAAGCCGAGCACTAATGCCCACTTATATAGAAAAGAAAAGTTCATATTATTCTGATTAATGATTTAATGTACCTGCATTAATAACCGGCTGTGCAGCTTCATCAGCACAAAGCACCACCAATAAGTTGCTGACCATAGCCGCCTTTTTTTCTTCGTCCAGTTCAACAATCTCCTCTTCAGAAAGTTTATGCAAAGCCATTTTTACCATAGAAACAGCACCTTCCACAATCTTTTCACGGGCAGTGATAATGGCCGAAGCTTGTTGACGGCGAAGCATCACCGCTGCAATTTCGGGTGCATAAGCCAGATAATTGATACGCGCTTCCACTACCTCCATACCTGCCATGGCAAGACGCTCATTCAGCTTCTGTTCCAGTTGTTCATTGATTTCCTCACCGCCGGAACGAAGTGTCAGTTCTTCAGTATCTGCTTCATTATCATCATAGGCATATTGTCCTGCTACCTGGCGCAATGCCGCATCGCTCTGTATCTTTACAAAATTTTCAAAAGCATTCATCCGGCTGGCAACAGCATTGCCTATAGTAATCTGGTTGGCATTTCCCGTTGTGTGAGCCGAAGAAGCCATCGTCTGTGAATCAATCTCAAACATAGCCTTATAAGTGTCTTTGAGTTTCCACACCAACACCAAACCAATCAGAATCGGATTGCCGATCTTATCGTTCACCTTGATAGGTTCTACATCCAGATTACGTGCACGAAGAGAAAGTTTTTTCTTATCCAAAAACGGATTTACCCAAAAGAAACCCGTTTCCTTAAATGTGCCCTTGTATTTACCAAAGAAAACCATAGCCCGGGCTTCATTGGGTTCCAATTGCATATATCCGGCAAACATAACCAGCCAGACAAGACAGAGAATACCTGCCACAACTGCCGTCGGGACACAGGTGACAAAACCAAAATAAATAAGCGCAGGCAACACAATAAGATGAATAAATAAGCCTAAGAAGCCATTCATCTTAAAACCACTGAAATTCTTTTCTTTAGTTTCCATACTTAATAGATTTAATTGATATCATTTTGATATCACAAATCTATCATAAATCTCAAGAATTTTGATAATAGCGACAGCTATTTTAAATAAGATTAAGAAAAACATTAGTTTTTTCGTATCTTTGTTCCATACAAATTAAATCATTAACCCCAAAAAACACACCAATATACACATGAACACTAAGTCTAAAATCATTCTATCACTTTGTATAGTATTACTATTTCCAATTATGCTTTGCGCACAACCCATATGCCAAATACAGCATTTCTCAATATACAATGGACTGGTACAAAGAACGGTTACAGATATCGTGCAAGATTCCAAAGGTTTCATTTGGTTTGCTACATGGAACGGATTGAATAAGTTCGATGGCTATACTTTTAAAAACTACAAAGCATACCCTGGAGACGGATGTACGCTTACCAGCAACCGCATACTGAAAATCATCCCCAACCAGTATAATAATATATGGTGTCAAACTTATGACGGCCGGGTATATTTGTTCGACAGTCAACACGAAAAATTTGTTGATATCCTCCAGCCTATCGAGAAAAAGGAAAAAAAATCATTTGTAGTACAGAAAATCTATACTCTTCCCAAAGGTGTCAGTTGGGTTGTATGCAAAAAAGGAGCTTTTCGAATAGACGAACGGATGCTTAAAAATGGAGATAAAGGCAGTATTACATACTATAGCCCGACTGTTAATAATTTGCCAGGTAAAAAAGTAACGAACGTCCAGCAAGATAGCAGTGGAGACGAATGGATATTTACGAATAAAGGAGTCTGCATAATCGGTCAAAAAGCTTTATCTGATACCACCAAATTTACAAGTCTTTGCGAGAACCATGAAAAAATATATCTGATATCCACTGATCGTTTAGCAATTTACGATCAGCAAAACGGACAACTCCGGAATGAAATAATACCTTCCATCTCCGGTCAGTTAAACTGTATACAAAGCTTGGGTAAAGATACTATAGGGGTGGGTACTGACAATGGTATCATGCTTTTCTTTGCACAAACCAAACAATTCAAGTTTATAGATACGCTGACTAAAACTTCTTCAAACACTGTGAGAATATTCAAGGATAGTTATAATGAATTATGGATATTCAATCGTGAACGTGGAGTCACACGATATAATCTAATAACCGGCGAAAAGCAACACTATGAAACTCCACCGCAAAACATGCCAAAAGCTGAATTAAAAAGCCGTGATGTGATTTTTGAGGACAATCAAGGTACATTATGGATAGTGCCACACTTGGGATGTTTGAGTTATTATGACCGGGAAAGCAAAGAGCTCAAGCCCTATTACACCGACTACAGCAAGCCCGAATCTAAATTTACTCCTGTCATCACCAACTTTTATCTGGACAATCAAAAAAACCTATGGTTTACCAATAACTTTTGGATGGACAAAGTTTCATTCTTTCCCAATGCCAGCCAGCTAACAATATTTGATAATGGCCATGAAACCCGTGCCCTCCTGACCGACAAGCAAAAAAATCTATGGACAGCAAATAAAAAAGGTTTTATCCGAATTTTCAATCCGGACAGATCCCTCAAAGGCTATCTGACACCAGATGGAAAAATCAGTAAGCAAGCCGTATCGTTTTCCAAAAACATCTATTGCTTCATGGAAGATGAGCAAGGAGATATCTGGTTAGGCAGCAAATGGGACGGCATCTTTCGACTGAGAAAAAAGGGAAACGGAGATTTCCAGATACAAGAATACGCCCATAATGAAAATGACCCTTACAGTTTAAGCAACAACAGTGTTTATTGCATTTATCAGGACTGCAAAAAACGTATTTGGATAGCAACACACGGTGGAGGCCTAAACCTGCTTCAGGAAACACCGGAAGGAAAAACCCGTTTCTTGCATAGCGGCAATTTGCTGAAAGATTATTCACAAGACAAATTCACCAAAGTACGCATCATCAAAGAGGTTGGCAACACAATACTTGTCGGCACAACAGAAGGACTAATTACTTTTGGCTGTGACTTCAAACGACCGGAAGATATCAAATTCCACTCCAATGTACGTGTACCTGACACAGCATCCAGCCTGAGCAGTAACGATGTTATTTATATTTACACGGATAGCCAGAAAAATACGTACGTACTTACATTCACAGGCGGAATCAATCAGATCATTTCAGATAATCTGCAAACTGATCATATCCAATTTAAAACCTATACAAAGCAAAACGGATTGATATCTGACCTCGTTCTGTCAATGATTGAAGACTATCAAAATAATTTATGGATTATATCAGAGAACACAATAGCCAAATTTGCTCCTGAGAGCGGCACTTTCGACCACTACAACGAGAAATACCTCCAAAAGGAAATATATTTTAGCGAAGCTTCGCCTGTCATCATGCAAGACCAGTTGATATTGGGCACAGATGCAGGTCTTTTAAGAATCAACCCCAAGTTACTCAGCAAAAGCGCTTATTCCCCTCCTATCGTTTTCACCGGGCTGAAAATACAAGGAACGAAACTAAACATCGACATTGATGACTTAAAAGAACTAAGTCTGAAACCCGATGAACGAAATGTCTCTTTCCAGTTTGCCGCATTAGACTATATTGAGCCGGCCTCCATCAATTATGCCTACCGCCTGAAAGGATTGGAAGAAAAATGGAACGAGGTAGACAACAGCCGTACAGCCAGTTACATTAATCTTTCACCAGGAGAATATGAACTTCAGATACGTTCGACCAATAGCGACGGGGTATGGACAGATAACGTGCGGAAACTTTCAGTTATTGTCATACCTACTTTTTGGGAAACGCATTGGGCTTTGTTACTTTATACAATTCTATTCATTATATTCACAGGAACTATTATGTATATCATATTTTATATATACAAATTACGCCACCAGATATACCTCGAACAGCAATTAGCAAATATAAAACTACGTTTCTTCACGGATATATCCCATGAGTTACGTACCCCATTAACTCTCATTTCAAGTCCGGTGGGTGAAGTTTTGGAGAATGAAAAGATATCTCATAATGCCCGCAAACTTCTTACGGTGGTACACTCCAATACGGAGCGTATGCTGCGGCTCGTCAATCAAATACTTGATTTCCGCAAAATAGAAAATAAGAAGATGAAACTATTGCTGGAAAAGACAGAGGTTATCGGTCTATTACGAAAAGTGATGGACAACTTCAAAATTATGGCTGAAGAAAAGAATATCAACTTTCGCCTGCAAACCGATCAAGAATGCCTCTATAGCTGGATTGACCAAGACAAACTTGAGAAGATTGTTTTCAATTTACTGTCCAATGCGTTCAAGTACACCCCTGACAACAAGTCTATCACGGTATACGTTTCCACAAACGAAAATAGACTGGTAATATCTGTTAAAGACGAAGGTATCGGAATCGACGCCAAGAAGCAGCAATCCTTATTCCAGCGTTTTGAGACACTGGTGAATAATAATATTCTGCAACCTTCTTCCGGCATTGGTCTGTCATTAGTCAAAGAAATGATTGAATTGCACCAAGGTAGCATCCAAGTAAATACCGCAACCGGAATAGGCAGTGAATTCATCGTTTCATTACCGCTTGACCAGAAAAGTTATGAAAAGAAAGAGAATACAGAATTCATTCTGAATGATGTTCCGCCCACAGACAATCAGAAGCCAGCCTCCCAACCTGTTGATGAAAGAAAGAATGTAGAAAAGACAGAAGATATCCCCTCTCCTACCGATAACCACACGGATGAAGAGTTAATTTCGGTACTGATTGTGGAAGACAATATCGAACTGAGGGACTTCCTGAACAATATTTTATCGGGAACCTATAAAGTCATTGAAGCCACTAACGGGCAAGAAGGACTGGAACAGGCCTTGTCTCATGTACCGGACTTTATCATCAGCGATATCATGATGCCGGTCATGGACGGGCTGGATATGGTAAAAGCAATCAAAGAGCACCGGGATATTTGCCACATTCCCATTATCCTGCTTTCATCCAAATCTTCTTTGGACGACCGGATTTCGGGCCTGGAACAAGGCATCGACGATTATATTACGAAGCCTTTCAGTTCCACTTACCTAAAGATACGTATCAGATCATTGCTGCAACAGCGCAAACAATTGCAAGAACTTTATCTGAAACAATGGTCGGAAAAGGAAAAAGCTTCCCCCATACCTTTTATGGAAATAACACCGGAAAAACCGCAAATAATTCCTTTTGACGAGCTATTCATGAAACAGGTAATGGAAATAATGCATAATCAGATGGACAATTCAGAACTGACTGTCGACGAATTTACCCAGAAACTGGGCATGGGACGCACAGTATTCTACCAAAAACTAAAAAGCATTGTAGGCCTTTCACCCGTCGATTTTATTCGTGAGATGCGCATTAAGCGCGCCATGCAATTGCTTGAAACCGGAGAATACAATGTTTCTACAATAGCTTACATGACAGGCTTCAATGACCCGAAATATTTCAGTAAATGCTTTAAGAAGAAATATGGAGTAAGTCCTTCGGAATTCCAGAACCAATAGATGTCTATTTTATGTTTAGCCTTACCAAAATATATTTGATTTTTCATACCTTTGCACTAAGATCGACTATAGCTATATTGCTCTGAGCCATTTATGCAGACTATAAAAAATCATACTATAACAATAATTGTATTGTCTCTTTGGGTGGTGTTGGGTGAACTGTCCTCACAACCGGAAATAAAAAGAGTGCATTACACAAGGCAAGATGGATTGCCTGGTAATGCTATCTCGGATATATTATCAGATAGTCGCGGCTATATGTGGGGTTCCACCTGGGAAGGGCTAAGCCGTTTTGACGGATTTGATTTTGTGAATTATAAAACCGGGGCCGATAGCAACATCCCATACCTTCACAATCGGATTGACCGTATTTATGAAGACAAATCCGGTAATATATGGATGATGATGTAAGACGGGAAGTTTTTCCGCTTAAACCGCCGGACAGACAAGTTTGAAAGTTTGATAAATCATTTTCCAAATAGCATAGAGGCACGCATAGGAATCCGGCAGAACTGCAAGAAGTTATGGACAAACCTTGGCTCAGAAAACATATAACCACCGGACATGGCCCGCTTTGTGCTGCCTACCCTCAAGATTATACCAGCGAAGGAGATACACCTTCTTATATGCCGCTCATCAATAATGGTTTGGAACAGCATACTGATTACACTCTTGGCGGATGGGGCGGACGCCCGGTTTACGTATCCGGAAACCATCTGCAAGATGGGAATGACTATAACAAAAGCGGAACGCCTGATTCGCATTACACCTTCCAACGCTGGCTTATTGCCGCACAGAATGATTGGGCGGCGCGTGCTGACTGGTGTGTAGCTGATGAGTTTTCAAAAGCGAATCATAATCCTATAGCTTGGATAGAGGGAGCATCTATCCGTACAGTGAGTGCAGGAGAAAAAATAACGTTGAATGCATCCGGCTCTTCCGACCCAGATAACAATTCATTGTCTCACCATTGGTGGCAATACCGGGAAGCCGGAACCGCAACAAGCAAAATTGATTTTAAGGTTAAAACGAATGGCAAGAAATGTACATTTACAATCCCTAATGAACCCGGAAAACAACTGCATGTGATTCTTGAGGTTACCGATAATGGAATTCCAGAGCTGAAATCATACAAACGGGTTATTTTTAATATAAAATAAATGATGCGAATCAGAAGTTGAATAGAGAGACATGAACCTACCCAAGGTGTATGTAAAAAAGCTACGCCGGGAAACAGAACGTCCCGCCTGCTTTAGCACAATTACTTATAGCTTGTAGCCCGTAGTTCGTAATTTTATTCCTTTCTGATGGGTTTTGATGCACCACAGATTACACCGATTTACACAGATTAGGGAAGATATCTCTGATTATTAATAAATTAAATCTGTGCTAATCTGTGTAATCTGTGGTGAAATAATTCATTTCTTATCAGATTGGCGCTAAATATCATTCTGACATTTTGCATTATCAACCTTCCGAGAATCGTTCCTTTACGTCCGTGAGTGCGTTGCAAAGGAAATACGGGAAGAAAAAAACGCATTCTACTGTCCAACAGACAAATATAGAAATATGTACAATTATTCTACAGCAAACAACAAGCAATGTGCCGCACCGGAACAAGCAATGTGCCGGGAATTAAGATACTATCTGCCGGACATTAACAAGCAATGTGCAAGAGCTCTATCTCCAATGTGCCGGACATATAGATCCTGCGCGTTGGAAATAGAGAACTGAGCTACAGGATATATAGATCCTGCGGCTCAACTCTGCATATTCTGCAAGAGAAATGTGAATATACTGCATTTATATGCGGTTATCCGCTTGGAAAGTCTCCTATTTTATACTTCCCGGAGAGAGCGGCTGTCAGTTTATAATCCATTTCGCTGACTCTTTGCCGTCATATTTCCGATTTCTCAATCACTTCGTTTTCTTACCGAAACGAATCTTTCGTTCACGCGGTGAATCAGCATTCCTCCCCCGCGTAGTTTGCTGCAAAAACTTCAATGATACCGGTACAAACAGACAGGCAATCATAGTATTTTACCCGGTTCATTCAGTATCTTGATAATAGGTTCAACCGGGTGTTAACGTATACCAGCAAGCCTGTCCACCTTGGCTAACAGGCTCGTCAAGCTCCGTTGACAAGCCTGTTAACCAAGGTCAACACCCGATTCTTCCTAAGCGAGAATGGCATATTCATTAGTCCCGGACAAAACAATGCCTCATGCAAGACAAATGAATGCCTTATAATTAAGGCAAGCAGCAGTGAGAGCAAACCCGTTGCTATCACTCTTTTTTCTGCTCTCACTCACTATTAAATCCTTTGTTATTAATGATTTACCCTTAAAAGTGAGGGTAGTGAGAGCAAAATGGGAGAAACTTTTAGTTGAAGACTCAAACCACTTAAAGGATGTGGATCCTACAAAGAGGCATTTTTTCTTTTGCTATAATAGAAAAAAACAGAAGAAGAGAATATAAAGCTCATAAGTTGCTATATACATAATACATAAAGGGCGTTCCTCCGAATGGAACGCCCTTCCTGCAAAGAATGTCTAACAAAACCTCACGGCCTCATAGCGACATATATATTCTATTGAAAACCCATCATAGCATTATTTTCTCCAACGCGAGTCGCCAATACCCAGTTTATAAATCTGAGAATTAAGCACCTTGTCGTTTTTATTATAGAAAAGATTAGCACCATGTTCGCCACCTGTACCATCGAGCGCATCTGCACGGTGCATAAATTGATCGCTATCACTCTTGGCTTTGTGCGGAGGATTGGGACTTGTCATCAATTCTAAAGGTGAAATATCATCTGTAACAACCTCCAAAGTTCCATTCAGCGTAGCAGAACCGTTATTTACCAAAGTACCAAAGTTATTCTTGGTGGCAGTCCATGCATTCGTACTGAATATCTGTCCGTTAGTCAAGAATGTATTAGTTGAATAGTTGTTCTCAAAATTCAATGTAACATGTCCATTCGTACCGTCCGGCATGGTCATTGTTTTACGGATATCAGCACCACCCATTGTCATCTTACGTGTATCACCATCCTGCTTTGTCAAGACAATCAAGTTATTTTTAACAGTAAATGTACTTCCATCAGGAATATTACGCATATTGAAAATGTTTCCGGCAGCACGAGTATTCCAGTTAACCAAAGTGTTGTTCGAGAACGTTATATTCCATGCTCCACTCTTCCAAGCACTCTGTTTGGTTTCATTAAAGAATGACGGGAACGGGCAATCAAAGAATGTATTATTACGAACCACAAAATTCTTGTAAAGGTTAGAGTTTGCATTGTTACCCGAACCGGCCACCCAGTTATAACCTCCGGCACCATTGCTGTAGTAACCACAATCAAAGAATTGGCAATCTTCAATCAATACATTATCCCAGATCTTGTAGTTTGAACCTTGTTCACGGATAAAGCCACGAACCATACGTTTGAAAGTACAATTCTTAATTACAAAATTCTCCAAATGCACCGCCATGCCATTAGGGTACATGTTAATAAAGTAGTTACCAGTAGCACCACCTACACCAGCTTCTTGATCTCCATAAGTACGCGCCAGAGGACAATCAAAGTCTATATCGTGGAACTCAAGCATCTTCATATAGATTTCACCACCTTCACCGGATTGTGGCTGACGACCAAACATCAAGTTCATAGAATTGACATTCGCACCGGTCACACTCATACCACCAAGCAAAACTTTGGCACGTTTTCCAGCAGCAACATCCTCCGGTCGCGTGCGCAGAACAAAACCTTTACACGTTGTCAGGTTGCGATACATGCAGTATGTTTTTCCACCTTCAAGATAGAATTCCTGCCCTTCCGCAAAGTTCACGTCTGAAATAAAATCGGTCAGAATATCATCAATCTGCATAGCATTATATTTTGATATCGCAGCCTCATGCGAGCTCACCACTGCGGCATAGTTTTCGTCTGTCTCATCATCCAATTTTGCAGGAGGAGCGGTCGCTAATTTGTGTTCGATAAGCACAGGTTCACCCGGTTCACCGTCCGAACGAGCAGAACAGGTGTTGTAATAGGAATCCCATTTTATCTTCACATTTTCATTACGGACGTTAATCACATAAACAGAATTCTTTTGAAGACCATCAATATCCACATAGCCTCTATTGAAATCTTCTTCAGTCAACTTATATTTCTTCCATTTATCACCAACAGTCGACGTCGGGTTGTTAGGCGAAGCCTCAACTTCCAGCCATTGGTAAACGAAGTTATCGCCATTCATCTCAAATCTTTCACGATAGACGACTTTGTCTTCATCCGAAACACCTTCGATGACATCATTGAAATTACGTTTCAACATTACGCGCATAGTGGTTTCCGTAGTTTTGGAAGCATCCACATACACACAGAACGGAGTAGCGTAACGGTCAGCTGTAGTTATACCCAACCATTCCGCCCACTGTCTGCCATCACCATGTCCATACCATTTGGAAGCATGGGAAAAATCAGTCACATTATCATCCTTTTTTGAAAGTACGCGGATGGCGAAACGGAAGTCAGTAGAATACTGCTGATCTTTGATTACCAAGTCAAGCACATCCGGTCCTACAATCGTATCTAATAGCAAAAGGCCTTTTTCAGCCGATGATCCCCATGCCTCAGCTCCACCTGACACGTTCGGTTGAAGCGCCTGGCGAATCTGGTAACCGGCACAGTCATCCACACCATACCAATAGAGATGGATATCATTGCCATTCACTCCTTCATTTTTGCAATTGTAGGGATAATCATCCCCCTTGCCTCTATTGTTATCGCAGATGAACATCGTCATCCATTCCCTGTTTGTCCCCGCTACAGAATCCTCATCATCACTACATGAGCTGAACGAAAATCCTGACAACAACATCAGAGCATATAAAAAATATTTTTTCATAAGTCAGTTCCTTTCTTATAATTATTTGTAACCATAATAGTTCTTGTATGCACCTGCCGAACGCAGGATAGCCGAATTAGGATAAGGCAAAATGTAGCGTACAACAGGCAAAGCACTAACTTCCGGAATAGTCTCGCCAAGTGGAACCTCAGCACCATTTCTCACTAATACAATCACACCGCTATCGTTACGACGAACATAGCCAAAAAACGAATATTTGCATTGATTAGTCGGCTCAGAGTCACTTTGCCACTGATAGAAATTTGCCGTTTCCCATGTTTTTCCTTCGATACCCGCAGAAGCAGTCGCTGGCTTAGACTTGCTTTCGTAAGGATTATAAATATAGAGCATGTCGAGCGTTTTATTAGGATAAGGATAACCGTAAACGTCCTCCGCCTCTACTTTCCACTCTGCATTTTGAGGCAGGACATGGTAATACATTTCTTCAGGCAAATTATCCAAATAGTCACTGCCATCATGCGCGGCAATGTCATCTTCAAAACCTGTGCTCAGGCCTGCATTCCCCAACGCAGTCGCCAAATAACGAAGAAAGCTATACAGCACTTCACGCCCGTAAAGGTTATTGCGGACAAGATCACGCCAACGCATATTCTCGCCGGCAAATTCCCATTTGCGTTCATCGAGCACAGCTTTTAAGAATGCATCTTTAGAAGAAGCCGCATTGGCTATGTATGTATCAACAGCACCTTGGTTATCAAACGCACGAACGCGGACTTTACGGAGCGATTCTTGCGCTTCACTTGTGGGACCTTCCAACTCATTTACCGCTTCCGCATGCATCAACAGCACGTCAGCTAAACGCATGTACGGATAATTAATACCTGTACTACCACTACTCAAATTGGTAAACTGCCCGGCATTAGACCATAGTTTCGACCATTTATTATTGTGTACGGTATAATCGGCACGGATTAAACAAGAATCTTGCGTTGCATTTCCTGAAGAGTTACCGTAGTACCAGAGTCCATTAATAAAATCACGGCGTTTGTCGTTCTCGTCGAATGAGTAGCGATAGAAAGCACTTAAACGACCGTTACCGCTTGATGCTCCCCAAACGTTTTTTCCCAAAGTCAGTCCTTCGTTAGCCGTCGACGTAGGTCCCTGAATATATCCGGTATTACCCGTAGACTCTTTTGCAAAAGGAATCTCAAAGATAGGATCACCGTTGGCTATCAATTCAAAATTACTTTCCTTTATAAATACATCTTGATAGGAATTTCCCAAGACATGCGAACTGTGACTGATGACTGAGTCAGCATAAGTTTTCGTGATACGATAGTATTTTTGATAATCCTGCGGACGCTTCATCACACCATAACTGGCACCATTACCCTCTTCCGGATGAAGAGAATATCCTCCTGCAGTCAAAGCGATACGGGCTATCAATGCCCAAGCGAACTCTTTAGACGCACGCTCTACCGTTGTATTGGAAGAAGAACTCATCATTGGAGCAATAGCTTTCAAATCCTCAATCAATTGGTTCTGGATCTCTTCACGTTTAACTACAGGAATCACATAGCCATCACCCAACTGTGCAGCTGCCGTAAAGGTGAAAGGAATATCACCAAACATCACTACCAAGTCATGATAAACCATAGCACGAAGACATTTAGCCTCACCGATCATTTGCATAAATTCAGCATCGTCCTCATCGTAGAGCGGGCTGGTTTCCATACCGTACAGAAATCGATTGGCATCTTCGATAGCTTTGTAAGCCGCTTTCCAGAATTTGTCGATTTCACCGCCTTGATCATCACAATCAAAACGCGCATAGCTATTGTGAGAGGCTGTATTACTGCTATTTACTTGCATATCGACATCGCTATTGAGAATAAAGGTTCTCTGATAAGCATTACCATAGAGATCGCCTACCAATATAGAAGCGTAAACGCCATTCAACGCACGATTTATCTCCGTCTTTTGACTAAATACGAAGTCCTCGCTATAGCTTGACGGAGCCTCCACATCGAGAAAGTCGTTGCACGATGCCAAAGTTATGGCAGCCAAGCCTGTTAATAGGATATTTCTTAATTTCATTTTCTTTCAGTTTTTTAGAATGTGATATTAGTACCAAATACAAAGCTACGGCTACGCGGATAACGGTTGTAGTCCATTCCGCAAGTCAAGCCAGTCTGAACATCGACTTCCGGGTCGTAACCTGAATATCCTGTGATGATGAACAAATTGGAGGCAGACACATAGAAACGAGCCTTTGAGATGCCCCATTTGGAAGTCAATTGTGTTGGTAAAGTGTAACCAATCGTCAAATCCTGGCAACGCAAGAATGAACCATCTTCAATGAAATAGGAGTGGGTTATCTTCTTGGTTACATCTGTCGGATTCCAAAGTGTACGCCCTTCGTTCAACTGGCGGTACATATCCACCGAACCGTCAATGAAGTAGCATTTATACATACATTCTCCATCACCGTCACGGGTATAACGCCACCCTGCATCAGCATACTTGGAAAGAGCATTGTAGAACTTATTATTGTTACTTTCTGAAGATGAAAGCTGATAAGCCGTAGCATTATTCACATCGAAATCAAGCATAAAGTTGAAGTTCATGGCAAAGTCCAGATTCTTCCATTGTCCACTCAATCCAAAACCTCCCTGCAATTTAGGATTGGTATTACCAATAACAGTACGGTCTTCTTCTGTAATAAATCCGTCACCATTCAAATCTTTAAACTTAACCTTACCAGGAAGTGTTGCGATACCAGAGTTTGAATCACCGGAAACCAAATTAATTACAGTTCTGGGATGTTCCACACCGTTTGCGTCAACCAAAGGCTGGTCTTTTGAGCTTCCGTTATAAGCCGCGGAAGATCCCCAAGGAAGTGCCTGATAGTTAAGGGGTGCATCAAAATAGAATTCATCCATCGAATAGAGGCCATCGTACACAAAGCCGTAGATCAAACCTACCTCGTCGCCTACTTTCAAACAATAATCACTATAGGAGGACTTCCAACGATTATTTTGGTCCCAAATAACATTATCCGTACCATTCAGCTTGTCGACCTTTCTCTTGTTCATACCCATAGAGAAGTTTGCAGAGAGTACATAGTCTTTTCCTCTAAGAATATCACCTGATATACTCAATTCAATACCTTTATTGGTTACCTGACCGATATTTTGCATCTGGCTTACGTAACCGGTTGCCGATGGAATGTCCGATCTATAAAGCAAATCTTTGGTTGTGTTCCAATAGAATTCCGGAGTAATCGTCAAGCGACCGTCGAAAAGAACAATATCAGCAGCAATGTTACGGGTCAATGTAGTTTCCCATTTGATACCTTTATTGGCAAATTTGTCACCACCTTGATTGCCATACCATTGTTCACCAAATTGTGTTGCTTCACCGAAGCCCGGACCACCTGTTGAGTTAATCGAGTACAGGTAACGCCACATGTCGTTATCAATGCGGTTGTTACCAGCCAAACCTACAGCAGCACGAATCTTCAACTGTTCCAACCATTCAATATCATCCAAGAAGTTTTCTTCCGAAAGAACCCATGCTCCCGCCACAGATGGGAAATACCCCCATTGATTACCCGGAGCAAATTTTGTGGAACCGTCAGCGCGCATGGTTAAAGAAAGCAGATACCTATGACTATAGTTATAACTAAACTGTCCGAAGAAAGACGCCGTACGGTCAGGTGTAGAAAGCGAAGTGGTAGACTCCTTCGGAGTACCAAATCCCATGTTCGCCCAAGCTTGGTCAGCTTCAAAAGCCCGTGGGAAGTAACGGTTTTCCTGAACACTCTTTTCGTTTTGACTATGATAGACTTCCTGTCCTAAAAGGAATGAGAAATCATGTTCATTCAACGCAAAGCCATAAGAAGCGGTATTTGTCCAAATGTATTTAAATGCTTTCTCCTTTTGAATCTTTGCCAATGGCAAAGAATTATTTTTCTGTCCTTCACCTGTCAGTGCACCCCAGAAACGATATTGGTCTTTCCATTGCAAACCGATGGTAGCTTCCGTACGAAGTACAAGCCCCTTAATAGGTTTCCATTCCAAAGAGAACGCATTGGTATAATTGTACGAATACTTATTCTGTTGATTAATGCTGATGTCACTCTTAGGATTAGTATATGTGAAAAGTTCCTCTTCATCCGGGTCAGCATACGAGGGATCAACATATCCGTATTCGCGCAAACCATTAGTAGGACGATAACGAAGCACGTCAATGATACCACCTGTACCGATGTTGTCTCCACCTGCACCTTCATCACGACGGAATGAGAACTTGGGATTAATCTGCAAAGTCAGATTCTTGGTAATGTCAATAGCGGTTTTAATGTTCAAGTTAGTACGACGTACCCCTGAACCCATAATAATACCTTTATCTTCACTTTGAGTAAGAGAAAGATTAAAACGCATTTTTTCAGTACCACCACCAACAGTAACGTTAGTAGAGTAGTTAAGAGGATTTTCGCCCATTACTTCGTCCTGCCAATCATGGGTAGGCAAAGTGCTATACATGTCAAGATCCTGCGGATTACCAAAGTTTGCACGGAAAAATTTCGCACGGGAAGAACGGCTACCGTTACATGCTGACCATTCATACTGATAGCGTGCAAAATCGTAAGAATCCATCAAATCAAGTTTTTTAGATAAATGGCTTGTTGAAAGATTCGCGTTGAAACTTACCTGTATCTTACCGGCTTTAGCAGATTTAGTAGTTACAACGACTACACCATTACCACCTTTAGCGCCATAAATAGCTGTAATAGAGGCATCCTTCAATACATCGATGGAGGCGATATCCGTAGGAGGAATATCGTTGATATTATCCACTTGGAAACCATCGACAATATAAAGCGGTTCGTTACTCTGTGTTACCGACGTACCTCCCCTGACACGGATGTTGATATCCGCACCCGGTGCACCATCGACTGAAGTTACTTGTACACCGGCAATTTTACCCTGCAAAGCTACTGCAGCAGATGTAACAGGAACAGCCGCCAACTTGGCACCCGAAATAGATCCAACAGAACCTGTCAAATCCTTTCTTGCCTTACTGCCACCGTAACCGATAACCACCACCTCTTCAAGTGCCTGTGAATCATCTTTCAATACAATTTTCAAGTCTTTTCCGGCAACAGCGTCCACCTCCTGAGTTTCCATGCCGACATAAGAAATCACTAATTTCTTTCCTTTAGGAAGAGTCAATGTAAACTGACCGTCCAAATTAGTAGTAACACCATTGGAGGTATTACCCTTTTCCACTACCGTAGCACCGATAATCGTTTCACCCGTTCCATCGAGTACAGTGCCTTTCACAGTAACAGATTGAGCAAACACTCCAATCGGCACAAACGAAAGTAGTGCCAGCAAAAGGATTAATTTGCTTTTCATACTTCTAAAATTTTGTTTCATAATAGAATATTTGGTTAAACAATAAAATTAATTTCCTCTTTTTTCAATAATCTAAATACATAGGTCCCCAATTTCCATAGCTGTCTGAAATCCGAACATCACCTAAATATATATACCCACAAGCGTCAGCAGAATTGAATGGTACAGCAAGACGAGCCTTGTAATGCTGTGGGTCATCTTTGCTATTTTCTAACATAAGATATTTATATTTGTAATCTTTATGTGTAAAATAATACCTAATCCAAATATGTTCTTTTTCTCCTCCCCAAGTATAGGGACCATCATTTGCCGTTATATCTAGATATAAACAAGTATCAGACCCATCAACAGGTACACATATCTTATCATCTATATCTAATTGATCCTCCACTATAGATACAATGGGATTACACCATTCATAAATATTAGTACCGCTAAAATTGTAATTATAGTAATCTTGAGATTCCTTATAAACCATTAAACCTTGCGAATTTACAGTAGGATAGCTTATTCTAATGTCCAAATGCGATGTAGTAGTAGCATAGACACATCCGATAGTGGTTATAAAGCTAAAATAATCAAGAACTTCATATTGTTTGCCTCCAACTGTTATAGTATCCGATACTTCAGTACGAGTATTTACTCCACCTGTTGTGGAATTATCCTCCTCAATCAGAAGAAGTTCATTAGAACATCCCCAAAATGCAAAACAAACCAAAGATAGAGTATAGCAACATATTTGCTTTAAGCCCCAAAAGTTTAATTTTTTGTTTTTCATAAAAATATTAATTTATAATGGTTAATAATAGGCGTACCCTCTTTATATATAGTAAAATACTCATTTCAATTGACCGATGCATTTTTCATGTTCATATATAACTTTTAAGATTCTCCAATGCAAAAGCCAGAGTAATCTCCTTTATATTTTCCGAAATAAAAAAAATGATTTATCTATCATTTCGGTAATCAAAACAATAGAGCAATAAAACATCATGTTTTTCATATCAACAACATCTTTAAAATGTTTTTGCAAAATTCAAAAATATCATATGATAAAAGGGGGAATTTTTATCGCAATAGGTGGAAACGAGTGTCCACAATGCTTAAAAACAGCTTTCTAATCAACTGTAGCCCACATAAACCAGGGTGGAAAAACAAATATTCCACATAGCTGCCTAATAATTCCACATCCATATTTCCTTCCGGAATGCATAGTGATAAAATGGATAATTCGTATCTTTGCGCAACAGTAACAAATCAGTCCATACCATGAAAAAGTACATTATAGCGCCAATCAATTATTTATTGTTGCTTTTCTTGTTTATCCCCTGCATAGCTACTGCGCAGCCCATTTGTCAAATCCAGCGTTTTTCCGCTTACAACGGATTGGCACAAAGGTCCGTCACCGATATCCTGCAAGACTCCAAAGGATTCATGTGGTTTTCCACCTGGAATGGTTTAAATAAGTTCGATGGGTATACCTTTAAAAACTACAAGGCATTTCCCGGAGACGGATGCACACTGACCAGCAACCGCTTAGGAAAGATAGCGCAAACACAGGACGGTGACATCTGGTGCCAGACCTATGATGAACGGATTTACCTGTTTGACAGCCGCAGAGAGAAATTTATAGACATTCTCAGTCCTTGCGAAGCGGAAAGACAACAAACTTACATTGTACGTACCGTTTATACCTTACCCAAAGGTGTAAGCTGGATTGTATGCGAGCATGAAGCATTCCGTATTGACGAACTCGCGTATAAGAAACAAGAAGGAGAAGGCATAACCTTCTACAGTCTTAAAGAAAAGAACCTGAAAGGCGACCGAATCATCGCTGTACATCAAGATAGTGACGGTGATGAATGGGTATTGACGGATAAAGGCATATCTATTATAGGCAAGAAGAAAATCGAATCGGACATTCCATTCAAAAACATCAAAGAGAATAACGGCAATATATATCTGCTATCCAATAATAATCAGATGGTAATCTATCTGCCCAAAACGCAGCAGCTTCAATTCCATGAAATGCCTTTTCCATCCTCTAATAACATTAATTCCGTCCATATCCTCGGAAAGGACAGCATAGGACTTTGTAGCAACGAGGGATTATATATTTACCTTGCGAATGAGAAGAAGTACAGACTGATAGACCCCCGTACTCCAACCCATCCATCTCCTGAAGTACTGTCCGTGTTCAAAGACAGCTTCGGAGAATTATGGTTGTACTCCAATGCTTTAGGAGTAGTACGCTATAATCTGGCAACAGAAGATAAACAACATTACATGACTCCCAAAGAAGACCTTCCGAAAGCAGAACGTGCAAACCGTGATCTCATATTCGAAGACCAGCATGGAACCCTATGGATGATTCCCCATAAAGGTGGTTTTTGCTATTACGACCGGAGAAGCCGTCAGTTAAAGCCATATTATACAAACTACAATAATCCCGACAGTAAGTTCAGCCCTGTGATCTTGAACTCTTTCTTAGACCAGCAGGGAAACCTCTGGACGTGTAATCACTGGGATGTTACCAGAATTTCGTTCTTTTCATCTGCATGTTCCCTGCAAGCAATGGATACCGGAAGCGGTTTTGAAACACGCTCCCTGTTTATAGACAAAGAGAATAACCTTTGGACAGCCAGCAAAAAAGGATATGTGCGCATTTATCTGCCGGACGGTAGCTTAAAAGGATATCTGGCCCCCGAGGGCACAATCAGCCGGGAGCCTGTCCCTTTCCAAAAGAACATTTATTGTTTTATGGAAGATGCGGATGGTATCATTTGGATGGGGAGTAAGCTGGACGGACTATTCCAAATGGAAAAAATCGGTGATGACCGTTTCCAGATACGGCAATTTACTCACCAGCCAGACGACGCGTACAGTTTAAGTCACAACAGTATCTACAGCATCTATCAAGATCAGATGAAACATATCTGGATAGGCTGTTACGGTGGAGGACTGAATCTATTAGAGAAAACCTCTGAGGGAGAAATCCGCTTCATACACACAGGTAATCAACTCAAGGGATATCCTAAAGAACATTTCTCAAAAGTACGCCATATTACGGAAGTAAACCAGGCCATCTTGGTTTGCACTACCGAAGGTCTGCTAACATTCGCCAGCGAATTCAACCAGCCGGAGAAAATTCATTTTTATCAGAATCAACGTACGCCCGACACTGTGTCCAGCCTCAGCAGCAATGATGTGACCTATGCATATACAGACAGCAGAAAGACAACTTATGTGCTCACCTTTACCGGAGGAGTCAACAAGGTTCTTTCTGAGAGTATGCTGAGCGATCACATTGAATTTAAACCTTATACAACAAAGGATGGTTTGCCATCCGATCTTGTGCTATCCATGATAGAAGGTAATGATAGCAGCTTATGGGTTGTTTCAGAGAATGCACTTACCCGCTTCGACCCGGAAAAAGAGACATTCGAATACTATGACAAGAAATATACGCGACAGGAACTCTATTTCACAGAGGCCGCTCCTGTCCAAGATCAAAATCATCAACTGATGTTAGGAACAGACATTGGCATTCTCAGAATCACTCCCGAACATTTTAAAAAGAGCAGTTATGCCCCGCCTATCGTATTCACCGGATTCAAGATACAGGGAGCTTCACAAGACTTGCATATCAATGACCTGGATGAATTACGGTTGAAGCCATCCGAACGGAATGTAACCTTCCAGTTTGCCGCTTTGGATTACGTAGATTCGGAATCTATCAGTTACGCCTATCGTCTGAAGGGGTTGGAAGAGAATTGGAATGAAGTGGACAATAGCCGTTCGGCCAGTTACATCAATCTTCCGCCGGGAGAATACGAACTTCAGATACGCTCCACCAACAGCGACGGAGTGTGGATGGAGAAAGCGCGCGTCCTGACTATCACCGTACTTCCCACTTTTTGGGAGACTTACTGGGCATGGATGCTTTACACCATATTATTCATTTTATCTACGGCAACCATTGTCTACATCATTCTTTATATCTACCGATTGCGCCACCGGATAAACCTCGAACAGCAACTGACCAATATCAAGTTGCGCTTCTTTACGGATATCTCGCACGAGCTGCGCACTCCGTTGACACTCATCACCAGTCCGGTGACTGAAGTATTGGAGCACGAAGCAATCTCAGCCAACGTCCGCAAACACCTGACGCTGGTGCACAAAAATACGGAGCGGATGTTGCATCTGGTCAACCAGATACTCGATTTCCGGAAAATAGAGAATAAGAAGATGAAGGTGTTGCTGGAAAAGACAGACATACTCAGTCTGTTACAGAAAGTAATGGATAACTTCCGGCTTATCGCTGAAGAGAAAAACATTACTTATCAATTACAAACCAGTCAGGAAGCGATATGCGCCTGGATAGATCAGGACAAATTTGAGAAGATTGTCTTCAACCTGCTGTCCAACGCCTTCAAATATACCCCGAACAATAAATCGATTACGGTTAGTGTCAAGGTGGAAAGTGAAAAACTTTTCGTTTCGGTGAAAGATGAAGGTATCGGCATTGATCCGGTAAAGCAGCAAACGCTCTTCCAGCGCTTCGAAACTTTAGTAAAATCCAACATCCTGCAACCTTCGTCGGGCATCGGATTGTCGCTTGCCAAAGAGCTGATCGAACTACATTCCGGAAGCATCGAAGTAAACAGCCAACCTGGGTATGGCAGTGAATTTACCGTCATATTGCCCATGAACCAAAAGGTATATGAAGGAAGGGAAGACGCTGAGTTCATTTTGGATGACGGCAATTCCGCTTCTGCGGAAAGTGAGACAGATAAAGCATCTCAAACCGGTCCGGCAGATGAAACAGTCATTGTTGAAACTACCGATGAGGAAGATAGTACTCCCCCGGATGAGGAAGAGCCTGTATCGATCTTAATTGTAGAAGATAATATAGAATTAAGGAGCTTCCTGTCGGACATTTTATCAAGCAGTTATCGGATCATTGAAGCGACAAACGGGCAAGAGGGACTGGAACGTGCGCAAGAGTATGCTCCGGACTTGATTATCAGTGATATCATGATGCCCGTTATGGACGGTCTCGATATGGTGAAAAACATCAAGGAGAATTGGGAGATATGCCATATTCCAATCATATTGCTTTCGGCCAAATCGTCGTTGGACGACCGAATTTCGGGCTTGGAGCAAGGTATCGACGATTATATAACCAAGCCTTTCAGTGCGACATACTTGAAAACCCGCATCAAATCTTTGCTGCAACAGCGCAAAGAACTACAAGCCATTTTCTGGAAGAAGTGGTCGGAAAAACAAGAAAAGACTCCGAAGGCTACAACAGAACTGATTCCTTCACAACCTAAAATCGTTTCACAAGACGAGTTGTTCATGCAACAAGTGATGCAGGTTATGGAAGAGCAAATGGAGAACTCTGAACTGACGATTGAAGAATTTGCCCGGTTAATGAATTTAGGGCGCAGCATATTCTACCAAAAGCTGAAATCCATTATCGGTTTGTCTCCCGTAGATTTCATACGCGAGATAAGGATAAAGCGTGCCGTACAGTTGATAGACAGCGGAGAATACAATTTCTCACAAGTGGCTTATATGACAGGATTCAATGACCCTAAATACTTCGGCAAGTGCTTCAAGAGGCAGATGGGAATGACTCCTTCGGAATATAAAGAAAAGACCCAGCATTGAAAAGCAGGGGGAAATCAGTAAAAAGTATCAGAATGGCAAATCAATTTTTGTACACTTATTTTTTGCAACCATTTATCAAGCAATGCTTTACAAAAAAGAAGTGTACAAAAAAAGAGGCCTGATTTTGAGCAGAAAGCCACCAAAACAAGTCTTTTACTAACAGAAGCTTTTCTTAAAACACTCGAAACAGAGTCCGGTTGCATAATCTACGGAATATAAATGCATGATTTCTGCATAAGGCAGACAGCATATGCAATACTTATGCAAGGGAGCTATAGTTCTTTCACCAAGGAACTCTATATCTGACGCGAAAGATCTATAGATGGGACGCGAAAGATCTACATATGGAAGACGAACCATCTATAGATGGGAAACAAACGGTCTATAGATGGGAAACAGACCATCTGTTTTCACTGCACAGACCATCTGTTTTTCTTTTATTAGAGTTGTACGTATTTATGTATCACGCTATCAATTAACAAAATACCAAATTTCATTCGTTTCTTTTCGTACTTCCCTGCACCGGGACGGAAATACCACATTCTCGTTATGCATAAAAAGCAAAGTGTCAAAATGAGAAAAGGCCGTCTCTCATTTTATTGGAGACAGCCTCTTCTCTTCAGAAAGGATCGTTGATCCTGAAACTAATAATACCTATCAAGTTATTTTGTCCACCATCTTGGGTCTCCTACTTTACCGTCACCCTCAAACTTAGCTTCCGGTTTGAAGTGGAAGTCACCGTTCTTAGGATCTACAAATAGTTCTTCAGATGAGATTTTCAATATTTGGGCATCGGTAAACTTCTTATCATTCTCCTGGAAGTCGGAAGTCAGGTAACATCCGGCAAAACTCAGATACTTGGAATAGTCACTATTACCGGAATTCATCTTACCACCTTTGTTGTCTCCTGTAAAAATCACCCCTGTTACGGTAATTTCTTTCGGCTGCTTATCCAGACGCAGTAACTTAGGCATATTGATGTCATAGTTACAGAAGATAGATTGAGTAAATGTAACCTTATCTGTCTGTACACGCAAATCCATAATCTGGTCGCCGATATTCAACATGGTAGTATTGGTAATGGAAATAGTGCTCAGTGACTTCAACTTACCGATGTTCAAAAGTCCGTATCCGCTCAAGCCTACATTCTTGATGAAACAGTTGCTGATGGCAATTGCCCCAACTTCAAGGTCACCGGAGTTTGTCCGGATAAGGCTTCTTGGAATCTCGCTGATATTGCATCCTTCAAAGCTCACGTTCTTAAACCCGGTCTTACCGCCAAGTTCAATCAGGAACTGTGATTTACCATCACTCACAACATCCATATACTGTACATAGAAGTTATCCATAAGAGCAGAGAATACGAACTTGGTCATATTCAATTTTGGCATTCTGCCACTTACAACATTACCGGATACATACAGGTTTGTAACTGTCTCGGGAATTGTAAATTCACCAACCTCATAAGTCTGTCCGCCAGTGAACGACAATGTAACGTCACCAGCCGGAGCGGCTGCCAGCAAGGCATTGATATCATCGCTTACACCTACAGAAATAGTTGTACCTTTAGATGAACCTAACGTCTTGAATTTATAGGAGCCTCTACGAACCTTTTCATTCAGGATATACGTAATATAATTAGTTCCCGGTTTAAGATCATTGATCACCAATTCTCCGGCTTGTTGCTCCGCTGACGTAAGCTCATGCGGAGTAGCCCAGATGGTATCTGTCTTAGCTTCTTCGCCCTCTATCTCTGTCTTCACCAGCTCGCCATACTCAATACGCGTAGCCTTCTTATCAGCTTGCCAGTTCAGAGAGACATTGGTGGTTCCCGGAGTGACTGTAGTAAAGATCTGCTCGTCCGTAGTGTCAAAGCACAACTGCACATAACCCGACTCCATTCCTGTATTTTCATCAACAGCCTTCAAACGCACTGAATAACGTGTAGTTCCATTCAAGTTCAAAAAGAGAACGTGATACTCCGTCTTTACCTCAGAAGTCTCCTTGTTGTAGGCAGTCAGCGTGTCTGCTAAAATATTTGTGGTAAATACTATATTGTTAAAGAGCAAGCTGTCCCCTTCACTGAAATCAAACACATACTTTGTAGCGTTTGTCACCCCTCTGAAACTCAGAAGAGCGGAAGTAGGATTCGTTTCTTTCACTTCGAACTTTGTAGAACGGAACAGTCTGTCATGACTGGTATCTACCCCCCACTCGTTAGCTTCTTCGCATGCCACTACCGAGAACGTAAGAATTCCCAGCAGGATATAATAGAAATTTCTAATTTTCATAAGTTTATTCTTTTAATAATTAGCATATTATTGAGCACTATTATCATATCCGTAAGAGTTGGACAAATATCCTTTGGACTTATAGATATCATCATAATAGATAGAGAACAAGTGACGATAATTACAAACCCCGTTGCCTATCTTATAACCATTCAATCTATCCTGAATCAGAGAGCCATACTTCAATGTACTCAATAATTGGCTATAATCATAAGACTTTCTCAAACCTGAAGCACAAACCAATATTTTGGTGGCATTCTTTATCAAGTTGTGATCCTTGTTTACATCGGTTTCCTTCACATTCCAATAGATTTCGGGGAACCACTTCACTTCCGTATATACTTTCTCGTCCGGATTGGCGGCTCTCTTCGTATAGAAGTTAATAGAAGAGAAATCCATGAATTCCCCATTATTGTCATATTTAAAATAAAGCTTGTTGGGGAAGTCTTCCGGTTGATACGTCTTATCGAATATTTGTATGGGATGAGTGCCATCCAACATATAGAGCATGGCTACTTTCATCTCTTCTATTTTAGAGTCGAGCAATCCCCAACGTATCAAATCAAGTTTACGGATGCCTTCACCGCCAAACTCCCATGCACGTTCGTTTACGATAGCATCAAAGAAATCTACCTTTTTATAATCCATAACAGCTTCCGAACCTGAACCGAATGCACGTTCGCGAACCATTTCCAAAGCCTTGGCTGCACTTATACCGGCTTTTTCGTTTACTGAATTCTCACCTTTACCCAGCATATAACGGGCCTCAGCAAACATCAGAAGGATATCAGGATAACGCATCACAATCCAGTTGATGCCTGTCGGAGTACGGGCTGTAGCCGTCAGTGCAATGGAACGATAAGATTCGGCAGTCCAGAAGAAAGACCATTTGCCCAGTCTCACGGACATGATATCATTCTGCATCACTTCTTTTACCGTACCGTCCTTCTTATAAACCGGCCAGTAGCAAGCATAGTCACGACGTTTGTCATTCTGATCGAACGAATAGAAATAGTAAGCGTTAGTACTTACATAAGTACCGCCGAAACCACGCTGTCCATAGCCCAGGTTACCGTCCATAGCACGTCCCATCAAGGTACCGATGTCACCGCTATAACCTACACCATTAGCCACCTCAAACAAATTCTCATTATAAGTATTGGCTTTCAGTCCACATACAGATTCCCAGATATCTCCGTAATCAGGGTCTAACTTATGAGGGTTCTCCGGATCACCGATTATTTCGGCGCATTGTTGTTCGGCAATCTCGTAATAGTCCCTCCAGTTGCTTGGACGGCCTATATAATATTCTCCGACTTCTTCCATACCCGGATTCTGTTCCGTATTGGGATAGCGTTCTACATTAGCACCGGCGGGAAACTCTTTGCCATCACGCACAGACCAGCCTCCGGCAAAAAGAGCAATACGGGCCAGCATTCCCTTAGCAAAGCCTTTAGTGATGCGTTCACTATTATAATCAGCCAGTTCACCAACCCAGGGAAGGTAATCTATAGCCTCCTTCATATCTTTTACAATGCAGGAATATATACTGTCACGGTTAATTTTCCCCATATAAACGTTGGAAAGGTCAGAGTTTGACATACCTTCCTTGAAAGGGATATCACCCCAGCGACGCACCAGCTCAAAGTATGAAAGAGAACGAAGCACCAAAGCCTCACCCATGTAGCGCTTCATTGCCACAGAACCACTGTTAAAGGCTTTTGAAGCACGGATACCATCTACCGCCGTACTGGCCAATTCCGCCATTTTGAAGATATATCCCCACTGCAGAGTCTTATTATACCAGTCGCACCAGTAATTGGCCGCTCCCGAATCACTCGTTTTATCGGTTGCCGGGTCTTCCTGATAACCGCTTGCCTGTTCAATATCCGAAACTCCTTGCCAGTTTACCGACATCTTCTGCCCGTAAACATATGTTCCGGCCAATTCCGAATATACGCCCATTATCGCAGATCTTGTCATTCCCTCATTTTCATACAAGTTCTCCTTGCTTTGTTCGGAAGGCGAATCCGTATCCAAAAAGTCTGAGCAGGAAGTACACAGCATCATTCCTGCTATCAGTATGTATAATAGATTGTATTTTTTCATAAGTAAAATAATTTAGAAAGTTAGATTTAAACCAAAAACATATGATTTAGCTTTCGGGTAAGCAGAGCGGTCATAACCCGGCGTCATTGCCTTACCGGTGTTTACCTCAGGGTCTTGTCCGCTATAGGCAGTCCAGCAGAACACGTTATTGGCAGTGGCATAAACACGCAGTGATTTCACTCCGAATTTCGTTGTGAGCATCTTCGGCAATGTATATCCCAAAGTCAAGGTACCCAGACGCAGGAATGAGCCATCTTCTACCGCCCAGTCCGTAGTGACAGAGTTGTTCATCAGCGGATGCCAGATAGTAGCGTTCGCATTGATTTCCTGAAGACGTTGGGGGTCGGCATAGTCACCATAGTAGATATTCAGACCGGTTACCGGGTCGATGGTAGTGAATCGGTTTGCCAAGCTCATCTCGGTGCTCATGTTCTGATATCTCTTGGCGCCTACATAAGAAGTATAGTCAATCTTATTCATATTCAGAATATCATTGCCATACGACCAGTTGAACATAGCAACCAGGTCGAATCCTTTCCAGCCGGCATTGAAGCTGAAACCACCAGTGTGCTTAGGCAATGCACGCCCAATCACCTTACGGTCATTGTCCGCATCAATCACACCGTCACCGTTCAAGTCTTTTAGTTTCATGTGCCCAGGGCCATAATAGCCACCACCTTTGGAAAGCACTCCGAAACAGTCGGGAGCCACATTCTTCTTATTACCATTTTCGTCCGTCACAGTCTTCAGCACCCATTTCTTCGTAGCCTGGTCGAAATCGAAATCATCAAATGAATACATACCGTCGCTTACATAGCCATACATCAAGCCTGTTTCCTTTCCTACGAATACACGATAGTTATCACTACCCACTTCCGTACCGCCTCCCGAAAGAATCATCACGTCTCCATTTGCTCCATAAAGAGCATCTACTTTGTTCTTATTGAACGATATATTGAAATTGAAGTCAAGGAAGAAATCTTTCGTATTAACCAGATTGGCATTCAAAGTCAATTCCACACCACGGTTGGTTGTCTGCCCCAGGTTCTGATATTGAGTATTATAACCGGCATTAGAGGGTAGTTGAACTTCCATAATCAGGTTTTTGGTCACATCATTATAGAAGTCAAAAGTAAGGTTCAGACGATTTTCAAAGAATCCCAGGTCGAAGCCGACATTCGTAGAGTATTTAGACTCCCACGTGAGGTTCTCGTTGCGTAAGCGCGTACTTGGCTGTAAGCTGCTCTGTCCAATCTCATTCTGATAATAAAGATTCTTAATGCTGGTCACCGGAGAGTAAGTCTGACGCCAATAGGAGCCTACACGGGCATTACCGGACTTACCATAGCTGAGACGCCACTTAAAGTTAGACAGCCAGTCTTTGGTAGCCTCCATAAACTTCTCATCAGACATACGCCATGCAGCCGAAGCCGCCGGGAAGATTCCCCACTTATTGCCCGGAGCAAACACGTTGGTGCCATCGGCGCGAAGCGTGAAAGTCAGGTAATAACGGTCCTTAAGCATATAGTTGGCACGACCGAAGTAAGACAAACTGCGGCTCGGTTCGTTAATCGTTGTATAAGTAGGTTCTGATGTACCATTATTCCACATAGACAGGATATCATTCACCCCGTAATCACTTGGAAAATAGTCAGAAGTAATCTGCATTTTGTCCTTCTTGGAGCTAAGTGCTTCCATACCTCCCATTACATCGAAACTATGATCTTTCACCTTTAACTTATAGTTCAGCAAAGTGCGGAAGGCCCAGTTCTGACCATTCCAATATTCGCGGATACCTACAGGTTGTCCGGCAGTCTGGTTTGCCTTGCTCGTATTCTTCAGATAGAGATTGTCCGTGCGATCGAAGTTAAATCCATAAGTACCTTCAGCACGCCATTGCAATCCCTTTATCACATCCCATATCAAGGCTGCATTATAAGAGTTATTGAATTTAGTCTGTTTCTTATACTCATTCACGATATTAAAATAAGGGTCATTCAAGCTACTGATGTTTTCAATGATACCATCGTCTCCACTCAAATCCTCGTCGGTAAGGTCTGTCAAAGTCCCTACAGTCGGATATTTCACACAGTCTCTCAGTTTGGAACCGCTTGACACGCTCGGACCATCAATCGCAGTATTGGACATCTTTACATTGAGGTCCATTCTCAGCTTCTTATTGAACTTCTTGTTCAGCTTCAGGTTGACGTTGTCACGACGATAGTGCGAAGTCTGCATGATGTAAGTTTCATCATCATGCGTGTAGCTAAGACTATAGACCAAATCTTCACTACCTCCATTGATGTTCACGTTATAGTTCTGCTTCAAGCCGGTTCTGTCAAACAAATCGCGCTGCCAGTTCTTGCCTACTTTAGATTTGTAGATATCTATATCTTCCCACTGTCCGTAACGGTCGAAGAAACCAGCATTCTTTGCGGGGTCCAATTCTCTTTGCAGATATACATATTCATAAGGAGAAAGAACTTCCGTTTCATTATAGAAACGGTTGAAACCGAGAGATGCGTTCAGACTTACTTGCGTCTTACCTACCCGGCCGCTCTTGGTAGTGACCAAAATTACACCATTAGCACCTTTTGCACCATAGATAGCAGTAGAAGAAGCATCCTTCAATACGTCGATACTCTCAATATCCGTAGGAGGAATATCATCAATACCGCTCACCTGAAAACCATCTACAATAAAAAGCGGTTCATTGCTTTGCGTGATAGAACCGCCACCGCGCACGCGAATGCTGACCGTAGCATCGGGCGAACCTTCTGACGTAATGACGCTTACACCGGCCAAACGACCTGTGATGGCACTTGAAGCAGAAGTAACAGGAATATTCTTCAAAGTACTTTCGCCTACTGAAGAAATAGCACCGGTCAAGTCCTTCTTACGCGCATTACCATAACCTACGGCAACCACTACGACTTCATCCAATGCCTGCGAATCATCCTTCAAGACAATCTTCAAGGTTCTTCCGGCAACAGCATCCAACTCTTCCGTTTTCATGCCGATATACGTAATAACAATCTTCTTTCCTTTACCGGATACATTCAGAGTAAAGTTACCGTCCAGATCGGTAATAACTCCATTCTGGCTTTTACCTTTTTCCATAACGGTGGCACCAATAATCGGCTCTCCTTCCGAATCCGTCACATTACCTTTTACCGTAATGCTTTGAGCAAACACCCCGATAGGCACCATTAACATGAATGCCAACAGAAGCAATCTGCTCTTCATCTTTCCATTTTTCTGTTTCATGATAGTATTATTTAGTTAAACAATAAGTCACAATGTTTTTCATCAAGTTTTTCATTCCTTAACTTAACCAGTGTTACTAATTCTTTTCGGATGCAAAAGTCTTAATTCAATAAAGAAAGGAGGAGTAAAATCATCCAAAAAGAGAGTAAAATTTATATTACCCCCTTAAACACAGCAGTTTTGAATAAAAAGAGTCCCGGACTTATACAAGCCCGGGACTCCTGATTCCAAAATCCAAATACCCTGTAGCAATTAAAGAGTGCTCTCTATTCCTAACGAACCATAACGATTGACAGCACATATCTTTAAAGTTCCTTTCACATCAGATGCGAGATTAAAAGCCGGTTCTTTGGCAAAACCTATAACCTTATCATCGTCGAAGATTACATAACCGGCAGCAGCAGATACATTTTTCCAGCTAACCTTCAGACCTTGCTTTTTCAGTTTCCGGGGAGCAGGAAGTTTTTCCATCATGGTCCGCGGGTTCCATCCGTCATCTCCGGGAATTATACGCTCGTATACATAGCCATCTGCCTCTTCTTTAGTAATCGTTGCCCGACAAGAACCTTTCGGCGGATTATTCGGCCCACGTCCGTCATACTCTGTCTTGCGCTGGCTCAAGTCCAGCACATTGCCTTCGGCATCCCGACTGTCATACTCAGCAAACAAAGCCGGAATAGCCCCCATATTTGTCCAACCTTCCGGTGCCAAAGGGATGCGCATAGTAGTATGGATATATATCGCACGCGGTGAATTGTGCCATGGACGTCCCAGTTTCTGCTTACCGTCAGCTGCCTGAGCATTACCGTCGACTGTGCAGTTACGGAATACATAACCGAATTTTACATTCTTATGGGATGGAGCCACGATTACCGAACCACTACGTACATTATATAATGTACAATTTTCAAGCAAAGCATCCCCACTGCCATAAAAGTAATCAACGGCTCCCTCAATCCAGCAATCTTTCACATAAAGACGGTGAGAATCATTTCTCGAAGTCATCCAAGTATCTTGAAAAGACCGCAAAATGCAATTATTGAACGAAGCACAATCTGCCTGGCTGCTCATTGCCAAAGCCTGAGGACCGTTCTGATTATCCACTCCCCAGTCATTAATATAAGAGATGTTCTCTGTATAGAAATGGTTCCCCTTTACATAAACGACGCTACCCTCAAACTTATGAACCTCGGAAGCCGGGTTATGTACCGAATGTTTCCAAAAGGCTGCTTTAGAGGGTTCAATACCTTCTTCCGGCTTTCCGCCGACATTTAAATTATGATGAATAATTGTCTTGTTCTTATCCTGACCGATCAAGTGGATATAAGTTTTTGTCGGAGGAACAACAACCTGTTCCCTATACGAACCGTTCTTTACGAAAATCAGCCAAGGTTCCCGGCGATTTTCCGGTGCCGCATTCACTGCGTCCTGAACACTCGTATAGTCGCCGCTTCCATCCTGGGCCACCACTGCTTGATATGGGGATGAACTGTTCTGAGCATTTCCTCCTAACACCATGCCCAGAAATAAAATCGTAACTATTATCTTTTTCATATATAAATATTAATAATGTGAATTAAGAGTTGAATGAATAAGTAAAATCCATATAATCCGTGCCTAAAATCTATTTCACCAAACCATTCAGATAAACCTCCAGATTAGTGTAACCTTCTTTACTCAACCTAGTCGAAACTCCGTCAGACGCATCCTCAGGATTCAAGCCATGAGCTGTCTCCCACACATCAGGCATACCATCACCATCGGTATCCCTCAGTTCAGCGGTTGTGACACCACCATCACTCAATTCGGGCCAGGGACTGGCTGCACCAGCCGGTTTCACGTCTGCCGGCAAATCTATCAAACCGGGGACGTTTTCGGCGCCTTTCGTCACACTGCCTATGTAAGTGGCCGTACCTTTCCGGGTTTCTTTTATAATACGTTCATCGATAATATCACGCTGTTTGGAGCAACCAGCATGATCCAGTACCAGTTTATAGGCCTGCTTTGCCGTATGCGTCGTGACAACTCCGGCGTCCAAAGGTTCGGATAGGCGCATTTCTTTCCTGACTTCTTCCGTGAAAGTGTTGTCGCAGGAAGCTGTATTGATTTGTTCGTAAATTCCTTTCGTCCAGTTATCTTTGGTCACTTCCGGACTTCCTTCGATTACATTGCCATCTACATAGAATGTTCCCCATACATGCTCCATCGGTTTCCACACATTGGGAGTACCATCAGCTCTGGTACAATATTTAGTAGTACGCACCCCGATTGCCGCTATACGATAGCGTACCGGACTATTCTTCGGAGTGGCCGGTCCCGGCTTATAATAGTTGTTCACGATATTCACATGCATGGCTTCTCCACCGTAGCAACCGTTTCCCGCCCAATTATAGAAGACGTTGTTGCGCATATCCACGTGTTCACGCTCCTGCGTAAAAGGACGAGGGCCAAGGCGTGGCACACGGCTTTCGTGATGCGCCAGCAGATTGTGATGGAAAGACGCTTTCGCCCCTCCCCAAATGGCACCATACCCGTGTCTGCCCTTTGCATGGCCTGCCGTACGAAGACTTTCGGAAACAAGACACCATTGAACTGTCAGATTCTCACCGCCATACACCGAACAGCACTCATCTACCGACCAACTGATAGAGCAATGGTCGATAATCACATTCTTGCAATCCGTGCTTCCCAATCCATCTGGTTCTCCACTTCCTTCATTGCCGACACGAAAACGAAGATAGCGGACAATGACATTGTTGGCATTGATAGTTACCGGACACCTGGCAATACAGATACCCTGTCCCGGCGCAGTCTGTCCGGCAATGGTCAAATCTCCGTCAATGATTCTCAAAGGTTTGTTGAGGAAGATGGTTCCCGCCACATCAAATACTACAGTACGTGCACCTTTCCGGGAAAGTGCATGGCGCAACGTACCTTCCTGCAAGCCGTCCTCCAACGTTGTCACATGGTAAACTCTGCCGCCACGGCCACCGGTCGTATTTCGCCCGAAACCTTCCGCACCGGGAAAAGCGACTAATTCCCCGACGGTTCCCGCATCCTCATTACCGGATATCGTGCCTGCTTCTGCCGGTATCCCACAGAATAAGGTTAGAAATAGCCATAAGAAGCGTGTGTTCTTCATTCCTTTCATCCTGTTTTTCATTTTGTTTTTCATGATTCCTAATTCTTTAGATTGGTTCTTGTAATGCAAAAGTGGGCAATCAGAAAGAGAACAAGGGGGAAAAAATGGTAGAAAAGGGGGAATGATACACAAAATGGTCCGCCAAACCGAAACAACTCCTTGTTTCAAGTTGACAGACCACCCATCTCTAAACTTTCAGTTAGGTAAAAACGATGAAAGCAATCAAAGAGACTATTTTAAACTTCCTCATAATCTGTTCTGAATATCGCTGTTACTATTCCTCTGTCCCTTACTCCGGATGTCCCCGCCGAATGTATAAGAAACACCTATGCGGAAACTGGTAAAAGAGAACTGGTTGTCCACAGTCATCCGTACACCATTGGAAACTACTTCCATCTTCGAGTGGCTGACCAGAATGTTGTTGGCGTTCAGACTGAGGCTGAGTTTATTATCCAGCATACGATAGAGTAATCCTGCACTGATACCATAAGTGGGCTTCATCAGATAAATTCCCTGGTAAGACTTTGAGGTAAACGAACCGGAGAGCGTTCCAAGAAATGTCTTCTTTGCATTGAGGAAGACAGTGTTGCGCAGGCTGGCATAGTATGCCCAACCTTTTTCTGCGGACGGGGTGGAAACGGCACTGGATGTAGTGCGACTGTAATTCACTCCGTGCTGTGCATAAGTCTGCAACCACTTTGTACGGAACGTATACGAATTATTAACTCCGAACTTGTGCGTCTTCATAAAGTTGTCCCACAGGAAAGAACTGACATTCGTTTCCGGGTCCAGACCTACTATCTGGAAGAATACATCATCCGCATAAGAGTAATAGAGTGAAACGTTGAAGTTATTCTTCAGTGTATACCCCAATTCAGCATTATAGGTATAGCAGGGTTTCAGGTCTTCTTTGCCACGGGCAAAGGTATATTTGTTCTGATAGAACGGGAAAGGATTCACCATGTTCTGCGAAGGACGGGCAATGCGGTTGGAGAAACTTAGGTTCAACGCATGACCTTCATTCGGAGAATAAAGGAAATAGACGGTAGGGAACAAGCGGGTGTAATCATGCTTGTCCGTCTTATTCTCCGACTCGGAAATACCGGTGGTACGGGTATGTTCCATACGCAAACCCAACTGCATGGAGAAATGCTTGGAAAACTCACGGCTATAGTCGGCATAAAGGGCATAGATTTGTTCCTTATAGTGGAAATAGTCGTCCTGAACCAGTGTCGGGTCTGAAGTATCATAGTCGATGCGGTTGCGGGTATTCGTAAAGGAGACTTTGGCACCTGTAGTTATCTTGTACTTCTCGAACGGGAGCGTAAAGTCGAGGGCAGAAGAAAACACATCTACCTTGCGGTCTTGCAGATAATTGTAGTCGAAGTTCGTTCCGGGGATTACTGTACCGCCGGAAGTCCGGGTTTCGGACAGGAAGCCTGCGGTTTCGTCACGCTTATCACGCAAATAGTCCACGTCCCAAGTCATCTTCTTGCCTTTATCCCCCCATGTCTTATCGGTATGGAAGTTCAGGTTAAGACGGTCGGATTCAGTATTTTCTTTATTGTCTGAAAACAAAAGGGAGTCCAGACGGGCGGTTGAGGCATCATACACTTCTGTTTTGGAAATCGCAATATGATCTTTCGGAGAGTTGTGGTTGTAGACAGCCTGCAAGCCTACTGTCCAGTTCCGTTCCAGAGCAACATCCACACCGGCCTGTCCATAGTAGCTCGCTATATTGTTCTTATAATCCGTGCGTCCGTCCCAGGTGTTAAGGGCAAAATAACGGCGGTTCGTTTCAAGCGTCTTATACTGGCCTTGTGTGGTACCTGCATTGACGAAAGAAGATACACGGCCTTTGCTGATATTCAGGTTGACGCCACCGTAACCATAGTTTTCTTTCTCACCTACATTATAGGAAGCGGACACCGTACCACCCAGATAGTCTTTCGGACGTGATTTCAAACGGATATTGATGATACCTGCATTGCCTGCCGCATCGTATTTGGAGGGAGGGGTGGTGATAACTTCCACCTTCTGAATCTGTGAAGCGTCGTATGAACGAAGGTAGTCTATCAGTTCGTCGCCGGAGAGTTTCGTTTCGCGGTCGTTGATGTATACCTTCACACCACCCTTACCTATAATATCTATGCTGTTCTGACCGACACGCAGACCGGGCACTTCACGCAGAAGATCGAGTGCGTTTCCTCCGGCAGTGGCTATGGCATTGTGCGTATCAAAGACCACTCTGTCCACCAGGCGCTTGATGACCGGACGGGCAGCCGTAACGGTAACTTCATTCAGGAAAGTAGAGGAGGTTTTCAAACTGAGCATGCCTACATTCTTATTTCCTTGCAGGGATGTCGGCAGATAGATGTCTTCGTAACCGATAAGTGTGATATGCAACAAATATTCCCCTTTCGGTTGGGTAAAAGTAAAACAGCCCTGTGCATCCGTCAGCATACCTGTGACGTAAGCACTGTCTTTGGCTTGTTTCAAAAGAACGTTCGCTACTTCCACCGGCTGGTTGTTTTCATCTTGTACGCAACCGGAGAGTTGATAAGTTTGAGCAGAGATAGATACTGCTGCACACATAATAAGGAATAAGCATGTAAGTCTTTTCCCGATAGTCTTCATTGAATTTGCTTTCATTGTTTGATTGATTTTAATGTTTCACTTTTCGTTTTTACCTGATGCAAATTTAGGGGTGAAACAGGTCTCAAACACTCTATATCGGGATATAAAAGTTCTATATTACAGGATTATATACCACTAATACACAACACATTACATTTACAATTTTCTATATTTCTCTTTTTAGGCTCTATATGCTGTCTATATGCGTTAATGAAACGATTCATTATCGGTGCAGAAATGAATTATTTCACCACAGACTACACAAATTAGCACAGATTTAATTTATTAATAATCAGAGATATCTTCCCTAATCTGTGTAAATCTGTGTAATTTGTGGTGCATCAAAACCCTACAGAAATGAACTATTTCACACACAAGGAACAGTATTATTTACCCAAAATGAATTCCACAATATCTTCCTTCTCTCCCATCCCCAACTTCTTGCGGATATTCGTCTTTCGCTGATAAATGGTAGGAATACTTTGCTGTGTCACTACACTAATCTCTTTTGTGGAGAACTCAGCGCAAAGCAAACAGCATAGTTGCTGTTCTTTATCAATGAGTAAAGAGCCGAAACGTTGGTTCATTTTGGTATAGAACCTATCATAAATGCGGTCGATTACAGGATACAAGTCTTCCCACACTAACAAGCTTTCTACGGGAAGCTCATGATTAGTAATGCCGGATATACGCCGGAGTAATTCCTGGTTTTGGGATGTAGGCTGAGTAGCTACTAAACGAATAATGCCCAACTGCTGCAAAAGTATCTTCCGGAAAAACTGCCCGTCTTTCACTTCCGTTGCCGGAATCTCCTCGTGCCCGCCGTCTCCTTTCGTAGCCTCCACCAACAGTCGGTTCAGAGTCTCAATACGTTCTTCCGCCTCAATCAGGCGGTTGCGACGCCCCCGGATATAAAAGAAAGCTCCGCCACCTGCCAGCACCAACACCAATATACAGAACAGCAACGTCAATTGTGCTTCCTGTCGTTCCACCGTCAACATCAGATTGGCATTGGAAAGAGACTCCTTGCTTTCATCTTTTCGCCGAATAGTGCTTTGCAAAGCATAGAGAGCGTTGTGGATGGAATCGTTATAGCGCATCACATCCAGAAAGTCGAATGTACCGTAGCGGGTATAGTCTATCAGTCCCTGATAATAGGCAATCATATTTTCAGTAGTCAGGAACTTTTTGAAACGAACAACCTCTTCTTTCCCCTTGTCGAGGTAGTACTGGGCAGAATCCAATTCTCCAATTTTCAAATAGCATTCCGTCAGTACAAGAGTAATCATTGCATCATTTACTTTTTCAGAAGGAAAACTCTGCAAGCGTTTTGAAACTCGTATCGCCTTTTCATAATCTTGCCCTTTGTAAGACAGCAACTGTGCATAATTGCGTAAATAGTGTACCAGGCGTGCCGTATCTTTCTTTTGCGTAACCAATTCGATACTGCGGTCCATATAATAAGAGGCGGAATCATTTCCCTGCAATCCCATGGCAATACCCAGGGAATAGCACAGTCCTTCATCTTCGCGAATGGCAATCGCCCGGAGGTGAGCCTCTATCGCTTTCTTATAATCCTTCTCGACATATACATATCTATACGCCTGTTCAGCAAGCATACTGACCATCAGATAAGTATCCCTGCAAGCGGTTGCCTCTACAATACCGCTATCGAGCACAGCCATAGACTCTGTATGTTTTTTCAGCCAATACAGATACTTGGATTTCAGCACGTATGAGTTCAGCATCTTCACCGTGTCCCGGCCGGAAACAAAGTAATCGAATGCAGGCAGTATCAAGGAATCTTCCGCCATAGAAGCCCCTCTTACGTTGTGCGCAAATGTACGCAGCCAGCCATACAACATTTTTTCCTCAAACGGCAACCGCTCCGGATTCTTTATCTGCGACAGGAGCTGCATAGCACTGTCTGCATTTCCATAAATCATAGCATCTGCCTGACGGAGTACGGTCGTGTTATCCGTACGGCTACAAGCACACAACAGAACACAAGTTGTGACAAAAAGATATAAGAGTTTCTTCATTGGGTATAATCCTTCATATATAATCTTTGCTTACTGCGCCACCGCATCGCGGAGTTGCCGCAAAGCCTGTTCAAGCACCGAGCGGGAGCAACCGACGTTCAGCCGCATGAACCCTTCGCCGGGCTTGCCGAACATGGTTCCATCATTCAAAGCCAAATGTGCTTTCTCTGCAAAGAGACGGGTTAATGCTTCCTGGTTCAGTCCCAACTCCCTGCAATCCAGGAAAACAAGGTAAGAGGCTTGCGGACGTATCATGCTGATGCCGGGAATATGTTCTTTCAAGTAGTTTTCCGTAAAGTCTATATTCCCTTCTATATAAGCAAGCATTTGTTCCAGCCACTCAGCACCATGCCGGTAAGCGGCAGCGGCACCGATATAGGCAAGCAGATGTCCCTCACTGAACTCTCCGGCTTCCATAAATGTCTGGAAACGTTCGCGAATAGCTTCATTTACGGTTATTGCATACGAACTGCCCAGTCCCGGCATATTGAAGGCCTTGCTGGGAGCCATAAAGACAAGTGAATTTGCAGCCGCCTCTTCGGAAACTGTGGCAAAAGGATGATGCTTATAGGGAGGCAAAGTCAGGTCGGCATGAATTTCATCGGAGATAACGAAAGTACCGCTATTGTGGCAGATAACTGCAATCTCTTTCAGTTCTTCTACTGTCCAGACACGCCCGCCGGGATTGTGAGGATTACAAAGAATAAGTACTTTGCAACCCTGTATATCCTTGCGGAAGCGGTCGAAGTCGATATGATACTGTCCATCGCGCAACTCCAGAGGAGAATAGACTACTTCGCGTCCCATACGCTCAGTCACCAGAAAGAAAGGATGGTAAACAGGTGTCATCACCATCACTTTATCACCGGGGTTAGTGAAACACTGCAAGGCAAAAGCCTGACCACGGACAATGCCGGGGACGAAAGTCAGCATCTCACGTGTTATTTCCCATTGATGACGATTGTGCAGCCAGGTACAGATAGAAGTGTACCACTCTTCGCAGGCAAAGGTATATCCCAACACTTCATGTTCCAGGCGTTCGCGCAAAGCATTCATTACGAAAGGCGGGGTACGGAAATCCATATCGGCCACCCACATAGGAAGCAAATCGTCGCGCCCCCAGATATTTTTTACGCCGTCCCACTTCACGGAGTTGGTTCCACGGCGCTCTATGATTTCATCAAAATTGTATTTCATAAGATCTCTATTTTATTTCACCACAGATTACACAGATTGACACAGAATTTTAAAATCAGATATTTTCTATCTGTGTCAATCTGTGTAATCTGTGGTGAGTCATTATATCGGAAAAACGACAAACACCGCCACATCCCACACTGCATGCGATACAATCAGCGCCCCCAGTTTATGTGGATACAGCCTGTAAGCCAAGCCCCAGATGCCACCGACCACCAATGCAGCCATCACCAGCATAAAGTTGAATGACCAGATGTGCACCAGTGCATAAACCAGTGTCGTAACTATAAATCCTGCATTCGGGTTCCAGCGTTTGGAAAGCGCATTCTGCACATAGCCCCGCCAGAAGATTTCTTCCGCAGGTCCTATCAGTATAAGTAGCAAGACGGAAAGCAACCAGGGGTTTTCTCCGGTCTTCATCCCGTAAATAAGTTCCACCTGCGGACGGGCAAAGTCAAAAAGCCAGGCAGAGGCTTTATCTCCCACCCAAAAGACTCCCCATAGGACTACCGCCAACGCTACGCCACCGGCAATATTCTTCCAGTCGAACTTCACATCTTCCACCCACCACTGCGGACGAAGGGCAAAAGCCATATTCATCAGCACAATCGCTGAAAAGCTCATCGCTGTCCAGAAGTTGAATATTCCGTTGGTCCAGGGTGAAAACATGAAGAACCACAGGAAAGCGGCTATCAATAAAGGAATAATTACTCGTTTCATATTATATAAGGAATGTAACCGTAAACAGCAGACTGAACAGGAGTTGCAGCTTTGCCGTCTTTTCATCCAGATTGGAAATTGCAGAGATACCCTCTTTAGGCAAGCGCAACATAGCACGCGCATTGGCAATGGCAGGCAGGAGCCCCAGCATGGTCAGCAACGACCACCACGGAAAATAGCCCAGCACCACACAGCCCACAATCCACAGGAACGGGAAAATAACTTCGAATATATAGAGGAGTATATCCGTCTTTTTCCCTAGTTTCATCGCAAGGGTACTGATTTTAGCACGTACATCTGTCTCTATGTCACGGGTATTGTTGGCATGCAGAATGGCTACGGTAATCAGCCCCACCGGAACAATAATCAGTAACAGGTCGGGCAGGAATTTCCCGACAGTGATATAAGATATGCCCAGCGTAGGCAATATGGCATAAGCTACAAAAATAACAAAGTCTCCGAAAGCACGGTATTTCAGCCAGGGATAGAGTAATGAGCAGATTGCTCCGCAAACTCCCACCCAAAGCAAAGGGAGTCCTGTACGAACCACCAGCCAAAGGCCGATAGCCACTGCCGGCACCATCAGACCTATAGCCAGATTACGTATTTCCAACGGCATGAACTGTCCGCTTGTCAGTGTCTTCACGCCAAAGGTATCTGCCCGGTCCACTCCCCGCTCGAAATCGAAGTAATCACTCCACGCATTACCCGAAGCATGAAAGATGATAATACCGACCAATGCCAGTACTCCGTTCTTCCAGTCTATCACACCATAAGCCCAATATAAATATGCCAGCGTCACAATCACAGGCATCGCCGACGCCGGAAATGACCAGGGGCGCACAGCAATCAACCAATCTTTTAAGGAATGCTTCTTCATTGTTTATTGTCAGTTAAGGATATTCTGTTTCATAAATGATGATTTATCGGCGTGCATTTCCTAAGCCTGTAAGGCTTTTATCTTACAGCCCAGGGTAACACCCTGGGTAATGGATGCTCCCACAATTTTACGCCCTGTAAGGGCAAAAGCCCATGTGTGCTGTGATGCCCTTACAGGGCGCAAAGAGAAACACATGGCAATCCCCCAGGGCGTTGCCCTGGGCTATAAGATAAAAGGCTTTCAGCTTACCAGGTACTATCACGTCAATGAGTATGCCGAAAGGAAACCTTGATCCAGCGCTACGCTGGTAAATTATCATTTATTTGCTTGCAAAAATACGAATTATCCTCGCTTTTGAGTACTTTTGCACACAAGTAAAATAGAAATAATATGATTAAAGCCCTGTTTTTTGACATCGACGGCACTTTAGTGAGTTTTGCCACCCATGCTATTCCCCAAACCACTATCGAAGCCATCGCCGCTGCCAAAGCCAAAGGCATTCGGATATTTATCGCTACGGGACGTCCCGCAGTCATCATCAACAACCTTTCCGCCCTGCAAGACCGCGGCTTGATAGATGGTTACATAACCATGAACGGTGGATATTGTTTCGTAGGCGAAGAAGTGATTTACAAAAGCGCCATTCCTGCCGCCGACGTGCAAAGACTTGCACGCATTTCTGCCGAACAGAACTTTCCCTGCATCTTCGTGAGCGAACATGACATCTGTGTCTGCCAGCCGGACGAAATGGTGAAAAAGATATTCAACGACTTTCTGAAAGTAGATATCATTCCGGAAAAGACGCCCGAAGAAGCTATCGGGCAGGAGATTTTCCAGATGACCCCGTTCATCACACTGGAACAAGAGCAAGTGATTCTTCCCCAATTGCCGGGTTGCGAAGCCGGACGCTGGTTTCCCGCTTTTGCCGATATCACTGCCAAAGGAAACACCAAACAGAAAGGTATTGACGAAATCATCAACCATTTCGGCATCCGCCTGGAAGAAACAATGGCATTCGGTGACGGTGGCAACGATGTAAGCATGCTCCGCCATGCCGCCATCGGTGTAGCCATGGGCAATGCCGTGGATGAGGTGAAAGAACATGCCAATTATATAACGACTTCGGTGGATGAAGACGGAGTAGCCAATGCACTCCGCCATTTCTCCATCATATAGCACTCCTTTAATTTTCAATTATTAATTATTAATTTTGACGCAGTCAATAATAGATACCAATAATAAAGAATTTCAGGATGCCCTGAGTCTTATACAATATACCCGCCAGTCCGTCTTCCTGACCGGAAAGGCGGGTACGGGTAAATCTACTTTTCTGCGATACATCTGCCAGAACATTAAGAAGAAGCACGTGGTTTTGGCACCTACGGGTATCGCCGCCATCAATGCCGGCGGCAGTACCCTGCACAGCTTCTTCAAACTGCCATTTCACCCCTTGTTGCCCGACGACCCGAACCTGAGCCTGCAACGGGGGCGCATCCACGAATTCTTCCGCTACACCAAGCCCCAGCGCAAGTTACTGGAAGAACTGGAACTCATCATCATCGACGAGATTTCCATGGTACGTGCAGACCTCATCGATGCAGTGGACCGCATCCTGCGCGTTTATTCCCGCAACCTGCGCGAACCTTTCGGCGGAAAACAACTCCTGTTAGTAGGCGATGTCTTCCAGTTAGAACCCGTAGTGAAAGGGGATGAACGGGAAATACTGAATCGCTTCTATCCTACTCCCTATTTCTTCTCAGCAAGGGTATTCGGCCAGATAGACCTCGTATCTATCGAGCTACAAAAGGTTTACCGCCAGACGGACAAAGTCTTTGTCAGCGTTCTGGACCACATCCGCAGCAATACAGCCGGTGCCGCCGACCTGCAATTGCTCAATACCCGTTACGGCACCGACATCGAAGAGAATGAGGAAGATATGTACATCACCCTCGCCACACGCCGTGACAATGTAGATTACATCAACGACCGGAAACTGGCGGAACTGCCCGGTGACTCCGTAACCTTCCACGGTGAGGTCACAGGCGATTTTCCGGAAAGCAGCCTACCTACCTCGCGGGAACTGGTACTGAAACCGGGCGCGCAAGTCATCTTTATCAAGAATGATTTCGACCGTCGCTGGGTGAACGGCACCATCGGCGTAGTCAGCGGTTTCGATGAAATAGAGGAAACCCTCTACATCATCACCGACGACGGGAAAGAATGTGACGTCAAACCGGAACACTGGAAGAACATCCGCTACAAATACAACGAAAAGAAAAAAGAGATAGAAGAAGAAGTACTCGGCACCTTCTCCCAGTTCCCCGTACGGCTGGCATGGGCAATCACCGTCCACAAGAGCCAGGGACTAACCTTTAGCCGTGTTGTCATCGACTTCACCGGCGGTGTTTTTGCCGGCGGACAGGCATATGTAGCCCTCAGCCGTTGCACATCATTGGAAGGTATTCAGCTAAAGAAACCTGTCAACCGTGCCGACATCTTCGTCCGCCCGGAAATAGTGAACTTTGCCGAACGCTTCAACAACCGGCAAGCCATAGACCGCGCCTTGAAACAGGCGCAAGCCGACGTGGAATATGCCGCTGCCACCAAAGCCTTTGATGAAGGAGACTTTGAAGTCTTCCTCAACCATTTCTTCAAAGCCATACACTCCCGATACGACATAGAAAAGCCCGCCGTTCAACGGCTCATACGCCACAAGTTAGGTGTAATCAATAAGCTGCGCGACAGCAACGAACAACTAAAATCTCAGATGGCAGAGCAACAGAAACGCCTGCAAACGTATGCACGTGAGTATTACCTGATGGGCAACGAGTCTATCACTCTTGCCCACGACTCCCGTGCCGCCATTGCCAACTACGACAAGGCACTGGAACTTTATCCGGAATACACAGACGCATGGGTACGAAAAGGCATCACCCTCTTCAATGAAGGCAGATATCTTGAGGCGGAAGAGTGCCTGACGCGTGCCGTGAAACTACGTCCGGCAGAGTTTAAAGCCGTTTATAATCGTGGAAAACTACGCCTGAAACAACAAGACACCGAAGGTGCCATTGCCGACCTGGACAAGGCCACCACCCTGAAACCTGAGCATGCCGGAGCACACGAACTCTTCGGCGATGCCCTGATGCAGGCAGGAAAAGAAGTGGAAGCCGCACTGCAATGGCGACTGGCAGAGGAAATCCGTAAGAAATCATCCAAGAAATAAAGCACACTTATTTGATAATAAGAAACTTATTCTCTACTTTTGCGTTATTATATATAGACTAATTGCCAGCCCTATGCTTCTGAAACTTTACGAAAAGAATAACAATCCCCAAGACCTGCAACAGGTAGTGGATATTCTGAATGACGGTGGCCTCATCATCTACCCCACTGATACCATGTATGCCATCGGTTGTCATGGGCTGAAAGAGCGTGCCATCGAGCGTATCTGCCGTATCAAGGACATTGACCCGCGCAAGAACAACCTTTCTATTATCTGCTATGACCTGAGCAGTATCAGTGAATATGCCAAAGTAGATAACACTACGTTCAAACTGATGAAACGGAACTTGCCTGGCGCTTTCACCTTTATCCTGAACGGTACAACCCGGCTGCCCAAAATTTTCCGCAACCGGAAAGAGGTTGGTATTCGTATGCCGGATAGTGCTATCATTCAGGAAATAGCCCGCATATTGGACGCTCCCATCATGACTACCACCCTTCCTCACGACGACCATGAGGACATAGAATATAGTACCGACCCGGAACTGATTGACGAGAAGTTCGGTGACCTTGTCGATTTAACCATCGATGGCGGCATTGGTGGAACAGAGTTTTCCACTATTGTGGACTGCACCAACGGAGAAGCGGAAATCGTGCGCCAGGGAAAAGGTTGGTTGGACGAAGGATAACTCAACCAAATACCCGGTTTGTTTGTTTTTTTAAGAAAGCAACAAAAGGTATATGAGTACAAAAGAACAATACTGGAAATATTCACTAATCACCATCATCATCGGACTGGGCGTAATCCTATTCTTTCAGATTACTCCCTTTCTGGGTGGATTGTTGGGTGCACTCACCATTTATATCCTGGTCAGAAAACAGATGATACATCTGACAGGTAGACGGAAAATGAAACGGAGCCTTGCCGCTGCGCTCATCACTACCGAAGCTATCCTCTTTTTCCTGGTTCCTCTGGCATTAGCCGTATGGTTACTGGTCAGTAAATTGCAGGATATCAATCTCGATCCCCAAAGTATCATTGCCCCCGTTGAAGACATGGCACGTATCATCAAGGACAAAACAGGCTATGACGTACTGGGCAAAGACACTACTTCATTCATCATCTCCATACTCCCCACAATAGGGCAGTTCGTAATGAATGGCATCAGTAGTTTTGCCGTCAACCTCTTCGTGCTGATCTTTGTACTCTACTTCATGCTGATAGGCGGGCAGAAAATGGAGAAATATATCAGCGAAATACTTCCCTTCAGTGAAACCAATACGAACCACGTAGTGCATGAAATCAAGATGATTGTCCACTCCAACGCCATCGGCATCCCTTTGCTGGCAATTATCCAGGGAGGCGTGGCCATGATAGGTTACTGGTTCTTTGATGTCCCGGATATTTTACTAACGGGATTTCTCACCTGCCTTGCGACGATTATTCCGATGGTAGGAACAGCATTGGTATGGTTTCCCATTGCCGTCTATATGGCATTGTCCGGCGACTGGTTCAATGGTATCGGGTTAGCGATATTCGGCACTTTGATTATCTCACAACTCGACAACCTGATACGTTTCATTCTACAAAAGAAAATGGCCGATATACATCCGCTTATCACGATATTCGGAGTCGTCATCGGTCTTTCTCTATTCGGTTTTATGGGAGTCATCTTCGGACCGCTGTTACTCTCGCTATTCTTCTTGTTCGTAGATATGTTTAAAAGGGAGTATCTGGACAAACAAAAATAAATCAGTCATTAACAATATCTTTCAATTTAATGGCCTGAAATGTGATATGTGCCACACTACTTTCATAAAGAATGCCAATAGTTTCTTTATCAACCATAGTAAGGCAGGTATACCCCCAGTTATCGCCCTCATCCAGCAAGAGCTGATGCTCCGGAAGCCAAGTGACGCCTCCATCCAGACTGATTTTGATGGTAATATCGCGGCGTCCCTTCGTAGTATTGGGATTAGAGAAGATAAGTAAATCACGGTTCAGAGCATTATCTTCCGCCTTTACGCTAATCAGACTTGCCATGCAAACCGGCTCTTGCAACGCCTTACGGGAAGATTCATGTTGAATCCATGTTTTGCCCAAATCTTTCGTGATTGCTACGGCACGGCTACCTCCCCTGTTATCACGCATATTCAGCATCAATACTCCCGGCTCAACTTCAGCCACCTGCGCCTCTGTAGTATTTGTGTGGGCATAGTTATGCATTTTCCAGGTCTTTCCCCTATCCTTACTATACATGATGCCGGCATTCGGCACACGGGTAGAATCAATGAATTGGGTAGGAAAAACGAGAGTACCGTCATCCATTGTGATGCCCCGTCCGGGACCCTGCAATAAGAAGTACCAGGATGGATCTTTCACTTGTTCTGTAATATTAACAGGTGCCGACCAGGTTTTACCATCGTCCGTACTCTTTGCCAGAACAAGTTGTGCCGTATGATTCATATCCAGTCCCGGATGTGAACTCCACCAGGCACGCTGATTCCCCATGCCATGGGTCCAGGCTGCCACTATCCACACATGATTTGTCTTTGTATCTACCAAAATGGAAGGGTCACCCACCCCGTTCTGCGCCGAAGGAAGTCCGCCCGTCTCACCGAAAGCCAAAGGCAGGCGCATCTTTTCCCAGGTCTTACCGCCATCCGTGCTACGGCTCAACCCTATATCCACATGCTCCTGCAAATCGACGCTGCTGTTATAGCGCACATCATATACACCCAGCAAAGTTCCCTTATTCGTGGTCACCAATCCCGGAATGCGGTATGCAGCCGAGTTGTCATCACCGGCATGGCGCACGCCTACTCCCATCCGGTGTACAATATCCTGTTTGGAAACAATATTCAAGAGTGCTTCCTTGCCATCCAGAGTAGCCGAAGTCACAGCTGCCATTACCTTAGTATCCAATGAAGTCTCCGGCTTCATCTGCAAACTAACCCAGAAGAAATTAATACCGGGAAATAGTTTCTGATTAGCCATCAGAACAACACGATTCTTCGGGTTAGTAACTTCCGCTTTCTTTATAGAATAAGAAGGATTAGCAGCGAGAGTCTTTCCAGGCGTATGGCTTGAAATGTATTCTACGGGTGCAAATCGTCTCTTCCCCTTATCCTGCAATGCCTCAGTACCACTATAATAAAGTTTCACTGACTGGATTGCAGACAGATTAGTATTCTTTCCCAAATCCAGAACTATCTCATTCAGCATTTTGCTTTCCTTCGCATCCAGACGCAGGTAGAACAAGACATTATCAGCCCTTTCCATCAAAACAGGAATCTGTGTCTCCCGAACAAAGATTGTATCCGCTGCCCGGGCGGCAACCGGAATTGCACACAGTAAACAGAATAGTGAAAACAGAATTATCGGTTTCTTCATAATATAGATAAAGTTAATAGAGTGTTAGCAGTCACAAAGATAACATTCAATAATAAAAATCCCATATTTGTTGCCGTAAAGTATTCTTTCCCCCATCTCCTTGTTGCAACATACCCTTTTCCTGCAGGGAATAAAGTCTCTCCAGCAAAAGCACCATCTGCTTCTCACAAATATGCATATCACAGACTTCTTTCACCCAATCCACCGTTTCCTCAAAAACATCATTGGAAGAAAGACAAAGTTCCTTTTGTTTTTCCGGTTTGTGAAGCATATCCGCCATAAATGAGAGCATTTTGGACACCATCTTCTTACTCCGGCTATGAGTACGGGATTTCGGATTCTTCAAGCGCAATAAGAAATACTCCCCCATCCATAAAGAAGCAACAAAAGCCTCCGCAGAAGGATGCTTCAACCCCTTACTGAATTTTATCAGAAAAGTATCCACTTCACCCAACACTCCATCCGTGTCGTCATCTATATAAAACCTGTGTGCCAGACATTCTATCACACACCCCAGTTTTGCCACACAAATTCCATTCCTGGTATTGCTGACTATCTTTTCCGCTTCTCTCAATGCCTTGAAAGCATTATCCTCTTCCACACAATCATCATACAGCCGGAACTGATGAAATAAAGAAAGGGAACGGCATAGTAGGTCGTCAAAAAGGCAATCCGTATCATTCATATCCAAACGGTTTATTCATTTAAAAGGCAACAAAGTCAAGAACGATAAAGATGGTAAAAATAAAAAATGCGCAGCCCGGTCCACACTATCAGCGGAAAACGGACTGCGCAATTATTTTTATATGAAGTACTCTCTTACTTCAGCAAAGAAGACGGGTCCAGATGATCTGCCTCGATATCTTTGAAGTAACGGTATGTACCTACTTTCAGTTCAAAAGTAGCGTCGTCGTCTGCCACAATAATACCCTTTTCGTGCATTTGCAGGGCACTGATGGTCCACATCTGCGTGATGGCTCCTTCCACTGCATGATAGAGGGCACGGGCCTTGTTATGTCCGTTCACGATAATCATTACTTCCTTAGCGGAAAGCACTGTGCCCACACCTACTGTAAGAGCCGTTTTAGGCACTTTATTCACATCATTGTCGAAGAAACGGGAATTAGCAATGATAGTGTCCGTTGTCAATGTCTTCTGGCGTGTGCGTGAAGACAAAGAAGAACCCGGTTCATTAAAAGCGATGTGTCCGTCAGGGCCAATACCGCCCATAAACAGGTCGATGCCACCATAAGACTTGATCTTTTCTTCGTAACGTGCACATTCGGCATCCAGGTCGGCAGCGTTACCGTTCAGGATATTAGTATTCTCCGGTTTGATGTCGATGTGGCTGAAGAAGTTGTTCCACATGAAAGAGTAATAGCTTTCGGGATGTTCTTTGGGCAAACCTACATACTCGTCCATATTGAAAGTAACCACATTCTCGAAAGAAATAATACCTTTCTTGTTCAGGTCGATTAACTCCTTGTACATACCGAGTGGTGATGAACCGGTAGGACAACCCAAAACAAACGGTTTTTCAGGAGTCGGATTAGCTGCCTTAATTTTAGCGGCCACATAATGGGCAGCCCACTTAGATACGGATTGATAATCCGGTTGGATGATTAGTCTCATTGTGATTGTTTTTTATCAGGTTAATAAACGTATTCAATTATAAACTATTAAATATAAAATGTTAATCAGCTGCGCTGTGACGCCACATGGCTATTCATATTTAATAATTAATATTTAACAATTAATCATTACCTTCCCTGTCTTTCTTCAAGCGCTCTGCCATAGAACGTGCCAGGTGTTCGCACTGTTCGTAAGTGATGTCCTTCATCGCTTGCTTCATCTCTACCGGGTCGGCCACGATTTCGAACTTGCTTTTCTCGGCGAACTCAGCCATACGCTTCACCGCGGCACCCGCCCAGGTGAACGAACCGAAGTAGCCCAGATAGCGGCCTTTCACTTCGCGTACCAGTATCTTAGAGAGCAAAGATTCTATATCCGGATAAATCTGGTTGCTATAAGTAGGGCTGCCGATAATCAGTCCACGGTATTTAAAGATATCAGCAATTATATAGGAAGGATTGCTCTTGCTCACATTGTGCATCACGATATTCTTGATGCCCTGCGCTGAGAGTTCGGCAGCTATCGCTTCCGCCATCTGTTCCGTATGACCGTACATAGAGCCATAGGCTATCACCACACCTTCGTCCGCAGCATAACGGCTCAGTTTGTCATAAATGCCTATCACCTTATTTATATAGTCCGTCCAGACGGGGCCATGAGTAGAACAAATGGTGGTGATGTGCAGTCCGCCCAACTTTTGCAAAGCCTTCTGCACCGGAGAACCGTACTTACCTACAATGTTGGAGTAATAACGCACCATCTCGTCCCAATAACGGTCTGTATTGATGCGGGTATCGAGGAAACCGCCGTCCAACGTACCGAAACAACCGAATCCGTCGCCGGAGAAAAGCACGCCTTCCGTTTCGTCAAAAGTCATCATGGTTTCGGGCCAGTGCACCATCGGTGTCAGGTAGAAACGCAGTTTATGATGTCCCAGTGCCAGGAAATCCTCGTCTTTTACAACGTATTGTTCACCCGTCACGCCATAGTAACCCTCAATCATGCCGAAAGTCTGTTTATTGCCTACGATGATGATATCGGGATAATGCTGCTTAATCAGGCGGATAGAACCGGAGTGATCGGGTTCCATGTGATTGATTATCAGATATTGGATAGGGCGTTCGCCAATAATGCTTTTTATCTTCCGGAGATATACCTCAAAGTAACAGGCATCTACCGTATCAATCAGCGCTACAGTTTCGTCATCTATCAGATAAGAGTTATAGGACACCCCGTAAGGCAACGGCCACAGGCCTTCAAACAAATGCTTGTTGCGGTCATTCACTCCTACGTAGTGTATTTTTCCTTTTATCATTGTCTTTTGGTTCATAATACTTCTTTATTTAGATTGATTCCACATTTAAACAGCCGCAAAAATAAGTTTTTTTTCTCACATTTCATATTTCTTTCCCTGATAAGCGCCAAGCTGACGCATTCTTTTTTGCACACGATGGTTAAATTCATAATTTTTCAGTCCCCAGTCGGGTGCTATTAACAATTCTTTAGGAGACTGTGAGACAAAGCGTTCCAGTACTAAATCGGGACGAAGATGCTCTATGTAGTCCACCACCAAGTCAATATATTCTTCCACATCGAACAGTTGGAAATCTTCGGGATGCTGTTCGTATTCATGTGCCATGCGGGTACCGCGTATCAGCTGCAACTGATGCATCTTCAGAGTGGTAAGCGGCAAGCGGGACAAGACGGAAGCCTGGGTCACCAGTTCGTCATGCGTCTCTCCCGGAAGTCCCAGTATGACGTGTCCACCGGTAAGGATGCCACAGGCAGCGGTACGCTCGACGGCATCTACCGTGTCCTGATAGGTATGCCCACGATTAATGCGGCGAAGCGTTGCGTCATTGGTACTTTCGATGCCGTATTCAACTAATAAAAAGGTACGTTTGTTCATTTCTTCCAGATAATGCAGTAAGGCATCCGGCATGCAGTCCGGACGTGTGCCAATGACCAGTCCTACGACGTCGGGGACTGTCAGCGCCTCCTCATACTTTCGTTTCAAGGCTTCCAGCTCACCGTAAGTATTGGTATATGCTTGAAAATAAGCAAGATATTTCATTTCGGGATACTTATGGGAGAAAAAGACTTTGCCTTCTTCCAATTGCTGCGTGACGGATTTCTCGGTACGGCAATATTCGGGATTGAAAGTCTGATTATTGCAATAAGTACAACCGCCATAACCTTTGAAACCATCCCGATTAGGACAGGTGAACCCGGCATTGAGCGATATTTTCTGTACCTTATACGGAAAATAACGTTTCAGGAAGAGCGGAAACTCATTATATAATATAGGTGTGGAATCCATATATCGGTTATTTAATGACAAAAATAAGATTTTTCTTCGGGATAAAGCTGCTGAATGAACACAAATTACACGAATCGCACAAAGAAAGGGCCTGCCTCACTGAGAACTACTCCTGCCTTAATTGTTAACAAACACAAATCATACATTTTTAGACTGTATTAAAAAATGTTTCAAACACTGATTAACAACCATATACAATAACAAATATACACCCCAAGTCGAATATATTAAATATATTTTAGTGATTAGTGACGTATTTTGCACACATTTTCCTTCCCTTTCAAGCATGGAAAACGAAATAAATTCATAGCTTTGCCTAAAACCTTGATAGATCAACCTAATAAATACTATAACCACCATGGCTACCATCGCTCTCGACATAGGCGGCACCAAAATAGCAAGTGCTATTTTCCTCCCCGACGGAAGTATGTTGTTCAACCGGAAGCGTTTGCTGAAAGGAAGAACCGGACACGAAGTGGGCAAACTCGCAGCAGAAATCCTTGCCAAGCTTCTGACAATTGCCCACAGAAGCCGTATCCAGATTGACGGTATCGGTGTATGCGTGCCCGGCATAGTCTACTCACAAACGGGACGCGTATGGGCACCCAATATCCCCGGCTGGGAAAACTATCCGCTACAAGAAGTGCTGCGCACCGTGACCGCACCGGATATCGACATCTACATCGACAGCGACCGCACTTGCTACATGTACGGCGAAATGTGGCAAGGAGCCGCCAAAGACTGCCACAGCGCAGTATTCATCGCCGTAGGAACCGGCATCGGGGCAGGCATCATCATCGACGGACACGTGTTGCACGGCGCAAGCGACATCATCGGCGCCACAGGCTGGATGGCACTGCAACCGCCTTATAAAGAAGAATACGATGCCTGCGGCTGCTTTGAATATTATGCTTCGGGCAATGGCATCGGAGCCAGAGTGCGGGATGCCGTCCGGGCAAACAAGGCCTATAAAGGCCGTCTCCGCCAGAAACCCATCAGCCGCATTTCCGCTTATGACGTATTCAGCGCATACAACGAGAAAGATCCGATTGCAGCCTCTGTACTGCACAAAGCCATAGAAATGTGGGGAATGGCGTCCGCCAACATTGTCAGCCTGCTCAATCCGCAAAAGATAATCTGGGGCGGTGGTGTATTTGGCCCCGCCGGTATCTTCATCGACGACATCTACAAGGAAGCCTGCAAATGGGCGCAACCGCTCAGTATCAAGCAGGTGGAATTCGTAGCCTCTCACTTAGCCGGCAATGCCGGACTGATAGGAGCCGCTTTTCTTGCCATCAAAAAGCATTTATATGAGTAGTTACAAAAAGAATCTGGTATTTACGGCTGCGTGCATCGGTATGTGTTTCTTTGGCATTTCGATGATTACGCTGGGGTCGGTATTGCCGTCCCTCACCGCCAAACTGGGTTTGGACAACCTCCAAGCCACCGCATTGGTGACGTTCCTGCCTCTCGGCCTGTTGGGAGGTTCCCTGTTGTTCGGTCCTATCGTGGACCGCTTCGGACACAAGGCATTGCTATTACTCAGTTGCCTGGTTGTGCTGCTCGGACTGGAAGGTATCGCTTTCTTCACAAGCATTCCGTTATTGCAACTCTCCATCATCGGCATCGGACTGGGGGGCGGCATCCTGAACGGTGAAACGAATGCACTGGTAGCGGACATCTCCAACGAAAAGGAAAAAGGTTCGCGCCTCAGCTTGCTCGGAGCGTTCTATGGCATCGGAGCATTGGGTATTCCGGTGTTGCTGAGCTTTCTGTCCGAACACTACTCTTTTGAAATCATACTGCAAGGTACGGGTGTCGTGATGCTGGCAGGCATACTCTTCTGCCTCGGTGTACGCTTCCCCGCCCCCAAACAGCCGCAAGGATTTCCTATGAAGGAAGGATTGGGACTGTTGAAAGAAAGCAGCCTGCTGTTGCTCAGCTTCATCCTGTTCTTTCAAAGCGGCATTGAAGGTGTATGCAACAACTGGACCACGCTCTATCTGGGACAAACAACCGGCATTCCCGAAAACCGGGCGCTCATGGCACTGACCTGCATGGTGGCCGGGCTGACCGTTGCCCGCCTGCTGCTGGTAGTCCTGTTCAAGAAGATACGGCAGGAAACGGTTCTCCGCACCAGTCTGATTACGGCCGCTATGGGCTTCGCGCTATTGACCTTCTCACCCGGATTCGCACGTGCCGCCATAGGTATGGTGCTGATTGGCGCCGGACTGGCATCTACGTTCCCCGTCATACTCAGCATCATCGGCAGCCGGTACGCTTCCCTCTCGGGAACGGCTTTCAGCGTGGCACTCGTCATCGCCCTCATCGGACAGACGTTGCTGAACAGCCTCACGGGAATCATCTCACAAGGATATGGCATCGTAGTATACCCTTACATGATGATCGCCTCCCTGCTCATCATGCTCCTACTGTTTAAACGTTCACTCAGATAAAAGAATTTATTTACCCCCTTAAAAACAAAAAAATTATGTTAGCATTAGAATGGTTAAAAAACGCGCATGGCATCATGGAAAAGCTGGAAGCCACGCAATTGGAGAATATCAAAAAGGCAGCCACCGCGATGGCAGACTCTATTGAAGCAGGACGTTGGGTACACACGTTCGGATGCGGTCATGCCACTATCCCTGTCGAAGAAATGTATCCGCGCATCGGTAGCTTCGTAGGTTTCCATCCTCTGTGCGAACTTCCACTGACATTCTTTACGCAGATCATCGGCCAGATGGGTATCCATCAGTTCCTTTTCCTGGAAAGAACCGAGGGCTACGGACAAGCAATCATGAAAAATTATGATTTTGATTCCAAAGATTGCCTCTGGATTTTCTCCCATACAGGCATTAATGCAGTGAATATCGACGTGGCACTGGAAGCTAAAAAGCATGGAATGAAGGTGATTGTTTACGGTTCGGCCGGAGAAACGGGCGATAAGGCAAGCCGTCATTCCAGTGGTAAAAACCTGTTCCAGCTTGCGGACATCGTGGTTGACTCGTGCGTGCCTTTGGTAGACGCTTCCGTGCCTCTGAAGAACCACTTCGACAAGGTAGGTCCGTTGTCTACCCTCAGTTTCGTGACCATGGTGTGGATGACCATCACCACCGTTGCCGAAATTCTGGCAGACCGCGGCGTACATCTGTATATCCATCCGTCACATAACGTCCCGGGTGACACCACGGCACACGAACGCCTGGACGCTGCCATTGCCGAATATCAGAAGAAAGTAAAAATCCTCTAAATTTTAAAGACGGCCCTAATCATCATCTATGAGTGACGGTAGCCCGCCTCAGCTTTGCCCCCACAAAGCTGGACGGGCTTTTCTTATAGGACGGTAATGGGTTGTGCCCGGAAGGGAGACAGGGCAAGGCCGGGAGTGGGTATATCATCATTACGGATGATGGGTATCATCATTACGGATGATGGGTATCATCATTACGGATGATGGGTACCATCAATACGGATGATGACCACAATCAATGCCAATGATTCCTACAATCAATGCCAATGATTCCTACAATCAATGCCGATGATTCTATCCTCACTCCTAACAAGACTATGGCTAACATCTGGACAGTATATGGCTTAGTTAACTACCGCAGCGGTTTTGCCCTTACTTCAGAACCTTTTTTCAGTTTTTATCCCTATATTTGCCCTTCAAAGAAATCAATCAGAATTATGAAACAGATAAGTATTGCAATTCTCCTTTGCCTCTGCACATTGGCAGGTTTCGCGCAAGGCGGTCAGGCACTCGACTTAAAAGACATTGTATCGGGCAAATTCCGTGCCGAAAACATTTACGGAGTGATTCCCATTCCCGGAGACGGAGAACACTATTCACAAATGAATGCAGAAGGAACGCAGATTATCAAATATTCCTTCAAGACGGGGAAACAGGTAGAAGTACTGTTTGATGCCGCTACCGCCCGCGAATGTCCTTTCAAGAAGTTCGACAGCTACAGTTTCTCGCCGGACGGCAGCAAACTGCTCATCGCTACGGAAACGACTCCAATCTATCGCCGTTCTTACACCGCTATACATTATATATATAGTCTGAAACGGAACGTCAACGGAGAAATCAACAATATAGTAGAGAAACTGTCCGACGGCGGCCCGCAGCAAGTACCGGTATTCTCACCGGACGGAACGATGGTTGCCTTTGTGCGGGACAATAATATCTATCTCGTGAAGTTCCTGTATGGCAACAGCGAAAGCCAGGTTACGGAAGACGGCAAACGCAATGCCGTGCTGAACGGCATTCCCGACTGGGTGTATGAGGAAGAATTCTCCTTCAACCGTGCCCTGGAATTCAGCGCCGACAGCAAAATGCTGGCTTATACCCGTTTTGACGAGACGGACGTGCCTTCTTACAGCTTCCCTGTCTTTGCCGGAAGCAATCCCCATATCTCAGCCTTCGAGAAATATCCGGGCGACTACACCTATAAATATCCCAAAACCGGAGAAGCCAATTCAAAGGTATCCGTACATACCTTTGACATCAAGACGAAAGTGACCCGCAAAATGCAGGTACCTATGGATGCTGACGGCTACATCCCGCGCATCCGTTTCACGCAAGATCCCAATAAACTGGCCATCATCACACTGAACCGTCATCAGAATCGACTGGATATGTATTTCGGAGATCCCCGTTCCACGGTTTGCAAACAGGTGTTGCGTGACGAAAGCGATGCGTATATCAAGGAGAATGTATTCGACAATATCATTTTCTATCCCGAAAACTTCAGCTATCTGAGCGAAAAAAGCGGTTATAATCATCTGTACTGGTACAGCATGGGCGGCAATCTGATTAAGCAAGTCACTGCCGGAAACTATGAGGTGAAGAACTTCTTAGGTTGGAGTGCCGATGATGACAGTTTCTATTACGTCAGCAATGAAGAAAGCCCGCTCCGCCAGGCTGTGTACAAGATAGACCGCAAGGGAAAAAAGACCAAGCTTTCCGCACAGGAAGGTATCAACAGCGCACAGTTCAGCACGGACATGAAGTACTACATGAACCGTTATTCCAACCTGAGCACTCCTACCGTCATCACTCTGAATGACAATACGGGTAAAGTATTGAGCACACTGGTCACTAACGACGCGTTGAAACAGACCTTGGCGAAATACAAGGTACCTCAAAAAGAATTCTTCACCTTCCAGACACAGGACGGCGTAACGCTGAACGGCTGGATGATGAAGCCGACAGATTTCTCCGCATCCGGGAAATATCCCGTACTTCTGTATCAATACAGTGGTCCCGGTTCCCAGCAAGTGCTCGACACATGGAGCATCAGTTGGGAGACTTACATGGCAAGCCGCGGTTTCATCGTCGTCTGCGTAGACGGACGCGGAACAGGCGGACGCGGTGCGGAATTCGAGAAATGCACCTATCTCAACCTGGGTGTAAAAGAGGCGAAAGACCAGGTGGCAACCGCCCAGTATATGGGTAGCCAGCCATACGTAGACAAAAACCGTATCGGCATTTGGGGATGGAGCTACGGCGGATATATGACCATCATGAGCATGAGCGAAGGTACTCCCGTCTTCAAAGCCGGAGTTGCCGTAGCTGCCGTAACCGACTGGAATTATTATGATACCATCTATGGCGAACGCTTCATGCGTACTCCGAAAGAAAATGCCGAAGGATATAAAAGTTCTTCCGCCTTCACACGTGCCAACAATCTGAACGGCAACCTGCTGTTAGTTCATGGCATGGCGGACGACAATGTCCACTTCCAAAACTGCGCGGAATACGCCGAACATCTGGTGCAACTGAACAAGCAGTTCGACATGCAGGTTTATACCAACCGCAATCACGGTATCTATGGCGGCAACACCCGTTACCACCTGTATACAAAGCTGACGAACTTCTTTGAAACCAACCTTTAAGAATCACCACGGATTACACGGATTCACACAGATTTCTTTATTTCTCTTTCAAACTCTTCAATCAGTGTCAATCTGTGTAATCTGTGGTGAATATAAATCACACTATTATGAAAGACAGAGTACGTAAACCCGAATGGCTTAAAATAAGTATAGGAGCCAACGAACGGTACACCGAAACCAAACGTATCGTTGACTCCCACTGCCTGCACACCATTTGCAGCAGTGGCCGTTGCCCCAACATGGGAGAGTGCTGGGGGAAAGGAACCGCCACCTTCATGATAGGCGGTGACATCTGCACCCGTTGCTGCAAGTTCTGCAATACCCGGACGGGCAGACCGCTTCCACTGGACCCGGAGGAACCCACGCACGTGGCAGAATCCATATCCCTAATGAAGTTGTCCCACGCAGTCATCACCTCCGTAGACCGGGACGACTTGCCCGACCTCGGAGCCGCACACTGGGCGCGTACTATCCGGGAAATCAAACGACTGAATCCCGAAACCACAGTCGAAGTGCTTATCCCGGACTTCCAGGGAAAGAAGGAGTGGATTGCGCAGGTAATCGAGGCTTGTCCGGAAATTATTTCCCATAACATGGAAACAGTGAAACGCATCACCCCGTTAGTGCGTAGTGCAGCCCGTTATGATACGAGCCTGGAAGTGATACGCCAGATAGCCGACAGCGGAACAACCGCCAAATCGGGTATCATGGTAGGACTGGGAGAGACTCCGGAAGAAGTGGAAGAACTGATGGACGACCTGCGCCGGGCAGGTTGCCAGATACTGACCATTGGCCAGTATCTGCAACCCTCGCACAAGCATTATCCTGTGGCAGAGTATGTTACTCCTGCACAATTCGCTTCTTATAAAGAAATCGGTTTAGCCAAAGGCTTCGACCAGGTAGAAAGTGCACCTTTGGTACGCTCCTCCTATCATGCCGAGAAACAAATCCGATTTTATAAAAAAGAAACGAAATAAAAACCAATTGCTATGTTTATTTGTTATGATAGGATAACGACAAAATAAAGTCAGCAATGTCTAAAAAAGGAGTTCTATCATCTAAGTTCAATATGTCTTTGGGATTTATCCCCGTTATCGTATCAATAATATTATGCGAATTTATAACGCAAGACATTTCCATCTACATTGGTGCAGGTGTAGGGGCTCTTTATAGTTTATATACGTTATGGAATAAAGGTGCAAGGGTTCCCAACTTTCTGCTTTACGGCACCACGGGGATGCTGCTGCTGCTAACCCTAACGACCCTTCTGTTTGGTGATATCTGCACTCGTGAGATGTTTCCGCTGACGTTGGAAATCAGTACTCTCATACCGATTGTCGTTATCTTCCTGAATCGGAAAAGATTCCTTGCCCATCAGATTTCGCAGTCAAAGAAATGTTGCAAACAGCTTTTTGCACAAGGGGCGGAGTCCGCCATCGTTTCTACACGGGTGGTTATCATTATTGCCTTTATCCACTTCCTGACAATCTTCATTGCGATTCTTCTGCCCGGCCCGCTGAGTGATACGACCCGCAACGTACTGTTCCGTTTTTGCCCGCCTGCCGTATTCATACTGAGTATATTGTTCAACCAGTTCGGCATTCTCTATTTCAACATCATGATGGAACATACAGCCTTCGTGCCCATCGTCAACACAAAAGGAGATGTTATCGGAAGGAGCCTGGCAGTAGACGCCATCAACCGGAAGAACGAATATATCAACCCAGTGGTCCGCATTGCCGTATCTCATAACGGGATGCTGTATCTGCGTCCGCGTCCACAACGCTGCATCCTCGAACGGGGGAAAACCGACATACCGATGGAGTGTTACCTCTTATACGGAGAAACTCTGGAACAAAGCATTATCCGCCTTATGAAACAGGCATTTCCACAAGCACCGATACAGGATTTGCAGTTCAACATCATGTATCACTTTGAGAACAAGGTGACAAACCGGCTTATCTATCTCTTTCTCATCGAGATAGAAGATGACAACCTTCTACGGGGTAAGCAAATAAAGGACGGAAAGCTCTGGACTTTCCAGCAGATAGAACACAATTTAGGCAAGAACTTCTTCAGCTGCTGCTTTGAGAACGAATACGAGCATCTGAAAGAAGTTATTTGTACAAAAGAAAAATACAAGGAATTTTAGAGAGGTCGGGGACTTTCCCTTGCCACTCTTTCACTGTCTTGGTCTTGATATACTCTCCTTCACACGTAATGTTGGCAGCAATGCAAAGTTTGGTTTGCGGGCGGCAGTTCTGCAAGATATCCTCCACCATCTTATTATTACGATAAGGCGTTTCAATGAAAAGTTGCGTCTGTTGTTCGCTATACACCCGTTGTTCGAGGACCTTCAGTCTTTTGGCACGTTCGCCCGGTTCGATGGGAAGATAACCATGAAAGGCAAAGCTTTGCCCGTTGAATCCCGATCCCATGACAGACAGGATAATGGAAGACGGTCCCACCAATGGAACCACTTTCAGGTTCTTCCGCTGGGCAATTGCCACGACATCCGCTCCCGGATCGGCCACTGCCGGACAACCGGCTTCTGATATTACTCCCATAGATTGCCCTGCTATCAACGGTTTCAGATAACCGGAAATATCTTCGGGTGATGTATGCTTGTTCAGCGGATAAAAAGTCAGCGCGTCAATATCTATCTCCCGATCCACCTTTTTCAGGAAGCGGCGCGCCGAACGCACATCTTCTACAATGAAATGACGAATACCAAGTATGACCTCCTTATTATAGGAAGGCAACACGGTTTCAACAGGGGTATCGCCCAATGTGACGGGCAAAAGATAAAGAGCAGGAGTCATAAATTAAGAAATGAAAGAATTAAAAAATGAAAGAGGAAGGAAAGGAATGAAAGAATTAAAAATAGAAGCAATCAGCCTTTCATTATTAATTCTTTCATTATTAACTTTTACGGCCTAACCGTAAATAATGTTTCCATTTTCGTCCATATATTCATCCAGCCCCTTTTCATAAGTGGCCATGGCACGCAGACTCATACCTACGCTGGAGAAACCACCGTCATGGAACAAGTTCTGCATAGTCACCTTACGGGTCAGGTCGGAGAACATCACGATACAGTAGTCGGCACATTCATCGGCTGATGCATTGCCCAGCGGAGACATACGGTTGGCGAAGTCAAACAGCTTATCCATACCCTTCACTCCCGAACCGGCAGTCGTCATAGTCGGTGACTGAGAGATGGTATTGACGCGTACATTGTGTTCGCGACCATAGATATAGCCGAAGCTACGTGCGATGGACTCCAACAATGCTTTGGCATCTGCCATATCGTTGTAACCATAGAACGTGCGTTGTGCAGCCACATAACTCAATGCAAGGATTGAACCGTAATCTGCAATCGCATTCAACTTCTTGGCAGCCTGTATCATCTTATGGAAAGACACAGCGGAAATATCAAGGGTCTTGTCCAACATATCATAATCCAAATCATCATACGTGCGTTTCTTGCGAACATTGGGAGACATACCGATAGAGTGGAGCACAAAGTCAATCTGACCGCCCAGCACTTCTACGGAACGCTTGAATACATTTTCCAAATCTTCTACGCTTGTAGCATCTGCGGGAATAACTTCGCATTGTAATTTATCTGCCAGTGCAGATACTTCGCCCATGCGAACCGCTACCGGAGTGTTTGACAAGGTGATCGTTGCACCTTCTTCTACTGCTTTTTCCGCTACTTTCCAGGCAATGGACTGCTCATTCAGAGCACCGAAAATAATGCCTCTTTTTCCTTTCAACAAATTGTAACTCATACCTATAATATTAAAGTTGACGAGGTTTCAGTAGAGAAGTTAACAAGGCGCAGCATCGATGCATACTCCCTCGTTAACTTGTATCTTGTTCCCTCGTTTACTGTTTTTTGAGGCCGCAAAGATAGTGCAAATTGAACGCATAGCAAAATAAGCTCGCTTATTTTTGCTTTGCTGAAATGCCGCCTATCTTATTTAAAGATATGAACTTTCTGCATAAAAATCCCCGAAAGAGTGCAAAGAAAAGGCCAAAACCACAAAAAATCCACCTAAACCAACAAATTGTGCACATGGTTTAGGCTAAAGCCCGATACATTTGCAAACGGTAATTAAGAGGTTTTTTCATAATATTTATTTAAGGTTAGAATTAGGTTAACATGAATCATTTATTATTTCTTTCGCAAGCCACTCGGGAGAGCCGCTTGCGGGAGGATAATAATTAAAGAAGTGAAGAGTTGAGAATGGAGAGTTGAGAGTTAAGGAAAAGACCTGTTAATTAATAATTTATAGTTTATAATTCATAATTAAATATAGTATCACGGATGAACACATTTATCAAAAGACTATTGGTGCTTACTGCACTAACCCTCCCGTTGCTACCCGTCCAGAACGTGGTAAACGCCCAAAACGGAGATTATATAGATGATAGTATCTATGAGAATTTACCCTTCGATATGCCGAAAGTGGAACAACCTACATTTCCGGACTATACAGTCAGTATTGTAGATTTTGGAGCCAAAGGAGACGGTATCGTACTGAATACCAAGGCTATCAACGACGCAATCAAAGCAGTCAATGCCAAAGGAGGCGGTAAAGTGGTTATCCCCGAAGGCTTGTGGCTGACCGGTCCTATCGAACTGCTGAGCAACGTTAATCTATACACGGAGACGAACGCGCTGGTATTGTTCACTGATGACTTCGAGGCTTATCCTATTATAAAGACATCTTTTGAAGGACTGGACACCCGTCGTTGCCAATCCCCGATTTCTGCATGGAATGCTGAAAATATCGCTATTACAGGACAGGGTGTATTCGATGGTTCGGGTGATAGCTGGCGTCCGGTAAAGAAAGGCAAACTGACTTCAGGTCAATGGAGTAGCCTGGTAAATTCGGGAGGTGTTGTCGATGAATCCGGCAGCATCTGGTACCCCACTGCCGGAGCTTTGAAAGGGGCTATGGCTACCAAAGATTTCAATAATCCGGAAGGAATTAATACGGATGAAGAATGGAATGAAATCCGCCCGTGGTTGCGTCCGGTATTGCTGAATATCGTGAAGAGCAAGAAAGTATTATTGGAAGGCGTTACTTTCAAGAATTCCCCCAGTTGGTGTCTGCACCCGCTGTCATGCGAACATATCACCATTCATAATGTAAAAGTATTCAATCCCTGGTATTCGCAGAATGGCGATGCACTGGACTTGGAATCCTGCAAGAATGCACTGATTGTCAACAACATCTTTGACGCGGGCGATGACGCTATCTGTATCAAGTCCGGTAAAGACAAGGATGGTCGCAGACGTGGCGAGCCTTGCCAGAATGTGATTGTAAAGAATAACACCGTATTGCACGGACATGGCGGTTTCGTGGTAGGTAGCGAAATGTCGGGCGGCGTAAAGAATGTATATGTAACGGGCTGCACGTTCCTCGGCACAGATGTAGGTCTGCGTTTCAAGAGTACCCGCGGACGCGGTGGTGTGGTTGAAGGTATTTATATCCACAACATCAACATGATCGATATTCCGCACGAAGCATTGCTTTTCGACCTCTTCTATGGCGGCAAGGCTGCCGGTGAAGAAACGGAAGCTGACCTGGCAGGCAGAATGAAATCGTCTGTTCCACCCGTAACGGAAGAAACTCCCGCTTTCCGCGACATCCATATCACGAATGTAACTTGTAAAGGTGCCGGACGTGCCATGTTCTTCAACGGTCTGCCGGAAATGCCTATCCGCAACGTACATGTAAAGGATGTTGTGATTACGGATGCCAAAGAAGGTATCGTCATCAGCCAAGCCGAAAACGTATCTATCGAGAATGTAAAGGTAGAGACAAAAGGCAAGGCATTGCAGGTGAAACAGGCCAAAGACTTGAAAGTAAACGGAAAAACCTATAACAATTCGGCAGCTAAGGCTTTGAACATCGATTTATAATCGGGTATGCGTAATATCGCTGGTGTATGAAGAAACAAGTAATCATACTGTTCGCTCTGTGTTGTCTGTTTACTCAAGCAGCACAGGGCGATACTCTTTTCATAACAGACCTCCGCACGGAACAACTGACTAATCCCTTAGGTCTGGACACCCCTCAACCGCGTTTCAGCTGGCGGCTCCAAAGCGAGCAACGCAACGTGATGCAGACGGCTTATCGTCTGTTGGTTGCCTCCTCCCCGGAACTGTTAAACAAGAATCAGGCGGATGTATGGGACTCCGGTGAGGTGCGTTCCGACGCATCCGTCTGGATAAACTACCAGGGCCCTGCCTTGCAACCCAACAAACGCTATTACTGGAAAGTATCCGTAACGACCAATAAGGCCGAAACCGCCTGGAGTGAAACTGCTTTCTGGGGAATGGGACTGATGGGAGAAACCCGTTGGAAAGGACGCTGGATAGGCATCGACAAACCTATGCCATGGGATAGCGAAACCATGTTCTCACGTCTGTCCGCCCGGTATGTGCGCAAAGAATTCAAGCTAAACAAAACAATAAAAGAGGCCACCCTCCACATCAGCGGCCTGGGTGTCTACGAATGTCTCATCAACGGAAAGCGGGTTGGTGACCTTGTACTGGCTCCTGCCCCTACCGACTACCGGAAGACCGTATTCTATAACAGCTACGATGTGACGGATTTGCTCCGTCCGGAAGCCGATAACGCCATAGGTATTACCCTGGGTAACGGCCGCTACCACTTCATGCGCCAGAACTACCGTACCTATAAGATTCATAACTTCGGCTATCCCAAAGTACGGATGAACCTGATAGTGGAATATACCGACGGCAGCCGGCAAACCATTGAAACGAATACCGACTGGAAACTGACAGCCGACGGCCCCATCCGCAGTAACAATGAGTTTGACGGTGAAGAGTATGATGCCCGCAAAGAATTAGGGAAATGGGCGGTACCCAGCTATGACGACAGCCGTTGGTTGCAGGCGGAGCGCGTTTCCATTCCTTCCGGCTATCCGCGCGGACAAATGATTCCGGGTATCAAGGTAGTGGAAAGAATAAGTCCGCAGACCATCCGCAAATCCGCCAAAGGTTACATTCTCGATATGGGACAAAACATGGTGGGCTGGCTGCGCCTCAAAGTCAAAGGAAATGCCGGAGACTCCGTGCGCCTGCGCTTTGCCGAAACCTTACAGGAAAACGGCGAACTCTATACCGCCAATTTACGGGATGCGAAAGCAACCGACCTTTATATTCTGAAAGGTGAAGCCCTCGAAGAATGGGCTCCCCGCTTTGTTTATCACGGTTTCCGGTATGTGGAAATCAGCGAGTTTCCCGGCACTCCCACCCTCGCAAACTTTGTGGGAGAAGTCGTCAACGATGACATGCCCATCACCGGCACATTCGAATGTGACAATCCCGTCCTGAACCAATTGGTAAAGAATGCCTTCTGGGGCATCCGCGGCAATTACAAAGGTATACCGCTGGATTGTCCTCAACGCGACGAGCGCCAGCCCTGGCTCGGTGACCATACCACCGGAGCGCTGGGAGAAAGTTTCCTGATGGAAAACGGCCCGTTGTATGCCAAGTGGATGGACGATATCCGCGATGCGCAACGCGAAGATGGCTGCATCCCCGATGTAGTCCCGGCTTATTATTACTATTACACAGACAATGTGACCTGGCCGTCCACATTCATTTTCATCAGCAATACGCTGTATGAGCAGTACGGCAATACAGGACCTATCTGCAAGCATTATCCCGCCATGAAATTATGGATGGAGCACATGCGCAAGGAGTTCATGAACCAATCGCATATCATCACCCGCGACCGTTATGGCGACTGGTGTCTCCCGCCGGAGTCTCCGGAACTTATCCACTCCAAAGACCCGGCACGCATCACCGACGGCAAACTGATAGCAACCGCCTATTATTACAAATTGCTGCAATGCATGACGGCTTTCGCCCGGTTGCAGCATTTAGAACAGGATATTCAGGAATATCAGGAACTGGCGAAACTGGTCAAAGAAGGTTTTAACCGGACTTTCTGGAATGATGAAGAACAATGCTACAGCAACAATACCGTAACGGCCAACCTGCTTCCGCTGGCATTCGATATGGTGCCGGATGAAAAGAAGGAAACGGTTGCCCGGCAAATCATCCACAAAACGGTGGATTATTATAACGCCACCGTCCAGTGCGGAGTCATCGGCGTGCAATGGCTGATGAGGGAACTTGTAAAGATGGGACGTACAGACGTAGCATACGTCTTGGCTACACATACCCGATATCCCGGATGGGGTTACATGGTGGCTAACGGAGCCACTACTATTTGGGAGTTATGGAATGGCAACACCGCCAACCCAGCCATGAACAGCGGCAACCACGTCATGCTGCTGGGCGACCTTCTTCCTTATTGTTACCAACACCTGGCAGGCATCCGGAGTGCCGCCCCCGGTTTTAAGGAAATCTGCATGAAGCCCGCCTTTGAACTCGAAGAAGTAGGATTCATCCATGCTTCCCACATCACCCCTTACGGAAAAGTGACAAGCAACTGGTCGCAGACAGATACCGGATATTCCTGGGAAATCAGTGTACCCGCCAACAGCACAGCCACTATATGGCTCCCCAACGAAGATACGGATGCCCTCACCGAAAACGGCAAGGCATTGAAGCTATCCGAAGGTTTGCAGATACTTCGCCGGGAAGACGGATATACTGTTTGCAGGATAGGTTCGGGAGAGTATAGTTTCCGGGTACAAAAGAACCTTGCATACGGAAAAGGACGAAAAGGAATACTGGAAGATGCATTCATCTGCCGGAAGCCGCCCTTCCCTGAAAGCCATGCCGCCACCATCGTAGAAGGGCGTCATGGAGTAGTAGCCGCCTGGTTCGGAGGTACGAAAGAGAAGAATCCCGATTGCTGTATCTGGGTCAGCCGGAAAACCAAGAAAGGTTGGACAGAGCCGCAGATGGTGGCGGACGGTGTATTGGACGGAACCAAATATGCCTGCTGGAACCCCGTACTGACGGAAACGCCTAAAGGAGAATTACAACTTTATTATAAGATAGGTGTCAACGTAGCTGAATGGAGCGGCCACGTCGTCACGTCGAAAGACGGAGGAAAGACCTGGAGTAAATCCAGCGCACTGCCCGAAGGTTTCCTCGGCCCCATCAAGAACAAGCCGGTGTGGATAGGCAAACGGATGATTTGCCCCAGCAGCACGGAAGATGAAAACGGCTGGCGGATTCATTTTGAAATCAGCGATGATGCAGGAAAGACCTGGCGGAAGACCGGACCGATACCCGCAGCCGAAATTATAGAAACGGACAAGGTGAAAATCAGTAACCGGAACCACAGGACGATACAAGTTATCCAGCCCACGATTCTAGTGCATGCCGACGGAAGGTTACAGGCTTTATGCCGTACCCAGAACAACGGCTCGGTTGCCACTACCTGGAGCAAGGATAACGGGGAGACCTGGAGCGAAGTAACATTCATCGACTTGCCGAACAATAACTCCGGCATTGATGGAGTCACGCTGAAAGACGGACGCCACTTATTGGTCTACAACCACTACCGTTACATCAAAGGAAAGCGGAAAGAGCGCACTCCTATCAATGCAGCAATCAGCGACGACGGCATCCACTGGAAAGCGGCCATGATACTGGAGGACTCGCCCATCAATCAATATTCATATCCTTCCGTCATTCAAGGTAAAGACGGGAACGTACATATTGTTTATACATGGAGGAGGCAACGCATCAAATACGTCTGCCTCAATCCCCAACAGTTGGAAATCAGTTCTTTTGAGGAGGCGGGTTGGAAAGAATAACTCACAAAGATGACAGTATTTATATCAAAATAGAAAAGGAATTACGCGAGGTTTGCACTACTTTTGTGGCAAATTAATTAGATATTTAAGAACCATGAGAAAGAGAATCTTTACAGTATTACTGTTATTGTGCGGTCTTTCTGCTGTGGCAGAGGCACAAGATGCAGAAAAGAGTTTTACGGTGGAAGTAAGCAACGCCTGGAACAAGGCGAAAGCTGACGAACCGGTAGTAATCAAACTCAGCGAAATTAATCCCCAATTCCGTGTACGCTCGGCAGTGGTCATGAACGGTAACGAGGAAATCCCCTCGCAACTGGATGACCTGGACGGTGACCGCCGCCCCGACGAACTGGCATTCGTCATCGACCTGCCTGCCAAAAGCAAAAAGACGCTGACCGTCACCCTGTCTTCCACCCAAAGCGACAAGACGTATCCCGCCCGCGTATATGCGGAAATGCTCGTCAGCGACAAGAGGGGCAAGCATGTGCCCGTGCAGTCCGTAACCATTCCGGGCACCAGCAACATATATAACCAGATGCATCATCACGGTCCGGCTTTCGAGTCCGAGTTGGTGGCTTACCGTCTGTACTTCGACCATAAACAGACCGTTGATATCTACGGAAAATTCAATAAAGGCTTCGAAATCAAAGAATCACAATTCTATCCGACCGACGAACAACTGGCACGCGGTTTTGGAGATGATGTTCTCCTCGTAGGCGGCAGTTGCGGCGTGGGTGCGCTGAAAGGCTGGGACGGCAAGAAAGCAACCCATATCACTCCCGTTGCCACACTCACCGAACGCATCATCGCCTACGGCCCGGTGCGCACCATCTCGGAAATAGAAGTAGCCGACTGGCAGTATCAGGGCTCGGAACTGAACATGACCAACCGTTACACCCTCTACGGCGGACACCGCGACGTATTTGTGGAGACTTTCTTTGCAGAACCGCTGAAAGATGAAATCTTCTGTACCGGCGTCATAGACATCAAAGGCTCCGTCTCTTACTCCGACCACAAAGGCCTGATAGGCTGCTGGGGAACGGACTGGCCGGTGAACGACACAGTGAAGTACGCCAAAGAAACCGTAGGACTGGGTACATATATACCACAGAAATATGTAAAAGATGAAGTGAAGGACAAAGCCAACTATCTGTACACCATTGGTGCCAAAGGCAGCAAATACTTCACCCACCATATCACATTCACATCCATGAAAGAAACTTTCGGTTACAAGACGCCCGAAGCATGGTTTGCCTATATCCGCGAGTGGAAGGAGGAGCTGGAACATCCGGCAACGGTGAAAGTGATAAAGTGATGAACATAGCAAATAAAAGTAACTCCATTCCCCTCCTCCAGGGGGAGGAGGAGAATGAGAATAGTAATAACTAATCACTAATAGCTAAAAAAACATGAAAGCAAGAAAGACCCTGATGAGTCTATGTCTGTTGCTCGCCCTGCCACTGGCGGCGCAGCAGAAGAACTATGTTTCCGAGGTATGGGTAGCCGACCAAGGAAACGGCAAGTACAAGAACCCGGTGCTCTATGCCGACTATTCCGACCCGGACGCCTGCCGTGTAGGAGACGACTACTACATGACATCCTCCAGTTTCAATTGTCTGCCCGGACTCCAGATACTCCATTCCAAAGACCTTGTGAACTGGACTATCATCGGTGCTGCCGTTCCTTACGCACTGCCTCCCATTGAAACTCCCGAACGTCCCGAACACGGCAACCGTGTATGGGCGCCCTCCATCCGTCATCACAACGGCGAGTTTTACATCTTCTGGGGAGACCCCGACCAGGGTGCTTTCATGGTGAAAGCCAAAGATCCGAAAGGTCCGTGGACCGAACCCGTACTGGTGAAGCCGGGCAAAGGCATCATCGACACTTGTCCGCTTTGGGACGACGACGGTAAAGTGTATATGGTTCATGCCTATGCAGGCAGCCGCGCCGAACTGAAAAGCGTCATCACCATCTGCGAACTGAATGCTGAAGCCACCAAGGCCATCACCCCCTCACGCATCATCTTCGACGGTCATGAAGCGCACCAGACCTGCGAAGGTCCGAAGTTCTACAAACGTAACGGTTACTATTACATCTTCCATCCGGCAGGTGGCGTTCCCACAGGTTGGCAGGTAGTGCTCCGTTCCAAGAACGTATACGGCCCCTATGAATGGAAAACAGTACTTGCACAAGGCAACAGCCCCGTTAACGGCCCCCACCAGGGTGCATGGGTAGACACTCCGACCGGTGAAGACTGGTTCTTCCACTTCCAGGATGTAGGCGCTTACGGCCGTCTGGTACATCTGCAACCCATGAAATGGGTGAACGACTGGCCCGTTATCGGCATCGACAAAGACGGTGACGGTTGCGGCGAACCCGTGATGACTTACAAGAAACCGAACGTAGGCAAGACTTATCCCATCTGCACTCCGCAGGAAAGTGATGAATTTGACGGCTATACCCTGTCTCCGCAGTGGCAATGGCACGCCAACATCAACGAGAAATGGGCTTATTACGCAGGTGACCAAAGCATTGTACGCCTGTACTCTTATCCGGTTGTGAAAGAGTATAAGAACCTTTTCGATGTTGCCAACCTGTTGTTGCAGAAAGCTCCGGCTCCCAACTTCACCGCTACGATGAAGCTGACGTTCAAACCGACAGAGAAATATAAAGGCGAACGTACCGGACTGGTAGTGATGGGTATGGACTACGCCGGACTGATTCTGGAAAACACGGACAAAGGGCTCGTTCTTTCTCAGGTATCCTGCCCGAAAGCCGACAAAGGTACTCCGGAAGAAGTGAACGGTACGGTTGACCTGACGGACAATACCATCTATCTGAAAGTTAAGTTCACCAGCGACGGAAAGAAAATCTCCAAGAGCGAAGGCGGACATGACTTACTGGTAATGTGCAATTTCAGTTACAGCCTCGACGGGAAGAAATATCAGCCGCTTGGCAAGTCCTTCCAGGCCAAAGAGGGCAAATGGATCGGTGTGAAGGTAGGTACATTCTGCACACGTCCCGCCATCACTACCAATGACGGCGGTTGGGCGGATGTTGACTGGTTCCGTATCACCAAGAAATAAAAATCAGCTCTTTAGCTATCATCATTCATTCCTCCTTACTGGGACTTTGTTGTCAGTAAGGAGGAATTCTCATTTGTATATACCACTAAATATCAACGCATTGCATTTACCAACAATTTACCGTAGGATGTAAAAGCATTTACTGCCGTATGTAACGGCATTTACCCCTTATTGTAACGACCTTTACCTCCTATTGTAACGACCTTTACCTCGGCATGTAAATGAAGTTACCATTGGAGGTAAAAAGAGTTCCCCTGTAAGGTAACGGAAGTTACGCCGTAAGGTAACAAAAATTTCCCCACAGAGTTTTCCTCTTTTGACCTGCATCAACAGATTGTTTGAACGAAATGCGCTATATTTGTGTTCTCTAATAAAAAGCACCTAAAGAAATATGAAGAAACTGGTTATATTCGATTTAGATGGAACCCTTCTGAATACCATTGCCGACCTGGCACAAAGTACCAACTACGCATTAGCTGCGTTAGGATATCCCACACACGAAGAAAAAGAGTATAATTTCATGGTTGGCAACGGCATCAACAAGCTGTTCGAACGCGCCTTACCCGAAGAAAGCAGAACAGAAGAAAACGTTTTGCGCGTGCGCAAGGAGTTCGTGCCTTATTACGACCAGCATAATGCCGACAAAAGCCGTCCCTACCCCGGCATCACAGAACTCCTGGACGAACTGCAAGCCAAAGGCCTGCAACTGGCCGTCGCTTCCAACAAATACCAGGCTGCCACCGAAAAGCTGATAGCCCATTATTTCCCGAACATACGCTTCACTGCCGTCTTCGGTCAACGGGAAGGGGTGAACGTGAAACCCGACCCTACCGTTGTATACGATATTCTGGAAATAACACAGATTACCAAAGAAGATGTCCTCTATGTAGGGGACTCCGGTGTAGACATGCAAACTGCCATCAATGCAGAAGTCACATCTTGTGGTGTAACTTGGGGATTTCGCCCGCGCGCGGAGTTAGAAACATTTCATCCGAAATATATAGTGGATAAGGCAAAGGACATAGCTGCAATAGCTTTTGAGTAAAAAGAAAAAGTGCACTATACTCAGTGCTACACCATTTTTACTCCTTTTTAGTGAGATATTACTCCCGAAAATGCAAGAAACTGCCTAACCTTGCAATCGAAATACCAAAAATGAAAAACAATGATGAAGAAATGGTTATTAGCATGCTTAGCAGCAGCCTGTATAGAAAGTAACGTGCAGGCACAACAGGCAGATGAAACACTTAAATTATGGTACGACAAACCCGCAGACCAATGGGTGGAAGCTCTGCCATTAGGTAACGGGCGCATAGGCGCCATGGTGTTCGGTGACCCCGCACACGAACAATTCCAGCTGAACGAAGAAACCGTATGGGGTGGATCTCCTTACAATAATACCAATCCCAAAGCCAAAGATGCCCTGCCACGTATCCGCCAGCTTATCTTCGAAGGTAAGAATGCGGAAGCACAGGCTCTTTGCGGTCCCACCATCTGCTCACAATCGGCCAATGGAATGCCTTACCAAACCGTAGGAACATTACATCTGGACTTCGACGGAATCAGCAACTACAACGATTATTACCGCGACCTGGACATCGAGAAAGCAGTCACCACCACCCGTTTCACCGCCAATGGAGTGACGTATACCCGGGAAGCCTATACTTCTTTCCCCGACCAGATATTGGTAATCCGACTGACAGCCTCACAAAAGAAGAGTATCTCATTCACCGCCAAATATACCACCCCGTATAAAGAGAATGTGGTGCGCTGCATCTCTCCCCGCAAAGAACTGCAATTGAATGGAAAAGCCAACAACCATGAAGGCATTGAGGGCAAAGTTGAATTCACCGCCCTCACACGCATAGAAAACAGTGGCGGCAACCTGGAAGTATTATCGGACAGTACCCTGCAAGTGAAAAATGCCAATAGCGTCACCCTATACGTTTCCATAGGCACCAACTTTGTGAACTATAAAGACGTCTCCGGCAATGCCCAGGCTACGGCACAGAAGTATCTGGCAAATGTAAACAAGAACTATACAAAAAGTAAAGCAGCCCACATCAACACCTATCAGAAGTTCTTCAACCGCGTATCACTGGACTTAGGACGCAATGCCCAGGCCAACAAACCGACTGATGTACGCGTCAAGGAATTCAGCTCCAGCTTCGACCCGCAAATGGCTGCCCTGTACTTCCAGTTCGGACGCTACCTGCTGATATGCAGTTCACAACCCGGTGGTCAGGCGGCCAACCTGCAAGGCATCTGGAACTATCAGCTTCGTGCCCCTTGGGATGGCAAATACACTACTGATATCAACGTAGAAATGAACTATTGGCCTGCTGAAAGTACCTCTCTGCCCGAAATGCACGAACCTTTCCTGCAATTAGTGAAGGAAGTAGCCATACAGGGACGTGAAAGCGCCGCTATGTACGGCTGTCGTGGTTGGACGCTGCATCACAATACGGACATCTGGCGTAGCACTGGTGCCGTAGACGGACCCGGTTATGGAATCTGGGCCACCTGCAACGCTTGGTTCTGCCAGCATCTTTGGGATCGTTACCTCTTCTCCGGAGACAAAAACTATCTTGCCGAAGTATATCCCCTGATGCGTGGTGCCTGCGAGTTCTACCTTGACTTCTTGGTGCGTGAACCCGAGAATAATTGGTTGGTAGTAGCTCCCTCCTACTCTCCGGAAAACAGACCGGTTGTCAACGGTAAACGTGACTTTGTTGTTGTTGCAGGAACCACGATGGACAATCAGATGGTTTACGATTTATTCTACAATACAATTGCCGCTGCCGGTTTAATGAATGAAAACACCGCTTTCACCGACAGTTTACAGACTGTAGTTAACAATTTAGCCCCTATGCAGGTAGGCCGCTGGGGACAGTTACAGGAGTGGATGCACGACTGGGATAATCCCAAAGACCGCCACCGCCATGTTTCCCACCTCTGGGGGTTATATCCCGGACGTCAAATCAGTGCCTACAACTCTCCCATCCTGTTTGAAGCCGCCAAGAAGTCTTTAATAGGTCGTGGAGATCACTCTACCGGTTGGTCAATGGGTTGGAAAGTGTGTCTGTGGGCACGTCTGCTCGATGGTAATCATGCCTATAAACTGATAACCGAACAGCTATACCCCACTACTGATGAAAAAGGGCAAAATGGCGGTACTTATCCGAACTTGTTCGATGCACATCCGCCTTTCCAGATTGACGGTAACTTTGGTTGTGCAGCCGGTATTGCCGAGATGTTTGTTCAGAGCCATGACGGTGCTATCCATCTTCTTCCGGCATTGCCCGATGTATGGAAGCAGGGAACATTAAAAGGTATCCGTTGCCGTGGTGGATTTACTGTGAAAGAAATGAAGTGGGCAAATGGTGAGCTACAAACAGCCGTTATCACCTCCAATATTGGTGGTACACTCCGCGTGCGAACCCAGACTCCTTTGTATCTGAATGGGGAAAAATTGAGCCCTACCTCGCAGGAGGTATCTGATAACCCGCTTCTGCAATCACAGAGTATTCGTAAGCCACTGATTGCAGCCAATGCTCCGGTTTGCATACCGGAATATGCACAGACTTACGTGTATGACATTGATACAAATGCAGGAAACGAATACATTCTGACAGCAAAAAATCAGTAGGAATAAATAGTAATCAAAACCATAGAGGTAGCGAAAGAAATCAGCTGCCGATATGTTAAAGTGTCAAGAGGGGAACAATAAATTCCCCTCTTTTCTGTTATATAACATCATTTAGGCAAGTCGCAAAAGCATAATAGACAGTAAATAACAAAAAATACCACCCTAAAAACAGATATTACACATATATATTTTCACATCCCGATACATTTGCAACAATGAATTAACAGTGTGCCCGAACACACTAACGAAAAAAATCATATTTAATTAATATCATGCAAAGAATGTCTAACAAGATGAAAAACATGCGCGCCGCGCTACTATTCTGTTTAGTAGCCGTGATATCGCTTAGCGTATCAGCGCAAAATGTAACCGTAAAAGGTACTGTGACAGACAAAACGGGAGAAACCGTCATCGGTGCTTCCGTAGTACAGAAAGGGAATACCGGCAATGGTACGATTACCGATATTGACGGTAACTTTACCCTCAGTGTTCCCGCTAATTCCACATTGATATTCTCTTATGTGGGAATGAAATCCCAAGAAGTAGCTTTAAAAGGTAATACTACAGTTAATGTAGTAATGGAAGACGATGCACAAGCCTTAGATGAGGTAGTAGTCATTGGTTATGGTACGGTGCAGAAAAAGGATCTGACCGGTTCAGTAGCTTCTGTCAGTGCTAAACAATTGGAATCTATTCCAGTTTCAAGTGCATCAGAAGCTTTACAGGGTAAAATGGCTGGTGTTCAAATTACGACTACTGAAGGTTCACCCGATGCAGATGTTAAAATCCGTGTTCGTGGTGGTGGTTCTCTTTCGCAAGATAACTCTCCGCTTTACATTGTAGATGGGTTTCCCGTATCCAGCATTAGCGATATTGCTCCCACGGATATCCAGTCTGTAGATGTATTGAAAGATGCCTCTTCTACAGCCATCTACGGTGCACGTGGTGCCAACGGTGTTATTATTATTACCACCAAATCCGGTTCAGAAGGAAAGACTCAAGTGAATTTCGGTGCATCTTACGGCTTCCGTAATGTAATCAAGCAAGTAGGAGTCTTAAATCCATATGAATTCAGTCTTTACCAATATGAATTGGATCAAACTGGTACATCCTATGGTGCATATAAAGATTTGGAAATTTACAAATCCATGGAAGGATCCAACTGGCAGGATGAATTATTTGGTCGTACAGGTAATCAGCAACAATATAATATAAGTGTCAGTGGTGGTACCAAGTCTACCAAATTCAATATCAGTTACGCACGCAACGATGAAAAGAGTATCATGAGAGGTTCAGGATATTCCAAGAATAACATCAATGCCAAGATCAATACAGAAATCAACAAATGGTTAAGTCTTGACTTCAATGCTCGCCTGATACAACAGAAAATAGACGGTTTGAGCGGTGGTGCCGATAATGAAAGTAGTAAAGCATACTCACTAGTAGCCCGCGCCATCACCCATGCACCGATAAAGGCATTAAATGAAGATTCTGAAGATGACGAAAACAGTACGAATGCACGTTATACTCCATTAGAACGTGTAGATGCTACTTATAAACAACAAAGAAGATTCCGCCAGGATTACAATGTAGGCGTAAACTGGGAACCATTTAAAGGATTGAAATTCAGGAGTGAATTCGGATATGGCTGGAAGTTTGACGATACAGATCAAGTATGGGGTTACAAAGCCACTGCAAACTCCAAATTTGGTCATGGTGGCCTTCCACAAGCATATCTGACAAACTCCGATAATAAGAATTGGAGAAATGCCAATACATTAACTTACGAAAACAAGAAATTGTTTAATGGACGCGACCGACTCAATGTCATGATTGGCCATGAAGTATCTACATCTCAGGATACAAAGAAATATGTAACTGCTGTAGACTTCAGTAAAGATGCAACAACACAAGAAATTCTTGCTGCTCTCGGTAATGGAACGGCACTTCCTACCAGTACATATATCGGAATTAAAGATAACTTGCTTTCATTCTTCGGCCGTGCCAACTATACGCTAATGGATAAATACTTGTTCACATTCACAATGCGTGCTGATGGTTCCAGTAAGTTTGCCAAAGGTAGCCAATGGGGGTACTTCCCCTCAGGAGCCATTGCATGGCGTATTTACGATGAAGCTTTTATGAACGGGGCCAAAGATTGGTTATCTAACTTAAAAGTGCGTGTAAGTTACGGTACAGCCGGTAACAATCGTATTCCAAGTGGTTCTATGTACACAACTTACTCCGTAGCCGGAACTTCAGAAAAAGGCATTTATTTTGATGAAACAACAGCAGTAGTATTGAAACACGGTAACGTTCTCTCCAATCCTGGGCTAAAATGGGAAACTACAATTTCACGCAACGCCGGTATAGATTTCGGTTTCTTCAACAATCGCTTATCGGGTGCTATTGACGTATACTGGAACACAACAAAAGATTTGTTGATGAAAACCACTATTGCTTCCAGTTCTGGTTATTCTTACCAATACAAGAATATGGGACAGACGTCTAATAAAGGTGTAGAATTACAACTGGATGCCGTTTTAGTAGATGCCAAGGATTTTGGTCTGAATTTCAACTTTAATATCTCTTATAATCGTGGCAAGATAGATAAACTGAATGGTAGTTCCTTCTGGCAAAGTAGTAGCTGGGCAGGAACAGCAGCAGCCGGTATCGAAGACTTCTTGATAGAAGAAGGCGGACGGTTAGGTGAAGTTTACGGTTACAAAACAGATGGTTTCTACACCGCTGATGATTTCACTTTTGATGCAGAAAAAGGAACTTATGCTTTGAAGGCGGGAGTCAACGACTGCAGTTCACTTATTGGTGGAAAAGTATACCCCGGCTCGATAAAATTAAAAGCCAATGAAGACGGAGAATACAAAAAAGAACGCTTAGGCAATACTGTGCCTACCGTATCCGGTGGATTCGGCCTAAATGCCCGCTGGAAAGGTTTCGACTTTACAGCATTCTTCAACTATTCACTTGGCAACAAGATTGTAAATGCAACCAAGTTAGGTTCCAGCTTCTATAGCGGTTCGTCTAAAAACTGGAATATTAACGACCACTTTACATCTGCTAATCGTTATTCCTGGATTGATCCTTCAACAGGTACCAACCTGCTGAGTAGTGCTTCTATTAAGGCAAACGGTGAAACATGGACTGTTAATCGTCTGAATGAAGTGAATACAGGTGCTAGTATCTGGAATCCGGCAGCAGCTACAGTTATGCCACTCGTAGACTGGGCTGTAGAAGATGGTTCTTTCCTACGTGTCAATAATATTACAATCGGTTATACATTACCCAAATTGCTTGTTAACAAACTAAATATACAGAATATTCGCGTTTATGTAACAGGATACAATCTACATTGTTTCACCAAATATTCAGGCACTGATCCTGAAGTAGACTGCTGTACAAGTACCCCTATGACCCCGGGTATTGACTATGCTGCATACCCCAAGAGTCGTTCATTCGTAGGAGGTATTAACGTTACATTCTAATTTTAAAGCCAAAGAAGAATTATGAAAAATATATTAAAATCATTAGCCATAGTAGGAATAGGTACGGTAGTACTCACTTCTTGTTCCGACTTCCTGGACCAGACCTCTCCTTCTGAAATGACCGGAGAAGCTGTATTCAATTCAACAACCTACACCCAACAAGCTTTGAATAAAGTGTATGCAGGTCTCACAAAAGATGAAACTTACGTACAATCAGTACCCATCCATTTTGGTATGAATTCGGATATTGAGCTGGTGGATGGTTTAGGTGCAACCAATTCCAACTCTAACAATGAACGCGGAACATGTAACTATAACCCACAGTTAAGTTGGTCAAAACTCAATAATAACTGGAAAGGAATGTATGAAGCTATCGAAAATGCCAATATTGTAGTTGAAGGTATCGAAAGCAGCACACTAATTGCCGAAGGCAACACTTCCAGAAACAAGATGCTGATGTTTAAGGGAGAAGCACTAACATTGCGCGCTATGCTTTATTTAGATTTAATTCGTACCTACGGGGATGTTCCAATGAAGTTTGAAACGACCAATACGGATGGTTCTAACATCTACTTGGGAAAAACAGACCGAGATGTGATCATGGATCGCCTGATTACAGACTTGGAAGAAGCTATCGAATATTTGCCTTGGGCAGGAACTTCTGGTTACACAACAGAAAAGATGACCAAAGGTTTCGCTCACGGCCTGTTAGCTCGTATCGCCATGACTTATGCAGGATATTCCATCCGTGAAAGCTCTAAATCCGGTTATGAGAATATGCCCAATTGTGATGCTACCTACCCAACACAACGCCCAGGTAGTGAAAAACGCAAAGAACTTTATACACTCGCCGTAAAACATTTAGATGCGATTATAGCCAGCGGTTATCATAAGCTGAATCCTTCTTATGAAAACGAATGGTATATGCTAAACCAACTGACTTTAGATCAGACTTATCAAGAAAACCTATATGAAGTAGCACATGGTGTTAGTTTTTCAGGAGAAATGGGATACACTATTGGTGTTCGTATCAACGGAAAAACAACCTACTACGGAGCTAAAGGTAACTCAAGCGGTAAAGTGAAAGTGACAGCTCCTTTCTTTTGGAGCTTCGATAAAAATGACCTGCGCCGTGATTTGACTTTTGCAAACTTCGATATTAGAGAAGGAGAAAATGGTAATACAGTTGAAACGATGCAGGGTAATGCACCATTTGGTATATATTTAGCAAAATGGGATCCACGTAAGATGACAGACAAATGGTTGAATGCAGCAAGAGCTTCCGCCGACAAAGTTGCTACTGGTATTAACAATGTTATCATGAGATATTCCGACGTATTGTTACTATACGCAGAAGCATTGAATGAACTTCAAGGGGCTGATGCCGTAGGGCCTACATGTGGTTTAAGCGCAAGAAAAGCTTTTGAGGAAGTGCGAAGCCGTGCATTTGCCGCAGCACACAAAGCTGAAGCAGCCAGCTACGTCAACAAATTGAATAGCGGTGACGATTTTTTCGATGCGCTTGTTGATGAACGCGCATGGGAATTTGCCGGTGAAGCTATCCGTAAATGGGATTTGATACGCTGGGGCTTACTTTCTCAAAAGATAGAAGAATCTAAAGCAGCCTACAAAGAACTTATAAAAGTAGCTCCCAAAAAGTTATATTACAAGATGAAAGCTGACAAACCAGGAGAAATTGATCCTGAAAGTATCTGTTGGTATGAAGAACCACAAGTCACTACCGATTACAAGAGCGCAACTTTCTGGGGATCTGAAAACGAAGAAACTGGTAGTAATGTTGTAGATAATCTACCTTATATCAGTGCAGGTTTGAACACTCCGGTTATCAACAGACACGTATTCCCAATTGGAGCCACAACAATATCTGACTCTAACGGAACGTTACAGAACTCTTATGGATTCTAATAGTATAAAAACAATGGTTATGATGAGAACAAGTAAACTAAAATATATAGCCTTATCAGGAGTATTAATGCTCCTGACAGCATTCATCGCTACGTCATGTGACGACGCGAACAATTGGACCACCGATTCATCCTACAATCGGTTATTCAGTGTCCCCAAAATGAGTGTATCAGCCAATGCAACAGATGCAGAACTTACATGGACTACTACTCCGGGAACGGAATACTATGTCATAGAAGTCAGCTTAGATAGTTTATATGATGATATAACTATGGGAAGTGGCAAAGGATCAATCATTTACGGCGAAGACAAATCCATCACTAAATCTCCTTATACTTTGGAAGGTTTATACAGTGACAGTAAGTACTTTATTCGAATGAAAGCATTATCTGCCAATATGCCGGAATCTCAATGGGGTTACATGAGTGACTTCTCATTCAAAACACGTACAGAACAAATTTTTGAGAAATGGGTCATCAGTCATGATAAAATAACACTGTACTGGCCGGCTAATTCCAAAGCTGACCACATTAAAATTACAGATGCCAGTGGAACTACAGTAAAAAACATTACTTTGACTTCTAGTAATCTGGAAGAAGGTACCGCTGTTATAGATGGTCTTACTCCTCTTACTTCCTACACCGCTACTCTTTACAATAACGAGTCTAAACGTGGGGTAGTAGATTTTACAACAACAGCAAAAGTGCCCGATGCAGATTATACAGCCTTTTTGCAAGTAGGTGATTCTTTGAATAATGACCTATTCACTACAATGGCCGAGGCTGGTTATCAGACAGTAAATGTTGCGCTGCCTTCCGGTAGCTCTTACTACAACGAAAACAATCTTAATATTCCCGATGGTATGTCTGTTACATTCTTTGGTCTTCCTGGTGAAAAACAAGCAGTCATCGGCATTAAAGGTATTGATATTGCAGGCACTCACAGTTTTATCAGATTTGAAAACGTGGAAGTTACAGGTGCAGGAAAAAAAGCTGACGGTAGTTCTGTAACCAATGACTATCTTTTCAACCAGTCAAAAGCTGCTAATGTTGGCTCTATAGAATTTAGCAATAGTTTTATTTATGGCTTCAAAAATACACCGGTAAGATTGCAAGGTTCTGATGAGAAAGTTATTGATCTTGTTAAATTTGAGAACTGTACTGTATATGGAGCAGATGCTAGAACTTACAGTCTCATACATGTAGATGCAGGTAGTGGTAAAGGTAAGATTGAAAACATCGAATTCAGCAAAACCACCGTTGTCTATAGTGGGAAATGCTTGGTTTATAGTAGAAACACAGATTTCACGTCCCTAATACTGGCAGATTGTACATTCAGTAAACTTTTAGGTAGTGGTGACTACATACTAGATTGTGACAAAAACGGTAACGGTCCGTCACAAGGAGTAACTATCACCAACTGTATCTTTGGTAGTACTTTGGCTGAAGGTAAGGGAATCCGCGCTAACGATAGACCTGTAGAAGTTATCAACAGTTATATCACTAATGATATGAAAATCACAGGAAACAAAATCAATGATCTGATTACTTATGACGGTAGCGAAACTGACCTTTTCAAAGATCCTGCCCAATATGACTTTACCATCATTGATAGTAGTTTTGCTGGCAAAAACAATTGTGGAGCTCCGAAATGGTATATGAAATAGAATATCAGAATTAGATTTCTGAAAATAAACTCTAAAAAGATAGGTTGTCTCATAATAATATTTAAGACAGCCTATCTTTTTGTATTTTACTGCAACCATTATCTATATCATACTATCAACTTTCCCCAAAAAGAACCATATTTTCCTCCTTTTTATGACTGTAAACTTATATTTTTGCATATCCCTAAGTACAAACAATCATTAACAGAATATTTAAATTCAAAGTAATTTATAGCATGAAAAGAATACTATTCTACCTGTGTTTTACCTGTGTTTTTTATCAGGTGTTTTCACAATCGCACAATCTCCCCTGGGATAATGGAGCCCTACAAGTATCCGCCAATTCCCGTTACCTACAACACACTAACGGCTCTCCTTTCTTTTGGCTCGGAGATACCGGCTGGTTACTCCCCGAAAGGCTGAACCGGGATGAAGCGGAATACTATCTTGAACAGTGTAAACAAGCCGGTTTTAATGTCGTACAAGTACAAACCATCAATGGTGTACCCGCCATGAACTTCTACGGTCAATCATCTATGCCGGATGGATTTGATTTTTCAAATATCAACCGACCGGGTATATACGGTTATTGGGACCACATGGATTTTATTATTGATGCCGCTGCACGTCGAGGCATATATATTGGTATGGTCTGCATTTGGGGAGGACTGGTGAAAGGTGGCAAAATGAATGTGGAAGAGGCACAAGCATACGGTACTTTTCTCGCTAACCGTTACAAAGATCGTCCCAACATCATCTGGATGATTGGCGGAGATATCTATGGAAACATCAAAACCGAAGTATGGAATATGCTTGCCAAAACCATCAAATCCATTGACAAAAACCATCTCATGACTTTCCACCCCTTTGGAAGAACCCTTTCAACCGAATGGTTTAATGATGCTCCCTGGCTGGATTTCAATATGTTTCAAAGTGGACATCGGCGTTATGGACAAAGCAAAGATGATAAAAACAGCCTGTTGCCACAAGGAACAGAAGAAGATAACTGGCGATATGTAGAACGCAGTTTTGCCCAAAAGCCATTACGCCCCGTTATCGACGGTGAACCTTCCTATGAAGCCATTCCACAAGGACTTCACGATCCCAAAGAAGGTTTCTGGAAAGACAACGATGTACGTAGATACGCTTACTGGTCGGTTTTTGCCGGTTCATTCGGCCACACATACGGTCATAGCTCCATCATGCAATTCCTTAAACCGGGCGTAAATCCAGCCTATGGGGCTACTAAACTCTGGTATGAGGCCTTAAAAGATCCCGGCTTCAATCAGATGAAGTACTTAAAAAAACTGCTCCTTGCTTTTCCTTTCTTCGAAAGAGTCGCTGACCAAAGTTGCATTGCCGGTGATAACGGCGTGAAATATGAACGTCTCATTGCAACACGTGGCAGTGATTACATGTTAGTATACAACTATACCGGGCGTCCCATGCAAATCAACCTCAGCAAGATTAATGGAAAGAATAAAAAAGCCTGGTGGTACTCACCGCGTAACGGAGAGTTATCTTATATCGGTGAGTTTAGTTCAGCAACAGCAACCTTCCAACCCGAAGGCGGTCATATAAATGGCAATGACTGGGTACTCATCCTAACAGACGGAACCAAAGAATATACAAAATCATTTCAATAGGTAGTCTTTATGATAATGAGAGGATGTCCGCAATGGACATTCTCTCATCTCCAACCATATTTTGTTTATAAATTATTGAATAACAGCTACTATACTATCTTTTCGAAAGCACTTCCTACTCACTAATCATCAAATAATATCCCAATTTTTACCATAAAATAGAGAAAAATTACCCATTTTCACAATATTTATCTTATAATTTTGCCAACAACAAACAAACCGAGAAACTCAAAATAATAATGTTGACCTCGATTTATTTAATAACTATTAAAAACATGATTATGGATTTAAAAAGACTTGCCAGAAGGGCATTAGCTACTCTATTTTTGAGTATGTTGTGTTTAGTCGCTTTTGCACAAGGACGCCAGATTACGGGTACGGTTGTCGACGGTACGGGCGAAACTGTGATAGGAGCAAATGTTTTAGTGGTAGGAACCACAAACGGTGTCATTACAGATATGGATGGTAATTTCACTCTGCAGGATGTTCCTGCCAATGCCAAACTTCAAATTTCATTTATCGGTTATGTGCCACAGACCGTTGCGGTAGGTAGCCAAAACCACATCAAAGTTACATTGAAAGAGGACTCTCAAGCACTCGACGAAGTTATTGTTATCGGTTACGGCACAGTGAAAAAACGCGACCTGACAGGCTCCGTAGCGTCAGTTAATAATGAAGTCCTGACGGCTAACCCTGTTTCTAATGTATCACAAGCACTGCAAGGCAAACTGCCGGGCGTGACAGTAATCAGCCAAGACGGTCGCCCAGGTGCTGATGTGTCTATCCGTGTGCGCGGTGGCGGCTCCATCACGCAGAGCAACGAACCGCTGTTCGTAGTAGACGGATTTCCTGTAAGCTCCATTTCGGACATTCCTGCCGACCAGATCGAATCTATCGACGTACTGAAAGATGCTTCTTCCACAGCCATCTATGGTGCGCGTGGTGCGAATGGCGTAATCCTGGTTACCACCAAAGGAGCAAAGAGCGAAAAGGTAACCGTCACCTACAATGCTTATGTACAAACAAAGACTGCCGCCAAAACCCTGGATGCCCTCAATGCGCAGGACTACGTGAAGTACACCTGGGGCTATGCATCCGCTTTGGGAGACTCTTATAAAGAAGCGGTTGAGAAGTACTTCGGCTTGGGTGCCAACTATGGCAACAAATTCGCTGACTACGCCAATGTAAAGGCTCATGACTATACGGATGACTTGTTGCGTTCGGCCCTCTCGCACACCCACAACCTTTCTGTAATGGGTGGAGGCGAAAAGACCAAGATTGTCTTCAATGTCAACTACCTGAATGACGAAGGTATCAAAATCAACTCAGGTTATCATCGCTTCAACACCTCCCTAAAACTGAAACAGGAGTTGCAGAAGAACCTGAATCTGGACTTGGACCTGCGCTATATGGAAGATGAAACCACCGGTAAAGAATCTTCTACCAATGGCAAAGGTTCCCTTCTCTCCGGCGCTTATCGTTGGAGAGCGATTGATGAGCCGCTAGGTGACGCCTCCGACTTCTCCGGTTTCCTGCTGGGTGCAGACAATGTGGACGCAGCTTACGGCAGCCCCGTAGAGTACACCAATGACATAAAGAACATCGCCAACCGACAGAGCCTCAGAGCATCTGCCGCCATCTCCTGGGACATAATCAAAGGATTGACAGCACGCAGTGAAATAGGCGCCGGTCGCAACTGGAGCGAAACAAAGTATTATGAAGACGGATTGACGCAGAAAAACAAGTATGCCAAACTGACTAAAGGCAACGGTTACAATATACGCAGCGTAACTACCCTAAACTATCAGGTTCAAGGACTGAGTGAGGACCACAGTCTCTCTTTCTTATTAGGTAACGAGATACTGATCAGCAAATCCAACTCTTCTGAGATAATAGGTGCAGGTTATCCGGCGGGATTCGACTTCGACCAGACCTTCGGCATGATTGACCAGACAGATAAATCACTGGCCAAAGATGCCTTCAAGAATACGATCGGCACTCCTAAGAAGACCGTATCATTCTTCGGGCGCGCCAACTACTCACTGCTGGGACGCTACTTGCTGACCGCCACGTTCCGTGCTGACGGTTCTTCCAAGTTCTCTCCCAACCACCGCTGGGGTTACTTTCCCGCCGGCGCCTTCGCATGGCGTTTATCCGATGAACCATTCATGGAAAGTGCCAAGGACTGGCTGGACAACCTGAAGGTGCGCCTATCTTACGGTCTTTCGGGCGCCGACAACATCGACTCTAACTTATGGAAGGAAACATGGACCTCTTCTACCGTAGCTTTCAATGGTATCACCTACTCCGGCTACAAGCCCAATGGTATGCTCTCTAACCCCGACCTGAAGTGGGAAACTACCACTTCACGAAATCTGGGTATTGACTTCGGCTTTATGGGCAACCGCCTGGCCGGTAGCATCGATGTATATTGGAACACCACCAAAGACCTGCTGATGTGTGTCCCTATCGACGAAACCACCGGCTACTCTTACCAATACCAGAACATCGGACAAACCTCCAATAAAGGTATAGAACTCTCTCTGAACTACGACATCGTACGCACGAAGAACTTCTCGTTCGGCGTCTCGGCCACTTACAACTACAATCATAACAACATTGACAAGTTGTCCGGCAATATCATCGCGCAGTATGGTTCGCAATGGGCTTCCACTTCTACCTCGCCCGCCTACGACTATCTGTTTAAGGAAGGCTCGCCGGTTGGCTTAATCCGCGGATTCATCAGCGATGGTTACTATTCCACCAACGACTTCAACTACGACGCTTCTACCGGTGTTTATACACTGAAAGAAGGAGTGGCTGATATCGCTTCCAGCATCACGGGCAACTATCCCAGCCCATTCAAACTTGCCGACGGTCAGAATGCATTCCCCGGCGCATTGAAGCTGCGCAACCTGAATCCGGAAGAAGATAACCTCGTGGACTCTGACGACGTGACAGACTTGGGTGAAGTGATGCCAAAACATACCGGTGGCTTCAACCTGAACGCCACGTGGAAAGGCTTTGACGTCAGCGCCGGTTTTGCCTGGGCAGCAGGAGGACATGTTTACAATGTCAACTCTCTGATCAATATGTACGGAAACAAAGATACCGGTTTGGGAGCCAACAAACTCGCTTTCGTCAACAATTGCTACCAGTTGTACGAAGTGCAGAATGGCGAACTGATACCTGTAACGACTCCCGATGCACTGAATGCGCTGAACGCCAACGCCAAGTATTCAGTACCTTATATGGAGAACGGTGTGGCTTACTCTACCTTCGTTGAAGATGCTTCTTACCTGCGTCTCAACACGTTGACTATAGGATATACCCTCCCGAAAACATGGAGCAAGAAGGTCGGCATGCAAAAAGCGCGCCTCTATGCCACTGCCGGAAACCTGTTCACCATCACCGGATACTCCGGCGTTGACCCTGAAGTGAATGCAGACCCGAACAAGAGTACGACCTCCAACAACAAAGGCAAATATCCGATGTTGGGCATGGACTACGGAACGTATCCGCGTGCCCGTACCTTCACTTTCGGTGTAAACATAGAATTCTAATCAGCCCATTAACCGTAAAAACGAAAAGATAATGAAAAAGTTATTATATACCTTTATAGGTGCAGGCCTTATGCTGCTCGGCACCACTTCATGCGAGGATTTCCTGGAAACCTCATCCCCCTCGGACGCTACTCCGGAGTTCGTATTCTCTGATGCAACAACCGCTCGCGCCGCCTTGATGGAAGCCTACGAAAAATGGCGCGGCAAAGCCTATGTACATGCCAACGGATTATTCTACGACCTGGTTGTCAGCGGTTCCGACTCCGAACGCCATCCCGAAACATACTCCGCCCAGTCACGCCACATCCCCGAAAACCTATATCTGGGCGGAACCGCCTCGTTCAATATTGACGACAGTAAGGCCAACAATGGTGTCAATGCATGGCCTGCGCTGTACAGCATTATTGCTACCTGCAACACTTTGTGCAATGCAGTAGAAGGTACCGATACCTATACAGGCATCAAAAACGGCACTGCCACCACAAATGAGCTGACCGACCTGTACGGACAAGCCGTTACATTGCGCGCCACCGCCTATTTTGAACTGTTGCGCTTCTGGGGAGACGTGCCCCACAACCTGATGCCGGGTAAAGAGGCCGAAGGCTTGACTCCGCGCGACCAGATTTACGAGTATCACATCAACAAGTTGAGGGAAGTGGAGCCTTACATGTTCCGCCTAGGCGAAAGCGCTACGGCTGACGCAACTGTGATGACGCGTACCTATACTCAAGGCCTGATAGGCCGTATGTGCCTCTATGCCGGAGGTTACTCTACCCGCCGTACGGATTTGGGTGCCGATTTCTACAAAGACTTGGAAGGCAACGTGCTATCTATGGAAAAGAAGGTGCAGGGAACAGCCAACAATGCTATCTATGCGCGCCGCTCAGACTATCTGAAGTTCTATGAAATAGCCAAGACTTACCTGTCGGCTTGCGCAGGCAATTCCGGAACAGCCGCACTCTGCCTGAATGATCCCCGTGCCGAGAGCGGTAGCGGACAGAAATTCAACAACCCTTTCCAGTACGTCTTCCAGCAGAATATGAATCTGACGCTTTCTACTGAAAGTGTGTATGAAATAGCCGAAACCCGGGGTGCATCATCCGAACGGCCTTATGCTTTCGGTCGTCCTGCCAGCGGTTCCGGCTCGAAAAACTATCCATGTAAGAACTACGGGCAGAGCCGTTTCCATCCTACTTATTATTATGGTGATTTTGATCCCAACGATATGCGTAGAGACGTGACTTGTACAGTGACCGGCACCGTTGGCGCTTCGGGCATAGAGAAACTGCTGCCTTTCACTCCCGGTTCGCAGGCCAATGGCGGCGGTATAGCCAACAATAAGTGGGATGAAAACCGCCAACCGAATCCTTACTGGGAAGGTCAGCGCAAGTCGGGCATCAACAATCCGTATATGCGTATGTCGGACGTCATTTTAATGCTGGCAGAGGTATATGCGGAACTGGGCGACGAGATGACTGCAAAACTGGAATTGGCTAAAGTACACAACCGCGCATTCGCTACTACCGAACTGGCCGATCTTGACGGTTTCATCAATAAACACGGTGGCATAAAGGGCGCCATTGCCCAAGAACGCAAACTTGAGTTCGGCGGTGAAGGCTTACGCCGCTATGACTTAATCCGTACCGGTGAGTTCCCGGCAGCCATCAAGGCTATCAGAACCGAACTGGCGGCAATGGTCAATGGGTTGCAATCTCAGGGTTACTATACATTCGAAAACGGCAACACCATCTCCAACTATGTGTGGGTGAAGAGTGTAGACGCAAAAGCCAGCAAAGGATATCGCTTGACGACTCAATGTACAGACGTAAACGACCCGGTACTGTATCCGGGATGGAGAGGTGTGTATGATGATTGGGAAGCATTGTCCGGCAACAGTATTTACGGTGCCAATCCGGGTACAAACCTTGCCATCAAGGGATTGTTCAATCATATAGAGCCGGGCAGCGCTGAGGCTCAGGTGCTGGAGGCTGACGGATATACAAAGACGGAGTGGGGTAAGACGATAGTTGACTTTAAAGAGGATTACTCTTCTTCTGTATTCTGTGGTTACGTAGAGGGTGAGGCTCCTATCTACTTTGTCCCTTTCACCTCGGTAGCGGTAAAGGCATCAAATGGTAAGATTGCGAATGGATATGGATTCAGAAACGAATAGGCATTCAAGGAATAGGTCTATGATTGAGGTCGCGAGATTTTAGGATAGACATTCTTTGCGAAAGAGGGTACGACGTTCGATGTTGTACCCTCTTTTTTTTGCCTACATATAACATTACAAAACATGCTAACTTACGATGTTCAATAATTCAGTATACGAGTGAATGACATTCAGTATCCCCTCTTAGAAATACTTATTCCGCCACTCCGAACTTAAAAACAGTTTCTGAGCGAAACTTCACGCCGGGCCTTAACAGCGTAGTAGGGAATTGCGGTTTATTGGGGCTGTCGGCAAAGTGCATCGTCTCAAAGCAGATGGCGTTGCGGTGCGGATAAGCTATCCCCTGCTTCCCCTTTAGCTTGCCGTTGTGTCCGTTGGCGGTGTAAAGATGGATGCCGGGCTCGGTGGTATGCACTTCCATGGTGCGCCCGCTTTCCTTATCCGTAATCAGGGCTGCCCTATGCAGTTTGTCATTCAGGCGATTGATTTTCCAGGTGTGGTCGTAGCCTTTGGTCACTGCCAGTTGGCGGTCAGTTTCGTCTATCCGGTCGCCAATCCGCCGGGTAGAGGTAAAATCGAAAGGCGTGCCCTTCACAGAAAGCAAACGCCCAGTCACGCATTTGTCCGCATCATACTCGGCAATGCTGTCGGCATCCACCCACAGCGCCTCGTCAAGAACGTCGCGGGAGAGCTTGCCGCTAAGGTTGAAAAACGAATGATTGGAGGGATTCAACACGGTAGGCTTGTCGGTTTCAGCTTCATAAAGGATGGACAGCTCGTTGTCATCCGTCAGCCGGTAAGTGACGGAGAGCGTAAGGTTGCCCGGGAAGCCGTTTTCACCGTCGGGAGATGCATATAGCAATTGCAGACAACGGCGGTTACTTTTCTTCACCGTCCACACCCGGTCGGCAAAGCCAGGGTAGCCACCGTGCGAACAATGTCCGCCGCCACTGGCCTGGAGATTATAAACGGTTCCGTCTATTGCAAACTTGGCACCCAATATCCGCCCGATATATCGGCCAACGACCGAACCGAAATTCTGGCGATACCGACGGTAGTCACTAATATTGTCGAAGCCGCAGACGATATCCTGCTGCTGCCCGTCTCTGTCGGGAGTCATGACGGACACCACGCGGGCACCGTAGTTGGTGATACAGACTTCAATGCCTGCGGCATTCTGCAATCTATACAGACGGGTCTTCTTTTGATCCACCATCGTCCGGAAGTTATCCGAGGATAGCCCGGACAAAGAGACAAAATCTCCAGAGACACAAGAACTCAAAAGAAGACCCGCAGTTGTAAGTACAATGTAGAATGTACGTTTCACGATTCAGCCCTTATTTCTTCAGGAAGTCAGGGCGCATGGGACTGAAAGTATCAATCAGAGTACCCGCTTCCAGGCAGACACATCCGTGCGGCTTGTCGGGAGTCTTGAAAAGGCAGTCGCCTTCAGACACCACTTTCGTTACTCCATCAATGGTAAACTCAAACTTACCTTTGGCCACATACGTGCATTGGCTCTGATAATGATGATGGGGAGCTCCCACTGCACCTTTCTCAAATGCCACTTTTACCATCATTAATTGGCCGTCATAACCCAAAATCTGGCGTTTTACACCTCCACCAAGGTCTTCCCAAGGTGCATCTTTACCGAACACAAACGGTTCACTTCCTGTTCTTTCCATGTTTTGTTTACATTTAGAGTTGTTTTCACTTTTGTTCTGTGCCTGCACACCCGTAAAGGTCATTAAGCAGAAGCAACATGCAACACTAATCAACTTACAATAGTTCATTGCATCAAAAAGATTAATCTGTTAATAATTGAGCCAAAGATAACGATTAAAAACAGGAACAGAAACACTATCTGCCGGCGAATAACAATATTTCCACTATTTAAAACAATTAATCCTCTAAAATGAGAGGTTCCCAGTCTGCTTAAATGAAAGAAAAGCACTTATTTTGCAGCATACCAAATTGATATATCATGAAAAGAAAACACGCCCTTTTATATCTCCTGTTTTTGATGCTTCCCTGGCAAGCCTTCTCACAGGCAGAAGTTTATCACAATCCCATTCTGGGAGGAGATTATCCCGACCCTACCATCATGCGTGAGGGAGATGATTACTACATGACACATTCAGCTTTCGACTACCAGCCGGGACTAACCGTCTTCCACTCGCGTGACCTCGTGCATTGGAAACCCATCAGTCATGCCCTCAATACCTATCTCGGTTCTGTTTGGGCACCGGATATTTCCAAATACAAAGACAAATACTATATCTATTTCACCGTAGCCTTCCCTAAAGGACGCAAGAATTACGTCACATATGCCTCCTCTCCCTACGGACCTTGGAGCGACCCGGTAGATTTAAAAATCGGTAATATTGATCCTTGCCACGTGGTAGGCGAAGATGGCAGCCGATGGATGTTTATGAGCGCCGGAAAGAGGGTACGGCTGACAGACGACGGACTCGCCATTGTGCCCGGCACTGAAGAAGTGGTTTATCAGGGATGGCAATATCCCGATGATTGGGTGACAGAAGGTTTCTGTCTGGAAGGTCCGAAACTCAAGAGAATAGGAGAATATTATTATTACCTCAACGCAGAGGGGGGAACAGCCGGTCCGCCTACCAGCCACATGATAACCGTCGCACGGTCTAAATCTATTAACGGTCCGTGGGAGAACTCGCCCTACAACCCTTTGGTGCATACTTATAAAAATACGGATCGCTGGTGGTCCAAAGGACACGGCTCATTGATTGATACGCCCGAAGGCAAATGGATGGTAGTTTACCATTCCTATGAAAATGGTTTCTACAATCTGGGCAGACAAACATTGATGGAACCGGTAGAGCTGACGAAAGACGGATGGTTCAAGACATACGACAATATTGATATTGAGAAAGCAATTCCCTGTCCTGTCAAAACCCAGACAAACGATGACCGATATGCCAGACTGGACGAGTTCCGCGTGGGATTGGAGTGGAAATTCTATAAATCCTATGAACCCGAAAGGATAACCGTAAAAGACAAAAAGCTGACCTTTAAGGCTAAAGGGACAGACATTCGTACCTCACCTCCCATCCTGTTTGTAGCAGGACAGCATGCTTACGAAGTAGAAACAAGAATAGAAATAAAAGGTGATGTAACCGCCGGAATAGTGCTTTACTACAATGACCGTTTCTTCATGGGCACGGGTTTCAACAAAGAGAAACGTGTGCGCTATCGCAAAGGAGAAGAACGTGGCAGTGGAAATCATAAACAACCTGTCACCAGTTTATGGTTGCGCCTACGCAACGATTGCCATATCATCACAGGAGCATATAGTTATGATGGTGTGACATGGAACAGGGAAACCTGGGGCATGGATATCTCAGGGTATCATCATAACACTCTTTATGAGTTTCAAAGCGTGCTGCCGGGGTTGTTTGTATGCGGCAACGGGCAGGCAGAGTTCAAAGATTTTAAATTCACCATACTAAACAATTAAGCAGGTATGAAAAAGAAACTGATATTGAGCCTGCTGCTTTCCTGTATCCTTTTGCCAGGAACTTACGGGCAGACAAAAAAAGAGCAACAAGTATTGCAAGTTATGAAAACGGCTACCCGATATATGATGGATGTAGCCAGTTATAAAGGTGGCTTCGTATGGAGTTATCTTCCCGATATGTCCCGCACATGGGGAGAAATGGAGGCCAAACGAACGATGGCATGGATTCAGCCTCCCGGCACCCCGGCAGTAGGACATCTCATGCTCGACGCTTACCATGCCACTCATGATGAATATTACTATCAATGCGCCGAAAAGATCGCCAATGCCCTTATCTGGGGACAACTACCCTGCGGGGGATGGAACTATATGTTCGACTTTGCCGGTGAGAATTCCATCAGACAATGGTATGCCACCATCGGGAAAAGTGCCTGGCGGTTGGAAGAGTTTCAACATTATTACGGCAATGCGACCTTCGATGATGAAGGTACGATGCAAGCAGCCAAGTTTCTTCTCCGCCTATATGTGGAGAAGTACGATCCCGCCTATCGGGCACCGTTAGAAAAAACAATCCGTTTTGTACTGGAAAGTCAATATCCGATAGGAGGCTGGCCACAACGCTACCCGTTGAAATACGACCATCCCTTCCAGGGGAAGCCGGACTATTCCTCTTTCATCACCCTGAATGATGACGTAATCCCCGAAAACATCGACTTCCTGGTGCAATGCTATCAAACATTGGGAATGCAAGATCTGAAAGCTCCCATCATGCGTGCCTTGAATTGTGTACTGATTTTGCAACAAGGCGCACCATATGCAGGCTGGGCAGACCAATACACAGTAAACGACCTGCAACCGGCACACGCCCGTTCTTATGAACCGAGAAGTATAAATACCGGTACTACCGCCCATATCGTTATGAAGTTGATGGACTATTACAGACTGACAGGCGAAACCAAATTCCTATCAGGAATTCCCGCCGCCATCCAATTTCTGGAATCCATGAAGTTACCCGAATCGGAAGCAAAAAAATGGAAGCAGCCGGCACGAGACAATGCCATATTAGTCCCCCGCTTCATCGATCCGGAGAGTGGCAAGCCTCTATACGTGCATCGGAAAGGTTCAAACGTGACAAACGGGGGATATTATATAGACCAAAACATAGAAAAAACGATCGGGCATTACAGTTCGGCAACCTATATCAATATCAGTTCTTTGAAAGAAGCTTATGCCCGGACGATAGCCTTACCCAAGAAAGAAGCAACGAAGAGCTCCCCGTTCGTACAGGACACATGCATCTCTTTGGACAAATTTTACTATCAACCCCGCCGGTATGGCAGAAAGAGTACATCCGCAGAGATGCTGATGAAATCACTGACCAAAGAGGGTTATTGGTTGTCCCCCATCAAGCAGATTTCAAATATCTACAAGCCTGCCCCGGAGATGGCGGCAAGTGATGATACCCGGTATATGGAAACAATGGTAGGAGATGAATATGACACATCACCATATACACCGGAGAAAGAAATCATGGGAATCTCAACCGGGATCTTCATCGAAAATATGACAACATTGATTCACGCATTACAGAAGGAGTAGCTACTTACTCCTTCTTCATCACCTTATCTCTATACTCAGTCGGCGTCATTCCCATCTTCTGTTTGAAGCACTTGCTGAAATAGCGCGGATCATTGATACCTACCATATAAGCAATCTGCGTCATGGAGTATTCACCGGTTTCTATAAACTGGACGGCTCGGTTTATGCGCATCTCCTTGATGAACTCAATGGGGGCCAATCCCGTCAGAGTTTTCAGTTTCTTAAAGAATACGGAACGGCTGACAGCCAGTTCCTGCACCAAATCATCCACTACCAAATCACCGTTATCCATATTCTTCTCCATCAAATCCACCAATTTATCCATGAACTTACGGTCATTAGGAGACATTTCCGGCCCTTTTTCTTCCACAGTTTCTGCCGTAGAGTCAACGATTGAATTCCCCGTCATCAGGTTATCACGGTATATGCCCTGCAACTTCTGACGTTGGGTAAGCAGATTCTTTACACGAGCTTTCAGATAAGTGGCACTAAACGGTTTTGTTATATAATCGTCAGCACCATATTCCAAACCTTCCAGTTTACTTTCGATGGAGGTCTTGGCCGTCAGCAAAACAATAGGAATGTGACTGGTAGTCATGTCTGCACGCAGTTCACGAGTCATGGCAATGCCATCCTTCTCAGGCATCATAACATCACTGATGATGATATCCGGAAGAAATTTCAATGCTTTACTCCAGCCCTGCATACCATCCACAGCTTCTACAACCCTATATTCCGATGCAAAGATACTGCGCAGAAACAGGCGGAGTTCCGAATTGTCTTCTACAAGCAACATGGTTCCTTTAGAGTCCGCAGCTTCTTCCTCTTCTTCCGAAGTACCCTCCCCTTCCGGTTGAACCGGCACTTCATTTGCAATATCAGTCACCTGCTCTATAACTTCCATACCCACAGTAGCATCGTCCTGCAAGAATTCTACCGTTTCATCATAATGTTCCTTTCCTCTCTGAAAATCAACTTTAAAGCAACTGCCTTCACCCAGTTTACTGTCAACCGTAATAACCGCTTTGTGCATTTCCACCAGTTCCTTCACCAAAGACAAGCCGATACCGGTACTTGACTGGTTGAACAGGTTACGATCCACCAGATTCTCAAAACGGACAAACAATGACTTTTTCTTATTATCGGCAATGCCTATTCCCTGATCTTCCACACCTACGGAGACCGTTTTCTCATCTTCACGGATAAATACAGTTATCATTTTCCCGTTCGGAGTGTATTTAAAGGCATTGGAAAGCAGATTGAATACTATCTTTTCAAACTTATCCGCATCCACCCAAAGATACAATTCATCCTTCTCCGTTTCGAACAGGAAGTCTACCTGATGTTCTTCGGCAACAGACTCGAAGTTCTCCATAATCTTACGGGTGAAAGCGACCACATTAATGCGTTGCACCTGCATCTTCATCTTCCGGTTCTGTATCTTCCGGAAGTCCAATATCTGATTGATAAGCCTCAGCATACGGTTCGTATTCCGTTCCACAACCTGCAATTGCTCACGGGCATCGTCCGGAAGTTTCGTATTTTCCAAAACATACTCCACTGGTCCGGAAATCAAAGTCAACGGAGTGCGCAATTCGTGAGATATATCAGTAAAGAAACGAAGTTTCATGTCTGTCACCTGCTGCTCTACCGAGACTTCATGCTTCAAACGATAAATAGTAAACAGGATGTATACCGCCGCTACTATAATCATAATAAAGAAAAGTATATACAAGAAATATGCGAACGGAGTCTCCCAGAAAGAAGGGAGAATCTCGATATCCAGCGTGCGCATATTTTCAGTCCAAACCCCGTCTCCATTGGTCGAACGGACTTTAAAGACATAGTGGCCTTTCGGCAGATTGGTATAAGTCGCGGCACGTTGTTTTCCTACAGAGTTCCAATCCTTTTCAAATCCCTCCAGAATATAAGCATACTGGATTTCGGAAGGTGCGGAATAATCAAGTGCAGCGAACTGTATAGTGAAAATATTCTCTCTGTGCGACAACACCAGTTCCCTCGTGTCATCTAAAGCCTGTTTCAGCACAGAGCCCTGTCCGGGCAGTATGTCCTTATTGGCAACCAGCAATTTAGAGAAAACAATCGGCGGTATATAATTGCTCTTGCGAATGGAATCCGGGTTAAAAGAAAAGATACCTGTGTTAGCCCCGAAAAGGATATTGCCCGATGCTGTGTATTCCGAAGCGGCTTCACTGAAACGCGCCCGGAAAAAGACTTCTTTATCCGCATAGTTCTCGAACCTTTCTTCAGAAGGAACGAACTTACTTATGCCGTTTTCCGAACTCAACCACAAACTACCGTTCTTGTCCTCCCGTATAGAAAGTAACACATCTGAAGGAAGACCGTCAGACACCGTATAAGATTTGAACGCAGCATTACCTTCTTTATCCAGAGATATCAGCTTGTTCAGTCCACCGCCAAAAGTAGCGATGAAAAGTTCTTTCTTCTGAGTCGACACAATCCAATGTACATCATTGTTACTCAGACTGTGTTCATTGTCCGGAATGCGCAGAAAATGATGAAACTTCACATCCTCGGGATTCTTGAAGTTTTCATCAATCATCAATGCACCGACGGTGGTTCCGATCCAGAGATGCCCCTGATAGTCACCCGTAATAAAGCGGGCTTTAGAACAATAGTCTATAGGATAGCCTTTCAGATTATTACGGTGATTCACAAAGATTGCTTTTCCGTCTTGGTTATTGGCCATATAGTTTATGCCACCGGCAAAAGTGGCAATCCAGATACGCCCTTTATTGTCCTCGTAGACACAGTAAACGTTGTCATCGCTCAAGCTGTAAATATCATCTTCCTGATGCTGGTAACGGATAAGTTTATACTGATAGGCATTCTTGGTCTTTTCCGCTTTCACCAGTCCGTCTCCTTTCGTTGCAATCCAGAGGTTCTGTTTGCTGTCCTGCAAAACGAAATACACATTGCCACGCATTGGAGTACCACTTTGCGACACGTTACCGGACTCCGTCAGATAGCCCCGGTTCGCACGATTCTTGTCATACACCCGCAATTTGCCATCTTTCAAACCTACCCACAAATTCCTGTCCACATCCTCACAAAGAGCACGTACCTCATTGCTCAACGATTCATAATTATGGGGTACCGGAGTCATTACCCGGAATTGAGACGGACGGAATGTGATCTTCTCCAGTCCTTTGGAGTGTGTACACATCCATAAATTACCCTGACTGTCGGAAAAAGCGGTATGGATTTTATTGGAGAAACGCCAGTCGTGTCCCGACAAGCTATTATAGAAGGGACGTAAGCTGTTACTCTCACGGTCAAAGTAAGAGAATCCTCCACCATAAGGATGCACCCACAATACTCCGTTGACATCTTCGTGGGCATGGAATGCCGGACGCGAACGGTCGGTACTGGTGGGTTCCACGGCAATTTCTTCGCGTTTCAGGACTCTCGTACGAGGATTGAAATGCACGATTGAACCCGGAGTATGCTGTTCGAACCAAACTTCAGATGCCCTATCCACATAGACTGAATAAATAGAACCATTCGGAAAACGGGAAGCCGGAAAGTGTTCCATCTCCTCTGTCTTAAACTTGCAGGAGAAAAAACCATCTTTCGAAGTCGTAAATATCATCTCTTCCCCATCTATATCATCGATGGACACAACACGGGAAGAAGCCTGTAAACTTAATAATGAAAATTGTCCGCTCCCCTTCTGATAACGCCATACGCGCCCGTTGCCCGAACCGAAAAAAATCTCCGAGTCATGCTCCAGACAAGAATAGAAAGCCTGTCCGCCTTTCTTTTCCCGCTCCGTGGTTTCTGAGAAATAGAACACCGGCATTTTCTCTCCGGGTGCCAGCATACCTAATCCATTATCGGACAATATCCATTCATTGCCTGAACGATCCTCATAAACATGAAACACGCGGGTTGCGGCAAATTGTCCCGATTGGGCGGGGAACCATTGTGAAGTCAGACTATAATCTTGTGGATCAGTCGTCACGCGGACAGCCCCTTCTGTTTCCGACAACAACCAGACGGTTCCTCCCGGAAGCACTTTTATCTTTGTTATGTTGGCTGCGGAACCACCTTCATTCTCCCCCGGCACACGCTCAAACGTTTCGGTGCGGGGATCAAAACGATAGGCATGATTGTCATAAGTCTGCAACCAGAGAAAACCCTGTTTATCTTCGGTCATATAGTCCACACGGTTATGGCTCAGTACAAGACGATTTTCGAGTCTTGCCTTATACGTTTTGAATGAATATCCGTTGAACTTATTAATGCCATCCCACGTAGCAAGCCACACATTCCCTTTTTGGTCTTGCAGAATGCTCATTATTGTATTTTGGGAGAGTCCGTCTTCAGACGAATAATGGGTGAAAAAACAATCCGGTTGCGCTTTTACTGACACCGCACATACCAACCCAACTATTAGATACAAGATTTTTTTCATCATAGCACGCCTATTCTATGCGGTAAAGATACGGAATTCATATAAAAATCATGTATCTTTGTTTGCATTTTAACAACCACAAGCTATGAAGCGCATTACAATTATTCTTTTAGTAGTCCTTTCCGGACACCTCTCCTCCATCGCCCAAACAGATACTGTTTCTTATGGCGTCATCAAAAACATGCCTGTTTTCTACGAACAGTTGAAACAGCAACTTACTTATCCGATGGCATGGGGAAACTCCCCTGTCCGCAAGTTCGACAAATGGCGTTCGCAGGCACGTGACGTTTTATTGGAGTGCATGCAGATACTACCTCCTGCTCCTGTCGATTATGATATGACAGTAGTTGCCGCAGAACAACGCAAAGGATACGAAGCCCGGAAGATAATGTTCAATGTATCAGAATGGTGCCGGATTCCCGCATACCTGTTAGTGCCGGATGGTAAAGGTCCTTTTCCGGCTGTCGTCATGCTGCATGACCACGGTGCCCATTTCTCCATTGGTAAAGAGAAAATGGTACGTCCGTTCGAAGTAACCCCCGAGATAAGGACGGATGCCGATAAATGGGCCGTAGGCTGTTATGACGGACAATATACAGGAGACTATTTTGCCGAACACGGATACGTGGTATTATCCATCGATGCCCTGTTCTGGGGAGAACGTGGCCAGAAAGAAGGAGTAGACTATGACGGGCAGCAGGCTTTGGCCTCCAACTTCCTGCAAATGGGCAGTTCCTGGGGTGCCTTCATCAACATGGATGATGTGCGAAGCGCCGAATTCCTGGCGTCACTCCCGTTTGTTGATAAAAACAAAGTAGGTTGTCTCGGCTTCTCAATGGGCGCTTATCGTTCCTGGATGCTTTCAGTAATCACCGACTGCATAAAGGCCTCCGCTTCTATCTGCTGGATGAATACCACCGAACACCTGATGACATTGACGAACAATCAGAATAAAGGCGGTTCAGCATTTTCCATGTTATTGCCCAGCCTGCGCCGCTACCTGGATTACCCGCATACAGCAAGTATCGCGTGCCCCAAGCCTACCCTATTTTTCAATGGTACACGGGATAAACTATTTCCTGTTGAGGGAGTAAAAGACGCATATAGTATCATGCAATCCGTGTGGCAGAGTCAGAAAGCTTCCGACCGTCTGGTAACCAAAATATGGGAAGAGAAGCACTTCTTTAGTAAAGAAATGCAGCGGGAAACACTGGACTTTTTCAATAAGTGGCTAAAATAACCATTGATCTACAAACTGACCATGAAAAGAATCGGAATATCCCTTGTCCTATACATAGTAACCACCCTCTTTTGTTTCGGACAACTGCCGCACACCTTTACCCAATACACTTCGGAAAACGGGCTCTCCCAAAGCACCATCATGAGCATTCTGCAGGATCATAAAGGGCTCATGTGGTTCGCTACCTGGGATGGCCTCTACAAATTCGATGGATATGCCTTCAAGAACTATAAAGCCCATCCGGGTGACAGTATCGGATTGAGCAACAATCGTCTGGACAACATTAAGGAAGACAAATACGGATACATTTGGGTGCAAAGTTATAACCACCAGGTTTATCGCTTCAATCCACGGCTCGAGCAGTTTCAGGCCATCCCTTACAACAACTATCTGTCTCTGGATATGTATGTTCTCCCATGCGGAGATATATGGATTGTTACCATCCAAAACGAACTTCTCCATATCACCACTCACCCGGAAACTTATGAATTGAATGTAACGGATTTCTTCAAATCCCATCAGGTTCCCTATTCGGAAAAGATTAATTCTATCTTTCAGGATAAGCGGGGGAATCAGTGGATTCTTACCGAAAACGGTTTATACAGACTGAACCATAACGGCAGTGAAGAGAAATTCTCCTCCTATTTCGTTGCCCCTCCCGAAAATGACAAGCAACCTTTTTATGATGTGCTGGAAAATGACAATACCCTCTATTTCACTTCCAGAAAAGGATGCGTATACGAGTACCATCCGGACAACGGGCAGTTTACAAGGCAGGAATTTCCCACATCCTCCTCTATCCGGACTATCCGGCAACTGAAAAAAGATAAATTATTTATCGGTACGGATCGTGACGGATTCTTCGTTTACGGACAAAAGGACAAGAGTTACCGTCATTACAGCACCCCTTTTCTTAAAGACAAGCAAATCAGAACAGCATATATCGACAGCAACGGTGAAGCATGGATACGCCTCAACACTAAAGGAGTTACCCACTTCAATCCTGAAAATGAGCAGTTTGATTACTTCATCCTGCAAGATAAGTACGGAAAAGATATCGTGGACTCCCGTCCGGAAATGTACGTATACGAAGATAGTAACGGTTCCCTATGGCTGCACCCCTCCGGAGGCGGTTTTGCCTGGTATGACCGGAAAAACAACCGCATCCGCCCGTTTTACAATCCCGCCCTGCAATCCGGCTGGAGTGCAGACAACAAAGTTACCACTGTCTTTACTGACAAGCAGGGGAATTTATGGCTCGGTTCATACGGCAACGGACTGGAAAAAATATCCTTCAATACCAATCACTTCCATCTGCTCACGGCTGCCCCGGACGATCCGGAGTTTCCGGGAAGCAATGTCCGTGCCATTTATCAGGACCGGAACGGATATATCTGGACCGGAAACAAAGATAAGAAAGTACGTATCTACGACAAGAACCGTCATTATGTGGGGGTTCTTACAACAAAGGGTACGATTGTTCCCCACAGTACAGATGAAATTGGTAATGCCTACGCCATCATGCAGGACCATGAAGGGACAGTGTGGATAGGCACCAAAGGCAACGGACTGTTTGCCGCCAAACCGCAGAATAACCCATTGAACTATCACCTTACCCAGTATACGGCTGAAACAAACGATATATACAGTCTGAGCGGCAACGAGATTTACAGCCTGTACGAAGACCACCGGCAACGAATATGGATTGCCACATTTGAGGGCGGCATAAACTATCTGGAACGGGGAAACCACCAAGAACCCGTCCGATTCATCAACTACCGGAACCGTCTGAAAAACTATCCCATCAGTCAATGTTACCGTACACGCTTCATCACATCCGATACCCAGAAAAATATCTGGATAGGAAGCGCTACGGGATTACTGATGTGTTCAGGCAACTTCAACGAGCCGGAAGAAATAAAATTCCAGCGTTATTGCCGCATACCCGGAGATACCAATAGCCTCAGCAACAACGATGTGCACAACATTTTCTTCACAAAGAAAGGAGAAATGTATGTCGCCACTTTCGGAGGCGGACTAAACAAACTGCTTTCACTCGATGGAGACCGGGCACGCTTCCAGGCATATACAATGAGAAACGGACTTCCGTCGGATGTCCTGTTGTCCATTCAGGAAGATACACACGGCAACTTGTGGTGTGCCACAGAGAAGGAATTATGCAAATTCACTCCCGACACGGACAAGATTATAAACTATCCTTCCAGAACTTTCCCGCAACGAATCAATTTCAATGAAGGAGTAGCCTTGCGGACAGAATCCGACTATTTGATGTTTAACACGGTGAAAGGAGCGTTTTACTTCTTCCCGGACTCCATCAATACCAGTACCTATATTCCTCCCATCATTTTCACCCGGCTACAGCAGGCCGAGAAGACAGTACCCCCCGAAGAAGACGGCATACTCACCACTCACATTGACGATACCCGACTTCTGACACTACCTCATGACAAGAACGGCTTCAGCATCCAATTTGCAGCCTTGGACATGAAATATCCCGAAAACATCTCCTACTCCTACAAGTTGGAAGGCTTCGAGAATAACTGGAATGACATCGGCAACCAGCGAACCGCTACCTACACCAACCTGCCCAAAGGACACTACACCCTGAAAGTCCGCTCCACAAACAGTGACGGTATATGGGTGGAAAATACGCGTACATTAGAGATAACCGTGCTCCCCTCCTTTTGGGAAACTCCGTGGGCATATTCGCTTTATGTACTATTCATCTTATTAGTCATTTTCACAGCAACTTATATCCTCTTCACCATCTTCCGGCTCAAACATAAAGTGTTCGTGGAGCAGGAGATATCCGATATCAAATTACGCTTCTTCACGAATATATCGCATGAGCTACGTACTCCGTTGACGCTGATTGCCGGCCCGATAGAGCAAGTACTGCAACACGGCAAACTGAATAATGAAGAGCGGGAACAGCTGGTTTTAGTGGAACGAAACACCAACCGCATGCTACGCCTGGTAAATCAGATTCTGGACTTCCGCAAAATACAAAACAAAAAGATGAAGATGCGGGTACAGCAAATCGACCTTATCCCTTTCATCCGTCATATCATGGAGAACTTCCATAGCCTGGCAGATGAACATCAGATAGATTTCGGGCTGAGCACGCCAAATTCTTCCCTCAAGATATGGGCAGATTCCGACAAACTGGAGAAGATACTATTCAACCTGTTGTCAAATGCTTTCAAATACACTCCCCAAGGCAAGCAGATTCAGGTAACCGTGCAGGAAGACGGGAATGATGTGAACATTGCAGTAGAAGACCAAGGCATCGGCATTGCCGAGAATAAACAGAAATCCCTGTTCGTCCGGTTTGAAAACCTGGTAGATAAGAATCTTTTCAACCAGGCCAGCACCGGCATTGGATTGTCGCTTGTGAAAGAACTGATTGATATGCACCACGGCACAATCAGCATTCGGAGCAAACTTGGAGAGGGCAGCTGCTTCACCGTCCGATTGCCTAAAGGAAAAGAGCACTTCGACCAGACTGTCGAGTTTATCCTGTCCGATTATGTAATCGACGATACTGCAACAGCACACATCGGCAGCCCACTTTCTTCTTTCACCGGAAACGAAGAAGAAAACCTGAACAGCGAAAGGGAAACCATTCTGATAGTGGAAGACAACCAGGAACTACGCTTTTTCATAAGAACCATCTTTACCCAATACTTTAATGTGATAGAGGCTGAGAACGGAAATACCGGACTGGAGAAAAGTAAGAAGTATATGCCGGACATCATCATCAGCGACGTAATGATGCCGGAAAAAGACGGCATCGAAATGGCACGTGAACTCAGGGAGGGAATGACCACCAGCCATATTCCCATCGTTATGCTGACTGCCAAATCAACCATCGAAAGCAAGATAGAAGGAATGGAGCTAGGAGTGGACGATTACATTACCAAACCTTTCAGTGCCGCATATCTGAAAGCGCGTATATTCAATCTGCTTGAGCAACGCAAGAAGTTGCAGGCACTGTATTGTGCCAGTCTATTGACTTCTCCCGCCGAACAACAACCGGAAGGAACGGAAAAAGTGACAGCCCCTGCCCTCTCTCCCAACGACCGGAAGTTCATGGATAAAGTCATGGAAACCATTGAAAAACATCTGGATAACGGCGACCTCACAGTCGAAGATATTGCCGGTGAAGTGAACATGAGCCGCTCCGTATTCTTTAAAAAGCTGAAAACGCTGACCGGATTGTCACCTGTTGAGTTTCTGAGAGAGATTCGTATGAAACGGGCAGCCCAGTTGATAGAAACAGAAGAATATAATATGGCTCAGATAGCCTATATGGTGGGACTAAATGATTCCCACTACTTTAGTAAATGCTTTAAGCAACAGTATGGTATGACCCCGACGGAGTATAAGGAAAAGCGGAAACAGGTAATTAGTAACTAATGCAAATCAAGAATTTGCTTTGATTCATTTCCGTAGCGGTTTTGATGCACCACAGATTACACAGATTTACACAGATTAGGGAAGATATCTCTGATTATTAACAAATTAATTCTGTGCTAATCTGTGTAATCTGTGGTGAAATAATTCATTTTTGTACAGTTTACAGGTTTTTATTCAAAAAAGCTAAAATCGCTTCCTGTACTTTTATCCCGCAATCATGCGGCATATCCCATAACTCCGTAACGAGTTTATCGCCTGCCGAACGACTCTCCCAAACTTTACGCATCTCCGCAAAAGCTGCGTTCACCCCAACAGGAGGAAACAGTTTGTCATGTTCCCCGTTAAGAAAGAACATCGGTTTGGGACAGGCAATGGACGCTATATGCGGATAATCCAGATAACGGCGGATGCCCGGCAACTGGTTGGCAAACCCACCCCGTTCCCTGCCGTACTCCCACGAAAGCTGACAGTCCGTAGTAACCATCCAGCAAACGGAAACTCCAGCCTGAATCCTATCAGACAGAGCCGAAAGCATCCAAGCACGGTATGCCCCCATCGAAAAGCCCATACAGGCAATACGTTTGGAATCCACTTCCGGCAGAGTCGCCAAGAAATCAGTCGTATACATATCTTCATAGTTCATAAAGGCACTCAAACTACGCCCCAGCATCATAAAGTTTCCGGCATTATCGGCATATTTACTGCCGTCAGCACCCTCCTTTCGTCCCCGTTCGCCCCAGTAGAGAGCATCTACAGAGATGACCACATAGCCGTGAGATGCCAGATAATCGCCCACGTATTGTCCGCCATAACACTGTTTGGCCCAGCCATCAGCATCCGCCAATACTTCCGAAGACACTCCAAAGGGACGAATCATCTTCTCCTTACCAATCGTATAATGGCCTCCATGATCATGCAACAATACGACAGCCGGGAAAGGCCCTTCCCCATCGGGCACCAGCATATAAGCATTCACCCGGGAATACCCCGTCAGGTTAAAACACAACTTCCGGGCTTTATATCCGTCACGCTGCTCTTCTGCAATTACTTCAACCTGATAGTCTGTGGTACGGGGCGGCGGAGCCAACATTGCATCCAGCACAGTATTGCGTGCCTGGCGACGCCACTTCTTAAAGTTCTTAATGGAACTGTTTCCCCAAGCCATGGGGTAGGTCAGCTCTTTTTTCAGCTGGTCCAAAAAGACCGGCATTTCTCTTTCCAGTTCATAACCGGATAATTGCTGAGAAAGGGCGGCTACCGAAGTAGCCAACCCTAACAACATGCAAAGAACAAATCTTTTTACCATATTATTTGATGTACGTTTGTCATTCAAATACAAAATTAATGAATAATACGAATCAGTAATTGAGTTTAGGCAACTCTTTATACCTATTGTTGCTTAAACCCGTAGCCATTCGTAATCCCCGAATTCAGCAATACCTGATAAACATTAGGCAATAAATGTATAGGCGGATTCTTTGCCGCATAATCCTCATCCGTATATCCGGCAAAAAGTTTCTTCGCATAGGAATCTTCATACTTCAACATATCTATCGCCCAAGGAGTCTGTACGTATCCGTCAGCCTCCAAAGCCTGTGCCTCAGCCGAACCCGGCGCTATGTACTCAAACAAGCCTTTTATTGCAACATTTGTCATTGTTACGCCTGCATAAGCAGGAACCAGACTTCCCCAATCATCATGTTGCCCACGCCAGCCGGGGAACAATACAGGGTCGTCCTGTTTGTCTGCCGGAGTTTGCGATGTCAGCCTATATCCGTACTCGGATTTGGCGTCAACCATCTTTGTCCAGATATAGGCAGGTATCTGGTTACCGTTATCAAAAGTATAGTAACCATCTTTACGAATACCGTCAATGATGGCACTCATCACTTTTCTATTTTCAACGGCAACTTCCGGAAGAATACCTGTACGGATAATATCGAAACGGCGCACACCTTCACCACTGAACTCCAAAGCACGCTCTTTCAGTACCGCATTGTAGACAGAACCGCAATCTGAGATATACTGTTCGAAGTTCGGGTCGTTATTGCCGGGGAATGCCCGGTTATGAACAAGAGCAAGATAGGTCTTCGCATTACCGTCATCTCCCAATGCCGCACACACTTCGGCCAGCATAAGATAAGCATCGGAAATACGCATATAAGAGAAATTGATGCCGGAATTACCATAAGTCTGTGTGTCAGGTGAGGTCATACGGTTCCAGTCCCATTTATTAGTACCCGGACCGCATCCTTTACCCCAAGCACTGCGGTCGAATGACTGTATCAGCTCCTGGCCTCCGCCGGTACTGCCCGTCACTGTAACCGAAGCGTCACGACGCATATCATTGTTGTCGAACCAACCATAATAGAAGTGTGCCTGTATGCGATCCTGTCCGCAAGCCACACAAGGTGCCTGTCCATTACCACCCGTTGACGGACGGCCTATATAGGCAGGGCGTGAAGAACCACCGTTATACTCATGAGGAAGTTCGTAAATAGACTCATCAGCAAGCGTTATGTTGTCAGCGGCATGCATCTGCTGGAATGTGTACTGATAAGGATTATTATATTCCTGTCCATTCTTGCCGGTGGAACGGGGGTCTGTCGTACGCATTACCACCGAACCCGGATTCATATAAATAGCCTGGAGATATTCTTTGGCTATCGAATACAGATTCTTCCAGTCGCTACGGCGGCCATAGACGGCACCATTCTTTTCTACACTCCAATCGTCAAAGGAGAGTGTTTTACCATCGCCGTCTACATAGAAATCAGCGCCAAGGTCTGTGCGGCGAGTTGCATAGCCACCATTGTAAAGGCAAAGGCGTGCTATAAGTCCCTGAACATACGTGCGGTTCATCACATCTGCCCTTGTTGTTCCTTCGCCCGGACGATACATATGGGGCTCCACTTCCCGAAGCTTCCGGATATGATAATCATAGATGGCATAACGGGAAGTCAGCCCTTGTGCTTTTTCACCGGCTTTCAACGCATGAGGCACATCTCCATACCAACGGCACAACTCCCAATAGCAAGTGGCGCGCAGAGCTACGGCCTGTCCGTAAATGTCCGAAAGATTGTTTGGCTCCCCCGTCATGATTTCCTGGAAGTTATCAAGCGCTTCAAAGCTGGATATCAGAGAGTTTGCCACGGATATTGTTTCGTAAATCTTGGTGAACACTTCCGTACCCTCTCCGGAGTCGATGTTATAAGAGCCCGTACCACCGGGATAAAACCATTTCTCACAGATTCCGGCACTACCTTCGTCATAGATGTCCTGGGAATCTTCGATATCAGACCCCCAGACCGGATGCCAGAAGAACCCTACATTGTGAAGACTTCTGTTTGCCCGAAGGGTTTCATAACCATAATACAATGCACCGCGCGCTGACTCTTCATTTGAGAAAACAAAATCGCGGTCTACTACACTCGGAGACGAAGTGTCGAGGAAATCCTGACAGCCGCTCATCGCAAATGTGACTACTGTTGCAAGAGCTATATTCAATATCTTTTTCATATTTTTTCTCTATTATTTTTCAATTACTGAATGACGGTTTAGAAAGTGATGTTAGCACCGAAAGTGAATGTACGCGCACGGGGATAGGTACCAAAGTCCATATTGAGTGTCGGGAAGATTCTCAGATTACTGTAGAATCCGCTTTGCCCGGTAGGAGTGGCATTCACCTCAGGGTCTATGCCCGAGTAGCCGGTAATAGTGAACAGATTGGTTGCCGTGAGATACAGGCGTACTTTATTTATTTTCACTTTAGCCAGCAAGTTTTTGGGCAACGTGTAACCGAAAGTCAACGTCTGCAAACGAAGATATGAACCATCTTCCAGCCATTCTGATGAGGTGATGCCGCTTTGGTGGTAAGGCAAGTGATATTTGGCATTGGCATTCAAAGCTCTCAGTTCATCAGGATTGGTAACCGCATATAAGTCACCCGCAGCATTCACATTGTAAACCTTAAAGGCATCAGCCACCCACGATGCACGTTGCGCACCGATACCGTCAAACTCTTGTCCGGATGCATTGATCATGGCGGCCACATTGTATATTTTACCTCCGGCCGTCCAGTTGAAGTTAGTGGAAAGGTCGAAATTCTTATAGTTGAAATTCAACTGGAAACTTCCTGTATGGCGGGGCATCACCTCGCCCAGGCAAGTAGCGTCGTCCAGGTCAACCGTGCCGCTTTCATCCACATCGCGGAACTTGGCTGCACCGGGGAAAGCAGTCTGTCCGGAAGGAAGGTCGTAAGGATGCATATAGGTAGCCGTCAGCGCTTTCGTGATGTCGGGCACACCTTCTTTCAAGACATATTGGCCGTTAGTATAATTAAAGTCATCCACCGTATAATATCCTTCGCTGACAAATCCGCGTACCAGGCCGATTGCTTTTCCTTCGACGAACATATAATCGTTGGTAGGAACCAAAGAGGAAGAACCCCAGTATGAAGAATAGAGATACTGGTCTGCATTGGGCAGTTCATCCAGCTTATTGCGGTTATAGTTATAGATAGCGCCCACATTGAAGCGGAAATCACCCTTGTTTATCACATCCACATTCACCGAAAGTTCAATTCCGCGGTTGGAAGTTTTTCCGAAGTTCTGGAACTGATAGGAATATCCTGTCGTATTATCCACAGGCACAGCCATCAACAAGTCTTTAGTAGTATTCCAGTATACTTCCAGGCTACCATTGATACGATTGTTCAGGAATCCGAAGTCAACACCCAGATTGCGGGAAATAGTGGTCTCCCATTTCAGTTTGGAATTGGCCAGCAAACCATCCGGACGATAGAACGAGCCAAGCTCACCGTTAATAGGTGTATGGTTACTGCCCGAACCCAGGCTCGACCAGGTTTCACGCCACAGATTAGAACTGATATTGTCACTACCCGAAGTACCGTAAGACAGACGAAGTTTCAGGTTGGAGAGCCAGTCCTTTGTTCCACTCATGAAAGGCTCTTCCGAAAGGCGCCATGCAAAAGCACCTGCGGGAAAATATCCCCAACGATTATCCGGCGCAAACTTTGAAGAACCATCGGCACGGAATGTTCCGGTGAAAAGGTAACGGTCCATAAACGTATAGCTCAGACGGCCGAAATATGATACCGTACGGGCGGGGACACTATAAGAGTTAGTAGCGGAAAAAGAAGTAGTCGCCGTATGAATCAATCCCATTGTAGTATCATAGTCAAACGTGCCGGGATAGCCACGACCGGTGATTTGAGAAGATTCAGAATCCGATTTCAAGATTTCGTTACCAAGAAGCACTGAGAATGAGTTGTTCTTGCCAAGTTCGAAATTATAGTTAAGAGTAGATACCGAACGCAAGCCGTCTCCCATGCCGCGGTTGAGAGTAGCGCGCTTATCTCCGTTGGTATATCCGTTCTCATAGTACGTACTCTTCGACGAACTGCGTGTAAGCGACAATTCGCTACGGGCTACGAGTCCCTTGACAATCTCCCAGGACAGAGCGGCCGATCCTCTTAACGAACGCGAATAGGACTTGTTCGTGATGTCGTTGATCAGTTCCACCGGATTGTGTTTATCATCTATATTCGCCACACCGAAGCTGAAGCCCGATGCTACTTCCGAGTAAGAAACTCCACCCAGCGGATTGTCAATAGGACGGTAACGATAAGCTCCCGACACATTGGAACCTTTACCGTTCGTGACTCCTTCCTGCCCGTTCATGTTGGACTCCGTATAGCGGAAATCAACATCCAGGTCGAGTGTCTTCGCCAACTGCTGGCGAATCTTGAAAGAAGCATTCAGACGGTTGTAATCAGAGTTTATTTTGATACCTTCATCATTGATATAACCCAATGAGAATATCACTTTCGTTTTATCCGTACCGCCCGAGATGTTTACGTTATGATTATGCGTCAATGCGGTACGCAGCACATCGTCCGTATAGTCATGTGCTTTCACGTTTGCATAGTCTGCATAATGGTTTCCGTATTTGCTTCCCAAACCGAAATACTTCTCAACAGCATCCTGATTGGCCGTACCGCGTGAGGCCGCATAGCTCCAGTTATGAAGAACATATTCCTGTGCAGAAAGGGTTTCAAGCGTCTTCGATACATTCTTTACCTGTACATAGCCGTCGTAGCTGACTTTAACCCGTCCCTCTTTGGCACTCTTGGTTGTGACAAGGATTACACCATTCGCACCGCGTGCACCATAAATAGCGGTGGACGATGCATCCTTCAATACGTCGATTGATTCTATTTCCGAAGCCGGTATGTCACTGATATTGCTCACCGGGAAACCATCGACCACATAAAGAGGGTCATTGGACTGTGTGATAGAACCACCGCCACGTACACGCACCGAGATGGTAGCGCCCGGACGACCGTCCTGTGATATCACATTCACACCTGGTAGACGCCCTTGCAATGCCTGTGCAACATTCGAAACGGGATTGGCTGCAACTTCATCTCCTTTCACCGAAGCTATCGCTCCGGTCAGGTCGCGACGTTTCACCGTACCGTAACCGATAACCACTACCTCATCCAAAACCTCCGTGTCTTCGTCCAACTGAATATTGAAAACACTCTTGCCTGCTACGGCTATATCCTGGTCTACATAACCTATATATGAAATATGCAGCACTGCATTAGCAGACACATTCATAGTAAAGTTACCATCCATATCAGAAACAACCCCGTTGGAGGTTCCTTTTTCCAGAATGGTAGCACCAATAATAGGTTCACCGGCGGCATCTTTTACCAAACCGGAAATCTTAATTGCTTTTTTGTCATTAGAAGCTTGTTGCACACCTGGGATAGATGTGCCTCCCACCGCTGCCGGAGCAGCCTGAGAAAAAGTCCCCAGATTGAGATAGGATAAAACCCCGAGCATTAGCATGACTTTTTTCCTGTAATTCATAAGTAAATGATTTTTTGATTAAACTTAGATATATTCTCTTCATTTTGGTTAATGAACAAGGTGCCATAGGCTGTACCTTGCACTTGCAAAGTAGTGGAATATATATTTATTTCAGGTGAAAAATATGCTTGATTCGGTGTAAAAATCACCTTACCCCATCCTAAATATGCTGTAGATGGGATAAGGGGGAAAATCTCACAATACAGACACAAAAAATCCCCCCGGATTTACTCTTTCATGCAAGAGTGAAGCCGGGGGGATAAACAATCAAGTGCTTTCCGTTTATTTCAGATGTTTCAATATCCACTTCAACTGCCCATATTCCGTATCATTGGAAGTCCAGTGTTCATTAATCGGGGTAATCAAGGCTTCTTTCGGACAATCCAGCGTGTTATAAACAGCATAGCTGGTGGTCGGCGGACATACATCGTCGTTGTATCCCCAGGTTATATAAGTAGGCACCTTTATCAGCCGGGCGAAGTTCACTACATCATAATAAGCCATTGTCTTGAGCTTATCGGGTGTATCCATCCCCGCCGTGCGGAAGAAGTGGGGATAACCACCGGCACGCCCGGCCTTATAACCGGCCATATCGCTCAAAGCGGGATGATTGGCCACACAAGCACTGACGCGATTGTCCAGACCTGTCGTAATCAGAGCCAAAGCTCCACCCTGGCTGCCACCCTGGACAATAACATTCCGTCCGTCCCATTCCGGCAGGGAAGTAAGCAAGTCGATGCTGCGTACACAAGCCAGATAGACACGTTTCATATAATAATTATCACGATTGTCCAAACCATTGTTCAGATAGCCGTTTTCCCTGCCGTTGAAGGCATCGCTGATTTCCTTGAATTCTTCTGCGGTCATTGTCGGGTTCAGCCCGTGTATCTCGATTTCAAAACGGATGCATCCCTCTTCTGCATAATATTTATGGCGCAAAGGTTCCTTGATGGTCTTGATGCCCGCTCCCGGTGGGCAAAGCACAACCGGACAAGAACCTTTCGCTGCATTCTTCGGATAGAAAAGATAACCGTAGATACTTTGTCCACGACTATTCAGCATCAATTTGACAAGGTAACAGTCCACCTTATCAGTGCAGTATTCTTTTGCCAGTTCCTTCGTGTAAGTCAGCGGATATTTGGCGGCTTCCGCTTTATTGTTATCCCAGAATTCTTTAAAGTCTTTGGGCATCTGCGTATAAGGCTTGATATTCTCCGGAGAGAAACCGACTTTTACGTGGTGCTTATAGCTCTTTCCATCCACAGTTGCCGTCATCCGGCAATCACGGAATCCCGGTTCCTTCATGGTTCCGATGGTAATCACAGCCTTGCCTTGTTTCAAGGTGACAGAACCGGACGTTTCGGCAGGCATCATATCTCCACCTATCTCATAAGATACGGTCACACCATCCCGTGGAATACCATATTTATAGAATTGTACTTCAACCGTAGCTTTCTCTCCGGTCTTATAAATCCAGTCGGCATGATTGGGTACGGTCACCCAAAGGACATCGCTCCGGTACGGATAATTCTCCGCAGATGCAAACGACAGCGGAAGTAACAAAGCAAACAGCAATACAAACAGGTTCTTTTTCATCATTGTGTTTTAATGTTTTTCAGTTCTTATTTATTTTCAGTTCTTATCAGCGTTTTATTACCAATAACTCATTCCCGTTTTTCAACGGATTCCATCCGTCTACTCCGGCAAGTACAGTTTCGGGCTCATAGCCTTTGATGTTTTTCAACTGACGGGAGAAAGGAGCACGTACTTTCGGATTAGCTCCTTCACCTGTACTTTCGTATTCAGCATAAAATACGGTCTTCTCGGCTTCCTTATTTCCCCAGTTATTCCAACCGGCGGGAATAATGTGTTTACCTAAATTGCAACGGATAAAGACCGCCTGCGCATACGGACGCCAGGGACGTGAAAGATACACATCGTCCACACCGTCGTCAGCCGTCAACCGGCAGTCATAGAATACATAACCATACTTCTGTCCCTGGTCGGTGGAAGGTGCCGTCACATAACCACCTCTTTTACTATGGATATGGCAACGGTTGAATACCGCCGTCGACCAGCCGAAAATGAAATCGACCGTACCTTCTATGTAGCAATCTTCATAATATTGGCGGCAACCTTTCCCATAGGTATAGAGTGTATCCTGGCAACCGAGAAAACGGCAGTTCTTGAAGTAAACACGGTCGGCACTGACAAAACAAGCCACAGCCTGCCCCACCGGGCCGGAAGAGTTTTCAAACGTGATATTCTCCGCATAAAAATCGGGAGCATAAATATAGCAGGAAGACGAACCGGAAGTTCCCTTTTCCTCACCAAAACAATTCTTTTTCTGTGCATAATCGTCGTAGGAAAGCACAGCTCCGTCTTGCCCGATCAATGAAACATTGATTTTACTTTCCGGAACCACGATTTTCTCCTTATACACGCCTTTGCGAACCAATATCGTAGTGCGTACATTCTTACGGAAATCGGGAACGGCATCAATAGCCTCCTGCACCGTAAAGAAATCTCCGCTACCATCTTGCGCCACCACATAATCATAATGACGGACATATTTCGCCAGTTCCGGCACTTCCTTAGCTATTGCATCCATAGCCAGACCGGCCACTATACGGCCCCCATAAACATTCAGATGAGTATTATCTTCACGACCCTTAGGCAGGGCGGCAACCTGATTGGCAGGTACCCACATGAACAGTTTCTTCGATTCTACGGGTCCCATACCCTCCACCAGCTCATGCGTAACCTTATTCATATCCACAAATGCCACTCCAAGCTCTTTCGCAACATTTCGCGGAGAGTCCAGATAAGCACCATGCGTATCAATCAGTTTATCACTTTCTGCGGCTGCAGGTTGTTCCGAAGCCTCCCGCCTCGCATCCGGATTCACTCCTTTCTGTATGTCATCCTGGCTGATGGCCTGAGCCACCACATTTCCGTTTGCCGTCCCGAAGTTACGGCGCACGATAGAGTTAAACAAGACCGGAATGCCGCCTTTGGCACGTGTCTCGTTCACAAATCGTTTCAGATTCCCATCAAAGGTGCCGCCCGGAGAGGTATAACGTTTCGGGTCCGACTTCTCATCATTGTGTCCGAACTGGATAAATACGTAGTCTCCTTTCTTCACCTGCGAAATGACTTTCTCCCAGCGTCCTTCATCAATGAAGCTCTTGGAACTGCGCCCGTTCACAGCATGATTGTCCACGCGAATTTCTTCGGAAAGATAACCGGGCAACATCTGTCCCCAGCCACGTTCGGGGTTTCCACCCGTCAACGGTTTATTGGCCATTGTAGAGTCACCAATCATAAAAATAGTAATCACAGGTTTATCGGCTCTGAAAGCGGAGAGCAGAAAGAACAAGCCCAACAGTAATGTCAACTTATGTTTCATGGTTCATTATTTATAAAATAGTATTCTTAATTTTCCGGGTGCAATATTACCCAAAAACAGAGGTTTTGAAGTGTAAAAAATGCCGCAATCGGTAGAATAATTAATATTTGCGATAAAACCAATACCTTGTCAACAAGAAGTTAACTTCCTGTCAACAAAGAGTTAGCTTCCTGTCGACAAGAAGTTAACTTCTTGTAGGCAGGAAGCTAAGTACCTAATTCACAGGCTTCCAGTCACTGCACATTCTATAGATATAATTCAGGTCATCGTATTGGACTGCCTCCTTCTTGGTCAGCTGCTGCGCCCATTTCACACGACCGGTCACCGAAGCACCGTCCCCCTTACTTCCATACTCAGCGTAGCGAGCCGTCCGTTCATTTTCCGCTTTGCCCCAGTTATGCCATCCTTCGGGACGAATGTGCTTGCCCATCTCACAATTGATGAATACGGTAGCGGCGTATGGTCTCCAGGGACGTCCCAGATATACTTTATCCACTCCCGGTTCGGCAGTCAGCCTGCAACTTTTGAAAACATAGCCTACTGCAATATCTTCGGGGGTAGAAGCTGCCGTCACGTAAGAATTGGTTTTGCTACGAATTTCGCAATTCTCAAATAAGGCGGTAGAAGGGCCGAAAATAAAATCGGTGGTTCCTTCGATGTAGCAATCCACGAAATACAGGCGTGTGCCTGCGGCACCTGTATAGATAGTATCCTGGTTTCCCAGAAAGCGGCAGTTTATGAACACCAGCTTGTCCCCCTCCGTATGGAGTGCAACAGCTTGTCCCAGCCTGGCAGCATTGTTCTCTATAGTCAGATTCTTGAAAGTGATGTTGTTGCCCTGCACTTTCACTGTATAGGTACGGAAAGTTCCCATCTTATTGATATTGGCATGGTCATCATAAGTGATAATCGTTTTTTCCGCGCTTTCACCAATGAAATCCACATTCTGAACCCAGGACGGGATAATTACTTTCTCCTTATAAACGCCATTCTTCACCAGCACCGTTACCTTATAGTCCATAAAGGCGCGAATGCCTTCCATTGCTTCTGTCAGCGTACGATAGTCACCCGAACCGTCGCGGGCTACTACAATCGTATCCTTATATTGGGACTGTGCCGACATCGGCATGATGCCCACGAGCAAGAGGGCGATACCACATAAATAATAGGTCAGTCGTTTCATTGTCTTATTTCTGATTTACGATTTCCTTAACTTGTTGCAGGCGCTCCCACTCCAGGCTTGCCATGATAAACGGACCTACCGCTTTGGGGTCATTACTACGGATTGTTTCATTTATATAATAGGTGTAGTCGCCCATACGGTAGTTCTTACCGCCCAAACCGGCAACCGCACAAGCCTTGGTTATAGTCACCACACCGTTTTTATCCACTTCGATGAAGTTATCGAGAATACCTTGATAACCTTTCAGCGCTACTTTCAGATAAGATTTATCAATATAACCTTTACGAACAGCTTTGAACAATGCATATACGAACATAGTAGAGCAAGAAGACTCCAGATAGTTCCCCTTCTCACCGCTCTTGTCCAACACCTGATACCACAATCCTGTCTTCGGATCTTGTATACGCTTCACTTGTGCAGCAATATTATTAAGGATAACCAACATCGAATCACGTCCGGCCTCATGCTTCGGGATAAAGTCAAGTGCATCAACAAATGCCATAGCATACCAGCCCATAGCACGCCCCCAGCTGTGTTGCGATTGTCCTGTAACGGGGTCTGCCCAACGCTCCTTGCGGCTTACATCGCAAGCATGACGATAGAGTCCGTTCTTCGGGTCGTATGTATGTTGGGTCACTGTAATGAACTGATTGACAATATCCTTATAATCCTGTACACGATTGTTGCGGAAAGCATATTCGGCATAGAAAGGCGCTCCCATATAGAGGCCATCCAGCCACATTTGGTTCGGATAAACCTTCTTATGCCAGAAACCGCCATCATCATTACGCGGATGGGTATCAAGCTGGCTGCGTAGCAAGTCAATCGCTTTTTTATATTTCTCGTCTTTCGTCTGTTCGTAGATACGGAACAGGAACTTTCCTGAGTTCAGACGGTCAATATTATATTCATGCAGTTTATAGGTTTCAATACTTCCGTCTTTGTGTATCATTGTGTCTGCATAGGCCAGGGCATAGTCGAACATTTTCTGATCTCCATACGCATCATATACATCCAGCATGGCCTGCAATTCCAGTCCGTGGCAATAATCCCATTTCAATTTCGGTTGGAAATCCAATTGCCATGATTCCGGGCAACGAATCATTTCCGACTCTACCATACGTACCGACCACGGTTGCTTATCGCTTACCTTCTGAGCAGCTAACTGGGTGGAGCAAATCAATGCTCCCATAACAAAAGTTTTACAAAGTAGATTGTTCATCATTCTGTTCTTGTTTTTAGGTATATAGATTATATTAAGTAATGTGACAAAGATAGCGGTTCTCACCTAAAACGTTGTGTACTTTTCGACTGAAAAGGTGCATTATTTATTTTTGCCCTCCGTAAAGTTAGTTTTTCGTGTACGAGAACGAGTGTTTTCGTGCACGATAACGAGTTTTTTTGCCATTTATTTGCACTTGAAACAAAAATTGCAGGAAATTAGACGAAAAATGTATTGATTTACATCAAATAATGTGTATTTTTGGCCCCAGAAATAAGAATTAATAATTTTAAATCAACGTATCATGAGTTTAAATCAAAATGCAATGGGAAAGATGACCAACTACAGGTGGACCATCTGTGCCATGTTATTTTTTGCGACAACAGTAAACTACCTTGACCGCCAGGTGCTGTCATTGACGTGGGATGAATTTATCAAACCTGAATTCCACTGGGACGAATCACATTACGGAACTATCACTTCTGTTTTCTCTATTGTTTATGCAGTATGTATGTTGTTTGCCGGTCGTTTTATCGACTGGATGGGTACTAAGAAAGGTTTCCTCTGGGCTATCGGCGTATGGTCGGCAGGTGCTTGTCTTCACGCTCTTTGCGGTGTTGTAACCGAACATTTCGTAGGTCTGCACAGTGCAGCCGAACTTATGGGCGCTACAGGTGATGTAGTGGTAACTATCGCCACCATCAGTATGTACTGTTTCCTTGCAGCCCGTTGTGTACTGGCACTTGGTGAAGCGGGTAACTTCCCCGCAGCCATCAAAGTGACTGCTGAGTATTTCCCTAAGAAAGACCGCGCGTATGCTACTTCTATCTTCAATGCCGGTGCTTCTATCGGTGCCCTGGTTGCTCCGTTGACTATTCCTTTGCTTGCCAAGGCATGGGGTTGGGAAATGGCTTTCATCGTAATTGGTGGTCTTGGATTTATCTGGATGGGCTTTTGGGTATTCATGTACTCTAAACCTTCTGAAAGCAAGCACGTGAACAAAGCCGAGCTTGAATACATCGAACAAGACAAGCACGAAGAAGGTGCAGCTCCCGTTGTAGAAGAGAAAGACGAAAAGAAGATGAAATTCTGGCAATGCTTCAGCTACAAACAGACGTGGGCATTCGCTTTCGGTAAATTCATGACTGATGGTGTATGGTGGTTCTTCTTGTTCTGGACTCCTTCTTATCTGAACACACAGTTCGGTATCAAAACCTCCGAAGGATTGGGTATCGCATTGATCTTTACTCTATATGCCATCACGATGCTTTCTATCTATGGCGGTAAATTGCCTACCATTATTATCAACAGGACCGGTTTGAACCCCTATGCAGCACGTATGCGTGCGATGTTGATCTTCGCATTCTTCCCGCTGGTAGTATTGCTGGCACAGCCTTTGGGTACGATTTCTCCGTGGTTGCCGGTAATCATGATCGGTATCGGTGGTGCAGCTCACCAGTCTTGGTCTGCCAACATCTTCTCTACTGTAAGTGATATGTTCCCGAGAGCAGCTATTGCAAGTATTACGGGTATCGGTGGTATGGCCGGTGGTTTCGGCTCAATGATTCTCCAGAAAGTAGCCGGTAACTTGTTCGTATATTCATCCGGAAGCACAATGGTAGATGGAAAAGAAGTGGAAATGACTCATGATTTACTTGAGCAAGGTGCACAGTTCGTACGTCCTGCTATGGAATTTATGGGATTCTCCGGTAAACCCGCAGGATACTTCATCATCTTCTGCGTATGTGCAGTAGCTTATTTGATTGGTTGGGTTGTAATGAAGGCGTTGGTTCCGAAATACAAACCTATCGTATTGGAATAATACCGGAATCATAGTATAAACAAATAACGAAAAAGGTGCTCTCTTTGCAGGGGGCACCTTTTTTAGTATATATAGGAAAAGTACAGACACAAAAAAAGCCCCTTCTCACGAAGCGACTCTCTTCTGCTCTCTCCCGTGAAAAACGTGAACCTCAGTATACTTTAGCAATTTTACCTTCAAACGGTCCATGAGAGATACGGGAGCGCAAAACTTCAAGGTGAAAAAAAGGGAAGTCTCACGACTTCCACAATTCTTCTAACCTTAAATCTAAATCTCTATGAAAAAAACGTGCGACAAATATAGGGGTTTATCTCATTCAGAAATACTAATAAAATATATAAAGAAAAGAGGAACGTTTAAGATTTGCTAAATGAGGGCGACGAAGCCTTAGAGAACCGTATCTAACAAGTCCGCATAGATAGGGTTTTGTTGTAACAAATGGGGCACTCCTGTCATAAACAATTGCTTGCGGGCACGGGTAAGAGCTACGTTCAGTTTACGGTCAATCCACACTCCTCTCTCTTCCGTAAGATTGGCAAGGAACTTTAGCTGGTAAGTACGATTCACACAGAAGGAATAAATGATCACATCGCGCTCGCTTCCCTGAAAACGTTCGACGGTATCTACCAGGATGTCGTTCAAGGCCGGGATTCCCAAAGCCGCTATTTCGCTTTTAATGAGGGCTATCTGACTACGATAAGGGGTGATGATCCCCAAAGTCAGGGCAGGCTGGAAGCCCGGACCGCCAGCCTCGTATTGCCGATAGACAGCAGTAGCCAGCCGGGCCACAAGCTGTGCTTCAAAATGATTAATCTTTGCCGATTGTGATGCAGCTTCCGGTTCGGAAGGAAGAAACGCCACGCGACGTACCAATATATCTGCAAACTCATCTCCTTCAAGTTCCGGAGCAAGTACAAGTTCGCCTTGCTGATGCGGCAAGCCGACTGTTTCCAGTAACCCACCATAGAAGGCACGGTTCGGAAACCGCGCTACTTCCACGTTCATGCGTCCCTGGCGGCAAAGCATGTCATGGAAATGATTCATGGTTAGCGGTAAGTGATTAGCAGTGCAGGCAAGTTTACGGTAGAGACGTTCGAAAAAAGAATCTTTCAGGTTATGCAGTCCGATGCTGTGCAGACAATCCTCGCAGACCTCCGATTGAGATTCCGATTGAAGTACGACCGCAGGCAATTGCTTATGGTCACCTATGAGGATGAACTTACCGATGGCATTTCCGCCAGCCACGTTCCGGGCACAGAGAAGTCCCAACAATTGCGGTTCCAGTATCTGGGTGGCTTCATCCACAATAGCCACATCGAAAGTCTTCAGACGGAAAAGTTCGGTCTTGGAAGAGAATGTGGAGACTGTACCTACGAAAACACGGCAACGTTCTATCCGGGCATGCACTTCACGACGTGTGGAACAAGGTTCCAACACATTCTCTATCAGATGTGAGCGGAAAGAAGTATCACAGGAAAGTTCACTCCCGATACGGATAAAATCAATCCCGGGCGTTATAGCAGAGAGCGTCTTGCATATTTCATCTACTGCACGGTTCGTATACGAAAGCAGTAATATCTGTTTTCCCTCACGATAGAAAGCTTCCACCATACCACGCAAAGCGCGGGAAGTTTTTCCCGTACCCGGAGGGCCGACCAGAAGGAAATAATCCTTTGCTGCCTGAGCTTTCAGGGTGATACGGGAGAAATCATCCGGAGCAGCCGCAATGCAAGCATCAAAAGAAGGGTCGAATTCCGGTTCACGCTGGAATAATAATAAATCCCGGCGATCCTTGTTCGCGGAAAGAAAAGCGGAAAGCCCCAGATACATACTGCGGAAAGAAGTATCCATATAGTCGTGCTCAATGGCATAGCGGCTGTCAAGAGGAAGCACAGAGGTGTTTTGCTGAGAAGCACGGAGGCGGACACGGATATCCCGGTCGGTGATCCGTTCGATATTTCCTTTGAATACCATTTTATTGGTTACATTATCCGCGGCGTTATTACGTTGATACAGGACGACGGCATCACCTTCGCGGAAATTCGGTAAAGCCTGTGAAGGACGGGCGAATGATGATTCGCCCCCACAAGCATTATGTTCACCTTGCAGGGGCGAATCATCATTCGCCCGCAGCAACACAAGATACGCCTTATGCAGATCCGCCGCATGGTTCTCCTTGATGGTCAGGTCATACAAAATCTCGCCCGCCTCGCACTTTTCTTCAAGCGTAGACAGCCACAACGCAGCGGCACCTGTACGGCCTTCATAGTCAACATCTCCCGATTTGGAAGTATATAATTCTTTGGTTATAAAGTTATAGAGCGTATGGAAATAACACTGTTCCAGCGGAGTAAGCTTACAGATACGCTGCGTCACAGCATCAATGGACGGGCAAAGATAGCGTTTCCACAAAGTATTGTCCAGATGACGCTCGTTCAACGTATCCGGATTGATATCCTTCAACCGTTCCGCGGTGTAGTGCGGGCTGTTGCGCAACTGCATGCCGTATTCATTTGCCACAATCCGGTTACGTACATCCATTACACGCCGCACCATCGCCCAGGATGGGCGGGCAGGATATAACAACGGGTAACGGGTATACAGCAGATACGCCTTCACTTTGCGGTGATCCATCCCCATAGAATATTCCAGCACAGCCTGATAGAGCAGCATCTGTACTTTGTTATTTTCCTTTGGTTCCACTTTGCCCCGGATAGAGTATTCATCCGCTTTGCCCGACTTCATTTCTATGAAAGACGACATGTCACGCTGCATATAGTCCAAACGTCCTTGCAAGCCCAGGGCTTCACAAATATAGGTAGGTTCCAACACCGCATCCGCCTTGTCCAGTTCATAACCGGGAGCGCGGAATGTCTCCGTCACCGTTTGCCGGATATGGTCGAAGTGCCGCTTACAATCCGCAAAAAACTCTTTTTCCTTCTCCCTGTCCAGTAAATCAGCACAGGCAGCCAGTTCAATGGAATAGATACGGAAGGCTTTCTTCATACAAGCCAGATAGTCGGGTTCTTCCTTAGCGTAAATCCATTCATCCAGAAAAAGATTGGCGATGTTACCAAGCAAGAGAGGACGTGTATTATCGGGCGACTGCAAGCGCGCCAGCAGATAATTGGCGGGATGATGCCCGTAATCTTTGAAACATTCTGCAAGAGAACTGATATCCAACAGATAATCAGGCTCCAATATGATAAAGGAAGGCGTCAGGATGCCTGCTTCATCCACAGCCACATCCAGCAAGTTGACTTGCGCATGACGCCACAGCAGCCGACAGGTTTCGGCAAACTCTTCATTCACCTGCGGCACATTATAACGCACCCGCAACGGTTCGTCGGCAACGGTGTCTACAGGAGATACATATAAAAAGGCCTCATCGGCATACTGGAAACAGACACGCATCCGTCTTATCCGTTCCCTGGCGGGTGGAGAAACGATATAAGTGGCATCTGCACGAGGTAACAGGCGATAGAGCACGGCAGGAATTTCGTCTCCCGTAAGCCGTTTCACAAAGAAAGCCAGTGTCTTGACATCCCGTAAGAGGTTCTCACGCGAGGGTTCAGCCTGCCGGTTCAGTACGGCATTGGAAGTCAGACGGAAAGTATGCAGACGATTTTGTTCTACGACAGATAGTCCGGCTTTGGACGCTACGAAACTGATGCGTGCGGAGAGATCGGTCATTTGCAAGCTGCCATCCGGCATCTGTGTACGGCAAAGGCGTTCCAGAAACTCACGGAGCTGGCGGTAAGCCGCCGTCAGCGGGATATCTTCATCTCGGCAGACGGTAAGTAAAAAGTGATAGTATTCGTGTACGTCTTCTTCCATCATTCCTCCTTGTCTTCATCAGTCTCGTCCGCGTCGGTCTTCTTGTCCTTAATCATCAAGATACTCAACTCATAGAGCAGATAAAGCGGAACGGAAACCACGGTCAGAGTGAAAGGGTCGCCCGTCGGGGTAATGATAGCTGCGACAATTACGATAATCACCAGTGCATGACGGCGATACTTACGCAGGAAAGATTTGTGCACCAGTCCCAGCAATGAAAGCAGCCAGGTCACCAATGGCAACTCAAAGGCAAGGCCCATGCAAAGCACCAGCATCATGAAATTGTCTATATAGGAGTTCAGGGAAATCTGATTCTCGATAGCCGCGCTCAATTGATAAGTGGAAAGGAAACGCAACGTCAACGGATAAACCATGAAATAGCCCAGCAGCACGCCGAGGAAAAACATCACCGTACCGATGCACAAGGCTTTCTTTACCCCACGGCGCTCATTGGGATAGAGTGCGGGACTGATAAATTTCCATATTTCAAAGAAAATATAAGGTGTAGCCGTCACCACCGACATCCAGAAAGCGGTGGACATATGTATAAAGAAGGGGGCTGCCAGATTGATATTAATAAGTTTGACATGGAAATCCTGTGTAAAGAAATCATCGTGAAGATCGAAGACTTTACCTACATAACGCAATACGTCATAAAAGATAAAATCATTGTGACAAGGTGCCAACACTACATTATCAAACAGCCACGGCATCGCAATGAAGTAACCGACAGCCAACACAAACCATACGCCGAGTACGCGAAACAGCACACGGCGCAATTCGTCCAAATGATCCCAAAAAGTTAGTTCTTTATCCGCCATAATTGAGTGAAAAAGCTACAGACTACAAAGTATAAAAGATAAGTACTCACTCATAATTAATGCGAATCAGGAGTTGAAACAGATTCATAACGGTACAGAAATGAAGCAAATAAGGAATGAGATAGACGATAATTTTGCGCAGCCTAAGGCTGAAAGCCTTTCATCTTATAGCCCAGGGCAACGCCCTGGGGATTGGTATGTATGTATCTTTGCCCTGTAAGGGCAAAAGCCCGTATGTGGTATTATGCCCTTACAGGGCGTAAGATTGTGTGGTACGGTTCATTCCCAGGGCGTTGCCCTGGGCTATAAGATGAAAGCCTTTCAAGCTTAAGCTGCGCTATACTATTAAGAAATTAAAGTCCGCGTTCATCCGCCTTATCCGCGTTATCCGCGTACCCATTTGATTCATATCCTAATAATCAGGAGCTAAATTCAACTCCTGATTCGCATAACTTAGTTTATACTATAAGGAAAAGATAATTCAGAGGGGTGTATGGTTTAGATATACGGACTATCTGTCATCCTGAGCTTGTCAAAGGATGACAGATACTACCGACTATCAAAAGCAGAACACTAAATTATCATTTCTCCTTTGAAACCGGCTCGTCTATATCTTCCTTGGTTTTATTGATTTCTTCTTTTGCTTCGTTCACACCTTCCTTGAAGCTCTTCACGCCTTTTCCGAGTCCCTTCATCAGTTCGGGGATTTTCTTACCACCAAACAACAACAGGATTAGCAAAGCAATGATGACCCATTCGGACCCACTGGGCAAAAAGCCTAATAAGAGTAAGTTTGTCATATCCGTAGTATTTTTTAATTTGATGCAAATATAATGGTTTCACTACAGATTACACAGATTTACACTGATTAAAACGAAAACTTTCTGCGCCAAGCCGAATATCCGGGAAGAGCATACAACTCACGGATGGACGGCTAATCCTGATAATACACCCGTTTCACCCGCATCGAGACACTCGTCAACACTTCGTAAGGGATAGTTTCGAGTATATCAGAAAGCACCGTAATGGGCAGATGGTCACCGAATATCTCTACCGTATCGCCCTCCTTACAGTTTATATCCGTCACGTCGATCATGCAGACATCCATACAGATATTGCCAACATAAGGCGCACGCTGCCCGTTCACCAGGCAATAAGCATGACCGTTACCAAGATGGCGGTTCAGCCCGTCGGCATACCCGATAGGCAATGCGGCAATGCGCGAATTACGCGTCAGGTGTCCCTTGCGGCTATATCCCACCGTATCTTCTTCGGGCACTTCACGTATTTGCAGGATGGTCGTTTTCAGCGTACTCACATTATTTATAATACTGTTGTCAATCGGGCTGATACCATACAGACCGATGCCCAGACGCACCATATCAAACTGCGCCCCCGGGAAACGCTCGATACCTGCCGAGTTGCAGATATGCCGCAGTATCTTATGCGGAAACGCCTCCTGCAATTGCATGGATGCCGCTTCAAACGCCTCGATCTGCCCACGTGTAAACGCATCAAACTGTGCCGCATCACTACCCACAAAGTGAGAGAACACCGAACGCGCGATCACCGCATTCTGGCTTTTCAAACGCTCAATAAGCCGTGGCATATCGTCGGCAGCGAATCCCAGGCGATGCATACCCGTATCCAGTTTGATATGAATAGGGAAATTAGTGATACCTTCCTTCTCCGCTTCCTTGATCAGCGCATCCAACAGATGAAAGCTATACACTTCCGGCTCCAGTTTATAGTCAAACATGGTCTTGAACGCCGTCATCTCGGGATTCATGATGATGATGCTTGCCGTGATGCCCGCCTTACGCAGTTCGGAACCTTCGTCCGCCACAGCCACCGCCAGATAATCGACATGATGTTCCTGCAACGTTTTGGCAATCTCATACGAACCGGCACCATAGGCAGAGGCTTTCACCATACATACCATCTTTGTCTCCGGCCTCAACCGGCTGCGATAATAGTTCAGGTTGGCTACCATGGCACCAAGATTCACCTCAAGAATCGTCTCGTGCACCTTCTTCTCCAGTTCTTCCGTCAAAGTGTCGAAGCCGAACTGACGGGCGCCTTTTATCAATATAATCTCATTTTCCAGTCGCAAGTCTCCACGCGAAATGGCGCGCAACAATGCCTCCGTATCAGGATAGAAAGCCTTTTCGATATCAAACCGTGCAGCACACGAAGAAATCTCACTCCCCACCCCTATGATACGCTCGATACCACGGCTGCCCACCAGTTGCGAAACCTTCCGGTAAAGCGTCGGTGCATTCTGCCCTGTCTCCAGTATATCTGAAAGGATCAGTGTACGTTTCAATCCGTTGCTCTGCGAACGGCGGTACAGAAAATCGAGCGCAATGTCCAGCGAAGCAAGGTCGCTGTTATAGCTATCATTTATCAGCAGGCAACCATTTTTGCCTTCCTTCACTTCCAGACGCATAGCCACCGGCTCCAGAGTCGTCATACGCTCCGTAATCTTCCCGGCAGGAAGCATCAGATAGAGGCAGGCCGCCAGACAGTTCAGAGAGTTCTCAATAGAAGCATCGTCAATGAAAGGCAGCATAAACGTATTGTCCATCTCCAGATAGCGGTAAGAGATGACCGTGCAATCCTCCTTCTTCTCCACCTTACTAATAAATAGAGGACGCTCCATATCCTTCCGGCTCCACGCTATCTCACGGGCACTGAGCATGGATTTCGCCACGCAGTTACTGATGAATTCATCGTCTCCGTTATAAATAACCACATCACAGTTTTTGAACAACGTCAGTTTCTCCATACATTTCTCTTGTAGAGAGAAGAAATTCTCCTGATGAGCACCACCAATATTGGTCAGTATGCCAATAGTAGGCTTGATGATATTCTGTAAGGCACGCATCTCTCCCATTTCCGAAATGCCTGCTTCAAAGATAGCAAGTTCGGATTGTTCGTTCATCTGCCAAACAGACAAAGGAACGCCAATCTGCGAGTTATAACTGCGTGGTGAACGGACAATCACCCGTTCAGGACTGAGCAATTGATGAAGCCACTCTTTCACAATGGTTTTTCCGTTGCTGCCCGTAATGCCGATTACCGGTATCTGGAACTGCTCCCGATGTTGCTCTGCCAACTTCTGCAAGGCCTTTAGGGGATCGGAAACCACTAAAAAATTGACAATTGACAATTGACAATTGACAATGGGCTGCGCACCGTCACGCTGCATAGAATTGTCAATTGTCAATTGTCCATTGTCAATTGCTTTAAGGGTTTCTTGGGTGACCACAAAGTTGCGGACGCCTCGGGAGTATAAATCAGGGATATAGCGGGCGCCGTCGTTGCGTTTGGTGGCCAAAGCAAAAAACAGCGTTTCTTCGGGGAAACTCAAGGAACGGCTGTCGGTCAGTAACCAGTCTATGGTTGCCGGCGCGTCCCCCACACGCCGTGCACCGATGCGTTCGGCTATTGTTTCAATTGTATATGACATATTTCTTTCTCGTTTTGGAAATCTAAGTACGGGTATTTTTTGTTAAGTCGGTCTATTTTTAACACAATTTGTCCTAAAAAACGCTTATGCTCGTCTGACTCCGGATGAAAAGGCTTGTGAGATAACGCTTTATTGATATTTTCACTTTCCTGCATAATCTCTAACGCATCCTCAGAGAGGCAGGTCTGCACAAACTTCTCCCATACGTAGCGCACCGCTTGGGGGGATGGGTGCACCATGTCGTCGGCATAAAAACGGTAGTCGCGCAGCTCGTCGAGCAAGAGTTCGTAGGCCGGAAAATAAAAGACATGTTCGGGAAAAGCAGCGTGCAGCTGGTCTATGGCAAGCAGAAGCGCAGCTTTGCTCAGTTGGTTGGCATGCATTCCGTCGCGTACATGCCGGATAGGGCTGACGGTAAGGATGACTTTCAGCTTCGGATTCCGGGCTATCAGGCCGGAGAACAGGGAAGTATAGTCCGATACTATTTCTTGCACGCTAAGGCGGCGACGGGTAAAGACAGACTCCGGTTGTTTATGACAGTTTGCCACAACGCGTCCTGTTTGTTCGTACACCCACGATGTGCCGAAAGTCAGCAGCAGACAGTTCAGCTGGTGGATGCGGGTATGCGCCGCTTGCAAACGGGTGTTGATGCGCCGCAAAGTTTCTTCTGCCGAAGTGGAAGAGAAATCTCCGTGATGCATCGGACTGTGCCAGCATTCACGGAAGAAGAACAAATCTTCTTCCGTATAAATCCGGCCCGACACCACCTCGCGCAAAGCTGCCGAAACCGACAGTGGATTGTAAAGGACTCCAAAAGGATTCACATCCGGACGAAACTTGGCGTCTGCCAGCAATGCACCGATATGGGTGGCAAAGCAAGACCCCATCAGCAGAAGTTCGTCCGACTGGACGAAACGGGGCAGGCCGGAAGGTAATTCAACGGGAGTAAAAAAGTTCATAATTCTCTGTTTACATCATCATATTTTTCCGGATAGAGAATTTCACAATAGCCATTGCCTGAATGGAAGAGAAAGGAACATCCATCGGTTCGTGGTGCGGATTGTAACTCACCAGCCTGATATACCCTTCTATGTCGGAACGATTCACGTATTTCACTGTCAGATACTCGTCGCCATCAATACAGAATGAAACCAGATACATTTCACCATAAATGACATTTCCGAAGCTGTTGATTTCCTTGAAACCTACGATGTCTCCCGACTTCAGGATGGGATACATGCTGTCTCCGCTGATGTAGACCGCACCGTCGCACACGGGAATACTGGGAATTTGTATTTTACCTACCACGTACTGCTGCTTGTTGGCAAGCAAGGTCCGCAGGTTAGCGGCAGCGGCGATATCATACAGCATCACAGTGCGGTCTTTCAGCGCATCGGAAGTTTCCGACTGAGGGATGAGGGGCTTCTTTCCCAGCAATAGCCAGTTATAGTCCACATCTTTCAATTTACTCAGTAACAACGGAAAGTCTATACTATTTCGCGCAACCCAGTTACTAAGTGTAGAACGCGACACCCCCAGATAAGCAGCCAGGTCAGCATCGGTTTTAAAGTTCAATACACGTTTGGCGCGCTTCACAATGTCTGCTACATTAAACAAGAGATCTTTTTCTTTTTCCATTTTAAATCAAGTTCTAAAGGCATGCGTTTTCTATACGAAAATCCAATTTATATTTGCCGCAGCAAAACTAATCAATTTGTTTCTAAACAAACAAACAAAAGTATGAAAGTTACGAAAAAGCAGTATGAACTTCTTTCATAGCCCAATCAGAATAGAAGAAAATCGGCAAAATGTCCTCATCCGCAAAACTCCGAAGAAGTTAAAGAGCCGGGGATTGAGTTTTTTTTGGAGAAAAAGGAAATACCTTCCGTTTTCTTTTACTAATTTTGCAATTTGTAATCCTCAGAACAGAGATGAAGACAGAGACAACAACATATAACTTGCTGAATTCCATTTTCAACCCCGAAGACCTGCGTAAACTTAGTGTTGAGCAACTTCCGGAAGTTTGCAAAGAATTGCGGCAAGACATTATAAAAGAAGTTTCGTGCAACCCGGGACACTTTGCAGCCAGTCTGGGGACGGTAGAACTGACCGTCGCCCTGCACTATGTGTTCAATACCCCCTACGACCGCATTGTGTGGGACGTAGGCCATCAGGCTTATGGACACAAGATACTGACCGGACGCAGGGAAACATTCTCTACAAACCGGAAATTCAAAGGTATACGTCCATTCCCCTCTCCCGACGAAAGTGACTATGACACTTTCACTTGCGGACATGCATCCAATTCCATTTCAGCTGCGCTGGGCATGGCAGTGGCCGCCGCCGAAAAGGGCGAAGAAGACCGCCATGTGGTCGCCATAATCGGCGATGGTTCGATGAGCGGCGGTCTGGCTTTCGAGGGTTTGAACAACGCCTCCACCACATCAAACAATCTCCTCATTATCCTCAACGATAATGACATGGCGATTGACCGCAGTGTAGGTGGCATGAAACAGTATTTGTTCAATCTGACGACTTCCAACCGCTATAACCAGTTGCGTTTCAGAATATCAAAAATGCTCTTCAAGGTAGGTATCCTCAACGAGAACCGCCGCAAGGCACTGATTCGCTTTGGCAATAGCCTGAAATCGATAGCTGCCCAACAACAGAATATTTTCGAAGGAATGAATATCCGCTACTTCGGTCCTATCAACGGACACGATGTAGTAAATATCGCACGGATTCTGCGGGATATAAAGGATATGAAAGGCCCGAAAATCCTGCATCTGCACACCATCAAAGGAAAAGGTTTCAAACCCGCCGAAATAGCACCGGGCATCTGGCATGCACCGGGCAAGTTCGATCCCGAAACCGGCGAACGCTTCATGGCAGATACACACAACCTGCCCCCACTCTTTCAGGACGTGTTCGGCGAAACCCTTGTGGAACTCGCCAAACAGAATCCACGCATTGTCGGTGTCACCCCTGCCATGCCTACAGGCTGCTCCATGAACATGCTGATGCAAGCAATGCCCGACCGCGCTTTCGACGTAGGCATTGCCGAAGGACATGCCGCCACCTTCTCGGGTGGTATGGCGAAGGAAGGAATGCAACCGTTCTGCAACATCTATTCCTCGTTCATGCAGCGCGCTTACGACAATGTAATTCACGATATTGCCATTCTCAAACTTCCCGTCGTGCTCTGCCTTGACCGCGCCGGACTGGTAGGTGAAGACGGACCGACACACCACGGTGTGTTCGACCTGGCATACTTCCGCCCCGTACCCAACCTGACCATATCCTCACCCATGAACGAGCACGAGTTGCGCCGCCTGATGTACACGGCGCAACTGCCGGACAAGGGTCCGTTCGTCATCCGTTACCCGCGTGGACGGGGTGTGCTGACGGACTGGCAATGCCCGCTGGAAGAAATACCCGTAGGCAAAGGACGCAAGCTGAAAGAGGGTAAAGACCTTGCTGTCATCACCCTCGGCCCAATAGGTAATGTAGCCTCAAAGGCCATAGAACAGGCAGAAAAAGAAAAGAATATCTCAATAGCACATTATGACCTGCGTTTCCTCAAGCCTTTGGATGAGGAGATGCTGCACGAAATAGGACGCTCATTTTCCCGCATCGTCACCATTGAAGACGGCATACGAAAAGGCGGCATGGGGACTGCCATTCTGGAATTTATGTCGGATAATGGATATACACCACATGTGGAACGCATAGGTGTACCGGACCAATTCATCGAGCACGGAACGGTACAGCAATTATATCACGTGTGCGGAATGGATGAAGAAGGGATAATGGCTACGATCAGTAAGTAAAAAGAACATAAAATGGCTACAATTTGTTGCCAGTTGAAAGAGTAATAGAAAAGCAATGAAGATTATTATTGCCGGTGCCGGCGCAGTAGGCACACACTTGGCAAAATTGCTGTCCCGCGAGAAACAGGACATCATACTGATGGACGACAACGAGGAAAGGTTGAGTACGCTCAGTTCCAACTTTGACTTGATGACGGTTACGGCATCACCCACTTCCATTCAGGGATTGAAGGAGGTAGGGGCTAAAGAGGCGGACTTGTTCATAGCCGTCACTCCTGATGAAAGCCGTAACATAACTGCCTGTATGCTCGCCACCAATCTGGGTGCGAAGAAAACCGTTGCCCGCATCGACAATTATGAATATCTCCTGCCCAAGAATAAGGAGTTCTTCCAGAAACTGGGCGTTGACTCGCTGATTTATCCCGAAATGCTTGCCGCCAAAGAAATCGTATCTTCCATACGCATGAGTTGGGTGCGCCAGTGGTGGGAGTTCTGCGGCGGGTCACTGATACTGATCGGTACCAAGATGCGCGAAAAGGCGGAGATACTGGATATTCCCTTGCACCAGCTCGCCGGAACGGATAAGCCCTACCACGTGGTAGCCATCAAACGCGGCAATGAAACACTCATCCCCCGGGGTGACGATGTTATCAAACTGCACGACATTGTTTACTTCACCACCACCCGCAAGTACGTACCTTATATACGTAAGATAGCCGGTAAAGAAGATTATGCCGACGTGCGCAACGTGATGATTATGGGCGGAAGCCGCATTGCCGTGCGCACCGCACAATATGTGCCCGACTATATGCAGGTGAAGATTATAGATAACGACCTGAACCGTTGCAACCGTCTGACGGAAATTCTTGACGACAAAGTAATGATTATCAACGGCGACGGACGGGACATGGACTTACTAATCGAAGAAGGTCTGAAAAATACGGAGGCTTTTGTTGCCCTGACGGACAATTCGGAAACTAACATTCTCTCCTGCCTTGCCGCCAAGCGCATGGGCGTCAGCAAGACGGTGGCGGAAGTGGAAAACATAGATTATATAGGTATGGCGGAAAGCCTCGACATCGGTACGGTAATCAACAAGAAAATGATTACCGCCAGCCACATCTATCAGATGATGCTGGATGCTGACGTCAGCAACGTGAAGTGCCTGACATTTGCCAATGCCGACGTTGCGGAATTCACCGTGAAAGCCGGTTCCAAAATCACCAAACATCAGGTGAAAGACCTCGGACTGCCAAAGGGAACCACTATCGGAGGATTAATCCGCCAGGGCGAAGGTGTCGTGGTGATGGGTAATACACAGATATTGCCGGGCGACCATGTGGTGGTATTCTGCCTGAATATGATGATTAAAAAGATTGAGAAATACTTTAATTAGTTGAGAGTTGATTAATTTCAAAACGGTTATACGGATTATCGGCATCCTCCTGTTGCTGGAGACAGTGATGCTGTTGATTTGCTCGGGGGTTTCATTCTATTATCAGGATGAAGCTCTGGTGGACTTTTGGGTGTCGGCAGGTATTACAGCAGGTGTCGGGCTGCTTCTGGCAATCATGGGCAAGGGCGGTAACCGCCAATTGACACGCAGAGATGGCTATGTACTTGTCAGCTTCGCCTGGGTGGCATTTTCTCTTTTCGGCATGCTGCCGTTCTATATCAGCGGATATATCCCCAGCATTACCAACGCTTTCTTTGAAACCATGTCCGGTTTCAGCAGCACAGGTGCCACGATACTGGACGATATTGAAGCATTGCCTCACGGACTGCTCTTCTGGCGCAGCATGACGCAATGGATAGGTGGTTTGGGAATTATCATGTTCACCATCGCCATACTTCCGATATTCGGTGTCAGCGGTTTGCAGGTATTCGCCGCCGAAGCCAGTGGTCCGACACACGACAAGGTACACCCGCGCATCGGCATCACCGCCAAATGGATTTGGAGTATCTACGCAGGTATCACCTGTATTCTCGTTGCCCTGTTGATGCTGGGCGGAATGAATTGGTTCGATAGTGTTTGCCACGCCTTCGCCACTACCGGAACGGGTGGATTTTCAACCAAACAGGCCAGTGTAGCCTATTATAACTCTCCGTATATCGAATACGTCATATCCATCTTCATGTTTATTTCGGGCATCAACTTCACATTGCTGCTGTTCTTCGTCAACCGAAAATTCAAGAAGGTCATCAATGATGCCGAATTGAAATGGTACTTCTGGTCGGTGGTGCTGTTCACCGGAGTAATCGCCGTGATACTTTATTATTCCAAACCTATGGGAATGGAAGAGTCGTTCCGCCAATCACTGTTCCAAGTGATTTCACTGCATACCTCCACCGGATTTGCTACTGCCGACTATATGCTATGGCCTGCTGTGACGTGGGGACTGCTGACCATCGTCATGCTAATGGGTGCCTGTGCGGGCAGTACGACGGGCGGTTTAAAATGTATCCGTATGGTTATCCTCGGCAAAGTGGCCCGCAATGAGTTCAAGCATATCCTTCACCCGAATGCGATATTGCCGGTACGGCTCAACAAACAGGTGATTTCACCTTCCGTGCAATCTACCGTGCTGGCTTTCTGCTTTATATATGCGGTAATCATCATTATCAGCGTACTGATTATGATGGGACTGGGCATCGGATTTGTAGAATCCGTGGGCTGCGTGGTTTCCAGTATCGGCAATATGGGTCCCGGTCTGGGAGAAACGGGTCCTGCTTTTTCATGGAATGCATTGCCCGATATGGCGAAATGGCTGCTGGCTTTCCTCATGCTCCTGGGACGCCTCGAACTGTTCACCGTATTGCTGCTTTTCACCCCCGAATTCTGGAAGAGGAGTTGATGGAAGGTCAAAAAGTGCTAAAAAATGAACATTTTGACATCTCTGTATAACAAAATAGCCAATAATTGTTATACATTTGCAGCCGAATGAAAAAGTAGTTGTATGAAACAGTGTATAAAATACCTCATGATCCTCTTACTCGGCGTATTGCTGTACGACGGTGCAGCGCAAGCGGCGGGTATATCATGCACTTTCATACGCAACAATGACGATGAGCGCTGTATCTTGTCTCAAGCCCCTACTTCACATCAACAGAACATCCGTAACATCTATAACCGTTTCCTTTCCACATCTCTTTATATAGATAATGTGGACAGTACGCAAGTGCCCGGCAACAAGAGCGTCCTGCTATTACTGAATTACTTCCGGATGCGTTGGCTGGCGGAGTCTCCAGCCTGTGGTTCATTGTTGCATGCCTCTTTCTATCCTGTGCCCGATCCGCTCTCTTACTATGTCTTCGGGCTGAGAAAGATAATCATTTGATAAAATAAGTCGGGCAGACTGCAAAGTTTGCCAAAGTCCGTCGAAGGCGATTCAGAGGGATTGCTCCTTTCGGCCAACTATCCTATTATATACATCTAAAAGATAATTAGATTTATGAATTTTACTTTGTTAGTAGTCGTCTTGCTGACGGCAATTGCTTTCGTGGGTATTGTTATCGCACTGTCCAAGGCGATATCACCCCGTTCGTACAATCCACAGAAGATGGAAGCGTACGAGTGCGGTATTCCTACCCGTGGTAAATCATGGATGCAATTCCGGGTGGGTTACTACCTGTTTGCCATCCTGTTTCTGATGTTCGATGTGGAAACAGTATTCCTGTTCCCGTGGGCGGTTATAGCCCGTGACCTGGGAATAGCGGGATTACTCAGTATCTTATTTTTCTTACTCATCCTCGTATTAGGACTTGCCTATGCATGGCGGAAAGGAGCATTGGAATGGAAATAAAGAAAAAGCCAAAAATAAAATCTATCCCGTATGAAGAATTTACGGATAATGAAACGTTGGAGAAACTCGTTCGCGAACTTAATGCCGGAGGTGCAAACGTTGCCCTCGGTGTGCTGGACGACTTCATCAACTGGGGACGCAGCAATTCGCTGTGGCCGCTTACGTTTGCAACAAGTTGTTGCGGTATCGAGTTCATGGCACTGGGTGCCGCGCGCTATGACATGGCGCGCTTCGGATTTGAAGTAGCCCGTGCCAGTCCGCGACAGGCAGATATGATTATGGTGTGCGGAACTATTACGAATAAGATGGCACCTGTACTGAAACGTTTGTACGACCAGATGCCCGACCCGAAATACGTGGTTGCCGTGGGGGGATGCGCCGTCAGTGGCGGACCGTTCAAGAAATCATACCATGTGGTGAACGGGGTTGACAAGGTTTTGCCGGTGGATGTATACATCCCGGGATGCCCGCCTCGTCCGGAAGCATTCTATTACGGTATGATGCAGTTGCAACGCAAAGTGAAGATAGAGAAATTCTTCGGCGGAGTGAATAGAAAAGAACCCAAACCGAAAGAGGAGACAGAAAAATAATCAGAATATGGATAATATACGATTTATAAAACCTGCGGACTTACATGCCGAAATGCTCCGTTTGCGTCGCGAAGAGCAGATGGACTTCCTGAAATGCCTGAGTGGTATGGATTGGGGAGAACCCGCCGAGGGTGATGCACCGGACACTCCACGTGGACTGGGTATTGTCTACCTGCTGGAATCCACCGTCACCGGCAAACAGGCAGCAGTGCGCACCGCCACCCTGGACCGCGAAAATCCTGAATTGCCCAGTGTCAGCGACATCTGGAAGGCAGCAGACTTCAATGAGCGTGAAGTATATGACTTTTACGGCATCGTCTTCATAGGACATCCCGATATGCGCCGCCTCTACCTGCGTAACGACTGGGTAGGCTACCCCATGCGTAAAGATAATGACCCCGAAAAGGATAATCCGCTGCGCATGGACAATGAAGAAACCATAGATACCACCACCGAACTGGAACTGAACCCGGACGGTACGGTGAAGAATAAAGAGCTCATACTCTTCGGCGACGAAGAATATGTGGTGAACATCGGTCCGCAGCACCCCGCAACACACGGTGTAATGCGTTTCCGTGTATCATTGGAGGGTGAAACCATTGATAAGATAGATGCCAACTGTGGATACATCCACCGGGGTATCGAAAAGATGTGCGAAAGCCTTACCTACCCGCAGACGCTGGCACTGACCGACCGCCTTGATTATTTGGGCGCTCATCAGAATCGCCATGCCCTGTGTTCGTGCATCGAGCAGGCAATGGGTATTGAAGTGAGCGACCGCGTGAAGTACATCCGCACCATCATGGACGAGTTGCAACGTATCGACTCGCACTTGCTGTTCTACTCTTGTCTGGCAATGGACCTCGGTGCCTTGACCGCTTTCTTCTACGGTTTCCGCGACCGCGAGAAGATACTCGACATCTTTGAGGAAACCTGTGGCGGACGCCTCATCATGAACTACAACACCATCGGTGGTGTGCAGGCCGACCTGCATCCCAACTTCCAGAAACGGGTGAAAGAGTTTATCCCTTACCTGCGTGGTATCATCCACGAATATCACTTGGTGTTCACCGGCAACATCATCGCCCAGCAACGTCTGAAAGGCGTAGGTCTGCTGAGCCGCGAAGATGCCATCGCCTTCGGAGCTACGGGCGGCACAGGACGTGCCAGCGGCTGGGCTTGCGACGTGCGCAAACGTCATCCGTACGGAGTATATGACAAGGTGGACTTCAAGGAAATTGTCTACACCGAAGGCGACTCATGGGCACGCTACATGGTTCGTATGGACGAAATCATGGAAAGCATGAATATCATCGAGCAACTCATCGACAACATCCCCGAAGGTCCCTACCAAGAGAAGATGAAACCCATTATCCGCGTACCGGAAGGACAGTATTACACTGCCGTAGAGGGTAGCCGTGGCGAGTTCGGCGTCTTCCTGGAAAGTCACGGTGACAAAACGCCTTACCGCCTGCACTTCCGCTCCACGGGATTGCCATTGGTGAGCGCCGTAGATACCATCTGTCGCGGGGCAAAGATTGCCGACCTGATTGCCATAGGTGGAACGCTGGACTATGTAGTTCCGGATATTGATAGGTAGTGTAAATGAAGAATGATGAATTAAGAATGAAGAATTAAAGAGTGCAACAATACAGCACAATTTTCTACCTCTTAATTCGTAAGTCTGATAAATAATTAAATAAAAGAATGAATACGCCATCATCCGCATGGTAATTCTTCATTCTTCATTATTAATTCTTAATTTAAACAACGTGTTTGACTTTAGTATAGTAACCAACTGGATTCACCAGACGCTGACTTCCTTCATGCCGGAAGGTCTGGCGATATTCCTCGAATGTGTAGTGATAGGCGTATGCATCATTCTGATGTATGCCGTACTCGCCATCATTCTTATTTATATGGAGCGCAAGATATGTGCTTTCTTCCAATGCCGCCTCGGTCCGAACCGTGTGGGTAAATGGGGGAGCATCCAGGTCATCTGCGACGTGTTGAAGATGCTCACCAAAGAGATCTTCACTCCGAAGGAAGCCGACCGTTTCCTCTATAACCTGGCGCCGTTCATGGTGATTATCGCCTCGTTCCTGACGTTCGCCTGTCTGCCTGTCAATAAGGGTATGGAAGTGCTGGACTTCAATGTAGGTGTGTTTTTCCTGCTGGCAGCATCCAGCATCGGTGTATTAGGTATTTTGCTGGCAGGCTGGAGTTCCAACAACAAGTTCTCTCTTATCGGTGCCATGCGAAGCGGAGCACAGATCATCTCGTATGAATTGTCCGTAGGATTGAGCATATTGACGATGGTAGTGCTGATGGGAACCATGCAGTTCTCCGAAATCGTTGAAGGACAGGCCGACGGCTGGTTCATCTTCAAGGGACATATCCCGGCAGTGATTGCCTTTATCATCTACCTGATTGCCGGAAACGCTGAATGTAACCGTGGACCGTTCGACTTGCCGGAAGCAGAAAGCGAATTGACGGCTGGGTACCACACCGAATATAGCGGTATGCACTTCGGTTTCTTCTATCTGGCCGAATACCTGAACCTGTTCATCGTGGCCAGTGTGGCTGCCACCATCTTCCTGGGCGGCTGGATGCCGTTGCACATTGCAGGACTGGATGGCTTCAACGCTGTAATGGATTATATTCCGGGCTTTGTCTGGTTCTTTGGTAAGGCATTCTTCGTAGTGTTCCTGCTGATGTGGATTAAGTGGACATTCCCCCGCTTGCGTATCGACCAGATTCTGGCGCTGGAATGGAAGTACCTGGTACCTATTTCAATGGTGAACCTCATCATCATGGTACTGATTGTTGTATTTAAACTACACTTTTAGCCGACGTAGCGCCGGGGCAGGGTTTCCTTTCGGACCGGCGTAGCGCCGGGGCAGGATTTCCCTTCGGATAAATTAAATATAAAGAGATAATGAAAGATAAGAACGAAACATATAGTTATTTGGGCGGACTGGTGCATGGCATCGGCTCCTTGCTGACGGGTATGAAAACTACCATGACCGTCTTCTGCCGCCGGAAAGTGACGGAGCAATACCCCGAGAACCGTGCGACATTGAAGATGTTCGACCGCTTCCGTGGTTCGCTGACCATGCCTCATAACGACCAGAACGAGCATCGCTGCGTAGCGTGCGGACTGTGCCAGATGGCATGCCCCAACGATACCATCACGGTGACGAGTGAAATGATAGAGACTGAAGACGGCAAGAAAAAGAAGATATTGGCAAAGTATGAATACGACCTCGGTTCGTGCATGTTCTGCCAGCTCTGTGTCACAGCTTGCCCGCACGATGCGATTACGTTCGATACCGGCTTTGAACATGCGGTGTTCGACCGCACGAAATTAGTGAAGACACTGAATCATCCGGGCAGTCACGTTGTAGAGAAAAAGAAACCGGAGTAACTCCATTCCCCTCCTCCAGGGAGGAGGGGTGCCCACAGGGCGGGGTGGTAGGTAGAAACATAAAGATAAATCATTCTTTAAAAAGAACTTCCCTTCCTACCACCTCCCCCTTCGGGTACTCCTCCTCCCTGAAGGAGGAGAACGGAGATAGAATTAAGAAATAATAAAGTTAAAAGAATATGGAAATAACCCTTGAAACCGTAGTATTCTACTTTCTGGCAGTGTTCATCACCGCGTGTTCCATTCTCACCGTGACCACACGCCATATGGTACGCTCGGCAACGTATCTGCTGTTCACGCTTTTCGGCACGGCAGGCATCTACTTCCTGCTGGGCTACACATTCCTGGGATCGGTACAAATCATGGTTTATGCCGGCGGTATAGTTGTACTCTACGTCTTCTCCATCCTGCTGACCAGTGGCGAAGGAGACCGTACTATCGACAAGTTGAAGCGTAGCAAACTGCTGGCCGGCCTGGGTGCCACCGTGGTGGGAGCCATCATCGTAGTGTTTATCACGCTGAAACATAAGTTTATCGTCACCACCGACCTTGCACCGTTGGAAACCAATATTAAAACCATTGGAAACGCCATGCTGAGTAGTGATAAATATGGTTATCTACTTCCCTTCGAGGCCATCAGTATCCTGCTGCTGGCATGTATCGTAGGCGGACTGGTGATTGCACGTAAACGGTGATGACAAGCAAATGAAAGAATGAATAATGAAAGAATGAAAGGCCGATGCAGCATCATCGCACCGCTTTAATTCTTTAATTATTAATTATTAATTTAAAACGCAGTTTTACATGATACACATGGAATATTATCTGATAGTTTCGGCTATCATGTTTTTCGCCGGTATCTACGGGTTCTTCACCCGCCGCAACACACTGGCCATACTGATCAGCATCGAGTTGATACTGAACGCTACTGACATCAATTTCGCAGTGTTCAACCGTTTCCTTTTCCCCGGCGGACTGGAAGGGTATTTCTTTGCCCTGTTCTCCATTGCCATCTCAGCAGCCGAAACGGCAGTAGCTATCGCGATTATGATTAACATCTACCGTAATATACGAAGCATCCAGGTCGGCAAACTGGACGAGTTGAAGTGGTAGTTTGTGAGCGGCGTGTTACACCTCCTGACGCGATGACCGTCAGATAACAAGAATAATAACTGATAAAATAAAGTATATATGGAATATACAATTCTAATCCTGCTCCTCCCCTTGCTCTCCTTCCTCACGTTGGGAATCGGTGGCAAATGGATGACGCACCGGACGGCAGGCATCATCGGTACCACGGTATTGGCTGTGGTGACCGTATTGAGTTATGCCACTGCCTGGCAATATTTCTCCGCTCCGCGCCTGGCGGATGGTACCTTCGACACACTTATGCCTTATAATGTGACGTGGCTGCCTTTCACCGAGACGCTGAGCATCGACCTGGGTATTTTGCTCGACCCTATTTCAGTGATGATGCTTATTGTCATCTCCACCGTATCGCTGATGGTACATGTCTACTCTTTCGGCTATATGAAGGGTGAACGCGGGTTCCAACGTTATTATGCATTCCTCAGCCTGTTCACCATGTCTATGCTTGGTCTGGTGGTGGCTACTAATATCTTCCAGATGTACCTGTTTTGGGAGTTGGTGGGTGTTTCATCCTATCTGCTCATCGGTTTCTACTATACGAAGCCGTCCGCTGTTGCGGCAAGCAAAAAGGCGTTCATCGTTACCCGCTTTGCCGACCTGGGCTTCCTGATCGGTATCCTTGTTTACGGTTATTATGCCGGCACATATACCTTCCAGCCCAGCGAAATGGCATTGCTGAAAGGTGGCGCAGCGATGATTCCCCTGGCCCTCGGGCTGATGTTCATCGGTGGTGCCGGAAAGAGTGCGATGTTCCCGTTGCACATCTGGTTGCCGGATGCTATGGAAGGTCCTACGCCTGTCAGCGCATTGATTCATGCGGCTACAATGGTAGTGGCCGGAGTTTACCTGGTGGCGCGGATGTTCCCGCTGTTCATCGGTTATGCACCGGATGTGCTGCATTTGGTGGCTTACATCGGAGCATTCACGGCATTTTATGCCGCTTCGGTAGCCTGCGTGCAGAGTGACATCAAGCGGGTGCTTGCATTCTCTACAATCTCACAGATTGGTTTCATGATGGTGGCACTGGGAGTTTGTACTTCTGCCGATCCGCATCATGGAGGTTTGGGATATATGGCGGGGATGTTCCACCTATTTACACATGCCATGTTCAAGGCGTTGCTCTTCCTCGGTGCAGGTAGCATTATCCATGCGGTACACAGCAACGAGATGTCTGCTATGGGTGGGCTGCGCAAGTACATGCCTGTGACACACATCACGTTCCTGATTGCGTGTCTTGCCATTGCAGGTATTCCCCCGTTCTCCGGTTTCTTCTCCAAAGATGAGATATTGACGGCATGCTTCCAGTTCAGCCCTGTCATGGGTTGGATTATGACAGTGATTGCGGCAATGACGGCGTTCTATATGTTCCGTCTTTACTACGGTATCTTCTGGGGTAAAGAGAACAAGGAACTCCATGCTGAGCACACGCCCCATGAAAGCCCGTTAGCGATGACTTTCCCGTTGATGTTCCTTGCCGTTGTAACTATCGTGGCAGGTTTTATCCCCTTCGGAAAGTTCATTTCTTCCAACGGCACAGCCTACGAGATTCATCTCGATTGGGCGGTAGCGGGTACCAGTATTGCCGTAGCCGTTGTCTCCATCGCGATTGCCACGGCCATGTATGCACGGGCGAAACAACCCGTTGCCAATGCACTTGCCCGCCGCTTCCGTGGGTTGTGGACGGCTGCTTATCATCGTTTCTACATTGATGATATATACCAGTTCATCACCCACAAGATTATCTTCGGTTGCATCTCCCGCCCCATCGCCTGGTTCGACCGCCACGTAGTGGACGGCTTCTTCAACTTCCTTGCCTGGAGTGCCAATGCCACCAGTGATGAGATACGCGGTTTGCAAAGCGGACAGATTCAACAATACACCTATGTATTCCTGTTGGGTACATTGGCACTGATTCTGCTGTTGGTGCTGTAGTAGAGAAATGTCAATCGTAATTCGTAAATAGTAAAAACGCAATATAAAGATGAACATATTAAGTATTTTTGTTCTCATCCCCCTGCTGATGCTCCTTGGCCTTTGGCTGAGCCGCAATCTCAAGCAGATACGCACGGTGATGGTGGTAGGTGCATCGGCACTGGTGCTGGCCGCAGTAGGTCTGACCATTGCCTACCTGCAAGCCCGTGCCGCCGGAGACACTGCCGAAATGCTTTTCCGCGCAGATGTACCCTGGTATCCGGCACTTAACATACATTATTCTGTCGGTGTAGACGGCATCTCAGTAGCCATGTTGTTGCTTTCCGCCATCATCGTCTTCACCGGAACATTTGCCTCCTGGCGTCTGCAACCGCTGACGAAAGAATATTTCCTTTGGTTCACCCTGCTCTCCCTCGGAGTATTCGGCTTCTTCATTTCCACGGACCTGTTCACCATGTTCATGTTCTATGAAGTAGCGCTTATCCCGATGTACCTGCTTATCGGCGTATGGGGTAGCGGACGCAAAGAATATTCAGCCATGAAACTGACGCTGATGCTGATGGGTGGTTCCGCCTTCCTGCTGATTGGCATCCTCGGTATCTATTACGGTGCCGGTGCCACAAGCATGAACCTGCTGGACATTGCCGCATTGCACAATATCCCCATCGAGCAGCAACGTATCTGGTTCCCGCTTACGTTCCTCGGTTTCGGTGTGCTGGGTGCCCTGTTCCCGTTCCATACATGGAGCCCCGACGGTCACGCTTCAGCGCCTACTGCCGTAAGTATGCTTCACGCCGGTGTGTTGATGAAACTGGGTGGTTACGGTTGTTTCCGTATCGCCATGTATCTGATGCCCGAAGCTGCACAGGAACTGGGCTGGATTTTCCTGATACTGACAGGTATCTCCGTTGTCTACGGTGCTTTCTCGGCTTGCGTACAAACGGACTTGAAGTATATCAATGCGTACTCCTCCGTATCTCACTGCGGTCTTGTACTTTTCGCCATCCTGATGATGAACCAGACCGCCTGCACAGGTGCCGTCCTGCAAATGCTCAGCCACGGATTGATGACAGCCTTGTTCTTTGCCCTTATCGGTATGATATACGGCCGTACCCACACACGTGACGTACGCGAGCTTTCGGGATTGATGAAAATCATGCCTTTCCTCGCCGTCTGCTACGTCATTGCCGGACTTGCCAACCTCGGACTTCCGGGCCTCAGCGGTTTCGTTGCCGAAATGACTATCTTCAACGGTGCTTTCCAGCATGCAGATGTTTTCCACCGCACATGGACGATTATCGCCTGTACCAGTATCGTGATTACTGCTGTTTATATTCTCCGTCTTGTCGGCAAGATACTTTACGGCACCTGCACCAACAAGCACCATCTGGCACTGACCGACGCTACCTGGGATGAACGCACTGCCGTCATTATCCTCATTGTTTGCGTTGCAGGCTTGGGTATTGCCCCGTTGTGGATAAGTACGATGATTGGAGACAGCGTATTGCCTTTGGTGAGTATATTTCAATAACTTATAACTAATAACTCATAACTCAACAAGATATGGATTATTCCCAATTTCTCATTCTCAAAGAAGAGCTTTCGCTGATAGCCGTCATCGTTATCCTCTTCGTGGCCGACCTTTTCATGAGCCCCGATGCGCATAAGAAAGATGGTAACCCACGGCTCAACACCATGCTGCCTGTCGTGTTGCTCACGATACACACGCTGATTACTATCATACCCGGCCCGGCTACCGATGCTTTCGGCGGCATGTACCACAATGCACCGATACAAAGCATCGTGAAGTCTATTCTCAGTGTCGGTACGCTGATTGTCTTCCTGATGGCACACGAGTGGCTGAAACTGCCGGACACCATCATCAAACAAGGTGAATTCTATATGCTGACGCTTTGCACACTGCTGGGTATGTACTTCATGATTTCCGCCGGACACTTCCTGATGTTCTTCATCGGACTGGAAACAGCAAGTATTCCGATGGCCGCACTGGTGGCTTTCGATAAATACCGTCACCACTCCGCCGAAGCAGGCGCTAAGTATATTCTTACGGCACTTTTCTCCAGTGGTTTGCTGTTGTATGGTCTTTCATTGATTTACGGTACGGTAGGTACCCTCTATTTCGATGACATTCCGGCCCACCTGACCGGTAGTCCTCTGCAAATCATGGCATTCGTATTCTTCTTCTCCGGCATGGGCTTCAAGCTTTCCCTTGTTCCCTTCCACCTCTGGACGGCAGACGTTTACGAAGGTGCTCCGAGTACCGTGACCGCCTATCTGAGCGTTATTTCAAAAGGTGCGGCTGCTTTCGTGCTGCTGACCATCCTGATTAAAGTATTTGCTCCGATGATAGACCAATGGCAGGAAGTGCTCTATTGGGTTATTATCGCCTCTATCACCCTTGCCAACCTCTTTGCCCTGCGCCAGGAGAACCTGAAACGACTGATGGCGTTCTCCAGTATCTCACAGGCAGGTTACATTATGCTGGGTGTGATTGGCGGTAGTGCACAAGGCATGACGTCACTGGTATATTATGTACTTATCTATATGTTCGCCAACCTCTCCGTGTTCACGGTGATTACGATTATCGCCTTGCGCGCCCATCGCTTCACCCTCGAAGAGTATAACGGACTGTACAGCACCAATCCCAAGTTAGCATTCCTCATGACGCTTGCTTTATTCTCACTGGCAGGTATTCCTCCGTTTGCAGGCTTCTTCTCGAAGTTCTTCATTTTCGCGGCAGCCTTCAACAGCGGTTTCCATCTGTTGGTGTTCATTGCCTTGGTTAATACTGTGTTGTCACTCTATTACTATCTGAAGATTGTGAAGTCCATGTATATCAACAAGAGTGATGAGCCTATCGCCGCTTTCCGCAGCGATAACTACACGCGTGCCAGTCTTGTCATCTGTACGCTCGGCATCATTGTATTGAGCTTTGCAAGCGTGGTTTATCAGCACATCGACAAGTTCTCGTTCGGACTATAAACAAACTGTTTAATTCTTATTTCACTAAAGTGTGTACCGGATGGATAAAATCTCCGGTACACATTTTTTTTATTCCAGCGGCAGGATAAACCAGAATGTCGAACCTTTCCCCAGCTCACTATTCACCCCAATCTTGCCACCCAACTGCTCGATGATGCTCTTGCTGATGGAAAGTCCCAGTCCTGTGCCCTGCACAAAAGAGTTCAGTTTAATGAAACGATCGAAGACTTTGTTACAGGCTTCGGGAGCAATGCCGATGCCCGTATCTGCCACATATACCCGCAAATGCTTTTCGTCCGGCTTATCGTAGCCGATCCGGATGCTGCCCGTGGTGGTGAACTTAATGGCATTATTTATAAAGTTGGAAACTACCTGATGCAAGCGGTTAGGGTCGCTGACGATGACGCATTGCGGCAAAGTCGGCTCAAAAACAAGCTCCACTCCCGGTTTCACTCTCAACTGCATGGAGCGTGCAAGGTCTCCGCACAAGGTGTTGATGTCGAAATCCCTGAATTTAAAGTCAAAGGTTCCCGCCTCTATTTTCGACAAGTCCAGAATATCTGAAATCAGTTGAAGCAACAGTTCGTTATTCTCTTCCACCATCTTGGCGTATTCACGCTTTTCTTCCGAATCTTCCGTCTCCACCAGTAAGCTTGAGAAGCCGACAATGGCATTCAGCGGCGTACGTATCTCGTGGCTCATATTTGCCAGGAATGCACTCTTCAGGCGGTCGGACTCTTCCGCTTTCTCCTTGGCTTCAATCAGCTTTTGTTCCGTTTCCTTCAACTCAGTGATATCGTAGTTGACACCGATTAATTCAATCAGTCCATTCGCCGGGTCGTAGCGGTTGAGCACTACATTCACGCGCACCCAGTTCCATTTATTCAGTGTTCCGGCCTTTAGCACACGCATTTCACTCTTGAAGCTCGTAGCTTCCCCTTTCTTGGCTTTATCGAAGAAGTCCAATATACGCGCCCTGTCTTCCGGATGCATCTTATCATAAACGCCTACCACATCTGCCAATGGCGTGTCTTCATCCTCACCCATATTCTTATACCATTGTTTGATGGCATACCCCTCACGAGTGAGCAGGTTCAACTTGGCATAACCCACCTTGGCATAGTCGGAAATCAACAGGAAGAAGTTTTCAAAGTCACGGATGCGGTTAATGGAACTTATCCTTTCCGTATTATCGATGTTGATGAGTACAAAACCACTGCAACAGCCTTTGCTGTCGTATATCTTGCTTACTTTGGTGTAGAGTTCTATCCCACCCTTTCTTACCGATTCATAATAGTTACTAATCGAAGCGAACTCATAGTCCTGCGAAAAGTCCAGTTCATCTTCTATCTTGACTCTTTCACGTATATCCATCGGCACATTCGGATTATCGTAAAAGTTCACGCCGAGTGTGCTTGCCTTATCCTTGACGCCGAATATTTCCAGGTCTTTATTATTGAGGTCGATCAAGAATCCATCTTTATCATAGAATTCCACGCCTACCGGAATGTTGGAGAAGAGATTACGCAATAGTTTTTCACTATGGTCCAACGCCGTATACGTCTGCCGCATTTCAGTGACATCCATGTAGAGGCAAACCAATTCTTCCGGGTCGGGCGAATAGATGACACAGTGGCAAGTCTTGCCAGACAATTCAAAGTACTCGTCCTGTTCCCTATACGTATTTCTGTTGTGTATCTCGGCAAGGACTTTCATTTTCTCAGCCAGTCTTTCTTCCGAGTAAATCTCCGAAGCCAGATGCCCCCGGTAGCTATCCAGTGGTGCACCGCATAATTCAGCACTAAACTGGTTGGCATCCGTGATGAGATAATCAATCGGTTTGCCTCCCTCACCGAAAATAACGGAAAGGCGTACATACCCCATGGGCATATACTTGTACAGGTTGCGCAGGAAAGAACGCTCACGTTCCGCCTCATCCCTGGCACGGCGCAGATTGATACAGATGCTGATGATATTGGCAAGGGAAGAGAACCACTGATAATCCTCATTACTCCATCTGTGCTCCTGCTCTACCAGGTCGATGCCTATATATCCCCAGATGCGTTCGGTATTTCGTAAAGGAATTACCATCAATGATTTAATATCTTGTATAGACAGTATATAACGTTCCTGTTTTGCATTCTCCGGCAGTTCGGATAAAGAGTTCAGCAAGATGGGTTTATCCGCCAATATCTGGCTGTGCCACCATTCTATTTCGCGGGTGTCAGTGTCTTGCAACAGTTCAATTTCCGGAGATACTCCTTTTGCAACTACCTCGTATGTGCAACTCTGGGTATGGCACTCATCATCATATTCAAAGATATATACACGTCCGCCATGAAAAAGTTCCAGCACATCTTTCAGTACTTTCGGGATAACCTCGTCCAGGCATTTATCTTTCAGGAAATTGCGCAGGGAATTCGATACGGAGTGTTGCCGGAACAGCAAAGCGTTGAATTGCTTCAGAATATCCGTAGACTCCATATTCTCCGGTGCATCAACCACCTGGAGAATACCGAAAGCTTTCAGGTGCCCGTCTTCCGTCGTCCACTTCTCTCCCAGGCGGGAGCGAACCCAAACCACCCCATGCATGGCAAGGATAGGAAACGTTTGTTCGTACACCTCAACTTCTTCTATTGAGACGAACTCACGACTGATACGTTCACGGTAATCTTCACGAATATACATTCCGAAGTCACGGAACGTCAGGATATTCCCTTTCATACCCAGTAAATTACATACATACTCAGAACATAGGTAATCCCGGGTAGTAAAGTCAGCTTCCCACCACCCTATCTGTCCGATAGCAGAGAGTCGACGAAAGCGTTCCGATTCTTGTGAATGTGAAGAAACAGCACTCATATCAATGTCTATTAAGATTCTAAATAGCGCAAAGATAACGTTTACTTCTTGAATTTGTTCCTATTCATATCAACAAAAAGAGTAGTTAGTAGCAAGTAGTTAGTAGAATAGCCTTATTTATAAAAAGATGTTCTGTCACCAAAATGTAATCATATTGAGAATCAATTGTATGACATGTGTATTACGGTTGTAACTCCGTTGCCGCATCTTTGCACCGGAAATAAGAAACTATAAAAGATGAGTATGAAACTGGATTTAGGAAAGCTGTTTTTCCTTATTTTACTACTGACCCTCTCTGCCATGACCGCCCTGGCAGGCAACATCAAAGGAACCGTTCTCGACAAGCAAACCCGGGAGCCGCTGACCGGAGCCACCGTGCAGATCACCGGAACTGCACAAGGCGCTGTGGCTGACATTGACGGCAACTACCTCCTGGAAGTGAAGAACGGAACGTACACCGTAACCGTGAGATATATAGGATATAAAGACATCCTGCTGAACAGTGTAAAGGTACAGAGTGAAACAATGCTGAACTTCGAGATGGAAAGTGACGCACAGGCTCTCGGCGAAGTCTCCGTAGTGGCCAAGAAGAACCTGGAAGGTGAACGTGCCCTGCAAATGGAACGGCAGAAAGCCACCCTCGCCATCGAAAATCTCGGAGCTAAAGAAATGAGTATCAAAGGTATCAGCAATGTGGAGGAAGGCGTGAAGAAGATAACAGGTATCTCCATCGCCAGTGCCGGACAACTGATTGTGCGCGGACTGGGCGACCGCTACAGCACCACTACTCTGAACGGGCTTCCCATCGCCTCCCCCAACCCGGACAACAAACTGATCCCGCTGGACATCTTCCCCGCCTCCACCGTGCAGAACATCACCGTGAGCAAAGTATATGATGCAGGTTCCTTTGCCGACTATTCGGGAGCGCACATCGACATCAGTACCAAGGAGAATGTAGGCAGTGATTTCTTCACCGTCAGCTTCAATGCAGGAGGCAAGTTCAATACACTTGGAAAAGATTTCTACCAGATGGACCGTGACGGCTCACTCTTCAAAACGCCCTCGCTGGACCGGAAACTAACGGATATGTCGCTCACCGACTTTGAAGAATACGCCCGCAGCAACCGCCTCTTCAACACCAGCTTCCAGGTGAGCAAGAAAACCTCCTTGCCCGAATTCGGCGGAAACATCGGTTTCGGCAAGCGCTTCGACATCGGTGGAAACGAACTCAGTCTCCTGGCATCCGTAGGCGTAAGCAACGACCTGCAAACCATGAACGACGCTTCGATAAGAACACTGGAAGCCACCGGAAATACCCTGAACGAATTCACCTACGACAGCTACTCCAACGAATTGAAAATAGCCGCACTCGGCAACCTGGGTTATAGCTTCCGCACAACGGACCGCATCGGCTACACCTTCTTCTATGCACGCAATGCCATCGACACTTATATGCATCGCGAAGGTATGGACTACGAAGACCACAACCTGATAGGCAGCAACAACGTGACGCACATCTACAGCCTGCAAAACCACCAGGTGAACGGCAAGCACCACTTCGGTCGCCAATGGGATGTGAACTGGAGCGGCTCGTACAGCAAGACAGCCAGTGACGAGCCCGACCGCCGGCAAGTGATGTATATCCGTGAAGACGACCAGGTCAAACTCTTCAAACTGAACCGCCAGGAAACCATGCGTTACTTCGGCGAGTTGAACGAAGACGAGTGGGTGGGCGACTTCACCGCCAGCTACCGCTTCGGCGACAACAACAAGTTGCAGGCCGGGTTCACCTACAAGGACAAGAACCGCGACTATATGGGCACACGCTTCTACTACAACCTGAACAAGCTGAACCCCACTATCACCGATATTTACGATACGGACGCCTTCCTCAACATGGAGAACGTAACGAACGGTTCCATCACCATAGACCGCAAAATGCAACCCAAAGACAGCTATACGGCAGGTAACAATATCTATGCAGGCTACATCTCCGCCGAATATTATCCGGTAGCCCCTTTACTGGTAAACCTGGGAGTACGTTATGAAGTCAGCAAGCAGTGGGTAGACTACTTCACCGACGGCGGAAAGGCCGGACGCAGCGAACTGAACAAGAATGACCTCTTTCCGGCACTGAACATGAAATACCAGATGAACGAAAAGAACAGTCTGCGCTTCGCCTTCTCCCGCACCGTGACGCGGCCTTCGTTCATCGAAATGGCACCGTTCCTCTACCAGGAGTCCTACGGTTCGGCACAGATCCGCGGTAATGCAGACTTGCAGAATGGTTACAATTATAACATCGACCTGCGCTATGAACTGTTCAGACAGAACGGGGATATGCTCTCCATCACAGGCTATTACAAGCATCTGAAAGCCCCGATAGAACGCGTGCAGACATTGGCAGGCGGTTCTGCCGTCCACTCCTTCCGCAATGCGGACGACGGTATGGCTACGGGTGTGGAGATAGAATTCCGCAAAGAAATAGTGAAAGACCTGCGTTTCGGCATCAACGGCTCTTACATGTACACCAACGTGAAACTGCCCGAAGGCGGTGCCTACACCAACAGCCAACGTGCCTTGCAGGGAGCGTCGCCCTATCTGGCGAATGCAGACCTCACCTACTCACCAAATTTTAGCGAAGAACGACAGCTCAGCGTTGCCCTGCTCTACAACCTGCAAGGCCCGCGCATCCATTCCGTAGGTATCTCCGGACTGGGAGACATCAAGCAACAGCCGGTACATACGCTGAACTTCACAGGCAGTTACCGCTTCAACAAACGCCTCACGGTGAAGTTGCAAGTCAACGACCTGCTGAACCAGGACATCCTTTTCAAACAGGAAGCGCCCACCACCGGAGAGAAGGTGGAAGTGGAACGTTTCAGGAAAGGTACAGGATTTGAAGTCGGTTTCAGCTACAACCTGTAAAAAATCACCAAAACCCGGACAGACTAACAACAATCATATTATTTCTTATTTTATCATTTCAAACAATTAAATTATGAGAACAATTAATTTGAAATTCATGAGTCTCGCCCTTGCGGCAAGCCTGACCTTATTCACCGCGTGTACCGATAACGAGCCCGACACTGGCGGCGGCGGTGAAGACAACAAGTATGAACTGACGAAAGACATCGAAAGCAATACGGAACTGGAAGCAGGAAAGACCTATACGCTGAGCGGCGGCATACACATAAAGAACGGCGCCACCCTGAAAATCCCCGCAGGCGTCACCATCGTTGCCAAACATGACGACGTAGTGGACTACATCCTCGTAGAACAAGGCGCCAAGATTGATGCCCAGGGAACCGCCAGCAGTCCCATCATCATGACTTCTGAAAAGAAAGAACCGGGCGCCTGGGGTGGTATCCACCTCTGCGGATATGCGCACACCAATGCCGAAGGCGGAACAGGCAGTTCCGAAATAGGCGGCGCAACTTATGGCGGCAACAATGATGCCGACAACTCCGGTACGTTGCGCTACGTCCGCGTAGAATACACCGGCTATGCCTTCGATGAAGAGCACGAGGCCAATGGCATCACCTTCTACGGCGTAGGTAGCGGCACAACGGTGGAATACTGCCAGGCCTACATGGGTTCGGACGACGGCTTCGAATTCTTTGGCGGCTCCGTAAACGTGAAGTATCTGGTGGCTACCGACTGTAGCGACGACTCCTTCGACTGGACCGAAGGATGGAACGGCAAAGCCCAGTTCCTCGTTGCCTACCAGGAAGCAGCCGAAACACTGGGATACGATTGCGACTGCCTGCTGGAGTGCGACAATAACGGCAAAAGCTTCGGCGCAACCCCAGTGGCACACCCCATCCTTGCCAACCTGACATTGATAGGCAACGGCGGTAGCAAACAAGGTGTACGCCTGCGTGCCGGAACCCAGGTGGAACTTTACAACACGCTCATCACCGGCAAAGGATTACCTCTGAGCGTAGAGACTGTCGAAACAGAGAACGCCCTGAAAGACGGCATCTCCAAAATAGAATATGTAGCCATCAGCGGAACAATCTCTTCCAAAGAAGGCATCTATACCAACCATATGTTTACAACTGCAACAGGCAATCTTGCTTCACAAACCTTCACCTGGGAGAACCTCTACGAAGGTACGCTCGATGGCGGCAAGGACCTCAGCGCCGACAGTTTCTTCACCAAAGCCGAATACAAAGGTGCAGTGAAGGCAGGCGACACCTGGACCAGCGGTAACTGGCTGAAACAATAATACACAGGAAACACACATCACTCGAAGCAAAAATAGCTTCTACAGCAGCAACGCCGGGCAGGTTCAGGGGAACCGCCCGGCGTTTGCGCGTATAGAGCTTGTCACTCTTTCTCTTTCTTCTTCTGTTCCTTCTTCAACTCCCGCACCTGGAAGCTGAACAAATCCAAATTCTTATAGATACGCTTCACAAAGCTGCCCGCTGCCTTAAAGCAAATGCGCGATATACGCACTTTGTCCGCTGTGCAGTCCTCCACCCGTTCCACAGGTTCGCTGGTGATGGCGGGAAAGAAGTTACCCAATCCACGGATGTTCACCGTACGCCCGCTGGCAAGGAAGTCGGCTATGATGTCCGGCAACTGTACCAACACGGACTGCGCATCGCCCACCTGCAACGAACTGATTTCGGCCAGTCGTTTCGCAATCTCCTCGTTGCTCACCGGCTCCGGTTGCAGCACCTTCGAAGCGGCATAGTAGCGCACCACTGCTTTGCCCTTACTCTTGTCCACCTTCTTGCGGACTACATAATTCATTGTCATGTCTTTCTTCTCTTTCTTTATTATTAGTTTATTATCAATGTTTTATGCCACACGCACCTATACTTAGCATCCATCATACCTATACTTTATTGTTCACGCATAAGGACTGAGCACACATCACTTTAGGACTGAGTATCGAAAACACCCGGATGTTTTACCCTAAAACATGGGGATGTTTTCACCCAAAACACCCGGATGTTTTACCCCAAAACATGGGGATGTTTTCGGAGAAAAGATGGGGATGTTATGACCTTTCAAAGTAGGACTCAAAGGTACTAAGTCCTAATGAGAAATGCAATGAATAGGTATGCTTTGTGAGATGAAGATATAACACAAATCATTTAGTCCTTCAGGATTGTCTTTCGGAAATCATCTCCGGATGGTGACTGGAACACATGCAGGTCGAATTCGGAAATAATAGCCAGTAGGTGGTCAAAGACGTCGGACTGCAAATCCTCGTAAGGTATCCAGGATGTGGTAGCGGAGAAGAAATAAAGTTCCAATGGGATACCATGATCGGTAGGCTGGAGCTGGCGCACCATGCAAGTCATATCATGGTTTACACCCGGATGACTCTTCAGGTAGCAGTTCAGATAAGCACGGAAGACACCGAGATTTGTCTGACGGCGACCGTTCACAAGGATGGAGTTATCAATGTGATGCTCCTGGTTATACTCTTTTATCACTTCTTCCGTCTGCTCCACATAGTCCGTCAGGAGTTGTATCTTGCGATATTTAGCCAGCATTTCGGGAGTGCAGAACTTCACGCTGTTCATGTCGATGTTGATGGAACGTTTGATACGGCGTCCGCCACTCTCCTGCATGCCGCGCCAGTTCTGGAAAGAGTCGCTCACCAACAGATAGGGAGGAATGGTAGTGATGGTCTTATCGAAATTGCGTATCTTCACCGTGTTCAGTGACACTTCTATCACATCACCATCCGCACCATACTTGGGCATGGTAATCCAGTCGCCCACTCTCAGCATATTGTTAGCAGAGAGTTGCACACCGGAGACGAAGCCCATGATACTGTCCTTGAATACCAACATCAGCACAGCCGCCGAAGCTCCCAGGCCGGTGAGCAATACACCGGGCGAACGGTCTATCAGTATGCTGACAACGATGATGCCGCCAATAAAATAAATAATGACCTGTGCCGTCTGCAAAAATCCTTTCAGAGGGCGGTCACGGAACTGTTCCTTCTCACTGTAAACGGTATAAACTGCCGTAAGCAGAGCGCTGATAAAGCTGAGGAACATGATAATGATGAAGATAAGGCAGAAGCGCTGGATAAGCGCAAGCGTCGCCGAATCTGCATCGGAGAATGCCAGAGGAATCAGGATATAAACAAGAATAGGCGCCACCATGCGGCTGAGATGCACCATAACCTTACGGTCGAAAACGATGTCATCCCACGTGGCCTTGGTTTGTTTTACCAGACGCGAAACGACTTTCAGCAAGATGTTCCGACAAACAGCGTCGGCCAGATAAGCTACAAGGAGTACTCCCAGAAAAGCTATAAATTGATCTAACTGGTCGGCCAATGACTGGCTGAAACCTAATGTTTGAAGTCCTTCATTGATTTGTTGTACAATGCTCATGATACTAAGGGTTTATTATTGAATTATTCACTTCTCCCTTTCCAGGAAGTCTCTTATATCCTCTTTCAACCACTGATACAGGTAAAGGTTCTTGTAACCGCTGTTCTTTTTCAGCATCAGACTGACGTTGACCTGGCTGTTCTCATAGCTGGTCAGCTCGTTATGGAATTGTACGTTGTGGGCGGCCAGGCGCTTGATTTCCTGTTCGCGCTCACGACGCAGCACGGTGCAGACGGGAATGAGAAGTTTCATCACAACGCTGTCCATGAGGTGGTGTCCCTGTATGTAGAGGTAAGCTGTATCAGGGTTCAGCCCCAGCCTGTCGAATTCCGCGGTCAGGCTATCCACAGGTTTTATATACTGCGGGAAGCGCTTACGCAGTTCGGAGAGTTTTGCCGAAACGGCACGTTGCACAGGTTCCAGCGTCCGTTCGGGGTGATGCACATTGACTTCTTGCAAGCGCGTGCAGGCGTTGAAGTCGTACATCGGAAAAGTAGACGTATCACGCCGGCGATAAAAGAAAACGTTCCACAGGAAAAGCGGATAGACAATCTGCGAATAGCTTTTCAGGAAAGCAGGGAAGTCTATCAGTTTACGGTCGTTCAACGTGGCTTGCACACATACTTCATGCAGGCTTTCGGCATAGCAATGGAAGTTCTCGATGGCATAGGCATACGTCTGGAATATATAGGGACTACTGTTTATCTTATGGGAAACGCTCGTCTTGCCTTGCAACAGGAAATCGTAGTCACTGTCCACACAGGCTATCAGGCTTTTGCCCAGTTCGGCAGTGTTCAGCGTATTCATCAACACCATTTTCTTCCCTTTCGCAAGGGAAGTAGCCGAGGGCAGCATCACCTGGAAATAATATTCATCTGTCTCAAACTCCGCCAGCAACGTTCGCCAGAAAGCTACATCGTCGTAACTTTCCACATAAGCCACAATGCGCCGCCGGGCTTTCTTAGGATAAAGTTTGTTAGCAGCATTGAAGTAGGCGGAGGTAAGATTATGTTTTAAAGAAGTAGCCACTTTTTTAGTTATTAGTTATAACTGAAGAAATTTCATCAACCTCCGTCACCGCATCCAGCCAGCCTTCCATGATGACGGCGGGGGAATGGGTGGTAAGTATCAGTTGCACGTTGGGATTCAGTTCGCGTATCATGCTGATGAGCTTCTGTTGCCACTCGATGTGCAGGGAGGCTTCGGGCTCGTCCATGAAGAGGACGCAGTGGGCATCGTCGCGCACCAGTACGGTAAGGAGGATGATAAGCATCTGTTTCTCACCGGAGGAAAGTTTATAAGGCAAAAGGCGTTCGCCATCCTGGTAGAAAATGATTTCGTTGCTGCGGCGGTCTATGGTCTTGCGGGTGTAGCTGAACAACTGGTCCATCATGTCCTGAAACTTCCGCTTGGGGATGGATAGGGAGGCGGCTTGCGCGCGCTGCTGTTCATCACCGGAAAGGAGTTCTATCATCTTGTTGCCGATGTTGACCTGATAGTCGAGGTAGCGGCGTTGCAGGAGGTAGAGTTGCCAGTCGAGTTCGGACTTGACATTCGGGTCGGCCATGCGGGCAGTGAAGTCGCCCATTATCAGGGGGCGGTCGTAACTGCGAATGACGTCATAAGGGATGTAAGTGGCATCGGGATGGTCGAAGGTGATACGTACCCCTTCTATCTCACCGTTCTTTATCTCGCCCGAAAGTTCTTCCAGATAGTGGACGGAACGGTTGAGGATGGTGGTCTTCCCTACTCCGTTGATGCCGGAAAGGATGTTGACATCGGGACGCAGATTCCACGCTATGTTATAACGGTCCCACAACCCGTGTATCTCGATTCGCTGGATGTAATTGGCTTGTTGTTCCATAGTTCTTACTTTTAATTAGAAACAAATATACGTGATAATCTCTGATTTCCACGCCCTACGGATAGAAAATTCACTCTTCGACAGGCAAATCTATGCAGAAGCGGGTACCATCCCTATAGGAGGTATCAAGATAAATGGAGCCGCCCAGACGGTTTCGTAAGACGACATTGGTAAAGGTTCCAGAGATACTATCAAAATACAAAGTAATTGTGAGGATATACTTAACTGTAATAAGAAACCTCTCAATGACTTCACCGCAAGTATATAAAAGCCGAAAAGACTTCCTCGTTTCAAAAAATAGTTGTTCTTTTGCATCCTCAAAAGCGAAAAGAATATGAATAAGAATGTACAAGGGCACATATTCGCCCTGACTGCCAATGTTTTATGGGGACTAATGGCTCCTATCGGCAAATCTGCACTTATGGAGTTTTCGGCCTTGTCAGTAACTACGTTCCGTATGGTGGGCGCAGCGGCCTGTTTCTGGCTATTGTCGGCTTTCTGCAAACGCGAACATGTAGATCACCGGGATATGCTGAAAATATTCTTCGCATCACTCTTTGCACTGGTCTTCAATCAAGGGGTTTATATCTTCGGACTTTCAATGACTTCGCCCATTGATGCATCCATCGTGACGACAACGCTGCCCATCGTAACCATGATAATAGCGGCTATCTATCTGAAAGAGCCGGTTACCAATCTGAAAGTGTTGGGCATCTTTGTGGGTGCCATGGGAGCTTTGATACTTATTATGAGCAGCCAGACTGCAGGTGGTGGCAACAGCAGTATCATCGGGGATTTACTCTGCCTGGTTGCACAAATCAGCTTCTCCATTTATCTGACCGTATTCAAGGGCTTGTCGCAGAAATATTCTCCTATCACGCTGAATAAGTGGATGTTCGTGTATGCATCCATGTGCTATATCCCGTTCTCTTATCATGATGTGGCAAGTATTCAGTGGACGGAAATCTCTACGGCTGCATTCGTGCAAGTGGGATATGTAGTAGTGGGAGGTAGTTTCCTTGCTTACATCTTTATTATGACTGCCCAAAGGCTGATGCGCCCGACAGTGGTAAGCATGTACAATTATATGCAACCTATCGTAGCTTCCATTGCTGCCATCATCATGGGGCTGGGAGTATTCGGATGGGAAAAAGGAGCTGCTATTGCCTTGGTGTTCCTTGGAGTGTATATTGTGACAAAGAGTAAGTCGAAGGCAGACTTTGAAAAGGCTGGGAAAGAGGTGTGAGATAGAGTGATTAGCGGTTGGTGATTAGTGATTAGTAGGCTGCGCTATGATGCCGCAGGGTACTAATCACTAATCATCAACCACCAATCACTATTTTTTCAGCTCTCCGAAATACGTATCGAGAAGACTTTTCGCTGCCACAAAGGAGGTGAGCTTGCCTTGCAGGACTTGTTGTTCTTTCTCTGCCAACATCGCCTCTATAGCAGGATTATGATAGAAACTATCGCGCAAACGTTCGTTGATGCTTTCGTACATCCAATATTTGCTTTGCTCATTACGGCGGTACTCAAAGTAACCATTATCTTTCACAAAAGCGATGTACTCGTAAATCATATCCCAGATTTCCTTCACACCCAAGTTATAGAAACCGGAATAGGTCATCACCTGCGGCGTCCATCCTGATTCGGGAGCAGGGAACAGATGCAATGCATTGCGGAATTGCGTTGCAGCCAACTTGGCACGATCCAGATTGTCACCGTCAGCCTTATTGATAACGATACCGTCCGCCATCTCCATAATGCCGCGTTTGATGCCTTGCAACTCATCGCCCGTACCGGCCAACTGAATAAGCAGGAAGAAATCGACCATAGAGTGTACAGCCGTCTCGCTTTGTCCTACACCTACTGTCTCTACAAATATCTTATCGAAGCCTGCCGCCTCACAAAGAATAATCGTTTCACGCGTTTTGCGAGCCACACCACCAAGAGACCCTGCCGATGGACTGGGGCGAATAAAAGAACTGGGATGAACGGAAAGTTGCTCCATACGCGTCTTATCCCCCAAGATACTGCCTTTGCTACGTTCGCTACTGGGGTCGATGGCAAGTACTGCCAGTTTACCGGCATATTTCTCTAATACATGCAGACCGAAAACATCAATAGAAGTACTCTTTCCCGCTCCCGGCACACCACTGATGCCCACACGGACAGAATTTCCCGAATAAGGCAGACATTTCTCAATAACTTCTTGCGCCACTGCCTGATGCTCAGGCTTCACACTTTCCACCAAAGTCACCGCCTGGCTCAGAATGGTTACATCCCCTTTTATGATACCTTCCACAAACTCTGCTACGGAAAGCTGACGTTTCTTAGGTTTCAGACGACGATAGGGATTGACAGATGAAGGTTGCTCAATGCCTGCATTGACAACCAGTCCTTTATAGGATTCATTGTTTTCAGGATGTTCCATGACGGGGCAAATTAAGGAATGAATAATTAAAGAATGAAAATTAGGAAATTACTTGGCTTTGATATTAATCTCCACCTTCGGTTGCGTAGGGTCGTTTGTTATCATCAGAATGCGCAGGTGGCGTTTCTTCTTGGCAATGTTCCTCTTATCCACCGTCACACGCAAACGGGTAGTTTCGCCCGGCTGCAACACGCTCTTCTTCAAACCTACACCCAAGGCAGGATTGAAAACTTGCAATTTACTGATTTGCAACGGAGAACGTCCGGCATTGGTGAGTTGTATATCATGTTTCACCTTATTCTTCTTTGCCAGCAAAGCACTCAGGTCTATATCTGTTTCCGAAAGACGGATAACGGGAGCATTAGCCATATCTGAAGCAGTAAGACCGGAAAAGTCGGGTAATAGGATGGCAGAAAGCGGTATTTCGTTTTCGTCACTCACCTTATCACCAGTGAAACGGGAAAGATAAACGGACGATTGAGTCAATCCGAGGTCTGTCAGTTTCTCAGTGTTAAGAGTCAAGGTGATGAGACCTCTCTCACCTTTTTGAAGCACATTGGGTTCTACCTCCATGTCCAGATAAGAAGGCAGATGCATCAGCACGGGTTCATACGAACGATCCGACTGGTTCACCACACCGATACGTATCACAGGTTTCTCACCACGGTGGGTATCAGGGAAATCTATTTCGTTCTTGTCGATACGTATCTGGCCGATAAGATAAGGATAGGCATTCGTAAAGTCTTTTATCTCACGCACCACCTCACCCGTGAAGTGCAGGTAAGCCAGATTAGGCTCTGCATTCGTGTAAACGGCTACGGACTTGTCAAAGTGTCCCAACGCTTTCGCATCAAAGTCCACAGTGATAGTACCTTTATCACCGGGGGCAATGGGTGTCTGCGTCCATTGGGCTACGGAACAGGCACAGGAAGGGTCCACGTCAGTAAGCACCAGAGGCTGGTCGCCCGTGTTGGTGATGACATACTGCACGCTGACGGGATGTTTCCATTCTATCTGTCCGAAGCTATGCGTTTCTTTATTGGACGAAAAACGCGGTTGCGCCATGGCGGTAAGTGCAGTGGCGGCAAGCGCGCATATACATATCAGGGTTCGTTTCATTCGTTTCTCTTTTTTTAGGATGCACAAAAGTAGGTGTTTTAAATGAGAGTTCCTAAAAGGCTGTTTTAAAATTTCTTGTATTATATACAGATACGCGGGGTTCGTTTCATATTTTGAAAAGAACCCCGCGCTTCTATGTCTCTGTATGCAATACTATTCTACATCGACTTTCATGGATGACGAATGCGCGGCATATTCCGGTGCATAAGCACATTGTATGGTTGCCAGTCCGGCTTCATACTGACCGCTGCGGCTGACGCGATAGCTGTATTCCAGCACATATACGCCTTTACTCAAACTGTCGAAGAAGAAATTAGTGGAAGCGTCTTCTATCTCCACATAATAACCTGTTCCGCTATTCCAGCGATAACCGGAGATGAAATTCATCGGTTCGAAGCAAGCTCCGCGTTGGTCTTTCAACTGAACGAAGTCCATAGCACGGTCGAGGCGTATCGTCAGGCGGGAAACCACTTTATCACCTACATTCAGACGGGTGGAAGCAGTAACCGGCTGTAATTCGGCCTTTCCACCGGGCAAGGTGCGCTCTACGTAGAGTTTCTTTTCAACAGCCAACTCGCCTCCCTGTTGTTTCACGTCGGAAATCGGAGATAAATATTGTGCATAGACTGCACCCCATGCAACGCCTGCATCCCGTTTTTCTACCGTAATGGACTTGGCACGCAATTCAGGGCTGCCTTGTGCAAAGCTCTCCTTGATATATCCCAAACCGGGAACAGTAGTCTTGGCAGGGCTATATGTTTCCAATACTTTATTACCAAGCACAATGCGTACATCACCACGGGATACCAACAGATCGCTACCCTGGCAGAGCAATGCATAAATGGCATCGGCTGTTGCCACGGACGAATTCCAGCTTGTAGTTTGTTTCTGCTTCAGCAACCAGAGTTTCATTTCTTCTACCAGTGCACCGTTGCCACCTGCCATACGCAGGGCTTCCATTACCTCTACATGAACAGAAATCGGCTGAGTTCCCCAAAGGAAGGGCTTTTCATTGAAAGCAAAGTAAGCACCCCGCTCATTTGTCTGCACCAGATGCTCTTTGATGGAGGCGATGAACTCATTAGTCTCGGACGCACGGCCTGCTTTTTGCAGAATGACGGCGGACTGTGCCTTGATGCCCATTGCATTTGAATTCAGGTTCTTGCCGACCATAGAAAGGAAGTAGCGGTAAGCCGCTTCATTGGCAACGGGAACTTTCTCACCGGAGATAGCTACCAGATAGAGATATTGCATAGCCGGGTATGAAAGAGTAGTTATCTTGGCACCATTCTTTTCGGCTTTACGGATATTCTTGTATTCTTCCAACGCCTGCTGATGCAGATAGTTGAAAGCATTCTGCTGCATGGAAAGGGCATCATTGGAATTCTTGGCTCCGGTGAGCAAAGGCAGGCGGACGAGAAGTTCGGTTATATACCCCGTCATGCTACGGCTGCCGGGCATACCTTTGTACCAACTCCAGGCACCGTTTGACTCTTGCAATTCCTTCAATCTGGTAAGAGCGGTTATATTTCCATTTGCCAGATTATTAAGATCGAACAAGGTGGCGATACGTGCCTGCTGTTCAGCTTCTGTAGTGGCTTCCATCAGCCACGGGCTTTCTTCAAGAAGGATATTCTTCACATCCTGGTTCTTCTGCAACTGGCTGAGGAAAGTTTCTTTCTTACCACCCTGCATACGCCAGCTATCGAATACGGCTTTAATGCGCGGCTGACTGTTGGCGATATAAGAGGCAAGGGAATTTGCATAATAAGCGGCAGCCCAGGCTGTAGCATTGTCCGTGCGAGGCTGGCTTAACGTAGGCAATGCCTGAACGGCATACCAAGCCGGATTACCGGTGAACTCTACTGTCAGTCGACGGTCGGTAGCCGTACGGCTGTTGTAATTGAACAGGCTGTCCAGAGAGAAGGTACGGGTTTCTTGACCACGTATCGGCATGGCGAGGGTTTCGGTGATATATTCCTTGTTGCTCAATACGGGCAATAAGTGTTGCTCACCATCACTGAATGTACCGCCATCAGCAATCATGCGAACACCTAAAAAGTCGTACTTATCTGTCACGGTAAAGCGGAAAGTAACAGGAACGGTCTTTCCTGCTTCCACAGTGAAAGGTTGACTCTGCGTGGAAATCACTTTCTCTGTCATCGGGTTAAAGAGGATGAATTTAGTAGTTCCTTTCAGAGCCTTGCCTGTCAGGTTAGTTACGGTTGCGGCAATACTCGTCTTATCCCCTACCCGCACGAAACGCGGCATGTTGGGGGACAACATAAATTCTTTGGACGTAACTGCCGAAGCATCCAGCGTGCCCGTGAGCATACCTTTCGTATGGGAATATCCACGGAAATTCCAGCGCGTCAGACTTTGCGGCATAGTGAAGGAGAAGGATATTTCACCTTGTTCGTTGGTGCGCAGTTGTGGATAGAAGAACGCTGTTTCGGCAAAGCTAGTGCGAAGTTCAACTGTGGAAGCTCCGCCTGTAGCCATTTCAGGTGCTTCCATCGCTTTTTCAAAAATCGCATGTTCCTCAATATCCGCGTCGTCACCCGCAACAACCATATCCGCCGAGTTCTTTGCCATAGCCCTGCTCTGAACAGTTGCCATTCCTCCTACGCTACCAGTTAAATTAGCCTTCCTTGTACTCCTATATCCCAACACTACCGCTCCCGCAAAATCTATTGGAGAATAGAAACGGTCATATATCATCACAGGTACTTTCCAATCTTTTATCGGGAAGCTACAAGAGTAATACAACCTGTTCATATAGCTTTCATGCCAACCGATACCAGGCATATAATTGGAATAGTCTACAAAGAAGCTCTGGCGGTTATAATATATCTTATCCAAAGAAGCGTCATACATCGTAGCAAGCATTTCAGCCATAGCCGGGGTGCCTTGCGGAGTCTTTATCGTCAAGCGCCATTCTTCTTCCTGTCCGGGGCGTAGCTTATCGCGGAAAACATCCCATTTCATGGTCAACTCCTTGTCCGGCACGCGTTTTCTCAATCTTACCAGCTTTGAATAATGTTTGCCGTCTTTGACGAAAGTGAACAGGTATTCGATTCCATTGCCGTATGCCTCCCGATAGGGAACATCGAAACGGACTATAGAGTCGGACAACTGAAGCGTCTTGCTTTCCAGACGCTGTTTGCCGTTGAATATATCCAGCATCACGTAAGCGTCTTTATAGGAAGTTCCAAAACAGAACTGTGCCGGACGTCCGGCATCAAACTCGTCATTGCGGATATAGAACCAAACGTCGGACTTCACCACTGGGCGATTATCAGTATAAGAGAAAAGAACAATCTTCTTTTCAAAATCCACGTTTCTGCCCTGGTCGTCCTTAGCTTTCAGTTGCAGTTCATATTCACCGGAAGGCAAATTCTTCCATTCCGGCAACAGGGTGGCTATATTAGATTCAAAAGTAGCACTGATGCGAACCAGTGAATCTCCGTTCACTACCTGCAGCAGACGGTAATCGCCTTTCAGTGCTACCGGTCCTCCATTAAGGTTCTTCGCATGGAAAGTAAGACAAATACTATCATCCTTGCAGATACGTTCCTCATCATCAACAGAAAGAACTACCGAACGATTGCCTGCTGCCAATGATGTGATGGCTGTCTGTGTTTCACCGGCCAGGTTCGTGACGGATGCTTCTATCCGATAGGTATAATAGACGTTATTATCATCATCACCTTTCAGACAAACAGGGATGATGAAATCTCCATCATCGCCTACGGTTACGTTGCCGGAAGCGATAGGCGTGCCTCCATTTCCATATCCCCGCCACCACGAATAAATATTCCGGATAACTGTATAATTCAATTCCAGTCCCTGCAAAGGTACACCACTGAATGAACTTGCATTACCCTTCACTTGTACACTGTCTCCCACCTGATAGGATGCCTTTTGAGAATCGAATACGATATCAAAGGTTGGACGTTTATATTCTTCCACTTGTATATCCGCCCAGCCCTCGCTCTTTGCACCGGAAGCTTCTATGGTATAATTTCCATTCAAGCAGGCCGTGGGAAGCATAAACTCCGTTGCAAATGAACCGAACTCGTTCGTCCGTAGTTCTTTGCGTGAAATTTCCCTGCGGTTTACGTCACGTAGCACCACTCCACATACAACATTCGGGATTACATCAGCCGTATCACCCTTTTGAGTATAGGCTATACCTTTCACATAAACAGTTTGTCCGGGACGATACAAAGAACGGTCGGTCAGTAGCTTCCACTCATTAAGCGGTTCCTCAAAATCGTCTCCCCAACTCGTAAAAGAACCGGAAGATGTACGCTGAAGCAGCATTGCCGTATCCAAACCTTTTCTGACAACCAAAGAACGAATCTTTGAATCCGACTTATACACTACTTTACCGGCTACATCCGTCGTTTTCCGTTCCACTTCCTTGTTATCCTTTCCTATATAATAGGTAGAATAGAAAATGACTTCGGCATCAGCAACTGGATTACCTGTTTTAGCATCCAGCACCACTACCTCATTATTATTTCCCGGCAGCGCCATCGTCAGAGCCTTAAATCGGGTCAGATAAATGAAATTTTCCGAACTCTTCCCTTCTTTACTATCCGGAACAACCTGCAAGACATAAATGCCCGGTTCATCAGGCAATAAAATACTATATGTACCGGAAGCTAAATTATAATCTTCCGGACGGGACAGCACCAAATGTTCCGCCTTTACCTTACGGGTATATTTCTTATAAAAAGCAGAGTTTATCTCCGGCATTTCAGTAACCGACTCTGTCAAAGTGGTACGGAACAAATTGACTGTAAAGCCATCTAAGTTCTTGTGAGTAACCTGCAATGCCAAAGAATCACCGGGATAGGCAGTCTTATTCGTATTCAAAGTCAGTTCGGGGCGCAGAATATCTCCCTTCAGACTATGCAATGCCGAAATTCGTTTGTAATCGGGATAAAGGCTGATAGCCTCATCACAAAGCTGCAAAGCTTTCTGATTTTTCTGTTCATTACGATAGTAACGCGCCTTAGCCAAATAGGCTTCCGCACAAACATCACGCTTGGCATAATCTTTAATAATACGATCCAGCGCACGCAGGTACTGGTTCGGAGCATCACTCTCTCCCTCTTTTAAAGCACGGGGACGAAGCAATACATCTTCTCTCTGATTGCGCCACTTCATGTAATCCAACATAGTCAACACGGTTGCATCCTCCCGGTCCGGCATCTTCCGGTAGGTATTAATCATCTGCCCGTAAATGCCCATGATTTTACTTTTCACAAGCGTATCCGTATCAAAGTCCGATACGTTTTGTAAAGCTTCAATGGATCGCGATGCCAGCAAATGATACATATCATGGTGATAATACTCACTTGCATCTCCCAAAACTACAAAAGGAACATAACTGCGTGAGGACGTTTTCAGCAGTTCAACCGAGTCTTTCAGAGCTTCACCGGTATATTTCATAACTTGTTGCATGAACAAGTTACCACTCCACTCACGGATATCCTTCGGCAAGGCATTTTCCTCCAAATCAAGCGAAGTACGTCGCCCTAATTCCCAACGGTTACCGGCCGCATAATCAGCATAGATATTGGCTACCAGCGAATTGAGCACGGCACGGCTAACTGTATTCTCTTCCAGCTTAGCCCATTGTTCCAATCCTTGCAGATTGACATAAAAACTATCAGGCGTCAACATATCCTGATTGTCTCTCCGGCACATGTAGGCTTTCAACATCTGCGGGGTATTTTTTTCTTTCTCCCCCTTCCGGAATATCTCATCCGCCAGCTTAATTACGGTTTGCGGCAAGCTTTTCTGTTCAGCCTGCTCCACTTGTTTCCACAACTTATCAAACGACTGCGCATGCAGCATGGGCATACAGCCCAGGAATGCCGCCAGCAGCACTAAACTACAAATTCTTCGAATTCTTTCCATGGATACTATTCTGTTAGTCTTTGTACTAACAACAAAGGAAAGAAATAAAGTTTAAACAAATGCTGTTTTTTTAATAAAAAACCTTTCAGGAGGATATAAAAAGAGCGAGGAGTACGTTTCGGGACGTACTCCTCGCTCCATAAAGTCTAGTTAAAATGCTTTCTTACTTCTTTAGGGTATACCCCATCATTAACATCTCGTTCCGACCTACTTCGGCGAGAATGTTTCTCCATGTTTTAAAAATCTTTTTTTTCATAACCTTAAAAATTAAACTAATACCTAAAAACTAAAATCTAAATACACACAATAAAAAAGGGGTTTAATAAATCGTTGAGTAACCCCAAACATGCTTATCAGCCTCGCTGATGTGCTTAAAAATTTTCTTTAACATCTTCATTTTGTTATCCTCCTTAAAAAAACTTGTTATCCTATTGATTATATGTTTTACAACACAAAAATAAGACCTTTGTTCAAGACAACAAGTGATAATAGACGAAAAAGCATGTTATATAACATATTTCTTGATCTATATCAAAAATAAGAAGATCAGACAAGGGGTATAAGAAGAAAGAATGGCAGGAAACGGTAAGAATGGCAAGGTAAGAGACAAGGTGGCAGAAAAAGAGTGAGGCCATCTCCCTCCGGGGACAGCCTCACACAACAACATTTTACTTTTCACGATGGTGAAAAAAAGGACTATTCTTCACAGAGTAGTTTTCTCTTTTATAATAGCGTCATGAATTTGAGTCCATCAAACAAAGACGCCATCCGCCTAAATAATTGACAGGTTTAAAATACCAGTTATTGACGGCTTCCGGCGTTGTGCCATCGGCCTCCCTCATTACTATAGTACACTTCACCTCATTCATTAAGGCCGTTTCAAACTTTATATTGTTTATACGATAACTCAACACTGGAATCTGCCTCAGCATACAGACAACATTATTCATTTCTTCATTGCTGAGTTGAAGAGGTTCATTCCACGCATCTTCAGGATCAAGCCTATAAAGCATTACAACAGCCTGCTCGTATTGTTTGTTTTGCACACAAGTCATAAACCTATCCACTAATTCTTTTACGGCTAGAGTATCTTCCCGAACTAATCCACTAACAAAATCATTCGATTGTTCTTCCGATAAATCCACTACAGCCTGCTTTTTATCCGCTGACTGGCAAGATAAAAGGTTAAAAAGAGCGGCAAGTACAAAAACAAAAATCAGTTGTTTCATTTTCTATTATTGAAAAGTATAAAGAAGTAAGGGTAGGCAAGTACCCTTACTCCTATTTATGGATCGGATTACTCCGAATTAGTTAGCTACTGTTGCAGCGATTTTACAGATTACATATACGCGGATTGTACCCCAATCGTACTCAACATCAAACGGAACCTTAATCTGGAAATCACCTACAGTTGTATTATTGTTCTCATATACCAGTTCGCCGAAGTAATGAGCAATAGTACCCTTACCATTCTGAATTTCAGTCTCTGTAGGTTCAACAAAATTGAACTTTATCTTCTTGCTTGCAGCACTCAACAAATCTTTAAAATCACCAGAAGTAGAGTTCATATCAGTTCTGATTTGATCTTCCAGGCAAGAGATAGACTTAATACCATAATATTTATAGTAGTTTTCTCCCTTAGTAACCGCAGTATTATCAAAGTTATGATCACGCCAATCTGTGAAAGTCAATTTCAACATTGCTTTAGAGCCACCTGTTTCACCATCCAAGAAATTAGTTTCATGAGGATCAGCTACACTAACAGGACGCAAGAACTTCGCAAAGAATGTATTGTTAGACAAAGTAAACGGAACATAGTCACAATTAGCTGCATTAATCTGAATCTTAGCAGTAAAGGTTTGCTTATCTGCCAATTCATTGTGGTCTGCATAGTTCAAAATATCCTTAGCCCACTCATTGGTTGCGTTATCCGCATTATATTCTAATACAGAACCGTTGATAGTTACAACAGGATATTTAACAAGAGTAGCACCTACCTTATTTGCATACAAAGTCTTTCCATTATTCCCTACCGTAATATCATATTTCTGACCGGAATTACCTGTAACCGGAGTCAAAGCAGTTCCTTGCGGATCAACGAAAGTGAATGTTTTAGCCAACTTAGCATCTGTAAATGCAGTATAAACAGCATCAATGCCAGTAACTGTCACATCGTTACCCATAAATGTATTCAAGATGTCAGATTTGAATTCATCGTCTGCACCAGCCTGTCCCACTGTTTCAACATTAGCATGAATATCACTATAGCCCGTTCCTGCTTTCGGATCATTTTTAGCATACCAATAAGCTCTATTCTTATCAGCATCAGCTACTGTACCAGCAGGCGTTACATTACGCTTTGACGGAGTCCAATTCAATGTCACATATACATATTGATTAATGCCCTTAACAGCATCGATAACCTTAGTATAACGGACGATGGCCTTCATGCTTTCCTTATTCTTAAATACTTGGTAAGCCTGATTATTCTTAACCACCCATTTCAATATCTGAGTTTCGTTGCCACCATCATCTTGAATAGACTGAGATACAACACCATACTTAGTTGTCACAGCCTTAGAAGTAGCCAAAATACCATCATATTGAGTAGCATCATTCACGCCACCATCCAATGTGAAGTTATCATGGAAGTCTTCTTTAGAAATACCTTGTTTTTCGAGCTGTGCAATAATTTGTTCCTCAAACTGATGCCAAGTAAGTTTCAGTTCTTTTTTATCTTCTGTACAATTTACAGTATAGACATCAGCGAAGTCAAAGTTTGGAGTCAATACAACATCACTTTCTGTAATAGTATCAACGATCTTGAACTTCAAATAACCCACTGCTGCAATCTTATTACTCTTAATGTCAGTCAACGTAATACGAACCAACGGTTCACGGCCCTTCTCAGCCTTGTTCTGTTCTGCACCAAATCCTTGTTGCAAACCATCTTTCGGCATTTGCGGTCTAAAGATAGCATCCTTCAAGGCTGCATGAGCACTTTCAGAGGTTTTATTATCACCTACATGATAACCAACCAGTTCATAAGAATACTTAAATCCATAACCTTCAGATGTCTTATCGAAAGCATACTTATCCAGTTTCTTGTGATCATCCTTAGACGGATCTTCCGGATCAACTATTTCATCGAAATGAGTATTGATAAGTTTAGACAAGTCTTCACCTTCACTATTCCAACTAATTTCATAAGTAGCCGCAGCATTTATAGCCTCAGCCGCAGTCTTATACAAATGTACCGTTTCTTTTTGCTCGAATGGTTGGCTTAAAGCCAATACCAGATTATGAGCATTCACCGCTTTTATAGCAGCATAATCAGAAGTAATGATTGTATCTTGTTTACCATTATTATAATGAGCTTCCAAGGCCAGTACCGTTACTTTACCATCCTGCTCAATATCCTTAACAGTACCATTCACCAAGTGAGAATTTACAGTCAAAATCCCCTTGTCTCCCTGAAAGTTGTCAACAACAGCTTCTACTACACCATTTGCTCTTGTTTTATAGTCTTTATCAGCAGAAATATAAGTCAGTTTAGTAATCTTTTTCCAATCTGCAACAGAAGGATTCATATGATATTCAGCTACCAAACCTGGAGTCATAGAAGTAGTGGTTCCTACTTTAGGAGCATCAGTTTTAAAGTCACCGTCTGCATTAATCTTACCAACAGTCAAGATGTTATAATTATAGGAATAAGCCCCCATAGCTTCAATACCCTGATAGTAAAAAGCCGGCTTAAAGACTAAACTATTCAAACGAGTAGAAAGTACACCTAACAAAGTATTCAACTGGTCACTTACTTCCTTTTGCATTTCCTCATTAGCTTTCTTCAGAAGATTTTCAATTTCTTCTTTAGAACCTAAATTGGCTAACTCTTTCTTCATAGCGTCCAACTGTCCCTGAAGAGAGTCAAACTCCTTCCCTGTAGCCTCTTCAAACTTCTTCAAAGCATCAATCTGAACCTGCAATGCCTGATCAGCTTTTGCCCGTGCCTCTACTTCTGCATTCAAATCAACACCTAGACCTTTCAAGTCTTCTTTCATTGTATTCAAGTCACTCTGAATACCATCTATTTTACCAGAAAGAACAGAAAGCTCCTCATCCGTTGCTACATTTTTCATTAACTCATCAATGTAAGCTTTAGCTTCTTTGATAGCCTCAGCTTTCGCATCGTTTGCAGCTTTTTCAGCAAGCGCTTTAGCTGCTGCTGCTTCAGCAACAGCCTTGTCTGCTTCTGTCTTAGCAGCATCAGCGGCAGCCTTTGCGGCATCTGCTGCAACTTGAGCTGCGTCAGCATCAGCTTGTACATCAGATAAAGCTTTTTCTAAGCTTGTCTTCTGCGCGCTAAGTTCAGTGTTCAGATCTGTGTACTTTTGCTCAAGACCGTCGATATCATCGTCATAGTCCTTGCAAGACGTAAATACACCTGTAGAAACCATCATCAAGGCTCCAAACAGGGCTACACTCAAATACTTCTTGTTCATAATAAAAAACTTTAAATTTATAAATTTAAAAAAATAAAGAATAATAATAGTCTAATAAATCATCCTCATCCCCATCTCTACCGTTACTTTATAGGTAACGGCACAAGCTACTACAACGCATATTTCACGCAAAAAAGGCATAAAACAGGCATTATCGACAGCCAAAGAATATATTCAACAACAGAAAAGCATACCATTTGGCATGCTTGTAAAAATAGATACATCATATTTTTAAAAACGAAGTATCCTAGAAAGTTTTCATTTCAGAAGAAAAAGCTATTATACTGTAATACTGAACGATAAATATGAAAGAGGGCAATTAAAGAAGAGAAAAGAATAACTGCCTGAAAAATCATTTCAGGAAAGATTCCAACCATTCGTAGATTCATTTCTACGAAAAGTCAGTGATTTCTAACTAAAATCAAATAATACTCATTCCAATCATTTAGAGCACAGAAGCATACCCTTTCACAAAAGAGATTACCTCCTGATTGGCTTCATCTATTTTCTGATTTTGAAAAGGCTTCAGATAAGTTTCCGTAACCTTAATGGATGAGTGTCCCATAGCTTCTGATATGATACCCGGGTGTATTTCACAATAATAGGCCATCGTTGCCCAAGTATGCCGAACGGTATAGGTACTCAAATGAGCATGGCTTCTCACATACTTCTTCAATATGGACAAACGATGATTAAAAGCCCTCAATGCCGATTGATATTCATGATAAGCCATCTCAGTTCCCTCCGGACTGGACAAAAAGGAGAATAGATAGGGAGAATCCATATCTTTATTAGCCACTAATTGCACTAACCTCAAAGCATCAGGAGTAAGCATCACAGTCAACGGCCTACCGGTCTTCCGCCTCCGATACCTCAGAATGTTACCTTGAATATCCGTCTTACGCAAATATACTAAATCTACAAATGGTATACCGCGTAGCAGAAACATAAGTGCAAATAAGATTTTAGTCTTTTGCAAATCTACAGGCAAGGTATTGTATACAGGCGTTTTCTCCGCTTCACAGAGCAAATTCCCTATGTCAGAAGCATCCAAAGCTCTTCTTTGATCCGCACTCACACTGGTATGCACATGTCTGAAAAGCCGTGGAACATACAAAGCATAACCATTATCCACTGCCCGGTTATAAGTTGCCCGAAGCACTTTCATATATGTAGAGATTGTATTCCAACTGCATCTCCGCTGGCGCAAATAGATTTCAAAGTTCTTCAGAAGGTTCGGAGTCAACTTGCCAAATGGTATATCCCTGTCATTATTAAATGCAGAGAAAGAATTCCGGGCACTCCGGTACACATGTGCAGTTCCCCATTGACCGTTAGCACGAAGCTCTTGAATAGTCGAGGATAGCATATCCAATAATAATTTTTGTTTCATGATAAATTGTTTTTTGAGTACAATTACTCTTTTTTTAATGAATTACAGAAAAAAAAACAGCTTTATTTGCACATTTATGGAAAAACAGTTATGTTTGCACCATATTTTGTGCCGTTACCTATAAAGTAACGGCATTTTTTTTAATAAAAATATAAAATAAAAAAGGCGGAGAGAATGTTAAGCATCCTCTCCGCCTTTTATATAAAAAAAGACTTATTTACTTTTCAGGTGTCTGTTCCAACGTAGCAACCAGGAAGTCATAGAACTTAGAGACGGTCGGAATCAGAGCCCGTTCATCCGGCGAGTGCGGAGAACGCAGTGTAGGTCCGAAGGATATCATATCCAATCCCGGACAATTGGCGCCAATGATACCACATTCCAAGCCGGCATGAATAACTTTCACAGCAGGTTCTACTCCGAATTGTTGTTGATAGGAAAGCTTCATGGCATGCAGAATAGGTGAATCCACATTAGGTTGCCAACCGGAATAACCTCCGCTCAACTCCACTTTCATACCTGCCATGGCAAAACAAGCGGTCAGGCTGTCAGCCAAAAATTCCTTCATTGTGTCACAAGAACTGCGAGCCAGAATACGAACCTCCGCCTTACCTTCTCCAATAATAACAATAGCCAGATTAGAAGACGTTTCCACCGTATCGGGCACAGTTGGAATCATACGCATCACACCGTCCTGACAAGCCATCAGCACACTAATCATATTATCCTGAATTTCCATCGGTACAATATGAGCCGGAAGCTCAACCGGCTCTATAGTCAATGTGATACCACTTTCAATAGGAGTATATTCCGCATTGATTTGCGCTTCATATTCCTTAATATAGTCTTCCAGTCCTTCCGTATCTTCAGGATTGAACACTAATACGGCATGTGCTTCACGAGGAATGGCATTACGCATGTTGCCACCTTCGAAACTTGCTAACTGGGAATCAAATTCAACCAGTACATCATGTACCACACGAGTCAACAACTTATTGGCATTTCCACGTCCTTGATTGATTTCCAAACCGGAATGACCACCACGCAAGCCCTTTAATGTAATCTTACGGGCTACGAAATCAGCCGGCACTGCCTCTTCCTGATATTCCAACGTAGCCGTCAGGTCGATACCCCCGGCACAACCTATATACAGTTCGCCTTCATCTTCTGAGTCAAGATTCAGCAGGATTTCACCTTTCAATGTTCCCGGCTTCAAGCCAAAAGCACCGTACATACCAGTTTCCTCATCCTTCGTAATTAATGCTTCCAATGGTCCATGCTTCAGATTATTATCTTCCAGCACTGCCATGATGGCGGCAACGCCCAGACCATTGTCCGCACCCAGCGTTGTTCCTTTAGCTTTCACCCAATCGCCATCGATGTAGGTTTCAATAGGATCTTTTGTAAAATCGTGAACAGTATCATTGTTCTTCTGGGGCACCATATCCATGTGTGCCTGAAGAATGACGCCTTTGCGGTTTTCCATACCCGGAGTGGCGGCTTTACGGATAATAACATTGCCTACTTCATCGACAAATGATTCCAAGCCCAAGCCTTTTCCAAAGTTTACAAGGAACTCTGTTATTTTCTCCATGTGTCCCGACGGACGGGGAATTTGAGTCAGCGAATAGAAATGCTTCCACACATTCTGTGGAGCTAATTGCAAGATTGTACTCATAACGTTTAAAAAGTTAGTTTTCGCAAATATACATTTTTATTCTTAAACCATGCAATAAACGGTTACGATTTTAGTATTACTACAAAAAGTGATGAGATATAGTGATCCTGGCATTATATCATAAAGAGATGCGACTTTCAAAATAAATAGAACTTCTTCTTCAATTTACACTACCGCTCATGAATTCTGCTTCACACGGTTCACCAGCGAAAGGTGCAGCCATCCATAAAGCCCCAGCACAATAACCAGTAACGTCTGTATGCCATGCACAATCAAAGCAAAAACTCCCGCATCGGTAGCATTGACCCCGTATAACATCATCATCGTGATGACGGCAAAGTGCCAGGATCCCGCCCCGTTGGGGGTAGGGACAATCACCGCAAAGGTTCCGCCTACGAACATAACCAATCCGGCCAAAAAGCTAAGATGCCCGGTAAAAGAAAAGCAATAGAAAGTAATATAGAAGTGATAGAAATAGCATATCCAGATAAGTAATGTATAAAGAATGAAAAGCGGGATATTCTTCACCCCCTTCAATGACATCACACCTTCCCACACATTGAGCACCACCCCCTTCACTTTCTCGAAGAAAGAAAGCATACGCAAAAGGAAATAGAGCAACACCAATACTCCTATCACACAGAAAAGTACAACATAGAACCAGGGAGACGTCACCAAATGCAGCAACGAAGGAATTTTCGTCCCCGTCTCTTCAAAAAAACGCAGGAAAACGGGCATCTGCATCAAAAAAGTAACTCCTGTAATCAAAAGAATGGTAAGCGTATCTATCAAACGTTCCGTCACCACCGTACCAAGCGATTTGGCAAAAGACACATCATCATATTTGGCAAGTACCCCACAACGGGAAACTTCACCCACACGAGGCAAAACAAGATTAGCGGCATAAGAAACAAAGATAGCATCCACGCAATCACCCGTTTTCGGATAGGCACCCAATGGCGCAAGCGTTTGCTTCCAGCGCCAACCACGGAACACGTGGCTCATTACACCAAAAAACAATGAAAACAACATCCACCCCCAATTAGTGCCATGCAAAAGCACTTCCTTGGCACGTGTAAAGTCAAAATCCCGATACACCCAATAAAGAATAAAACCGCCCAAAGCGAGCGGCAAAAGGATTTTCAGTGTCTTTTTTAATAGTTTATTCATGCAGAATTCGTTATTCTTCGTCGAAAAGGATTACCTTTGCGAGCTGTAAAGATAGTGCAAACCGAGGGCAGTACAAAAGAAGCTTGCTTATTTTTAATGCCGAGGTGCAGCCTGTCTTCGCGGAGCAAAGATAGTGCAAAGATTGTTCAAAAGTAACGATTCAGTTGATAAATGAGATTAGTAAAGCCTAAAAAGTTTCTCGGCCAACACTTCCTGAAAGACCTGAAAGTGGCACAGGACATAGCCGACACCGTAGACGCATGTCCCGGACTCCCTATATTGGAAGTAGGTCCGGGTATGGGTGTATTAACCCAGTTTCTGGTAAAGAAAGAACGTCCGGTAAAGGTAGTGGAACTGGATTACGAATCCGTAGCCTATCTGCGCGAAGAATACCCGTCATTGGAAGACAACATCATCGAAGACGATTTTCTGAAAATGAACCTGCAACGCCTGTTCGGTGGACAGCCGTTTGTGCTGACAGGAAACTACCCTTATAACATATCCAGCCAGATTTTTTTCAAGATGCTGGATAACAAAGAACTGATACCTTGCTGCACCGGCATGATACAGAAGGAAGTAGCTGAACGTATCGCTGCCGGTCCCGGTAGCAAGACATATGGTATTTTAAGCATACTGATACAAGCATGGTATCGCGTGGAATACCTTTTCACCGTGCACGAACATGTGTTTAACCCACCGCCAAAGGTAAAAAGCGCCGTCATCCGCATGACACGAAACGAGACTAAAGACCTGGGCTGTGACGAAAAGCTGTTCAAGCAAGTAGTAAAAACCACTTTCAACCAACGACGCAAGACGCTGCGAAACTCGATAAAGCCGATACTCGGCAAAGACTGTCCGCTGACGGAAGATGCCGTGTTCAACAAAAGGCCGGAACAGCTGTCCGTACAGGAGTTTATCAACTTGACCAACCAAGTGGAACAGGCGTTAAAAGAGATTAGAGAAAAGAATGATGAAATAAATAAATGATGAGTCATCATTTTAATCAAGAGGAGGAAGATTATGGAGATGGACGAAACCTACATTGACAATGTCAAAAACCTCATTGAGCAGAAAGACGCAGAGAACGTCAAATCGCTCCTTATAGACCTGCATCCTGCGGATATTGCCGAACTCTGCAACGACCTGAGTCCGGAAGAGGCCCGTTTTGTATATCGCTTGCTGGACAATGAGACAGCGGCAGATGTATTGATGGAAATGGACGAAGACGTCCGTAAGGAATTCCTGGAGATACTCCCGTCAGAAACTATTGCCAAGCGCTTTGTGGACTATATGGACACAGACGACGCCGTAGATCTGATGCGTGAGTTGGATGAAGAGAAACAGGAGGAAATCCTCTCCCACATTGAAGACATCGAGCAAGCAGGAGACATCGTAGACCTGTTGAAGTACGACGAAGATACCGCCGGTGGCTTGATGGGTACGGAAATGGTGGTCGTGAACGAGAACTGGAGTATGCCGGAATGTCTGAAAGAAATGCGCCAGCAAGCTGAACAGTTGGACGAAATCTACTACGTCTATGTCATCGACGACGAGAACCGCCTGCAAGGTGTATTCCCGCTGAAGAAGATGATTACCTCCCCTTCCGTGTCAAAAGTGAAACACGTGATGCGGAAAGACCCGATTTCCGTACACGTAGATACGCCCGTTGAAGATGTGGTGCAGACCATTGAAAAATATGACCTTGTGGCCGTTCCCGTCATCGACAGCATCGGACGACTGGTGGGACAGATTACCGTAGACGACGTTATGGATGAAGTTCGTGAGCAATCGGAACGCGACTACCAGTTGGCATCCGGTTTGTCACAGGACGTAGAGACAGACGATAACGTGATGCGCCAGACCAGCGCACGCCTGCCGTGGCTCATCATCGGCATGCTGGGTGGTATCGGCAACTCCATGATCCTGGGAAACTTCGACGTAACCTTCGCCGCCCATCCCGAAATGGCGCTCTATATTCCGCTGATCGGTGGTACGGGTGGAAACGTCGGGACACAATCTTCGGCTATCATCGTGCAAGGCCTTGCCAACAATTCGCTGGATGCCAAAGATATTTTCAAGCAAATCACCAAAGAATCCGTAGTAGCCCTCATCAACGCTACCATCATTTCTTTAGTAGTATATATCTATAATTTTGTCCGGTTCGGCGCCACCGCCACCGTCACCTATTCCGTTTCCATCAGCCTGTTCGCCGTAGTGATGTTCGCATCCATCTTCGGCACACTGGTGCCTATGACATTGGAAAAGTTGAAGGTAGACCCTGCCATCGCTACCGGGCCGTTTATAGCGATTACCAACGACATTATAGGCATGATGTTGTACATGGGAATAACCGTGCTACTCGCCTAAATGAAGAAAAATGAAAAAAAACTGATGAAAAAAGTATGAAGTAATTGTTTTATTTCATTAATTTGTGACCTAATGTAACCCGAACGGGTAAAACCGTTTCTTAAAATGTATCTACAATGATGGACACTCATGACACTAATCTCCCCGAAAAGGCGGCAGAATTAGAAGAAGACAAGAAAGCAGCAGAGGTTTCCGAACCGGCTCTGACGGAAACTCCGGCTGAAGAAGCTACGCAGGAAGAGAAGCCGGCAGAAGAAACTGCACAGGAAGAAAAACTGGTAGAAGCTACGCAGGAAGAAAAAACGGTAGAAGCCACACAAAAACTAAGTAAGGAAGAAATCCTCGCCAAGTTAAAAGAAATCTCCGCAGAAGTGGAAAATGCCGGTAAACAAGAAATAGACAGCTTGAAACAAGCTTTCTATAAACTGCACAATGCCGAACAGGAAGCTGCAAAGAAGCTTTTCATCGAAAACGGGGGAGCAGCTGAGAACTTCGTTCCGACAGTGGACACTGTGGAAGAGGAGTTCAAGAATATCATGTCCGTCATTAAAGAAAAGAGAGGTGCATTGTCAGCCGAGCAGGAACAACAGAAAGAGCTGAACCTGCAAATCAAACTTTCCATAATCGAGGAACTGAAAGAACTGGTAGAGTCGCCCGATGATGCCAACAAATCCTACACCGAATTCAAGAAACTGCAACAGCAATGGAATGAAGTGAAGCTTATTCCGCAAGCTAAAGTCAACGAGCTTTGGAAGAGCTATCAACTCTATGTAGAGAAATTCTATGACCTGCTGAAGCTGAACAATGAATTCCGTGAATATGACTTCAAGAAAAACCTGGAAATAAAGACTCATCTTTGCGAAGCTGCCGAAAAACTGGCAGATGAACAGGATGTAGTATCAGCTTTCCACCAGTTGCAGAAGTTACACCAGGAATTCCGTGACACAGGTCCGGTAGCCAAAGAATTGCGTGACGAGGTATGGAACCGCTTTAAAGCAGCCTCCACTGCCGTAAACCGCCGTCACCAGCAGCATTTTGAATCACTGAAAGAAGTAGAGCAACACAATCTCGACCAGAAAACAGTGATTTGCGAAATCATCGAAGCCATCGACTACAACGAGTTGACCAACTTCGCCGCCTGGGACAACAAAACTCAGGAAATCATTGCCCTGCAAAACAAATGGAAAACCATAGGTTTTGCACCGCAGAAGATGAATGTGAAGATATTCGAACGTTTCCGCAAGGCTTGCGACGAGTTCTTCCGCAAGAAGGGTGAATTCTTCAAATCCCTGAAAGAGGGAATGAACGTCAACCTGGACAAGAAACGTGCGCTTTGCGAAAAGGCCGAAGCCTTGAAAGACAGCACCGATTGGAAAGCAACGGCTGACGAACTCACCAAACTTCAAAAAGAGTGGAAGACTATCGGCCCGGTAGCCAAGAAATACTCTGATGCAATATGGAAACGTTTCATTTCTGCTTGTGACTACTTCTTCGAACAAAAGAACAAGGCAACTTCTTCCCAACGTTCCATTGAAGTTGAAAACCTGAACAAGAAGAAAGAAATCATCGAGAAGCTTACCGCCATCGATGAAAACATGGATACTGACGAGGCCACCCAGTTGGTACGCGAATTGATGAAAGAATGGAACAGTATCGGCCATGTACCTTTCAAAGAGAAAGACCGTCTGTACAAGCAATATCACGGACAAGTGGATAAACTGTTCGACCATTTCAACATCAGCGCAGCCAACAAGAAGTTGAGCAACTTCAAATCGAACATCAGCAACATCCAGGAAGGCAGCCCGCAGGCTCTTTATCGTGAACGCGAGAAACTGGTTCGCGCGGCAGATGCCATGAGAAACGAGTTGCAGACGTACGAAAACAACCTCGGCTTCCTGACTACTTCTTCTAAGAAAGGTAACAGCCTGCTGACGGAACTGAATCGTAAAGTGGAAAAGCTGAAAGCCGACATCGAATTGGTAAAACAGAAGATTAAGGTTATCGACGAATCCATTCGCAGCGCCGAATAATTTTGATAGAAACAGAAATAGACTGTTTGTTTTTCAAACAGAAAGTTTATTGAAAAAGGCATAAAAAAAGCTGTCTCACGATTTATCCGGAGACAGCTTTTTTATTGTTTCCTATTTTTAATGATGGAACAGGCGAATACCCGTAAACACCATAGCAATGCCATATTTATCACAAGTTTCGATAACATTGTCATCACGTACGGAGCCTCCTGCCTGGGCAATATAATCCACACCTGTTTTATGCGCGCGCTCAATATTATCTCCAAACGGGAAGAAAGCATCTGAACCCAAAGAAACACCTTTCAGCGTATTCAGCCATGCACGCTTTTCTTCACGGGTCAGCACCTCCGGTTTCTCTGTAAAGAACTGTTGCCAAACACCGTCAGCCAATACATCTTCATGATCATCACTGATGTAAATATCAATCGTATTATCACGGTCGGCACGGCGGATTTTTTCAATCCACGGCAAGTTCAACACTTTCGGATGTTGGCGAAGATACCAGATATCCGCCTTATTTCCTGCCAGACGGGTACAGTGAATACGGCTCTGCTGCCCAGCCCCGATACCGATAGCCTGTCCGTCCTTCACATAACAAACGGAGTTCGACTGCGTATACTTCAGAGTAATCAATGCTATCATTAAATCACGCTTTGCAGCATCCGGAAAGTTCTTGTTTTGAGTGGGAATATTCGCAAACAGTTCATCGTTATTCAACTTAATTTCATTACGTCCTTGCTCAAAAGTAATTCCAAATACGTCTTTACGTTCAATCGGAGCAGGTTTGTAGCTCGGATCAATCTGAATCACATTATAGGTACCTTTACGCTTATTCTTCAGAATTTCAAGCGCCTTCTCTGTATACCCCGGAGCAATAACCCCATCCGACACTTCACGATTGATGAAACGGGCGGTTTCCTCGTCGCATACATCGCTCAAAGCGATAAAATCACCATAAGACGACATACGGTCGGCACCACGGGCACGTACATAGGCATTAGCCAACGGAGAAAGCGGCAGGTCATCCGCAAAATAAATCTTTTTCATTGTCTCGTCCAGTTCAAGACCGATAGCTGCACCGGCCGGACTGACATGTTTGAATGAAGTAGCTGCCGGCATACCGGTAGCCTCTTTCAGTTCTTTCACTAACTGCCATCCGTTCAGGGCATCCATAAAGTTGATGTATCCCGGACGTCCATTCAGGACTTCGATAGGCAGTTCCCCCTCCTGCATAAAAATGCGGGCCGGCTTCTGATTAGGGTTACAGCCGTACTTGAGTTCTAACTCTTTTGCCATAGTTTTAATTATTTTGAATAGAATTGCTACAAAATTACTGAAGAGGAATATAATCACTGATTATAAATCCATAATAATACAGACTTGGCTTCAACCTTAAGCAAAGCATCAATCTGCCGCATCGTTTCATCACAAATCACCGGACACCCCTGACTCATTCCCAACGGCAGATGTAAAGGATAAATCTCCGTCGCAGGCAAAGGGGTATACGAATGTAACACAACAATACGCTTAAAGGCATTATCATTGGTCGGTTCCAGTCCGTGCAATTTATAATGGACATTGATTCCCCATTTACTATAAGCGCGGATACCGATTTTGTATTTTCCTAAAGAAGAACATAGACTTCCCGGCACATTACTGAAGACGGGTTTAGAAGGAGTACTGTCTTTTCCGTAACCATGTGCGCAAAGACTTGCATATTTAATTGAGTCGCCCTTAAGATCCCAGACAAAGAAACGTCTCTTACCGGAGTGTATGCTGAAATCAACCAAGAAACAATAATTCGTATTGAAACCTTTACTAACACAATATGCTTTCGCTTCGCGCGCTTTCACTTTTAACCGCTGCTGTGTAGTAAGGCTCACCGATATGGTATCACTGCACTTCGCACAAAGCCCCTCTCCTAATCCGGCAAGCAGGATAAGTAGCACTAACAGAAAACGAATAGCTTCTTGCATAAACTTCACATTGTATCAGATATTAAAATCACTTGTGATAAAACATAAAACCCACTAAAACTTGCGATTTTAGTGGGTTTTTGACTTAAATAAGCCGTTGGATGGTTGGGCTACCTGGATTCGAACCAGGAATGACAGGACCAGAATCTGTAGTGTTACCATTACACCATAGCCCAATAACAGGTCGTTCCCGTTTTGCGGTTGCAAAGATACAAAGAATTTGATAATCCAAAACAAAATCCGCGATTTTTTTTCATAAAATCTTCTAAGATGCCGTATGCCAAAGGAATATATACCTAAAAAAAATCAAAAAATGAAAGAGTTTTCCCCTTTTAGGTGTTTGATATAAGAATTCACCGTATATTTGTCAACTATTTAATTTTAATAATAAGTAATGAACGAAACAAAGAAACTCATTCAACAAATCACCGAAGGTATACAAGATAAAAAAGGGAAAAAAATTGTTATAGCAGATCTTTCTAAAATTGGCGATACTATCTGCAACTATCTCGTCATTTGCCAGGGAAATTCTCCCAGCCAAGTGACCGCCATTGTGGAGTCCGTGAAGGAATTCACCCGCAAAGGCGCCAACAGTAAACCGTTTGCGATAGACGGGTTACGCAATGCCGAATGGGTAGCGATGGATTATTCCGATATACTGGTTCATGTGTTTCTACCCGAAACGAGAGAATTCTACAACCTGGAGCACCTCTGGGCTGACGCCAAATTAACCCAAATTCCTGATATTGATTAATAAGCCTTATGGACAATAATAACAATAACGCTAACAAAAAGCCCAATAAAGTTAATATGCCCAAGTTCAACCTGAACTGGTTGTATATGATCATAGCCATGATGCTTTTGGGACTGTGGTTCACTAACGAGAACACAACAAATACCAAAATCGTATCTTACGACGAATTTCAGCAATACGTACGTGACGGCTATATGAGCAAAATTATCGGCTACGATGATAACTCGGTAGAAGCCTACATCAAGCCGCAGTATGTGAAGAACGTATTCCAGGCTGACTCCAGCCGCGTGGGTAAGAACCCTATGATTGCCACTGAAGCTCCTTCACGTGAAAGTCTGGGTAACTTCCTGCAAAAAGAAAGAGACGAACAGCACTTCGACGGTTCTATCAATTACGAGAAGAAACGGAATTATTTCGGTGCTATCTTGTGGCAGATTCTGCCTATCGCTTTCCTGATCGGTTTCTGGATTTTCATGTCACGCCGCCTGAGTGGTGGTGGCGGTGCAGGCGGTGGCGGCATATTCAATGTCGGCAAATCGCGCGCCCAACTGTTTGAAAAAGGAACTCCCGTGAAAGTTACTTTCAAGGACGTTGCAGGACTCGCTGAAGCCAAACAGGAAGTAGAGGAAATCGTGGAATTCCTGAAAGAGCCGCAGAAATATACCGACCTGGGTGGTAAGATACCTAAAGGCGCATTGCTGGTAGGCCCTCCGGGAACCGGTAAGACCCTGCTCGCCAAAGCTGTAGCAGGCGAAGCTAACGTACCGTTCTTCTCACTGGCTGGTTCCGATTTCGTAGAAATGTTTGTCGGTGTAGGTGCATCACGTGTGCGCGACCTGTTCCGCCAAGCAAAGGAGAAAGCTCCGTGCATCGTATTTATTGATGAAATTGACGCCGTGGGCCGCGCCCGCGCCAAAGCCGCCGCAATGGGTGGTAATGACGAACGCGAAAATACGCTGAACCAGTTATTGACAGAAATGGACGGCTTCGGTTCCAATAGTGGTGTAATCATCCTGGCAGCTACCAACCGTGTAGACGTACTGGACAAAGCCTTATTGCGTGCCGGACGTTTCGACCGTCAGATTCATGTAGACTTGCCCGACCTTAACGAACGTAAAGAAGTATTCGGCGTACATCTTCGCCCTATCAAAATAGATAATACAGTGGATGTAGATTTATTGTCACGTCAGACTCCGGGTTTCTCCGGTGCTGATATAGCCAATGTCTGCAACGAGGCCGCACTGATTGCGGCACGCCACGGCAAAAAATTTGTAGGTAAACAAGATTTCCTCGATGCCGTAGACCGTATCGTAGGTGGCTTGGAAAAGAAGACCAAGATTACAACCGAAGCAGAACGTCGTTCCATCGCTATCCATGAAGCCGGACACGCTTCCATCTCCTGGTTGCTGGAATACGCCAACCCGCTGATTAAAGTAACCATCGTTCCACGCGGACGGGCATTGGGCGCTGCATGGTATCTGCCCGAAGAGCGTCAGATTACCACCAAAGAGCAGATGCTTGATGAAATGTGTGCCACACTGGGCGGACGTGCCGCCGAGGATTTATTTCTGGGACGTATCTCGACCGGTGCCATGAACGACCTTGAACGTGTTACCAAACAGGCTTACGGCATGATTGCTTATCTGGGTATGAGCGAGAAGTTGCCGAACCTATGTTATTATAATAACGAAGAGTACTCTTTCAACCGCCCGTACAGTGAAAAGACTGCCGAACTGATTGATGAGGAAGTGAAGAGCATGGTGAATGAACAGTACGAACGCGCCAAGCAAATCCTATCCGAACATAAGGAGGGGCACAACAAATTGGCACAGCTGTTGATAGATAAAGAGGTTATCTTCGCTGAGGATGTGGAAGAAATCTTCGGAAAACGGCCTTGGGCTTCCCGCTCGGAAGAGATCAGCGCCAATAAAATATCAGAGGACTTGAAAAAAGCCGAAGAAGAAACTGCCAAAGAAGCTGTGGAGAGCGAAAAAGAAGTAAAAGCGGAAGAAGAGAACAATGTTGAGGGCGGAAAAGAAACCGGTAATAGAAAGGTTTCTGCAGAAGGCACCAGAGTTTCCGTAGAACGACCAACAAAAGAATAAAGAATTTAAAACGGAACAACCGTGAAAAGCAATTTCTTACAACGCGCCATAACAGGTGTGTTATTCGTAGTAGTATTGGTGGGCTGTATCCTATACAGCCCCCTTTCATTCGGTATCCTGTTCACCATTATCGGTGCACTGAGCGTACACGAGTTCACCCACCTGATCAACCAAAATGGTGAAGTACAAATCAATAAGACGATTACAGCTTTGGGAGGCGCTTATCTCTTTTTAGCCGTAATGGGCTTCTGCCAGTCAACCATCGGAGCACAGGTATTCCTGCCCTATCTGGCATTACTGCTTTACCTGATGATTACGGAACTGTATCTGAAGAAGAAAAATCCTATCGGCAACTGGGCTTATTCCATGCTGAGCCAGCTGTATGTGGCATTGCCGTTTGCACTGCTCAATGTGCTGGCTTTCCAGTATAATCCGACAGAAAGCAGCGTAACCTACAACCCTATCCTACCATTATCCATCTTCGTATTTATCTGGCTGAGCGACACAGGTGCATACTGTGTAGGCTCACTGATTGGCAAACACCGCCTGTTCGAGCGCATATCTCCGAAGAAATCATGGGAAGGAAGCATTGGCGGCGGCATTTTCTCTATCGCTTCTTCATTTGTGTTCGCACATTATTTCCCGTTCCTATCTGTCCTGCAATGGGCAGGTCTGGCACTGGTGGTTGTCATCTTCGGAACTTGGGGAGATTTGACGGAATCATTAATGAAACGCCAACTGGGCATCAAGGATTCAGGACATATCCTGCCCGGACACGGCGGAATGCTCGACCGCTTCGACAGCGCTTTGATGGCAATTCCCGCCGCAGTAGTCTATCTCTATGTCCTGACACTGCTCTAAAAAGAAAAAGCCGGGGGAATTCACATTCACCCGGCCTCCAAACAAAACACTTTACTCTACTTCAATTGCATCTTTGAGAAATCTAAGTTAGAAGCTTTCTCTGTATTGTCTGATTGTTTATCAAAAGTTATTTCAACTTCATTGTTCACTTCTGAATTCAGTTTCAACTTGATACCTTTTGTTTCAGAAGTTATATTCAAATCTTTCAGATTGAAGGACACCAGTCCTGCCTCACGAATCCCGCTCAAATCATCATAGTCATTGTAACGAAGTTCCAGATGGATATATCCGTCGTCATCGGCTTCTTCATCCAAAGGCACTTCAGCATTCCCGGCACGCTGCACCAGACTGATACGATGCTTCATTTCCGGGTCTTTCGGCAAGTTCTGCATAAAGATAATATTCATATATCCTCCGGTGATAGTGATGTCACCTTTATAAATAAAGACCGGATCGTTACCATATTCTTCTTCATTCTCAGGTGTCAGCGTTTCTACGCCTTTCGTCAAGGCATGCCACATCTTCAGGATTTTCACCGCATGGTCATATTCCCCGTAATTATCATAAATAGGATTGAAAATAGTCACCATACGTTGTCCGTCTACCGGCTGATACCAGCCCAAATCAGTGTTGATAGGCCATAACGTTCCCCAAGTATCGCTGTTCAGATAAAAAGCATTCCCCGTTAAACGCACCGTAGCCCAGTTCGGATAAGAGAAATCACCGATTGAGTATCCGTCATCAAAATCATCACACGACTGTAAAGCAGGTAACACAGCCAAACACATCATTAAAAATAACCAATGTAATCTTTTCATAATCAAAGTCCTTTTGCTTGTTTCTTACTAATTATCGGTTTTACACCACTTTTATGTTCTGTCTATAAAATACGAAAGCCGGGCATATACTGCACCGGCTTCATACCTTTTAACTATTTTATCATCCTTTTGAAACTAAAAGGCTTTCATTATGTAAGTTTTTCACTTTTTCAACAGACGCACCATTTCTTGCGCCGCATGCTTCGGGGCGCCCGCATCACCCAGGCGAGATGCCATATACTCATATCCGTCAAGCATCTGCTGCCGATAGTCCTTATTATATAAAATACGTTCCAGTTCGGCACGAGCCTGTTCAACCGTCATCGTATCAGCAACCAATTCCTTCACCACTTCCCGGTCGGCTATAAGGTTTACTAAAGAAATATATTTCACCGTCAATATATGGCGACGCAGAAAAGAAATCACTTTTCCTATCGGTGTATGATAACAAACGGCTTGCGGCACGCGGAACAAAGCCGCCTCCAAAGTAGCAGTTCCCGAAGTTACCAATGCAGCCTCAGCCTGTTGCAGCAAACGGTAAGTCTGCCCGAACAGAATCTTCACCTTTGCACTGCCTGTATATTCCTGATAATAATCGGGAGAAATACCGGGTGCGCCCGCTAAAATCAATTGATACTCCGGAAAAGCAGATGCTGCACGAAGCATATCAGGCAGATTGTCTTTTATCTCCTGTTTCCGGCTACCGGCCAGCAAGGCGATAATCGGTTTAGATTCCAAGCCATTCTCACGTATAAAGTCCTCATACGTTTCGGGGTGTTCCGCACGGAAAGCAGTCACTTCATCTACTGTCGGATTACCTACATAATGTATCGGGTAGTGGTGTTTTCCTTCGAAGAATTCCACCTCGAACGGTAAAATAGAGAATAATTCATCAACATCCCGTTTGATATTCTTGATGCGGTATTCCTTCCAGGCCCATATCTTCGGAGAGATATAGTAATAGACGGGAATTTGTGTCCTGGCATGCAGGAATTTGGCTATATTCAGGTTGAAACCCGGATAATCCACCAGTATCACTACATCCGGTTGCCATGCCACGATGTCCTCTTTGCAACGTTTCATATTGGCAAAGATGGTGCGCAGATGCAAAAGCACCGGGATAAAGCCCATATATGCCAGTTCCTTATAGTGCTTCACCATCGTCCCGCCTACGGCAGCCATCAGGTCGCCCCCGAAAAAGCGGAATTCCGCCTGCGGGTCTTCAACCTTTAAAGCAGCCATCAGGTGAGATGCGTGCAAGTCACCGGAAGCTTCACCGACAATCAAGTAATACTTCATATCAATTGACAATTGATAATTGACAATTGACAATTCATTGTTAATAATTGGCTATACTTTCAATCTGCATAGTAATTGTCAACTTTCAATTGTCAATTGTCAATTGAGTTAGAACCAAGTTTTCAGTTCATCAATAAGTTCGTAAGCCGTTACATCGACCTTGGTAGGAGTGATAGCAATGTATCCGTTATCAAGCGCCCAATGGTCATTCTTTTCGTTATCCGGATCGGTATTCTGGAATTCGCCGGTCAGCCAATAGTAATGGGTATCTCCACGGTGTGCAAAGTTTTCCCATTCATTTGTCCACTGTCCTTTGGACTGCTCACAGATTCTCACGCCTTTCAGTTCCTGAGTATTGGGAAAGTTTACATTGAGACAGGTCAACGGCGGCAATCCTTTTTCCAAAACCTGACGGGCTATTTCGCGGATATAAGGGCCGGACGGTTCAAAGTCCGCATTCGGTTCATGACAGCAGAGGGAGAAACCGATGGAAGGTACACCTTTAAGACAACCTTCGATCACCACTCCCATCGTACCGGAATAGTGCACATTTACAGCAGAATTATCGCCGTGATTAATGCCGCCGACTATCAGGTCAGGTTTACGGTCAAGCACCGTGTGAAACGCAAGTTTGATACAGTCAACCGGAGTACCGGAACACTTATAAACAGTCAGTCCTACATCTTTGCGTACCAGTTGGTAATGGATTGGCTCTGTCACCGTCAGTGCGCTTGCATTTCCCGAACGGGGCGCATCGGGCGCCATTACCACAATCTCCCCCAACGGACGGAGGAATTTTATCAACTCACTAATACCTTTCGCAATGATGCCGTCATCATTAGAAATTAATATCAAAGGTCTCTGATTTTCCATATTCATCTTTATTTTCAGTGCAAAAGTAGGCAAAAATAAAGAAAGCACCTAATACAATACTTTGCTTTTGTTGTCCCAAAGTTTGCGTTTCATTCGATATATCGAATAAAAAGAATAAGTAAGTGTTCATAATTATTATGTGAACTAATTATAAATACTTACTTATATACAAATATAGGTTTCTTGTTTTGTATCCAACACAAACAGCTGCACACTATGGATGCCTAAAACTCGTCTTCTGCAAAATAAAACACAATGTTCCCGTCATAATCAATGAACCCATCGTATTTCTTCAGTTTCACATGGATGACTTTCTCCGTGCGATGCTTCACATCTATGCTTTCTCCCCAATCAGAGCTAAAGCGAAGCATTTTCCCTATAGGACTCAGCAGGAAAGGCAAAGAGGCTCCCGGGCTACCTGCCCAAGTGGAATAGCCATTGATGAACTCAATAGGTTCACCATTCCGCCTGGTCGGATCCAACATTTTATTTTCCAACTGTGGCCTGACTACATTAAAGTTCTCGTCGACAATATCCATATATCGTCTGTCCTTGAACTGTGCATAGGCATATCCCAAATAGAAGTTGCGAATATCCTCAAATTCCGGGCTTATCACCGTTCCGGTCTTGTCAATCATCACCACTCCGCCCTCTCTCTTTGCAACAGAGGCTTTTCCTTCACGGAACGGATAGGGCTCTTTGCTGAATTTAGCAGGAATCACCATCTTGCCCGATACGTCAATAAATCCCCACCGCCCGCCATTCTCGGTCACTTTCACAGCAGCCAGACCTTCGCTGAAGTCCTGTACCTTCAGGTAGATGGCCGGACAAATGATTTTGCCAGCCTTATCGAAAAAACCATAACGCCTTTTCTCCATATCATAGAAGGCCGCCAAGCCATTGGAGAAAGGACGCACCTCTTCCGGGCTTTGCGCGCCCACGGTCAACATCGTCTGGACAAGCGCCGGGAATACCTCACGGCCTTGCCTGTCAATGTAAGTACACTTGGAGTATCTGTCATTCACCGTCTTTACAATCAAGGCATAACCATCTTTGTTGAAAGGAGCAGAATCTATAATCCTCGCATTGAGTTTTATAGCCCGCCCTTGCTTATTAATGACGTACCAAGTCTCAGTGCGGCCCCACATGTCACGACCGGACTTGCATACCAGGCAAGCTCCACCTCCAAATTGAGGATAACCGAAACTTTTATAATCCCATTGGTAATCAATCACTTTATTCCCCTGCTCGTCTATAAATCCCCACAAACCGGTCTCGTCGTTCTTCACGGCAAGCAAACCATCATGAAAGGCATAGTTGGTGTCATACCTGTTTATTATCACTTTTTTGGCATTCTCCCCTATCCTGATAGGAGTAAACTGGGCGGCGGCAGGCAAAACCATGCCTACTGCCAAACACATTGTTATCAAATATTTTTTCATCTTCTTACGACAATCTGAATTTAATTGGAGTTGTATATTTCACTCTGACGGGTTTACCGTTCAGCTTTCCCGGTGTCCATCGAGGCATTGATTTTATTACCCGAAGGGCTTCTTCATCCAAATAGGGATCAACACTTGTTATCACATGCGCATTAGTGACACTGCCGTCCGCATCTACTACAAATTGCACTACGACTATTCCCTGCGTACCATTTTCCTGCGCACTCTTAGGATATTTCACATTCTGTGCGATATAGCGCATCAGTGCCACCTGTCCGCCGGGATATTCAGGCATCACCTCTGCATTGTCATATATCTTATTGGGATCTTCAGCCTCCGCTTCCTTTTGCAGTTCAGCCGCCAATTCGGCTTGCAGCCTGGCTCTCTCCGCTTCCTCGCGCTCATCGGTTTCTTCAACAGGAGCTATATACGGCACTTCGGGAATCTCTGTTTGAGAATCATACTCAGCCTCCTCTGTATTCTGGCTTTTACTTTCGGGTACAGACGGAGCTTCGGGCGGAATTGCAGCAATAAGCGCCTCCCAATCTGCCAGACGTTGGGCAAGGTCTCGCTGGTCTAAAAACAGATGAAAAGAACCTGACTTTTCAGTTTCTACCTGCAAGCTTCGGTCGGAAGGATTATAGGTCAATGTGAATTTCTCCTCCCCCATTGCCAATACAGCCGTATTTCCGTTTAATTGCAAAATGGAATCCACTCGATATTGTCGGAAATCCTCCTCTATCTCAATCATGAAGAAACCATATCCATATCCCTTTATATCCTTATTATACAATCCTAATTCAGCGTTTGCAAATTTTGCGCCATCTTTCGAGTTCCATTCACCTACAAACGGATGCTCCGGATCCGTCGAAGGAATTATCCTGTGTATTTTGTCTTCCAAATTGACCTTAAAAGACTTCTTTCCATTGCTCCATGTACCTGTCAAAGAATAATTTCCATCATACTCCCATAACTCCATTTGAAAAGTTCCGGTATTCTTCCCGTTGACAAACTCATTGACAACGTAATGCAATCCATCCTCTATCTTCCCGCTCAACTGAATTTCCTGTTTGTTCCGTTTATAGAAATAGGTGCCATACAAAGAATCGCCTTCCTGCTTTAAACACATTTGCACTTCTGATTTTCCAACCCTTCCCTCATAAAGGGCTTCTTTAATGGCGGGCATATTTACCGCTTCCACAGTCTCTCCACCCTTCAAACAAAAGAACAAAACAGACAGAAGCACCAACACTGACACGCCCCCTATTATATAGTATTTCTTATGTAAGCCAGGCGAAGCAGGGACTTCCATCGCTTCCTTAATCGGTGGGGCTACAGGCTGAGGTTTATCATTAAAAGCATTTGCAGCAGAAGGAGAAACATCCTGCGGAGAGTATTGCTGTTTCTCTATAGACACCAACGATGCAGATGAATCCGTTTCCGCATTTTCTGGATTATGATCCACTCTTGCACGTAGTTTGCGGTTCCATTCTTTACGATAAGTAACCAACAGCCAAATTTCAGCAAATAGCACTCCCCAACCTATAATGACACAGACAGTCTTTAACACCGTATCACCGGCAGAATCAGGAATAAGCTTGGCAGCGACAAGCGACAGAAGCGAAGTGACAAGAATATTAAGTACCGGATGCAGCCCCCAACAAAGAGTTTGCAACGGGTACCATTTATAGAATGAACAAAGATGACCTAAAGCTGCAACAAAGTAGGTCAATGAACAAAATATCAATAGATACGGCCCTATTCCCATCATCTGCCTTATTTCATGCCCCCAGTAAGACGTCCCGGTATTTTGGGAGCTAAGAGCAACAACCATAAGAATAAGGCCAACGCAGAAACCAAGGCTATAATAAAAGTCCACGACACTTACAACAAAATGTTGAAAGATTTTAGACAACGTTATCTTCAAGATTCCGATAACCAATATGGCAGCAGCCATCAGAAAAATAAGGAATAAATAAAAGCCACCGGAATCTTTATCTATATTTTCCGCAACAGTGAAAGATTCAACAACTTTCCCATCTATTACGGTTTGAACCAATGGGACATAAAGAAAGACTAAAAAAACAGAAACAGCTATCAGAATATTATAGATACCGGAATTGGTGCCCGATATTTTTACATCAGAATGCATCATATTATATTGGATTATGATACAAAAAAAAAGGCGGAACCATTCAACCTATCCGGTCCTGAGGTATCGCCAAACACCGCGCCCAAGGAATAAGTGTAAACAGTTCACGCCCATAGAGCGCGAACTTCAACATCTTATATCTCTTGGGCTTTCCAATTGGCGATTTTCAGGACCAAGCAATAAGAGCTAAAGCTCTAATATGTATAGAAAGAACGGAAACGCTTTTCCTTTGTTTGTTATTAATAAATAGAAATCATTAAAAATTACGTAGTCCGGCATTCTGTCGGGCTACTTCCAAAAAGGATATTTCCTTTTTACATCATAGTTTTGTCATCTTCCATAGGCAATCCGTTTTACTGATCAAACAAGTATTTTATCGCTTCAAAGTTAGATAATACATATAACATTACAAAATTTCACCCGACATTTATCATCAAAAAGTTTTATTCCTTCTAAAAATCCGATGCATCTCCTGCTTTCAGTACCTCCCCCCTAACGGAAGAAACTTCCCACCGCATAAAGAGGCACGTTCCCCATCACGCACAAACTCCTTACCTTTCCCCTGCAAAAAGCTTGCATATCTACCGAAGCATGATTACCTTTGCCGCTCAAGATGGCATCTTACGCAGTACGAGATACCATCTTGAACAACACAAGATGCCATCTTGAGCAGCAAAGCAAAGGGAGTTATGGTTCATAGGGAAACGAGTTTCAGGCGTTAAGTTCCTATGCAGCTGACATTAAGAAGCATAGCTATCATCAACAGCATCAATCAACAGGAACAAGGATATGGGAATGATTTATTTAGTAAGAAAGAAACTCTTCCGCTCCAAGGAAGGAATGAAACAACTGTATTACGCTGTGCAGCGCACTCTGCAACCGCGCGGCGGAGTGACAACCGAAAAGCTGGCACAACGCATGGCCCACCGTAAAGGCATGAGTGAGGGCGACGTACAAAGCGTACTGGTGGACCTGCCCAAATACATAGAGGAAGCGCTCAGAGAAGGCGAGTCCGTCACCATCAGAGGCCTCGGCTCCTTCAACCTCGCCATAACAAGCGAAGGCTTCGAACATCCCGACGACGTGATGCCTGGCAAGGTGCAGGTTTCACGCATTTACTTCAAACCGGACCGCTCGTTGGTGGGAAGGCTACGCCAAAACATGGATTTCTTCCGTTACCCGCTGAGCAAGTACTTCCCCCACGAAATGCTGCGCCCCGAAACGCTGGAACGCGAACGGGTACATACCCCAAATACGCCGGAAGACGAAGCAAAGGACACCGGAACGGTAACAGACTGAAAGAACTGAAAGTAACCCACAACCGGACATTTCAGCGTAAACACCTTACACACAACAGCCTGAAAGCTGATGAAAGAAATGAAAGCATAAAACAACCTGATTATCGTACAAACCACGCCTAAAAATGCAAGAAGTCATTTAAAACAAATCTTAATCTTCTGCAAGCGAGACAAAAAAGATATTTCAATTCAAGATTATTACGTATATTTGCAAGCTAAATTAAGAGAACGAAAAAGTGCCGCAAGAAGCCGGAATGAAAATCAAACGGCTTAGAGTTATTAACAAAATAGGCGACTTATCAACAGATTTTGCAATCTTTCTCTTTTTTAGTAGGCGCAATACGGAATTATCACTTATTTCGCTGCCAATAAACACTAAGAATATGGGAAAAATTATTGCTTTGGCAAATCAAAAAGGTGGTGTAGGAAAAACAACGACTACGATTAACCTCGCAGCCTCCCTCGCTACCCTGGAAAAGAAAGTGCTCGTTGTGGACGCAGACCCGCAGGCAAACGCCTCTTCCGGTTTGGGTGTCGACATCAAGCAGGCGGAATGCACTATTTACGAATGCATTATCGACCGGGCCGATGTCCGCGAAGCTATCCACGACACGGAGATTGATACACTGAAAGTGATATCCTCCCACATAAACTTGGTAGGCGCCGAAATAGAGATGCTCAACCTGAAAAACAGGGAAAAGATTTTGAAAGAAGTGCTTGCCCCACTGAAGGAGGAGTTTGATTATATCTTGATAGACTGCTCGCCTTCACTGGGACTGATTACCATCAACGCGCTCACCGCAGCCGACTCCGTGATTATCCCCGTACAAGCGGAATACTTTGCACTGGAAGGTATCAGCAAGCTGTTGAACACCATCAAGATTATCAAGTCGAAACTGAACCCGGCACTCGAAATCGAAGGTTTCCTGCTGACGATGTACGACTCGCGCCTGCGTCAGGCCAACCAGATTTATGACGAAGTGAAACGCCACTTCCAGGAATTGGTGTTCGACACCGTCATACAGCGCAACGTCAAACTGAGCGAAGCCCCAAGCTACGGTCTGCCCACCATCCTGTATGACGCGGACTCCACCGGAGCCAAGAATCACATGGCACTTGCCAAAGAACTGATAAGCCATAACAATTAACCAAAAACGAAGAACCATGGCACAAAAAAGAAATGCATTAGGACGCGGGCTGGACGCCCTGCTCTCAATGGACGAAGTGCAGACCGAAGGCTCTTCTTCCATCAACGAAATAGAGTTGTCGAAGATTGTCGTCAACCCCAACCAGCCGCGTCATGAATTTGACGAGACTGCCCTTCAGGAACTTGCCGATTCAATCTCTGAGATAGGTATCATTCAGCCCATCACCCTGCGCAAACTGTCGGACGATGAATATCAGATTATTGCCGGAGAACGACGTTTCCGCGCCTCGCAACGGGCTGGTCTGAAAAGCATCCCCGCCTATATCCGCACTGCCGACGACGAAAACGTCATGGAAATGGCGCTCATCGAAAACATTCAGCGCGAAGACCTGAACTCCGTGGAAATCGCCCTCGCCTACCAGCACTTGCTGGAGCAATACGGCCTGACCCAGGAACGCCTCAGCGAGCGTGTCGGCAAAAAGCGCACCACCATCGCCAACTATCTGCGCCTGCTGAAGCTGCCCGCCCCCATCCAGATGGCCATACAGAACAAGCTGATAGACATGGGACATGCCCGTGCGCTCGTCACCCTGGGTGACCCGAAGCTGCAAGTGAAGATATTCGAAGAAATCATCGAGCACGGATATTCCGTACGCAAGGTGGAAGAAATAGTAAAATCCCTGAGCGAAGGCGAAACCGTGAAAAGCGGCGGACGCAAAATCGCTCCCAAACGTGCCAAACTGCCGGAAGAATTCAACATGCTGAAACAACAGCTTTCGGGCTTCTTCAGCACCAAAGTGCAGCTGACCTGTTCGGAGAAAGGAAAAGGTAAAATCAGTATCCCGTTCAATAACGAAGAAGATTTAGAACGTATTATCGGCATACTCGATACTCTAAAAAATAAATGACGAAAGGAACAAGAACATATCAATGGTGTATCGCCCTGCTGCTTTGCTTCGTGCAGACGGCAGGGATTGCTATGTATGGGCAAAACCAACCGCGCGCCGCTGCCAGACGGACTTCGGTAGCCACAGACAGCCTTGCCATAGCCGACAGCATCGCTGCCGAAAACAAAAAGCGTCTGTTGGAGATGACCTCCACCGCCACCCCGCAAGTGCCGCCCGCATCGACGGACAGCCTGCACGAGGCAGTCAACAAAAAAGTATTCATCCCCAATCCGACCAAGGCGACCTGGCTTGCCCTCGTCATCCCCGGAGGCGGACAAATCTATAACCGGAAGTACTGGAAACTACCTATTATATACGGAGGCTTCGCCGGATGTGCGTATGCACTTACGTGGAACGGCAAGATGTATAAAGACTATATGCAGGCCTACAAGGACGCCGCCAATGGGAATTGGGATGCCAGCAGCATCACCGACCTTCTGCCTCCCGGATATATAGGTCGCGTCCCCAATTCACAAATAGTAGAAACCCTCCGGAAGCGAAAGGATACGTACCGCCGGTATCGCGACTTGAGCATTTTCGCCTTTATAGGCGTCTATCTGATATCGGTAATCGATGCATACGTAGATGCAGAGCTGTCCAATTTCGATATCACTCCTGACCTCAGCATGCGGATAGAACCGGCTGTAATCAACAATCAATTCAGTTCCGGCACTTCCAACAAGTCCGTCGGGCTGCAATGCAGTTTCCGTTTTTAATGAATAAATAAGCTATACAAAAGAATAATCACACATGAAAAATAAATCTGTAAACATGAAGAAGTTAATCGCTACTCCATTCCTGTTCTGTCTGTCACTTTTCACCTTTCAGGCGCAAGCGCAGGAAAGTGTGGATGTGCTTATCCGCGACAACGGAACAGAACGGCAAGAAAGCATCGAGCTTCCGCAAAGTATGACTTATCCGCTGGACAGTCTGCTCAACGACTGGAAAGCAAAGAACTATATCGACTTAAGCAAAGATTGCAGCACGTCCACAGAGAATCCGCTTTTCAGCGACTCTGTCTATATCGACCGCCTCAGCCGCATTCCCGCTGTAATGGAAATGCCATACAATGAAATTGTACGCAAATTTATTGATATGTACACAGGCCGCCTGCGCAACAACGTATCGTTCATGCTGAGTGCCTGCAACTTTTATATGCCTATTTTTGAAGAAGCGCTCGATACCTACGGCCTGCCGCTTGAACTCAGATATCTGCCCATTATCGAATCCGCCCTCAACCCTTCCGCAAGGTCGCGCGTCGGCGCTTCCGGCTTGTGGCAGTTTATGCTGGCTACCGGAAAGATGTACGGCCTGGAAAGCAACAGCCTCGTCGATGAACGCTGCGACCCGATAAAGGCTACCTGGGCAGCCGCCCGCTATCTGAAAGATTTGTATGCCATCTATCAGGACTGGAACCTGGTGATTGCCGCTTACAACTGTGGTCCGGGCACCATCAACAAAGCCATACGCCGCGCCGGAGGGAAAACAGACTACTGGGAAATCTACAATTTCCTGCCGAAGGAAACCCGCGGATATGTGCCCGCATTCATCGCAGCCAACTATGTGATGACATACTATTGCAAGCACAACATCTGCCCCATGGAGACCAACATTCCCGATGCTACAGATACCGTTCAGGTAACGAAAAACTTACACTTTGAACAACTTGCCGACATTTGCGGCGTCAGCCTGGAAGAATTAAAAAGCCTGAATCCCCAATATAAGAAAAGCGTTATCCCCGGTGAAAGCAAAGCGCAAACCCTCCGTCTGCCGATGAATTACATCAGCACATTTATCGACAGCCAGGATACGATTTACGCCCACCGCTCCGACGAATTATTCAAGAACCGCCGAACGGTAGCCATCTCCGAAACCCGCTCCACAGCGCGCCGCGCTACAACCGGCAGCGGAAACCTGACACGTCACAAAATACGGAACGGCGAAACGCTGGGTAGCATCGCACGCCGTTATGGCGTCACCGTCAAACAACTTCAAAGCTGGAACGGATTGCGCAATACCAACATTTCCGCCGGAAAGCAACTGAAGATATATAAATAAACGCACAAACGCTTGTATGGTGTTGAAATTTGCTTATTTTTGCAACAATTGAAGAAAGGAGAACAGGTTATGGAGGAGAATGTGAGCCAGAAAGATAAAGAAAAAGTCGAAGAAGAAATGATAGAACAGGCTTTCCAGCAACTGTTGAACGACTATTTGGCAACCAAACACCGCAAGCGTATTGAGATTATAACAAAGGCATTCAATTTTGCCAACCAGGCGCATAAGGGCATCAAACGCCGTTCAGGCGAGCCCTACATCATGCATCCGCTTGCTGTGGCACAGATTGTCTGCACCGAAATAGGTCTGGGGTCTACATCCATTTGTGCCGCCTTGCTGCACGATGTGGTAGAAGATACGGACTATACCGTGGAAGACATAGAGAACATATTCGGCCCGAAAATCGCCCAGATTGTGGACGGGCTGACCAAGATATCCGGTGGCATCTTCGGCGACCGGGCTTCGGCACAAGCAGAGAACTTCAAGAAGCTGCTGCTGACAATGTCCGACGATATACGCGTGATTCTTATCAAGATAGCGGACCGCCTGCATAATATGCGGACGTTAGGTTCCATGCTTCCCAACAAGCAGTTCAAGATTGCGGGCGAAACACTGTATATCTATGCCCCCCTCGCCAACCGCCTGGGACTTTACAAGATAAAGACCGAATTGGAGAACCTGAGCTTCAGATACGAGCATCCCGAAGAATACCACGAAATCGAAGAAAAACTGGCAGCCACAGCCACCGAACGCGACAAGGTGTTCAAGGAATTCACCGCCCCGATTCGTGCGCAACTGGACAAGATGGGGTTGAAATACCGTATTCTTGCACGTGTCAAATCCATCTTCTCCATCTGGAACAAGATGCAGACCAAGCACGTACCCTTCGAAGAAATCTACGATCTGCTTGCCGTGCGTATCATCTTCGAGCCGCGCAATACGGACGAAGAGCTGAACGATTGCTTCGACATCTACGTCTCCATCTCCAAGATATACAAGCCCCACCCCGACCGCCTGCGCGACTGGGTAAGCCATCCCAAAGCAAACGGTTATCAAGCCTTGCACGTCACCCTTATGGGGAATAACGGACAGTGGATTGAAGTGCAAATCCGCAGCGAACGGATGAACGATGTAGCCGAACAAGGTTTTGCCGCCCACTGGAAATATAAAGAAGGCGGTGGCAGCGAAGATGAAGGCGAACTGGATAAGTGGTTGCGTACCATTAAGGAAATACTCGATGACCCGCAACCGGACGCCATCGACTTCCTCGATACCATCAAACTGAATCTGTTTGCCTCGGAGATATTCGTGTTCACTCCAAAAGGAGAAATCAAAACCATGCCGCAGAACTCTACGGCACTGGACTTTGCATTTTCCCTGCACACGGACATCGGCAGCCACTGCATCGGTGCCAAAGTGAACCATAAACTCGTGCCCCTGAGTCATAAGTTGCAGAGTGGCGACCAGGTTGAAGTACTGACATCCAAATCGCAACGGGTACAACCAGAGTGGGAAGTATTTGCCACAACCGCCCGTGCCCGCGCCAAGATTGCCGCCATCCTGCGCAAAGAACAAAGGACAAGCCAGAAGGAAGGCGAGACCCTATTGAACGAATTCTTCAAGAAAGAAGAACTCCGTCTGGATGATGTGCTGATAGACAAATTGGTGAAAGCCCACAATATGAAAAGCCGGGACGAATTGCTCATTGCCATCGGCAACAAGAAAATCGTACTCGGAGACCTGGACAAGAATGCCTTAAAAGAGAAACAGGGAACCAACTGGAAGAAGTTCCTCACATTCTCATTCGGCAGCAATAAAGACAACAAGGAACCGGTTGAAGAGAAAGCGCCGCAGGAAAAGGAGAAAATCAATACGAAACAAATCCTGAAACTGACGGAAGAGAATATACAGAAAAGTTATATCATGGCAGAATGCTGCCACCCCATCCCCGGTGACGATGTGCTGGGATATATTGACGAGAACGACCGGATTATCATCCATAAGCGCCAATGCCCCATTGCCGCCCGTTTGAAGAGCAGTTACGGCAACCGTATTCTTGCCACTGAATGGGACACCCACAAAGAACTCTCTTTCCTGGTGAATATATATATAAAAGGTATAGACGCCATGGGACTGCTGAACGAAGTGACGCAAGTCATCTCCCGCCAGCTGAATGTGAACATCCGCAAGCTGGCCATTGAAACAACGGACGGTATCTTCGAAGGAAACCTTCAGTTGTACGTACACGATGTGGACGATGTGAAAACCATCTGCAATAATCTGAAACAGATACAGAACATCAAGCAGGTAACCCGTGTAGAAGCATAAAAGAAACACCCTATTCTTATTGCAAGAACCGGTAGTAAAGATTATCCCTACAGACTCTTACGTAAAAAGCATAATCATCCTGCTGAAAGAGTGACAAATTACATATATAAGAATATAAACTATAAAAAGCACATTAGTATGTTTAACTCAAAAAAAGGAATAGACGATAAAGTTAGTAACCAATTGACCACCCTTTCCAGCCAGAGTTTAATCAAAGGTGACTGTTCTATAGAAGGAGATATGCGTATCGATGGAACTATAGAAGGCAATATCCGGTGCACCGGCAAAATAGTGATCGGCCCCGAAGGAAGAATAAACGGAAACATTTCCTGCACGCATGCCTGCCTGCATGGTACTATCATTGGTGATGCTTATGTGAAAGATGAACTCACCCTGAAAGCCAACTGCGTGATGCAAGGCAACATCTATACCACGAAACTGGAAATAGAATCGCAAGCCAAATTCAACGGAAGCTGCAATACGAATGACATGAATCAGGAAGTAAAATTGTTGGAAGCCGTTACCGAATAACATTATTTACAATAGATTCAAGTATTCCAAAACCATCTTTGCAAGAAAAGTTTTATACTGCATAGACACCCATTATTGATATAAAATAGCTATTTTTGCAACCTATATCAATGAAGTATACTATGATAGTCGGCAAATATATAAATTTGGGAACGCTCCAGAAGCTGCTGTTTGATGATGAAAAAATAGTTATTTCCGATGAATGTATTCAAGAAGTAGATAAGAGTTTTCGCTTTTTAAGGGATTTCTCCAGTGATAAAATTATTTACGGAATCAATACAGGATTCGGGCCTATGGCTCAATATCGGATTGAAGATAAATCATTAACAGAGTTGCAATATAACATCATCAGAAGCCACTCTACCGGAGCGGGAAGACCATTGCCCCCACTTTATGTGAAAGCTGCAATGATTGCCAGATTATTCACTTTTCTTCAAGGGAAATCAGGCATACATACAGAATTGGTAGACCTGCTTGTTAAGTTCATTAACCTGAACATTTCCCCGTACATACCCGAACATGGCAGCGTAGGCGCCAGTGGAGATTTAGTGCAACTTGCCCACATGGCCTTAACCCTGATAGGAGAAGGAGACGTTTTCTATCAGGGAGAACTGCAACCCACCGCCCGGGTACTCGAAAAGAATCATCTCAAACCTTTCTCCATACATATACGCGAGGGACTTTCAGTGACAAACGGTACTTCCGTAATGACAGGTATCGGCATTGTCAATCTGATTTACGCCCGCCAATTGCTCAACTGGTCGGTATGCGCCTCAGTAATGATGAATGAAATTGCCGCATCGTATGACGATTTTATCTCTCAGCCATTGAATGATGCCAAGCTTCATAAAGGGCAACAGAAAATAGCTGAAGCTATGAGGACCTGGATATCAGGCAGTAAGTGTACCCGGAAAAGGGAGAATGAATTGTACGGGCAAAAACACGAAGAAAAGATTTTCGAACATAAAGTGCAGCCCTACTATTCGTTGAGGTGTACTCCGCAAATATTAGGCCCGGTTTATGACACCTTGGCAAATACGGAAGAGGTGCTGATAAACGAAATCAACTCAGCCTGTGACAATCCGATTGTAGATCCGGAGACGCAAAATGTTTATCACGGTGGAAACTTCCACGGTGACTATGTCTCTTTCGAAATGGATAAACTGAAGATAGCCATTACCAAATTAACAATGCTCAGTGAACGCCAGCTGAACTACCTGTTCCACGACCGCATAAACGGCATACTTCCCCCATTCGTCAACCTGGGCGTATTAGGATTAAACTATGGACTCCAGGCGTCACAGTTCACCGCCACTTCCACAACAGCCGAATGTCAGACCTTATCCAATCCAATGTATGTGCACAGCATCCCGAACAACAATGACAATCAGGATATTGTGAGTATGGGAACCAATTCCGCATTAATGGCAAAAACCGTTATAGAGAATTCTTTCCAGGTTATGAGTATTCTGTTTATGGGCATCGTACAGGCTGTAGATTATCTGAAAATACAGGAGAACCTAAGTGCGAACTCACGCTGTGTGTATAATGAAATCCGGGCTTTTTTCCCCGTATTCACCCAAGACACTCCCAAATACAAGGAAATAGAAGCGATGAGTGAGTACTTGAAAAACAAGAAATTCAATTTATAAATGAAATACGCGTTAATAACAGGCGGAAGCCGGGGCATAGGACGTACTGTCAGCATAAAACTGGCAGAGATGGGGTATACAGTACTGGTAAATTATCAGAGTAACGATAAGGAAGCAGCGAAAACCCTGCAATTGGTCCGTGAAAAAGGCGGGGACGGAGAATTGCTGAAATTCGATGTCACCGACCCGAATGCAGTGACCGAAGCCATAAACTCCTGGAGCATACGCCATCCGGAGGATTATATCGAAGTGCTGATAAACAATGCAGGCATACGCAAAGACAACCTTATGCTCTGGATGACCGGAGAAGAATGGAACAGTGTATTGGACACCAGTCTGAACGGTTTCTTCCATGTCACCCAGGCATTGCTTAAAAATATGTTAGTCAAACGCTTCGGGCGCATAGTCAACATCGTTTCACTGTCAGGTATCAAAGGTATGCCCGGACAAACCAATTATTCCGCTGCCAAAGGCGGTGTCATTGCAGCCACCAAGGCATTAGCCCAGGAGGTAGCAAAGAAACATGTGACAGTCAATGCCGTAGCGCCGGGATTCATCCGCACGGAAATGACTGAGGATATCAATGAAAACGAGTGGAAAAAACACATCCCTGCCGGACGCTTCGGCGAACCGGAGGAGGTGGCAGAACTTGTCGGCTTCCTGGCATCCCCCGCTGCCTCTTACATTACGGGTGAAGTGATTTCAATCAATGGAGGACTGCATACATGAGAAGGGTTGTCATCACAGGTATGGGAATCTACTCGTGTATCGGTAAAAATCTGGACGAGGTAACAGACTCCTTATACAATGGGAAATCGGGGATTGGCATTGATCCCGAACGAAAAGAATTGGGATATCTATCCTCACTGACAGGTATGTTGGAACGCCCCGAACTCAAAAAGTTACTGGATAGGCGGAAGCGTCTTTGCCTGCCCGAACAGGGTGAATATGCCTATATGGCAACAGTAGAAGCATTCAGAAATGCAGGCATCGACGAAGCATTTCTGGAAGCAAACGAAGTCGGAGTTTTGTTTGGAAACGATAGCAGCACCGCACCCATTATCAATGCGGTAGATATTATACGGGAAAAGAAAAATACGGTTCTGGTAGGTTCCGGTTCAATCTTCCAGTCCATGAACTCGACTGTCTCCATGAACTTGTCGGTCATATTCAAACTCAGAGGGGTGAACTTCACCATCTCCGGCGCCTGCGCAAGTGGTTCACACGCCATCGGCATGGGGTATCTGCTCATTAAATCGGGATTACAGGACTGCATCCTGTGCGGAGGCGCGCAAGAAGTGAATCCTTTCTCCGTAGGGAGTTTCGATGGATTAAGCGCCTTCTCTACCCGCGAAAACGAACCGCAGAAAGCATCCAGGCCTTTCGACAAGAACAGGGACGGACTTGTGCCCAGCGGCGGCGGTGCCAGCCTGGTTCTGGAGAGTTACGAATCGGCAGTGAAACGCGGCGCTACCATACTGGCGGAAGTTATCGGCTATGGTTTCTCTTCAAACGGAGAACACATATCCGTGCCCAATATAGACGGGCCGAGACGCTCATTGGAAATGGCCATCAAGGATGCGGGAATTGCTTTGGAAGAGATAAAATACATCAATGCCCACGCAACATCCACTCCGATAGGAGACTTGAATGAGGCAAAAGCCATAGCCGAGGTATTTGAGGGGCATCGTCCATACGTGACCTCCACTAAATCCATGACCGGTCATGAAATGTGGATGGCAGGTGCCAGTGAAGTTATCTATTCTACTTTAATGATGCAGAATAACTTCATTGCCCCCAACCTGAACTTCGAGGAACCGGACGAAGCATCTGCCTTGCTGAATATCCCTGCTCAACGAGTACATACGGAATTTGATACATTCTTGTCGAACTCCTTCGGATTCGGTGGAACAAATTCCACATTAATCATCAAAAAAGTAAAGTAATATAAGTATGACCAACGAAGAAATCATCGAAAAGATAAGAGAAACCTTATCAGAAGAATTTGAAGTAGATATCGACCTTATCCAATCTGATGCTCCGCTCATGCAAACATTGGAGTTAGACAGCCTGGACTTGGTGGATATGGTAGTATTGATTGAGAGAAACTTCGGTTTCAATGTAACCGGACAGGATTTTGTCGGAATCAAGACGTTCCAGGACTTCTATAATCTCGTCATCACCCGTATGGCAGAGAATAAAAACGAATAAGCAAAATGTGGAAAGGTAAAACCCGTGGCGGCGCATCCGGATACTTGTTTTTCATTTACATGATCAGGTATCTCGGAGTTAAGGCCGCTTATGGTTTTCTGACTCTGATCGTTCTTTATTTCATTCCGTTTGCTCCGAAAGCAACAAAGAGTATCTGGCAATACTCCCGCCGTATACTAAAACGGAACCGTATGCGCTCGGTGGGATTATTGCTGACCAACTATTATCGTCTGGGACAGATACTCATCGATAAAGTAGCTATCGGAAACGGGATGGTCGGCAAGTATCATTTCAAGTTTAATCACTATCAGGAATTTCTGAATATATTGGATGGTGACCAGGGAGTAATCATGATTGGCGCCCACGTTGGAAACTGGGAAATAGGAACTCCCTTTTTCAATGATTACAGCAAGAAGATGAACGTGGTGATGTATGATGCCGAACATCAGAAGATTAAAGAAATACTGAAAAAGAACGGCCGGCAGCAACCCTATAAGATAATACCGGTCAATGAAGATAACCTGGCTCATATATTCAAAATTACAGAAGCACTGGATAATAAAGAATATGTCTGCTTTCAAGGAGACCGTTATCTGAATGCGGACAAGCTGCTGACATGTACATTTATGGGACAGGAAGCATCTTTTCCAATCGGCCCTTTCCTGCTGGCAACGCGGATGAAGGTTCCGGTAGTTTTCTATTTTGCCATGAGGGAGGCTAAGCAAACCTACCATTTCCACTTTATTCCGGCAGAGAGTGTAGCACGTTCAAAAGAAAAGAGAGCCGAGCAGTTATTGCTGGAACAATATGTGAATGCCCTGGAAAAAATAATCGGCCAATATCCCGAACAATGGTTCAATTACTATCCTTTCTGGAAATCGCCTGAATAAAATAAAATTAATAGAATGAAACTATTCCCTTCATTACAAAAAAGGTATACCAAAGAGCGGTTCACCGCTGTGCAGGCTCAACGGCTGGCACAGGAAATAGCTTTTGGCCCCATCGTGTTCCAGGTTTCGCGCCTGATGCTGAAATTCGGTATTTTCCGTTTGCTTTCCGACAACCGGGAAGGCATGTCACTGGAACAGATCAGCCAAGCCACCGGATTATCAAGATATGCGGCACAAGTTTTACTGGAAGCATCACTCACAATCGGAACCCTGTTGGTAAAAGAAGACCGATACCTGCTGGCAAAGGCGGGATGGTTTCTGCTGAACGATGAGATGACGCGAGTGAATATGGATTTCAACCAAGACGTAAACTATAAAGGTTTGTTTCATCTGGAAGAGGCATTGGTGAACAGCCGTCCGGAAGGTTTGAAGGAATTGGGAGACTGGCCTACCATTTACGAAGGACTGTCCGGATTGCCCGAACAGGTACAGAAAAGCTGGTTTGGATTCGATCATTTTTATTCAGACAATTCTTTCGATCAGGCACTCGAAATTGTATTCAGCCATTCGCCCCATACTTTGCTCGATGTGGGTGGAAATACCGGAAGATGGGCCGCTAAATGCGTACAATATAATAAAGAGGTGGAAGTTACCATCATGGACCTGCCCCAACAGCTGGAAATGATGAAGCAGAAAACAGAGAACACTCCCGGACATGAGCGTATTCACGGACATGGTGCAAACCTCCTCGACAAGAATATGCCCTTCCCGAAAGGATTTGACGCCATCTGGATGAGTCAGTTTCTGGACTGCTTCTCCGAAGAAGAAGTTATCAGCATACTGTCCCGCGCTGCCCGGTCGATGTCCGTAGATGGAAGACTTTACATCATGGAGACTTTCTGGGACCGGCAAAAATTTGAGACAGCTGCCTATTGCCTGACGCAAATCAGTATTTACTTCACTGCGATGGCAAACGGCAACAGTAAAATGTACCATTCGGATGATATGGCACGGTGCATCCGGGAAGCCGGTCTGGAAATAGAAGAGATATATGATAATCTGGGATTAGGACATAGTATTGTAAAATGCAAATTGAGATGAAAAGAGTTCCCATCATACAGGGCGAAGGAATCTGGAATCTGATACCGCAGCGTCCTCCAATCGTTATGGTAGATTCATTCTGCGGTATAGAAGACGATTGTTCCTACTCAGCCCTGACCATCACTGCTGATAATATCTTCTGTCAGGGAGGTGAATTACAGGAATCCGGCATTATCGAACATATTGCCCAATCGGCGGCTGCCCGGATCGGGTACATCTATTTGCAGAGAAACGAGCCGGTGCCGTTAGGATTTATAGGTTCGGTAGATAAATTAATCCTTCACAGACTTCCGAAAGTCGGACAGGAATTATCCACTGAAATTACAGTCATTCAAGAGGTATTCGACATCACTCTGATATCGGCTTGCGTAAGTACTGCGGAAGGAGTTATCGCAGAATGCCGGATGAAAATATTTTTAGATAAGAAATGAGGCGGAAAACAAATCTACACACAGCAGCACTTACTGACCGCACCACTGTAAGGGTACGCTTCAGTGAAATAGACTCCATGCAAATCGTATGGCATGGTGAATATGTACGCTATTTTGAAGATGGCAGGGAATCTTTCGGAAAACACTACGGATTAGGATATATGGATATCTATGGAGAAGGCTATATGGTACCCATTGTCGATTTAAACTGCCAGTTTAAACAACCGCTCTCGTTTGGTGAAGAGGTAATCATTGAAACCCAGTATATTTCTTGTGAAGCCGCAAAAATCCAGTTCGAATATGTACTGTACCGGGCTACTGACAATAATATTGTGGCTACCGGAAGCACGACTCAGGTTTTCCTGAATAAGGACAAAGAACTGGAATTAATAACCCCGACTTTTTATCAGGAGTGGAAAAAGAAATGGAACATCCTATAACTGTATATATCACGGCAGATTCCCTTATCAGTTCTTTGGGAGTAAATACCCGGGAGAACATAGAAGCAATCCGGAAATACCAGAGCGGAATCACCCAGCATGAAGCGGGAGACATATCCGACGCTCCCATATTGGCTGCCACTATTAACAGGGAATTCTGGAATACAGTCAATGGACTGGACACTTATACACGCCTGGAACAATTATTCATACTCACTATCCAGGATATTCTTTCCCATTCCGGTATCAGTCTGGCAGATGAAGATTGCGGTCTCATCCTCTCTACTACAAAAGGGAATATCGACTTATTGAGCGGGCATCCCGAAGAACCTGACATCCAAACTTACCTATGGGAAATGGGAAGAAGAATAGGTGGATATTTTCAGGCAAACGACCGGGTAGAGATTATCTCCAACGCCTGCATATCAGGAGTATCTGCCTTGATTGTAGCAAAACGATGGATTGAGTACGGAAAATACAAAAAAGTCATCGTAGCCGGTGGAGACCTCCTCTCCCACTTCATCACCAGCGGATTTCTCTCTTTCAAATCCATCAGTTCGCAAATATGCCGTCCTTATGATGCCCGGAGGAATGGACTAAATCTGGGAGAAGCCTGCGGTGCCGTCTTATTAAGTTCAGAAGGGAAAGAGACGGATATCATACTTTCCGGAGGAGCCATCAGCAATGATGCCAACCACATTTCCGGCCCGTCGCGTACAGGTGACGGACTGTACTTTGCCATCCGTCAGGCTATGGAGGAAGCATCGGTCACTGCCGGAGATGTCAGTTTCGTTAATGCACACGGTACCGCCACCGCCTATAATGACGAAATGGAGTCCAAGGCCATTCATTTAGCCGGACTGGAAAGGGTTCCGGTCAATAGCATGAAATCCTACTTCGGCCATACCCTAGGAGCATCGGGAGTGATAGAATCCATTATCTGCATTCACGAATTGAAGGGAGAAGAGCTATTTGGCACATTAGGTTATGAAGAATCCGGTGTAAGTATGCCCATCATTGTTCGGGCAGAACATCAGGAAATCCCCATGAAGCATTGCGTTAAAACAGCGTCCGGTTTCGGAGGCTGTAATGCGGCAATTGTCCTGACGATTCCCGAATATCAGAAGCAATCTATGAAAAAACAGACAATGGCAACCATCCACACCACTGCAACCGTTTCCATTGAAAACTCCGGTTTACGCATGAACGGAGCAACCATTTTTTCATCATCCGCCCCCGACTTTGCGCAATTTATCCGCGAAGCATACAAAAACACAGGCGGAAGTAACCTGAAATTCTATAAAATGGACGACCTTTGCAAATTAGGATATATCGCTGCCGAATACCTCCTGAAAGAGAAAAACTTCCAACCGGAAGAGATTGGGATATTGCTGGCCAATTCCGCATCTTCACTGAATACGGATATTCACCATCAGGCCATCATCAATCAGGGAGGAGACCACGCAGCCAGCCCTACTGTTTTCGTATATACATTGCCGAACGTTGTAGCCGGTGAGATATGCATCCGCCATAAAATACAAGGAGAGAATACCTTCTTCATAGAAAAGGAGTTTGATGCCGGCAAACTGGAAGAATATGCACGGATTGTAATGGAGAAAGGGAAGTTGAAAGCCTGTGTCACCGGCTGGTGCAACTTCTTAAAGGGAGAATATAAAGCTGATTTTAAACTAATTGAAGTACAATATTGATATGGAAGAATTAATAGAAAAATTGAAAAGAGAATTAATAGAAGAGCTGAATCTTGAAGAAATCACCCCGGAGGATATCAATGCCGATGCCCCCCTGTTCGGTGATGGCGGTTTAGGACTTGATTCCATTGACGCCCTCGAAATCATCCTTATTTTGGAGCGTAACTACGGCATCAAGATAAAGAACCCCGCAGAAGGAAAGCAGATTTTCTACTCGGTACGCACATTAGCTAACTACATCTCTGAGAATCAAAAGTGATGAAGATATACGTAACCGGTTTGGGAGTTGTTTCCGGTATAGGACTGGGAGTTGAAGAAAATATCGCTTCACTCAGAAATCATCAGCATGGCATGGGAAAAGTCACTCTTTTCCCTACAGAACTGGATGTGCCGGTATCGGAAGTGAAATACAGTAATGAAGAATTAAAACGGTTACTCTCTTTAGATATACAAAAAACATTCTCACGGACTGCTTTACTGGGTATGTCCGCAGCCAAAGAGGCCATAGATGACGCCCGGTTGGATGCAGCATCTTTGCGCACCGGATTCATTTCTTCCACTTCGGTGGGAGGTATGGACCTGAGTGAACATTTCTACACCTCATTCAAAAAAGACAATAGAAAAGGACGGCTGCGGGAAGTCATCTCCCACGACTGTGGTGCAAGTACCGAACTAATAGCGGATTATCTGAAAGTAAACGACTTTGTAACGACCATCAGCACCGCTTGTTCGTCAGCCGCCAATGCAATCATGCTGGGAGCCCGTATGATTAGAAGCGGGCAACTGGATGCTGCCATCGTAGGAGGAACAGACGCCCTGTGCAAGTTCACCCTTAATGGTTTCAATTCACTCATGATTCTGGACAAGGAACATTGCCGTCCTTTTGATATATCGCGTGCAGGACTCAATTTAGGAGAAGGAGCCGGATATATCGTTCTTCAATCAGAAAAGTCACTCCGGAAAGAGGCGTATTGCCTGCTAAGCGGATATTCCAATGTAAATGAGGCTTTTCATCAGACCGGCAGTTCCCCCGAAGGAAACGGCCCCTTCTGGTCTATGACGGAAGCCATAGGCCAAAGCAATATTCCGCGGGAAGAAATTGATTATATCAATGTACATGGTACAGGAACACCAAGTAACGACCTGTCAGAAGGACTTGCCATCCGTCGGATTTTCGGTGAAAAGGTTCCGGCTTTCAGTTCTGTCAAAGCTTTTATCGGTCACACATTAGGCGCTTCGGAAGGGATTGAAGCCGTTTACTCAGTGCTCTCAGTATATCATGGTTTTATCTATCCCAACTTGAATTTCAGGAAACCTGCAGAGGAAACCGGACTGATACCCGAAACCTCATTTCGCAAGGGATTATCCATCCGCAACGTATTATCGAATTCATTCGGATTCGGCGGAAATGATTCATCGCTGTTGTTTTCCACATTAAAAGACAAATAATGCAACCTGTTTATATCAACCATATTGCCTCTATTCATGCGGACACACCTTCCGGAGAGCACTCTTATTTATCCGCCAATGAACCGGATTATAAGAGTATCATCACCAATGCCACGCTGCGAAGACGTATGAGCCGTATCATCAAGATGGGGGTTGCCTGCGGACTGGAATGCATCAACACCCTGCCTTCCCGGAAAGTGGATGCAATCATCACGGCTACCGGGCTGGGATGCCTGGCAGATACGGAGAAGTTTCTGAACACAATCATTGAGAATGAAGAACAACTACTGAATCCGACTCCGTTTATCCAGTCAACTTTCAATACAATCGGAGCACAAATCGCATTACTTTGCCAGATACACGCCTATAATATGACGTATGTACACCGGGGATTAAGCTTCGAAAGTGCATTATTGGACAGCATGATGAGAATCCGGGAAGGCGATGAAAATGTTCTGGCAGGAGCCATCGACGAGATTACGCCTAACAGTTATATCATACAACAACGGCTGGGATTGCTAAGAGACATACAAGCCGGTGAAGGCGCGCAATTCTTTCTGTTGGGAAAAGAACCTACTGAATCCACTCGGGCAGAATTAATCGGTATATCCACTTTTATCCGCACACATTCCACACAAGAAATAGCCGGAAGGATTCACAGCTTCCTGCAAAGCCATCAATTGACAACCGGACAAATAGATTGGTTTGTTACCGGTAAAAACGGAAATAAAAACGAAGATACCGTATATGATGATTTGGAAAGCAACCTGTTCCCTGAAGCCAAGCATATAACCTTTAAGGACGAATGCGGTGAATATCCCACAGCCTCTTCCTTTGCCGTATGGAAAGTGGCTAAAGCTTTCGGGGAAAGCCAAAGCTCCGGACAAACCGCTTTAATATACAACCATTATCATTCCGTTAATCATTCACTCATTCTAATCCGGAAAAGACAATGATAATAGAAGGTCTGATCATATTAATGATTATTTTCCTCGTCTACGCCTCCTGCAATATCCGCTCTAACATTTATCTCAAGGTATTTTGCAAGAAACAGACGGAAGAGAAAATTGTAGCCGTCACCTTCGATGACGGACCGGATCCGATACAGACTCCCAAAGTATTGCAAATTCTCAAAGAACAGCAGATTCCCGCTTGTTTTTTCTGTATCGGACATAAAGTGACGGGAAATGAGTCATTGATACGACAAATAATCGACGACGGGCATCTGATTGGTAATCATTCTTTTACCCATACCGGTCACTTCCCCTTATATAGCCTGTCGCGAATGAAAAAAGATATGCAGGCTTGCCAGTCTGCTTTAGAACAAGTAACTTCGCAGAAAATCAGGTTATTCCGCCCGCCGTTCGGAGTCACGAATCCTACGATAGCAAAAGCTGTCCGCATATTAGGATATACCCCTATCGGCTGGAATATCAGGACATTCGATACACAGCATCCCTCCAAAGAGAAAGTTCTGCGACGCATCCGAACCAGATTGCGTCCCGGTTCCATTATCCTCCTGCACGACCGGATGCCGGACAGTGACCTGTTACTAAAAGAGATACTTAATTTAATTAAAGAACAAGGCTATACAGTTGTCCGCCTGGACAAAATGCTATAATCAGAAAAGACTATGAGAGCGATACTTATAACACTATTGATAACGTTAGGAATTTCCTGCGCTCATGCTCAGACAATGAATAAGCTAATTCAGACCCGGGAGTTTGAAAGTCGCCTGGCTAAAGAAGCGCAAACCATACAATCCATTGAAAGCGATTTCACCCAAGTGAAATATCTGGATATTCTGGATGAAAAAGTCACTTCCAAAGGGAAGTTCTATTATCAGAAAAGTGGCAAGATATGCATGGAATATGCCCAGCCTGTAAACTACCTGATCGTGATAAACGATTCACGCCTCAAAATTGTGGCAGACGGGAAAAAGAGCACCATGAGCCTAAGTGCCAATAAGATGATGAACCAAATGCAGGATATGCTCACAGCGTGTATGATAGGCGACCTCAGCAAGATGTCTTCCGATTATAAACTGGAATATTTCGAGAATGCCCGACAGTATATGGTAAAGATTAAGCCGGTCAACAAGGCCATACAAGCCTATATCTCAGGTATTGAAATATATCTGGATAAAAAGGATATGTCAGTCTGCAAATTATGCCTTTCGGAAACTGCCGCCAACTATACGGAGTATGAGTTTTACAATAAGAGTTTTAATACTTTGAAAGATGAGACCAGGTTTTCTATTCGCTAATCTGATTTGCGTGTTGTGTCTGTTCGCTTCCTGCGCTTCCTCAAAAGTAGTGGAAGGAGACGGCACCGTTCATGCGGCGCCTATCATCCGTGCCAGTGAATTTTCGCAAAAATATAATATGCAACTTGATTTCATGAAGCACCATTTCAGCGGTCTGCTAATCGTAAAAGAACTGCCGGACCATGAAATAAGAATACTGGCATCCACTTATTTCGGTCTCAGTCTTTTTGACTTCTCACTTCGGGATGAAGAATTCCATGTCAACAGTTGCATAGAACCCATGAAGAAAAAGAAAATACTGCGATTACTGGAAACAGACTTCAAGAATCTATTTTTAAACGGGAAGAATATCCGTATCAAAAAGAAAAACAGTACCTTTGAAAAAAGAGTCACGGGCAGAGGATTCGGTAAATCAGTATTCTACCTGTCAGAGTTCATATCGGGACATCCTGAACAGATAAGAATAAAGCATCCCTGGCTGCGGCTGAGTATACAGTTGGATAAACTAAAAGAAAAACAAGATTAATATGGCTGAACTTCTTTCCGGTTTCTATCATATCACACAATCTGAGAATATCAACGAAACAGATTGGAAAGTGCGGGTTATGCTCAATCCGCAGCACTCCCTCTACGCCGGGCACTTTCCGCAGCAGCTCGTAGTTCCGGGAGTCTGCACGCTGCAAATGATAAAGGAATGTCTGGAAAAGATATACCGGGCTCCCCTGCAATACAAGCAGATAGCATCGTGCAAATTTCTCTCGGTCATTAACCCGGATGAAACGCCTGAGCTGATTTTTTCATTTACAATAAAGAGAAGCGAACCGGACACCCTCCAAGTTCTGGTTGAAGGGGCATCTTCAAAAGATGTTTGCATCAAGTTAAAAGCACTATTAGCCGATAAATAGTTATGGAGGAACGCAACACGGAACAATGGCATGAAAAAGCCGGGCAACTTGGGATTGTGGTGATTATACCGACCTACAATAACGGGAAAACGCTGGCTGCCGTGATTGAAGATGTACTTCTTTACACGAAAGACATCATCATCGTCAATGACGGCTCCACCGACAATACTCCTGCCATTCTGAAAAACTATCCGAAGCTGCACATCATCACCCACCCCAGCAATAAAGGGAAAGGGACAGCCCTGAAAAACGGACTGAAACAAGCCAAAGCATCCGGATACCGGTATGCCATCACAATTGATTCCGACGGACAGCATTTTGCCTCGGACATCCCTCTGTTCATCGAGGAAATAGAAAAAGAACCGGATGTTTTATTAGTAGGTGCCCGCAACCTGACTTCGGACAATATGCCCGGCAAGAACACTTTTGCCAACAAATTTTCCAACTTCTGGTTTAAACTTGAAACCGGAATACAACTCCAGGATACGCAATCGGGTTACCGGCTCTATCCATTACACAAAATTAATGTACAACGATTCTACTATACCGCCAAATATGAATTTGAACTCGAAGCACTGGTCTTTGCCGCATGGGGAGGAACCACGGTTCGGAACATACCCATACACGTGTATTATCCGCCCCAGGAAGAACGAGTTTCGCATTTCCGTCCTTTCCGGGATTTCACCCGTATCAGCATATTGAATACCCTATTAGTACTCATCACTTTCCTTTGGATATATCCGCGTAACTTTTTCCGGAAGCTAACCTGGAATAATTGCCGGAAATTCTTCCATACCCACATTACCCACTCCAGCGAATCGAACCTGAAAATCACTTATGCCATTATGCTGGGGTTTTTTATGGGAATAGTTCCCATCTGGGGATACCAGATGCTTGCCACACTTTTTTTAGCTCATTTGCTCAGATTGAACAAGGTAATAGCCATTGTGGCTGCCAACATCAGCATTCCCCCCATGATTCCTTTCTTGCTGTACGGCAGCTATCTGACAGGGTGCAAGGTCTTGGGCAGATCTGTAGAACTTCACCTTACCGACATTTCATTTGAAAATGTGAAATCAGTTTTAGAGCAATATTTAATAGGAAGTGTTATCTTTGCAACCGCTTGCAGTATATTGGCAGGTATTATTGCTATCAGCCTGCTTACCATATACAGAAGGTCCGGAACAACATGACTCTATTCTTTATCAGATTATATAATTATTTCAAAAGACACAAAGTCCTCTTCTATCTGTCACTCTGTGTTTGCGTCCTTTTTATGGGCTACTTTGCCTATCAGGTCAGGTTTGAAGAGAATGTGACACGCTTCTTCCCCGACACGAAAGGCAGCCAAAACATCATCAAGGTATTTGATAACCTGAAGATAAAGGATAAGATTATCCTCTTAATCTCTCCGGCCGACTCTACGGTTGCTCCGGAACTGATGATAGAAGCAGGCGACCGGCTTAAACAAAACCTGTTAGCGAAAGCGGATCAAGCCTGGATTAAAGATATCTTCTCGGAAGTGGATGAAACCACCATTGAAAAAGCCGGTGATTTTGTTTACGAGAATCTTCCTCTGTTTCTGACGGAGAAAGACTATCAGCATTTCGATTCACTCCTGACACAGGAGGAGATAGAGGCCGTTATGCGCAGGAACTATACCAACCTTCTTTCTCCTGCCGGCATTGCATTGAGAAGTTACATACAGAGAGACCCGCTGGGACTTGGCAATAATGTCTTAAAACATTTACAGGATTTTCAGTTGGAAACCAATTATGAAATCAACAACGGACATATCTTTTCAAAGGACGGAAATACGTTGCTGATGTTTGTGACACCGGTATTCGGAACAGGAAGTACCGGTGAAAACGACAAGCTCATCCAAATCCTTGAAGACGAACTGCAAGAGATTCAAAAAGAATATCCCACAATCAGTGCATCCTATTTCGGGGGACCGTCGGTAGGAGTATATAACGCACGGCAAATAAAGAAGGATACCATCATCACATCTTCGATTGCCCTGCTGATCATCATTGTTTTTATCTCGTTAGTATTCAAGCACAAGAAGTCGATTCCCCTTATTGTCACTCCGGTGTTATTCGGCGGATTGTTTGCTTTGTGCCTGATTTACTTCATTCAGGGATATATCTCTGCAATAGCCGTAGGTGCCGGATCGGCTATTCTGGGTATCGCGTTAAGCTACTCCATACATATGCTGGCACACCAGAACCATGTATCCAGCGTCCAGCAATTAATAAAAGAAATAACCTATCCGCTTACGGTAGGCAGTTTCACTACTATCGGTGCATTCTTCGGGCTCACCTTTACCACTTCCGAACTTTTGCGGGACTTCGGTTTGTTTGCCTCCCTGGCACTTATCGGCACCACCCTTTTCTGTCTCATCTATCTTCCGCATTTTCTGAAAGGACAGGCGGATGTGAAACAAGGCAGAGTATTACGGTTCATTGAAAAGATTAATGCCTATCCGTATGAAAAGAACAAATGGCTGGTAGGAAGTATCGTTATCATCACACTGGTAGGCCTGTTCACCTCACAAAAAGTCCGGTTCAACGAAGATATGATGAGTCTCAACTATGAGCCTCAACATTTAAAACAAGCGGAAGCCAAACTGCAACAGCTCTTCAATGCCCAAGAGAAAACCGTACTCTTTGTCAGTGTGGGCAAAAATATGCCTGAAGCCCTGGAACGCTATACAAACACCAACCGCCAATTGTCCGCTTTCCGGGAAGAGGGGCTTATCAAAGCGTATGCCTCTGCCGAGCAATTCCTTATCTCACCGGAAGAGCAACAGAAACGTTTGGAACGGTGGAACCTCTATTGGGGAGAGCCGAGAAAAATAGTGGCTATCCGCAAGTACATAGAAGATGCCGCACGTACCTATCACTTCCGGGAAGGCAGCTTCGATGCATTTTACCAATGGTTAGAACACCCTTTCCAGCCATACAGTTATCAGGACGACACAAACAGCATTGCCACGACCTTGCTGAATGAATGGCAAACGAGTGCCGACTCCATCACTATGCTTGTCACGCAGGTACGCATCAGCGATGATGATAAAGAAGAGGTATACCAGCAATTCAAGAATGACACCGATGTCGTCGTTTTCGACCGGAGCTATTTCACCAACCAATGGGTATCTGCCATCAATAACGACTTCTATCTGATTCTTTATATTTCATCGTTCCTCATATTCCTGGCACTACTGATCTCGTATGGCCGTATAGAACTGACTTTGATAAGTTTTCTGCCCATGCTCATCAGTTGGACAATCATCTTAGGCCTGATGGGTATTTTGGGGATTGAGTTCAATATCATCAATATCATCCTTTCCACTTTCATTTTCGGTATTGGAGACGATTTCAGCATCTTCATCATGGACGGGCTTCAAAACAAATACCGGACAGGAAAGACGATTCTCAACTCTCACAAGACAGCCATCTTCTTCTCCGCATTCACCGCCGTTGTAGGAATGGGAACTTTGGTATTTGCCAAGCACCCTGCCCTGCAATCTATTTCCCTGATTTCCATTCTCGGAATGGCTGCCGTTGTATTAGTGGCGTACACCATTCAGCCTATCATCTTCCAGTTCTTTATAGCCAAACCTGCTTCTAAAGGACTGCCTCCGTACACATTAATAGGCCTACTCCGTACCATCATTCTTTTCATGCTCTTCGTCATAGGATGTATTGTTCTGAGAGTCCTCATTCTCATATTATATATCATCCCCATACGCCGCACCTGTAAGCAACAGTTCGTTTGCCGGATTATCAACATCACTTGCAAGGCTATACTGACAGTAGCGACATTCGTACGCAAAGAACATATCAACGTCTCCGGTGAGACGTTCAAGAAACCGGCCATCATAATAGCCAATCACCAGTCTTTCATCGATATTCTGGAATTGTTGTCTTTCTCTCCAAAGATTATTATGATTACCAATCATTGGGTATGGAGTTCTCCGGTATTCGGAAAAATCATCCGGTACGCCGGTTTTTTCCATGTGGACGAAGGGTATGAACTTTGTGTGGAACGGATGCGTGAAAAAGTCAGAGAAGGGTACTCCATAGCCATCTTCCCCGAAGGGACCCGAACTTACGACGGCAAAATGAAACGTTTCCACAAAGGAGCTTTCTACTTGTCGGAAACACTCCAACTGGATATTATTCCCATCCTTTTATATGGTAATGGAAAGATCATAGCCAAAGCCCAACCTTTCTACATCCGCAAAGGCATTATTTTCTCAAAGATATTGCCGCGCATCCCTTACAATGACCATTCGTTCGGAACCACTTATCAGGAACGTACCAAACGCATTTCCTCATCTATGAAAGAAGAATATGCCCGTATCTGCCTGGAAAAGAATACACCTGCGAATCCCGCATTCTATGAGACTTTAATCTTGAATTACATCTATAAAGGCCCCGTCATCGAATGGTACATCCGTATCAAAGTAAAGATGGAACAGAATTATCAGTTATTCAACCGGCTGATTCCGATGAAAGGTCAAATTACGGATATCGGCTGTGGTCTCGGCCCATTATGCTATATGCTGTCCATGATATCCAAGGAAAGACAAATAGTGGGAATTGATTATGACGAGGACAAAATAGCCATTGCACAGCACGGTTGGCTTCGCGGCGAAAATCTCCGCTTTGAGCATGCCGATGCATCTACCTGCGAACTTCCGGAAAGTGATGTGTTCATCCTGAATGACATGTTGCACTATATGAGCTATCAGCACCAGCATGACTTGTTAGTGAAATGCTCCGCCCTTCTTCGTCCCGGAGGAATGATTATCATACGTGACGGAAACACTGCTGACACCCATAAACATCAGCTGACCCGCCTTACGGAAGTACTCTCCACCCGGATTGTCAACTTCAACCGTACGAGGGAGGCACTCTGCTTTACTTCCGAAACGCAGATTCAGAGTATAGCCAGGGAATGCGGTATGGAAACAAGAACGGTCCGGAATGACAGATATACATCGAATACCATCTATATACTTAAAAAAAGCAATGACCATGAGCAAGTATGACATCATCATCATAGGAAGTGGATTAGGCGGTCTCGAATGTGGAACCATTCTCAGCAAAGAAGGCTACAACGTATGTGTGCTCGAAAAGAATGAACTGTTCGGCGGTTGTTTTCAAACTTACCGGCGGAAAGGACATTTGCTTGATACAGGCATTCACTATATCGGCAGCCTGAACGAAGGGCAAATGATGCATCAGTTCTTTCGGTATGCAGGAATTATGGATAAGCTAAAAGTCCGCAAACTGGACGAGAATGCCTTTGACAAGGTTTACTATAAGAACCGTGAATATGATTATGCCATGGGTTACGAATCCTTTATCGACACCCTCTGCAAAGCATTTCCCGGCGAAAGAGAGAATCTCCGGCAATACACGGCATTGCTGGCGGAAGTAGGCAGTCTGATCAGTGTGGAAAATCTGAAGAAAGGAATCATTTCCACCGAAGGAATGAAATACTTCAACACCTCGGCAGCGGGCATGATAGCCCGTATTACCTCTAACCCCGATTTACAATCAGTGCTGGCAGGCTCTGCACTTCTGTATGGCGGACTGAGGGAACATTCCAACTTCTATGAACACGCCATGATTAACAACTCCTATATACAAGGAGCCTATCGGTTCATTGACGGCAGCATGCAGGTAGCTGACGGAATGATTAACGTCATCCGCGGCAACGGGGGCACCGTACTGAACAGCAGTGAAGTCACCCGCATCATTGTGGAGAACAACCGGGTGCAAGGTGTAGAAATAAACGGCACAGAACAAATAGAAGGAAAATACGTCATCTCCAATGTACACCCCAAGCAAACTCTGACTTTAGTAGATAAGAACCGTTGCATCAAGAACGCCTATATCTCCCGCATCAATTCGTTAGAAAACACATACGGTATCTTCACACTCTATCTGATAATGAAAGAGAAATGCTATCCGTATATGAACCGGAATCTCTATCTGCACGGAGATAACGACGTATGGTATAACAAAAAAAACAGCATGGGACGCACCACCAACTGCATGATTTCCACACAGGCTTCTTCACGCAACAGCGACTATGTAGAGGTGATTTCCATCCTGACTCCCATGTATATAGATGAACTATCCGCCTGGCTGAACACCCTCCCCGAACAAAGAGGAGAAGAATACAAAGCATTCAAAAAGGAGAAAGCCACCCAATTATTGGACTTCATCAAGAGCCACGGAATAGACCTCACCGGACATATTGAAGCTATGTACACTACCACACCGCTAAGTTACAGAGATTTTACCGGCACTTGCGACGGTTCCGCATATGGCATTATCAAAGATTACAAATGCCCGCAGATAGGTTTTGTCTCCACACGAACCAAACTGGAAAACTTATTCCTCACCGGTCAGAACCTGAATGTACACGGTGCCTTAGGGGTTACACTGACCTCTATCATTACTTGCGGAGAACTTTTAGGACATGAATATTTAGCTAAAAAGATAGGTCATGCATAAGATTATAAAGAAAACAATCAAATATACAGCCTGCGGCATAGGATTGCTTCTCGTTGCCGTCGCCCTCTTTGTAGCTGTGCTCTATTTCTCCGCCGATATGCTGACTCCCGAATATACTCCCCGGTCCGCCGGAGAAGTAGTATGCACCGACAGCCTGCGGCAATATGAAGGGAATTACTTACGACACAGCAACAGTGGACTATGGGAATTAAAAGTGAACGGCAATGCCTTCCAGCGTGGTGAAGCCATAGGGAAACTTTCTCCTGACTTGCTATATTACCAGGAAAAAGTCTTTGTGGATCAGATACGCGAGATTGTACCTTCCGACAATTACCTCAAGTTCCTGCGCTTCTTCATCGTGCTCTTCAACCGTAATTTAGGGAAGAACGTTCCGGAAGAATTCAGAGATGAGATTTATGGTATTTCGCTCTCCTGCACGCATGAGTATGACTTCATCGGTACTCCCTATGAACGTCAGCTCAATTACCACTCAGCACATGACCTGGGACATGCCATGCAAGACTATATGCTGGTAGGTTGCAGTTCTTTTGCAACCTGGGGGGAAAACAGCGCCGATTCGTCCCTCATCATCGGACGTAATTTCGATTTCTACATGGGCGATAAGTTTGCACGCAACAAGCTGGTATCCTTTTACCAGCCGGAGCAAGGCTATAAGTTCGCCTCTATCGGTTGGCCGGGCATGATTGGCGTACTTTCAGGCATGAACGAAACCGGGCTGACGGTAACTATCAACGCAGCCAAATCAACCATGCCGACTGCTTCCGCCACCCCCATCTCTATCCTGACCAGAGAAATACTGCAATACGCTTCGACCATTGACGAAGCCTACGCCATTGCCTTGAAACGAAAAACATTTGTTTCCGAATCCATACTGGTCGGTTCCGCCCGGGACAGAAAAGCCGCTATCATTGAAAAGTCACCGGAAAAGACCGCACTCTTTACCGGCAGCGGCAAGCAGATTATCTGCACAAACCATTATCAATCGGATGCTTTCCGCGATGATGAACGTAACCGGGAGAATATAGAGACTTCTGACAGTCCTTACCGTTTTGCCCGCCTGCAAGAGTTGTTGGAAGAAAACAAACCTATCAACAGCCTGAAAGCCGCCGCCATACTCCGCAATCAGAAGGGACTGGAAAATGCAGATTTAGGTATGGGCAACGAGATGGCCATCAATCAGCTCATCGCACACCATTCCGTTATTTTCCTGCCGGAACAGCAGATTATGTATGTATCCACTTCCCCCTGGCAATGCGGGAAATACATGGCATACAACCTCAATAAGATATTCAGCGACACAGTAGACTTCCGCCACGAAATAACGACTCCGGAACTGACCATCCCCGAAGACTACTTTATCAAACAAGCAGACTACAAGCAGTTCATAGCTTATAAAAAGCTCACAAAGCTCATCCGGGAAAAGACCCGGCGGAAAGAAACCATCGAAGCCAGGGTATTGAATCTTTATGAAGCCTCCAACCCTTCGTTCTATTACGTTTACGAAGTATTGGGTGATTACCATGCCGCCACACGGCAAACCGCTACAGCCATTGCATATTGGCAGAAAGCATTAACATTACCCATTCCCAAGCAAGCTGAAAAAGAGCGTATTCAACAAAAAATCAATAAGAACTCATAATATGGAAAAGAACCCAGACATTCAATTCCGTTCACCGGAAGAAATTAAACTATACCAGGAAACCAGACTTGCCGAGACCTTGTCTTATCTCCAGGCACATTCCCTGTTCTATCAGCAAATGTTCCGTGAACACTCCATAGACATCACCCGAATCAAAAAGATAGAGGACTTGCAGCAAATACCCGTTACCACCAAAACAGACCTGCAACTGCATAACAAGGAGTTCATCTGTGTGGACGGAGATGCCATCATCGACTATGTGACCACATCCGGCACTTTGGGAGATCCCGTCACCTTTGTACTAACCTCCGCAGACCTCGACCGCCTGGCTTACAACGAATATTTGTCTTTCAACACCGCCGGATGCAGCCGACACGATATATTACAACTGATGACCACCATCGACCGGCGCTTCATGGCAGGCCTGGCCTATTACCTGGGAGCCAGGGAATTGGGAATGGGAGTGGCCCGCGTAGGCAACGGAATACCGGAACTGCAATGGGACACCATCCACCGTATTCACCCCACTTGTGGCATGGTGGTGCCTTCATTCCTTATCAAACTGATAGAATTTGCCGAAAAGAACCAGATTGATTACAACAACTGTTCGATGAAAAAGTGCGTGTGCATCGGTGAAGCGTTGCGCAATCCCGATTTCTCTCTGAACACCCTCGGACAGCGCATCAACGAAAAGTGGCCGTCACTCCAACTGTATTCCACTTATGCCTCTACCGAAATGCAGTCATCCTTCACCGAATGTCCGGAGTTCCACGGCGGGCATTTACAACCCGAACTTATCATTGTAGAGTTCCTTGATGACAAGAATCTTCCGGTAAAAGAAGGAGAGCCAGGTGAAGTAACCATTACCACATTGGGAGTTGAAGGTATGCCTCTGCTCCGCTTCAAGACCGGAGATATCTGCTACCATCATTCAGAGCCTTGCGCCTGTGGCCGGAACACCATCCGGTTAAGTTCTGTTTTAGGACGAAAAGGACAGATGATTAAATATAAGGGAACCACCCTCTATCCACCCGCATTATTCGACATATTGGATGACATCCCCAAGGTGAAAAACTATGTCGTCGAAGTATATACCAACAAATTAGGCACGGATGAAATATTAATCCGTATAGGCAGTGAGGAAAACAGCGACAGTTTCGCCAAAGAAATTAAAGATTTATTTCGCTCGAAAATAAGGGTGGCACCTGCCATCCGATTCGAGCCGGCGGATTACATCGCTCAAATACAAATGCCCCCAATGAGCAGAAAAAGCATTAAATTCTTTGATTTACGATAACTTATTTATAATTTTGAAAAACAATAAACTGAGTACTTACTCTAAATTATTAATTGTATGAAAAAATTATTTACTCTCCTGCTTCTGACAACAAGCATGATTTGTTTCGGACAAAACAAGAATTTCCTGAAAGAAGTTTCTGGCATCAATTTCTACGGAGTAGACTATTCTGCGGCAAAAGTATTCGGTGCAGCCGAAGCTCCCGAAGAATTCAGAATAGCATTTGCCAGAATCAACCGTCTGTTCATTACTGAGGCAAAAAAGTATGATGTAAGCAAGAAATTGAAAGTAAAAGTCAATGAAATCTCACTCAATGCCGTTGATAAGGTCAATCAGGACATCGACCTCAGCCAATTGATGACCACCAGTGCAGACTATACCCTAAGCGAGCAAGACATCAAACGGGTTGTAGAAGCACTTCCCATACAGAGTGAACCGGGCATTGGCCTGGTTATCATCGCCAAATTGCTGAACAAGGCAGAAGCATACGGTTCTTATCAGGTAGTATTCTTCAATACCGAAACCAAAGAAATAGTGGAAGACTGGGCAACCGGCGGCAAGGCCAGAGGCTTCGGACTTCGTAATTACTGGGCGGGATCCATCCACAAGGTTATCAACAACCTCTAAACAGAATATGTATTAAATACAAGAAAAATGAGAAAATTACTATTATTGTGTGCCCTATTAGTGGGCGCCTGCCTTCACTGCATGGCACAAAACTACACTGAAGTTGTTTATCTGAAAAACGGAAGTATTATCCGCGGTATTATCATCGAGCAAGTGCCGAACAGCTCTTTAAAAATACAAACCGCCGATGGAAGTATTTTTGCTTATTCAATGGATGAAGTTGAGAAAATCACAAAAGAGTTAGGTACTTCTAGATCTAAGTATCAACAAGCCGGAGATACAAATACCTTTATCGGAGAAAGAAGCTCCTTAAGAGGTTACAAAGGCTTTATTGAAACCGGTTTTACTTTTGACATCAGTGATTACGGTGCCGACCGGGTAGAGTTATTGACTACACATGGTTATCAGTTTAATAACTACTTGTTTGTCGGAGGTGGTGTCGGAGTAAACTACTACACAGATGCGGATTTGACCTCTTTCCCTGTATTTGCCAGCTTCAGAGCAAACTTTACCAATAAAAGGATTACGCCGTTTGGTGATATTAAGACCGGATATGCGTTTGGTGATACAGAAGGAGCTTTCTGTACAATAGGCATTGGCGTACGTCTCGGACTTGCCAAAAAGAAAGCGATGAATCTTAAACTGGAATATACGTATCAGGAATACGATTACAGTGGCTATTATGGCAGCTACTATTATTATGAGAGTGAATCCACAAGTGGTATTGGACTCAAGGTAGGTTTTGAATTCTAAATGAAATAATCCCAATAAACAAGAAACCGGATTGAAGCTATTACAGTGGGATATTCCTAAAATAATAAAATTTAAGGCAACTAATTCATTGCGAGTTAGTTGCCTTTTTTGTATCTTTAAGCATTCCCCCCAAAAAACGGTTTGACGGCCAAAACGGGGGTAATCTAAACTAAAAACACATGGTAAAGATACAAAAAATCTCAGAAATCGAACCTCGTTTAGGTTTTACCGAGTTCGATATGCTAAAAAAATATCGTCAAAGTTTTGCTACGAGTGAATTAGGTCGCCTCCATGCTCTGTTTCCTTTCTCGGAACTGGCCCGACAAATGCATTTGAAGTCCTCTGCTTTGGGTCGTAAAAGTTATTTTTCTCCTGAGGGTAAAATAGCCTTGATGCTCCTGAAGTCCTATACCAACTTTTCAGATTCACAACTGATTGAACATTTAAACGGGAATATTCATTACCAGTTATTTTGTGGTGTTCAGATTGATCCGCTTCATCCACTGACCAATCCTAAAATCGTCAGTGCAATTCGTCAGGAACTGGCGGATCGCCTTGATATTGAGTCCCTCCAGGCTATTTTAGCTGACCATTGGAAACCTTATCTTGAGAACCTTCATGTCTGTATGACGGATGCCACCTGTTATGAAAGTCATCTGCGTTTCCCTACTGATGTCAAACTCTTATGGGAAGGTATTGTATGGCTTCATCGTCATCTGTGCAAACATTGCCGGAGATTGCACATACA
>NZ_FQZN01000060.1 GCF_900142015.1 Bacteroides stercorirosoris
CATTGGATTGTTGTTGTTTAAATATAACCGCAAAGATAATTCACTTTCGCTTATTAACATAACATACCCACAGGGTTTTCGGACTGACCCAAAAATTGTCTATACAAGTTCTCCGGGCGGTGCCGCCGAATGGTTGGAAACAGCGATCACGAAAGATGTGGTGACCCGTTCCGGTTCTACCTCTTATACCTGCAAGGTGTCAAAAAAGTCTGGATATGCGGGTAATCAGTTCCCGAAGGCTATCATTATCCTGCGCAGCAAGGCGGGACGTGAAGAGAGTCAGATTGTGGTGAAAGCCTCAGTAGGAGTACCTACGGTGGCTGCAGCGGCAAGTACGCCGTCAGAACCGGCTGGGGCTAATTCTTATGTGGCAGGAAGTGAATCGCCGGATGTGATAACCGGAGTGCTCAGCATGCAGAGACAGGCGAGTGCCGGCACTACTTCGTTCATGAAACTAACCGTGACAGCCAAAGGGGGAAGCCGGATTTCCGGTCTGCCTGCATGGCTGAAAGCGGACAAGGCGGTGGGACATGCCACCGAAGCTGTGGAGTACACCCTGTCATTGGATCAGAATGCAAAGGGGTTCCCGACAGGACCATTCCCAGCCAATGGAGTAACAACCTTTGAAATCCAGAATCTGTCGGATGCGGCAAAGAAGGTGACGGTAACGGTGAATGTGACGGAAGCTGCGGCACCGTAAAGAAAGGACAAGGAACAATGAAAAAGGTCTTTGTTACATAAGAAAAAACTTTTGAAAATAAAGAATCGGGTAGGAAGAGAACGAAAGGGTTTTCTTCCTACTCTTGTTTTCACATCCCCCTTTTTGATACAAACATGAATGATAAATTCAAGAAAAGTATTGTTCAATGCGAAGAACAGCCTATCTTTGTATTCAATCAATGAGACTCTAAGCTCCGAAAGAAGTCTTCACAGAATATGACTTAAAGGTATGCCAAACAAAATATTCACTTATAGAATTTAGAAAACATGAGTAAAACTATATATACAATAGATTCAAGAGATAATACCATGCTCGAAGTTATGAAACAATACTTCAAGTTATCTGACTTACAGATGAGTAAAGAGATTAACAATATGCACGATATCTTAGTAGAACAATTAGAGAAAAAAGGCATATCATATTCAGCACTAAAGTCTGTTTTAGTCCCTCAAAAGAAACGCCATGAGATTCTTCTCGTATTTGACACTTCACAAATAGAAGATGAATGGTATGGGATAGCATGTCATAATGCTGTAATCAGGCTCTTAGATAAATCTGAGTCCCATAGCTTCTTGTGCGGAGATTATATTTCTAAAATCAATGCCTCACAGGAAAATGCGAACGATCTATTATATCGAAATTTATCAGAGCATATTGATTTATCCAAAATCGAATACAAATCAAGTGAACAGTTATTCTTTATTTACATTAATAACGTCTCAGACAGATTTATAGACAGGCTCAGAAACGGTCTGTTAAATTTCCAAGGATTTGTAGGAATAGTTGATGTGACATTATCTTCTGTACTGAAAATCTACACATCTTCCATTCTCACAAATGGTTTCATTCAGTATCATGACCTTATATTGCAACCTTCATCTGAGCATGATGAATCTTTCAATGTTGAAGACAAGAATGAACTTGGTTATGACTTTGCTGCCAATGAATTTAAAGTTCGTTGCATATATGCAGATTTGTTTGGCCTGTTTTTAACCTACAAAATAGAACGGTTGTATTTTAATATTTTGGATACTTCTGACCAAGCTATGGCTATCAATTCCATAACCCCTGTTTTTCAACGTCTGAACACGTCCCATATTATTGTTACTCCTGAAAAATTAGAATATCTCAAACAAAACAAAGGTGATACAATGAAGAGAATAGGTCTTAGCGACATCACTCCTGAATATTTAGTCCAAAAGATAAAGGAGAATATAAATTCTAATTACCTTTTCTGTATGGAGTTTAATGATGTATATCAAATTGCCAAGTTCAATATAATCCTTGAAATCAATTCTTACAAAATACAATTGGGACTAAAATATGATTACGCTAATAATACACTATCGCTAATTACTATGTATTAAGTGATTATTAAGTCTTCTCCAATAAGTGACACTTACCTCCCCTTCATCTTCCCCAAAATCTTAGGGAACTGCCAAAAGAACAGCAACGTGCAGCAAATCGCAGCCGTAGCATCAGATATTGCCTCAGCCGCATATACTCCGGTCACTCCCATAAAACGGGGCAGTATCAGTGCCAACGGAATCAAAAGAATCGCCTTACGGAGCAAAGCGATAAAAATGGATATCTTGGCTTGTCCCAATGCCACAAACATATTCTGGCAAGCACGTTGCAACCCGAAAATGGTCATACCACCCAGAAAGACAGGCATTGTCCAACGAACCGTCTCTATCAGCCGTTCATCACTCGTAAAGGCTGATGCAACCGTTGAAGGGAACAGAATCATAAACAACATCAGAATCAAGTTGAAGGAAAACATGGTAAACAAGGCAATACGGAAACAATCCTTCACACGCTGCCTGTCTCCATGCCCATAATTGTAGCTCACAATCGGGACAAAGCCTTGCGCAAACCCCGTCAGCGGCACACTGGCAAACTGCATCGAGGTCTGTAAAATAGTCAGTGCACTGACGTAGATATCTCCAAACTCCTTCAAGCTACTATTCAACACAAAACCTACCAAGCTCTCCGTACTTGCCATAATGAACGGAGATACGCCAAGAGCCAGCATCGCAGCTACAATTCCCCGGTTCAATTTCATATAGCGTCGTTCAAGAGGCAGAGAAGCCTTTCGGGAAAAAAGGAAAGACAATACCCACGCAGCACTGCAAGCCTGTGAAATCACCGTAGCCAAAGCTGCACCTTTTACTCCCATATCGAACCAGAAGATAAAGATAGGATCAAGAACGATATTCAATAAAGCTCCGATCAGGACAGAATACATGGCAATGGCAGGACGCCCCTGGGCATTGATAAAAGAATTCAGTCCGGTGGAAATCTCCACAAAAATGGTTCCCAGCAAGTAAGTGGAGAGATAATCGACGGCATATCCCAAGGTATGCTCTGAGGCACCTGTAAAGAGCAGGATAGGCTCCATAAAGGTATAGGCTATGGAAGAAGTCAGCAAGGTGAACAGGATCAGCATGACAAAACCGTTCCCCAATATCTTTCCGGCACGCTGGCGGTCACCTTGTCCGAGGGCTATGGCAGCCAGTGGCGCACCACCTCCACCTACAATTGCCGAAAAAGAAGAAATCAGCACGACAAGAGAAATGGTTACCCCCACGCCTGCCAACGCATCGGTTCCGATGCCCGGTATGTGTCCGATATAGATACGGTCGACAATGCTATAAAGCAAATTGACGAATTGTGCTGCTACTGCCGGAAGCGCCATCTTGAAAACCAATGGCAGCATGCGCTCGGTTCCCAGACGTTCTTCATATTTATTGATCATCTTGATTCTTCTTTTCTAAAAACGGGTGCAAAGGTACGAGAAATAGCTATCCGATTCTCAAAAGTAAATACTAAAATGACTATATAGGACAACTCTTTATAAGAGAAATGCCCTATTTTTGTGCCAAATGTACATGAATCACCCAGCCTCAGCCCCGAGGACGGAACTGATAACGGACATATACATATCTGTTGCAAGGAAATAATGACTTACTAACATAAAAAAACAAAGTACTATGGGAAAGATTTCAGAAATCATGCTGTTGAAGCAGCCGGAACATGCAGCTCTTGTAGTTGAAGTGCAAACTGACATGCAGGGAATGTCTAAGGCCATCGGAGAGAATTTCGTAGCAATAGATGCCTTATTCAAAGAGCAAAACGAAATCACAACAGATATCCCTTTCGTGGAATATCCTGAATTTGAAAGTCTGAATGAGCAGAATATCCGGATGATTATCGGATTGAAATCATCCGGGAAGTTACAAGGAAAAGGAGATATCAAATCTATCATAGTCCCGGAAAGGAAAATACTCTATTGCCTGCACCGAGGAAATTATAACGAACTGGCAGCCCTGTACAATGAAATGATGGAATGGATAAAAGCAAATGGTTACCAGGGTACCGGCACTTCTATCGAATATTACTATATCGGACCGGATGTGCCCGAAGAGGAACAGGTGACGAGGGTGGAGATGCCGCTGAAATAAAACAGATCCAAATAAAGAGCAAGCGGGATATTAGCAAGAATGGACAACCGTATCTGATTATTTGGTGCTACTTTTGCATTTCAAATCATAGGGCATGAATATACAAGAAAAGAGTAAAATAGAGTATCGTTCCAGGATTAACCGGGTGATGGATTACATAGATATGCACCTCGGCCAGCCACTCGAACTAAAGGATATTGCCGAAATAGCCAACTTCTCACCTTTTCATTTCCACAGGATATTCACATTCCTGATAGGAGAAACGCCCATCGACTATATACAACGCCTCCGGGTGGAAAAAGCGGCATGGAAATTACAGAACGAACCGTCATTGCCTGTCACGGAAATCGCATATAGCTGTGGTTTCGGAAGCATATCCTTGTTCAGCAGGACTTTCAAGAAGTATTTCGGCATCACTCCCACGCAATTCGGTAAAGAGGAAAAGCCTATCTATGCACATCATGGGATGCTGTTTAGCAAGAATGGGCAAATGCTCCGCAAGAATTTGACAAGCAAGACGGATTATGATTCCGACCTTTGCGAAGTAGAACTAAATAACATTTATTTTATGAAAGCAAACATCGAAATCAAAGAAATGCCGGAAATGCAAGCGATTTATTGTCGGCACATCGGACCGTTCCACCTGATTGTTCAGGCTTATGAGAAAGTGATTAAATGGGCTGAACCGAGAGGACTGTACACCCAGAATGTAACCAAAACGGCTACGGTGACTCATGATGATCCGTCTGTCACGGAGTTGGACAAGATCAGACAAAGTGCCTGTATCATTGTGAACGAAGACGTGAAAGTGGAGGGAGAAATCGGAAAGATGGTCATTCCCGGTGGTAAGTATGTGGTGGGACACTTTGAGATTGGAACCGATGAGTTCCAGAAATCATGGAACACCATGTGCAAGTGGTTTACCGAAAGCGGGTATCAACAAGCGGACGGATGTACGTATGAGCTATATCACAATAGTCACCGGACACATCCTGAGAATAAGCATATTGTGGATATCTGCATACCGATAAAGCCTTTGTAAAATGCTTATGCATTCTTTTCACCACAGATTCCACAGATTTTCACAGATTACCTATCTTGATAATCAATTATTTAATTTTAATCTGTGTCAATCCGTGTAATCTGTGGTGAGTTTCGACATTCTCACTCTCTATTTTTTAAGTTCGTCGCAGTCAGGACTCATTTCGTCATAAGCAGCATGAAGTTCGTCTAATAACTCTTTATAGAAGGATATTTTGATTTACCTTTACATCCATAACTGGGCACTTTCAGACAGACTAAGCAGACTAAATTAAACTAAGTAATAGAAAAAACATAAATCACCGCCATGCAAGATAGTATTTTAATATTCCGGACTTCTATAACCAGGGAACAGGATATAAAAAGAATAGGAACACTCTTCAAACAATATCCCCAGATTCATAAATGGAATGTAGACTTTGAAGATTGGGAAAAGGTATTAAGGATAGAATGTCGGGGAATCACTCCGGCTGACGTTGCAGATGCACTAAAGACAATCAATATTCACGCAACGGAGTTAGAGTAAAACGGTACAGAAATGAATTATTTCACCACAGATTACACAGATTAGCACAGATTTAATTTATTAATAATCAGAGATATCTTTCCTAATCTGTGTAAATCAGTGTAATCTGTGGTGCATCATAACCCTACAGAAATAAACAATAGCAGAAAATCGTTAGTCTCTAATTCACTCTATTTCGTCATCAGAAACAGGGAGGTTGTTCTACAAACTCCCGATAGCAAACTAATTCGGCTTATCTTCGTTGCCGGAATTAAAAGAGTGAAAATAAAAAGATTAATAACAAAGAAAAACAAAAAGATGAAGAAAATTTTAGTATTCATACTATGTGCATTGGCTTATAGTACATTATCCGCCCAAACAGATGAGAACAAGAAGTCGACCTTTCAGCTAAGCTTTGTGCCACCTCTGAGCACCAACGGAATGCATGCATCGGAGTATACCAATCATGTCTCCCTCAATTTATTGATAGGTGTTTCCAAAAATGAGGAATTGCTCACTTGGGGAGGACTCGCGAACATTATTCTCAATGATGCAAAAGGCCTTCAATGGGCAGGACTGTCAAATTATGTAGGGAATGACGGACAAGGGTTGCAAGTTGCAGGATTAATCAACATAAATAAAAACAGCTTTAGCGGTTTCCAACTGGGAGGATTGGCAAATACCGCTTCGGAGATGAAAGGCTTCCAGTTTGCCGGGCTGACTAATATTGCCAAAGATGTGACCGGTGTTCAAATAGCAGGATTAGTCAATATTGCAAAGAACGTAAGAGGCGTTCAGTTTTCAGGATTGGTGAATATAGCTGATAATAGTGACTGCCCTATCGGACTAATCAACATCATTAAGAATGGTGAAATGGGAGTTGCCGTTACTTATGATGCCATAGGAAGCACGGTAGCATCATTCCGCTCGGGTGGTAAATATACTTATGGCATCATAGGTGTCGGGTATAATCATAAAACAATCAATAACTCACTGGTAGCCGAAGGCGGTTTCGGTGCACATATTCCTGTCACCCCCTGGTTCAGAATTAACAATGAGCTTAAATTCTCGGCTATTGGCAATGATTCGGACGAACCGGTATTGAATGGAGGTTATTCGCTGATTCCGGCTTTCAGGATTGGAAAACACATTGAGTTATTTGCGGGAGTAGGTATCAATTATATGGAGACAAAGGATATCAATAACCACAAAATATTCCCAAATCATTCATTATGGAAGAAGACGGGCTCCACAAGATTACAACAATTATACGTAGGATACCAGTTCGGGGTTCAATATATATTCTGATAAATCACAGCACTTTATGAGTGAGCACATAACACTCCATAACTGAGCATTCAACGCTCCGTAACTGAGCATCCAACACTCCGGGACTGAACACCCAAAACACCCGGATGTTTTCACCCAAAACATGGGGATGTTTTACCCTATAACATGGGGATGTTTTACCCCAAAACATCCGGGTGTTTTCAGAAATAAGATGGGGATGTTTTGACCTCTCAGTCCGGGACTGATAAATGCTCAGTCCTATAGTGAAATAGGCTATATCCGTTAACTAAGTCCGCTCAGGAACTTTCTCCCCAACACGATGCCTATTATAAAGAAAAACACTATATTTGCATCCGAATTCTAAAAGCAACGATTTTGGGCACCATTCTTAAATTTGTTATCGCTTAATATTAGCCTTACAAACCACAGGCTAATTTCTTTCGTTTGAGTATTTCTATTCAGACAGGTTTTTCATTTTATCATTTTTAGTATTAACTACATTGTCTTTTCAGGACAATTGTAATTCGCTATTCAAACTCCGGGTTGGCTTTCACCGAAACCGACCGAAAGTTAGGAATGCGCCGAATACGGATGGAAAATTTCGTAAAGAAGATTAAGCAAAACATAGAACTGGAAATCGTAAGAATTGAGCAACAGCCCATTGATGTCCTCGATAAACTCAAGCAGATAGTAGACTTTATACAAGCCTCACTCATTCTGTTAAAGACCACTATCGCAGACCATCAGTTTGCAAGTTCCCACGAAGAGATTCTTTTCTTTAAAGTCTGGAAGCCACAAATATCCGGACTATTGATATTTTATATCCGCCTCTATCAGATTGAGAAGAACCGGACAGGGAAATCACCGTCGATTCAATGCAAATATCTGAAAGCCGAATATGAAAGTCTGAAGAAAGCCTTAGCAGACAATAGCTTTTACCCCTATTATCAGTCCGGTAAAACCGATTCAGATGAACTGTACTTCATGAGAGAGCATTATGACATTCTTTCTGATACCTGCCACTTTTCATTGGACAGGGACACTACTTTTTCTACGTTACACGATTCGAGTGTCGCAGAGATTTTAGCCAATCGTCGCCTGACGCAGTATCTATCGGATGAAATAGATTCATTATCAGATGAACTGCACCTCAGATTCACTTCAATCATCGAAAGCAACCTGCTGCAATGGACGGACAGTAAAGTAGCCTTGGTAGAGTTCATCTATGCCCTCTATGCCGGCAAATGTTTTAATAACGGCGCTACCAATCTGAAAGATATAGCATTCTGCTGCGAAACCCTGTTCAATATCGAAATAGGTGATTTCTACCGGATATTCCTTGAAATCAGAAACAGGAAGAAAAACCGTACCCAGTTTCTTGATAAACTGAAAGAGAAAATAACCCGAATGATGGATGAACTGGACCGATAAATCAGAAAAATCCGATGCCGTCTTGTGACATCTTGTGAATTCCGCCAATCGCTAATATCCAACTTTGCAGAAAAAACATTTAACCCGCAAAGAAAGAAGGAATATTAGCTTTATGGAAACTACATTTACATGGGAAATAAAAGTGAAGAACTGCCCTTTATTAATTAAGAAGTGCAGTCATTGTGACAGTGACCGCTTTTATTGCAGTGATAAGTTCAGAATGAATGCCCAGAAAAAGAACATTGATGTGTGGCTGATTTACAGATGCGTGAAGTGTGATAATACTTGTAACCTCACATTAGTATCACGAAGCAAACCGGACTTAATAGACAAATCATTATTCCACAGCTTCTCGGTAAACGACAAGGAGGCAGCCTGGCAGTACGCCTTTTCTGCCGAACTGGAAAGAAAAAACAATATGAAGTTAGATTACGGCAGTGTTGAATATGAAGTCATAAGTAGCATTTCACCGGAAGATATACAGAATCTATCAGATGAAGTTATCAGCATCCGCATCAAATGCGATTTCGACTTTAATCTTAAGTTATCTTCATTAGTCAGAAGGTGTTTATCACTTTCAGCCAATCAGGTGAAGCGTCTCTTTGAGCAGAATGTCATCAGCACCTCAGCCAGCCAATCACTGCAAAAGCAAAAAGTGAAGAATGGAGATGTTATTCTGATAGACAGAGAGCAATTAACGAAGTCATTAAAAGAAATTGCAAGATAATAACAGCACTTTCATAAAAGAAGACCTACCTTTGCAGCCCCAAAGAAAAGATTTAGATCAACACTTATGAATGCAAAAGTAAAAGGTTATATATTGGGAGCCGTTGCCGCTGCCACTTACGGAATGAATCCCCTCTTTACCCTCCCTCTTTACAAGGAAGGTATGGACCCGGATTCAGTCCTCTTTTTCAGATATTTGTTTGCCATCCCGATATTGGGTATCATGCTCAAAGCTCGGGGGAGAAGCTTCAAACTGAAACGGAAAGAAGTGTTGCCGCTCATTATACTGGGCTGGTTGGTTGCCATTTCTTCGCTGACTTTGTTTCAGAGTTATAATTATATGGAAGCCGGCATTGCGTCCACCATACTGTTTGTCTATCCTATTCTGGTTGCGCTGATTATGGCATTTGTCTTTAAGGAGAAGATAACGCTACAGACGGTTTTATGTATCTTCCTGGCGTTAAGCGGCATCGGGCTGCTTTACAAAGGCGGTGACGGTACTACTCTCAGTTTGGTTGGTGTCAGTCTGGTTATAGCTTCGGCCCTCTCCTACGCCATTTATATTGTAGGCGTGAACCGCCCGATGCTGAAAGATGTGGCAACTCTGAAAGTAACTTTCTATGTACTGCTTTTCGGATTGTCCCTCTTTTTGGTGCGCGTAGATTTCGGACAAAGCCTGCATATTGTTGATAAGTGGTATTTGTGGGGTAATCTGGTAGCATTGGCAGTCTTCCCGACGGCTATCTCATTTCTCTGTACCACACAGGCCATTCAGTATATAGGTTCTACCCCGACAGCTATTCTTGGGGCTTTGGAGCCTGTTACGGCTGTTTTCTTCGGAGTGATGGTCTTCGGGGAGGCTCTGACTGTCAGACTAAGTATCGGAATATTGCTGATTATTCTGGCTGTGACGTTTATTATAGCCGGAAGTAATATCACGACTCATTTAGTGCGGTTCAGAAAACTCTTCCCGAGGTTGCCGATAAAAAGGAAGAAAGATATCAGATAAATATCTTTGAATTTCGTACCTTTGCCATATACGCTTAAAACCATGAGCGTGGACAAAATGAATATAAATCTTCAAGCATATGGCAACTTACACGCATTTCGGAAAGCAGGCAGATGTATTCAAACATTTGATATTTTGTGAGGTTCTTCAAAACGAAAAACCTTCAGTCTATGTGGAGACAAATTCAGCCTCCGCCATTTACCGGATGGAACATACGCCGGAACAACAATACGGTATTTATCACTTTCTGGAAAATGCAGATAGAGAAGAAGTACTAAAGAATTCCACTTATTATAAATTAGAAAGCCCGGAGATGGCAAAAGGGAATTATTTAGGGTCTCCTGCTTTAGCCATGAACATATTGGGAGAACAAACCCGGCAATATCAATTCTTTGATATAGAAAAGGAGGCTTTAGAAAACGTGAGTCGCTATGCTGATAGAATGGAGCTAAATACTGCTGTCCAGACCTGCAATTCTGATTCACTGACAGGAGTAATGGAGCTCTTACCCTCACTCCCTGCATCTTCTTTCGTCCACATCGACCCTTATGAGATTGATAGAAAAGGAACGTCCGGAACAACGTATCTCGATATATTAGTAAAAGCTACACAAGCAGGCATGAGGTGCCTGTTGTGGTATGGTTTTATGACCGGAGATGACAAAACTCATCTCAATCAATATATTGCCGGCAAACTGAAAGAAGCAGGTATCCATGAATACACTTGCGTGGAACTGACAATGAATTCCATCAGGAAAGATACAATAATCTGCAATCCGGGCATAGTAGGCAGTGGCATTTTAGCTACAAACCTGTCACAGAAATCAAATACATTGATTCTTGAATCTAGCAAAAGATTAGTCAATCTCTACCAACATGCCGAATATAAAAGTTATGATGGAAGTTTATATAGAGAAGTATTGCGGAAGTTCCGGACAGGATAGTGGCTCCGTTCCACAAAAAACTCTTTTGGAGAGCACCAATCCAGTCTCACTCGACAGTTACCTTAAAACGGCATTTTTCTGCGCCACCCAAAACGGTTTCAATTATTTCCACGCTGATTTTTTTATCGGGTAACAAATTTCCGATAATATACAATACGCTCTGGCGCGAACATTCGCAATGTGATACATCTTTTACTTTTCCGCTTGCCACGTCCGGACAGACACATGCCGGGTAACCAATTTCATAAACATGTCCCTCTTCAATTGTCTTTGCGAAAAGCCATTCTGTATTCCCATATCGTTTGTACTGTTCGTCTAAACAGCAACCACATTCTTCAAATTGCTTTCTTTGCATTGGCAATACCGTATCCTTGACACAATGTATCGCCTTGTCTTTATAATCTATCATATTCACTTAGTTTCACTTTAAGATATCTACCTTTTTCTATTTGCAGCAATTATTATCAATGCTTGTGGTAAAAAAAGCCAGAAACCAGAAATAGGCTCTGCAATACATCCTACCACAGTAAATACCAAAATACAGTATCCCAAAAACAGAGGTGCAGGTTTATGCTCTTTTTGGATATAGTATTGGAGTGTTTGCCCCCAGAGAACAAGTATAATCCCACACACTAAAAACCAAAGGGCGAAAGCACGGTTGTAATTATCACCTGTGGAGTTTATGAATCCATCTTTTATCATGTCTGCAAATTCCTCTTTTCCAAGCAGTAGTGCATAAATCGTGTGGATTATTCCTGTTATAACAAGAAATGTTCCACTATATTTCCAAAGTTTCATATTCTTATTTTTTTTAACTTCTGGTTAAATTCATCATTATCACATTTACCAAATAGCAAAGACATTCCATAGGGGGGATATATACAAGGTCTGGGGCCTTACTGACTTGTCCACGTAAATTTTACTCAATCACCGCACGAGCAAAGAAACAGTTGTTTCATGTTATTCTGTGCTGCAAAGTTAAAAATCGGACAGTTTATTTCGGCAGATTACCCGATAACCACATATTAGTCAATAATATAACAATTAGCAATTTAGTTATAGTCTCTTCATATATGGCAAAAAAAAAGGCTATCTATCCCAGACAGCCAATCTTTGTTAACCTTAAATCTAATACTATGAAAAACACATTGCAAAGATACGGACTTTAGGGATATCTCCAAATTTTCAGGGGCAAACGGAGAGTTTTATAACATGGTTTAATAGAATTATGGAAGTCGTTAACTACCCGGCATCCAAATGTTAACAATTAACATAACACAGACTGCATATTTAAGAATCAGTCTCATTCATCTTTCTCACTTTCTACCTCCAACTCCTTAATTTCTTTATTCAGGAAGACAGAGAGAATCGTTCTCAAAACAACTATCCCTCCTAAAATGCCCAATTCGTTCAGAGTAGGTTCCAATACAGTCTTTAGTATATCCGATGCTATGAGGAATTCAAGTCCTAACAATAAGTAAGTTCCGAAGGTAGCACGCAACCTCCGGATATTGGTCGTTGAATATTTGCCTGTAAATCTCTTGAATTCATTGCTAAGAAAGGATATGATGCCAATTAGTGCTCCATAGGTGACAATGAGAAGACTTGTCACACTGATTATCGTTGCCAGTGTATTTAAGAAGGTAGTAAGCATGTCGATTGTCTTTTTTTTAATATAACATTATGGTTCACTTAAATGTTTAAACTTCTAACAGTCTTCCCCTTCAAAAGAATAAAAACACCCGATCAGCAAATTTATTTCCTGTTTTACTTGTATGTTTCCAACCGGTAACATATATTTGTTCCCAGTTAGTAACATATAATCATATGACAGCAAAGAACATCACTCCGGAAAGGGACAGAGAAACAACGGAAAAGCGTATACTGGACACCATCGGCCAGATGATAAGCGAAAACGGATTTGAGAAAATAGGAATCAATGCCGTTGCCACCCAGTCCGGTGTATCCAAGATATTGATATACCGCTATTTTGGTTCGGTAGAAGGGCTCATGGCTACCTATATCCGCCAGCATGATTTCTGGATTAACTTTCCACAAGGACTCCCGGAACGCAATAAACTGCCGGAGTACCTGAAGCAGATGTTCAGAAGCCAGATAGAGCAACTACGCAGTAACCCCACGCTGCGGAGGCTACACCGTTGGGAACTCTCTTCCGACAACGAAATAATCGTGAAGCTAAGGGAGCAACGCGAAAATGCCGGCATGCAGCGTATAAAAAGAATCAGCGAACTGACAGGCTATCCATTAAAAGAACTCGAAGTGCTGGCCTCCGTCCTAACAGCATCCATCACCTACCTTGTGATGCTGGAAGAGTTCTGCCCGGTTTACAACGGAATCCCCCTGAACAATAACTCAGGATGGGAACAAATCACCCAAGGAATAGACTCTCTTATCGATAAGGTTTTCCAAGTGTAATGCATAAAAGGCAGATATAAGTATCCGGATCACTTATGCCTACAATGTTCCCACTTGGTAACAAACTCATTTTATAGTAACAATCAAATGAATTAAAGATGAAGAAAATGATTATGACATGGATTTGTTTATCGCTTTTCTCTCTCTGTTCCTGTCAGAAAGAGCTGATTGAATATGAAGCAGGAGATGTAAAAGTATGCATCGAAGAAGGTGAAGAATGGCTGCACGACTTCCCGTTATTCCTGGGAATCAAGAAAAAGAATCCACCCCAGATTGCCATCTGGATGGAAGATATGAAAGGGAATTACCTGTCCACCATCTATGCCAGCCACAAAATTGCAACCCAGTCCTGGCAAAGTTCAGGAGGCAACAGAAGAAAAGAAGCTCTGCCTCACTGGTGCCATGCGCGGGGCATACAGTATAAGGACGGACTTTACCTGCCAACTAAAGAGGAGCCGCTCACAGATGGAATATCCGGAGCAACTCCCCGTGGTAGTTTCGACGTAAAGTTACATCCATCCGACAAGCTGAAATTGTTCAGGATTAAAGTGGAAATCAACCATTCGACGGATTTCAACGACTCCTATACCAAGGCAGCCAAAGAGGGCGAACCGGGTTATTCGGGTGGCAAAGAGGGGAGCGGACAACCGGCGGTGGTTTATTCAGCAGATGTGGACTTATCGTCCGGACGGAAAGTATTCGAAGCCGTTCTACTTGGGCATAGCAGCCCCGACGGCAGTTCCGGTGACTTGGAAACCGATACCTCTGCACTGACTACTGCTCTCCATATTGTAAAACGCATAACTGTAAATGTACAATGAAAAAAATTATCTTTATACTCCTGTTGTTTCTGGCAAATCCCATTGTGAAGTGCCAGATTGCAGACCGCTTCACCTACATGACCACCATCGGAACGGGAATTTCTATGGAACCCCCTTCTACCACTCCATTCGCCTGGCAAGTGGCAGGGCACTACAAGCTATCAGAACGCTTCTCTGCGGGCATCGGCACTGGATTATCTGTCTATGAGAAAGCGCTGATACCCCTCTTCGCCGACGCCAGATTTCAACTGACTAAACCAAGAAGATTTGTCCCCTATCTGCAATGCGGCATCGGATATGCTTTCGCTCCCGGTGAAGACGCCAATGGTGGTTTCTTCTTTCATCCATCCGTAGGTGTACAGTATAAAACGCGTGGTAAAACGACGCTTCTGTTAAGCATAGGATATGAAATCCAAAATCTGGAACGGTTGAAAAAGTATGAGAACAGCCACTATGCGGCAGAATTCCGGGAGAAGCTCCACCACAACCTGATTTCAATCAAATTAGGGGTTATGCTTTAGAAAAGTCCTCCCTATGGGACAAAAAGACATCAATATGAATAATATTCCATTCGGAGAAAGTAAAATTTCGCCTACTTTTGCACAAAACATAGCATAAAGTAATAGGAAAATGAATAGACACACTTTTTGCAGCTACTTGATTTTGGGAGTTGCATTCGCATTCTGTCTGCCGATGCAAGCCCAGAACAAGGTGGCTGCACCCATGAAGGACGTCAACCAGGTAATTGACAATACACTGGATAGTTTGAACAAAGCACGGACAGCACGTCCGATAGCCGGTTCCAGCCGCAAAGGCAATAATCCGGTTTTGTTTTTAGTAGGCAACTCCACCATGCGCACCGGTACCCTGGGCAACGGTAACAATGGTCAATGGGGTTGGGGATATTATGCCGGAGACCACTTTGACCAGGACCGGATAACGGTAGAGAACCATGCGTTGGGCGGAACAAGCAGCCGCACATTCTACAAGCATCTATGGCCGGATGTCATCAAAGGAGTGCGCCCGGGCGACTGGGTGATTATCGAATTGGGACACAACGACAATGGTCCTTACGATAGCGGACGTGCACGCGCCTCCATTCCCGGAATTGGCAAAGACAGCCTGAACGTAACCATTCAGGAAACCGGAGTAAAAGAAACGGTATACAGCTATGGCGAGTACATGCGCCGTTTTGTGCAGGAAGTGAAAGCGAAAGGCGCCCACCCCATCCTGTTCTCACTGACGCCCCGCAATGCCTGGGAAGATAAAGACAGCACGATTGTGACACGTGTCAACAAGACATTCGGGCTGTGGGCAAAGCAAATAGCCGAAGAACAGCAGGTGCCCTTTATCGACCTGAACGACATCACCGCCCGTAAGTTCGAGAAATTCGGCAAAGAGAAGGTCAAATATATGTTCTATCTGGACCGCATCCACACCAGTGCTTTCGGAGCTAAGGTAAACGCAGCGTCCGCCGCCGAAGGTATTCGGGAGTGCGCAGGCCTGGAACTGGCAAACTATCTGAAACCGGTGGAGAAAGACACGCTCACCGGTGCCAGCCGAAAAGAAGGTTGTCCGGTAGTGTTCACCATCGGAGACAGCACGGTGAAGAATAAAGATGATGATAAAGACGGCATGTGGGGCTGGGGCAGCGTGATAGCTGACGAGTTCAACCTGAAAAAGGTGACTGTTGAAAATCATGCCATGGCAGGACGCAGCGCACGCACATTCTTGGACGAAGGCCGTTGGGACAAGGTTTATGATGCCCTGCAACCGGGTGATTTCGTACTTATCCAGTTTGGACATAATGACGGAGGAGACATCAACGTGGGCAAAGCGCGCGGCGAACTGCACGGTTCGGGAAACGAAAGCAAGGTTTTCCTGATGGAAAAAACAGGAAAATATCAGGTGGTATATAGCTTCGGCTGGTATCTGCGCAAGTTCATTATGGATGCACAGGAAAAAGGGGCCATCCCCATCGTACTGAGCCACACACCCCGCAACAAATGGAAAGACGGGGAAATTGAACGCAATACGAACAGTTATGGCAAGTGGACGCGCGAGGCGGCAGAAATGACCGGTGCTTACTTCATTGATTTGAATAAACTATCGGCTGATAAACTACAGAAGATGGGGCCCAAGAAGACACCCGCTTTCTACAACACCGACCACACGCACACCTCACTAAAGGGTGCGCGCATGAATGCCCGGAGTATTGCAGAAGGGATAAAGGCTACTGATTGCCCGTTGAAGAAGTACTTGAAGTAAGCAAGGCCTCCACCACTGAGGCATCGACTTTAAAAGCCGTTCCATGACGTGTCCCCTTCGGGAAAGAAACCCGGTCGGACACGTCTTCCCACGTTTTCCCGTTGTCCAATGAGCGGACTGCCCCGTAACGATGGTCGCGATATTTAGGGATATTCAGTAAATGTCCCTCTTTCTAATAAATTAAGAGAACAGTTTTACTTTACGTGAGCTTTTCTCTTAATTTTTTTCTGTAAAGTCT
>NZ_FQZN01000003.1 GCF_900142015.1 Bacteroides stercorirosoris
CATAAAATCTGATTTTTACAAAGTTAATACATAAATAAAAAAACTACGAGAGAAACACCGTAGTTTTCTATTTACACAATCAGATGGATAGTCTCAAGGATTAACCCCGTTGCACAGTATTTGCTATGATTATTTTTATGTTTTATATTTAAAGCACAAGCGTATTGATTGATTTCGCTTGGAGTGTTACTTTAAAATTTTTATTTCCAGCTTTTATATTATAAGAGTATTCTTGTTCTTTAGGATTGTAGATCACTATTACTGTTTTTCCATCCTGATTACGGAATGCAAGAACGTTTTCCTTATCAGAAGCTCTCAACATTTGACTACCCGGTTGTACAAAGCGTGAAAGATGTTTCATTAGATAGTATTCATCGGTATAACGTACTTGACGGGTATTACGGTCAACAATAACAAGAGTGTTTTGTGCCCAGTCCCATGCACTTTTACATGTTTCATTTAACACCATATTCCAGTACATATAAGAGTTGACGCCATTGTTGAAACAATGCACAACTGCTTTCCATGTGTTTTCCAAAGCAGACCAGTCGTTTTCTGCGTTTCCACATTGATTTTCAGTCTGCATGTAGCGATAACTCGGATATTCCTTATGTACGGTAGGCAATGCTCTCATCCCTGTCCATTGCACTCCGACCCCTTTTACGTATTTTTCTGCATTCTTCTGCTTTAAAAAAGTGCGTATATAGTCTGGATTCGGATAGTTAACTGTCCCTACCCAAATTTCAGTATCTATTGAATCTTTTTCAAATTGAGGCCCTAAGTATTGAGTAACAAAAATAGCTAAATCCTCAGGACGCCAAGTGCATGAGGGCCAGCAAGGAGTCCATGCTATTTCGTTTTGTGGCATAATCATTTGAATGTTTACACCATTCTTTCTGTAGGCTTGTATGTATTTAGAGAAATAAAGAGCATAAGCTTGCAGATAGCCTTGTTGCATTTTAAAGCCAGTGACATTGCCTAATACATTACGGTTAGGGTCAAGTTGATTGTGTCCGATATCAGTCCCTTCGATGCCGGAACTTTTCTGTGAATAATGTTCGTTTACTTTCATCCATGCGGGTGGTGTCCAGGGAGATGCCCATAATTTCAAATCTGGGCGAAATTTCAGGGCCTCTTTTATGTAGGGTATAAGTATATATCTGTCGCGGTCTATACTGAAATTGCGCATAGTATAATCATCCTTTACGTCATTGTAAGAGTAATATCCGAACGCATAGTCACTGGCACCGACAGGAGTACGCCCCAAAGTGAAAAGAGTGCCATTTTCTGTAAATAAGGATGCCATAACCTTATCACGCTCTTCGGCTGACAAGCACTGCAGGGCATCCCAGCCCAATTCGTTGAAAGTACCACCAAATCCGATAACATCTTGCAGTAAACTGTCAGTGTAGACTTGAATATCTGCCTGGTCAACCGGAGATTTGTCTGGAGAGTATTTCTTTTCTATCCAGCGTTCGGTAGGAGTAGTGGAATACATTGTTATTTTTTGAGCACTAGTGGTAATGACACTTGCCCAAGCAATCCCGATGATTGCAGTTACAGTTTTTAATTCCATAATTGTTCTTGATTTAATATTAATACTGTGAAAATAAATATTTTGTTCTCATTTTCTGTTTTTTATGTTGTGGACACACACCTAAATTAATTATTTAAGTCTTTATCATTAAATTGGAATACATCAAAGTCTATGCAATCTCCGTCGAATTTTCCCAGCCAATTATTTTTATCCAACATTTCTTTTGTATAAGGCATGTTTAATCCTTTGCGGATAACATAATGATTATATGCTAAGCCATAAATAGAGCGATAATTACCACGTGCTTTTGGGCTGATGGTATTCCAACCACTATATTTTCCTGTAACATCTGTCCAGGTTTTGAATGGTACATTATTGTGTCCAACATTAAACTTTGCTGTATATTCATAACCCTTCATCACTAAATTATTGAGTGCACTATACAAATCATTTCCTTGCTTATAAGCGATTTCACAGATGGAACCGGCAGCCCCGATACCCAATTGAACGTGTGCTTGATCACGTCCACTTTCCTGGCATTGTCCAGTTTCTTCGTCAATATATTTGGGAAATGAACCATTATCATAGCCGTTCAGCACAAACTTTATAGTCTTTTTATACATTTCTGTATCATTCCATAATATTGCAAGTCCCATATAGGCTCTGCTGACAATTAATCCCCAGTTACCATTTGAGAAAGGAGGAATACTATAGAAATTATCCAACCATGGCAGGAATACATTACGTAGCATATTATTTACTTTGTCAACATCAGTTTGCTGTATCTTATCATAAGTTGTACTTACCATTTCCAAAGCAAATGCAATCTGGAATGCATGAAATCCTGCTAAAAGCATTGCATCGTTATGATTTGGAATTCCTTTCAACTTATCTGCATATTTCGTCAGGATTTCCATAACTTTTGTAGCATGGGACTCATCTTGAGTAATTATCCACATTAAAGCATTTAAATAAGCAGCTCCAAAATCTGCTTCGTAGTTTCTTTTTGTCCAAGCATAATCTTTTTGTCTGGCAATATATTCGTATGGTCCTTTTAATTGATAATCTGATTTTGCACGATAATCATTTCTCATTAAAAGATAAGTCTGGTATGCCGGATCAGTAGCGTTTGCTTTATGAACAACGGTACGCATCCGCTCAATACTTTTCGTGTTGTGTAGTATACCTGGATGTTCCAATGAAGGAGTGTATTCATTCGTTAAGAAAGTATCACTTTTAACCAGTTCGGATTCTGATAAATCAGATTTTGAATAAATTGCATCGATAGGCTTATTACTTCCTGTTAAAAGGAAAATTGGAATGAGGAATATAACCCCCAAAATGTTTTTCATAATACTGTTCTTTTAGTTAGACATCCTGTAAAAGTTTCACTTGTAATTATGAGGTTTTCGCCCTTGTTTGATACAAAAATACCACCACATCAGTTTGTTTCCAAACGATAATGTCATGCTTTTGTCCCAACTAAAGTGATTTTTAATTTATTAGAGCAATGATTTGATTATTAGTTGTTTAATGTTAGGCGAATGAGTGCCAAAAAAAATGGGAATGTCCTATTGGGTTAGTTTTCCTTTATCACAAGATTCATTTTCTTGCAATATTCCAGCGGAGTCATTCCGGTTACATTCTTAAACACTCGGTAGAAAGTAGTCTTCGAGCTGAAACCGCATTGTTCCGATAAAGCCTTTAGAGTATATTTGGAGAGATTCTCCTGATTTAAGCGTTTTTTTATCTCATTGACTCGATATACATTAATAAAGTTTGCGAAATTCATAAACTAAAGGTCAGTAATGAAAACAAATTCCAATAAACTGCAAATAAAAGCACTGATATATAAGTGTTTCTGAAAACTTCTATTTTTGCACTTGTTTCTTGACTTATCACATTATTTCTGTTGTTTTCATCATTTTTGTTTCTTATTTGTTTCTTGTTTTCGATTATTTTTCGTACCTTTGCACCCAGTTTAGGACATAAAATCGAATAGCCATGGCAAGGAACAAGAAAACGACAAAGGCAAAGGAGCCAATCCGGCTTAGGATGAAAGACCTAAGCAACGGAAACAAAAGTTTGTACTTGGATATCTATAGGGATGGCAAACGTTCCTATGAATATCTGAAGATGTATATCGTCCCCGAAACGGACGAAAACTCTCGCAGGCAGAACCAAGCCACCTTGGTCGCTGCCAATAAAATCAAAGCCGACAGAATCATTGAGCTGACAAATGGTGAGGCTGGCATCAAACAGGCAAAAGACGAGCCCAAGGTGCTTTTGCTTGATTGGATGAACACCTATATGGAAAACCAAAAGAAGCGTGGAAAGAAAGATTGGCGGCAAATCTTGGTGGCAATGAAGATTATCAGGGAATGGGTAGGCGAAAAGACAACTCTTGACCAAGTTGACCGAGCTTTCTGCCAAGGTTACATAGACTATCTTAGGACAGACTACCACCCAAGACATGTGGATCATCTTGCGGCAAATACTGCCCACAACTACTATCGGGCACTTAATGGTGCACTTAACGCTGCTGTTCGCGAGGACCTGATTAAAGTTAATCCATATACGAGAATAAGCAGTGCTGATAAAATCAAAAAGCCGGAAAGTAAGCGTGAGTATATGACAGTGGACGAGGTAAGGCAGCTCATTGCAACTCCGATGCAGAATGAAGCCGTGAAGGCTGCCTACCTATTCTCCTGCTTCTGTGGATTGCGTATCAGTGATATTATTGCATTGAAGTGGGAGAACGTGTATCAAGATGGAGCACAGACACGACTTGAGGTAGTAATGCAGAAGACCAAGGCACCAATCTATCTGCCTCTCTCTCCAGAGGCATTACGTTGGATGCCAGAGCGAGGAAACAAAAGTTCACAGGACAATGTGTTTGACCTTCCGTCTGCTGCCGCAGTAAATGTGCTTATCAAACCGTGGGCAAAGGCTGCGGGTATCAACAAGCATTTCACCTTCCATACGGCGAGGCATACCTTTGCCACCATGATGCTGACATTGGGAGCCGACCTTTACACGACAAGCAAGCTGCTTGGGCATACCGATGTGCGCATGACGCAGGTGTATGCAAAGATTGTCAACCGGAAGAAGGACGAAGCGGTAAACCTTGTAAACGGACTCTTTGACTGAAATGAGTGTGTCCGTACTGTACAGAACACATAATTCGTATAACTCAACTCTGGTTGCGCAAGTGGCCGGAGTTTTTTGTGTAACAAACAATCAACAAAAAGAAAAATGAAGAAACAAGACCAAAGCGGTCATCTCTCTTTTTGGGGAGATGAGCAGCACGCATAAGCATGTGCGTTGCGATGAGGACATCTACGACGAGCTTTTCGGGCTATTGTCCTCAATGAGAAAACTCTATGTGGAGAAAGTAATGAACGGCGGCATGAAACAAGATCGTTTCATTGATTTGTTCTGTGACAGCCACCACTCCATCGGCTGTAAGCAGCCCTGTTGCAACAATGCCCATCGTATGAATATGGGTATCGTGCGTAACCTGTACACGCAGGAGAAAGATATGCTTGACAGGTATCTATACAAGGATTCGTTCACAAAGGAAGATTTCCACGAGCTTATCCACCAGCACCTGACTACAAGCACAGGAAGCCAATCCCAAAGGGCTACCTCTATGTCATTCGGAGGAAAGTTCACAGACCATCAGTTGGATTATCTGGCAAAGATTGCACAAGAAAACCATCTGTTCAAGTTGTCAAACGATACAGAAGCAAGAGCGGCCATGGATGATTTACTCAACTGCAAGGCCGGATTTACAGTAGAAGTCAGAAACCTACGCAATGTAGCCGTGTTCTTTGACGAGCTGCTTACCAACAACCTCGTCTGTTATAACTGGCAATCCGTGATTGAGAAAGGACGTTTCCTTATATCGCCAAAGAACAACAAGCGCGTTGCCGCATCTGATCTGTCGTCGGCATTGTACAAGGCTAGAATATCATCAAGCGTTGCAAAGCACAGCATACGGGACGGCATCAAACAGATGAAAAAAGGACATACAACTGACATGTAATCCAACATAAGAATGTAAAAAGGGTGATAGTTAGGGTGAGACTGCCTAACTATCACTCTGCTTTTTATTCAAACGCCCTTTCTTGCATGTAATTTTGCACTCCGAAAGCACGGTGCTGTCGGAGGGACGCCTCCTATGTCAAACGATAAAAAGCATATCATCATGCAGAACAGAACAACATTTATGGAAAGAATCAACGAGCGTGTATGTGTCGTTGAGGACATCTTGAAAAAGATGGAACCCGTGGAGGATTTGCTTGAAAGGCTGTCAATGCTTGAAAACAACATCTACACGACAAAGAAGGTGCTGACCTTCAGTGAAGCCTGTGTCTATATGGGTGTATCGGAAAGCCTTCTCTACAAGCTGACGTCAGCCCAGGAGGTACCGCACTATAAACCGCGAGGCAAGATGCTCTACTTCAACAAGGAGGAACTTGACCAGTGGCTCCTGCAAAACAATATCCCCACTATCGGTGCGGTAACGAAAGTGGAGACCGACGAGAGAGAAGACAAGAATGAAGTAAAACCCTATTTCGGACAGAAACGCTATGGAAGAAAAAACAAAAGCAACGCTTGACAAGCAGAACGGGAACGACAAGGATCGCATATCGCGCATCCTCTGCGAGTCACTCATCAAGGCGACTGACACCTATCAGACACCGCCACAGATAATATGGGTGGATAATTCCACTATCGCCACGTTGGGCAACTTCAGTGCTTCCACGGGTAAGGCAAAGGCGAAAAAGACCTTCAACGTGTCTGCCTTGGTAGCTGCATCACTCTCCAACGGCAAGGTGCTGAACTATCGCGCCAGTCTGCCAGAGGGGAAGCGCAAGATACTGTATGTAGATACCGAGCAGAGCCGATACCACTGTCATAACGTGCTGGAGCGAATCCTAAAGCTCGCCGGTCTGCCTACAAGCATCGACAACGAGAACCTTGACTTTATCTGTCTGAGAGAGTACACGCCCTCCGTCAGGATAGAGGTCATAGACTATGCCCTTGCCCAAGACCAAAGCTATGGTCTGGTCATCATCGACGGAATCAGGGACTTGCTTCTTGACATCAACAATGCGGGAGAATCGGTCGAGGTCATCAACAAGATGATGGAATGGTCATCAAAGTATGACCTGCACATCCATTGCGTATTGCATCAGAACAAGGGCGACAACAACGTGCGCGGGCATATCGGTACGGAGATGAACAACAAGGCAGAGACGGTGCTTGTCATCACCAAGAGCACCACTAATCCCGATATCAGTGAGGTGAAGGCGATGCACATCCGTGAGAAGGAGTTCAAGCCCTTTGCCTTTACCGTCAATGAGGAAGGGTTGCCAGAGATTGTCGAGCACACGCCGGAGAAGGAAGAAGGTGACAAGCAACCGTCAAGGTTTACTTACCAAGACTTGACAGCCGAACAGCATAACGAGGCGCTGACGGCTGCATTCAAGGAGAAACCTATCAAAGGATTCGAACGCATGGTGGAGGAATTGACGCAAGCCTATGCTGACATCGGCTTCAAGCGTGGCAGAAGCGTCATCATCAAAATGCTGAAATACCTGATTAACGAGCAAAAGCTCATAGTGAAGCGGGATAATCATTACTATTTCGGATATACACCTGCCGAGATTGACCTGTTCCATGAAGAGGAATAAAAACAGTTCAGAAACCAGTTTAGTTTACGTCCGTGCCTATATATAAGAAATAAGGCCAAAGTAAACCGAAATCGGAGGCTGAATTGCAAAGCGGAAAAGTAGTTTAGCAAATGGTTTAGTTTACGGGGGTGCCTATATAAGAGAAAGGGTAAAGTAAACTGTTCCCATGGACAAAGTGAAAAACGACAGGAAATCACTCCAGATTTTAGTTTACTTTACGCCCGTGCCTATAGGGAATTAAATGGATGGAGTGTTTTACTGATAATAAATGAAAGTACAATGAATATTGAACAATCGAAGAAACTGAGCATTATAGACTTCCTGGACAAGGAGAATGTAACGCTGAAAAAGAAGAAGGGCAATGCCTACTGGTATCTGTCACCCTTCAGGGACGAGAAGACCGCATCGTTCAAGGTCAGCAAGAAGGAGAACCTGTGGTACGACTACGCCATTAAGGAGGGTGGCGACCTTGTGGAGTTGGTAAAGCGCATGTATAACAAACACTCCGTTTCCGATGCCCTTGCCTACCTTGCGTCCAAGAATATCACCACTGTGGATAAAGCGATAGAGACCGCCATCGCAGCCAAGGAATACACGACAACCAAGATGAACGATGTGAAGCTGCTCCCACTGAGCAACCATTCTCTGCTGTCCTATTTCAGTAGCCGACGGATAGACATCACCATTGGCAGGATGTATTGCAGGGAGATACACTACAAGGTTGAGCAGAAGCATTACTATGGCATTGCCTTTGGCAATCTGAGTGACGGAAACGAGGTGCGCAATCCCTATTTCAAGGGCTGCATCGGACATAAAGACATCACCCTGCTTGCCCATACGTTCAATGAGTGGCAAAGCGGTTGTCTGGTTTTTGAGGGCTTCATGGATTTCCTTGCGTATATGACCCTCGTCAAACAGCAAGATAGATGGTTTGTCGTTGAAAGCCCTTGCGACTATATGATACTGAACTCAGTCGCCAACCTCAAACGAGCATTGCAGTACCTTGACCGTTACACCCACATCCATTGCTTCCTCGACAACGACCAGGCAGGATGCAAGACGGTTGAGAGTATCAGCAATGTATTCGAGTACAGGGTGACGGACGAGTCCTTCAGATATGCCGACTATAAGGATGTCAACGACTATCTGATGAGGAAGAAACGAACGGCATCGGAATGATATTATCAAGACGAAAACATCATCATTTGGTGCAAAAATGGCTCAAAGGCCTTGAATTTGCATATCAAATCTGCACTTTTTCGCCAAAACATGCCTGATTCTCAATTATTATCCTTATTTTTGCATCGTTTTAATGTGTCATTAAAATGTAGCAGAATGGAATTGAAGAAAGAAATAAGGATATTGGGCAGACGCTTTGAAGTGGAACCTCGTGCCAAGGAAAGCCTGAAAGGTATCACTGTCGGAGAGAAACTCTCATATCGTTTCTATGACGGCACATACCAAGGTATGCCCCTGCTGTTCGTTGAGCCTAAGAAAGAAGTCAATCCCTCTCCACGGGCTTGCGCCATCACTGGCAAGCGGTTGACCGAAGCCTTGGGGCTGCCCGCAGTATTCATCCTTGCGCCCGGGCCCACCTACGAGCGGCACAGGTTAGCGGACAAGGGAGTCTTCTTTGTCATGTCCGAGGAATATGCCCACTTGCCTGGCATCATTGCGTTGGAAAAGACAAGCAACAGGAAGATTGCCGAGGTGCTGACCCCTGTAGCGCAATACCTTTTGCTCTATCACCTGCAGGTCGGCAGCCTTGAAGGAATGTCGCCAAGGGACATTGCACCCTTGCTTCCATATTCCTATGAAAGCGTCACGTTGGGCGTCACCTGCCTTGAAGATGTAGGGCTGTGTCAAAAGATTCAGAACGGACAGCGTAGCAAGGCGATACACTTTGAGCTGAAGGGCAAGGAACTGTGGGACAAGGCGCAGAACGTCTTGCTGTCACCTGTAGAGTATATTATCTATTGCGATGACATACGCTTGGATGCGGAATATCCCGTATGCGGCATCAATGCCTTGGCGCATTACACCATGCTCAACCCCGATAGGGAACAGATGATGATGATGACAAGCAAGGAATACCGTGCCGTCAAGTCAGCTGATGTCATGGAAAATCCCAACATCTATGACGGCAACTATATCATAGAGGTATGGAAATACCCTGTCGTCAGCAAGATTGGCGACAAGAACCAGTGGGTTGACCGCCTTTCCCTTGTCCTTTCATTGAGGGAGGACGATGATCCGAGAGTGGAAAAAGAAGTAGAACGAATAATCAGTGAACAGAAATGGACGGATTAGATAAGTTCCGCGAGGCTTTTGCGGAATACTCAGACAACTATGTGGTGATAGGCGGTGCAGCCTGTGACATCACCATGACCAATACCGTGGTGCGTCCCCGCGCCACACACGACATCGATATGATAGTCATCGTGGAGAACATGACCGAGGCATTCGCCAACCGCTTCTGGCAGTTTGTACGTGAGGCAGGCTATCGACCTGAAAAGAGGAAACAGGAGGCTGGTGAACCACCAAGATATGAAATGTACCGCTTCCTTGATGGCCAAGACGGCTATCCCGAGATGATAGAACTGCTGTCACGCCACCCCGATGTGCTTGGAGAACCAAAGGGATTTGTCATTGAACCTATCCCGACCGATGAAGATGTGTCGAGTCTCAGTGCCATCATCATGGACGATGACTACTATCACTTCACTATCGCACACAGCCAACTGACTGATGGCATACGCCATGCCAATTCCGCTGCCTTGATAGCGCTGAAGGCAAGAGCCTACCTCAATCTCATGGCAGACAAGAGGGACGGCAAGCATGTGAACACCAAAGACATCAAGAAGCACCGTTCTGACGTTCTGAAGAATGTGGTCATAATGACCGAGGACAACATTGAGGCACCTGCTTCCATAGTGGTATGTATAAGGGAGTTTGTCGCCTCCATCAGAGAAGACTGGACAACTCTCGCAGAACCATTGTCAAAGTCGCTCGGTCAAGACGAGGCATTTGTGACCGGACTGTTGGACCAACTAGATGAATTGTTTATAGAAGCATGAACAATATGAAGATACAATACGCATCCGACCTACATCTGGAGTTTGCCGACAACTGGCGGTATCTGAAAGCCCACCCCTTGGAGGTGACGGGCGACATACTGCTGCTTGCCGGTGACATCGGCTATCTCGGTGATGATAACTACTCCAAGCATCCCTTTTGGGACTGGGCATCGGAGAACTACAAGGAGGTGCATTGCTGCATGGGTAACCATGAGTTCTACAAATACTACGATGTGGCAACACTGCCCGACGGTTATCTCTTGAAGATACGTCCCAACGTGTTCAGCCACTACAACGGTGTTGTGAGGATTGGCGACACCGACATCATCCTCTCCACCCTTTGGTCGAGGATTCCTTTGGAGGACGCTTACTTCACCGAGCAAGTGATAAGCGACTTCCGCCGTATATTATATAATGGTGAACTGATGACCCATGCCCAATTCAATACCGAGCATGAGCGATGCCTCACGTTCATCAAAGAAGCTGTGGCACATTCGCAAGCAGCCCATAAGATTGTCGTTACCCATCATGTGCCCTCGTTCCGTATGCTCCATCCCAAGTTTCAGGGCAGCAAGGCAAACGGGGCTTTCACCGTAGAACTGGAGGACTATATCACCGACAGCGGCATTGACTATTGGATATACGGACACTCGCACACAAACATCGATGCCAGGATAGGCAATACCCCATGCTTGTCCAACCAGTTGGGCTATGTTTTCTCCAACGAGCATCAAGACTTCTCCCGCGGCAAGTACCTGACCATATAGCCATCCACATTTTCTCATCCACCCTCTTTACAGGCTCTTCCCTATCGGAAGGGCTTTTTTTGTGCCCTTCGAGTTTGATTTTTGAGTATGATTGCGAGTGTAATCAAAATTAGAGTTAATATTTATCTCTGAGGAAAGGCATTTCGGTTTAAGATTGAAGAAAAGGTAGTTCCTTTGCACTGGCAATAAGCCAAATCATAGTAAAATCAAACTTGAAAATATGAAGTCATTTGTAATATTCGCCATTATCGTGACCGTAATCTATCTCATCTACTATACGGTCATCATCGTGCAGGATCTGTACGGAAAGCCCAAGGACGAGAAGTCACAGGGCGAGTCGTTTGATGTCAGTGACATGACCGAAGAGGAAGAGTCGATAGCGGTCAGTGAGAGCGACGGCGGCTTCAGCGTAGGCGACAACCAGTATGAGACAGCCTACGAGGAGAAGCAGCTTACAGAGCCTACAGAGGAGGCAGCCGCCACTGCGGAAGAGAGCAAACCTCATGTGCTTGAAAAGATACATAGCGCAATCGAGAAGAAGATGGAGGAAGTGAATACCACCTATTCCGACCCCATGTTTTCGGAAGAATTGATAAACACCATCATAGCCCGCGGTCTCCGTCACAATGGACGTGACATGGTCAAGGTGGAATCACTCAATAATGAGATATGATGTCAAAAACAAGAAGTGCATTTCTATCATTATATGCCGCTTTAACCCCAGCTCTGGCCAGTGCTAAGTGTGGCAACGTGGACTACAGCTGGGGAGCGGACGCACTTGCGAGTGCCCATGACTATGCCGTGACGATGATGCTCTATGTTGTTTATATGTGCTATGCAGTGGCGGGCATCGTGGTCATCGTCAGTGCCTTGCAGATATATATAAAGATGAACACGGGAGAAGAGGGAGTAAAGAAGAACATCATGATGCTGGTGGGAGCCTGCCTGTTCCTCATAGGAGCTACCATCGTCTTCCCCGCTTTCTTCGGCTATCAGATTTGAGATACAGGTGATACGAGATAAGATAACTCAAAGTGTAACAAATTAAAAGGTAAAAAGAATGTTTGAAAGGATTAACAAGAAGGTGAAGGGACTCTTCTCTTCACAGCGCATGAAAACGCTCGCCCTGATGCTGCTTGTCGGCACCACCGCAGCAATGGCACAGAACGCAGCCGGCGACTACTCAGCAGGTACCACCGCGCTTACCACAGTGACAGAGGAAATTGCCAAGTATGTGCCTATCGTGGTGAAGCTCTGCTACGCCATTGCCGGTGTCGTTGCCATCGTCGGTGCGATCTCAGTTTACATCGCCATGAACAACGAGGAACAGGATGTCAAGAAGAAGATCATGATGGTCGTCGGCGCATGTATTTTCCTCATTGCAGCAGCCCAGGCTCTGCCTCTGTTCTTCGGCATTGGAGGTTAAGTGCAGCGTAAGTTTGTAAGTATGTAGAACGTTAAAACACTGACAGTTATGGTAGAGACAAAGCAGGAACGGTTTCCGGATTATCCCATTTTCAAGGGACTGCAACGTCCATTGGAGTTCTTCGGGTTGCAGGGACGCTACATCTACTGGGCGGCAGCCACTGCAGGAGGAGCCGTTGCGGGCTTCATCCTCGGCTACTGCATCTTCGGTTTCGTGGCAGGACTCGTGCTGCTTGTCCTCGCCGTGGCTGTCGGTGGCGTTCTCATCGTCATGAAGCAGCGCAAGGGCTTGCACAGCAAGAAAAGTGACAACGGCATATTCATCTATGCCTATTCAAAGAAAGTGTAAAACAAAAAAAGAGAATCCATTATGTCCAAGTGGAATGCTATCAATGATTGTAAGTGAATGGAGGTGGGGGCATCACGTATGAGGGTGCGCCCGCCTTTTTGTGATTAAAAAAGAAAAGAACAATGACCCTATACATCATACTCATATTTTCAGCCATCTGCGTGGGCATGGCCATCAGTGTCAAGGCATTCGGCACGGGAGGCAAGCGCAAGCGCATCTTCCAGGACATCTACTTCTCCATCGAGGAAGTGGATGGCATAGGCGTGCTCTATACCAAGACGGGCGAATACTCCGCTGTGCTGAAGATGGAGAACCCTGTGCAGAAATATTCCGCCAACATCGAGGCCTACTATGAGTTCACCCACCTCTTCACTGCCCTTGCCCAGACCTTGGGCGAAGGCTATGCGCTGCACAAGCAGGATGTGTTTGTGAGAAAGGCATTCAAAGAAGAGAATGGAGGAAATCATGAGTTCCTGAGCGAGAGCTACTTCCGCTATTTCAACGGCAGACCCTTTACTGACAGCGTCTGCTATCTCACCATCACACAGGAGAATAAGAAGAGCCGCCTGATGTCGTTCGACAACAAAAAATGGCGCGACTTCTTGGTGAAGATACGTAAGGTACACGACCAGCTGAGGGATGCCGGTGTGAAGTCCCGCTTCCTCGGCAAGACAGAAGCCAGCGAGTATGTTGACCGCTTCTTCTCCATGAACTTCCGTGACAAGGTGGTGTCGATGACCAACTTCAAGGTCGATGACGAGACCATCGGCATGGGCGACCGCCGCTGCAAGGTATATAGCCTTGTGGATGTCGATTGTGCCAACCTGCCGTCGGTCATTCGTCCCTACGCCAATATCGAGGTGAACAACACCAGTATGCCCGTTGACCTCGTGAGCATCGTCGATAGCGTGCCCGGTGCCGACTGCGTGGTGTTCAACCAGATGGTGTTCGTGCCCAACCAGAAGCGTGAGCTTGCCATGCTCGACAAGAAGAAAAACCGCCATGCCTCCATGCCCAACCCCAGCAACCTGATGGCTGTGGAGGACATCAAGCGTGTGCAGGAGGTGATAGCCCGTGAGAGCAAGCAGCTCGTCTATACACACTACAACCTCGTGGTGGCAGTGAGCTGCGACACTGACATACAGAAATGTACCAACCATCTCGAAAACTCCTTTTCGCGCATGGGCATCCATATCAGCAAGCGGGCCTACAACCAGTTGGAGCTGTTCGTCAACTCCTTCCCCGGCAACTGCTATGGCATGAATGCCGACTACGACCGTTTCCTCACCCTCGGCGATGCTGCCACCTGCCTGATGTACAAGGAGCGCATCGTTCACAATGAGGACACCCCGCTGAAAATCTACTATACCGACCGTCAGGGCGTGCCTGTAGCCATCGACATCACAGGAAAGGAGGGAAAGGAGAAGCTGACCGACAACTCCAACTTCTTCTGCCTGGGTCCATCGGGAAGCGGCAAGTCGTTCCACATGAACAGCGTGGTACGCCAGTTGTGGGAGCAGAACACCGACATCGTCATGGTCGATACGGGTAACTCGTATGAGGGACTCTGCGAGTATGTGGGCGGCAAGTACATCGCCTACACGGAGGACAAGCCCATCACCATGAACCCCTTCAACATCAGTAAACGGGAGCTTAACATCGAGAAGATCGACTTCCTGAAGAACCTGATTCTGCTGATATGGAAAGGCTCGGAGGTGCAGATACCCGAACTGGAGTTCCGTGTGGTGGAGCAGTTGGTGACGGAGTATTACGACTTCTACTTCAACGGCGTGCAGCCTTATCCTTCCTCACAGAAGGAGACACTGAGAAAAAACCTCTCCACGATGGAGAAGCGACGCGGCACGGAGCTTTCTCAGATACACGACAAGGTGGAGAAACTTATCCACGGACTGGAGGAGCGGCGCACGGCACTGGCCGTGAAGACCCTGTCTTTTGACTCGTTCTATGAGTTTGCCTGTGAGCGTCTCGACCAGATATGCATTGAGAACAACATCACCACCATCGACTGCGACAACTTCGCCTACATGCTGCAGAACTTCTACAAGGGTGGCAAGTATGACAAGATTCTCAATGAGAACGTGGATAGCACCCTGTTCGACGAGACCTTCATCGTCTTCGAGGTGGATGCCATCAAGGAGAACAAGCAGCTCTTCCCCATCGTCACGCTCATCATCATGGACGTGTTCCTGCAGAAGATGCGCCTGAAGAAGAACCGCAAGTGCTTGGTCATCGAGGAGGCATGGAAAGCCATCGCCTCGCCGCTGATGGCAGAGTATATCAAGTATCTCTACAAGACTGCGCGAAAGTTCTGGGCATCAGTGGGTGTGGTGACGCAGGAGATACAGGACATCATCGGCAGTCCCATCGTGAAGGAAGCCATCATCAACAACTCCGACGTAGTGATGCTGCTCGACCAGAGCAAGTTCCGTGAGCGATTTGACGAGATTAAGGCGATATTAGGATTGACCGATGTGGATTGTAAGAAGATTTTCACGGTCAACCGATTGGAGAACAAGGAAGGACGCAGCTTCTTCCGTGAAGTGTTTATCCGACGTGGTTCGACGAGCGGAGTGTATGGTGTGGAGGAGCCGCACGAGTGCTATATGACCTACACCACCGAGCGAGCCGAGAAGGAAGCACTGAAACTCTATAAGCGAGAGCTGAAGTGTAGCCATCAGGAGGCTATCGAGCGGTATTGCAGGGATTGGGATGCCAGTGGCATCGGGAAGTCGCTGGCATTTGCGCAGAAGGTGAATGAGGCGGGGAAGGTGCTTAATCTAAAGGACGACGGCAATACTCGCCGCTGACGCGGTGAGCACGGGGGCTGATGGATGGAAACGGAATTCCCGGAATAGATGGAAAGCCCGGTATGAACAGAAGGCTCAGATGCCCGAAAGCGAAACTTTCGGGAACAGTGGCTGAGTAGTAGATGCTATTAGTAGTGAATACTACCAATAGTAAATACTACAAGTAGTAAAGTAGTGGAATAGTAAAGTAGTAGAAACGTAAAGTAGTGAAGCAATGAGACGTTTACACCTTATTATAATATATATATGTCTGACGCTTGTCGTGGGAAGGGTTCATGCGCAGTATTACAGCGTGAACTATGACAAGCAGACCGTTGCAGCCATGGCTGCCGCATTCGGTGCTGGAGCTATGGCAGAGAGCTATTATAACGAGCAGGTGGGCGAAATCTTGAAGCACTACAATGCCGCTGAGGTTGCCACTGCCGGTATCTTCGCCGCCAAGTTCTTGGAGCGCAAGGCATTCACCGACCTCGGTATCTGGAGCAGCAGTACGGAGAACTACTATTACCGCCGCATCCACAATATGGTGGCAAACAAGATTATGCCCAAGATATGGACGGTGGCTGGCATGATGCTGAAGAGTCCGCAGACCGCCCTCTACTGGGGCAGTTATCTGATGAAGATATGTGCTGACACCAAGTCGCTGTGCATGCAGTTTGAGAGTGTGGTGACCAACAGCAGTCTGACCTTTGCCGACATCCAGTTCTTGGAAATCAACCAGGAGATAGCCGCCATCCTCAAACTCTCGGAGATAGGAAACATAGATTGGCAGCAGCTGTTGGACGACATCGCCAGTGTGCCCGGCAACTTCACCGTGGATAACCTCACCGCCGACATCGAGACACTTTACAACATGGGAGCATCGTTGGCTACGGCTGGCATCGACTCCGTAGATTCCCTCTTGCAGAAAAGTGCCTTCAATGAACTCTTCAACGGCAAGGTGAGCAAGATAAAGGACATCTACGACAACTACTATCATCTCTACGAACAGGCAGAGAACGGCATCGGCAGTGCCCTTATCAGTCTGGTGGGAGGCCAGGACAGCATCGCCAACCTCTTCAGTCTCTCCAACTACAACATCACCTCATGGATGACCGACTATCTGAGCGAGATGCAGGGCAACTACTACACGCAGCGTTGGTACATCGCCCGACGAGACCAAGGCAGCGTGAGCCTCTGTGACTACTATCCTCCGACCGATGACAACAGCATCCTGAACGGTGACCATTGGTATCGCATCAATACCTCCGACCCCAACTTCTACCCAAGCAGCACGCAGCGAGAGCAGATACTGGCCAACTCGGAGAACCATGCCGGATGGAGTCGCAGCCGTGTGCAGCAGCTCAACGCCCAGAACGACGGCTTCACCTATACGATGAACTACTGGATGTCCTCGTACATCATCAGCCGTGGCGGCAAGCAGACGAAGAAAGCCTACGCCTACGAGATACACGTCACCAAGAGTTGGAACAACGTGGAAGAGGTGTATGAGGATGTCTTCGACTCCTACAGCATGGACCTGAACACCTTCAAGCGACAGTTGCAGGCACGCCTCTCGGAATATAACGACAACGAAGAGGGCTATGTCTATTACATCGGCAGTGACGCACGCCGTTACTATCAAGCAACCGATGCCGCCAAGCTGAAGGGCGTGGAGAGCGTTACCATCAGCGTCACCTGTTCGGACGGTGTCACCCTCGGGCAGGGCAGCACGCAGTACAAGTGCCGTGAGTGCGGCGGTTCGCTCAATGCCCACAGCAAGGAGTGCGCCATGAGGACAACCATCACGGAGAACAATCTCGACCTCTCGGAACTGGACGAGAAGGAACGTGAGGCAAGCAACAAGATAGCCCTGTTGGAGTCGCAGATAAGCCAGTTGGAGCAGGAAAATCGCAGATTGGCAACCGCCATCAGCAATGCCTCCGTGGAGGAAGCCCCTGCCTTGCGGCAGCAATACAATGCCAACAAGACGAAGATAGACAACCTGAAAAGGGAGTTGGCGACATGGCAGCAGCAGTTGACGGACATACAGGATGCCAAGAGCGAGGCGGCTAATGACAATGCCACCGCCACCGATGACTACTACCGCATTCCTGCCATCATGCAGGATGTGAAGTCTGCCTACAACCTCACTTGGCAGGGAGCCGGTTCGTGGAACGGATATACCTACGTGCGCACTGCCACCATGCCCAACATCAACGGCATCATCACCTTCAAGGCGACCCTGTCCATTGCGAGGAAACCCAAGTACTTCCTTGGCATCAAGATACACCGTGCGATACTGCAAATATCGTGGGAACTGACCTCGGAATATACCGACACACAGGTAGTGGATGTGCTGACCCTTGACCCGAATGCCTCTGACGAGGAGAAGACGAGGCTGGTGAACAACCGCATCTCGGAAATAGCCCAGGAGTTCCCGTCGTGCAGCATCACCACGGAGTATGCCAAGAGCGAGGCGACACAGACCGCTGACAATGACGATGTGATACATCTGCTCTGGTCGAGCGACCGGCTGGAGATAGCCCGTGAAGTGGATAGCCGTATCACCAAGATATATGCCGACTTGGTATCATTAGAAAAAATGATGCACTACAAGCGCAGCATTATTGACGTGCTGAAGGACATTCTTCCATCGATAGATGTCGACCAAGGTCGCAGAAGGACACTCATTGAAGAGTGCTATGAGCGATGGAGGGAGAATGCAGACTCTAACAGAGGGGATGGTGAAGATAACGAGAATGAAAACTGAGGGAGGATAAAGAATGAGATATACCATCATCATAGCTCTCCTGCTGATTACCCTCTTCCCCAAGACAGCCTTGGCGCAATGGGGATTCGATGCGGTATCGGTGGAAGCATACATCAACGACCACAAGAAGCAGCGAAGCCTCTTGTTGGCACGCAGCACACTGGAGTACAGCAACCAACTGCTGCATGAATACAGCAGTGAAGAGGTAGGCAAGTACAAGGAACTGAATGTAGATTTGGACAAATACACCCGAGCCTTCGATGTCATAGATGTGATGTACCAGTCATTGCGCACAGTGCTGAACGTGAAGAGCACCTACCAGACGGTGAGCGACCGCATCAGTGACTACAAGAACCTGTTGGAGGACTTCAACGAGAAGGTCATCAAGCGGAAGCACATCGAACTGGCAGACACAATGCTTATCTCCATCAACAAGAAAGCCATCGATAATATATACAACGAGGGAAGCCAACTCTATCATAGCGTCAACGACCTCGTGCTGTATGCTACGGGCGCAGCTGCTTGTTCCATCTCCGACCTGCTGATGGTGCTGGACAACATCAACAACTCGTTGGACCTGATAGAGAAGCATCTGAACCAAGCCTACTTCCAGACATGGCGGTATGTACAGCTGCGCATGGGCTACTGGAAGGAGAAGGTGTATCGGACAAGGACAAAGGAAGAGATACTCGAAGATGCCTTCAGCCGATGGAAAGTGGCAGGAAAACTTGATTATTGACGGATTGCAAACAAAAGAAGAACGGACATGAAGAAGACAATGATACTCATCATGGCGGCAGTAGCCACCACTTCTGCCTTTGCCCAGAGCGTGACCTACAACCACGACTCCTCCAAGCAGAACCAGATAACGGTGATGGAGACGGGTGGCGGTTCTCTCACCCCTGAGTTCTATTATTGGCTGTTGCACAACAGCTACAAGAAGACTGCGGCAGAGAAGAACAAGTTGGGGTTCCGCACCCTTGCCGGCATCAACCTCTACAACCAAGTAGATGATGCGGAGAAGATAGACTCTGCCCTGACCAAGCGTGCGGAAGTAGAAGCCCTGAACGTAGCCGACCGACAGATAGACCTCGCCTGGCTTGCCGAGAGCAGCAAGATCAACGGTCAGTTGGACAAGATGAAGGCGAACATCGACCATATCATCCCCACAGGCGGCACCATCAACGACAAGCGTCGGTGGGAGGAACTGTACAATATGTACCAGTGTGCGGTGAAATCCACTAAGGATGCCTATATGCCCAATGCGCAGAGGAAACGGCAGTATCTGAGCATCTATGCCGACCTGACGGCACAGAACGAGACATTGCTCAAATATCTCGTTCAGCTCAACACCCAAAACCAGACCACCGCCCTTCTGGCAGCCACCAACGACCGTGTGGTGCAGAAAGGTAGCATCATCAGCGATGCCAAGAGCCGCTGGCAGGAGAACATGAAGGGTGTGAGGAGCACGACAGGGTCTGACAGTGGCGATGAAGCCAACGGCGGTGAAGGTGAAGAAAGTGTAAACAGATAAATCAGAACAGAGATGGATAACAACATTCAAATTTTCAAAAACCCAGAGTTTGGACAGATACGAACACTGGAAATGCCCGACGGTCAAGTTGGCTTCATGGGAAAGGACGTTGCTGAAGTTCTTGGGTACAAGAATCCCTCCAATGCCATTGTGAATCACGTAGATGAAGAGGACAAAACCTCATACCTAATTCAGGTATCAGGTTCCAACTACAAGGCTAACACCGTCTTTATCAACGAGTCAGGACTCTATGCGCTCATACTGTCATCCAAGATGCCCAAGGCACGTGAGTTCAAGCATTGGGTGACATCAGAGGTGCTCCCCACCATCCGCAAGCATGGTGCTTATATGACACAGCAGACCATCGAGAAGGCACTGACAGAGCCAGACTTCCTTATACAGTTAGCAGTCAATCTGAAGGAAGAGCGACAGAAGCGTCTGCTTGCCGAACAGGAGTGTGAACACCAAAGGGCACGCATCGTTGAGTTGGGTTCCAAGGTGGATGACCTACAACAGGAGGTGACGAAGATGAAGGACAAGGTGAGTTACCTTGACATCATCCTCGCCACGAAGAGCAGCGTCTTGGTCACACAGATAGCCCAGGACTATGGTGAGTCATCCATCCGCTTCAACCGACGGCTGAAGGATTTGAACATCCAGTATCAGCGCGGCAAGCAGTGGATTCTGTATGCTGATTATAAGGATTGCGGCTATGTGACCAGCGAGACCTACCTCATTAAACACAAGGACGGCTCGGAAGATGTGCGCATGAACACCAAGTGGACACAGAAAGGTCGCCGTTTTCTCTATGAGAAACTGAAGAGCGTGGGAGTCATTCCTGTGATTGAACGCATGTAAAACAAATAATACGAGATAGCTATGGAATCAATATCAAAAATACAGTTGCGCCTCTATGCCGCCAAGAGAAAAAACGGCAAGTGGCAGTTGGAGATGTCGAGGATGCCGAAGCGAATCAGCGTCATCGGCAGGACACCCATCGTTGATGAGCATTATATGCCATCTGATTTACAGGTAGTTTCAATGTCAAAGCTTCACCATCATGTCGGAAGTTACTACGGCAAGATTGTGAAGACACTCAAAGAGGAGGGCATCATCACCAAGGAATATGGGATGTGGAAACTGCGTGAAGACCTTCAGGACAAGGGCATTGCGGTTTATGTCACAGGCAGGATGCGCTGCTTCTACCATTTCTATCTGTCATGGACACCGAAGGGCGTAGAGTTTATCAAAGAGATTATCAACAATAGAATCAGGCACTGATGGCAGACAACATACTCAGCGATTTCGGCATCAACATCCTCGAAGAGGAGATTGACGATGTGATATTCCAGACCAACGAGTTCCTGACCGATGCCACCTTCACAGGCTCACAGGGGCCATTCTGGTGGATCCTCCAAATGTGCATGGCATTGGCGGCACTGTTCTCCATCATCGTGGCGGCAAGTATGGCTTACAAGATGATGGTGAAGAATGAGCCGTTGGACGTGATGAAACTGTTCAAGCCCTTGGTGGTGAGCATCATCCTCTGTTGGTGGTACCCACCTGCTGACACTGGCATGACCAACAGCGGCAGCAGCTGGTGCGTGTTGGACTTCCTATCCTATATCCCCAACTGTATCGGCAGTTACACCCACGACCTCTATGAGGCAGAGGCGACTCAAATCTCCGACAAGTTTGAGGAGGTGCAGCAGTTGGTATATATCAGAGACTCGATGTACACCGACCTTCAGGCACAGGCAGACGTGGCGCATAAGGGCACGTCAGACCCCAACCTGATAGAGGCGACGATGGAGCAGACGGGTGTGGACGAAGTGACCAACATGGAGAAAGATGCAAGCAAACTGTGGTTCACCTCACTGACGGCAGGAGCTGTGGTAGGCATCGACAAGATAGTGATGCTGATAGCCTTGATAGTGTTCCGCATCGGTTGGTGGGCGACAATATACTGCCAGCAGATACTCCTCGGTATGCTCACGATATTCGGTCCGATACAGTGGGCGTTCTCGTTGCTGCCCAAATGGGAAAGCAGTTGGGCGAAGTGGTTAACCCGTTATCTGACAGTGCATTTCTATGGAGCAATGCTTTACTTCGTAATATCACGATATTTTATAACTAATTGTATATCAGATGTTATATTTAAGCATTTAAGGCTTACGCAACAAAGCTGCAACAAAAATATCATAAAATGTTGCGCGTGTATTTGAAGTATATGTTCAGCCAGTTAAAATCAAACTCTGAGAGTATGATATGTTAATTCACTATTTTTAACCTATGCCGTTTATCTGGCATTTGATGAAGCAGACTTATCTCTCTCATGAGCGAAGATTATCTGGCAAGACTGGCAGATAAATATGTGGCAAAGTTACAAATTTCCTGTCAGATTAGCCGCTTTTGTTATGAACAAGATATTGCAAAAATTATCCGGCATCCTTGCCAGATAATCATCTGACAGAAAAAGCCGGAAATGCACACATTGGAAGAATAAAACAGACTGGCAATGTTGCCATAATACACCACAAAACAGATTGTTAAACAGAGATTTGCGTGTTTGTTTGCAGATTCTTTTCGCATTAACTTTGCACTGACAAATCGAATCGGCAGCAATCACAACCGACAAAAAATAAATCAAATTATAAAATAACGACTATGTGTAAAACAGAACAAAAACCGAACGAAACCGCCCTGCTCCGAAAGGTGGTGGACGGATTGAAACAGGAACTGGAGAGAGTCAAGAACGTGGTTTATGCCTCAAAGGAGGTTCTGAATCTGGAGGAAGCCGCCATGTTCTTAGGCATTTCCAAAAGTTCACTCTACAAGATGACGCACAATCAGGTCATCCCGTACTTCAAGCCCAACAACAAGATGGTGTATTTCGAGAAGTCCGAACTCCTGAAATGGCTCCGGCAGAATCCTGTCGCCTCACAGGGGCAGATTTCGGAGGAGGCACACACCATCATGCGTAATCTCGCCAAAAATGATTAGTTCCCTTTCTTCAAACACAGACACAATCCGTATATGACTGAAAGCGAAAATACACACCTGTCTTTTGACAATCTCCCCCGGTCGGTGGCGGAACTCCATGAGAAGATAGACCGCCTAACCGGGATGTTTGAGCAGATCATTTCCTCAACCGCCGTCACTCCTTTACCGGAAATCATGACGGTTGAGGACGTATCTGCCATGCTCTGCAAGTCCGTTTCCACCATCTATGCTATGACTTCCGAACACAGGATTCCATACCGCAAACAGGGCAACAAACTCTATTTTCTTCGTTCCGAAATCCAATCGTGGCTTATGGATGCTGTTGTACCCAAAGATACTCCGAAGCGCAGAAGAAAGCCGCAGGATGATGAAAATTCTACTGACAATGAACGGCAACCGGGGAGCAACTCGGACAAAAATCCACATGAAAGCAGCGCAACCTCTACACAAATTATCTCGGAAAATGTTGATGGGGATAACGGAAAAGTCACCGTCTCTGAATGTGAAAACATACTGTATTCCATCGAAAGCAGGACACATTCAAAGAGCGGAGCGACCATCTTCGCCGTGCTTTTCTCAAAGGAAATTGAAGCCGCCGGAGAGCGGAAGTTTGTGCAGACGGCACGAAATTTCAACGGCTATTGGAGCGATTTCGGCAATGGTGGCTACATCTTCAGCTCGCAGCAGGAGGCTGAAAATTTTGCAAAAGCGATAAGAGGGAAAGAAGAAACAGACCGAATATCACCCCAACAACCGGTATCGGGGAATGACGGCTTGACCGCAATTCATACGGAGGGCAGACCGCCATTCGCACAGAGCGAACAGACCTAATTTGATGGTAATACCTCTTGTAAGTAAATGGCAGACATGACAGAAAGGGGCATTTTTACAGGGGAATGTTTTAGGGCTGGCAAGTTTATGTTTTCGTCCACGAAAACCACGCCACAAGCGGCGACCCGGTCACACCAGAAACGGCAACATCCCCATTTTAGCCCTAAAACATCATTCCTTTTATAACCGATAAAAACAAGCGTATGACAGATAACGAAAAATCACATAAAGGCGGCAGACCGAAATCCGCAAAAGGCAAGGCACGGACAAAGACCATATCCACACGGCTCACGCTCGCCGAGTGGAAAGCGGTCATGAAACGGATAACCGATGCCGGAAAGAAGCCGTCGCACTTCCTGCGCGAACTGTTGCTGCACGGCAAGGTCGAGGCGGCACGGACACTGGAGGACAGACGGCAGATACGGATGCTGGAGGGTGGGTGCAACAACCTGAACCAACTGGCGAAGATGGCGCACCAACAGGGCTTTTCTCTTTTGAAAGGCAAAATCATGGACTTGCTGGGCAAGTTCAACAAAATCATCGAGAGAATATGATGGGCGATTTGAAGAAACGGGCGAGCTTCGCCAGAGTGGTGAACTATGTGAACAACCCTAAGAAGGCACGGCTCATCGACAGCAAGGACGTGAGGCTTGATGACAACGCCACCATCGCAAGGAGTATGCAGGGACAGGCGGACGACAAACCGGGGCGCAAGCTGAAAAATCCGGTGTATCATATCTCGCTGGACTTCGCACACGAGGACGCACCCAAGCTGACGGATGACCTGATGGTCGAAATCGCCCGTGAGTATATGCAACGCATGGGTATTGTGAACACCCAGTATATCGTGAGCCGCCATACCGACAGGGAACACCAGCATCTGCACATCGTGGCAAACAGAGTGGACAATGACGGAAACGCCATCAGCACCGGCAACGATCGTGTACGCAACGTGAAGATATGCAAGGCTCTCACGAGGGAATACGGACTGCACTTCTCCAAGGGTAAGATGAACGTGAAGCGTGACCGCCTGCGTGGAAAAGACAAGGTGAAATACCAAATATACGATGCAATCAAGGCGGCATTACCCTGTTGTAACTGCTGGTCGGATTTGTGCGACAGGCTGGCAAAGCAAGGAATCAGGGTGAATTTCAAATATGACAGGCATAACGGCAAAATCCTCGGTGTGTCGTTCACAAAAGGTGAAATCTCATTCAGCGGCTCACGGATAGACCGGAGCATGAGCTTTTATAAGTTAGACAGGCTGTTTGAAAGTCGCATTGCCGAGGACATGGAATGGCACCCCCGTGTGCCGGACAACGGATTTGACGGACGGACACAACCAACCATGCAAGGCATGGCAACGGACAGCCATGCGTCAGGTACTTTTATAGGACAACCGTCATCAGCCGGAACGGAAGCGGACGGCAACGGCGGCAATCCTGCTGAATCCGGCTTGAACATCGTTCAAGTAACCATCGGCGCACTCATGGAGCTGTACGTACAGCCGCACCAAGCCAAGGTTTCATCCGGCGGAGGCGGTGGAGGAAACGAAAGCGGCTGGGGCGATAACGACAATGAGAAGAACAAATATAAACCAAGAAGGAGAGGAAGATGAAAGATAACTTACAGAACATAGCCGACCTTATCGGGGCATTAGCGGAGGACATTGAGGCAATCAAGGAGAAACTGGATGCAAAGGACAGCACGGACAAGGACGAGACATTGAACCGACTGGTGGAGAGGCTGGAACCTGTTATAAGTTTCTTCAATGGCAATGCACCGGAAAATGTCAATGCCATTTTCGGAAGCAAGGAAGCCATCGAGGAATACAAGCAATCAATAGGTGATGAAGCGGTAGCGAGTCTGCGCTTATATCTAAATGCCAACGACAAGGAAATGCACAAAAGGGGCGTTCCCACTATCAAGGAACAGCTCAACAAGATATTGGAAATGCTGACTGCCCATGTGGAGAAAGACAAACAGGCTTCGGAAAAGACGCAGCAAAAGCAAGGTGTCATACCGGAGCTGTGGCAGGCAATCCGCCCGAACAAGGCGTTAAAAGCAATAAGGTTGCTATGGAGCAGAGTTCCCGATGGCTGGCACAAGAACCCTTACGCATGGGCTGGCATTGTCACATTATTCGTGTACTTCGCCCTGTTTGCTGTCAGTTGGGTACAATGGCATGAATATCGGGAAGAAAACAGGCGGTTGAAAACGGTTGCAGACAAGCATAAAGTGACTACGGTCATGCTCAACGATCTGCATCCTGGACTGGCAGTAACCATCGGAGCTTATGAGAAACTGACGGAAACAGTCGGTGCGGATTCGACTTTGACCATATTCGATGAACAGGCCAAAGCCGTTAGAAAGGATTCCAAAAATCGAAGCGAATAAATTCAAGGAAGAGCAAAAAGAGGTGTGAGAATAACGCTTTTATAAAAATGGTGCGCTTATGATAATACTATCGTTTCCTCCGCAACGTTCCCACCTCTTTATAAACTCCGAGTCTGCAAGGTCGTAGTCAATACCGTCTTTACGTCCCTCCACGACAAACTTGACACCTATCCCGCGTCGCCCACAGGCATCCATATAACGCTGTATGCTTTTATTCTCTTTCTTTAGAGCTGTGAGATAATCCTCCAGAATTTTCTTGTTGAAATACTTTTCCCTGACCTCACTGATGCACATCGGCTTGCCCGAAAGGGTATAGGCAGGATCTGCATCATACGAACAATATATTTTCAGAGTGCCTTCCTTGCTTACACGTGGAGTGCTTGTCACCTTTACGACATCGTTCAAAGGTGGAAGCGTGTTCCCCTCTGATGTCCATCCGCACATCTCAATTGGCATGATGGCATTCAACCATTCATACTCTGTCAAATACTCCCACTCATCGTTATAGGTATAAACAAGGGTATCGGTCTCGTCACTGATACGGATACCCAAGGGCACCCATCCTTGCGTACTTTCTGGTGTAGAAGTCTCAACGGCAATGGTATCAATCATTTGGGCAAGGATAGGTAATTGGGCTATCAGGCCTTTTAAAAATGCTTGCCCTCCTGTATTTCCTTCAATCTCATATACTCTTTCCGCTTCTTGCACAAGTCTGGAATATTCATCATCCAAAGCACGCAGGGAAGAAACAGAAACAGGAGACTCTTTATGCAATGTAATGTCTATCTGAAACTTGGCTGCAGGACACGTTACTTTTGTTAGTTCCGCTTCTCCATCCAACAGGATAATGGGACAAAGGCTGTTTAAGGATTCTGCCAAAGGTTGAAACTTGCTATTGTTTACAGAACACCCAACAAGCAATGCTACGGTAATGACAATACAAAAATATTTCATGATTTGAGATCTCAATGATTATGGTAATTGGTATAATTCACTATTGTAAAAAGGAACTTCAGTCACTGGAAGTATCGCGAAATCACATTCTCTATCTTTGGTCTCAATATTCAATTTACCACTTCTTACATCAATAATCAATACGTATGCTTTTTCACTGTCCCATGGATCTATGCTACCAGTCCAAATTCCATAACCATTAGTTCCGCATGGTACTTTCACACATAAAAAACCGTCAGAGATATCATCTGTTCTCATTATTTTAAGTGTACCATCCTTTTCTATATCTATTTTACATTCCGAAATCAGTTCCTTCATCTCTTTCAATGTTGGCATTCTCCATGAATTACTCCATAAACAAAAGGGTGCATCATAACCAGTACCCGAAATGTCGCTGTGGCGTCCCGCCCCACCGTATATGGCTAAACAAGCTGAACGTGGAAGATAGTTAGGTGCAGATTGACTGCTACTTTGGAATTTATGATTGGGATTTGTTGATCCCCATCTATACAAATCTCCAGTAGGATTGCTTTTATTGCTCCCGACAAGACCACTTGCCCAACGTACTGATAAATTCATATTCTCAGGGTTCGGTATCACATTCCCTCTTTTGTCTGTTTTACCTATGTTTAAACTTGTCGGTCGGGGCCATAGGTCTTTGCCATCCTTATATATGGCTGATGGTTCTACACGTTTTCCTCCCTCATAATAAACACCATCATGCAATTTGTCATTGCGCCATTCCCCGACCTTTATACTCCCGCTTTCTTTGTACTCTAAATAGCCGTTGCCATGAAACTTCCCATTTATAAAATCCCCGCAATATATAGCATTTTTCAAGAAAAGAATTCCTATACCGTTAGGTTTCCCATCGTGTAATTCTCCTATATACTTATAACTACCATCTTTATTCCTTCTTGATTTGAAATTTAACGAATTAGCCGAATGCTCATTCCATCGCACTGCATGACTATAAATTTTATCAAGGAAATATTGGATTGCAAAATCTTTAACAATAGCGGTTTCTTTTAAATACATAAACTCGCTGACAAACCGTCGGTCAATTTGTGCATATTCACACATTCCCTTAACGGCTATTTCTATTATGTTCTTATACAATTCTTCACCACAGTCCGAACTTAACTCATTAGATAGTGCAGCATATGCCCAAAAGAAAGCCTCATCATGATCTGTTTTTAACCTTTTGTCATGTTCATGTCCCCATTCGTATAATTGGGCTAAATAAGCCATACATAGGACTTTTAACTTACTGGTTTCCTTTCCTCTTGCGGCTGAATTTAGTGCGGCTAACTGCAAATAATGCATGGATTTCACATAATCTTGTGGTATTGTTCCCAATACTTGTGAATGACCTGTAAAATATAAAAAACCTAAGTCTGCTTGAGCAAGGAAAATCCCCTTTTCTGCAGCCAGCTTACATTCTTCAATAGTCAACTCTTGTGCATTTGTACCAATCAATGATAACGTTATTGAAAGAATCGACATTATTAGCCTTTTTATCTTATTCATTTTAAAATCGTAGGCAATTAATTCTATTTCGACATTGATTTTGGTTTGACTGGACGTATCATCAGTTGTGCCCAACGGTCACCCGCTGTTAAAAAGTTTTCTCCGTTCACTGGTACTGTTTCCAAATCATAATCTTCAGTCTTTAGCCACCAAGGGGTATAAACAAAATTAAAGAAATACGCTCCATATGCACCTTCAACATCTGAACTCATATAAATATGACATATTGAAGATGTCCAGTAACATCCGTATGCTACGTCAACCCCATATTCTTTGCCCATTTCATTATTCCATGCTGGCAAAAAAATGGAATTTCCATTCTTTGCTGTAACTTTATATCCCAGTGTTCCTTCTATGCGTGTCAATTCCCATTTACAATCATGCAACTCATCAAAGTTGTATTTACTGGGCATTTGCCAGCCGTTCTTTAAATGCCGATGAACAATGTCTATATCAGAACCAGATATGTTATAGGCGGGTTCAAGACCTCCATACATGGCAAGACAGGCCTCTGGCTCGATATAATTTTCTTCATTAGGGTTATCAGCCTGAAACCTTAGATTCCCTGTTGGATCACCCCATCCACAATATATTCCAACATTACTTGGTTTCTCCGCATAGAGGTTAAAAGATGCCCATAACACAGAACCTCCCATATCTATTGCTTCGGGTTCTTTTATATCATACACTTCTTCCAGTTCTATTTCAACATTAACCTCAACCTCGTTATTGTTTTGGGCGAGGCTGTTCAGTGACACACAAAGCGTTGTTATAAACAAGCCTATTTTAATACTCATTCTATTCATAATTTCATTTTTTAGTTGTTATCTAATAGTACCTCTTCCATGACACATAGGACAAACACCTGTCTGTTTACAAAAATCACAATTTGTAATCCTGTAATTATCATAACTGTTTTCATACAACTTGTCACCTTTGCATATATGACATTTTCCACTTCCCTTACAGTCTGGGCACAAAGGCTCTCCATTAGAATGCCGATAAACAGAGCTTTTGTTTGAAGGCTTATCGAGATAAGAATCTGCTATGGCATTTATAGAATTTTGATAATCTCGATCCATCTGTGCCATTTTGTTCTTGTGCTCATAATAGAATTGCTCTGTTTCTTTAGTCATGCCATGAGTTTCTTTGAGGTTCTCAAGATGTAGTTTGACAAAGCTGATTGCCATATTAGTTTTTTGACATTCTGTACATGCGACATCACTGCGTCCTTTTCCTCCGCACCAGTTGCATGGGAAAAATTGTGGAGTATAGTAACCAATCTTTATAGTACCAGTTCCTCTGCAAGGATAGCAATAGTTTCCGGGAACCTTTCCTGTGCCATGACAATATGAACAATGCTGTTTTTTGTATTCCAGTTCTTTTATACCCTTTTCGGATTGCTTAATTTTTTCGCTATTATCTACAAGATTTGGATTATTCAAAGCAGAATACTTTGAATCTGAATTAGTTTTAGTAGAATTGTGATAATCAGTATGTATATTTTGCGACAAAGAAGTCGGCATAGATTCAACCACAACAGGATGGAATACAGGATAAGCATTCTTAAAGGGGCATCTTATAAATCCTGTGCCATGACATTTTATGCAATTAGCATGGTTATCCCCATTACATTCATCGCATTTAACCTTCGAACTTCCATTGCAATAAGAACAGATGTCGTTTTGAGCCAAAGAATGTATTGAAATAATTAGTTCAAAAAAACAAAATACCAAATAAATCTTTCTCATATATCTTCTATATGCATCTCCGCCGCCACGAGAGCCTTTATCTATGCAGAAGCGTGGTGCTGTATGCCACGTCCTAATATACAGGCCCTGAGAAAACCTTTGTGAACAGATGTGGAAATAACAGCCCCACGCCATATGCGTGGAGACTATTACGCCAACTCTTGTTCACATTATTTGAAGTTTCTCAGGCTTCGTATATACAAGAAGAAGACATAACGCCTCTTTTTTACCAACGATGTGATCGGACAAGGTTACCCTAATCCGAGTGCAAAATTACGAAAATTCTTTGATAATCTCTTATCTTTGAGCGTACTTCTTTGCTTCGGACAAGTGAATTAAGCCATTTCTATATGATTCTTGCCAAGGAAATGACATAATTAGGCAAAATTATCCCCCTAATGAAGTTTATATAGCTTGTTGTATATTCGTTGTCTCTTTGTTATTTAAAACATAAAATTTCAGTAGTGGTAAACAATTCTTTGATACAAAATGCTTTCAAAGTATCTATTATTCAATACTGTTAGTTTGAAAAGAAATCCGATATTCGGCTTACCGCTTCTATCTTAGTTTCCATAACTACATCGGCATAGACTTGTGTAGAATTTATACTTGTATGTCCGAGCAATTTACCGACCGTATATAAGTCGCCTCCGGCAGCCAATGACAGCGTAGCCATTGAATGGCGCGCCGTGTGGAAACTAACATTCTTTTCTATCCCTGCGGCAGCAGCCATCTTTTTAAGGCATCTGTCGCAGGCACTAAGGCATGTCATGTCGAAAACCTTTTGTCCCGGCTTGCAGCCGTTTCTATCCGGCAACCAATTTAACGCAGACTGGTTCAATGGTATCGTTACCTGTTTCCCTGTCTTTTGCATGGATTGGATGGAAACGACCAATCCACCATTGACCTGTTTTATATTTCGCCATGTTAATGCGGAAACATCGCTATACCGCAATCCGGTAAAGCAGCAGAACAAGAATGCCCGTTTGGTTGTCTCGTTGGTAGTCGGAGCCTTGATAAGCGCAAGCAACTCCTCTTTTGTGAGATACTCCCTTTCAGACTGTTGCTTGGCTATCCGCTCGTGCCTGCCCAAAGCATAGAAAGGGTTTTTATCCATCACGCTCTCTTTTACCGCAGCATTGAGCATTCGTACCAGTGTACTCTGGTGCAGATGCAGCGTGTGAAGCGACATATCCTTTGGATTGTCGGGCGATTTGGTGTTCTTGTAGGTGTTCTTCATGAAGTCAAGCAATCCGACAATAAACTTCTTGTCGATTTTCGACATCAGGAAGCGAGGCCTGCGGCGATGTTTCAAATACTCCTTTATTATATTGACACAGGAGCGGTAATTGTGGTACGTTGCCGGAGAATAGGACGGATTGCGTCTAATCCCTTCGATATGGCTGTCAAGCCAATCCGCAAAAATCCGTTTGGGCTGTTGCTTTGAATTGCCGTTGTCTGCCTCCGTTTCGTCCTCGTCAATGCCGAGCATCCGCTTTGATTTTATTTCATTCGCTTTTGCCATAGCCGCCTCGTTGAGTCGCCTTGCATCGAGCGCATCGTCCGGCACAAGAAACAGGTTCAGGTACTCGCTCCATCTTTTCCCCTTTTCATAGAAATCAAGGTATATGGAACGGCTTCCCGTTTTCAATGTTCGTGTCCTTATCGTTATTTTCATCTGTTTCCCTCCGTTTGCGGTTGTATTGAAAAGAAGTCATCAACAAGATTGACCGTTTCCACTTTCTTTTGATCCACAATCTTTGCATAGATGGCGGTCGTGTTCACATTGGCATGACCGAGTAGCTTCGATGTGGTGTATATGTCCGCACCGAGTGTGAGCAGCATGGTAGCTGCGGTATGTCGGCTGCAATGATAGGTTATATGCTTGTCTATATGTGCGTTCTGCATCCACTTCTCTATGTTCCGTTCAATGTTAGAAGTTCCTGTCGGTAATGTGAAAATCGGTTCATCGGAATTCTCTTTGGGATTCAGGCAATCGACAGCCTCTTTTGACAACGGCACGTTTATCAGCTTTTGGGTCTTCTGCATCTTTATTCTTATATATAAGGTCTTGCCATCGGGGGCTTTGACAATCTTTCCCCATGTCAGTGACCGCACATCGCTAAGGCGAAGCCCGGTAAAGCAGGAGAACAGGAACGCACGTTTCACATCCTCATGGGGGCACGGTGTAGCCATCGCCGCTTTCATTTCCTCCAACGTGAGGTATTCCCTCATGCTTTCGGTTGGCTGGTACTTCTCTTTTGGACTGATGGACTTCAGCGGATTCGCCGACAGTATGCCGTCACGCACGGCTTTGTTCAGCGCACCGTTCAAAACAGCCTGATGATGGTGTGCCGCACCGTTGCTGATGACACTGCCATCCTTGCGCACCCCGTTCTTCGCATAGCGCAGGAAATCTATGAAGCCACGGCAGAAATCCACATCCACGTTTGCCAAGACAATATCCGGGCAGTTCGCTTCTTTTAGATAGGTTTCGATTTTCAGCCGCAGGTCACGTCTGCCTTTAAGGGTGGATATAGAGAAACCGAATTTCTCCTGTTCATACTCTTTTAGGAAATCAACAAGCGTTATACACGACCGCTTCACCTTGTCCCACTGGCGCACACCGTGGTTCTGCAATGCCAGGATGCGCTCGGCTTTAATTTTCTCGGCAACCTGTCTTGCGTGGTTGTTCTGCTGGCGGTCTATCGGTGTCTGTTCGGGCACAAGGTACAATCCGAGAGATTCAACCTTGCGTACCCCCTTTACATAGACATCGAGATACAGGCTCATGTTTCCGTTAGCCAGTTTGCGCTGACGGATGCGGACGGGTTCTTTCACCTTTTGTACTTTCTTCGGTCGTGCCATGATGTTTTCCTTTCCTTATATTTTTCTTTTCACAGGCAGATTTACCCCTGTTTCCACGCTGCAAAATTACCAAATTTTTCTGTATTACACAACAAATATGCAACAAAATATCATTAAAACTGTTGTTTGATATGCTTTCTTGGATAAAATCGGAAAGGTAATCAAATCGCTAATATACAGTATATTCCACCGATTTTATTTCTTTTTATACGATTATTCTTTCCTTGTAATAAGCCTATACTTCGTCGGTTTCTACGTTCTATTGCTGTTTGATATTGTGCTCTGCATACAGGTAGAGAATCTGAAGGCCATCACCGCCAGTGAGCAGACGATGGCAGCCTATCTGCAAAACTCGTTCTTCTCGGCAGGCTATCTGATGGCGGCGAGCATCGTGGCGTTGAAATGCTTGAACCTCGTGCCCGACCTTGCGGCATGGATGATACCAGAGGGCGACACCGCCTTCTCAACCCGAAACTTCGGTGAGGGCGTGGCACAACAGGCAAAGATGACGGCTACGGGAGCCATGGCGACAGTGATGAGATAACATTGAAATACAAACAAATAATAACCATCAAGAAAAATGAAAGCAAAAAATGAAATTGAGCGTTGGCTCAAAGATGAGAAATTCATGGAGTTTGCCAACAAGCGTGCAAAGGAAGAGTTCTTCAATTCTGAAAACAACTACATCGACCCACAATATGAGGAGATGGCAGAAGGCTTTGAGGATAACGATGAGTATGTAGTGCCTATGGTAGATTACCTGAGTTATCGCTTGCATCGTGCCAAGATCTACAGAAACCGACGGAGACGAGAACGTGACATCTGGTGGGTATGGATCCAACTGAAATACGAAGGCATCTACGTAGAGGCTTGCATCAAGTATTACGCCAAACTGGTGGAAGAAGTTGAGAAGGACATATACACCATTCTGCACCGTGAATATGTGAGAATGAAGAGAAATCAGACCTCAAACAAGCAGTAACGTATGGTAATCAAGAACTTAGAAAACAAGATCAAGTTAGTGGGCATCATCTGCTCCGCCTTTCTCGTGGGCTGTATCATCATCTCGGTGTCGAGCATCTGGACGGCACGCTGCATGGTGACGGATGCGCAGCAGAAAGTGTATGTATTGGACGGCAACGTGCCCATACTGGTGAACCGCACCACGATGGAGGAAACGCTGGATGTGGAGGCAAAGAGCCATATCGAGATGTTCCACCATTACTTCTTCACGCTGGCTCCCGACGACAAGTATATCCGCTATTCGATGGAGAAGGCAATGTATCTTGTCGATGAGACAGGATTGGCGCAGTACAACACGCTGAAGGAGAAAGGCTTCTACAACAACATCATGGGTACGAGTGCCGTGTTCAGCATCTTCTGTGACAGTATCAAGTTCAACAAGGAGAAGATGGAGTTCACCTACTACGGTAGGCAGAGGATTGAGCGGAGGAGCAACATCCTGATGCGTGAACTGGTGACGGCGGGACAGGTGAAGCGTGTGCCTAGGACGGAGAACAATCCTCACGGACTGCTCATCACGAACTGGAGAACCTTGCTCAACAAGGATATTGAGCAGAAGTCGAAGTCAAACTTCTAATATCGCAGCGGTATGAGTGTAAAAGGAATCAGACGGATGCTTGTGGGCGAGGAAATGCCCGACAAGAACGACCCCAAGTACAGGGAGCGGTATGAGAAGGAGGTGGCGGCAGGACGCAAGTTTGCCAAGACCACGAGGATAGACCGTGCGGCGGCTAAAGTGCAAGGCTTCGCCAATGCCCACAAGACGCTGTTTCTCGTCATTGTCTTCGGCTTTGTCGCCATCTGTTTCGGCATCAATATCTATAGGATGGTGCGGTACTACGATCATCGAACGGAGGCGAAGAGTGCCATCGAGCGGCAGGAAGGGCGCATGAAACAGATGATGGATGCCGCCCATTGCATCACTCCTCCCGTGACGCATCGGGCCGACAAGGAGGAGCAAGACAAGTCAGTAACATCAAAAACAGACAGCGATGAGAATAACAGATAAGATAAACTTCCGCCAGCCGAAGTACATGCTGCCAGCTATCGTGTACATCCCGTTGCTTGCCACAGGCTATTTTGTCTTTGACATGTTCAATACGGAGGTGGCGGAAACGCAGGACAAGAACCTGCAGACCACCGAGTTCCTGAACCCCAACCTGCCCGGAGCGCAGATAAAGAACGGTGACGGCATCGGTGGCAAGTACGAGAATATGGCGAAGTCGTATGGTCGCATAGCCGACTATTCGGCAGTGGATAATATTGAGCGTGACAACGAAGAAGAGAAAGAAACGTATGAATCCAAGTACACAGAAGAAGACCTTGCGGAACTCGTCCGTCAGGCAGAAGAGAAGGACGATGCAGCCGAAGTGGCCGATGCCAAGGCGCGAGAAGCGGAAGCACTCGAAGCACTCAACAAGGCACTTGCCGAAGCGAGGCTGAGAGGTCAGTCGGCAGTTGCCCCCGTGGCCCAGGACACCACACAGGCTGAGCCGCCCAAGGAGCAGATTGAGGTGAAAGGCAGCATTGCCGAGGACAGCAAGGCGGTGAAGGCATTAGACGAGGAGGACAAGGCACAGGAGGTGGTGAAGAAGGTGAAGGTGACTTCGGACTATTTCAACACCCTGACTCAGAACGAGCATGAGCCGAAGCTCATCAAAGCCATCATTGACGAGGACGTGAAAGCTACGGACGGGTCGAGAGTGCGTCTGAGACTGTTGGACGACATAGAGATTGGCGAGACCGTGGTGAAGAAAGGGTCGTACCTCTATGCCACCATGAGCGGTTTCGGTTCGCAGCGAGTAAAGGGCAGCATCAACTCCATCTTGGTGGATGATGAGCTGATAAAGGTGTCGCTATCGCTCTATGATACGGACGGATTAGAGGGGCTGTATGTCCCCGGCAGCCAGTTCCGTGAGACCACCAAGGATGTGGCGAGCGGTGCGATGCAGAGCAACATGAACATCGACCAAAGTGGAGCGAACAACAGCTTCTCGCAATGGGGAATGCAAGCCGTGACCAATGCCTACCAGAAGACGAGCAACGCCATCAGCAAGGCTATCAAGAAGAATAAAGTGAAGCTGAAGTATGGGACGTTTGTGTATCTGGTCAACGGAAAGGAGAAGAGGAAATAGACACTGCCCGACAACGAAATTGTCGGGAACGGTGGCTCATAGAGTATAAACATCAAAAAATAAAGATTATGAATATCATTCAGAAGATTAACGTCTGTGCATTGCTTTCGCTGAGCGTGCTTTCAGCCAAGGCGCAGACCACCTACATGGAGATGGAGCAGCTGACGGTCAACGACCAAGTGACCACCGTCATCACCGCCTCCGAACCTATTCGCTTTGTCGATATATCCACCGACAAAGTGGTGGGCGACCAACCCATCAACAACACCATCCGCCTGAAGCCCAAAGACAACGTGTATGCCGACGGCGAGGTATTAGCGATAGTGACCATCGTGACGGAACGCTACCGCACGCAGTATGCACTGCTCTACACCACGAGGATGCAGGAGGCTGTGACCGACAAGGAGATAGAATGCTCGGAGCGAAATGCCTACAACAATCCCGCTGTGAGCTTGTCCACTGCTGACATGACCAAGTATGCGCGTCAGATATGGTCATCGGCTGCCAAATACCGCAATGTGGCAACGAAGATGCACCGTATGGTGATGCGCCTGAACAACATCTACAGTGTGGGCGAATATTTCTTCATCGATTTCTCCGTGGAGAACAAAACCAACATCCGTTTCGACATCGACGAGATGCGCATCAAACTGTCAGACAAGAAACAGAGCAAGGCTACCAATGCGCAGATAGTTGAACTGACACCAGCCCTTGTATTGGACGATGCGAAGACCTTCAAGTATGGTTATCGCAACGTGATTGTGGTGAAGAAGATGACCTTCCCTAACGACAAGGTGCTGACCATTGAGCTGTCGGAGAAGCAGATAAGCGGACGCACCATCTCGCTCAGCATCGACTACGAGGACGTTCTATCAGCCGATTCGTTTAACCATATATTGTTGGAGGAGGAATGATGAAAATGAAAAGTGAAGACGGGTTGTTGAGCGTATGCGAAAAATGTAGAATGAAGAAACAACGTTCGGCGGCCAAAGGGAAAGCCAATAGGCTTGTGCATACCCTGTTGCTTGTCATCTGTTTTATGGCAAGCATGACTCCAGCTGTGGCACAACAGAACAGCGACCGTATATCCTTGGGGTTCGGATGCCTGTATGAGCGAGGATTGGACGTGACGCTGTCCTACGAGCATGAGACAAAGTACCACAATGCGTGGGAGTATTTTGCCAACGGCTACATCAAGTGGGACGAGTGCGCCTCGTGCGGTCATGTCTGTCCTGAGAGTTTTTGGAACAACTACCGCAGTTATGGCTTTGGCTTCGCCTACAAGCCCTGTGTGGCAAGAGGGCGCAACCACCATGGCAACATGCGTATAGGAGCATCGGTAGGCAGTGATACCGACAGGTTCTTGGGCGGCATCCACCTCGGTTATGAGCATAACTATACCTTGCGTCATGGTTGGAAACTCTTCTGGCAGGTGAAGACCGACGTGATGATCAAGGGCGAAGACCTGTTCAGAACGGGTATCGTCCTGGGTGTGAAACTTCCTGTAAAATGACTATGCGTATGAAGAAGCTATTATCAATACTTGTAGTTGCGGCAACGATGTTGCTGACTGCCTGTGACGAGCATCAGGACTTTCCCGACACAGCCATGAAGGTTACCCATATCTTGACCACTGACGGCAAGGTGATGCCCTACGAAACCTATGAGCAATCGGGCAAGCAAGCCATTGCCGTGGTGTTCAATATCAACCAGAGGGAAGAAATGGAGGGGAACGGATATGCCGTCTATCTGTGGGACATCGCTCCCGAAGCCTTTTCCGACAGCATCGGTGTAGAGCAGGACACATCCTGTGACCTCACCGCCTACGACGGCAATGCCAATACCTTTGCCCTCTATGGCACGAACGATGTGAAGTCGCCTTTGGCAGAGCGTGTCTTCGACATGTGGCGTTACGGGCAGAGTGCCTATATACCCAGTGTGGCGCAGATGCGTCTGCTCTATCATGCCAAGGACATCATCAACCCCTACATCCTTAAATGCGGCGGCACACCCATCCTCGATGAGGATGATGACTGTTGGTATTGGACTTCAACGGAAGTAGAAGGACAAGCGACCGCCAAGGCATGGCTCTACTCATTAGGCAGCGGTGCCATACAGGAGACTCCCAAGTGGCAGCCGCATAAGGCGAGACCCATCATCACGATTATGGATTAGCCCATATACAGACATCGAGTATCACCCGTATCATCATCAATGTACAACAATTAAAAAAGAAAAAGCATGAAAAAGAATTTGTTTCTAATGTTGGGACTTGGAGCCGTACTCCTCACGTCCTGTGACCAAGACATCGTCAATGAGATTTACCTGCCCGGTGGCGGCGGTTCGGTGGTTGTGACTGACAGCACATCGACCAAGCAGCTTCAGGTGTTCACCAATCTGGAGATGCTGCAACCTGCCGTCTCCACACGAGCCGTTGACAATCAGTGGGAGCTCAATGATATGATTGGCATCTCTTCCACAGGGATGATAAACAACCAGAAGTTCACACGAAACGGCGGCACAAACCAGTTCGTTAGTTCCAGCAAGGTGTTTTTCACGGACACTGACACCCACACCTTCAATGCCTACTATCCTTACACACCAAATCCTACCAACGACCTCATAGAGTTCCAAGTGCCGGAGGCAGCTGTACAGAGTGAGCAGAAGGTCAATGATTTCCTGTTTGCCAGCGGAACGGCATCCTACGTCAATCCGAGCCTCACGCTGAACTTCACCCATCAGATGGTGCGTGTGATTCTGAAAGTATATACATCGCCTGAAAATGGATTTACCACTAATCAATTTGCAGGTTCGATTTTGACCTTCATCGAGTTCTTTGATAGTGGCACATTCAATATTAAGAGTGGTAAGGTGGAATGCAGTGACGTACCTGTCACCACCTATTATTTCGGTGAAGAAAAAAGCGACCACTTGGAATACACGCTTTACGTTCCTGCACAGGTTATGCCGGACATGACATTGGACCTTGATAACGGAGAACAATTCTGGTTTTATACTTCCGACACATGGAAAGCGGGACATTCCTACAGCTATTCACTGAAGCCAGTGCGTAACACCTTGGAGGTCATATCTGCAACTATCTCTCCGTGGACAGTAGAGGCTGAGAAGACCATCAACGGCTACGAATAAACTCAAAAGAGGACTGGAGGGTGTCCACCATGGCATCCTTCTTCCTTTTGTCATTATCACCAACATCATCGTAAAGTAAATGGAAGAAAGCAAAGAGTTACAGGGCTTTTACAAGATATTCAGGGCGGTGATTTACGTCTCCATCCTGATGGAATTCTTCGCCTACGCATTGGAGCCAGAACAGTTGGACTTCTTGGGAGGCGTGGTGACGGACATCCACACTCGTATCAAACGGTGGATGATTTACCATGACGGCAACCTCGTGTATAGCAAGGTGGCTACGTTCCTGCTGATATGTATCACCTGTGTGGGAACGCGCAACAAGAAGCATCTGGAGTTTGACGCTCGTAGGCAGGTGCTCTATCCTCTGCTGTCGGGAGTACTGCTGATTGTGTTGTCCGTATGGCTGTTCGGTCATTCGATAATGCCCCGTTTCTATACCCTTCGTTTGAACACTTGGCTCTACATGCTCACTTCCATTGTCGGTGTTGTACTGGTGCATATCGCCCTCGACAATATCTCCAAGTTCCTGAAGGAGGGACTGCTGAAAGACCGATTCAACTTCGAGAACGAGAGCTTCGAGCAATGCAGGGATTTGCAGGAGAACAAGTACAGTGTGAACATACCAATGCGCTATTACTACAAGGGCAAGTTCCGCAAGGGATGGGTGAATATCGTCAATCCATTCCGAGGCACATGGGTTGTGGGTACTCCTGGTTCTGGTAAGACTTTTTCTATTATCGAGCCGTTCATCAGGCAGCATAGCGAGAAAGGCTTTGCCATGGTGGTGTATGACTACAAGTTTCCTACCCTCGCCACGAAGCTCTACTATCATTACTTGAAGAACAAGAATGCCAAGGACAGCAAGATGCCCAACGGTATGAAGTTCAACATCATCAACTTTGTGGATGTGGAGTATTCTCGCCGTGTGAACCCCATCCAGTTGAAGTACATCAACAACCTTGCCGCAGCGAGCGAGACCGCCGAGACCCTGCTTGAATCCTTGCAAAAGGGAAAGAAGGAAGGCGGCGGTGGCAGCGACCAGTTCTTCCAGACTTCTGCCGTCAACTTCCTCGCTGCCTGCATCTATTTCTTCTGCAACTACGGCAAAGAACCCTACGACAAGGACGGCAAGATGCTGATTGCCGAGCGGCGTGAAGACCCGAAGACGAAACGACTGATACCCACAGGACGGGTGTTTGACCATTCGGGCATGGAAGTGCAGCCTGCCTATTGGTTGGGGAAATATAGCGATATGCCACATATATTGTCGTTCCTCAATGAGAGTTATCAGACCATCTTCGAGGTGCTTCAGACCGACAACGAGGTTGCCCCCTTGCTGGGTCCGTTCCAGACCGCCTTTGCCAACAAAGCGATGGAGCAACTTGAAGGAATGATAGGCACACTGCGTGTCTATACCTCCCGTCTTGCGACCAAGGAATCGTACTGGATATTCCACAAGGACGGCGATGACTTTGACCTGAAGGTCAGCGACCCGAAGAATCCGAGTTATCTGCTCATTGCCAACGACCCCGAAATGGAGAGCATCATCGGTGCGCTGAATGCCTTGATTCTCAACCGCCTTGTAACGAGGGTGAATACAGGTCAAGGAATGAATGTGCCAGTCAGCATCATTGTCGATGAGTTGCCTACCTTGTACTTCCACAAAATAGACCGACTGATTGGCACAGCCCGAAGCAACAAGGTGAGCGTAGCACTTGGCTTTCAGGAACTGCCGCAGTTGGAAGCCGACTATGGCAAGGTGGGAATGCAGAAAATCATCACCACCGTGGGCAATGTGGTGAGCGGTTCGGCTCGTGCCAAGGAAACCCTCGAATGGCTCTCCTCCGACATCTTCGGTAAGGTGGTGCAACTCAAAAAGGGAGTCACCATCGATCGTGACAAGACCTCCATCAACCTCAATGAGAACATGGACAGCCTCGTTCCTGCAAGTAAAATCTCCGACATGCCCACAGGATGGATTTGCGGACAGACTGCCCGTGACTTCGTGCCCACGAAAACCGGCATGAACGGATCAATGAACATTCAGGAAAGCGAGGAGTTTAAGACCTCCAAATTCTATTGCAAGACCGACTTTGACATGGCGGAAATCAAGAAAGAGGAATCAGAGTATGTCCCTCTCCCTAAGTTCTATAAGTTCAAGAGCAAGGAAGAGCGAGAGCGCATCCTCTACAAGAACTTCGTTCAGGTTGGGGAGGACGTGAAAGCCATGATCAAGGAGATACAATTATTCAAGTCAATGTAGTTTTCAACAAAACCAAGAGAATGAACATAAGAACAACAGCATGATACGACTCATCACAATAATTCTGTTGAGTATATTATCCACTTGCCCTGTACCCTGTCACGGTCAGCAACCAGACAGGGTACTTTTTGAACGTCTTGTCACCTCGACAAAATACTTTGAGGGATGGCATACGCAAAGCAAAACGCCTGGGCATGTCGGATATGGTCACAAGATTCAACAAGGAGAACATTTCCCCAATTCACTGACTCGCCGACAGGCGGATTCCCTGTTAAGAAGTGACCTTATACAACACTATCGTCTATATTCGCGATATGGTAAGGATGCCTATCTTCTCGCAGCTCTTTCATACCAAATAGGTCCTGCAAAGTTGTTGGGCAATACGAGATATCCAAAGTCAACCTTGCTCATTCGTTTGGAGAAAGGTGAAAGGCAAATTCTGCCTCTCTATTTGAAGTTTTGCAAGTGGAAAGGGAAAGCCATACCTTCTATCCGAAGAAGACGATTGGTAGAGTATAATTTGCTCTTCTCTCCATAGTTTCTTTATTTTGTCCTCCTTTATTTATATTGATTAGAGTGGCACATGCCTGTATGTGCAGATACCAGGTCGTAGATGTGTACATACCTTGCCATTTATGTGCAGATACTTGTGAAGGCATTATAAGTGTTTCTTGTGGTCAATGTGGCTATTTGAAGGATTAAGTGGCCCAATTTTGATGTTATTAAGCACCTTTTCTTATACAAAAATTCGGAATACGGTAATTTTTATAGTTAATTCTTGTTAATTTTAAGGTTTATATAAAATTTTCTTTTCAGTTGTTATCATCTAATTCAAAAATTATGCGTACCTTTGCACTTGGACTATTAGCCTTTCGCTCTATCTGTCGAAGTTAGACGTGTTCTTTTATGGCATTAGCGAGGCAGCCTACGCCGTGCTGAGTATGGCGGAGTCACATAATGACAAAGCAGTACAAAGCGGGCATTGGGTGGGAAAGATAGTCCAGACATAATGAAGGCGTTTACTTGACGCTGTGTTTGAGACGGTCTGTAATCTAGCAAGTCACAGAAATGTTTGGTCTTGAACGTAGCAACGGTAGATGTCCCGGGTGTGATTATATCACTCCTGCGGAGACCTTGTAAGCACGAATTGTACCTTTTCGGGCGCAATAAAATTGTTTATATAGGTCTCCCAAAAGTAGCGCAAACCGAAAGCGGAACCGCCAAGCTGGCATGAGCGTTTTGCTGAGGTATCGCCTACTTTATGCAATGGAGCGATTATTCATATCGGCGTGGGCTCTGACGTTGTCTGTTCAACCAAAATAGGCAATTGCTAGAGCCTCAGACCGTGGGACGGACAACAGGACGATCTCACGCTCTTTTTATGTCCTTAACGGAGTTCTGTCTAGAGCAAAGTAAGGTCACCGATATGAAAATCGCTGATAACGCATCAATAGATGATAACACCCATGGAGGCGGTGAAATCCCTCCCCGCACCGGGCTTACCCCCGATGCCCTCCCCGAAGTTCAAGAGCCAGTTTTGGCGGAGAACTCACAAACAGGGGTGTCCACCAGAAATGCCCTGTCGGGAACTGACGACAAACCGAGTGGAGAGACAAAGTCTGCTTTGACTATCCCGAGGTGCGAAGGAGGAAGAGCCAACGGCTCAACTGACGGCTCAGCTCCCCTTAAAACCATCAAGAGGAAGCCCAAGGAAGTTCCCCATTGGTATGCTCTCCGTGTAACCTACGGACGCGAAAAGAAGGCATACGATTATTTGGTTGGAAAGCATGTAGAGGCATACTATCCGACTATCAAGACCGTCAAGGAAGTTGACGGCAAGCGAAAGACCGTTGAAGAATCTCGTCTTCCCAATATTTTCTTTGCACGCGGAACGGAAGAAGAGATAAAGTCATTTGTTTACGACAACGTAAACCTCCCCCACCTCCGTTTTTATTATCGTCACACTCACGAAGGAGCACGAGTTGTCAAAGAACCTCTCATCGTACCAGATTACCAAATAGAGGGTCTGAAGATTATTTGTGCTTCAGAGGCTGAGGATGTCATCATTGTGCCACCTGAGATTCAGAAATTTCAGGCAGGACAGACTGTGCGCGTCATCGATGGTGTATTTAAAGGAGTAATAGGCAAGATAGCTAGATATCAGGGGCAACAACGTGTGGGAATTATCATAGACGGGTTGCTAACGATAGCATCTGCTTATGTACCAACTGCATTTGTAGAAACAATTGTATAAAATAACAGAAATAATAGAATATGCAAGAGCATACTTTAATAGCCAATTCTGGTATACAGATTATCACTTTTCCACTTGGCATCAACACTCAGGAAAAATTCAAATTATGGTATCATGAATGGTACGATACTGAAAATGGTGTATGGAGACTTGATCCCGTTTATGAATTACGTACGGATGATGAATGCTATTATTACAATAAGCAAAAGCTCCATAAAGGTGGTTATCTCAGCGACCCTACTATCGAGATCGATGTTAATGATTTAAAAAACGATGGAATACTACCATTACGCATAGAAGATGAGAATTGCCCAGGAGTAAAGGGTGATATTTTCAGTATGACATTTGCGGACAGAGACAACAAATTGTCTATGTTCGAAAACGTATGGATACCCGTTCCGTATTTCTTTAAGCGCACCCCAAAACGCTTTAAATTCGGTCCTCTAAACTGGGCTCGTGTTAAGCTGGTTCCAAAGGGAGATGAGAAGGGGCAGAAGAACTATGATGTTTTGCTTGCTTTTGATACAAGAGCTCGTTGCGAAAGTGATGAATATGATGAGTGTCCTGTTTTCCCAGACGTTTTCAGGGGTGATATGGACTTTGAGCTCTGTAGCAACGAGTTTTATCTGATGGATTTCTGCTCTCCTGGTAATAACTGGAGCTATATTGATGAATATCTTCTCCATCTTGTTCATCCTGGCATTGCTCGAGTTTCTCAGATCAAGGGAGCCAATGTTAGACGTATGGCTTATATTGCTTCCTATGCATTCTTGATAAACTATCTTGCACAAAAAGACGCGTTTCCAAAGATTAAACTATATAAAGACACTGATGTTGAGATTAAGGATGTTGACATGGTTGTTGACATCGGTAACTCTCGTACGACAGCATTATTGATTGAAGATAACACAAACTTCAATCAGGTTCGTCAACTCGAACTGACCGATTACACCAACTTGGTAAAAGAAGCAGGAGAATCGCTCGTTGTTAACAAGCATGACGAACCTTTCGATATGCGACTTGCTTTCCGCAAGGTGGATTTTGGCGACTTTGGTATAAAGGATAGCAAGCAATTTGTTTATCCAAGCCTGATTCGTTTAGGCCAAGAAGCTAACACGTTGATTCATCTCGCTACTAATAGTGCTGATGAAGTTGAGTCATTATCTACATATTCAAGTCCTAAGCGTTATCTTTGGGATTGGCGACCAAACAAGGAGGAATGGAAATTCCTTGTACTTAATGGGGAAAAGGATGACCATATCCTCAACCTCAGAGGAATTACCAACCAGTTGAAGAGTGATGGAAAGTTGGATTTGACAGGCGAGAGTGGTAGCTCATTCCATTATTCTCGCCGCTCACTCATGACGTTCTCTTTCCTTGAGATGCTTATTCAGGCAAAAACACAGATCAATGGTGAAGAACATCGTTCTAACAAGACAGGCTTTGGTAAACCTTCCATGCCAAGAAGGATTCGCAGAATAATCATCACATGTCCAACCGCGATGTCAAAGGTTGAGCGTGAGGCTTTGATACATTGTGCCAAGGATGCTGTTATTCTTCTTGAGAACTTTGAATATAAGAACCCTTCTGATAATCCAAAACCAGGAAAGTCAGTAGAAGTCATCCCAGCAGTTCGTTCTATGAAGGATGACGATGGCTCTTGGTATTATGACGAAGCCACATGTTCTCAGTTGGTTTACATGTATGGTGAAGTAGGTCACAAATACAAGGGTTGCTGTCAGGAGTTCTTTAACCTTTATGGCAAAGTTGATGATGGTGATGTTCAACCATCAATAACTGTTGGCTCTTTGGATATAGGAGCTGGAACCTCAGACTTGATGATTAGTAAGTACACTTACATCAAGGGTGATGTTACTACCATCACACCTGATCCAAAGTTTTACGATAGTTATTACTTTGCTGGTGACGATATGCTTCATGCACTCATCAAGAACATAATGCTACTTGATGAAAATAGTGCTTTCAGGACAGAGCTCAAATCACTTTCTACAAGAGATTATCGTCAGAAGATAAAAGACTTCTTCGGTGAAGATTATAACGGACAATCAATTGCAGATAGAGTATTACGCAAGGATTTTAATATCCAGTACTCGGTACCTTTAATGTGCCATTTCCTTGAGTTGTTGAAACAGAATAGCAAGGATTGCGTTGTTAAGTACTCTGATGTATTCGCAGATTGTCCTCCTAATGATGTTGTTATTGAAGAGTTCAAGAGAAAGATGAACATCGACATAACAACATTGAGTTGGCGTTTCAACAAAGAAGCAGTTTCGGAAATTGTGCGTAAAGAATTTGAACCTCTATTGAAGAAGGTTGCTACAATCGTGTATTCATTTGCATGTGATGTGGTGCTTCTCTCTGGTCGTCCAGCTTCGCTACCTGCTATTCGCGATATTTTCTTAAAATATTATTCTGTTTCACCTAACAGACTGATTGTTCTTAACGATTACTATGTAGGCGATTGGTACCCATTCGGGGAGAATACAGGCTACATTAAGAATGCTAAAACAGTTGTGGCAATGGGTGGTGTTCTTGGACATTATGCATCTGAGTTGTCAAACCTGAATAAGTTCATTATAAATCTTGACTTGTTGAAGAAGAATCTAAAATCAACCGTCAACTTTATTGAGGCTTCCCGAGAAGGACAACCGATAGAGTACTTCATTACTCCCGATCAGAACCGAGGCGATATAACTGTTAGTAGCATTCCTGAGACGTTGAATGTTCGACAGATTGGTATGGATTCTTATCCATGCCGTGCTTTGTACTCAATTGATTTTAATCGTCATAAGATGGCCGACAAGATTAGAAAGAAGGCTGTACTTAGTAACGAAGGATGTCCAACCGATGCAAAAGTGATGGGTTTAGTTAATGAAGCTATTGATACCTTGAAGAAGCGTATGCCATTCAAGATAACCATCGAGCGTGATGCTGAAGATAAGGAGAACCTTACCATTTCTTCTATAACTGATAAGGAAGGAAATGATGTTATGGATGGCAATCTGGAGATTCATATCCAGAGCCTTGGTGTTGACGAGCAGTACTGGTTAGATTCAGGCGCTTTTGATTTCTAATCTTAAAATGAAAAATCATGTTACAAGATATAAATCAACATATCGCCCTGATTGATGGTTCAATCGCATGGGCAAAAGAGTTTGGTAAAGAGTCATTCCCTTACGAGGTATTCAAAGAATATCGCCGTAAGTTGAGACGAATTTATGCTGCTTTGGAAGAGAATTGTTCAGCTGCTGCCTATGGAGAAAGTCAGGTAGGTAAGTCCTACTTGATGAGTAGCCTCTTGTCATCACCCAATTCTCCATTTGTAATTGTCAATGCTGGCAAGTCATACAGTTTCATCGATGATCTTAACCCAAGTGGCGGTAACAATGCCAAGATAGAATCAACGGGTGTCATCACACGTTTTACTTTGAGTCAAGGGAACCCTGCCATGAAAGATTACGTTAAAGTGCGTAACCTTTCAGTTGTTGACATTATACTTCTTTTGGCAGATTCATATTACAATGACATCAAGATTAATCAGGATAGCGTGTTGAAGTATGATGACATCAATAAGGCACTTGAAGGAATGAATAATCTGTGGGCTTCAAAGATTGTACATCAAAATGAAATTGATGATGATGACATTAAAGATATTGCTGATTACCTTCATGATGTAATTGGCAATGCAGCAGCAGGTGTTAATCAGTCAAATTTTGCTAAGATTGTTGCTCCTGTAATTCAGTACGTTTCCTATGATAAATGGGTGGAAATCTTTAGCCTTCTTTGGAATAAGAATGCAGAATTAAGTCACTTGTTCAGCATTCTCATCAATGAGTATAAAAAGTTAAATTTCCAAACAGACATTTATGTTCCTTTCTCAGCTGTACTCAGGGATAAGGGTACATTGCTTAAGATTGAATGGCTTGACACTGTATGTGGAGTTCAAATAGATACTGGTAGAGATGAAATTTATACTGATGTATACGATTCAAAGGGCAATATACTTGCACGTGATTTCCACAAAGGCAATCTTTCTGCACTTATAGCAGAGTTGACCTTTGAATTACCTGCATCGGTAGCAAATGACAGAAAGTTCCTTCATAAGTTGGATCTTCTTGACTTCCCTGGCGCACGCTCGCGTGAGAAATATAAGGAACAGGAAATACATACCGTATTGCCTAAGATTCTCAGACGCGGTAAGGTCGCTTACTTGTTTAACAAGTATTCACGTTCTCTTCGCATTAGCAGCGTTTTGTTCTGCCATCATAATGACCAAAAAGCAGAAGCAACAATTGGCGAGACCATTAATAGTTGGCTTGAAGATAATATTGGTTCAACGCCTGATGAACGTGCAAGCATGTTGAACAATACTAACGGAATTGCTCCATTGTTCCTTGTTGCCACGAAGTTCAATATTGACTTGGAAAGAACAAAAACCGACAATGCTTCTAATGTTGACAAACTCGATGCTCACTGGAATCGTTTCGATACTGTATTCCCTGAAATCATTAAGCCAAACAGATGGCTCGATGATTGGGTGAAGCCTGGTGGTTTATTCCGCTCTGCTGCTTTCCAGAATATATACCCTCTTCGTGATTTTTACTGGTCAGGTAAGAATGGCGTATTTGATGGCTACAGCGATGGTGACATTAAATCAGATGAGAAGTGCGTTCACACTCATCTTGACTATCCGAACTACTTTGATAACTTAAAAGCAAGTTTCTTGAAGAACGAGTTCGTGAAGCGTCATTTCGCAGACCCTGAACAGACTTGGAATGATGTTGCTACTGTAAATAATGATGGTTCTAAGGCTATTATTAGAAGCCTTGATTCCATTGCAGGAGTATTAGAAGAAGCTCGAAAGAAAAAGTACCTTGTCCAACTTATGAATATTAAGACAGAAATGTATAATACGCTGTCTGTGTATTTCGAGCCAGAAGATAAAGATGCCAAAAATCAGAAGGTTAAGCAAATTGCAAGTGACATAAGAATGTCTCTTATTCTCAGTGTTGGCGAGAAACCTGAGATATTTGGTCATATCATTGACAACCTTATGGTTCCTGTTGGTGACCTTCGTGACATCGCTTACGATATTATTATCTGCCATACAGATACTCCAAAGGACTTTTCCGTTATCAACTTCATAAGAAAACAGGCAGATATTGACCCAACAGAGAACAAGCAAGTCAATATTCAGAAGCTTTGTGGCTTCTTCGGATGCGACATAGCAAAACTTGAAGAGGCCTTGAAAACACGTGGCTGTACAATAGCTGAAGTTATTTCAAGCGAGACTGAGACACTAACGACTGTAGCAGACGTAGTTACAAAGCATATTGTAGATTACTGGAACGCTTATATAAACAATAAGGTTAAGGTTCTGGAGCATATGTTGCCACACTCGGAGGATGTTGTATTCATGCTGTCTGCTTTACTAAAGAAGATGGGTATCAAGAATGTGCTATCAGAACGCATTGACCGCTATTGCAAGGTGTTCAGTTTGAACGAGCAGCCTAATGCTATTGCTGATTATGCGGCATTGACACTTAATAATTTTGTAAGCTCTGTAGGACGTAATTATATCAGCGATGCTGAAGCAGAGTCTATCAGGGTTAAAGCAGATAAGTGTCAGATTAAGGTTGACCTTAGCCCTTCAGCTTGGAATGTTATAAGAAAGCCGCAGCCATTGTTGCAAACACTGAGTGCATTCGATGCAGCTTCAAATATAGATGAAGTAGATAAAACGTCTTTGATGAAACTGCCTCTTTGGGATAATTTCCAGCGTTGGGAAAACCTTGTCACAATTGGTCTTCTATACGCTAGTGACATTTCTCATGTTGACCCAGTGGCAAATGCTAAGGTTAAAGAATTAATCGAAGGATGTGATACCCTCTATAAATAATATTATTATGGCAGGACATACTTTCTTTGGAAAACAAAAACTCTGCTATACAGAAGTTTCTGACTTTACCGACTATCAAGGTATTGGTCATGACCCTATGTATAAGAGATATGACAGCGTTTTTAGCGTTGTCAAAAGGACTGTGCCCACAAACCTTCATCATTTTCTTGCTACACCTGAGTATTTGGATGACGAAGACCAAATTTGCTGGCATGTTGACAATTGGAATGAACGACCGAGTCGCCTAACAGATTTGTCGGGTGTGGAATACGATAGATACAAGAGTATACTTCAAGATACTGTCAGAACTTACAAATCTTCCATTATGGAATTGAATGGAGAGGATTTGCAAATCATGGCAGGAGCCATCAAATACATTGACGATGATCGAGTCTATTGTGGTGATGGTAAAGTCTATCTTGTAGCATGGGGTATGACTCCTGATGTTCGTCAGCACAAGGTCGTTGGTTCCGTAATTCATGATTTTGAATATGTAAAGAAGTATAAGATTTCTTTTGATGCCGGTGAACACGGATCTCTTTCTAAACTCGATAAGAGCATGAACAGAGCAGAGGGAGCAATTCTGACAAGTGCTGACCTTCCAGAACTAACCGTTATGGATGGTTGGAGTTTTGCAGGCTGGGAACCTTCTCCTCTTGGTCAGGTTGTCAATTCAGATATGAGTTTTACTGCTAAATATGAGAAGGCAGCAACCCCTGTACCTCCACCGACACCACCTGTACCGCCAAATCCGCCTGTACCACCTGTACCGCCAACACCAGATTACTTCTGTTGTAAGTTTGATGCAGGTGAACATGGAAAGATTGATGGAGCCTCTACTGTACGCAAAGAGGCTAATACAAGATTAGCTAATGGTGAAATTCCTGGAATAACACCGAATAAAGGATATAAGTTTAAGGGATGGAATGTCTCACCGTATAACATGCTCGTTGACGGAGATAAAGTCTTTACTGCTCAATATGAGGAAATCATTCCTTGGTATCGCCGTTGGTGGCTTTGGCTGACTGGTTTATTTGCTGGTAAAGGATGCTTGAAGTGGCTGTTGTGGATTCTTCTTGGCATACTTCTTTGTTGGCTTCTATCATGGCTACTTAGAGGTTGTGTCGGCTGTTCTGGTCATCACGCACCAATCAATGGCGTTGTGCCTATGGACACTATAACTCGTTCAGACGGTAGGGTTGTAGATAATAATGGTTATTCTCATCCTTTAACAGGTGAAGATGGTGTACTTCCTGATGGAGGAACTTACGTAGCACCTGTTTTGGGTGAGGATGGTTCCGACATCCCTATTGTTGAACAACCTGGAGTTCCAAATACTATTGCCAATCGACTCTTTCTCTTTATGGAGAACGAGAATGACAATATCGAATCTTTGGCTCAAGATTTCAAAAAGGCTTATCCTGGCAATCAGTATTCCATTATTGGTTACGATAAGGAAGTTAAGCTTCTTGTAATACAAATTCCTGAAAACGAAAGAGACCAAATCCGGCAAAACATTAACAGTAAGATTCCAAATCATAAATTTATTGTCTTTGATGAAGAAATTTATGAGTTAAATGGACAGGTAAGTGCTCAGTCCGTAAACAAAGGTTGGCATATCAAAGCAATAAACCTTCAGGCAGGTTGGGCTATTACTAAGGGCTCCTCAGACGTTAAAATTGCAGTTGTCGATGATGGTATTGAGGCTGCACATCCAATGTTCAAGGGAAGAATCGTAGATGCTTACAATGTGTTTACTCAGGATAACAGGTTAAGTCTCGGTGATGGTCATGGTACTCACACTGCAGGTCTAGCTGCTGGTTGTGCGGACTATGTTAATGAAGGAGCAGCTGGAGTCGCGCCTAATTGTCAGTTAATGCCAATACAGGTATTCGACAATAGACAATGTCCATTATCAGCACTTGTCGCAGGTGTTATGTATGCTGTTCATCATGATGCAGATGTTGTTAATCTTTCTGTTTGTCCATCATTTAAAGGGCTAAACATGCTTCCTCCAGAGCAGCAGGATCAAATTGCTCGCTCTCAATTCAAAAATGTAGAAAGGCTTTGGGCAAGAGTATGTATGCTCGCCGCAAAAAAGAAATGCATTTTGGTGTTTGCGGCTGGTAATGATGATATTCTGTCGAGCGTCCCTCCTGAAAACAGAAATGCTTCTTCTATAGTAGTTGCAGCAGTTGATAAGAATCTTTATCCAACGGATTTCACAAACTACGGACCATGTTCTGATATATCTGCACCAGGAAAAGGTGTTTATAGTTCGTTCCCAAGGGGAGGATTCCAGTCTTGTGATGGTACAAGCATGGCAGCACCTATTGTTACTGGTACTATAGCTTTAATGAAATCTCTGAAAAAGGATTTGACAGTGACACAAGCTCGTAATGTTCTCTATAAAACAGGAGCAGATGTGTATGGCTATATTCCTCCAATGGTATTGGTTGACAAAGCCCTTGCTGCTGTGAAAAGAGGTGATTTTAGTGAACCCGAGGAAAGACAATTAAGACCTGTTCCTGATGGAGTAGGTGATGATTCTTCAGCTCGTCGTGTAGTGGAAATCGAAGAAACCCCTGTACCTCAAACTCCTCCTCAACAAACCAATGAGACGGATTATGATGCAATTCGCAGGCAGATTGCAGAGTACAAGAAAAAAATAACCGAATTAGAAAAACTGTTACCGAATAATAGATAAGATAATGAACGAACAATTAAAATTCTCATGGGGGCATATAATAGCATTTTTGGCTCTCATTGTTTTAAGTTATATAACATTCGTAGGTGTAACCTATATGACGGATGGAGACTTTACAAAGGCTTCCATCGCCATGGTTGTAATAGATATAGTTTTGTTTGTGTTCTTCATTGGAGCACAGATGATGAAGGCTACAACTAAAAAATTCGCAAAGCGTATTTGGGTAGAACGTGTTTTCATATTTGGTTCTCCTATCGTGTTTATTCTTTGTATGTTGCCATTCTATCACTTTGGAACAGTACAAAGCCAAGACGAAGAGATTGTAGGTCACTTTACAGATGCTATTACTGCCTCAAAGCAAATGTTTTCTGACTATGACTCATACTCAAAAGAGCGAATAGCAAATTATGAACACATGCTTGACAGAGTAATTAATAATCAAAGCATACAACCTGGAGAATTTACTTCTTGTGGTTTTACCAAAGGTAGTGAACAAATCCAAAAGGGGAATATGGTAAAGGCATTACGTCTTCAGCTTATTTCTGAAAATTATGATTCTTTGAAAACAGAAGCAACAAAGTGGATAGAATCATCTAGTAATGGTGCAAGCACTTGGAATGTTTTCCTTTTAGGAAACACGAAAGAGATTAAGAAAGCTATTCATGAATGGAATATTCAACTTGCAGATTTTTCAAGTCACAAAATGAATAATGAAGAGTTCAATGGATATAATCAGGTGAACACTATTAGTGAAGTAAGTGGAAGTCTTGCATCTGTTGATGCAGGTCTTGATGGACTCACTGGTAAATTTACAGGCACAGCATTTCCTCCTATTGTATCTATTCTCGGTTCAATCGTTTTGTACTTTGCCTTGTTATTCCCTTATTTCCTTCAGGATAGACACACTAAGAGCCAATTGCGTCTCTTGGGAATGGAAAAGGGTGCATCTCGTTCGTCAAGTATGACTATAGAACCATCTAAACCTATCAAAAAACGTCAAGAAGTTAAAATTGAATCTTACGAAGAAGATGACGAACCGATTCCTTCGAAAGCAAAGTCTAACGACGAGGATGACGACTACGCTTCATTTACAATGTAAATAATCTCATTATGGCAACAAAATCAGATATACTTAACAATTTAAGAGAATATACCGCAGATCAGATTGTCGAAGCAATCAAGGCTGGCACGGTAACAGTATATGAACTGAGTAAAAGTGGTAATCTTACTCCTCTAATGCGCAGACGCATCGAAGAGAGACTTGCAGCAAAGACAACTGAAGCAACTCCTTCTGCACCAGAAGTAGCACCTACAGTAGAAGATGCACCACCTCTTAATTTAGATGAAGATCCTTCAGACGATATAGAAATTCCAAAAGCCATAGATACGGATATTCCTTCTGAGATAACTATACCAGAAGCCTCAATTGTCACCGCAACAGATACCCCTACTGTTGAACCTGCGAAAAAGAAAGTATCATCAACTTCTAACAGTCCTTCTAACAAAGGAATGTTCAAAAGACCATTCTCTTTTAATGGAAGAATCAGAAGAACAGAATATTGTCTGTCCTTCCTTATCTATATGATATGGTATGGAGTAATTAACGCAATGATGGCAACTCCTGATCCATCTGCGGGAGCCTCCTTGTTCGTTTTAATTTCGTTCATTCCTATGATTTGGTTCATATGGGCACAGAATGCAAAACGCTGCCATGATAGAGGAAACTCAGGGTGGTACCAATTGATACCCTTCTATGTTTTTGTCCTTATGTTTGGAGGAAGTGATGAAGGTTCTAATGAATACGGTAATAATCCAAAAGAATAATACAATAATATAATATGCCAAGTAAATTAGCTATACTCGAGAATGTTGACATGTACACTGCTGATGAACTTGTTGGTTACATCAAGAGTGGCATTGTAACATTCGATGAGCTATGTGATGACACAGATGGCTGCTTCCCAGCTTCTGTGAGGAAAGAAGTTGAGCGTAAAATTGCGGGATCCGAACAAGAGGATTGGACAAATGCAAGAAATTCAAGAAGTATAGAAGCTCTTGAAAAGTATTTGTCCACATATCCTGATGGTTCCCACAGAGAAGAAGCTCGTTCACTTATTCGCAGTTTGCAGGAGGCAGAAGTACATAAGGCTTCTGCTAATGCCTGGGAGTCTGTTGATAAAAACAGCATTCCAGAATTGCGTAGATTCTGTGAAGAAAACCCTGATGACATACATTGTGTAGAGGCAAAGAAGCTCATAAACAAATTACGCCGTGAAGAGTTTATAGGCTTCGATATAGACGCGCTTGTCAAACGTATCAAAAATATACAGGCAGACAAAGCTGTCATTAATACTGATGATGAAATCTACAAAACCATAGTAGGATATCTGGACAGAGGTAAAATCAAACACTCAGACCTGATGGCTATGCTTAAGGCAGACCATAACATTCTGCGTGCATCTGTTGTGAATATGCTTCTAGATAATGGTTATCTCGATTATGATGATTTCGAGACAATCGGTATTAATGCGGCTTTCATCAGACACCTTGTCAATGGTGAAACAACTCAAGGTTTTGCTATACCGCGTAAATTAGATAAGATCAATAAGCTATCTACCGAAATCTATTTCTGGGGTATTCCATCTTCTGGTAAGAGTTGTGCATTAGGAGCAATTCTTAGCGTTGCAGGCAATGGTCGCGTTGCAAAGAGCATGTGCCAGGATAATGATTGCCAGGGCTATGGCTATATGACTCGTTTGGCAGCTCTTTTCAAATCAAATGACCGTGTAGGTACTTTGCCGGAAGGAACATCCATCTATTCAACATACGAGATGGGATTTGACCTTGAAGATGAAAATAATGCAGTTCATCCACTAACCTGTATTGACTTAGCAGGTGAGTTGGTTCGTTGTATGTATAAGTCTGATGCAAATGAGGATATGAGTGATGATGAAATGGATGCACTCGACACTCTTACTCGTGTCTTGATAGATAATCGTACTAAGAACCGAAAGATTCACTTCTTTGTGCTTGAATATGGCGCAGATGACAGAAAGTATGAAGGTCTTACTCAGAATGTATATCTTGACGGTGCACTTCGCTACATTGAACGAACTGGTATTTTCAAAGATGATACAGATGCCATCTATTTAATGATAACTAAGGTAGATAAGGCTAAGGCTGGTAAAGGTCAATTATCAAGTATCTTAAGAGAATACATTTCGGAAACTTATGGTGGTTTCTACAATGGACTAGTTAAAATTTGCAAAGACTGTGAAATTAATAATGGAAATGTGGAAATAGTTCCATTCTCTCTTGGTCAAGTATGCTTTCAGGATTATTGTCTGTTTGACGAGAGACCAGCCAGCAATGTCGTTCGCAAGTTGCTTGAGCGTTCTAAGGGATTTAAGAATGGTAAACTTCAAAAAGGATTCAATTTATTTAAGAGATAATGAACAAGTTAGGTTTCGCAATAAAGCTCGCAAGTCAGGGTGCGGGTAATGCCATTGAATGCAATAAAGGTCAATGGACAAATAAAGTTGTAGATATTAGAGAGTTTCTTAAACTCTTTAATGGTTTGCAAGGAACAGATAACATCGTGACATTTATGTCTTTCGATGAAGGAGGTTGTTTCTTAACTCAACTTAGAGCAATCTCTGGTCGTGTTGGCGACTTCCTTAGTGGATGGATTTATATCCCAAATACTATTGAAGCAAGTGGTGAGGATGTTATGAACACATATAATTATGTACGTAATATTCTCTCTCAATCAAACCTGAATGATTATATTTCAGATATTGAATCTTTCTTCTCAAAAGAATATCCTAAGAAAGATTATGCAGCATCTTATGTTCCTTCATCTGGCGAAGAGTTCGGTGTGCGATTTATTGACGTGTATTACAGCATGAAGGAAATCCTAGATACTGATCGTTATCAGCCATACTATTCAAATTTCAAGGCAATATTTCTTCTAGATAAGAACAGTGAAGTTAAAATTGCAAAGGAACAAGTCTCAAGATTCAAAGATTTAACAAAGATAACAATTGAAAAGACTTGTATCTTTAAGGCACCATCACCAGAAGAAGTTCGTCTTCTTGGTAGAGGAACCAAGATTGTTTTCTCCACAAAACAAGAGTTCAATTCCCCAGTTCTAACCAAGAAGGGGGATCGAATTCAATTGTTTGCTCTGCGAGATGGTTTTGAACCAGTGATTTTACCCCCTATTACTATTCAGGAAGATGGGCAGAAATGTTTCATCGATCCAAGAACAGTAAAATGGAAAAAGCGTATCAATCCATCCATGTTTACGGTTTATAACCGCAACCATGAAAAGATTGAAGATGTGCGTATTTCCATTAATGGCACTGATATTACAAATGGGCAGGAAGTATTTCTTTATGAAGAAGATTGTCGTCAGGCTACAGTTAAATATTCTGCACCTGACTACGAACCTTTTGAACATAAACGAAATCTATTACTTAACGAAATCTGTGAAATTATTTTAAATCGTAAGGTGAAGTCTTATCAAACAACAATAGAACTGGCCAATGGCAAGCATGCAGAAATGACATTGGAATCTAAGTATCTTTCTTCAAAATACGATTCCCCTCTCAGAGGGTATGAATTTGAAGAAGAAAACCATGGTAACAAGGTCTTAAGAATGAGTTCGTGGTTCGTTTGGAAACAGAGATTATGGGGCTTTTTTGCAGCATTGGCTGTTGTTATGCTTATCATTGCTTATGCTGCATTTGACGCATGGCTTGACACTCATCATTTCAAGTTTGGTCTTCCGCCTTGGGAAGAAGATCGTCCTGCCCAGCAGTATAATTTAGAAGGTTCCACGGAAACTGATGATAGCATTCAAAATCAAGCCGACAATCAGGTTGAATCAGGACAGAATGGTACCGCAGACATCTCTCTTGATGCTGCTATTAAATATCTTGATGGCAACTCTACTTGGACGAAGTCAGATATGGAGACGTATCCCGACCTAATAGGCCTGTTTGAGGATATGAATACTTTTGATTTGTCCAGTCTCTTAAATGATTGGTATGATAAACTTTCAAAATCTCAACAATTTAAGAAAGTATGTGAATCTGCGAATAAGACATTAAGTAATGGTTGGAATCCAAAACAAGGCTCACACAATCCAACATATAATAAGCCTGATGATGAGCAGATAAGTCTTACAAATTATATTAATTGGCTGGATCGAGATCAGACTCCCAAACCTTCTTCTAATAATGGAGGATTTCATCCTAATGTAGGTGCCAATAGTGGGAAAAATGCGAGCAAATCTGGTTCTACATCTGGTAAATCTGGTGCTTCACCAGCTAAGAAAGGAACAGGAAAAAGTGAAAAGACTACAAATGGAGGACTATAATTATGAATAAATCAATAAAAATCATATTGCTCGTAGTTGCCATATTACTTGCGGTTGGTGGCGTAATGGCATATTATAAGACCATTGTGTCTCCTCCTGGTAAACTGGAATTTAAAAATCAATATGTCAATTCCGACAAGAAAGATATTTCTCAGGTTAAGTCTGCAAATACAGACTTAGCCTTAGATTCTTTCTATGTTGCTATTACTCATGAACTTGATTTGCAACTGGCCAACTCTTTTTTAACCAATCAAGAAAGAAATGAATTATTGGAGTTATTTGCAACGCAGTACGTTCCAACTTATGTGTCTGCATGTAATTCAAAATTTAGTAAATCTGTATGGAATGAGGGAGAATTACAGAAAATAAATACTCGTATTTCAGAATTGCAAGGTCTTGTAACTACGGAAAATAAAATCGTTATTCAGGGCGTTGCGAATTCTTCTCTAAATGAAGTTCATAATGTGATTGTAGCATATTACGAAGCAAAGAGAGCCGCTTCTGTTAGTGGTTATAATGGTATTCAAGCAGCAAAGCAGAAAATTGCAACAGCAAAGAAGTATGCTTCAATGTCACCTATTAATAATTGTACAGAACTCGTTTCACGTTTAAATTCCGTATCTACTCGTTTGGAACAAGCTCATTATTCTTATTTGGCTGGGCAAGTAGAAAGGCTACGACCTTACTATAATTACAGTCAAACAGAATATGACAAAATAGCGTTAAGCATTTCCGAAAAATTTGATGAATATAAGAATAATGCAAGAAGCACATATGGAAGAGTATCTGATATAAGTTCACTCGAAAGCCGTGCTGGAAGTTATTACTCAAATGCAACGTTCAATAATTAATTATGAAGAAATTCAGCATTTTACTATTTTCTGTGGTCATGTTCCCTTTAGGTATAAATGCTCAGGAACAAGATACACTAAAAAACACAGTTGAAGTTGTTGCCGAGACTCCCGTTGAGGTTATTAAAGTCGACTCTCTTCAACATGAAATAGATCGTTTAAAAGGTCTAATTGCACAGTACAAGCAGTCAGAGACCTCATTAAATGGTAAGCTTTATGATTATGAGCAAACAATTAAGGTTCAGAACAAAAAGATTGAAAGGCTTAATAGTTATCTTCTTTTTGCAGACACAATTGTTGCTCGATTATCAAATGATTGTTTGCGAAAGAAGTATGACCAGAACCGAGTGAATCAGGCAATGGAAAACTTTGAGAAGATGTATTCTCCAGAATTGAAAAGCAAGTTTGGAAGATTGAGGTTCTTGCTAAATGAATATGGTAAGTTTACACAGGAACTTAATGCTATATTTATAGAGGCTCAGAACGATAAGGGATTGGGTAATCCTTTTACTGGTCAAAAGCAAGCATTAACTTACATTGATAAGATAAAGAATACTCGTTATTATAGAGATGTCTATAGTGAGAATTGGACTATTCCGTATCTCAACAACCTTATAGATAAATGCTTCGAGACTATTAAAGTTTTTAATCCAAAAGAGAGTAAAGAATTACATCTGTTAGAACTAATGAACTGATTATGAAACTTTCCCATGCAATCATATTGATTGCACTACTGACCGGTCAATCTGCCTCTTTGGCTTTTGCTTCGACCTCTGTAAATGGTATTTGTCAATTTGACAAATCAACTATGATAAAGGAGAAGTTGAAGAAGGCACAAGAGTACATCAATAATGGGAATTATTCAGCAGCTAAAAATTACCTGAATGGTGTTCTGAAACTTGATCCAAATAATGCAAAAGCCAAGGAACTTTTGGCTGTATGTAATAATGGGGGAAAGCCTGTTGCATCATCTCGTAGCAATAGCTCTAGTTCTAGCTCAAATTCGACTAATAGAGGAACTTCATATAGTAGCACCCTTTCTGCTTCTAAATCTAACTTGTCTTTCAGTTCTTATGGAGGAACTGAAACAATTACAGTGTCTGGACCTTCATGGTCAATCTCTGTTAATCCTGCTAGTTGGGGACATTTAACCCGAAGTGGCAATACATTGACACTGAAAGTTGATGCTAATTCCAGCACGTCTTCACGAACCGACTATTTCAAGCTAAAATCAGGGAGCCAAGAGATAAAAATTAATGTTTCTCAATCCGGTTCATCTTATTCAAGCTCACCGTATCTGAATGTTACAAAGACAGAAATGTTCTTTGCCTCAGAAGGTGGTCAAGAATCTATCACGATTAGCACCAACAACACTTGGAAGATTTCCACAAATACAAATTCCTGGGGGCATTTAATGCAAGAAGGTAATACCCTCACTTTATCTGTTGATGCAAACTATACAGGTAATCAACGTACTGATTATTTTGTTCTTTCCGCAGGTGGTGTTGAGAAGAGAATCAATATAACACAATCTCAAACCTATGCAAAGAACGGAGTTTCGATGTCTGGCTCTACAAGAGCGTATACAGATAATGCGTCAGGACTTTCTTATTTGACAACATGCATTAAAGGTTGGGGAAAATGCAGATTAGGTGCTTTAACGGAAAGTGGAGCAGGTGTTGCCGTCTATGGTGGCAATGGATATGCAACAACAGGAAATCTTAATAGCTCATTTGTCGCAAAAATAAAAGAATTGAATGGTAACAAAGAAACATTTAAATCTGTTACGGCGACAAGTTCTGGATATTATTGCATAGTTTATGGACGCAATGGATGGTACGGATATGTTCCTGATGACATGAAGTTAAAGCTAAATCAGTTCAATAATGACCGAGAAGATATTTATTGTGTTTCAATAGCTGAGAATGGGGATTTTGTCATCATTACAGACAAACACATATATGCTTCAAACTCTACAGATAAATCAAATCTAAATAAGGCGAGCGATAAATATGGACATATTAAATATGCTTGTGTAACCAATCGCGCTTTAGTTGTAATTTGTCAGAACGGCATCTTCTATAGTAACATTCCAAATAACTTAGAAGTCAAACTGAAATCTATATCATTTAAGCCGGATAAGATTACTTTTACCGACAGTGGTACTTATCTGATTACGAATGAGAATGAAGCGTATTGCTATAACATGTAGAAATCCAATTGATATGAAGTTTAATAAATTCATAATCGTATTTTTTGTACTTGGCATGATTACAATGTCAAGTGCAAATAATGTGTTCGCTGGTACTATGGCCATGCAGCAATTTGACAAGAGCACGATGATAAATAAAAAGTTATCTGATGCTCAAAATTATATTGCAAAAGGCGATTATGTGGCTGCTCAAAACACATTAAATAGCTTGCTAAAAATTGATCCTAACAATTCTAAAGCAAAGGAATTGTTGGAAAGTTGTGAGTCTGGAATAAAGAAACAGAAACAACTGATTTATCAAGCTTATTTAGATGCATGTAACGCTGGTACAATAAGTTCGTTAGAGAACTTCATATCAAAATATCCTAATAGCGAATACGTTTTACAAGCAAAGAAACGTATCGAGGATTATAATATGTGGAAAAAGGCTAAGGAACAAAATACAATTAGTGCTTATAACTCATATTTGTCTAATTCCTCAATCCTTGCATATAAGGAAGATGCAAACAAAGCTATAAAGAACATTCAGGCTGAAATAGAATGGAACAATTGCAAGAATACCAACGATGAAGACAAATTAAATTCATTTATTCAGAGTTTTCCTTCTTCATCGTATGTCAATCAAGCTAAATACCGACTCAATATACTTAAAGGTGAGAGGTATTTTTCAACCAATAATTACACATTGGCTTATTCATATTTGAAAGATGCAAATAACTTTCAGACTTTGTCTGGACTTCCTGCTCAGCACCTTAAGGCTATTAACGACAAGAAAGAGTTTGATGACGTAATTTCAAGTTCTGATGTTGAAAAAGTAAGAAGGTATCTTAATTCTCTTTCAATATCAAATCCTTACTACAACCCAACGTCAAACAGGTTAGCGGCTTTACTCGGAGCTTCTCTTTCTACTTATTCATCAGAGTATAATATGAATGAAGCTATGTCATATGCAAAGGATGATGATACCAAAGCTTTGGTAAAACGTTACATCAATAAAGTAAAATCAGACAAAGCATATTACGAACATCAGAGAAAGGTTGCAGCTCATAAAGCTTGGTGGAGGAACCGCTTTATGGTAGGATGGAATGTATTTCATTTAGACTACCTTGACGATATAATGGCTGTTGGTACGGGTCTAAAGTTCAGATTCGGTAGATGGGATGATCCTGTTAATCTGCTTTTCGGGGCTGAGTATTCATATCTGATGTATCTAGACAGTGATGCCGATTACTATTGGGACGACTCTTCTGTGCTTACCGTTGCTCATGCTGTAGAAGTGCCTGTAGGTTTAAGATTTAATCTCTTTAAAACTGGCACATATAGCAAATTTTATATTGGCTGTAATGCAGCATTCGGTTTCAACTTTTCAGAAGGTGAATATTTCGGTGTAAATAAACAAACTTTATCGATTGAACCTCAGGTAGGCTTTGCTAGCAAGAATCTTGATTTCGGTATTTATTACAAGAAATACTTAAAAGATCAAGGTCTTTTCAAGTATACCAATGACTATGATCAACGAATTGGATGTTTCTTTACGTGGTTCCTATAATAAATACAAATAAGATTTAAGCAAAATGAAAGGTCATATAGAAACAGCTTGTTTCCATTGTTCAGGTGGACGTCAGATGATTTATGCTTCTAATCGAGAAGCAGAATGGTTAAATCATGTCATGGATGTAAGAACCTGTTATGACAAGTTGTTTGGTAAAACATCAGGTACATCCATATTATTATTATCTCCTGTTAAGACGGGTATCATGCTTATTGTAAGCAAAATAATACCTAATCGACTTGGAGATAATCTTACAGCTTACCTCAATATTCCTTACGGAATGGATATTTCTGGGGATTCTTTGCAAGGTATAGTATTTGACGTAATATCAGCCTTAGCACAGAATAGAAAGGATGCCGTTAGTTCATGTTTAAGTTCTGTCTCTAAAACAGAATATGAAATTTTAATCGATGAAAAACCTAGTCAGAGCATTATTAATAATTATGCTTATCGAATTGTTAATAGCGGAACTGGTAATGGGTCACTAGTGAATGTTTTGAATAATCTATTTCAAGATTATTATTTTCAATATCAATACACCTTCTTAGCTATCGATGATCAGTCTGTGGCAAACAAAGACCTACATACTGATTTAACAAACTATCCCATCAATAACTGGCGGCCAATTAAAGAACAGTTTACTGAAAAAATAAACAAAGTCGAGGATTACACTACTTTAACAAAAGAGCCATCTGGTGAGACTCCACTATCTAATGATTCTCAACCTGTTGAAATTACTAGTGAATGGTTAAAATCAAATACAGAAATTCATGGATGGCTGTCCTTTTTCTTTTTTGCCATTATCGTTGGAGGATTAATCAGTGCGATATATCCTATAGCCACATTTAATGCTGCTGATTATGCTGGCAATTTCTGTTTAGGCGCTGTAGATATTGTTACTGGATTACTCATTTTAGCTGTGGCAGGATTTACTGTCTATTCATTTGTAAATAGAAAGCCAAATGCGGTATTCTGGGGTAAAACATATGTAGCTCTTGTATTCTTGACCAATCTATTTGTTTTAATTAGTGGATCTACAGAAGAGAATGGACTCCAGAGTGTAACACAGGTCGTAAGAAGTTTCATTTGGGGAATTATTTGGTTCTTATATCTGACATTCTCTAATCAGGTTCAAGACGTTTTACCTAAGTCATTCAGAAAAGTATCTTCTACCGATTGGGCACTAGTTGCAGCTTCTGTACTTCTTCCTGTCTTTTTATTTATTGTAGGCTATTCTCAAATTAACTCTTTGGTAGATTCAAGAACTAACCAGGAAACTGAGTTGAGAAAAACAGAACTTTCATATAATCAAAGAACAGACGGACGCGTGATTTTTACTATTCCTGATAGCTTTGAGTGTGAAAGTCAAGTGGTGGATATCGAAGGGACAAGTGCAACCGTGTTTAGTATCAATAATGATGAAATAGGCAGCTGTACTATGTGCTCAGATTATGATTCAGACAAATCAATTGAAAATTTTGATAGTTATTGGAATAGTTGGAAAGATGAAGATATAAGGAATTATAGTACAGACAATGTCAATAGAGGGGCCATAAACGTAAATGGTAATGACTGTTTGTATAGGGTTACCAAACACTATGTGAATGGTATTTATGTTTATTGGCGTTATTATCTTCTTTTTGATGACGAAACAGGTAAAGTGTTTGTGGCTTCTTTCTATGATTTGGATAACTCTACCGACTATGTGGACGAGTTGCTCGAATCTGTAAAATTCAAATAACTTTTAAACATCAAAATTATGGCTGAAGAAAAATCAGAAAAAGCTGGCGTGTTTGCTCTCATCTGTTCATTCCTAATTCCTTTGATTGGAATCATTTGTTATTTTGTCAACAAGAATAAGGTTGAAAATGCTTCTTCCTATTTATTTGCTGCATTAGGTGGTTTTTTGGTAGGATTTATATTGCGTTTATCAGCTGCTTGAGTTTGATTTTGTTTTTAGTTGAGTAAAAATAATAAATGTGATTTCAAGTAAGAATAGCAAATGGGTATTATTTTGGTACTAGGTAACCTATACGGTCTTCCAAAACACTAAGAAGGATGGCAGGATTGATGTTCTTGCCATCCTTTTTTAATGTCAAATGAAGATGCGGCCCTGTACTGCGACCGCTGTTGCCTGTCAGGGCGACGATGGTGCCGGGATGTACGTGGATGCCTTTGGTGACGAGGACTTGTGAGAGGTGGCAATAGCTGACGGTGAAGTCACCGTGACGGAGGGTGACATACAGGCCTGAACGTTTGTCCCTGCCTACCTTGATGACCTCGCCGTGCATCATGGCGTATGCAGGTTCGTAATCAGCCTTCAGATCAAGCCCGTTGTGTAGGGCTTTTCTTTTTGTGAATGGGTCTCTGCGATAGCCGAAAGGGCTGGTGACAGAGATATGACGGAGTGGACTGACAAGTGCCGGGAGGCGGTCGGTCTGCTCCGTTTGGTTTTGTATTTGGGTAAAGGCAAGAGAGTCTCGCTGCTGATGCATCGAGCACGGGGGCTGTTGATCGGATGTTGCGGACTGCGTCGTTTTTGGCACAGCCTTGCGGCGTGCGTTGGTCTGCGTGACGGTGTTGAACTGGGCGAATACTGTTGCTGATGAACAGAATATTGCTGCTATTGTGATGAGTATAAATCGTTTCATGGCGCAAAAGTAACAAGCAATTCTTTGACTGGCATAAAGAACAAAGGGAAGACAAGTAGATTGTAACATAATATAGCAATCGAGTTTGATTTTTGAGCAGAAATCAAACTCAAATAATAATAATCGTCAAAAGATTGAGGATGTGAGAAGCCATAGAGTGATTGTATATAATAGTAGGAGTAACTTTGCATGAGTTTAATTTCAAATTCAAAGTTAAAGTATGAAGCAAGTACGATTTGAAGAGAGCGAGGTGCCTTATCAGACACTGGCTCGTTTTGGTCTCACACAAGAAAAGATTGAAGACCTGCCCTTGTGGGCATTGGAAGATATTGGTCAGGGACGACGTTCGCCGTTGCTGCCCATTCAGGTGACTAATGATGAGGGCGAGACGCAGAAGAGCCGCACCAGATTTGCGTTGGTCCGTATGGAGGATGGCAAGGTGGATGTGGTATTCTATCCGCAGCTGGAGACGTCGCCGTTGGAGGCATTCACCCAGGAACAGCAGGAGGACTTGCTGGCTGGAAAGGCTATCCTTGCCGATGTGAAGGATGCGGAAGGCAGAAGCAGCAAGGCTTTCGTGCAGATTGACACGGAGACCAATCAAGTGATGTCCGTGCCTACGCCTGTCATTGGGCGCAACTTGGAAGTGCTGAAGGACGAGCTGAAACTGAGTTCGGCAGAGCTGACCGTGATGCAGAAGGGAGAGCCGCTCACGATTATCATTGAGGATGAGCAGGTGACGGTGGGCATTGACCTGAACGACAAGACAGGAATCCGCATCAACCAAGGCGACAGTCAGAAGTGGAAGGAGAACACCAAGCGAGAGTGGGACAAATACACCTTTGGTTGCTATGGCTGTTGGGTAATGGGCGATGATGGTAATCTTGACTATGTGCCTGAAGAGGAATACACGGAAGAACTTTGGAATGAGCAGAAGAAGAACGGTGAGCGCAACCGTGCCTCTTTTTCCATGCACAAGTAATCTACACATAATATAATAAGTATATGGCAGCAAATAAATATTATCCAGAGGATGTGCTCGTCGAGAAGATACAAAGCGGCGAGTACGGTTGGTTGGAGTATGTCAACCATCATTCTGCTGAATGGCAGGAAGAATATGAGAGCTATTGTCTGAAGAACGGACTCTGCATTTGTGAAGAGAGTGCGGAGCAGTTTGTACATCACAAGGATGAGGAACTGGAGGAGGCAATAGAGAACGGAGAAGCATGATAAATGAAGAGTGAAGAATGAAGAGTGAAGAATAAGTATGGCGATAAGAAAGAATACGAATCCCCGACAGATGGACCTGCAGCCAGAGATGCGTGACCTGCTCATGCGCAATGGTATGCAGGCTCATGTGGTGAGCAATGGCAGCGGCTATCAGCTTGTGGTGCAAGGTCATGACAGTCCGCTGCTCACCTATAACATCACCGAGAAGCAGATGTTGGCTCTGACCGACTGGGGAACGAATCATGCCAACAAGTTAGCCTACAATACCTTCACGGGCATTGTGGGCAACGACTTCTATATGCCCAAAAACTTCGTCCATGCACGCAATGCCAATGGTCGTGTGGCTATGGGGCTGCACGGTTATCGTGTTGGCATCGGTGAGTATGGACGAATGGGGCGCATCGGTATGCCACCACCCTTCTTAGGTTGGACACCTCGCAGTCAGGAAGGATTTCATCTTCGCAGAGTTGGAGGACGACTTTTCTTTCCCGAAGCACCGATTGTGCCTGAACGCTGGGACGGCAGGATGAAGCCGGGCGAGTTACAGAGCGGCGGTTACGGGTTCTATTACAAGGGTCAACAGCAGAGTTATAGTCCACAGCAACAGGATGTGCTGAAAGATCTGGAAGGAATCATCACACCATCCATCAACAGACCAAGAAGCATGGAACCTGCCAAGCCCTATAAAGAGCTGATTACCTCACCTGTCTATTTTACCAATGAGAAGTGGCAGGAATGTCTGGCTTCGCATGGCATCATCGTTAATGAGAATGCGAAAACGCTGACCATCCAATCGAATAGCGTCAATGCCGATATGGTGTATGACCTGACGGACGAGGAACTGAAGAAGCTCACCTCCAACTCCATCAAGGAAGTGTCCGTCGTTCAACGCTTGGAGTTGCTGAATGGCATCATCAAGGACGACTTTGCTGACAGAATCCTGATGGACACACTGAATAGCAAAGAGCGTATCGACCTGCATCTGGATCCCGAACTTGAACAGGAGTTGCAGCAGCGACAGCAACAAGACGAGGAACTGTTGCTTCCGTTGGAAGAGGACGAGACTGTCAGACATGACGTGTTGCAAGGCGATGCCATGGTGAGAGGTGAAGACCTTGCCTTGCTCAATGAGAACAAAGGCTGGTATCGTGAGGGAGCGCATGGGCGTGAGGTGGAAATCGGTGACATCGTGGTGGAGAAAGTTCCACAAACAGAGGGAGAAAAAAAAGGCGAAGACAAGTATCGCATGACCGCCATCATCAACGGTGAAGCCATCACGCACGAAATCAAGCAGAAGGACTACGACAAGTTTTTGGCGGTGGATGATTACCATCGAATGAAACTGTTCTCGAAGGTATTCAATGAGGTCGATATGAAGACACGTCCAGAGGCCAATGCCGGACTGGGCACGAAGATACTGGCGGCACTAACGGCAGGAGCAGTCGTTACGGCAGAGGTAGCTCATGACATGAACCACCATCATCACCCTCCTGCCCCGGAGTTGTATGCGGAGCATCATGGCGCTCCACGTCCTTACTTCAAACCAGGAGTGGATTCACCTCAGGAGATTGCGGCAAGATACTTTGAGGCAGAAGCCAATCATGTTGCCACGGAGATAAGGAGAGGATATTAACAATTTATAATTTACAATTTATAATGAACAACGAGCTGACATACGATGACTTTCTGGACAGGTTGAGCATACAGGAAGTGCTGGTGGACGCAGGGTATCATCTGAACAAGAGGGATGGCTTGCGTTATCCGTCGTATGTACGTACTGACAGTGAGGGCAGACGGGTGCGTGGTGATAAGTTCATCGTCACGCAGAACGGGAAGTGCTGCTTCCAACCGCCGCAGCAGAAGGTGTATAATGTCATTTCGTTCATCAAGGAGCATCCAGAAATGTTTTCTGAGCATAAGGCAGGTATGGCACCAGACCGACTCGTCAACCTTGTCTGCAACCGACTGCTCAACCAACCCATCGAGGACAGACCCTCGAAAATAGTAGAACCAAGAAAGGACGGAAAGCCATTCAACCTGAATGACTACGACATCCACAAGTTCAATCCGCAGGACAGAGAGACGCAGAAGAAGTTTTATCCTTATTTCAAATATCGAGGCATCGACCTCTATACGCAGTATGCCTTTCATCGTCATTTCTGTCTGGCTACCAAGCATCGGACAGATGGACTCACCTTTGCCAACCTTGCCTTTCCACTTGTGCTGCCCAAAGAGTCCGATAAGACCGTAGGTTTTGAGGAACGAGGGCGACCAAAGATAGATGGAAGCGGCGGTTATAAGGGCAAGGCAGAGGGGAGCAACAGCAGTGAAGGATTGTGGATTGCCAATCTGACGGGAAAGCCGTTGGATAAAGTAAGCGAGATAGTATGGTTTGAGAGTGCCTACGATGCCATGGCAGAGTATCAGATAAACCCTGTGAAGATGGTATATGTATCTACGGGCGGTACTCCTACTGAAGGGCAGATGCGAGGACTACTGTCCGTCACTCCCAACGCACGGCACTATTTGGGGTTTGACAAGGACGATGCAGGGCGGCAGTTTGTGGCAAACTTCAGGAAGGTGGCGGCAGAAATGGGCTTCCGTCACGAGCATGTGCAAGCTTACCAGCCATTGGGTTGCTACAAGGACTGGAACGATGCGCTGCTCAACAAGAAGTCGGCTCAACTGATTGCCAAGGGCGAACCAGACACCTTCGACTATGCCGAGTTCATCGCAGCCGGCAAGGCAGAAAAACAAAGGGAAAAAGAAGAAAAGAACACATATCGTAGAAGCGTATGAGACAAGAAGATAACAGCATCATCTCCCTACAACCCAGCATCGGGCAGTATTTCATTAACGAGCTGCCACTGTTGCTGTTGTGCTTGGCAATGCTCCTTGTTGGAGGATTGCCAGACTGTGCATATAGTACCCTGTTGCTTGTCCTCAGTCTCTTGGCCTCCCTCTCTTTACTCTACCGATTCATTTATCTGAGGAGCATCCGCTACCATATCGGGAGCGAGCAACTCATCTGTGAGCACGGAGTGTTTCAGCGGAGCGTGAACTATATGGAGCTGTACCGAGTAGTAGATTTTGCCGAGCACCAGACTTTGATGCAGCAGTTATGCGGACTGAAAAGCGTGACCGTGTTGTCGATGGACAGAACGACACCGAAACTGGATATGACAGGCATCAAGAACAGCTATGATGTGGTGAGTTTGATAAGGACAAAAGTAGAAACGAACAAACGAAGAAAGGGCGTATATGAGATTACGAATAGATAAGATTTGGATCGTTGTCGTGGCATTGGTACTTGTCATTCCGTCAGCCCATGCACAGATTGTTACAGCCAACCCTTTGGAATGGATGGCACTGGCTGAGGGCAACGAAGCCATCAACGGTGAAATAGAGAAGGAAATCAAGGGTCAGACCAAGACAGCCCTGTTGCAGAACACCATCGCCGCAGAGTTCACAAAGATACACGAATGGGAGAAGATGTATAACAGTTATCTGAAGACCGCCAGCGGTTATGCTTCTTCCCTCAAAGCCTGTACCTATCTGTACGATGATGGTGTGAAGATATTCATCACCTTGTGTAAGATGCGCAAGGCCATCAGCAACAATCCTCAAGGCATCGTTGCCACCCTCTCGATGAACAACCTGTATATGGAGACCGCTACGGAATTGGTGTCTGTCTTCACCTTACTGAAGGATGCCGTCGCCAAAGGAGGCAAAGAGAATATGCTGACTGGTGCGGAAAGGAGCAAGACCCTGTGGGCACTGAACGACAAGCTAAGTGCCTTCAGTAAGAAACTGCATCGTCTTTATCTGTCTATACGATATTACACCTTGACCGATGTGTGGAACAGCGTGACGGCAGGGATGATAGACCGCAGCAACGGGGAGATTGCCACCCAAGCCCTTAGCAGATGGCGCAGAGCAGGACGTATGACCATCAGTGATTAACGATAAAGGAATCAGTCATGAAGTATTTCATATCAATTGCCATTTTTATGTTTATATCATCTTTTGCAGGAGTGCGGGCGCAGAACGACCCGACTCTTGCGGGGATGATTCTAATGTACACCAATAAAGCAGAGAAAGAACTGAAGAACCAGGAGAAGGTGATGCTGCTACAATCCACCGGTCATATCTGGACCAAGGAGGAAGTGGAAGCCACTACCGACCTGCAACGGGAGTTCAACAACTATTTGGACTCCTTCCGTTCCATCGTCAGCTATGCCGCACAGATATATGGTTTCTATCACGAGATAGGTCAGTTGGTGGACAACATGGGAGGATTGGTGGCTCAATTGGATGCCCATCCAGCTAATGGACTTGCCGTAGCCCTGTCTGCCAAGCGCAACAAGATATACCGAGAACTGATTATGAATAGCATCGAGATAGTTAATGACATTCGCACGGTATGCCTGTCGGGCAACAAGATGACCGAGAAGGAGCGTGTGGAGATAGTCTTCGGCATCCGACCCAAACTGAAGAAGATGAACAAGCAGTTGAAGCGACTGACGAGGGCGGTGAAATACACCACCATGGGCGATGTCTGGATGGAGATAGATGAAGGGGCAAGACCCGCCAAAGCGAACAAAGCCGAGATAGCGGCGGCTGCCAAGAGGCGGTGGAAGCAGGTGGGCAAGAACGTGAAACCGTAAAGGACTGGACACTGAAACCCGACAACAAAATTGTCGGGAACGGTGGCTATTCCTACGACAACAGAGACAACTGATACAACAATCATCATAAAATAAAGATATATGGGATTTTGGAGCTCATTATTGAAATATGGTGGCAAGGCGGCACGAGGTACCGGCCATGTCATCGGAGTAACTGGAAAGACCTTAGGCAGCGCAGCACTCCACCCGCAACGCACCCTTATGGGAGCCGGCAAGGCTATGCAGACAGCCGCAGTGGGTAGTGCCGCAGGCTATGTGACATGGGAGAAGCTGACCACAGACAAGAGCGTGGCACGCATAGTAGGTGATGCAGTCATCGGCGAGAATGCCACGGAAGCGGTGGCGCAAACTGCCAACGATGTGCAACGTCTGACGGGCAAGGCTGGTGAAGCCGTTGATGCTGTGAACACTGTAGCCGGAAAGATGGACACCCAGTTTAGCGGTATCAGTGACTTCTTCAGGAATATGTTCGGTGGCGGAGGATGCGACATGATAGGCAATCTCTTTGGCAATATCGGCAAAGGCAACGTGTCTGGTATGAGCATCGTCGGACTGGTGGCTGCCGCCTTCATGGTATTCGGACGCTTTGGTTGGATGAGCAAGATTGCAGGTGCGCTGCTTGGAGCGATGATCATCGGGAACAACTCTAAGGTGGCGCAAGCTCTGCCTAACGGAGGCGGCACATCTTCGCATGGGCAGAACATGGAAGAGGAAGAGACACAGAACAGAGGGATGAAACGATAACCAATATACAGCGATATGAGATATACAGAAGAAATGATACTACGCTCATCGAGCGGCTACTGTATGCCGTTTGAGGAGCCAACAAAGCAGGACGTGCAGATGTCCTTGGGTTACGGAGAGCAGAAACATCCCGTGACGGGAGAAACGTTCTTCCATCACGGCATAGACTTCTCTGTGAACCACTACCTGCTGTCGGCGGTGGCTACGGGAACCGTGTCAGCCATCGGGTCTGACGCGGAGCATGGCATCTACCAGACCATCCGCTACGGCAAATACGAAGTGACTTACAGACATCTCTCCAATGTCTTCGCCAACTTTTCCCAAAGCGTCAAGGCCGGTCAGACCATTGCCATCAGCGGTGACCTGCTGCACATGGAGGTGAGGTTTGACGGAGAGGAAATCAATCCGTTGGAGTTCCTCACCATGCTCTACGGCAATATCAAGGCATTGGAGCACAATTCCCAAATGGGCATCAATGAACTGAACATGAACATCCCTTCACCCTACGACACCGACCGTCAGGAGATAGAGACATTGATGCTCCGCTTCCTCCCCTCCTATTTCGAGGACCTGCAACAGGGGGCATATAGTGTGCCCGAGCATATGGAGCAGTCGTTGAGAAACATCTTCTCGTTGGGAGCGAGCAAGCATTACTTCTACGAGACCATGCCGAGCATGGCTAATCCCTTGGGCATCGGCAACCGCTGTATGCCTTTGGCGGCTAAGGTGCAGAACCTGCTCATTGCCGACTTTCTCAACTATCTTGCCATGCGACATCAGGTGTATCTCTCCACGATGGACGAGGTATTAAAAAAAAACTCCAAGAGCAAGCCCTGACGCATGACGGCATCATCGATCCGCTTGCCGACTTGGACGTGGATATCCAGAGCTTCGACATACCGAGGATGGTGAGCGTCTATCCCGACCGGGCTGGCGTGAGATGGTGGACAAAGGCATGGTTCAACGGCAAGGAAGATGGAGAACCTTCCGTGGAGATAGAGGAGCGTATGGCTGTGCAGTTCATCCACCGCCAAGTGGACAAGGACGCATGGTTGGAGGAACACTATCCTAAGCAGATGGAGATATATCACAATGCCATCGAGCAGACAAAGGAACAGATATTACAGCAGTATAATATATAAAAAGGTATATGGCAGTAAAGAACAGTCAGCGATTCGCAGAGATAGAGCGTCTGATGGGCGACTATTTCGGGTGTCACCTTGCCCCCGTGATGGGCAGGGTACAGCGGGACTTGTCTAACAGACAGGCAGACGAGATGCGAGCCTACTCCAACAGCGCGGCTGGCATCCTACGCTCATTGGCCACTGCCAATATGCCCGGTGATGACCCATACGCCACGCTGAGGATTACAGGCGAGTGGAACAGCAAGACCGCCGAAGACTATCTGGCGATGTGCAAGGAGGCTATTATCGGCAACAAGGACATGCAGCGTGACCTTGCCGTGATGGCAGAGGAATGGCGCAAGGCGGTGGTAACGGAGATAGGACGCGAACGGTACGATGCACTATCTAAACAACTCGGCTGTGATTTGGCATACGCCTATATCGACCACCGCATGGAACAGATGATGATAGAAAAACTAGTGAAAGACCGTCTGCCAAAATCCTCTGCCGACTATATCATCCGCAAAGCGGCACAGAGCAGTCTGTTCGGTCTGCCCTATGAACTGAACAAGTCACCACTTGCTGCAGAAATAGAAGCGAGAGGAGAGGCAGCCTATAAGCCCTCTCGAACAGAGAAGGCAGCGGGATGGGCTGCCGGTGCGAGTGCCGATGCCGTGGCCATGGGAGGTATCGGCTCATGGGCGACTTTCGCCAAGTTTGTCGGCATCGATATGGTGATGAATGTCGGCATGGAACGCCTTGGCAAAAAAGGCAGCAAACAAGAGGTCAGTGTCGAGGAGTGTATCAGCAAGGGAGTTTTCGGTACGGACACCAATGTCTTCGCCTCATTCCGCAAACAGGCAAAGGTCATCAAGAACCACGAGAACAACTATATCAAGGCTACCAACAGCCATTTCAAGAACAAGATTCCCACGAGCAATATCACATTTATGGATTGGACGAAACAAACTGAACAGACCTCCTTCCCATGGAATAAAGGTACGTTCCTTGACCCTCAGAGAAACGAAGCAGCCAAACGTACAGGCAAGTACAAGGATGTGCCCTTGATAGTCGCACCCGGACAGGAAGACGAGTATCTGAAGGTTAAGGCGAGACTGGATGCAGAGGCTGAGAAGGAGAAGAAAGCAGAACCGCAGGAAACTCCTGATTCATCGACAGAAGAGGCAACACCATCTGTAGAATCGCCAGAGCAAGCCGCCTTGCAGACCAATGAAAGTGGATGGGACGGACTTTTACAGAGCTTCGGGCTGAACGGCTTTTCAGACATTGGCAAGAACCTTGGCTATGTGTTGGCGATGCTGCCCGATGTACTTGTAGGACTGTTCACGGGCAAGACGAAGTCGCTCAATATGGACAACAGTCTGCTTCCTTTGGCCTCCATCGTGGCTGGTATGTTCGTAAAGAATCCCATACTGAAGATGCTGTTGATAGGCATGGGAGGTGCCAATCTGCTCAACAAGGCGGGACATGAGGTGCTGGGCAGGAAACAGCAGGAAGGCATTGCACCAACTGTGGTGGGTGCTGGTGCGTCACGTGTGCAGTACCGACAATATCCCGATGAGCCACTCAATCCTCGCATCAGCAACCCGAAGCTGCAAGGTCGATGCCTGGTTGCAAACATCGACCATGTGCCTTGTACCATCCAACTGCCTGATAGCGTGATTGGGGCGTATCAGTCGGGGGCATTGCCACTGAATACATTGGCTAACGCCATACTCGCCAAGAACGACCAGATGCGTCAGATGGCAGCGACTCAATATGAGGAACAGACACGGGAAACAATGATACGACCAAGAGGAATACAATAACAAAAAATAAAAGCATGAAAGAGAAATCAGATTTTGAGAAGCGGGCGGCGGAGAAACAGGTGTCGCTGCTTACTGAGGCACTGACGAGTGCGGTAGATGCGAAGGGGCATTGGTTGAACGCAAGTGGGAAGCTATATCCGAAACTCTATCCCAAGGGCTTTTCGGTCAGTCCGTTCAATGCCCTTATCCTTGCCCTCGACTCAGATGCCAAGGGGTGTAAGAGCAATCTGTTTACGCAGTTCTCCGAAGCCAAGGCACGGGGTGAGAGCGTGAGGGAACATGAAAAAGGCGTGCCGTTCTTGTATTACAATTGGAACAAGTACGTCAACCGCAACAATCCCGACGATGTCATTACTAAGGAGGCATACGCTGAGCTGTCGGACCAGGACAAGCAACAGTATAAGGGAGTGAAGAACCGTGAGATACGTGTGCTCTTCAATATCGACCAGACGCTCCTGCCAATGGCCAACGAAACTGCCTACACTACAGTCTTGAAGAAAGACGGCACGGTGGAAGACAGAGGTTATGGCGATAAGGAGGACAAGCAGCTTCATGGGCGCGTCAACGGTTTCCTTCAAAAGATGAAGGACAACCTTGTGAATGTCCGTCAAGACGGTACGGGTGTGGCACATTACGACACTGAGAAAGATGTTATTTACCTTCCTCGGCAACGAGACTTCGAGCACTACAACGACTATGTACAGGAGATGATGCGTCAGTTGGTGTCTGCCACTGGTCATCAGCAGCGGTTGGCACGTGAGGGCATGGTCATGAAGAACGGCAAAGCCCCGTCTGAGGATGCCGTGAAGAAGGAGAAGCTCATCACGGAACTTGCTTCGGGTGTGAAGATGCTCGAACTGGGACTGCCCGCTCGCTTGTCGAAGGACAGCTTGGGCATGGTGGATTATTGGACGAGGGAACTGAAGGAAGACCCTTGCCTGATTGATGCCATCGAGAGTGAGGTGAACGGTGCGCTGAAGGTGTTGAAGAAAGCCGAACTGGGTGAAAAGGTGGAGTATGCCACCAACCAGCATCAGCGAGAGACGGCGCAGATGCAGGGACAGTTGCCCAACCATTATTTCGTGGCTGACGAAATCAAGCAGCATCCCAATGAGGAGCAGCGTACCGTGGTTATCGTGCGCGATGATGCTAATAAGACCGCCGATGTGGTGTTGCCACAGGGTGCGTCGTTGGAGGTGAATAACGAGATCAAGGGAATGAACAAGCAACGCTTCACCAATGCCTTGCAGAAAGAAGGCTATGACAACGTGCGTTTCTATAATCCCGATGGTGCCTTGGGTTTCCGTCCCGATGACAGTTATTTCGCAGACAAGAAAATCACGGTATCGAGGTTGCGCAACTGGTCTATCGAAGACCTTTCCTCATTAGATGCCACGGAAGCCGTGATCCACAGCCGTGACATCGGTTTCGATAATGTGCAGTTGGTGAAGGACGACAAGGAGCGGTGGGCATTGTACATCAAGCCCGAAGGCAAGGAAGGCTTTGCCGTCTATCCCGACAAAGGAGACCTCAATCATTTCTTCACCACCTTGAAGCAGTCGATGGACAACATTGAGCGTGTGCGTGAGGAATTGGCACAGAAGTATTATGCTATGGCAGAGGCGAAACCCGACCTGAAGGTTGACATCTTTGGTGGCAATGAGCAGGAGGTTGATCTGAACCGCATCCAGCGTGTAGCGGTGTTTCGTGCCAAGTCGGGCGAATGTCTGTGTGCAGCCACTATCGACGGCAAGAAATTGCAGCCGAGAAGTGTCAGTCCGTCCCAATGGCAACGATTGTGGGTGGCTCCTGACAGGGATTCATATAAGCAGAGCCTTGCCGCCTCGCTGTTTGCCGATGTATTGCAGAAAGACAACAACGTCGAGCAAAGTACACAGGAGAAGCAGGAAGAAGCGACGGAGGTGAAGCAAGCGGAAACGGCAACTGTTGAGAAGCATGATGAACAGAAAGAAATGGCACAGCAGGAAGATAAACCTTCAGACCAGAAAGAACAGGCATCAGAACAAAGGGAAGAGAAGAAGGAAGAAAAGGCTGTCAAGGTTGCTATCTCTCCCCTTGTCCAACAATATCTTGACTTGAAGAAAAAACATCCTGATGCTATTCTTCTCTTTCGTTGCGGTGATTTCTACGAGACTTACAAGGATGATGCAGTAAAGGCATCCAAGATATTGGGCATTACGCTGACAAAGAGCAATGGGCGTAAGGATGATGAAGGCAAGCCGTTGGCAATGGCTGGATTCCCATATCATGCTCTCGATACCTATTTGCCGAAGCTCATTCGTGCGGGAGAACGGGTAGCCATCTGTGACCAGCTGGAGGTGCCGAAGCAGACAACATCGTCGAAGCGTGGAATAACGGAGATGGTGTCACCGGGAAAAGAGGCTGGAAGGCCGATGGCACAGGAGAACCAGGAAACAGAACAACACACCAGTCTAAGGAGATAGTCTTATGGGAAAGAACGCAGCGTATGCCGCACAATATGCGGAGGAAGCCAAAGAGCAGATGCGGAGGTATGGGATTCCCGCCTCCGTCATCTTGGCGCAAGCCATTCTGGAAAGCAGCAACGGACAGAGTCAACTGTCTCGTGAATGCAACAATCACTTCGGCATCAAGGCTACGGATTCGTGGCTGAAGAATGGCGGTGAGTATGGAGTCTATACGGACGACAAGCCTAATGAGAAGTTCTGCAAGTACAAAAGCGTGGGTGACAGCTATGAGCATCACTCGCAGTTCTTGAAGCAGAACAAGCGTTATGCGCAGTGCTTCACGCTTTCACCTGACGACTACAAGGGATGGACGAAGGGCATTGAGAAGGCTGGCTATGCCACTGGCGGCGGTTATGCAGCGAGTCTGCAACGCGTCATTGAAGCCAACGGACTGGACAAGTATGACCGTGAGGTGATGGCAGAGATGCGAGCAGAAGGTCGGTCGTTCGGCGTGGAGAATAATCATCGCAGAGAAATGCCTGCTGCCCATGTACCGCAGTCTGCCGGGTATTCCTTTCCTGTAGAGCGAGAGGAATTTCTCTTCATCACCTCGCCTTTCGGTAATCGCCAAGACCCTATGGATGCCACCAAGCAGCAGATGCACAAGGGCATTGACATCAAGACGAACCATGAGGCGGTGCTGGCTACTGAGAACGGCGGAAAGGTGGTTGCGGTGAACCATAATGCGAACACGTCAGGAGGGAAATCCGTTACCGTGGAATACAGCCGTGAGGGTGGCAGCAAGGTGCAATGCTCCTACCTGCATCTTTCCGACATAGCAGTAAAGGTAGGCGACGTGGTTAATGCCGGACAGAAGTTGGGGATGTCTGGAAATACCGGCACACGAACCACTGGCGAACATCTGCATTTTGGAGTGAAGAGCGTATCGGCTGACGGCTCAAAAAGGGATATGGATCCAGCCGCTTATCTGGCAGAAATCGGACAGAAAGGTAACATCAAGCTACAGGCCCTGCATAACGGCAATGACCTATTGGCGAAATACAAAAGTGACGTGCCGCAGGAGCAGAAGGTTTCGTCGGAGGACTGGATGAAGAAACTCCTTTCCTCAGAGGACAGCGGCGTTGGCATTTCGGGAACGAATGATCCAATACTCGACATGGCGATGACCACCTTTATGTCGCTGATGATGTTGGCAGCGCAGATTGACAGCAAGGATGAAGAGCGACAAAAGGGACTTATCTCTGCCATGGCAGCCAACCGGCTCGTAGATCTGACTTCGCTTGTTCCAGGCATGAGGCAATGCGCCATTACTGTGGGGGAGAACGGCAAGACCGTGCTTCATGCAGAGAGCGGTACGGTGAAGATTGACCGTGAACTGACCTCCTCGGAGATGAACCGCCTGTCGCTCATTTTGGGCAATGTCAACCTGTCGGAAGAAAGCAAACGGATGAAGATAGCGGGAATGGTGACAGGCATCGTGGCGACACAACAGGCTTCGCAGAACTTCGAGCAGGGGATGGAGGCTGAGAGTCAACAACAAAATCTGCAAAGGAAATGAAAAGGATAGCATGTCATCTGTGTACAGTGTTGATGGGTATGCTGGCAGTGGCAGGGCACTTCATGCTTACCCAATGGCTTTTCGGTCAGACCGTGGCCGTCATCCATCTCGGCTTCCAACTTATCGTAGCAACGTGGATGGTCTATGAACTGATACGTGCGCCGGTATATGATGATTGAAAAGAGATTATTGACATTGCGAAGACATTTCACTTGGACAATGGAGATGTATAATTCAAAAAGTATCGAGCAATGATCAAATGTAATGTAACAGTGTGCGGAACGGTCAGCAAGGCAGCGACCTGCCGCACGAACAAGGAGGGCAAGGCCTTTGTGAGCTTTGCCATGAACATAGTCATTCCGGCGAAGAGCGGGATTAACAAGACTATCGAGGTGTCGGTCATCAAGGACGGGACACTGACGGAGGTAGGCAGCTGCAACATTGGCGAGCACATTGAGGTAGTCGGTGTATTGGTACCGAGGAAACGGGGCGATGCCCTTTATTTCAACCTGTCGGCAAGCAGCATCAGCCACCAGACTGCCGAGGCAGAGGACTACATCAAGGGCGTGATGGAGTTCCGCGGCAAGGTGGGCAAGAGCATTGAGGACAAGACAGACAAGAATGGTGTGCCGTACTGCCAGTTCTCCGCTTTCAGCGCAGAGAAGGTACAGGACGGATTTGAATACATCTGGGTAAGTTTCTTCCTCTTCGATGGCAAACGTGAGGCATGGCTGCAACCGGGTGTGAAAGCGAACATCAAAGGGGCGTTGTCTGTCTGTGTCTTCAATGACAAGCTGGACTTCTCCTGCCGAGTGTCGGAGATGAGCGAATATGTTCCGCAGCCCTATAACGGTTAAAGACTATGGGAAAGCCTTATACTAAAGAAGGTCCGAGTGCCGAAGACAAGGCACTCGGCCTGTTTGCCGATATGATGATTGAGCGTATTCAGTCGCTGTCGGGCAAAGACGGATGGAAAAAGCCATGGTTTACAGAGGGCACGCTGCAATGGCCGAAAAATCTGAACGGACGAGAATATAATGGCATGAACGCTATGATGTTGCTCCTGCATTGCGAGAAGGAGGGTTACAAGATTCCTCGCTTCTGTACCTTCGACCGCATACAGCAGTTTAACAAAACTGGCAAGAAAAACGAGGAACAGAAGCCCCGTGTGTCAGTATTGAAAGGTGAGCATTCTTTTCCTGTGATGCTCACTACGTTTACGGTGGTCAATAAGGAAACAAAGGAGCACATCAAGTGGGAGGACTACAAACTGCTCTCTCAGGAGGAGCGCGAAAAGTATAATGTATATCCAAAACTTCAGACTTACCATGTCTTCAATGTGGCGCAGACCAACCTGAAGGAGGTCAGACCAGAGTTTTGGGAGAAACTGGAACAGGAATACTCGATGCCCAAGGTAGAGAAGGATGAGCAGTTTGCCTTTGAACCCGTGGATAGGATGATAGCGGACAACCGTTGGATATGTCCCATCAAACCGATGTTCGGTGATTCCGCCTATTTCTCCATCAGCAAGAACGAGATTGTGATGCCGGAAAAAAGGCAGTTCAAGGACGGGGAGTCTTTCTACTCGAACCTTTTCCATGAGATGGGACACTCCACGGGTGCGGAGGGACTGTTGGACCGCATCAAGCCCGCTACCTTCGGCTCGGCAGAGTATGCACGCGAGGAACTGGTGGCAGAACTGACGGCTGCGCTGACCGCTCAGCGATATGGCATGACGAAGCATCTGAAAGGAGATTCGGCTGCCTATTTGAAGTCTTGGCTGGATTCGCTGAAGGAGTCACCGCAGTTCATCAAGACCACGCTACTCGATGTGAAAAAAGCTACCTCAATGCTCACGCAGCATATCGACAAGATTGCTATGGAGATAGACCAGGAGAAAAAGGCTGAGCAGAAGGAAAATGTCGGCAAAGAGGAGAATATGGAGGGAAGTATGGATGACGGGCGGGTATATTACGCTTCCGTTGCCTATCTCCAATCAACGGATGACACATCGGAACTGGATAAGCTGAAAGATCGAGGAGACTATGATGGACTACTGAAACTTGCCAAGGATTACTATGACGGTAACGGCATGGACGAGGAGCATACTTACAGGAAGCCATGCCAGAACAGAGGCGATGACCTGCTGATAGAGGACAAGGACTTTGCAGTGGTATATAATGGCAGTGTCGGTGGTACGTATGAGGTGTTCCTAAAGCATACGGAACAGGAGGTGCGTGACCATATCACTCGCTATGGCATAGGACGTGCCAGTGAGGACGTGAAGGCAGTGGCGAGGGAGATGACCGCCGAAGAGTTTTCGGAATTGGCGCAACGAAAGATGCCGATATTCCAGATGCCAAATGGCGGTCTGCTGAACCTGCAATATAACAAGGATAAGGATAGTCTGGATGTGGGGACTGTGACCAATACAGGACTCTCAGTGAAACACTCCTTCCCTTTCAGCCATGACCATTCTATGGATGCAAACATCAGCTCTGCGTATGAGCAACTGCTCGACATGGAGGAGTACCAGAAGGAAGAGGTACAAGAGGAGCACGTTGCCAAGTCCGCTTTCCGAAGATGAGAGTAGTATCGTAGTATATACTAATCGTAGGCTTTACTACTCATAGTAGGTACTAACAATAGTCAGCCGCAAGGAGTATTGTCCCTGCGGCTGCTTTGGTTATGGAGTTACTTTTGACAGTCTCTTATCCACTCTTTCCAATCTATGTCATCAACAGTTAATTCTTTGGTCTCCCAATCGTAGTCGATGTTTGGCAAATTGGAATATGGGAAATAGATGCTGTACCCGATTTGCCCATAGGAGCAAAATAACGGAGTGACTGCGAGTTCTCGACCATAGTAAGAGGATGGTTGAAGATAGTTCCTCCAACAAAAGCGGTCTCGTTTAATGCTGCGGCAGATATGCCTGATAAGTTGATTGCTGTCCATTATCTTTTGTCTTTGGGTGTTATCATATGATGTTCACTTCTTTTCCATTCTATTCAGGAAAGTCTGTAAATCCTCGTCTGGAATGCTCTTCAGTTTCACCGGCTTGAAGCCGTCCAACTGCTCCACTTGAAATATCTCGTCCACTCCATATTTGGAGCCATCCACCTTTACGCTCTCCATTTCATTGACGGAGGTATAGCCATACTCCGTTTCATGCAGACCGCATACGATGGTGAACAACGTGGTGTCGTTACCTTCCGGCTGTCCTTCAAGTACGAACCAACGGACGTGTCCGATGAAGAATATTGCCACACAAACGGCATCCTTGCCTTTGCCGTCCTGTGAATACAGAGGATAGGATTTCAGTCTTTCCTCCAATGCGGGTGTAATCAATCTGCTTGCCATAGTCAATCGTTGTTAAGTGTTCTGTAATACATTCCGTTCTCTACAAGGTGTTCGATAGTCTCTGCTGCCAACTGGCACACCCACTCGTCACGCTGGTCATAACGACCTTTTTGATAGTCGTTGGCAAGGCGTTCCAAGAAGGCAAACACCACCTTGCCCTTTTCGTTGATGAGATAGCGATGGTCATCTGCAAGGGCGTTGCCTACCTTGGAGGCAGAACCCATCTGACCGTTAACGAACCGTGAGAAGCACTCGACAAATGCCTGCTCGTTTTCTGATAATCTGTTGTTCATATCCTTTGAATTAAGAGTTAAATACTTGCCTGATAATAGATGTTTGGCTCACTGCTGACGTTGTAGATATAATCTCCGCAACGCTTATGCAAAGATTCTCATAAAAGATGTTATGAGAAGCGATAAATTATGAGTAGTGGAACATGGAAATCATTGCAAACACCATCATTGGGTAAAATACTTCTCCGTTCCACTGCTCATAATATTTTTATTTCCCTAAAGACTGAAGCCACGAAAGAAGGTTCTTATCCTTGTCCCATATTCTCTCGGGTACTGGCGTTGTTCCTCTATATGCCTTTTCCAAAGCCTCTCTTTTAGCTTTGGAATCAGCTCTTGCATAGATTTCAGTAGTCTGGATTGAGACATGTCCGAGTATATCCCTGAGATAAACTATGTTTACCCCTTCTTGAAGCAAGTGCATGGCTCTTGAATGCCGAAAAGAATGTGGACTCACTCTTTCCGGTATTAGTCCGGGGTCTATCATTCGGGCGTGATTTGCATAAGTTTTCACGATAAAGCTTATACCTTCCCTTGTAAGTTTTCTTCCCTGACTGTTTCTGAAAAGGGGAACATCAAGAGGTGCTGTTGGATAATGGTTCTCTTTCAGGTACTCCTTCAAAAGTTCGACCTGCTGTTCTGAAAGCGGGACGATCCGGGCCTTACGGCCTTTCCCGACAATTTTTACAGTATAAGGTTTTGATTCTATTCTAAGGCTTCCGAGCGTCAAGTCAGCCATTTCTTGAACACGCGCACCTGTATCATACATCAGGGACAAAAGTGCCTGATGGCGCCGTCCCTGTCGGGTGGATGTTTCCGGTTGAGAAAGAAGAAGTTTGATTCCCTCTATCGTAAGATACTCGATAGCTTTTTTCTCCTGATTCAATTTCGGGATGGAGCATATGGTCTGCCATTTGTCAAGGGATTCCACCGCAGGGACTTGGAGGTATTTGCAGAAGGAACATATGGCTGCGAGCCTTTGGTTCCTTGTCTGGGGCGAGACGGACCGCTCCTCGATCAGCCATCTCAGGAAGCTTACGACATTCTCTTTTACAAGATGCTTAAGCTTCAATTTTTCCACCGGGATATGTTTCTTCTCGTCCATGTATCTGATGAAGTCAATGAAAGCTTTCCTGTAAGAAGCTACAGTATTTGGGCTTACATTGCGCTCGTGAGGGAGATACTGTGAGAAATACCGGGTTATGTGGAATGCGAAGTCTGTGGTTGTCTTCATAATCTGCTGGTTTTAGGGAAGACAAACTCATTTATAGAAGAGACACGGTCTTCTATATCCGGGAACATTGACAAGGTCAGCCTGACATAATATTCTGTTGAAGAAGGTTTCATATGTCCCAGACTTGATGAAAGGATGGGAAGGGCCGTATAGATGTCAATACCTTCATCCGACATTTTAGCAAGTGCATGAGTCGCGGATGTATGTCTGAGAGAGTGAACTGTTGGTCCTATTGACCTCCCCTGAAGCTCAATGCCAGCATCCTCGCAGCTTCGGTAAAAGAATCGGTAGACAGTTGTCTTGGTAAGAGAATCGCCGTCAAGCCGGATAAACAGAGGCCGTTCAGGGTCAGTCAGGTCTTTCAGGGACAGACTGTTCCTATATTCCAGATAGTCAAGAAGAACTTTTTTCATCGACTCGCAGAGAGCGACCATCCTTTCCGAGTTATTTTTGCTGTCTCTGATTTTGATTATTCCTATCGACATATCCACATCCTTATTCTTCAAAGCCAGTGCTTCCGATACTCTCAGACCTGTGCTGTATAAGAGGCGCAGCAAAGCCGGCATTGAGAATAATCCATTACGCTTGTCATTGGAGAGGTACTTCTGATTGTCAATCGCCATGAAGAGAGCCTCTATCTGTTTCTTGCTGAAGATATAAGGCACAAAAGAAGATCTGGGTCTTCTTGGCAGACGTGGAATAAAGCAATGACAGCCTCTCTTGCTCATATAAGACAGGAGCTGTCGCCATGCGCTACACTTGTGGTAGAGTGTTCTCTCGCAAATATTATTCTGACTTTCCTTCCATTGATTATACCATGTTTCTGTTACGAAGGTGTCCTTAAGTCCCGCTCTAAGCACATATTTGTCAAGATCATTAAAAATCCAGCTTAATGTGGTCGAGTCCATGCCTTGTGCCCGTTTCATCCTGAGCAGCTCCTCCATATATGGTCCTAAAACGCTTTCATAGGAGACTTTTTTACTCATACGATCCTCCTTTCTGCTCATAGAACCGTTTGGACACTTCCGGAACCGGAAGTACGCATTTTCTTAACGACTGTATATCGATTTTGAGATATACGTTTGTCGTTTCGGAACTTTGGTGTCCCAGAACTTCTGATATCGTTGGCATTGTCGCACCTAACCCCAGCATGTTTGTAGCCAATGCGTGACGCAGGGAATGTGGTCCGTGTTTCCTTTGAGATGTGTCAATGCCTGATTTCCTCATGACCGACTGGACAACATTACTGACAATTCGAGAGGTTATCTCGCAATATGGAGCTCTCGCAAGCAGGAATATGTTTTCGGAAGATGAATGTGGCCTTCCGTTCTTGAGATAGTCTATGATAGCGTTTCCAACTTCTGCCAGAAGCGGGAGTTCCACAACTTTCCCTGTCTTCTGGGTGGACAAGCGGATTTCACTTTTTTGCCAGTCGATATGAGAGAATTTAAGACCTGCAATATCGGCAGCCCTCAGACCAAGTCTTGAAGCGAGCACGACAATGGCATAGTCCCTTTTCCCCAAGAATGTATTCCGGTTTATTATTCCCTCAATCCTGAGAATTTCAGCCTCCGAATAGAACGACGGTATACGTTCCTTGTCATGTGCCTTGAAGTTATCCAGAAAGTAATCCAGTCCATTACCGATGATTCGATTATTCTTCAGGTATCTGACAAAGCCTTTGATAGATATGGTTACTGAACGTTTCTCCAATTGAACGGCTGACATATAGGAGAAGAGATGGCTTTCTTCCATCTCGGCAACTCGCGCTATACTTTTGTCGGTAAGGTAACTTACGAGTCTGCTTAGGTGTCTTCTATGGTTATACAGGGTATGCTCTTTACGCCCCGATACCTGTAGATAAGCAATAAAGCCTTTCGCCAATCCGCCTATTTCGCCTTCCAGTGGAAAGTCTGTTTTTGTATAACAGCGACGACGTATTCGCCCGATGTTGAAAAGGTCATCCAGCATATGGATTCCTCTTCTGATTACACGGGGATACTTTTCTACCAACAGTGCGCCACTGGCGGATTGAAGATATTTCTGACCAATGTCAGGAGAATAATCTTCTACCCCAAGCTCATTCATAAATGACAGAATACCCTTGTACCAGGTATTCTTACAGTGCTGAATGTAATTCTTGCAATGGCGGTTCTGGAGGAAGTATTCATCGCATAACTTAAGAAGCCTGTTGATGTTTTTTTCTTCCATATTTGTATTCGTTTTATGAGCAAAATCACTCAAAGCAAATATAATTATGAGAAGTAGTTATGACAAGTCTTTGAGGTAATTTATTCGCTGACAAATATCTTGATAAGCAGTGCTGTAATCACTACTCATAATTTATCGCTTCTCATAACAACGCACCAACAAGGCATCCATGCCATAATAGATGCGCTTCATGCCTCTGATGCTTCCGCTCTTGTGGAAGTTGGGGAAACGGCTGATATTGCACTGCTTTCCTTGTTCTTTGCTCAATCTTCTTGTCCTCATATCGTTTAATGTTTGAATGTTCAACTTGTTTTTAACTTCGTTGAAGAAACTCACACTCAGCATAGTGAATAAATTCCCTCTGCGTTCGCTTAACCGTTTCTTTCTTCCCTCCTTTTGAAGCCTTTCGGCTCCGCTTGCCGGGAACTGATTTTTCGTGCATCAAAAGACTGCGGAATGAGGGCGATAAGGCAAGGAAACAGACGGAGGAGTTAATGAAATACCCAAATCTTTGATTTGCGGAAAGCTGTCGTTCAATCCTCTGCCTGTTAGCATGGCGGTACTTGACCATTCGCCCTGGCAGTAACTTTGCAAAGAAAAATGGGCATCGGCAAGTGGAATAGACACTACAAAACGGGAAAATCATTGATTTTTAGTGCTTTTTTCTTGATTTCTTTCTTTGGTTTGAGATAAAATATATAACTTTGCCTCCGAAAAAGTGTCACAAGTGACAGTTTTTCGTAAAACATGATAGTAAACAGATATAGATACATAGAACATTTGAGCCGTTCAAAGAACAACGGACTCATAAAGATAATCACAGGATTGCGACGTTCAGGCAAGTCGTTCCTGCTGAAGAAACTCTTTCGTCAGCATCTGTTGGATGAGGGCGTGAGAGAAGACCATATCCTCGTCATCGACATGGAGAGTAGGAAGAACAGAGAGTTCAAGAACCCGGACTACCTGTTGGACTGGGTGGAAAAGATGATGATTGACGATGAGACCTATTACATCATCATCGACGAAGTGCAGGAGGTGGAAGACTTTGTAGAGGTGCTCTCTTCCTTGTCGGTCACCGAAGGGGCGGATGTGTATGTCACAGGCTCCAACTCACGTTTCCTGTCCTCTGACGTGGTGACGGAATTCCGAGGCAGAGGTGACGAGATACATGTGTGGCCACTATCCTTCAAGGAGTTCATGACGGTGTATGACGGTTCGAAAGAAGACGGTTGGGCTGAATACAGACTATACGGAGGTTTGCCGCAACTACTTACACAGGTTGGGGATGAGAAGAAGGCTGATTTCCTGCGTCGCCTTTATCGCACGGTATATCTACGTGATATCTACGAGCGGAACAACATAGAACTGAGACCTGAATTTGAAGAATTGTCGAAGACCGTAGCATCCAGTTTAGGAGCACCTGTCAATGCACTGAATATAGCCAATACGTTCAAGTCCGTAAGCAATGTGCAAAGCATAACCGACAAGACAGTGTCGGCTTATCTGGAATATATGCAGGATGCTTTCCTTATCGAAAAATCCGAAAGGTTCGACATCAAGGGACGGAAATACATCGGTTCGCTATCCAAGTATTATTATCAGGATGTAGGTTTGAGAAACGCTATTCTGTCGTTCCGTCAGAGCGAGCCGACTCATATCATGGAGAACGTCATCTACAATGAGATGCGTATGCGTGGATGGCTCGTAGATGTGGGCAACGTCTATCATCGAGTGAGGAATGCGGAAGGAAAGCAGCAGAGGGTGACATTGGAAGTGGATTTTGTCTGCAACAAAGGGAGCGAGCGAATCTACATCCAGTCGGCGTGGCGTATGCCCAATGCAGAAAAGATGGAACAGGAGAAACGGTCGCTGCGTCTCGTTGATGACTCTTTCCGTAAACTGCTGATCGTGGGAGAACATACCAAGCAGTGGAGCGACGAAAACGGCATACAGATAATGAGTATATATGACTTCCTGCTTGACTGGTCAAGTACTGAGAAACACGGATAAAAAAAAGATATGCGCATAGAATATGCGTTGATACATATATGATTAAGGGAGGGCCTATCCATCACGGACAAGCCCTCCCTTTCTAAAATTTATCAATGAAAAAAAAGTTTTAGTACTCTTGTTCGGAGCTGTATGTCCGGCTATAGATACAGCAGGATTCTGGTATGGCGATTCGCCTCATTGGGCGAGTAATCGTCAATGCCGCCGTCGAAAATCTGAGAGATGGTGCCATTTTCCATACCACGTTTCATCAGTTCCTCTGCAATGAATCTGGCACGGGAACGACTGAGGTTGTCATTGATAGTTTCACTGCCCGTGGCACTGTCTGCAGCACCAATGACCTTAACCTTCAAGCCATATTTCTTGGCGATGCGCGCCACTTCATCAAGGTTGACGAGCTGCGACCTGTTGAGCAACCTATCAGTGCCAAGTTCAAAGAAGAAATAGATGGGCGCACCTATGCAAACCTTTCCTGAGTGGATGAGCGAAAGGTAATCGTCTTCCGGTTCACTTTCAGCATTGCCATATTCTTCTGTACAAGAGGCGGACTCCACGACCTTTGCCTTTTGACCATTACCATACTTGTCTCTCATCCTTGCTCGAAGGGAGTTGAGACCGCTGTAGTCGTTCCGAGGATAGCCATTTGTGACGGAGGAAGTGGCATCGTCAGAGAAGAGGTAGTTGTACTTGTCCATAAGTCCCTCGATGGCAAGAATCTTGCGCAGCTGCTCCAGAGTCTGACAGTCTCGATCGTGCTGGGCGTGATAGCGGCTGTTGCTGTCAGAAAGGGATGCGGCGTAGGCGGAAAGCCATTCGTTCTGTGCGATGTACGGACGAGCGTCTATCACTCGCTTCCAGCCAGTCTTGCCGATGCGGACAGAGAGGCCGAGGGATGCGGACGGCAGATGGTCGCCAAGGCGGTGTGCCTTGCCATAGCCGTCAAAATCCTGCATGGTGGTCATGTTGCCTATATCTGCCGTAACAGCAATGCGTCGGGAGAGATGATACTGTCCCTGTATGCCGTAGGAAAAGGCAAAGGGTTTGTGGGCATTATCCTTGTTGTGCAACATACCCACGCCCACGTATGGAATGACACTCCATCTGGCAAGGGTGTGGACATCGTCCTTGTAGAGGTTGCCGAGGACATTCCACATGAAATCAGCACGCAGGTACTGGTAGTCCTGCGAGGAGTTGTTGCAGTCGTTGAACTGCATACCGCCATAGTTCAGACGACCGCCGACGGAAGGTGTGAACCATTTGCCGATCGACACGGAGAATGCCGGTTTCATGCGACCGAATAGGTCGTTGCATCCGAGCGGTTTGCCGAGGAAGACCGTAGTTCCTCCTGCCGCTTGGACAAACCAGTTGTCCGTCCATGGCGAAGCGACCAATGCCCCTTTCATGTAGGAAGGTTTAAGCGGACGAAGCATACCGTCTGCCGAAAGTCTGCGTACAACGGTGGTGGTGTCCGCCGTGCGGTGATAGTCTTTGGCTTGTAAGCCCAATGACAGGGCTAAGCCAAGGGATAGAATAAGTATTTTTCTCATGTTGTTCAATTTAATCTGGTGAATACTATAACAGGTGATACGTGACAGTGCCGCTTATCGTTTCTTCTTTTTGCCGGAAGAGGGGCGCATCATGCGTGCAGCCTTCATCATGCATCGGCGTGCCCAAGCGCGTTCATCCTCGTCATCGTCACGTCCCCATTTGAGGTCGGACGAACTGCCGCCACCGCCATGACCTTCGGCAAAGGTGGTGGCATCATCGACGTAGCCGAGGAATAGAAGCGTGGCACAGTACATCACCTCCGTTCCATTCTCTGCAAAGGCCTGAAGCAGGGAACCGTCAAACACGTCCTTGCCCTCATTGGAAAGCTGTGCTACACGTTCGGAGAACTCGCTGACCATGTTTTCGAGAAGGGCATTTCTGAGAACGGTGTCCGCACCTTGTCGGATAGTATCGGAATATCTGTGTGCCTCCTGCCGCAACTCCTCCGTGCGCTCCTTCATGGCGGTCATCTCCTCACGCAGGGCATCGAGCTTGCGGTCAGCCTCTGAGAGCTTCTCCTGCTTGTCGTCCAGTTTCGACTGGATAGCGGACAGTTCCTGCTCCAGCTCTTGGACTTGTTGACGGAGAGCATCAGGATTGTCGTGACCTGCAAGAATCTGCCGATGCAATTCAGCAAGTGCCGCCTCCTTCTCAGCCTTCTCCTGCAAGAGGTTGTTGACCATTGAGGTGAGTCCTTTTACTCTCCGCTCTGCCAGACGGATGTCCGACTGGAGCGAGGCGAGTGTCCGCTGATGGGCGGCAACGGACTGCTCAATGGTGGTGCACTGTTCTGACAGCTGGCGGCGGTATTCTTCGGTGGTGCGGTGGCGTGCTCCCGTCTCTGAGACGGAAGTCCCGCGCTCCATGCCCCAACGCTTGTTGACCTCGGCGAACTCGCTGTGCAGGGCTTTCATCCTGGCAGAAAACTCGTACTTGTCCTTTCCGGCAAATATCTGCTTGTATGCAAACTTGCCGTCCTTGATTGGCAAGAGGGTGCAGTGGACGTGTGGATTGGTTTCGTCCAAGTGTACGATGAAAGCGACGATGTTCTCCTCACCGTATTTGTCCGCGACGAAGCGGTAAACATCCTTTGCCCATTCCTCAATGTCCTTGCATCGGTGAAGGTGTGAATTGTCCGCTCCATGAGTCAGATTCACCTTCTGGTCACCGAATGCCAGTTCCGTCATACGCTCACGAGAGCCTCCGAAGATGAAATTGACCACAGTGCGGAAGCGCGGCTCTGCCAGTCCCTCGTTGGGGTCTTTGATTCCACGGCTCCGCAGGATGTCAGCCATGCGCTCCGGGATGCTTCGGCTCTTGTCAATGGGACAGACCTTGCCGCCCCGAATCTCGAAGTTGAGCCGCTCACGGCTGCGGTCGTAGTTGCCTGTCGCTTCAGCGGATCCCCAACCCTTTTCCGTCCAACGGCGTTGGTGCTCGTTGCTCTGTGCTGTGGTGATTCCCTTAGATGGTCGGAAATCCATAACCTGTTTTGGTGTCGCCATAACCTTATTCTTTTTATGTGTGTACAACTCTCCTGTCCCCAGCTTGCTGCTTGTAAAGACAGCCTCCCGATGGTCGGAGACCAAGAGGGGTATTAGGCTACCCAAATTCCCTCATTTACGACCAACGGGCAAGCCCGATTATTTTACAGCAATGGCAGGCGTGTGAAGCACGGTGCCAGTAGAAAAGAGGAAGCGTTGTACGGTGATTATTAGAGGTTGATACAGCCTTTTGATGGACAGGAAACCTCTTGGTTGGCTACAATGGCAAGGAACGGTCGGCAGAGCGACTGAAACTGTGACTTGATGGCTGCGCTTTCCTGCTGCAAGACGGGTGAGCTGCCATCCAATGCCAATTCAGATATTGCCTTTGTCGCCTCGATGAACGAGAGCCAGTCTCCTCCCAGATCTTTGTAAAAGAAGGGAAGAAGGGAGGTGGCGAGGGCGTTATCTGTTTCCTGACCAAGCACCTGATGGAAAGTGGCTTCGCAGACAGAGGCGAGTGCGGTCATACAAAAGGCGTGTCCGACAGATTCGGGAATGTTGCTCCCGCATGGCACCTTTCCAATAGAATTGCCATTGTCGGCTTTCTGCAAGATGATGGCTACTTCCTCTGTAGCATCTTCGTAGAGTTGTTCACATTCCGAGGCGCAAGCCGATGCGGACATCTTGCCGCTTCGCCATCCGTCCAGTGCAGTACGCATATTCAGGCGGAACTCCTCCAATGCTGCGTCAAAGGGAGAAGCGGCAGGTGTCTCAGACAACACTGGAATAGTGATAACCTGGCTCTTCGTGAGACGGGTGACTGAAATCTGGTTCATCTTCTCCAACTGCTCGATGAAGGTGCGGACAGTGGCGCGGTGCCAATGCCAGCATCCTGCCAATTCGGTTATGGTGATTACAAACTGCCCGTTGGACAGGCTGAACTCCTGCTTGCACAAATCCTTGGGGATGTACTGTACAGAAGCCTTGTCCACAAGGTCAAGGTAGGCTTCGAGCTTCGACAGCCTTATCCCCGACCTCTCTTTCAAGAATTCCAACAGAGATAACCTTTCGGACATCTTGCCGGAACTCGTTCTATGTTTCTGGTTCTTCATTTCAATAATCTGTTTGGTGAATACTGTTGCTTGTCGCCAGCTCCATTATACAAAAGGAACGGCATTATACAGGTGATACTTAATAGTAGTATATGATGAGCATTTCAGTGTCTTCGAGGAGCATCTTGCGGTCAGCCTTGTTCTTCCACAGCGATATGACTATGCGCGAGGGATAGAACAGTGCTGCCAGAAGGACAAAGGAGACGGTGACCGCAAGCGTGAACAGATGAGGAGTGAAGGCAAACACCACTGCCGCCAATGCGGCAATGCAGAAGGGTGTCCGCTCCTCGTGCAGACGCTGTAGCCACCTCTCCACATCCATAAAGACAAAGAATATGGCAAACGCTATGGTGGAAGCCACTACGCCTATGTCGTTATAGTGTACACAGAGGTAAAGGAAGTGGAACACGTACAGCAGGATGAGCAGAATCAGCCGGTAGAGCTTCCTTGCTGCCACAAGTGCAGTCATGCGCAGATAGAACCGTGTCATGAACTGTCTGCGGCTTCTGTGCAGAATCATCGGCACGAAGAAGAACGCCGACATCAGGATGAGAAACAGTATCTTACTTGTCATAATATGTATAGCATGTGAATAATGGAAGTGGACTCAGGTCGGGATGGACGACACCATGTGTGGCGATGGATATGATACGCTCCACATCCTCCAGTGTCAGTTCTCCCTTGATTATTCTCTGACGGAAAGCACCATCGGTTGTCCTAAGGCTCTTGATGGCCTGTTCCATGTCGTACTCGGCAATCTGCCACACTTGCCCTCTCGTGTAGGGGAAATGGTGGTGGATGGCCTTGACCACAAGCACACGGCTGAGGATGTCGGTCATTCTGCCGTTCCTGACTATCGTGTGGTTGCGGACAGTGGCGATGCTTTCAATCTCTAACCATGTACGGTGACGGTCGAGAAGATGGATAATCTTCATGTAAAGCGTTTCCTTCATCGGATGGTTGGGAGCTTGTGGCATGACTTTAGCCTTGGTTGTGGACAACAGGCTGGAGCTTTGATGCGGTAAAACAGGACTGTCATCTGGCAAATGGAAGTTTCAGATGAAGTCGAGCAGGACTTCCTCCTTGGGCTTCACGTATTTGAAGAATCCGTTCTTGCAGTGCAGGCTGAGGTCGAGGCATACATCTGCCGACATGTGCTCCAGCGAGTCATAGATGGTCACTTTTATCTGGCTGACCATGCCACGCTCATCGGTGAAGCCGTTGACCTTGAACATCCGTCCGAAGGTGGGGTTGGAATAGGCGCAGCAACTATGGCCGAACTCCGTCTGACGGCTTGGGATGTGGTGATAGAGGATTATCATTTCCATCTCGTCTTCGAGCATGTCCATCACTTCCTCTATCGTGAAAGGGGTGTTCAACTGGAAAGTAAGAAGCACGTAATCGTCATACTTGACAGGCTTCTCCATCTTGCGCTTGTCCAGCAGTTCTGGCAACTGCAACGGCACGACGGCAAGAAAATCATCGCAAAACTGTTCTAACATAATCGTATTCTCTGCTTGGGGTGTTTATAATCTTGTGACATAAATCTTCATCATGAGCATGGGCATATCCGACAGGCGTTGCTTGTCGAGGTGCAGTTTCTTGGCCAGGTTGTCCATCTCCTTGGGAAGCGCATCGGCTATCTTGTAGAGGTCTGCCTTGTCCTTGTCGGAGAGCACGCTCACGGAAAGGTCATCCATGGACATGAACGGCTGCATCATCATCAGGAGGTAGGCGTGCATGGTGTGCTCGTCCTTTACCCTGCCACTTTTCAGGTCCCCGATGGCCGCTTGTGCGTTGCGCAGCAGACGCAGATTGGTACGCATGGAGAGGTATATCATTGCATCCTTGTGGGACAGTTCCTTGCGGTCGGCGGCACGGAGTATCTCCCGACAGCATTGTTCAGTAATCCGTCTGATGTCGCCGATGTCATCGTCGGCAAAATCCGGCAGGTATTGCAGGAAGGCTCTGAAATGCAGATGCTCCTCCTTGATGAAAGCGAGCAGGTCTTCCTTGTCGTGGATGCCTTGCTTGGCGGATTTTTGCAGGAACAGCAGGTAACGCTTCAGTACCGCCTGTTTGCCACCTTTCTGATATATAGGCAGGCTGTCCAAGGAAGCGAAAAACGGATGTGCTTCCTTCACGGCTTGCTGTAGTTCCTCATCACCAACATGGGAAGAGGTCTGTTCTTTGAGATAGAGCAGGTCGTGAAAGGTGCGCTGCTTGGACATCGCCATACGGCACAGCTCGATGTGGATGGAGTCGTTCAACTCATGATATACCGTGAACGGGTATGAGTGGGCTTTCCTGACAGTATCACGTGAGATGCACGATGTCACGGAATCGTCCAACACGCGCCATTCGTTGACAATCTTAACTAATGTCTGAATTGAGACCTTGTCGCTCTGTCGAAGATTGGTCAGAAAGCCATGATACTCTTTGATGGCTTCATCACTTGAACGGAACGACTTCGTGGAGTTTCCGTCTGAACATGCTGTCAGCATGATTACGGCAAACACAGTGGCAATAAATACGGCAAGTCTGATACCGCCATGCGAGTTTGATTTTGCATTTAGCAATAATTGCCTCATGCAATGGAGGCAGGTTTGTCCTCCGAAAAGTTGAGTTTCATATTTCATTGTTGTCATTATTTTGAGTCTGATTTTGAAATTGACGGTGCAAAGTTAATGCGTTTCAGCGATATATTTGCAAGAATGACATTAAGTTTAATCTTATTTGCACATCATACTTGCGAGTATGATTTTCAATGAAATCAAGTGAAAAGAAAATGGCAAATTATCGTGTTTAAGTATGATTTTTCGTTCAAGTATGATTGTTTCTCGAAAAAATAGTGTACCTTTGCACTTGATTTCATTTAATAGCGTACAACAGTATGGCAAAAGTAGGTTACATCTTCATCGCCACCAATGGCGAAGAGTATGCGGAAGACAAGGCTTGGATGCAGCAATACGGCTGTGTACAGGTGATAGAGGAACTGTCCGAACACGAGAGGCTGCGCCCGATGTGGAAGCAGCTAATATCGAGTTTGGAGCGTGGCGACGAGCTGGTGGTGTCGAGGTTCAGCAACGCACTGCGTGGCACCCGCGAGCTGGCTACATTCATAGAATACTGCCGCGTGAAGGTGGTTCGCATCATTTCCATCCAAGACCGCATCGATACGTTTGACGAACTATTTCCCGACACCAAGCCCTCGCAGGTCATCCGTATGTTCGGGTCACTGTCTGAGGAATGTGCCGTGCTACGCAAGGCATCGGCTCATATCATCCATCTGCAACAGAATATCCGTCCGCCCAAGAAGTCGGAAAGGGCACTGTCGAAGCTGGAGCGTGAGAAGAACATCGTGAACATGTACAACGAGGGGCATAGCATAGATGACATCTTCGCCATCAGCGGTTTCACAAGCCGAAGTTCCGTGTTCCGCATACTCAACAAACATGGTGTGACGCTGAACCGCGGACCGCATAGTGGGCCGCTGAAGAAAAGGAATAAAAGAGAGGAATAAGAATATGCGTATAATTGGCAATTTGTTGTGGTGGCTTTTCGGTGGACTGGAAGCCGCCATTGGTTATTTCACGGGAAGTCTGGCAATGGCCATCACCATCATAGGCATCCCTGTTGCATTGCAGACATTCAAGATTGGCTTGTTGTGCCTGTGGCCGTTCGGAGCAGAGGTGAAGGACACGAAGAGTCCCACCGGCTGCATCCGCATACCGCTGAATATCCTATGGATTGTCTTTGGTGGTCTGTGGGCATGGCTGATGCACGTCTTCTTCGGAGTGCTGCTGTTCATCACCATCATCGGCATTCCCTTCGCCAAACAGCACTTCAAGATGGCAGGGCTGTCGCTCGCGCCATTTGGAAAGGACGTAGAACTACATATATAAATGACAATGGAAACATTCAAAGACGTTATATCAGGCGACCAACTGGTCTTGGTTGATTTCTTCGCCACATGGTGCCAGCCATGCAAGATGATGCACCCCATCCTGGAGCAAGTGAAGGAAGTGTTGGGTGACAGAATCCGCATCATCAAGGTGGATGTGGACAAGTATGGGGTGACTGCAAGCCAGTATGGCATACAATCAGTGCCTACATTAATGTTGTTCAGATGCGGCGAAGTGCTGTGGAGGACGAGCGGCGTGGTGCAGAAATCAGAGTTATTGGCAACGATTGACCCGTTTTTAAGATAAGCGCTATGGAATATAAGGACAAGGTAGCAGTAGTGACAGGCGGTGCGCATGGCATCGGCAAATGTGTCGCAGAGGAGTTCCGAAAGAGAGGGGCTTCTGTTGCGGTCATTGATGTGCGTGAGGGCGACCACTTTGTTGGGGACATTTCCAAGAAGGAGGTTTTGGAAGCCTTTGCCGATGAAGTAATCGGGAAGTATGGCAAGGTGGATTTCATCATCAACAATGCCCTGCCTCTGATGAAGGGGCTGGATGAATGTACTTGGGAGGAGTTTCAGTATGCCTTGGCAGTCGGGGTGACCGCGCCTTTCTATCTTGTCAAGCTACTTGCTCCGTATCTTGCCGAAGGAGCATCGATAGTAAACATATCGTCCTCGCGAGACCGCATGAGTCAGCCGCAGACAGAGAGCTACACGGCAGCCAAGGGAGGCATTGCCGCCCTCACTCATGCCCTTGCCATCACACTAAGGGGCAAGGCAAGGGTCAACTCCATTTCTCTGGGATGGATTGACACTGATTTCAAGGAATACGATGGCTCTGATGCAAGGCAACAGCCGGCAGGACGTGTGGGCAACCCGATGGACATCGCCAACATGGTGCTATTCCTCTGCTCGGACAAGGCAGGATTCATTACAGGCGAGAACATCTGCATCGACGGCGGCATGACCCGACAGATGATTTATCATGGCGATCATGGTTGGTCTCTGACGGAATAAACAACAAGACAAAGGTATGGCAGAGCGTACAGACATCTGCGAATAATTTGATTGATAACAAATAATAATTAAAACAATATAACAATGAAGAAAGTAAAGATAACCGTTTTGAGGAAAACATTCAATGCCGACCTCGTGAAAGAATTTGGTGCTGAAGGACTTACTGCATGTCCGATGCTAAAAGAAGGCCAAGTGTTCTATGCTGATTATGCAAAACCAGAAGGAATGTGTGACGAAGCATGGAAAGCCATTTATCAGTATGTGTTTGCCTTGGCACATGGAGCTGAGAAACAGGTGTTTTACTATGGCGATTGGATTCGCAAGCCGGGAGTGGCTATATGCAGTTGCAACGACGGTCTGCGTCCTGTCATTTTCAAATTGGAAGCGACCGATGAAGAGAGCCATATTGACTATGAACCGATAAAAGAATAATATGACAATGAAGAAGATTCTGTTCATCATCGGTTCCTTGCGCAAGGAATCGTTCAACAAGAAGCTCGCTGAAGAGGTGGAGCAGATGCTCGCCGGGCGTGCTACGGTGGAATATCTCGACTATTCGGATGTGCCACTGATGAATCAGGACATCGAGTTTCCTGCGCCCGAAGCAGTCAAGAGGGTGAGGGAAAAAGTGGCAGAGGTAGATGCGCTTTGGATATTTTCTCCTGAATACAATTACAGTTATCCCGGTCATTTGAAGAATCTCATTGACTGGCTGTCACGTCCGCTCGTGGCTGGCGACCGTCAAACTCCGCTTGCCATCAACGGCAAGAAGGTGGCCCTGAGCGGTGCGGGAGGTGCGGCTGCAACAGCCAAGTGCCGTGAGAAACTGACCGAACTGCTCACGCTGCCGTTCATTAAGGCAGACGTGATGACGGAACCGCAGACTGGCATCCAACTGAACATGGAGGCTTGGACGGAAGGGCGCATGATGCTGACCGAAGCACAGAGGGAGAATCTGAGATTGCAGGTGGATGCTTTCCTTGAATATATTGGATAAAGGATAATACTGGAAGCGGAAAGGGCATTGAGGTTATGAACATCATTCTTGGTTATCTCCTTGCCGTCAACATAGCCACATTCTTCTTGTACGGCATTGACAAGTACAAGGCAAAGAAAGGAAGATGGCGCATATCAGAGGCTACGCTGCTGATGATGGCTGTCATTGGCGGCAGTATAGGAGCATGGGCTGGTATGAGGCTTTTGCATCACAAGACGATGCACAAGAAATTTAAGTATGGCATACCCATAATAATCATCTTGCAGGTTGCCTTAGCGGTCTATCTGCTAACAAATATTGAATGAACATGAATAAAAGAGAATACGCACAAGCTAACAAAGAATGGCTTGTAAATAAAGCACGGGAAGAGGGAGTGAAACAGCTCCCCAAGGATATATATTATAAGGTATTGGCAGAAGGCAAGGCTGATGGAGAGCATCCTACGCCCCGAAGCATCGTCACTGCACATTACACAGGACGTACCATCGACGGCAAGCAGTTTGACAGCAGCCGTGGAGGTGCTCCTTTGGCTATCCGTCTATGCGACCTCATTGAAGGATGGATCATCGCAATGCAGCAGATGTGTGTGGGTGACAAATGGGAGGTATATATCCCTGCCGAAATGGGTTATGGTAAGTTCTCGCAACCAGGCATTCCCGGAGGTTCCACACTTATCTTTGAGATAGAACTGCTTGGGATTGCGTAAATAAAGGATAGTAGTAGATTTGGACAATAATGACTGCACCTAATATAGAATCATCGACACGAGAGGAACGTTTGGATTATGTTCTGAATGAATGGAGATGTCTGCACAACTGTGAGTTGTGCGGCAAGTGCCATGTTCTGAAAGGCAGAAGCGAAGAAATGCTCTATGCCGATTATATTGATGGCAAGCGGTCATATATGGATATAACACTGGAAATCAGAAACAACAAATAGAAAGAATAATGAAATCATTTGGACAAAAATCGTGGATGCTTCCACAGCCGGTATTGATTATCGGCACATACGACAAGAACGGCAAACCCAATGCTATGAACGCTGCTTGGGGCGGTCAATGGGACGCAAAGGAGATTATGATTGCCATGGGCGCACACGCCACTACGGAGAACTTGAACAACTGCCCCGACTTCACCGTGGCATTTGCTACAAAGCAGACCATGGTGGCAGCCGATTTCGTGGGCATCGTATCTGCCAAGAACGATGTGGATAAGATGGCGAAGACAGGTTGGAACATCGAGAAGGCAGAGAATGTCAACGCTCCAGTCTTTACAGACTTTCCCATGACATTGGAGTGTCGTATAAAAGAGAAAATCGACGAGTCTGCGGAAGGCTATTACATCGTTGCTGAGATAGTGAACATCCTTGTAGATGAAAAGTATCTTGCCGAGGATGGCAAGCCTGATGTGGAGAAGATGCAGCTCGTCACCTACGACCCTGTTCATCACGGCTACATCGCCTTGGGGCAGCGTGTGGGCAATGCGTTTGCAGACGGCAAGCAGTTGAAATAAGGATTGAAAAGCATGACCAAACTCCGTTGCGTCGTAGAGCGCATCACATACCAGAATGCCGAGAATGGCTATTCGGTGATGAAAGTCAAGGTGAAGGGGTACGATGACCTCGTCACCTTGGTGGGCAACCTGCTGGAAGTGCCGGCAGGGTCGGTGTTGCTGTGCGAAGGCGAATGGAGGGTGGATAAGCGGTACGGACAGCAGTTTCAGTGCGAGACGTGGGAGGAGGTGATGCCTGCCACGGCTTACGGCATTGAGAAATACTTGGGCAGCGGACTGGTGAAAGGCATCGGTCCTAAGTTCGCCAAACTTATCGTGGGGCATTTCGGAACGGACACCATCGAGGTGATCGAGACAGACATCGAGCGGCTCTACGAGGTGCCGGGCATCGGCAAGAAGCGGGTGGAGAAGATACGCGAGAGCTGGGAGAAGCAGAAGGACATCAAGAACGTGATGCTCTTTCTGCAGGGCTTCGGAGTGAGCACGGCATACGCGGCGAAAATCTACCGTCAGTATGGCAAGGAGAGCATCGACAAGGTGAAGGAGAATCCCTACAGACTGGCTGACGACATCTGGGGCATCGGTTTCAAGACCGCCGACGGCATCGCCCGCAAGATGGGATATGAGATGAACGACGAAAGGCGGTTGCGCAGCGGACTCATCTACACGCTCAACCAACTGGCTGACGAGGGACATTGCTATGCAGAGGAGGAGCAATTGATAGCCACGGCAAGGCAGTTGCTTGAAGCCGACGAGGAATGCATCCGCAACGCCATGACCCACGCCATCGAGACGGAGGACTTGATGCTCGATGACACTGCAATCTACCTGCCGCCGTTCTACTATGCCGAGTGCGGCACGGCAAACCGTCTGAGCACCTTGGTTCATACAAAAGAGACTGGTTCCATCTTCACTGCTCGCTTCGACCTCGCCAAGTTGCAAAGGGAAACTGGTATTGAATACGACGAGGTGCAGGTGGAAGCCATCCGACAGGCCATCGCCTCGAAAGTGATGGTGCTCACTGGTGGTCCTGGCACAGGAAAGACCACCACGACCAAAGCCATCATCGCCGCCCTGCAGTCGGCAGGTATGCGCATATTGCTTGCCGCTCCCACAGGGCGTGCCGCCAAGCGGATGAGTGAGGCAACGGGTATGGAGGCGAAGACCATTCACAGACTATTGGAATACAATCCGCAGGATGGCTACAAGCGTAATGACGAGAACCCCTTGGAGGGGGATACACTGATAGTGGATGAGTGCTCTATGATAGACATCATCCTGATGAACAACCTCACGAAGGCACTGCCCACGACGATGCGCTTAGTGCTTGTGGGCGACATCGACCAATTGCCCAGTGTGGGAGCCGGCAATGTGCTGCGCAACATCATCGATTCGGGAGTCATCCCTGTGGTAAGGCTGACACGCATCTTCCGGCAGGCACAGTCGAGCCGCATCGTAATGAGTGCCCATGCCATCAACCGTGGCTGCTTTCCCGACATCAGCAACGGTCAGCACACCGACTTCTTCTTCATGAAGCAGGAAGAGCCGGAGAAGGTGGCGGAGACCATCGTCTCGTTGGTGCGCGACCGACTGCCCAAGGCTTACCGCCAGCCGACGGCGAACATACAGGTGCTCACGCCCATGCAGCGCGGCGTGGTGGGGGCAGCCAACCTGAACATGGCTCTGCAACAGGCACTGAACCACAACACGGCGGCACTCGCCCGTGGCGGCTACACATTCAAGGAGGGCGACCGTGTGATGCAGTTGCGCAACAACTACGACAAGGATGTATATAACGGCGACCTCGGCTATGTGCGCTCCGTGGATATGGAGGAGCGCACGCTGACGGTGGATTTCGACGGTCAGATGGTGGAATATGAAGCGTCGGAACTCGACGAGCTGACCCTTGCCTACGCCACCACCATCCACAAGTCGCAAGGGTCGGAATATCCCATCGTAGTGATGCCGGTGCTGATGACTCACTATGTGATGCTTCAGCGCAACCTTATCTATACAGGTATCACCCGTGCCAAGAAGATTTGCGTATTGGTGGGTCAGACCAAAGCCCTTGCCTACGCCATTCATAACATGAAGGTGCTGAAGCGCAACACCCGTCTGAAGGAACGTCTTGCTCCCACCGCCACTGGTTCCACCTTCACTGCCCCGAACAGCGCACGGCAATACGCACTGCCTACTGAGGAAATTCAGATGGCAGCGGAAGAGAGGGTACAATACGGCGACAAAGGCAAGTCGTAGTACACTCTATGAAATATATACAGAGTTGCTCATCTGTCTCTGCGGAAGTCGTTTCGTCTCTCTCCACCGAACAAAGCTCTGAGCACATTGCCCAAAGCTCCGAACACGAAGTAGCAAACGATGATTGCAACAATATCGTCCATAAGCATTTTCTGTTTTATGGGTTATACACTCTGATATAGGTTCACTATGTCCAATCCCTGCCGCTTGGCTTCTCTGACGGTGTAGAACGTGCCGCCCTTGGGATTGCCATCGAAGTAGGCTATGAGCCTTGAACTGCGGTTGACCATGTAGTCGTTGCGCCTCAGAAGGCAGCCGTTGTAGTATCGCTCGCTCAATACGACAACGTCATCCACGATGCGTAGGATGGCATCGTACTTGGCTTGCGCTTCTCTGCTCCACCTGTCAGACTGACCACGGAACGGCACAACGGCTATCACCTGCAAGTCCTTCAACTCGCTTTGCAACGAAAGGGCGGCTTCTGCCGCCAGCAGGTCAAATCCCATTGCCATACCACAATAGAAACACCGGTAGCCGTCGGCATACGTCTTGGCTATCTCCGATTTCAGACATTGCTTCAACTCCCTCCGCTTGGCGAAGGGTACGCTGCGGTGTCCGCTGAAGCATACGGACACTGCCTTGTCGTACTTTGTCATACTTTACCTTACTTTATAATGTGTGCGTGCGAGGAACATGCCACCAATGACACATGCACCGAGACTTTCGAGTTGGTTGGCATACTTGGCATAGCTGAGACCCTTGGTTATCACATCGTCAAAGACCAACACCATCTTGTTGTCGAAAAACGGCTCATCAAACTCAACGACATTCGCCTTGCGGACTTCATCCTCGTTCTTGCGGTTGTCGTGGATGGTCTTGCGCTCTCCGCATACTCTCACGTGCTCGTAGCCGTTTTCCGCTCCTGTCAGTTCACAAACCCTGTGGCAGAAAGCCTTGTAGCGGAGTTCGTTGCTCTCGCTTGTGGATGCCGGAACGGGGGCAAAGACGATGTTCACGCAACCCTTGCCATAGAGTGTCAGCATATTCTCTGCGGTGCGCTGCGCCACTTCCTCATAGGCTCTTCCGTCCTTGAAGTCGAACACTAATTGTCTGTCGGCAATCTCTTTCTCACCCACATTGCGGATGCGTGCGGGATAGTATTTGCAGAACCAAGTCTGAGGCTTGTCCAACTGCTTTTGGATTTGATAGTCATTCTTATGTGCCATTTCTCTGATGTTTTTTTCTTCCCTTATTTCGGAGGTTTTTCCTGCCTGTCCAAGGGATATTTTTTGCTTTTCAAGAGTGATGGCGGTCAATAAACCAAATCGGGAGCGAAAAATACGCTCTGCAAGCAGAGGAAGATTTTTCGGTCAATGCAATGGACGATTTGGTGTTTGAACAATCGCCAGCATTACCTTTGCAAAACAATATCCGCAGCGGCAAGGCAGGCGAAAAGAAATCTGTTATGTAAAAGAGAAAACGGGCGGGATGGCGTGGGGTGAGGCTGTATATGGGTATGAACGATAGTTGATATAAGGGAAAAGAGGAAATTGTTTGAAAGTGATGGGACAAAAAACGTATATCGGGCAAGATGCATATTTATAAATGTCAAGCACCAATGTCTTATATTAGGTTCGGATAGTATTTCCTAAAAGTAGTATCGACTACGAGTAGTAGAATAGTACAATAGCCGAATAGTGTTTACTACCATACTACAGATAGTAAAGCCTGTTCATAGAAGAGATAGCGGTATCATCGTCTGTCCGGCGATGATACCGCGCGGCACTCATGTGTCATGCCGCTTTAGGTATTCGGTCATTGCCTCATTGACAATATCACGCAAGGACATTCCTTTCTTGATGGCGAGGTACTTCATCCTCGTATGGATGCTCTTGTTGATAAGGAAGTTGCAATGTACTGGCACTTCTGTAGCCTCAGAAACAGACACTGGTGGGGCTTGTGTGGTTTCTGTGACTATCTGCTCTTTACTCGGCTTCTTTGTGGAAGAAAGGAGTCCGTTCAGACCACCTTTCATTCCCTCTTTCAACATACTGCTCTTGCTCATGGGAATACTATTTTAGTTTCAACACTTCTTTTGCCAAAGACATATAATCATTGGCACCATTGGACTTGGGGTTATACTCAAAGATAGTCTTGCCGTTGATGGGGGCTTCTGCCAAAGCCACATTGTCACGGATGACGGTCTTGAAGACTTTCTCGTGAAAACTGTCATTGACGATTTCCCTCACGCTGCGGTTCAATGTCTTCCGGCGGTCGAACTGGGTGATGACGATACCGCCCACTTTGAGGTTGGGATTAAGCCGCTCCTGAACGATGCGGATAATATCCATTAACTTTGCCATACCACTCATGGCAAGGTATTGTGCTTGAACAGGGATGATGATGTAGTCTGCTGCGGTGAGGGCATTCAAGGTCAGCAAGCCCAATGATGGTGGGCAGTCGATGATGATGTAGTCGAAATGCTCTTTGGCGATGGCTTTGGTGATAAGTCCCTTCAAGATAAGCTCCCGTCCCGGCTCACTGATAAGCTCTGACTCAGCCGCTGAAAGGTCAAGGCAAGAAGGAACAACCGTGATGCCATTGTGCAACTTGACCAACGGCAAGGTGTACTGTCCACACATTGCGCCATAGACTGTCTGTTCTTCCTCGATGGACAATCCCAAGGCTTCTGTGAGGTTAGCTTGTCCATCCATGTCAATAGCCAAGACGTTCTTCTTACTCAGTTGCAGAGCTGCCGCAAGGCTTACTGCGGTCGTACTTTTCCCTACGCCACCTTTGTGATTTAATACTGCAATTATCTGTGTCATAACATGATACTACTATTAGTGAATACTACTTTACTATTCTACTACTGATAGTACATACTAACCATAGTAAAAGCGGATTTACTACGATTAGTACGTACTACTCTCAGTTGATACTACCCTCAGAAGGGAAGGTCTTCGCTCTTGTCCTGCGGTGCATCGGCTGGCGGTACGGGAGCCTCGCCCTCTGCCTTGGCTGCCTTACGTGCCTTTGTTGCTGGGGTGTCGGCTGCATCCTTCTTCCCTGCATTGACAAAGGCGATGGAGTCAGCTATGATGCTATGCTGTATGTGGTTCTCTCCGTTGCGGTCTGTCCAAATGGAAGAAGTCAGTGTGCCTTCCACAAGCACCATACGACCCTTGGTAAGGTATTCTGCCAAGCGGATATGGTTCTCCTTGCTGCTCTTCACCCTTACCCAAGTGGTGATTTGCTTGCCCTTGCTGTAGTCGTCCACTGCGATGTCAACAGCCATGAATGTTCCGTGTGTACCTGTGATGACGCGGCAATCCTTTGCTCCGATGCGTCCGATAGTGTGAGTGTAAATCATAATGTAAAAATGTTATAGTGGCAAGTTGGTTAGGCTTGCCGTTACCTTGTTATTAATATCCTTTCTTCGTCTGCCTTGTATTGGCGACAAAAGACTTGTTGCTGCCTGTGAGACTGATAGAGCCGCAATTAACAAACTCTCCGTCGGAATATACCCTGTACTTCTGTCCGCTTACCTCATGCTTCTGTTTGATGCGCTCTCGCATCCACTTCTTGGCTGCGGTCAATGAGCAAAAGGTCTCGCTCTCCTTGGTGGTCTCGTCATATACGATGCACTCGGTCATAACTGCTCCTCCTTCATCCATGCTCCGATACTCGACGTGACATAGCTTAATTGTCCGCCAAAGATTTCGCTTGCCTCTATGTCGTATTGTCCATCCCTCACTTCCTTGTCCTCTCCGAGAAGCGACAAGTTGCCGTCAGCATCCAAACGTGCTGCATCTATGACTATATCACGAGGCTCGTCAAAGAGATAACCTGCCACGATGGGCTGCTCTCCCTCGAAATGCACCTCAAAGCCTCCGTCCACTTCCGTGCCGTACTTGCGAAGAGCCGCTTTTAGTTCGTCCTGCTCCCGGTGCTTCAATGCCTGGAGTTGTCCGTGGATAGTGAGGTCTTGCAGTTCTGCCTCTCGTTGGGTGTGGGTTGCCTCGCCGGTCTTGCGGTCGATGTCATACTTGTGGTAAACCACTGGGATATGGTCTGCCGATGTGACAAGCCATGTGATGTTGTTCACTGAGAAGCCCTGTCTGGTGAGGAACTCCTCGATGTCAGAGCCGATAAGATGGTCGGCTACGTCAAGATACTCGATGCGTGCGTCAGCATCATGCAGGATGATAATCTTCATTGCCTTTCAAATTTTAGTGATACAATCATTTTGTTGTCGCCCATGTCGCTGGACTTGTTTCTCTTCCCTCCTTTCGAGGCCTTTCAGCCTGTGGAGGGATATTTTCTGCTTCCACAAGCCGCAAAAAAGACATAAAGACAAATTATGTGTGAAGAATACTCTTTTCCGAGGAAAAGGAAGATTGTTCACAGTCACAAGACCTCAAGCAGAATTTGACGATTGTCTCAGAGGCGGCTAACTTTGCAGGAAATATGCCAACCACTGCGCTGATTGGAAGAAGATCTTTGATGCTATTTGTAAGAGTGGCAACATTATCTAATATAATGAGGTGAGAAGAAAGAGTTAAACAGGAACAGGGTGGGCTGTGAAGCGTTTGCAGGTCTGCTGTACCGACATAAAGCGAGTGTGTTGGCTGACCGGGATGCAAGTCATCAAAGCTTCAGCCTTGATAGCTTGTAGCACGGACAGACAATTCTCTCGCGTCGGTACTTCGGCATACTGTCAGCTTTGGCTAATAGCAACGTGTTGCCATCAGCCAAGGGTGTCTGTATGACGACAGACCATGTAACGCTTCGCAAAGGTGTGGGGCAAAGCAGTATAATTTAGAGGTAGATAGTAACGTATATCAGGTAAGACGAGACAGTTGCGCAACGGACAAATCGGGCACTCTTGTCAGCATGACAAATGTGCCTTGTCCTTGCCGCAGGACACTGAGGCAGATTGGACGTAGCAGACATGTCTGCCACATTCAATATGCCTGAGTGGACAAGAAGTGGCTCTTGTATAGCAGAAGAAATATTGTAAAACAGTTGATTAGTGGTAAAAGTGGTATGGGTGGGCAGAATGGCATTACACGGTCATTGCCGAAGCCCGATAATGGGACAGCCAGACAGCAATAAAGGCAGTTATCAGAAGTGGCAGTTTCTGATAGTGCCATTGTTGGCTGCCTGTCACATGGGATTCGTGCGGTGTCCGTACAGTAATGCCGTTCTGAAGGTGTGGGGCGAAGCGGTAAAACTCAATTCATAGACGGAACCACCGCTTATAACAGAAGATATTTTGCAGTCAAAGAGAAGAAGAATAGTAAAGCTGGTGTGGGTGGGTAGTGAAGCTGTCGCAAGATTGCCAGTCTGAACATCAAAGCGAGTGGATTGCCAGCAAAGGACACAATTCTTAGAAGCCCTGGCTTCGACAGCTTGTGGCATAGATGGCAGTCCTCTTGCGTTCAGACCTTGGCATACTGTCTTTCTTGGCTAATAGCAACCTTGTTGCCATCAGCCAGGAATGTCTGTATGTCAACCATCTTGGTGACGCTTCGCAAATGGAGAGGGACGAAGTGGTTAGAATAAGGGAAGACGGCATTGCCGATATAGCCAATAACAGAAAACGGTTGTTATCTGAGAAGAGAAAAACGCTATAACAGCCAGAATGTTGTCCCTGAGCAAAACAAAAGCGACCCGAAGGTCGCCTTGTTATGGAGAGGAAAGGCTATTTCTTGCCTTTCTTGGTTGCTGGCTTGGCCGGCTCTTCCGCAGGAGTCTCCTCCTTGTCGGGACACTCGTAGAACTTGGTTGCAACCATGATGATTCTGGAGTGCTTCACGCCATCCTTGTCTGTCCATTCCTCTGGCTTGAAGAAACCCTCGACGGTGAGCAATGTGCCTTTTGTGAGCTTGTCGAATGATTCGGTGTGCTCGTTCTTGCGCCATGCCTCCATATTCATGAAAGCCGATACGCGGTTGGTTTCCTCGCCGTTCTTCTCCTGACGGCCTACTGCCAATGAGAAGCGTGCTACGCTGGCGTTTGCGAACTGACGGATTTCTGCATCCTTACCTACGAAACCTGATACTGTGAAGTTGTTCTCGATCTTTTTCATTTTGAATTGAATTTAAAAGTGAAACTTAATTTTTACATGCATTCAAAAGCAGGGATGTGGCATCATGTGGGAAGCACCATGAAAATCGTTCGCAATACTCTTTTTGTCGTTGGCGGTAAGGGAGAAAAAGGAAGATTACGCACTATTTTATTGGTCACAGCGACAGCGGCCACACAAGAAGGAGGAAGTCCTTCGCAGCATCACGCTACCTTTGCATGGTAAAAATAAGTGGCTTTCAAATAGCTCAATTCAGAAAAAGACGGGGCAAAACAATGGAACAAAGGTTGTAAGCAAGGAGGCAATCCGTATGCAACTGACGGAGCAGCGAGAGGAGAGACCCAAGCTTGCTTGGGCTATCCCGAGTCGTGACGGAAGAAGGCGAAGCCAACTGACAGGGGCACTGCTATGGCGGTTTGCCTGAAGAAACGAAGCTGGAAATCCGACCTTACAGCTGTATCTACAGAAGATGGAGGAGCATGAACGTTGATGCACTACGAACGACAAGCCAAAGGGTCAGCTTACCAACAGAGGCAACAAGCCAAAGGAGGACAGACATCAGAGGATTGCCGATAGCATTGTCATCATGACAAGACCAAGTTCTGTGTCCGACAAGGAAGAGTCGCCAAAGACAGACGAGTAAAACCAAGAGGCGAAATGACCATTCCTCTAACAAGGTGACGGGTCGCTTAAAATGGCGAAGGGACTTTTGCGGCGTGTCGCTATACAGGTGTCGAAGCATCGCTTCTATAACAGGACTGGAGCAAGTGAGCAAACCGAACAACTTGCTCCCAAGGTGTTTCAGTTACAACAGCCATAACCTCATTTGAGGATTGTCCTAAAAGAGTTTTTTGCAGTCAAAGGAAGAAAGAGTCTGCAAGCCACATAGCCAACAGACTCTTTCTCTTGATTATTCACAGATGACAACGTCATCCTTGTACTCTGTCACCTCCTTGCCGTTGATGAGCTGGACAATGACCTCACAACCCAAGTCCTCGACAATCGTTCCCTCTGTCTGACCTCTTCGGGGATAAAGCAAGGTGCAGAAACACCCTACAACGCCGTCCAACTGCTCCATGTCTATCGCTGCCATATCCGTTCCTCCTTGTTAGCCGAATGTTATTGGATTGATGCAGAAGTTCGTGTCCTCTGCCTCATACTCGTATTCATTGATGAAGTCAATCATCTTCTGTTCGCTTCTTCCGTCCTGTGAGATACCTGTCTTCTCACACCACAACTTGATAGCATCGCCAAAGGTGGAGTAAGCACCCTCACAATCCTCAAAGAGTTCTCCGTATGCAGTGACGTAACACTCTTCGGGGAAGAAATCGTTTTCATCGTGCGTATAGAAGATGTCGCAACCAGGCTCAACCTCTCGCCAACTGATTGAAAGTTCGTCGCCAAGTGCCTTGTTCACCTCCTCAAAGAACAAGTCGCAGGAAGACCAAGCACTTTCGGTGTCAAAGGACAAGAGAGCATAATCGTCTTCCACGTTCTCCTCATACTCTGCCCAATAGATGTGTCCTCTCACCGAGATACCTTTCTTCTCGTAGTCAATGCCATAGTGTTCTTCCAAGAGATACAGATACACATTCTTACTGTTCACCTCCAACTCTTGGAGTGTGTTCCAAAGGTCAGCCACGGCTTTGCGTGAGCCTGTCACCTTGTACTGAGTGTCGCAAATGTTAGCCATAAGATAAAATTTTTATTTTCTTCCCTTATGTAGAACCAACTACCATCGGGATTGATTAAAGAATTATGTTGCCACAAAAGGTGTTATGGCTCATCAATGCAAGGTTTTGCCGTCAAATACTACCTCTGACATGATCAGAGCGTGGAGATTTCACGGACAAACCACAGGCACCGACCTTGCAGGATGAACGCCATGACAGGTACCTTTGCAACACAATTCTTGTCAAAGCCCGATGGGGTGGTACATGGCAGACAGCATGGTACAGCAGTGTGACTGAACGTTACAGGTGGAGATAAGGCTATAAGAGGTTTTTGCAGTCAAAGGAGAAAAGAGTCCACGAAGTGCAGTATCGACAGGGCAAAAACACTTTAGTTTACCTTGGTTAGCTTTTATATATATGCTAACCTAAAGTAAACTGTATATAGGTAGGCAGAAACAACGTCTGCTTACCATATCGAAAAAGAGGTGAAACAAGAGGTCGAAAAACACTTTAGTTTACCTTGGTTAGCTCTTATATATATGCTAACCTAAAGTAAACTGTATATATGTCCGTCTAAAACTCGAAAACCGCATGAGTCGCTTACGTCAGTAACAGAAGCAAAGAAGCAAAGAACCGTAGAAGAGGAGCAGGAAGTCTTTCTTCCTTTGACTGCAAAAAATCTTCGCACCAGTGATAAGGCTATCGCCAATTTCACACTTGGATTTCGACAACCAGATTGATCATAGGGAAAAGAAACACCGAGTCAAGTAGTCCGCAAGAAACATATCAAGCCCACAAAACGAATAATCGTTTTTTCATCCAAACACAAAAATGAAGGTATCTGACAGGAAAGAAAGCAAGGGAAACAGGTAAAGGAACAAAATCGTGGTTCTTGCCACTTTTGTTTCTGTTTTGTTTCTCAAAAGTTTATGATTAGATATAATTATATGAATATCAGATATTTATAAAATATGTAGTTAGACTTGCGAAGTTCACGTTCATATGATTGTTAAGTAACTGGGAGAGTTCAGTCTCTGTACACTCTAATTTTGTAGCAACCTCACCTATACCCAATTTCGCATTGAGATATGGTTTATCAAGCTCCATATATGAGAGCAGATTATCGAGTATTCCACTGATTTTTGTTTCAGGTAATGCCACTTTTCTAGTTTTACCTTGTTCCTGGGCAGCAGTTAAAATCAGGCGTTCATTGTTCATTCGTTTCTTGAGTTTCCATATCCGATAGCAGAAATAAACGATCAGGCAACTGATTATAATAACTACTAACAGTACACTTGCTATCACCCAATATGACTTTCTGACCTGAATATCTATTGACTCTACTTGATCTCCACTATTCAAATCGCGCAATTTAAAGGTATAATGTCCGCCGGGCAGATCTTTATAAATTACTTCGTTGATGCCAGTTTGCTTCACCCAGTCAGCGTCGTAACCTTCTAATTTATACTCATAAAAGTTAGCATAGGGCAGGGCGTAGTCCATATTAGAGAATTTGAAGCGGATACTATTTTCAGAAGAGGGAAGGAGAATACCGTTTGACATATCCAGATACGGAAAATCATATTCTACATCTGAAATGGAATAAGAAGTAATAATGGGCTTCCCCATATAAGGATGTCCCGTATCAATGTTTTTTTCTGAAGTACAAATCAAACCACCTTCATTGGGCCACCAGATAACACTATCATTAGATACGAAAACATCATTATTAAAATCCATATCGCTTAATCCGTCTTGTCGTTGATACGTATAATGCCTTTTTTCGACAGGGTCATATCGGACAATTTCCTTCCGGGCAGCAATCCAATAAACTCCCTGACTGTCTTCCTGAATACTTACTACCTGATTGTCCGGTAATATGTCATTGACTGTAAAATGTTCAGTGACAGTTAGATCTGTCCCTATTTTATATAATCCGGCGTCCGTACAAACCCATATATCTTTCCGGGAGTCTTCCATGATGTATTTGATTTCACTTTTAATGGGAATTCCGAAACAGTCATTCCGCATTTTTCCTGTAGAAATATCCAGTAAAAGTAAACCGAATTTGGTGCCTATCCATAGCCGTCCCATGGAGTCAAAACATAAATAGAATATGGCATTGGTAGGCAAAATGGAATTCATGGTATCATATCTTTTTAAAATATGCCCGTCGGGAGTACTTTGATAAAGTCCGTTTTGGGACGCAAACCATAAATTACCTTTTGCATCTTGAGTGAAATGGAAGATGCAGCCATAAAGAAAGAGTTCTTCCTGTGACAAATCTTTCAAGGAAAGACTTTTTTCATCGAAGATGTGTATGCCTCCTCCATACGTAGCGACCAACACTTTATCGGATATCCGGTTTATATATAAAATAATGTCTGAGCGTAAGTTGGACGTACGGTTCTCGATTGTATATTGTCTGACTTTTCCTGTTTTCTCTTGAACGTAGAAAAGTCCTGTCCTTGTGCCGATTAGCTTATCACTATTAGGAAACATATAGAAACTTCGCACTCGGTAATCCGTAGAGTAAAAGTCACTTTTGTTGTAAAAGGAAAATTTAGCACCGATACGCGGTGTATAACTAACTCCGCCAAACTGGGTACCTACCCAGCAGATACCATTATCATACAGAAATGAAGTAATAGTGTTTGAACTGATAGAATTTTTTGCTTTCTCTTTGTGCGAAACGACCTTAATACTTCCATCTTCCAGAGACATTATTTTTAGTCCCTGTCCGTTGGTTCCTACAAATAATTTATTATCCTGCCAATCTATAGTCATTATCAGATTATGTTCGAAGCCGTCTACTTTAGAGAATTTTTTCTCGGACATATCGAACCGGAATATTCCTTTATTAAAACTACCTAAATAGATATGGTTACCGATCCGTGTCAGGCAAATGAAGAAATTACTGTTTGATATGTTTTCCGGCATTCGGTAGATGACGGGTTTCATCGTGCGGATGTCAATCCGTCCCAATCCGTCGGCTGTGGAGAACCAATAGATATTTTTGTCTTCACGAATAATAGAGGTGATGTGATTACAAGAGGAGAGCCCTGTCTCCAGAAGTATCTGGCGGGGAGTATGGTTACTTATTAAATATAGTCCGGCTTCCGTGCCTGCCAGAAATTGGTTTTCGGAAATCTTTTGGATTGTTTTGACAATGGTGGCTGGAAGTTCCAGCTTTACTGTCGTATTCGCTTTTCGGCTAAAATATTTCAGACTGGAAACTGTACCGATCAACAAAGTATCACTGTCCAATTCTTCTATAGACCATATATCATCCTCCGACAACGCCGGATATGTTTTGATTTCACATCCGTCAAAACGGCAAAGCCCCTGTCTGGTTCCCAGCCAGATAAAACCAGACGAGTCTTTCTTTATGGCTCCGACCGTATTGCTTGGGAGTCCTTCAGAAGTGGTAATACTATAATAGTTGATAGCCGAAGAAGCATGTATGCTTTCGGCTATCAATATGGTAAAGAACAAAAATACTATAAGTTGAAGAATACTGTTTTTCATAAATAGGCAACTTCATTTTCTTGCTTGAGAGACAAAGATAATGAAAAAATGGTTACTTGTTATGGTATTTCCCAGTTTATGTTTTTGCCTTTATCCGCAATACCGTGTAAGAAAACGGTGGAAAATCATAGTCAAACGCCTTTCCGAAACCATTATAAGAATTTTCCTGCGGATAAATCTTCTTCGGTTCGTCATAGGAATTTTCTTCCGTACCACTGGTAGCCGTTAATGAAATGACTTTGCCTTCTTTGGCTATATTTTGGGCACCTTCTACATGGATGGCGGTAGAATAAACGGATGCAGCTGCATTCACTACCTTGATGACCAGTTCACCATTCGTTTCGTCATAGCCGGAATGAATAAATTGTAGCGGCATTGTCTGTACTGTGTATGTCAGAAGAGATTTTCCGTCCATATAGAGCTCGCTCTTGGTGGGAGATACCACAATCTTCACGTCATACCATTTGTCTTTCTCTATCAACATTCCTGAGTGTTCGACCAGAACCCCACGCTCTTTATCGTCTTCCAGGCGTAATAATTCAGCACGGTCATTACTGCTCCACATGCCGATGTTGTAGCGATATCCTGTTTTTCCGTCAGCACTCATGCCTAGAAAGATTTGAAATCCTTGTTCACCTCCTGTTTTGCGGACTTTACATTCCAAGGTATAATCTCCTTCATATATCTCCTCCAGCAAATGTTGTTTTTCTTTCCGGAGAGTGAAATTGTCCATATCAGGCTTGGTAGGTACGCCATTCTGTGTAATTTTAATATTCTTGAACTCTACCGATGCCGAATTGGCTCCGAACCCGATATAGCCTTTGTCAAATAAATCCGGATCTACGGCATGCATATTGATATTGCTTTTCACGTTATAGGTCGGGCGATTCTCCGCTGCCATTTTCTGTACATAGTATGAACTGCGTCCCACCACCTGGTCTGTGTCAATCCAAATGAGGTTGGTAGCCCAACTGCGGTCATGGCGGTTCTCAAATAAAGGAGCGTACGAAGCCATTGTCACCAGATCCCCGTTGCGTTCCATGCCATTGATGAAAGCAGCCTCTGATAATGCTGCCAGCATATTGCCTGCACCTACACTGCGGTTGCAAGCATACTCGCCTACATAAACCTGATATTTACCCCGTTCATATGTATCAAACAAAGTCGTATTGCGGAAAAAGAAATATGGGTCTACATACCAGTGCGGATCTATCATGTCGGTTTTTGTAATCGCAGCAGGTCCTTCACGTTGCGGCATCTCATTGTAGATGAGTACCAGTTGCGGATATTTTTCTTTGATAGACTTGTAGAAAATATCGAAACGACGGTCGTATTCCGGTCCCCAGTTTTCATTACCTATTTCCACGTACTGCAAAGGGAAGGGGGCAGGATGCCCATCTGCTGCCCGTCGTGCACCCCATTCGGTTGTTTCGTCGCCCAACGCATATTCTATGGCATCCATACAATCGTCTATGTAGAATGCAATTTCATTTTCCGGACAGGCATCACCCATCCGGAACTGGCATCCTAAACCAACATTGCATACATACATTGCTTTCGCACCGATATCCTCACAAAACTGTAACATTTCATAATAACCAAAGCCATAGGAACAGCGATAACCCCATGTGCTGTATTCACCCGGGCGGGAGGCAGGATCGCCCAAAGTCTTTTTCCACTCAAAGCGGTTGTCAAGCGTAATGCCTTCTACGACACAGCCTCCCGGCCAGCGGAAAAAGGCAGGTTTCAATCCTACCAACATTTCTGCTACATCCCGTCTCAATCCGTTGGGACGATTGTTGAAAGTATTTTCCGGGAAAAGTGATACATAATCCACCCATATTATGCCGGGAGCATCAAATTCCAGTACAAGTTTGGCTTTGGCATCATTGCCGGCTGAAGTCAGCGTCTTCTTTATATCGTTCCATCGCCCGTCAGGGATTACTTCCAATATTTCCGAAGAAAGTATCTTTCCATCGGCAGAAACTAACTTAGCTGTTACTTTGCCTTTATAATCCGTTGAAGTGCGGATAATGGTCCGCAAGAAGTATTTTTCTCTTTCCACGATGTTCATTCCCCAGTAACCTTCATTTTGCAACCATATTGGTTGGGAGGCATCCGTAATAGTTACTTTCAAGTTATTGGGTGCTGATGGAAACTTTGGATTTTCCTTGGTTACTTTCATTTGCGCTGCCAGCGAATCTTTGCCTTGCAGAGTCCATGCCGGAACTTCATCCGTATTCCAGCGGTAGGAGCGGGCACGCACTTCACCCGTCAGGTGGTACTTCACTTGTTTGGGCAACAACTTATTTCCTTCCGCACGAAAACCGGCAGGCATTTCTTTCTCCTCGAAGCTACGGTTCTGTACCAGTTCGGCATATAAACCTCCGTCTCCGGCGTGATTAATTTCTTCAAAAAATACTCCATACATGGAGGATGCAATATCAGCTCCCCGTTCTTGTAGGTTGATTATAATCTCTTCTTTGGATTGTTGGGGCAAACTACAGGACATGACTAATAATCCTGACACAAACAAATTTGTAATTTTACGTATCATAGTTTTACTTATTTACTTTATTTTTATGTTTTTAATAAATTCATTTGTGGTGAATTCTTTCAAGTCTTTCATCTTTTTTCCGTTTATGACGATATTTTCAAATGTCACGTTCTTTATCATACGCTCTTTATCCAGTCCTTGAATCACCGAAGGATTTTCGCCGATTCCATAATAAGTTATATTGCGGAAAGTTACATTCTCTATTCCATGTCCCGGTTGTTTATCATACTTTGAATTAAAACGTACTTTGACATAGAAAAGACGCCCTTCCTGGATGTTTTCTACCCGGATATCCTCAAACAGGATGTTGCGTACCAGGTTTTTATCTCCGCAATCCACAGTCATGCATCCCTGATAGATCGGGTCATCTTCATCATGTTCCAATATGTCGATATTGCGGAATGTTATTTTTTCAACAATTTCTCCTGTTGCAGAATCCGGATCGCCATGACCGCCAATGTTGATAGGGTGGGCTACATCCGCCCATAGTATTGAATTTTGTACAGTGATATTGCTCGTACCGCCCCACCAGTTCCATCGATGCGCATACAAGGCGATGCAATCATCACTATTCCGCATGAAGACATTATCGATTAATACATCATGGCAGCACATCATGTCAATGCCGTCACTCCAGCCCTTGCAACTGAATGATTTCAGGTTTTTGATGGTAATTCCTGTTGAACCACCGCCGAATACTGTATAATGATCAGGGTTCACTACGGTAATTCCATCTATCAGTACATTTTTAGAGTCGGTTATCTCTATACCCCGTATCGGATGATCTAAGATACCTCGTCCGATGATCCGAACATTTTCTGCTTTATCTACCAGAAGTTTTGCTTTTACTACTGCTCCTGGTGCCAGATATACGGTTGTATTACCGGAAATACGGATTTGATTATTAGGTAAGTCTTTGGGGCGGTGTATTCCCGGACCGAAGTACATAATGCCTTTTTCTTCTTTATCATATTTTTCTGTTTCCAAAGGATTGGCAAAGAGATGCAGATTATGCAGTCGGTCACCATTAAATTCGATGGAGAGATATTGAGGTTGCCGTAAAGTGAAGAGAATGGTGTTTTGTATTTGCTTGTATTCAATGCCTTTATTCGAAGGGCGGATTGCTACGTCATGCACTGTGCCATTATTCTTTTTCACCATGATTTCTACAGGACTGCCCATATCAAACTGTACCATGGAAGCATCCTGTACATTGTCCATGTCCACTTGCACTTTGTATTCGAACAAGTCTTTCCATTCCCCACCGGGGATACGCACACGTACCGTGTAGTCGTCATTATGGGGCATACCCGGATTTAAACTTTCAGGATATGTCACTAACTGTGCCTGCGTGGGCAAGCAGAAAAGAATGGAAAGAAGTATTGATATATACCTCATGATATCATTTTTTTTAAGTTTATACGTAAATACGAATTAAGATAAGATATTACTCAATATAATTTCGTTTGTTTTTTCGGTGGAAAATGTATCTTTGGTAACAATTGGAATGAGTGACCAATCGGTTTTATTCGTAATATGTTGAAATAATCAATAGATACTTCATGATGAAAAAGACATTATTAACGTTGGTGTGTAGCTTTATTACTTTATGTGTATCCGCCCAAAATACCTTTCAGTTGAAGACATCGGGTACAGGTCCGCAATTATTGGTGGTTCAATATTCTGGTGATGATAAACCCGAAAAAGGGAAGAAGTTCTTATTCAATATTTCCGTAAACGGTACTCTTCTTTATACGGAAGGATTAAACCGAAACCGCCATGGACTGTTTGAGGTAGTATATCCCATCCCTGATTCTGCCTTGCAAGACAAGTCTTCCGCACTTGTTCGTTTTGAAGCATATGACGAAACGGCGTCTGTGGGCAAGATTTATGATGTTTCCATAGTCCGTCAAAAGTTGGAAACCGGAATCTTTACCGACAGGCAGAACTGGCAAGGATTGGCTAAGGATTGGACGTGTCCTTCTGATGGTACTTTTATTTATACGGAACCGGATGGGCCTCGCCACCCTTATGTCAATCAGTCCGTCATCGACTTGCTGTCTTATTATGCTTTGGAAGTCAATCTGAAACTGATCGGTGTGGATAATATTCCTGTGGAAGTTTTTGCTTCCGCTAAAAACCTGAAAGCAGGAACGGACTTAAATAAGGAAAATATATACAATACCCGGCATGCCCAGTTCACTTTGCATGGGCAGAAGAACGGAGAATGCAGGCTACTTATTCCTTTTTCTGTTTTTGACTCTCCCCAAGCATCACAGAGCACCATCCGGCGTATAAAGTCTATTGCTTTCCGCTTGTCCGGAGAAGGTGGAGGCAGGGTTAAAGTAATTTCCACCCGGTTGTTGGAAGGAAATTCTGTGAAAACAACAGCCGACTGTTATTCAAGACCCGGTGAACCCGGCGATACGATTGTTTATCCGGTGACTGTCACCAATTGCGAACCGAACTCGCAATCTGTCAACTTTTCCATTCAGAAATATGGTTGGGAAGCTTTTCCTGCAACCGTTGAGCCGGTACAGTTGGAATTAGCTCCCGGTGAAACCCGTAAAGTGAATGTACGCGTGATAGTTCCACCGGGTATTCCTGCCGGAGGGAGGGAAAAACAAACTTTACAGATTCTTCCTTCAGCCAATCCTGCCGCAGTCCGGACATTGACGTTCACCACTCTGCGTAGTATGCCGCATCCGTTTACTATCCATACGGTGGAAGGATGGGATGAAGTGCGCAGGAAAGCAGGGAATTATGATTGGGCGAAAGAGCGTAAGGAGCGATATGTTCAGGATGCGGAACGTTGGACGGTTCCTTCTCGTCCTCCATATGTGGCTAATGGTGATGGTATTCCTTTTCTCTGTTCCACTAATCATGAACATGGTTTGATGAATAATGCTATAGCCTGGCAGTTGACCCGCAGGCTGGAATATGCCCGGAAAGTAAAAGAATTTTTATTGATGATAAGTGATTATCAAACCGGTTTCCCTCTGACCCGTAAAGCGTCTCATCAAGCCTCCGTGCAAGAAGGAGGATTTTTTCAGCATCTGGCACAGGCTTATGACTTAATTTTGGATGCTGGCATATTGAGTGAAGCAGAACGTGAACAAATTGACTATACTTTCAGACTGTATGTAGAGCAGGAACTCCGGTATAAATCAACCGGAGGAGCCAATTGGGCGGTGGCGCAACTAACCGGTGCTTTTTTCTCTGCTCTTGTACTGCAAGACTTTGACAAAGTGGACGAAGCTCTTTATGCACCTTCGTGTCTGATGGATAAATTCCGTACCTACACTATGCCCGATGGTTGGTGGTATGAATGTACCGTCAGCTACAACCTGTGGGTAGCAAGTGAATATATGCAGATAGGACTGGCTTTAAATCCTTTCGGTTATTCATTACTCACAGAGAAATTTCCGGTAGATTATAATTTGACACCAGAATATGATAAAGTAGGCATTAATGAACGTAGGGACAGCCGTAATCTGCATCACGGTCATAGTTTCCGTATCCGCGGCCCTATTCATCAGCCATACGTCACCATTAAGATGATGTCCGATGCCTTGCTTCCCTTCCTTGATTACCGCGGTTGGGTATTCGGCATCAACGATGCTACGGAACGTGAAGTGGGCGGAGACAGCTTCGAAATGGCCTATTACGCTTTTCGTGATCCGCGCTATGCAGCATTCATACGTATGACGCCTAAAAGAAACGATTTGATTTACGGCGTACCGGAACTGCCGGATGCAGAACCTGCCGAAGTGCGTGGCGCTTATGCCGACAATGCCGGAGCATTGATGTTGCGTTCCACTCAAAAGGATGCCCGCGAGAAGATTCAGGCTGTATTGAAGTATGGAACCCACGGAGGTTATCACGGGCATTTCGACCGGACCGGATTACTGTCATTGATGCGCTACGGACGTAGCTTCTACAATCCTGAAATGATATGGTACAGCTATGCCCCCTACATGTACAACTTCTATGTGCAAACCAGCCTTTCAAAGAATATGGTTACCGTCGACTTGAAACAGCAGGAAGCTGACGACAGCGAACGCACCTTGTTCCATACGGGCGATTTGTTTCAGGCAGGTTGTGTAGAAGGCACTGCCGCATGGAGTTATCCGGCATACGGCGGACTCCGCCACAGTATGAAAGGGCCGAGAGATTTTAAAGAAAAGACGGAATGGGAAGCCCGTTATTTCCCTATCCCCGATAAACATCCGGATTTTGGTGTGCTGACCGGATTTACCGAACCGATTTTCCAGCGCCGGTTAATGGTGGTTACTGATGATTATGTTGTTCTTGCCGACTATGACAAGAGTACGGAGGGTAAGCAGCATCGTTTTGACCTGCTGTTTCAGGTGAAGGGCTTGCTGGGACTCTCTGCGGATAGTAAAGAGCATACCTCTCATACGGCACAGCTCGGTACCGACCCTTTAAGTGCCGCCCCTTTGGTGACGGATGTCAACCACTATTCCGTAACAGGAACCCTGAAAGCCAGCTTCCTGACGAAGTTCGGTCCGGATGCCGATAATCGTGGAACGCGCATATCCGGTGAACCGGGAAATCTTTATATGGACATTTACAATGCTTGGCCCAATACCCAACGCGCAGCTTTCACCGGGCGTGCTCCCGAAGAGCATGGCACACAACGTCTATTGCAATATGCCGTCCGGGGAGATGGAAAGACGCTTGCCGAAGGTAAATTCGGCGCCTGGATTCTGGGCGAGGGCAGAGTGGATGTGGATGTTACCGGAGTGAAAAAACTCACTCTGTCTTCTGCCACTCCCAATAAGAATAGAGCCGGAACTTTGTTCTGGGGCGAAGCCGTACTGGAAACCAAAGACGGAAAAACTATCCGCCTTGCCGACCTCCCGTCCATTAAAAACAATGTGCAGGATAACCCGTTCGGCTTGACAAAGGACTATGCTGACGGACGTATCAATATCAGTGGAGAGAATTATGCATGGGGATTACCCGCCGAACCGGTGAATGCAGGTGCTGAAACTCCTGCGGAATATACTTTTGATTTGAGCAACCTTCAAGCAACACGCCTGAAAACTGTTATCGGTGGAGATTATCCATTGGGGGATGAGGCTGAACGGCGCATCACTTTCGGTGTCCGTACAGACGCCTCGCAAGCCCGTTTCCTGACAGTGATAGAACCTTATGAAAAGGAAAGTCTGGTTCAGTCCGTTACAGCTTCTTCAGCCGATGAACTTATTGTAAAGTTGAAAGACGGTCGTGAGCATCGCTTGTATTTTTCCGGAATGGAAGGTGAAGGAAATACACTTGGAGTGAAAATACAGGAATGGAAAGAAGGGAAATTGGTGCGCGAAGAAATTACGAAGTAGTAAAGTAAATAAATCTGGATTTATGAAGTGAATTGTGCAAAAAGTGATGCTGCACTGTTTGTTTTGTTTTCTTGGAAAAGTGGCATAAAAAATATCTCTTTACCTTGGATAAGTGGCGTAATTATGGTAGTTTTGTCTTGGAAAAACGGCAAACAGGTGTTTTCGTCGTTTAGGGTAAACTGTAGAAACCATGCTGAAAAGAAAGATTGACCATTACATTAAGCGTTATTATGAGACCACTCGTAATGCTTTGCTTGTTACTGGTGCGCGCCAAATCGGTAAAACTTATTCTATCCGGGAATTTGGAAAGTCGTTCAAGAGTTTTGTCGAGATAAACTTCATAGATAATCCTGAAGCTGTAGAAGTCTTTAGAGGTGCAAAGGGGAGTGCGGATATACTGTTTCGATTGTCGGCTATAACTACAATTCCACTGATTAAAGGTGAAACACTCATATTTTTCGATGAGGTACAGAAGTGTCCTGAGATGGTTACAGCCATCAAATTCTTAGTAGATGAGGGTTCGTATCGTTATATTTTGAGTGGGTCACTGCTTGGCGTAGAGCTGAAGGATTTGCGTTCGGAACCTGTGGGATATATGGGAATCAAAGATATGTATCCCCTCGATTTCGAGGAGTTTATTTCGTGTGTGGGCATTAATGATAAGATAATCGACTCTCTGCGTAATGCTTGGGAAAGTCGCGTGGCGGTGGATGAATTTGTTCACTCTAAAATCATGGAATTGTTCCGCTTGTATCTGGTTGTGGGCGGTATGCCTGCTGCCGTGAGCAAATATGTCGAGAGTAATAATTTGCAAGCAGTAATGGCTGTGCAGCAGGATATCATTCGTTTGTATAAGCGTGACATTGCTCAATATGATCCTGATAACAAACTTTATATAGAAGAGATTTTTAATCTCATTCCGCCTGAACTCGATGCCAAGAATAAACGGTTTATCTTGAAAAAACTCAATGAGAATGCCAAGTTTGAACGTTATCAGAACAGTTTTCTTTGGTTGAAAAATGCGGGTGTTGCATTATCTGTTTATAATGTGGAAGAACCTAAGATACCCTTATTGCTTGCTCGCTCACGCAATCTGTTCAAACTTTTTCAGAACGATATAGGCTTGCTCGCCGCTCAATATGCCGAAGGCATTCAGTTACGGATTATCAGGGGTGAGAAGAATATTAATTTTGGTTCCGTATACGAGAATGCGGTTGCTCAAGAATTGGTGGCGCATGGCATAGAACCCTATTATTATAACAATAAGAAGCGAGGCGAATTAGACTTTGTCATCGAACTTGACGGTAAAGTATTACCCATTGAGGTGAAGTCGGGAAAGGATTATGAGGTGCATCGTGCTTTGTCTAATATCATGGATTGTAAAGAGTATGATCTTTCCGAGGCTGTAGTGTTCTGTAATGATAATCTACGAGTGGAGGGCAAATTAGTGTATGCTCCCATTTACATGGTGATGTTCCTTGAAAAGAGTTATGTGGCGCCAACTTATTACAAGGTCGATTTGTCGATGTTACAGTAATCCTCCAGCAACGGCACGTCAGTTTTGGATTTGAATATAATGTCGCATCAATGAGGGTATTAGAGAAAATTGGATTTGAGAAAGAGGCAATTATTAAATTGTCCGTCATAAAAGAAGAACGAATATTTAATGAATACATATATAGCATTATGAATATATGAAAGATGAAGCAATAAAACATATAATTAGCAGGTGTAATCTAAATGAAATAGTTGATATACTGTCCGATAAATTGAGTGGTTCAGAGTTAAACTCTTTGCTATTAGAGGTGTTTGACAGGCGTACCACAAAAGAAACGCCATCTTCCTTATTGAGTAAATACAGTAAAAACAAATTGGCTAAACCTGCACAATTAGATTTTCTGGAATTTAAAGAGGAAGAATTGGAATGCTGTAAAATAATTGCGGATAACAACTATGAATTAATTGAATTATCCCCTGTTGCTCAATTAGGTACAAGTAGTGTAATGGCAACAGTAAATCAAAAAAAAGTTCTTACAGCACTAAGAAACACGGAAGTTCAGTCCGACCCAACAAATGCAATAGCTTTGCATTATGCTTCATTAAAGAAAAGTAATGAACTGTCTGAGAAAACATATAATTTTGGTAATGTATCAAGAGTTATAAGAACTCAGGTTTTCTCAAACCCAAATTTTACGCCTCATTTTCCTCTTTTGTGCCTAATCTCGTGCGGTATGGATACGGGTAGTTTTGAATTTGAAAGAACTGAATTACACAAACATTTAGCCATAACACAGAAGGTCTGCAAAGAAGTCTTTGGGTTTGAAAATATATTCTTTGAAATTATACCCTGCAAAGGATATGATGAAAAAAGTCAATTGGTATCAGATACATTGTTTTATACTAAAAATAGCGGTTTGGATATTCGTATTGCCAAATCAGATTCACATAATAATTATTACTACGGCATTAGAATTAAAGCTAAGATTATTATTGATGGGGTAGAACATGAAATAGGTGATGGAGGATTACTTAACTGGACTCAAAACTTATTGGCAAATAAAAAAGAACGTATGCTCACAATGGGGATCGGGATACAATTATTGCACTTATTTAAGAAACAAAAATGTTGAAATCTAAAGTCATATACGAAAGCAAAATAAACGAACATGTTAAAGTTATATACACCCATAAAGATACTTATCAATAATTATTAGGGGTGTAGTGGACAACTGGAAACCTTTTTCAATAATAAGTTTGCATAGTTTGTCAGCACTTCAGCACAACTCCATTTAATCTATTGAAACAGAAACGGTTGCCTTATGACGGCAACCGTTGTGATAAGTGACGACAAACCGTTTGTCGTCACATTGAAAAATAAATTATTATAACTTTTCTACCCAGTATACAATACCTTTGCGAGTTCGCTTATATTCCAGGTTATTCTTCCGCAATATCCTTCCGAAGTGATTTACATTGCTTGCTGTCAGCTTTATATCCCTGTTCTTGCTCCGTAGATGTTCCAGTATTTGCATGGGAGACAAGTATTCGCCTTCTTCTCCCTCCTCCGGTGAACGAAAATAACAATGGAATAACTGCTCAATCGGACTCATTTGCTCGAATTCCCGGTTTGTTTCACGCAAAACAGCTTCATCGGCATCATCAAACCAATAACGTTCGCCCTTTACGATGGCTTCCATCGCCTGTGCATAGAGTTGGCGGTAGTTGATGGTTACGTTGGTATCAATCGGTGCGGTCACTTCTATACAGATGAAACGGCGGCTGCCGCTCGGATCGGTCAGCAAGTCTTTCTGATTGCTTGTCCCGATGAACGAGGCATAGCGCCGCATTTCCTGTATACTGCTGCCATACGGTTTGCGCAGGTTGGCAACAGGCTTTTGCAATAAATGCTTCAGAAAACCCTGTTGATTGATACTGACCTGGTCGAATTCATCGATGTTGATTAAACTAAAAATATTCTTGATTAAATAATCAACTGTAAATCAGTGCAATATAAGAATGGTTCTGATTGTTAAATATGATTTACAGGGTTAGGAGCATTATAGACTACTTAGGTTTTACTCGGTACTTCTCCCGATTGGGTAAGAACAAATAATGTGTCTCGGACGTGTACATTATGTAACTTGCGTTACTTTGATTTAGAGTTGCCTCTAAATTCCTCTGACTTTAATCATTCTACGATGATAGCTTCTTCGACATCATCAAGCGGGAGATTATATCCTGCATCCTCTGTCGTTTCAACTACGTAGTCTGTAGGAAGGTCTATATTCATAGCTTCCTCTTGCTTACAGTAATATTCGTCCTGTAAGGTTTCTAAAGTTTCTTCGTCAGGTATTGTTATAATCTTCGGATTTAATGGAAGTGTTACCTTTCCACTTATGTCCGACATAAAACCAATATAACTACACCTGTAAAAGAATGCGTTAATTGATAGGTAAGAGTAAGTTTCCTTATAAATGAATGCAGCTATAGCAGTATTGACATCATGAATGATGAAATATGATTTAGCCAATTCATTTAGCGAGGTAACTTTCTCAAAGTCCAGCTTAAACATGGTGTCTTCCATTCTATTTACGGTAACTTTTACAAACTCAACCTTAGTTAAGTTTTCAATATTATCGTATATAGCATTAAATGCCTTTGTATATGTAACTCTACAAAATAAGAATCCCTTTACTAAGAGTTTAACAATCTCTTCATTAGAGATTTGAGACAGCATATTAGCTGAAATAATGAAGGAATTAGTTCTATCGAACATTCTCCTTGATTGTTTATTGTTTGTCATAATCTTTTATTTTAATAGTTAATTATTAATTGTTGATTTTTAATTATTAATCGTTAATTATTAATTAGATTATGATATGTGCCTATCAACAGACCACGATTCCACCTCTTAACAATTCTCATAACTCGTATAAGTGCTGTTATATGGACTTGTAACGTTTAAAGATGCTCTTATGCACAATCAAGCGTTTGCTGCTAATGGTCTTGCAGTAATTAATGTACACTAAATCAAAGAACACATTATTTGTACTGCAAAGGTAGTAAAGATTGGTTTATAATGAAAAAAAACAGCATAAGAGTTTCCTCAAATGCTGTTTTCATTCTAATAGTGTTTATTTGATTATTTCTTGGTGAAACGATATTCTACACCATCTTCTGCTGTCATGTTAAGTGTATTTGAAGATATAGAATAAGTCCAAGTTTCAGGGTCTCCGTCCCCATAATCAATTACGACTTTATTGGAGTTGGTTGTGTAATTGAATGAATCTTCATCCCATTGTCCTGTCCCATTGTTGTTAAAGGTAAGTGTTTCTTCAAAGTCGAAGCCGACTTCTCCACCTACCCATGTGCCAACTAAGGGAGAGTTTGGTTCATCTTCATCATCGCTACAAGCTGTAAAGTTTACGGCTAACATGACCATTAACAAGGTCATTCCTAAGAATCTTAATGTTTTCATTTTTGATAAGTTTTAGATGTTGTGTATTCAATTCCATTATATGTATAAGTCCACTTGACCGTTGGAGAGTAAATGGCAGGCAAGCCTTGCACACTTTCCAAATGGCTTTGCTTTGGACTTATAGTCTGATTGTCATATTGTTTTCCATATATAGTTTTACCGTCCCCATTGACAATCACTATCCTTTTAAGCACAATAGGTTCTGTGCTGTTATTGCTTATCGTACAATCAAGCACTCCCCAAAACTGTCCCATTGAATTACTACCGTTGGCAACTACTTTTGTTTCAATATAAGCACTAATGTCCTGCTTCATCTTCACAGTAATAGTAGCTGATGCTGTAAAGTTACCTTCCTCTGTGGTTGCAGTGATTGTAGTTTCTCCTATTGACTTAGCTGTTACCAATCCTTTCTGATTAACGGTTGCTACTTCTTCATTAGAACTGCTCCATATTATATTTGTATTGGTCGCATTGGCTGGCTCAATGGTAGCTATCAGTTGGAATGTATCAATAATATCCAATTCCTTAGAAGTCTCATTCAATGTAATGCCTGTGACGCTACTAATGATTTTACCACTATCTATATTGATTTTAAATGTAAAGTCCTTCTTAGTGCCATCATAGAATGTGACTTCACATTTGTATTCCCAAATGTTAGTAGTGCTGCCAAGAAATGTATAGCTTTTCTTTGCATCAGAAGGTACATCAAATGGAGCAACAATATTAGTCCCCCACATTGATTTCCCTTCTTTGAAGTTGTACTTACTAATGAAACTATCACTAAGTTTAATCCCTTCTTCGTAAGAGATTAATGAAATGTCGACAGGATTTCCATTCTCATCAAATGATGGTTTGGATTTAGCAGTATAGATAGTATCTCCTTCATGTGAGTAGCAACAGTCAGCTACAAAAACAGATTCCTTGTACCAACTATAGGCTACTCCATTTTTAGTGTTGTCATATTGCAACTGAGTCCGTTTAGTCTTATGGTTACTTGTGAAGATAGTTTGAAATCTACCTCCAATATTGAATGTTACAATATTGCCTGTGCTCGTTTCTTTATAAACTAAAGGGTGAACAAATTTGACATATAAGGTCTCATATTCTCCATATCCTTTATATAGCTGCTGAATGGTATCTGTCTTCTCTATATCAGTCCATTCTGTATTGAGTTGTTTGTTGGCTACATCGTATTCACTAAACCACAGACGTTGATTCTTCAATCCTGCAAAGAGAATGGATGATTCTCCCTCTTGATAATATCTACAGGTTATATTGGAGTAATCACCAATATATTCAGCAAAGGCTTTATCCATTTTCTCAAAGATGCTGGGTTCTGTTGGAAGTGTTGTTATCGGTTCACTATCCAGTGTATCATCCCCACAGGAAACAAAACCCATGCTTGATGCAACCAATAAAGAGGCTGCTAATAATCTAATTGATTTCATCTTATTATGCTTTTAGTTAATTAATCAGTATAAAACAATGAAGGCGTGAAACTATTGAATATTACTATCGTGAGGCTCTCGACTGCCTATCTCTAAGTAATAAACAATAGCTCACGCCAGCCTGTTATATAGACTACAATAAGTAGGTATATAGCACTGACGTGAGCGTTCTTGCCTATTATCCTTAGAGATTGAAATTGTCGAGATTTCACGATAGGATAATATGTTAAACGCTCTTCGTTAACTAAATATGTCCTCCAACAGTGACCTAACGTTTTAGATATGAGGGATTATGATGCAAAGTTAAGAAATTCGTTTGAATGGCAAGAACTTATTGTTTATAAAATGTTGAGATAAGCCTAAAATCAGGTACTTTAGATAAGTAGTAAATCTACCTTTACATTTGTAAGAACTCTATTCAGAATATTCTCACCAACCTTGGATTATGAACTTTATGTATATCTGAACTCCGATTAACTACTGTTTGGGACAGAACTGTTCAGACCATTATAAAGATGAATCTTAATAATCCTGTCCCAATTATCAGAAGCTCAAACAGTCATAAGTCTGTAGAATCTCTTCCTGCCTTAATCCCAAGTATCTTTTAGTAATGGCAACAGAACTATGGTTGAACAGTTCCATCAACTTTACTAATGCTAACTCTGCATTATCACTGTTCATGTTATAGACCTGCCTGCCGAATGTCTTTCTAAGAGAATGGCAGCTAAAATTCTTAATCTTTAACCTGTACTTCTTCTTCACCTCTTTAAGAATGATATTGATTCTCTGTACTGTGAAGATAGTGCCTTTCTGACTTATAAGAATTGGTGCATTGATTCCAACAGGATTTATATGCTCGTAGCACTCTTTAATGTGCTGCTGTAATTGTGGGTTCAGTCTGATAGTCCTTACCTTGCTTGTCTTTTTCTCAATTACTGTAAACTCGTCAGTACCTAATATCTGCTTCCACCTTAGGGATAGAATATCAGATATTCTTAATCCTGTGAAGCATCCCAAAGCTATTAAAAGTGAGATTTTATAATTCTCGTCTTTGGCTAACTTCCTTATGAGGTTCATTGCATCAGACCATATAAGATAGTCTGCGGTTGTGCTTGAATATTTGAGTGACATAATGTTCTGTTTTATAATGAAACGAATAGAAGTGAATATTAATTCTGAGTTGGATTTACTAACTCACTGATTACTAAAGGAACATTCACTAATAGCAGAAGTGAATATGATAAGGACACCCAACTTAAAAATTGAGTGCCCTTTACCTTATTATAATTCTCCCTCGTCAGCGAAACTGTAATATCCTGTTCCTGTAAGTATGAGGTGGTCTGTTACTGTAATTCTCATAAGTCTTGCAGCTTCTTTAACCTGCTTAGTAATCTCCATATCCTGCCTGCTTGGTTTCGTGTTACCGCTTGGGTGGTTATGAGCAAGAATGATAGCTACTGAATTGGTGAGCAATGCAGCTTGTAAAATTACTCTGACATCTACGGTTGTGTCTGTTACTCCTCCCTCTGATATGAGAGTATATCCTAAAACTTGGCTGGCTTGGTTTAGGAACAAGACTTTGAAATATTCCTTGTAACAGATAGTTCCTTCCTTATAGGTAGGAAGCAAGTATTTATAAGCGTCCTCTGAACAACTTACTTGATGCAGACTTTTAAATTTGGGTTTGTAGGACAGTTCCACTTCACCCACAGTATAATCTATATCCATAATGTACAATGTTTAATAAGTTGGTAGAAATAAAGAAAGGACACCAAGTTAATGATGCCCTTTCCTCTCTCAATCAACAATCCACTCAGCCCAAGAACCAAGCGTATTCACTATCTCCTAATTTGGCACGTTGAATGCCTTGTACAAACTCTGTACAGTTAAGATTCCTCTCCAAGAAGTTATCAATGTAACTTGACTTTACAGAACCATTGAGCAGGTTTAAGAGCTGCCAGCCTGTAATGCTGTCCCCTGTACTCTTGAAGTTCGCATCAGAAACGAATGCTCTACAAGCTGCATTAATTTGACTGTCACCCAACAATAGACGAGGTAAGCGTTTCTGTTGGTTGGGTGTAAGAGCTTGATATAATCTCATCCTGCCTATTATCTGACAAAACTCGCTTGTAGAGATTGACATCTGTCCAAGTGTCTTTAATAGATGTAGGTCTTTGGATGGGTTGTAAGCATGGAACAGATTCAATGCTGCTGCATATAGCTCCTGTACACTTAGGACTTCTATCTTATCCTGTAAACCGTCAGTGGTGAGCATTAAATTTGCACACACACGATTACGAAATCCTATGAAGATTTTAAATCTCTCAACAGATTTCTTACTGTATAGGTTAATCTCGTTATATGCTCTCACTCCACCAATGGATAACGCTAAACGATTACCGTATTCATCGTGTACAATGGATGGAATTTCAAAACAGAAGCACATTCTCTGATAGAACAGAGTTTTCTCTTCATCAGTCAGTTCAGAAGCTTTCTTACCTAATGCACTTGGTATTCTACCATTGATAGGGTGTGAAATTCTAATCTCTGGCATATCAAACTGTTCTCCATGAAAGTAATCTTTAGCTGCATCCACTACTGCACCTATAAAGGATTGGTGACTAATGGTTTCTTCCATTGATGCAAAACTTGGAATGATGCAGTCTTGTTGTAGGTGCTGTAAGGTTACTTCCTGTGTGTTTGCTTCAATGAAATGGTTTACTCTCTTGGGTGCTGTAACTTCTTCTACAATGATTGCTTCTTCTGCAAACTCACCCATGTTTAATGATTCTCTACGCTGTGCCATAGCTGGCATGATAACTAAATTTCTCATAATGATAAACTGTTTAAATGATTATTGATTGATTTAACTCTTGAATAGGTAAAGCCCATATCGTTTTGGATTGCTCCGTTACGATTTGGACTTTACTACAATTCGCTGAATTACTTTAAGTGATATTACAATTAGACTATATTACCATTATGTCAGTATTGTGTATCGCTTTAAGAAGTCTATGAATGATGTGAGGTGAATAGTAAAATTTATAAAGATTGAGGGGGTGGGCAGGTCTATGCTTAAACTCATTTTTCTTTCACTTGGTGAGAGGGGGAGTTTAAAGGAGTGTAGTAGCGTTCACAGTTCAGCTATCGGGTTCAGTTCAGCTATCGGGTTCAGTTCAGCTATCGGGTTCAGTTCAGCTATCGGGTTCAGTTCAGCTATCGGGTTCAGTTCAGCTATCGGGTTCAGTTCAGCTATCGGGTTCAGTTCAGCTATCGGGTTCAGTTCAGCTATCGGGTTCAGTTCAGCTATCGGGTTCAACCTTCGCTTCGCTCGGTCTCACAAATTTATAACTGAGAATGCTCTCTACCTCAAATTCTTATGAATTGGGACAAAACTATTCAGACCATAATAAAGGTTGATTTTAATAGTTCTGTCCCAATATCAGACTATTCAAGCGAATATCTCTTTTCAAGTGGAATGTACCCTTTTAGACGAGTATTGGGTATAGTCATTCTATCAGAAAGTCTAAAATATTTACCTAAATAGGTAGCCTTAGCCTGTAAGGGTTTACCGTTATCATCCACAAGCTCATATCTGTCATATATGTTCTGTAAGGTGGTTACTATCTCATTCTCTGAATATGGTCTGCCTATTATAAATGTGTTATGGATTTCATCTATCGGTACGAAGTAAATTTCCTTTTTATGTGCGGATTTAAGTTGCCGTTTCATGGTAGCTAAATCATAGTCGATTTCTATAATCTTATCCATGCCGAACTTCTCATAGTACTTGCACAGTTCGGGAGCTTCATGTCTTAAAGACCTCAATTCCTCCTGTTGTTCTTCGGTAAGAAATTTCAAGACCAGTCCTTCAGGTTTTAAATCCTGCAACCGTTCCAATATCTGTAACTTTCTCTCTCTTGACAATGGTTTAGCCTTTACAGCTTTAGGTTTCTCTTTGTAATGCTCATAATGGTACGACACATTAAAATGTCCAGTCTCATTGTAAGCATTATTTAAGGACTGTAAGTCTTGGTAGAGCGATTCGACTTTGGACTTTTGAATGTCACATTCTACCAAGAACGGATTTACCTTGCCCTTGTAATCATCATTTCTAAACAAGACCTGATAAATGGGGATGCGCTCCTGTATCTCGGTCAGAAGCTGCCTTTCTCTGCCTGTAAGAGTCTCCTTTAAGTCTGCAAGCATATTATAGACCTTCCTCTGTGCTTCCATATCCTCAATGATTTCTTCACGAGATTTAGGCTTCAAATCCTCCTTCCAATTCGTTATATGCGTAATGCTTCCAATTCCTGCACGAAACCTGCCTGTTATTTGAACAGAATGGGTGAAAGGGTCAATCATGGTCTGAGCCTTGCTCAAACAGTCTGTAACCATTATTATATCGGGCTTATCAGGAGTATCTAAATCTACTGCTGAATAGAATCTGCTTGTAAAGAAGCTGTACTGCTCCAATATTTCACCTGACACAAAACTGTCAGAAGCCTTGTAACCCTCCTCATGGAGTTTGTTAATAGCATTCTCCTGATTGGAGCAATAGATTTTACTGTGGTTCCTGATGTCTGCTTTATCTATCAAGGTCTTTGCATAGTCAGGTGAGTTTAGGAATATAGCTTTCTTGTTATCGTTCAAGGATATTTGTTTTAAACACTCTAACTGTACGTTATTCGTGCCTATTAACGATAGGTTCTTCTTGTAGTCGTAAGTGGGTATAATCTTTATATGACTGAACGAATGGTTGGTAAAACCTTTTAATTTAGGTGATAATGGGGTAGCTGAAATCAATGCCTTGTTGTCAAAGCTAAAGAAGTCAAAGAATGGCTGAACTATGGCAGGTCGAAAGTTTGCTTCCTGTACAACTTTCTCGCACTCATCTATGAGCAGGAAGAAGTCTTTAAAGAGGTTTACACCTGCATATTCAGCCGCCTTTTTGACTTTGGAATAGCTTTCAGGGGTTACTATAATCTTCTTGTAACGTATGGACTTGTCAAGTAGATATTTCTTAACATCGTAATCCGTAACTCCTTCACGCACTCCCAATAAGTTAGGATATTTGACTTGCTTGCTGTCAATTACGGGAACATTGGGTTCAATGATTATGGAGTTACGTTTGGCATATCTTTCATCCAATTCACAGGTCGTAGCTCCTTTGGCTGTTAAAGTCTTATCAATAATGGCATTGCTCGGCAGACCGTCAGGGTAGAGGTCTGACATATATTGATTGTCCCGAATTTCAACGAGTTTTAACTCCAAGTTGGTATTCTCTATCATAATCTGAATTTAAAGTTTAATCGTTTGAATTATGGGACAAAAGTAATAATAATTATCCTTATTATGGTCTGAACTATTCTGTCCCATTTTAGTAAAATTAGGTCTAAAGGCAGGCATATCGTTCAAGTTCCTTTAACGGCTGCTGCAATCATTCCCTGTATCGGACTTCAAACCCGTTCTTGCTACAAATCTCTTTCATTTCCTCCAATGTGTAGTAAGCATCCACTTCATCACTGTCTGTCAGTAATGTGTTATTGGGAGTATAGAAGTTCCGTATGTCAGGATGATATTGTGCCAATGTGTCTTTAATGAAGTAGGCGCACTTCTGTTGAGCCTTTCGTGGTTCGTAGAATATATTGAACATTCCTTCAATGGTATCAACCTTCAGGAAACAATAAACCTTGTCTATGTATAAGGGGTAAATGCCTTTCACGTACTCACGAAGGACTTTCATCTGCTTTTCAAGGTCTGCTTCCACCTCTTTAAAATATTGCTCCGTAAAGTCCGTACTGTTGAACCGCTTGATGTTGAAATCTGACAGTCTTATTCTGTCTGTCAGTCTATCCATTTGAGCCTTTATGGATGAAAGTTCTTTCTCAATCTTGGACTTACGTTCCTTGTAACGGTTCTTGTCTATGTCATTATCCAAATATAAGTCCTCCAACCTTGTAAGTTTGGTCTCCTGCTCCTTATAAGATATTTTAAGTGCTTCCTGCTCCTCAATGGCTTTACTCTTGTTATCGTTCTCTCCTGCAATAGCTTCAAGACGTTGCTCCACATTCATCTTACCGACATAGAACAACTGTTCCTTTACGAAGTTCCATATTATAGGGTTTACAATCCTTTCATTCAGATAGACTTGGCTCTTACAGCCTGTCAGACTATTCTTGTCACTTGTGCATTTGAAGTGTACGGTATCTCTCTTATTGGAGTGCAGCCTTGTGTAGAATGCTCCACATATGGAACACTTGATAAGTTTCTGTAACAGGTACTTGGTAGCTTTCGGATAAGGGGTGGTGGTTCTGTTGTTAGCCAACTTCTTCTGCACCTTGTTATAGGTTTCCTCGTCTATAATGGCAGGAATGTCAAAGTAGAATGTATCGGTAACTTTGTCTATCTCGTCATAGATATTGGCTTCCGCTCTGCCTGTGTAAGCTTTGTTGTTTAGTATGAACTTAGTGTTGCCAATGCTCTTTAGCTTCTTTATATCAGGGTACTTACCATAGATATATCTCGTTGTAGTAATCAATGCCTGTCCTTCTTCAAGGTACTTGTCGAACATCTCTTTCACGATTGGAGCATATTCATTCTTGACTAAATAACCGTTCTTCTGTCTTGTATATCCGAATGGTGGGATGCCTGCAAACCATTGACCTAATCCTGCTGAATCTCGTTTACCTGACGCCATTCTGAAACGAATGGATGCAAGTTCTTCCTCCGCCTGTTCAAATGCCTTGCGTAGCTCCTTTTCAAATTCTAAATTGACCTCGCCTGTCTCTACATCAATAGTCCATTTCCTTTTATCTCTAAAGTAGATTGGAATGCTGTAATCCCGATTAAACTTATCGACCAAAGTTACTCCATATAGAAAGTTTCTTGTCAGTCGGGAGACCTCCGAGATAAGAACGACATCAATTTCATCATTCTCACAGGCATCAATCAATTCATCAACAGACTTACGGTTGCCCTTACGAATATCATCCTTACCAGTTACGTGTTCACCGAAGACTTTGGCGACTTTCAATTTAAACCTGCTGGCGACTTTCTCAAGTTCCAACTTCTGACGGTTATAATCCTGTATATTGGTGCTACATCTTAGCAATAATGCTGCTCGTTTCATCTTCTTAGTGCTTGAATTTCAGCACAAATATAGCACTTTAAATTTAATCATAAAAGTTATTAGCTTAATTGATCAGCATAAAGCGTCCCAGGTATAGTTCTGCATCCCGTTTGCTCTTGAAGTCCAGGCTGTCGGTGTAGCCGAAACGGAGTTCGGGAGGAAGGATGATGCGGCAATAGGTCGATTTCCGAAAACCCTGTGCACCCACCAATAGGGGAGATGTACTGTTGGAATGCAATTTATCGAGCCCCCTCCAATGCGCCACCATATTCAGGAACCAGCGGTAGAAAAGTTCCCTCCAATGAGGATTGTTGCAGGGCACAAGGTCGGCCAGCGCGCGGATGCGGTCTTTTCCGTCCCAACGGCCCAGGTTGCAGAGATAGTCTTCCACAGGATTATAAAGCGGTACGCGATTGGAGGATAAATACCTGTTCACATCCCTGTCCCACACACGGATGCCTTCTTGCAGGGCATCCATGGCTATGCTGTTTTTTACGCGTTGGTCTACGGATTTGAAATAAAAATGAATGGAGTCCCGTTGCCGGTATTCCAGGTCGTTCGTCAAAGCGTTGAAGCGGAATTCGAATCTGCGTTCCATAAATTCGTTCAGCCGGAAGGCGGTAGCCTGTTCCGGTGTCAGGGATTTCTTTTTGCCGAACCCCTTACATTCCTGATAGAGGTTGTGGATAGTTGTCCGCACGGTTGTTTCGTCCGCCTGCTTGAAATAATGTATCATGACTTGGCGTACAGTCTCTTCCTCCGGTATGCCTGCCTTGAAACAGTGTTCTGCCAGACACACCAGCAGTTGCTGCAAGTCGTCGCCCCGTTTCCATTCTTCCATTTCATTCAGTGCTTTGCTGAGGGTTGTTTCAAACAATAATGTGAAGGTCTGCGAGGTTTCGTAACCCGGTTTCAGTCTTGACAATGGGTTCTTTTCCGTCAGTTGGCGTTGCCGGAAAGTTTCTTCACCGGGCATACCGAAGGGCTGCTCAAGGCAGAAAGGAATGGCTTGCCAGTTGAAGTAGGGATATGCATCAAGCGTCATGCGGCAGCTTTGCGTCATAGAAGGCTCTCGCAGCGTGATGGGAAACGGCAATATGGGTTGGTAGCATTGCACGGCCATGCGGTAGGCATGTGCGTGAAAAGACTCTATGTTTTCTTCTTTCACCGGCAAACTCCCGTCCGGTAAGGCGAATTTCACCCAGATTTTCACACTCCGTCCACTGCTTCCGGCAAAAGCCGCCCAAGTTTGCGGTAACAAAGCCGCCTGCCGTTTCACCAGTTCCACTTCGGACAATCCGGCCAAATGGTTTACTTCCAACATCACTACGCCGTTGTAGTGTTTCAGTTTTCGCCCGTTGTCTCTGCTTCTTCCGAACTCCACGGAGGGATAAATGCGCGGCAACTTGTCGATGTGTTCATAGTATCCTCCGCTGTCAGGATTCGTGTAAAGGAGCATGGAGCGCAATCTTGTGACGTGTTCCTCTTTGGTTTCTGTTTTTATCCGGTCTATCCACGCGTCAGCTTCGCAGGTGCTGAGGGTTTCTTTTCCACTCTCCCGGTCTTCTCTGATAAGAGTTATTTTCATCCGTATATGTGTTTTGAAATAATTGAGCAATAAGGGTTATTCCTTAGCGACCGCAAGGTACGCATAATATGCGCTGAAAGCAAATTATAAATGTCTTTTATGATTCTATTTATCCTTAAAGACTGTCGTCCTAAATGCATGAGAAAAATTAACGAATACTTAAGGAAAAACTTGCTTTTGCCCTATTGATTTCGTATCTTTGCTTACTCTAAAACTTCGTCCTGCAATTGCGGGCCCGACGGTTTCGATATGGGAACCGGACAGCCTGCAACTGCCCACCGGACAGCCCGCAATTGCAGGACGAAGTTTTGGAATAAGTATAAGAACATTTATCCTAAGCCAAAAGCACAAAAACGACAGACTATCTGCACATTTCTCTGCCTTGTTTTGGCTTTCAATCATTTAAGAAGAACAGTATTAACCCTTTAAACAGAAACAAAAAACAATGGCAGCACAGTATGACTTCCAAAGAAGACCTAACCCGAAGGGTGACGGTGAATTACAACCCTTGTATCCCCGCATCGTGAACAAGGGTACGATTGACACAGAGCGTTTGGTTAGTGACATTTCCCGAATGTCCAGTTTCAGCCCCGGTGACATCCATGGTTTGTTGGCGGCGATAGAGGATCGGGTTTCATATTATTTATCCGAAGGACACCACGTTCAGTTGGGCGACATGGGATATTTTTCGGCAGGTCTTCAAGGCCGTCCGGTGATGGATCCGAAAGAAATCCACGCGCAGACTATCTTCTTCGGCAAAGTACATTTCCGTGTATCACCCGATTTCCGCAAGCGGTGTGCCGGTTCCGTGGAGCGTGCCAAATATGGTTTCCGTAAGAGTGCGGAGCTTGGCGGTGCCGAGCGTTACCGCCGTTTACTGGTGTTTTTGGAGACGCATCCCTTCATTACACGCAAAGATTACAGCAGTATCACGGGACTTTTGAAGAATAAAGCACTGGATGACCTCAATTTGCTTGTGGAAAAGGGATATTTGAGCACAATCGGGCGTGGTTCGCATAAAGTGTATGTGCGTGCTGAACCACAGGAGGTTAAATCGGAAAATCCGTAAGTATATCGGAAAAAACAGTGCTGATAAACAGTCTGTCAGCACTGGTCGCAACGGTTGTCATCACAAGGCAACCGTTTGTTTTATTGTATATTAGCTGTCTTAGTGCTGGAGTGCTGACAACTATCGAAAAACTTTCATTGTGCAGAAATTCCTCTTGTTTGTTTTTTGGGGGGTGACAAACTTATTGCCCACCGTTCGGTTTTCCGGATTTTATTGCGTACGGTGAGTACTTCCCATTGCGGAGCTTTTTTCAAAATTTCACAGATGTGTTCTATATAGAGATTTTTACGTTCTTCCATGATACTGTTCGGACGAATTATGTGAACTTCTATACTATCGATGCTGCCGTCCGCTTTGGGCAGTACTGCGCATGATATTACCACTTTTGTATTTGCCAGTTCCGGAAAATAATCTCTATTGAACTGTGTCTTAATTAAATTCATGGCATCTTTTATAGATGTTCCCTTTTTTATAGAATTCCGGTAGCTGGTTTTAGAAATGATTCTGCCTTGCTCCACCTGGTAGTCCGTTTCATTTTCATATTCCCTGTTAAAGCCCGTGTGGACATAATAGATCTGTTCACCGGAGACGACTTTCAGTTCTCCGCTGAACCAGGAGGCTATCACCCGGCCTCGTTTGTCCTGATACTGATCGAAGATGCCATTTAAATCAACGGTAACTTCCGGCACTGTATCGGGGAAAAGGCTTTTGCTGTCTTCGATTCTTTTCAGAATTAGCTTATCATCTTCTATTTGCCACGTGGCCTGGTATCCTCTCCAGCAGGCTGTACAGAAATTCTCGTTGGAGAGACGTTCGCGCACCTGTCTGCTAATGATTGGATCGTGCTCTATCGGGCATGTTTCCAACATAAAAGTGTCTTTTCCGATAATGATGAGATCGGATATCTGTCCGGTTGCTTGGGCTGAAAGGAGGCAACAGAAGCACAGGAGGTGGAGGAGGAAAAGCTTTCGTGTCATAGTAGAAAAAGTTATATCTGCAAAAATAATTGTTTTGTGTATAAGAAGGGAGTTTTATATAAGAAATTTGTTCTCATCCCCCCTTGACTTGGTGAGAGAATAGTTTCCGTTTCATCTATAAAAACTTCCTCTTAGTCGATTTTCTTGCTGGCGGGATTAAACTGTTTCATGTGAGAAGAGTCATAGATGCATATTTGGTGAATTCAATGAAAATATAACTCACTTTTAAATGCATTAGAATTATGAAGAAGCAAATTTTAGGTTTGGCCGTTGTTCTGTTTATGGGCTCGGCAGTATGTATGGCTCAGGATAACAGAGGTGGACGTCCTGACATGTCAAAGCGTATCGAACAGATGGTGACGGATCTGGGACTGAATGAAACTCAGGCTAAAGAATTTAAGGCGGTAATGGAGGAAATGAGACCAAACAGAAATGCTTCGGGCGAAAGACCTTCACGCGAGGAAATGGAGAAAAAACGTAATGAGGCAGATGCGAAACTCAAAAAGATTCTGACGGACGAACAGTATAAAAAGTATCAGAGCATGAGGCCTCAGAGAGGACAGAGAAGAGGAAAATAAGAAACTGCTTTGCAATGATAAATTAGTTGATGAGGGGAGAGGGGTAAGGCAGGGTATCTGTCATGCTGAGCGCAGTCGAAGCATCTCTTCTTCATGCAAAAAGAGAAGAGATGCTTCGACTGCGCTCAGCATGACAGCATTACTTCCGGAAAGTAATATCTTCTGTATGTTCACCCACAAAGATGCGTGCCATATCTCCGGTCTTATACCATTTGGGTTTATCGGGCATGTCATCATAAATCACTTCACCGTTGATTTGTAAGTTTTCAAAACGAATGTTTTTCACTTTCCGTTCTTTGTCATAGCCGATAATCATGGAAACTTCCGCATTCTCTCCCGTGTAGGAGATGTCCTTGAACAATACATTCTCAATGCCTCTGCCCGGTGCTTTGCAATATTTCTCATTGTAGAAGATGCGCAAATTGACTAACTGTCCTTGTCTGAAATCTTCTATCCGAATATTCTCGAAACGCACATTGCGGATCAGATTATTATCGCCCGCATTGATGGCGAGGCAGCCTTGATAATCCAATTGCTTCTCTTTATGATCCAAAATGTCGATATTGATATAATTCAGGTTTTCCAGAATCTCAGGGTTTTCAACGTCTCCGTGAATACCGATAAAGATGGGGTGCGCTACATCCGCCCAAAGGGTAGAGTTTTGCATGGTGATATTTTTGCAACCGCCGGTAAATCCCAGACGAGTTCCGTAGACAGTGGTGCAATCGTCGGAGTTACGGCAAAATACGCCGTCGAACAATACATTGTTGCTGGCAAATACATTCATGCCGTCACCCCATCCGTAAGAACTGATGGATTTTACATTGCGTATCGTTATGCTGTCCGATCCTCCTGTGGGGCATTGGGTAGTGATAACTCCTTCTACTAATACATTTTTGGAATTGACGATACGTAGTCCTGCCCGGCGTTCGGGAATAACGATACCTCTTCCCAGAATCTTCACATTCTGAGCATTTACCACTTGGATGCATCCTTTTACGAGAGCTCCTCCCGCTACATAAACCGTCTTTCCGGACGGAACATTCAGTGTGTCTCCGGGAAAAGTGTGTATGCCCGGACCTAAGTAAATCAGATTCTTATCCTTCAGTTTTTTGGGTTTCTTCTCATCTATCGGATTGGCAAACAGATGAAGATTATGGAAAATATCTCCATTTACTTCTACCGACAAGTTGCGCGGGCAGTTCAGTTTGAAGGTCATTGTATTACCGTCTATCGAAGGGACTATTCCGTAAGATAACGGTCGGATACGACCCGTTTGGATTGTTCCGTGATTGAACGTTACCGATACTTCCACTTCGCCTGAAAAGTCGAAATAGCTCATGGAGGCATTTTCTACATTATGCTTGTTTCCTTGCACTTCGTCTACTTGGACAAGGTATGTGTCAATGGGTTTCCAGTCTTTCCCGCTTTCCCTCACTTTGACAGTAAAGTCATTCATCAACTCAGCCCCTTCTGGTGCTGGGTAGGTCACTAATTGGCTTTGTGAATGGGCATTATGGGTGGTGTATAACAATACACCTGCTATAAATATGAATTTTCTTAATGTCATTTTACGGTATTTAATTTATCGTATTATTCATAATACGGATAATAGTGGAAATGTACTTAATATGAATGGAAATTACAACGATATAATGTTATTTTTTGGGGAAAAGGTCCGTAAATATCTTATTGGATAATTACGGACCTTCCATAAAATATAATTAATCTATTGAAACTTCTCTTATTTCAGATTACCATCCCGGATTCTGTACCAGTTGCGGATTTAAGCGCATCTGATTTTTAGGTATCGGAGCCAGATAATCACGTTGACTGTATAGGAGGTTTTCTGCCAGGTTGGCAATGGGACGTCCATAGTCAGGGTCATTAGGACCGGAACCTTCATAGATACCATATGTCATTGGATATTTATCCGGTTGATAACAAGGTTCACCGAAATGTGAAGCATCATTGGCGGTAGCTGTCATGTATGCTGTGCCATAGATGGGACGCCCAAGTTTTTGGCCTGTGAGGTTAATGTGTGCAATGCCCCAACGTTTCAGGTCGTTTTCGCGAAAACCTTCACCGAAGAGTTCGCAAGCACGTTCGCGGCGGATTTCATCCAACATGTTCATCTTCTTGCATATCGTTTTTCCTGATTTGTGGTCGAAGTAACCGGCATCCCATATGTTGGCAATTAGAGCATTGGTCAATGGAGCCACTCTGGCACGTGCACGATTCTTGTTGACTGAGAAGTTCAGATCTTCATCAGAAATTGTTCCATTGCCCAGTTCTACAGCTGCCTCCGCATAAATCAGATGTACTTCGGCAAGGCGGATGAGCGGGTAGTCTGCTGATTCGGTATTATCAGCTCTACCGGCACCTTCCGGCAAGAATTTGCGACCTGTATATACGTTGTGTGTTCCACCATATACAGTAGGAGTGTAAATTGCATTTTTGCTGGAGAAAGCGGGATCTTTAGGATCATAAACCGGTTTCGGGTAAACAGGGTCAGGATATGGATGGCCTGCTTCGGTACATTGTACTCCATAAGCGGTAGAACTTCTCCAACTTGGTCTGTCCGGCATGTAGATGGAACCGATAAAGCGGTAATCGCGATTGCGGAATTCATTGTAAAAATGCTTGTAACCTAAGAAGTCGGGATTATTCTTTGCATCGGTCATATTGCCAGTGGTGCTGATACGGATCGGGAGTCCGTTGCGGCATAAGAACATTTCACCAAAATAGGCGCTCATGTTGTAACCTTGTCCACTGGAAATGGCATGACCAATATTGATACCTCCTCTTTTCACGTCATAGTCATATTTTACACTGAGAATGAATTCTTTGTTCATTGATTTGCCTGCATTTTTAAAGTTGCTGATATTTCCTCCCTTTTCATCAATGCTGAACAGATAATAATAGCTCAGTGAGTCACATTCGTTCCACAGTTGGAAAGTGCCTGTTTCAGCTTCATTAATGACATCCTTTGCCATTTGTTTGGATTCGGTCAGCATTTCGGTAATAGAAGGATAGCCTTCTGGCTTCACAGTACCGGCACCTATGCTTGAGCCGTCACCGTCAAGATTGTAGTCAATGCTGGGAACATATTTCTCCCATGTAGCTTCGTATAGCAGTACTCGTGCCAAAAATGCTTTGGCGGCTTCCTGGCTGATCTTACCTTTATCGTTGTCTGCAATGTCTTTTTCTTTGGGCAATAACCGGGCAGCTTCCCGTAAATCTTTGATAATGAAATCTATCACTTCATAACGGCTGTTACGAGCTCCCTTTACCACCGGATCGTTTATATCAAGTGTATGGTCTACAATGGGGATACCGCCGAAATATTGGAGCAGATAAAAGTGCTGCCAAGCACGGAAGAAATAGGCGGTTCCTACTGAAGGGGCTATGTCATTCTGGTTACCGCTATATGCTTTTGCTTTATCCAACAGGATATTGCAGGTACGTATATGTCCGTAAGGCTTGTCCCAATGCCAGTCTGATTCACCGACGGATCCGCCACCGTTAGTACTCAGACCGAAGAGATCCGTTCCTTTATCTTTATACAGAGCTGAGGCTCCGTTATAGTCTTTCCAGCCTTCCATATTATACAACGCATTGGCTGCTTGCTTAAACTGGTCGGGATTCTGGAAGAAGATAGCTTCGGTACCTTGTGATAAGGGTTCCTTATTGAGGAAATCACTGCACCCACTCATCAACATGGCGAGTGCCACAAATGAAGTTGCTATATTTATATATTTCATATTCTTGTATTATTTATAGGTTTATGATTTAGAATGTAATGTCTACACCGAATGACAGTAAACGGCTGAATGGGAAGGTACTGTTGGAGGCTTCACCATGTTCAGGGTCATAACCGTCTTTGATTTTGGTCCATTCCCAGAGGTCTTCACCAGAAAAATAGATTCTCACTTTACTTAATGCGGCTTTTTGGGTCCATGTCTTCGGAAGTGTATAGCCAAGTACCAGTGACTTCAAACGGATGTATGTGGAATTTTGCACACTGACATCTTTGTTTTCGTAGTTCCATCTATTGAAACCGGAGTCACGCGAAGCAATTGTATATTCGTTGGTCGGATTGTCTTCAGACCACATTTTACCCATAAAAGTGGTGTTTTGCATTACATAGTTTACTACCCATGGAGCATAAATACTACCTGTTCTTAATACTCTCTGCTTTCCTACACCTTGGAAGAAAGCCTGGAAATCGATACCATTCCATTCCAAACCGGCTTTTAAGCCGAATACGAGGTGCGGATCTGCGTCGCCGGCATAAATCAAGTCTTCTCTTGTGACAGCGCCGTCACCGTTAGCGTCAACTACTTTGCGTGCGCCCGGACGTAAAGTGTTGGTACTTTTGGCCAATGGAGTAGGGAGAATATTCCCTGATTTCGGTCCTGATTTGTCTGCATTCCAATAATACATTTCATAGTAAGCGTCTACCTCTTCTTGGTTTTGGAAGACACCATCGGTTTGGTATACATAGATTGCATTTCTAGGTTTTCCAATCAGACGATTCTTGTTTGTTCCGGGATCAGGCTGGTTCTCATTATTTTCCAGGCGAACCACTTTTGATGAAGCATCGGATAAAGAACCGCCTAGATGATAGGCTACCTGACCGATTTTATCTCGCCAGTTCAATTCAAGTTCCCAACCACGCGTACGGAATTTACCATTATTTGATTTTGGAGCACCTGTTCCCAATATAGACGGGTAGGTGACGCTAATGAACATACCGTTGTTTTCTTTCTGGAATAATTCGAGAGTACCTGATAATCTATTATTCAAGAGGGTGAAGTCTAAACCGAAATTGTGGCTGTCGATGGTTTCCCAGGTGCGTGAAGCAGAGCGCATTCCGTCAACCCACATAGATGGCTGGGAAGTTAAAGCGCCATTACCAAAATATGCCGTACCGGATTTGATCAGAGCGTATTGTTCGTAATTGTCAATACCAGTTACACTACCTGTTTTACCATAGTTATAACGTACTTTCAGAAAATCGAGCCAATTGATACCTTCCATGAACTTTTCTTGAGAAATAACCCAGGCTCCAGAAATGGAGTAGAAGTTTTTCCAGCGTTGGCTGGGGTGTAATTTGGATGAGCCGTCGCGACGTCCCAGAAAGTCAACCAAATATTTGTCCATATAGCCATAGCGCAAACGGGTAACATAAGAGAGAAATCCCCATGAACTTTGACCTCCATCGGCTTTATTGCTTGAACTGGAAATGTAAACATCAAGATCTGTCAGGTCGGAACCTTCATATAACGGTCCCATATTGCGTTCTGCAAAAATTCTTTTATAGTTTTCTTCCTCAGCAGTCATACCTAACATGGCTGATACGCTGTGTGCGCTATTGAATGTATGGTTGTAGTCAATAAATGCACCATACGTTCTACTTTCCCATTTTTTCATTTCTTCACTCAGACCGCCGGGAGCGTTTCGGGTGTTTTGTAAATGGCCTTCCCAATCATAGTATTTTATCGCTTTGCCAACGCTTTGCACATTTTGCTGTACAAGTTTATAAGCGCCTGTTCCGGATACTACAAGACCGTCAACGTATTTGGAGAGATCCAATGAAGCTTTTGCAGTGGCTCGGAATGTAGTCCACCCGGTTTTTACTTGTCCGCCTCCTACGATACCACCTACATAGTTTCTATAGCCGAACGTATCATAGAATTGTCCATCTTTGTTGTAGTAAGGCCAGAACCAAGGATCGTAATAACCAGCTCCGACATCTGTTTTCGGAGTGGTGATATCGCGTTTTTCGTAAGACATACCGGTTTCTATCTTAAACATCTTGGTTGCCTGATAATCCATATTCAAACGTCCGCTGTATTTGGTTTCACCATCATCCGCTATTTTTAATTGCGATTGACTATCGGCATACCCTAAAGATGCACGATATGCGAACTTTTCATCGGCACCGGAAACGCTGAACGAATGCTTGTGAGAGAAAGCAGAACCGTACATGGCATCCATAAAGTAATTGCCCGGTTCATAACGGAGTATCTTACCACTGTTATTCAGTGTTAATGTTTCACCATTACGCAATGCGTCAAAAAGTTTCCGGTTTTTATAGCTAACACCGGTTTCGATGTCATTTCCGGACAATACGCTACCGAATATCCACCAGAAACCATCCTGAGCTTCCATTTCTGCGATTGTCATTCCGGGCTGTGTAACCGACCAGTCGTTTACTTGCGCTTCGTAAAACATGTCCAAAAATTGAGCGTTGGTGGTAAGTGGTGTTTGGATACCATCGATTGTTGTACTAAACGATCCGTTATAAGAGATTTGCGCCTTCCCTTTTTTCCCGCGTTTGGTGGTAACCAACACTACGCCCGCTGCCGAACGTGCACCATAAATAGCAGCAGAAGCGTCTTTCAATACGGAGATGTTTTCAATGTCATTGCCATCCATGTTGTTCAGTTCATCTACAGAACCGGCTACACCGTCAATAAGTATTAATGGAGACGTGTTGTTGACAGAAACGTCACCTCGTATTTTCAGTGAGGCTCCTTCGCTACCAGGGCGGCTTGAGGAACGCGTTACGGTCAGTCCCGGTACGGCACCTTGCAAGGCCACCGTAGGGTTACTTATCACACGGTCCTTGAACGCTTCATCACCTTTGATCTGAGAGATGGCGCTGGTTAGAGACGCTTTTTTCTGTGAACCGTAACCGGTAACTACTACTTCGTCCAATAACTCGGAATCTTCTTGTAGTGTGACGTGTATGGTAGTCTTTCCGCTGATGGAAACTTCATGTGTTTTGTAACCGATGAAGGAAATAACCAATGTACCTTTGGCGTTGTTTAAAGTAAAGTTACCATTAATATCAGTTATGGTTCCGTTGGCAGTACTGCCCTTTACGGTGACATTTGCACCGATAATGGGTTCGCCTTCTTTGTCTACTACTGTACCGTGTATGGTTTGTCCGGCTTGTTTTACTTCTTGCGTAACTTCCACTGCCGCATTGACGTTATATGCGGGAGATAATATTGTCAGGCAGAAAGCGGCCGCAAATATAATTCTCTTTCTCATGATATAAATATTTTTCTTATTAGTATTAGGATTTATTATTCGGCACCATATACATTCAGGTCTGCAAGCATTGCCTGTGAACCGGTTCCTTTATGTTCTGTTCCGAAATAAATTTTAATATATCTTGCTTTAGGCGTTGTTGGCAAACCGCATGATTGCGGAGTATTTATATTGGGGTCAAAAGCGAATGAACCGTGGTCAACCCAATTCCAGCTATCGGGATTTTTCACATCTGTTGCACCAGCTTCGCTACAAGTGTAAATTTTTTGGCCTTTCTGACCTCTGGCGTCGTTTTGACGGCGTGTCAACTCAATGCTCGCTACGGTAATTTCTTTGCCCATGTCAAGTATGAACCAGTGAGGATAATTGGTTGCAGGAGTCTTCCAGGAAGCATGCCAATAAGTATTCAGGCTGCCATCTATCATAGAAACCACACGCCCGTTTTTTAAACCGTCTTTGTCGCTTTCGCCGATAGCTTCCTGTGAACTGTAACCTATAGTACCCTCACTGGAATCTTCTTTATATTCCGGGAACGACCAGTTGCTACGGTCTATCTTTGCTGCCAGAATAGGAGTCACTTTTAGCTCTTTCGCATCTGATGCGTTTTCATATTCATCTTCAGCACTGGCAAGGATGACACATTCACCACTAAGAAATTCGTTGTTACTGTCAGCAAGCATCACGAGCTTTGGACCCTTCGAATTGCCCGGAGCTTCGAATTTGATGGAGCCTGCTTTGCTTTCATTATTTACTTCATAATATTTCAGTGCTATCAGAACACTATTGTTAAATTTGTTTTCGTAGTTCACTAACACGCCGCCAAGTACAGGTTCAAGGCTGATGGTCTTAACTACTTCCAAAAAGGCCGGGCTGTCAGGCGCTTGCGATACTTCTACAGCACCTTTATTATTACCTCTTACAGAACATGCAAACAATGAAAAAGACTTGGGCTGGGTGTCTGCAAATCCTTTGATAGTGGCTGTAGCAACACGGCTCTCATTTGCTCTGTCTTTAGAAACCATAGTATACGACTTTTCCCCTTTTGAATTTGTATACTCTATTTTAGTATACATGAAACTGGAATTTTCCGGGTTGGTCCATGTAAGGTAAACTTCACCCGGACCGGCGGCTGTAGTCACGTTGGTGACTTTGTCGGGTGCCTTATCATTAATTGACACTTTCCCTTCTATGTCATCTCCACATGAACTGGAAATGACAGATAGAAAAGAAAAAAATACCGTAGAAAGCAAGACTTTCTTCAACGGAGAACTTAACGAATCTTTCTTCATAAATTCTTAATTTAAAATTAACGTTATTATTGTAAATCTAATTATTAGATGCACTGTTTGATGTAATTACGTATTTCCTTACGGCTTGTAAAAAGATGGTTTTCGACCGTGCGGAGAGATATGCTGAGCGCTGTGGAAATCTCAGCGATGGATTTATTCTCAAAGCGATTCATAGTGTAGACCTTCTTACGTTGGTCGGAGAGCGTAGAAAGCTTGTGTTTCTCTAAGAGCGAAAGCTCTTTTGCTATAATCAGGCTTTCTGTCTCGTTTGTATAGGTTATGGTATGGTCATATATATAAGAGGTGATTTCCTGCTTTTTATAATAACGACGCAGGTAATCATTCAACAGATTACGGGCGATGGTGAAAATGAAGTATTTCACGGTATCGGGGCGAAGCATTTGCTTGTAATCCATCAGACGCAGGAATACATCCTGAGATAAGTCTTTGGCTGTTTCCTGATTATTGATTCTTGTATTAATATAAGCACATACAAATGGGTAGTACTTTTTATAAGAATCGGTAATGAGGCAAGAGGATTTCGGCTTTAAGTCTTCCATGCTTTCGATTTTTGGTTGTACAAATTGCTGTTAATTGCGCTTCTCTTTGTCAAGAAGTTCAATGCAAAAATAGGTAACAACCAGTAGATGAAGAATGAAAAACAGGTGGAAGGTGTATCAAACTTATGAAAGATACAATGTATGTATAATGTTGTTGATTATCAGTGAGATATGGCGGTATCACAAATGAGTGATACCGCTGTCTGAGTGGACGGAAAGCTATTCTTTGTCGAATTGCTGAATATATTCGTTGGGAGTGCTGCCTGTAAACTTTTTGAAAGCGCGGAAAAATGATGCTTTTGATTTGAATCCGCATTTTTCAGCCAGTGTTACCAGGGTGTACTTCTTGTGTTTGCCTTCGCTGACCGACTGCTTGAAACGTTCCACACGGTAACTGTTGACAAAGTCATAGTAGCCCATTTTAAGGTAATGGGTGAAAATGGCGGAAAGAAGATAGGTGGGGTAGCCGATGGCGACTGCAACTTCAGACTGTTTCAAGTCTACATTCAGGTAGGCTTGCTGCTCCTGCATATACTTCTTTAATGCATCAATCACTTCGGCCGCTTCTTTTTCGCTCAGTTTGACGTAGCTTTCTACCGGTTGGTCGGCAACTTTTATATCCGGCATAGCGCCCGGTAGAACATTTTTCGGCTGAGGAATCTTCGGCTGTTTATCATCGGAAAGCAGAGGAGTAGTATGGGAAGATACCGACGCTATCACCTTCTTTTTCTGGAAGACAAATAAGGAGATAGCTATTACGATGATGAGTGTAATACCGATATAATATACCCATGAACGATTGGACCCGATTGTAAATGAAACCCGGGCCATGGAGTCGGAGTTCAGGAACTTTCGGACCTGAAAAGTGTATTTCCCTGACGGCAAGTCGAAGTAGGATACCTTGTCGTCGTTGGATAACACAATCCATGTGGAGTCTTTACCTTGTAGCATGTACTCATACTTGATGAGTTCCTGTTTTTCATATCCCAGGGAGGCGAACCGGAAAGTTACGGTATTCTCGTTCGCCTTCAGATAAAGGATGGAGTCGGCTTTCAACTTATAGTCGTCGGCATAAGGTTTGCCGTTGATGCACATTTCTGTGATTTGCACAGGTGAAGGGGGGAAGTCCGCTTGAGGATTTACCGTGAACAGTCCTTTCATGCCACATACCCACAACATGCCGTCTTTGTCTTTTAAAATCGGTGGTCCGGCATTGGTATTTATGCCATTGATAGAGGGAAAGAAAGTATAGCTTTTCAGTTCTTCGTCAATCCGCAGCAGTCCATCCCATTGTCCCAACCAGTAGAATCCCTGATCGTCTTGTGTGAGGTTGGGGCAAATGGGCGAGAGGTAATGAAAGTGATTTAATGTTTTGTTGGCTACCAGCAGGCGGTTGTTAAGCTGGCAAAAGAAAAGCGTCCCGTCTCTTCCTTCATAAATATAGCGGATTGCTTCTTTGCGATAGACTTCAGGCAATATGCTTTGGTCACACTTTCCTGTTTGTCGGTCGAATATGGCCAACCCCTTATCTGTGCCCACCCAGAAGCGCTTAGCTGAATCTATATAGATGCCATATACGATATTGCCTGGCATGCCGCTGTTGGAGGCATTGTATTCCTGCACCATCTGAGTCTGCTTGTCATACGAATAGAGCCCGTCAGAGGTAGACAACCATAATTTTCCGTTTTCATCTTCCAGGAACATGAAGATATCGTTCGATATGCATGCGCGTGTCAGAGGAGTTTCTTTGAACGTACCGGTTTGGGGACTGAAAGCGGACAGACCACCTCCGCAAGTTCCGACTAATAGGCCTCCTTCGTATTCGTGGAAAGAAAATATCAGGTTGGAGCGCAACAATCCGCTTTTGTCTTTGCGCACATTGACGTAGTGCATCTTGCCGCTTTCTTTGTGAAGGTAGTAGAACCCTTCGCGTGTGCCGATGAAGTCATACTCCCGGGTAGGCAGGCAACTGCGTATCGCAATGCTTTTAGTCTTAAAAATTCCCTTGTCGTAGTGTTGGAAAGATTCGTTTTTCTTTCTCAAAATATTCATCCCAAGATAATAGCCGGTTCCGCACCACACGTCGCCTTGAGAGATTAAGATAGAGGAAATGACATTTGACAAAAGGTCTTGTCCGCTTTCTGTGCCGCAAGTGGCGGAATAAACGGTTTTCCCTTCAGGCAATGACAGCAAATAAATTCCCTGTCCGTTGGTGGCAACTCCCAGTATTCCTTTTTCGTAAGCAAGTCTTGATATGGGGATTTTTACCTCATTCCAATAAGGAGTAAAGCGTTGTTGAAGTAAGTCGAAGGTTATGATGCCCCCTTTTTCTGTACCGATATATAGCATTTCGTCTACTCTCACAAGGCATTTCAACTGTCCACATGAAGGCAGGGTGCATTTATACTGTTTGAGCGCTCCGGACTTGGCATCGCAGATCACCACTCCGTTGGAGGTCAGTAGCCAGACAGAATTGTGGTTCCGTACGGCAATATCCAGAATACGGTTGTTGGCGGAAAGCATGTTTTTCTCGTCAATGATGATGTGGCGGAGCTGTTTTCCGTCGTAGATATAGAGGCCGTTTACTGTTCCTATATAAAGTCTGTTTTCTTCATCTTTCTCCAATGACTGGACGGAGAAATTTATTTCTTCGGTAAAGACCCGTTCCAATGTATGTTTTTCGTGGTTCATGCGGAAAAGTCCCTGGATGTTACCTGCCCAAAAATCGTGCTTGCGGTTTTCTATCAGTGCATTGACCAGAAAGGGAGAGGGCGTGTTGCTTTCTTGAAGCCCCGCGAAGTGATAGATTGAGGTGTACTTCCCGTTTATCCGTTCCACACTGCCGCCTGTACCAATCCATATGAACCCGTCTGAATCTTTATAAATACAATTGACACGGTTGTCTTCAAATTTGCAGTTTGTTTCTTCGTTTCCTATAGAGTAAATAATATAATCGCTACTGGAAGCAAAGATATTGAATACCCTTATAAAAAGTATTACGAGAACTAATATGTGTTTTCCTAAAGACATAAGCGTTTTCTTTCTTTGTACTATGCAAATTTAGGAAAAAATGTCGTCTTTTAGTATTACTTGAATGAAAATATATAATGAGATTCTATAAGAAATAGAGAAGTTGTATTTTTATTCTCCTATCTTATGGAATCTCATTAACACAATTTGATGGTCAAGCCCTTTTTTTATTCACGATACATCATCAGCGTTCCCCAACCCAGTTGGTCGAAAGCACCGCTGTTGGTACCATAACGGCTATTGCCATCCACACCACCCTCGGGGCGCATTTTCTTGGCTGCTTGTTCTGCATATTTATAACCACTGCCCAGCTTTTTTATTTTCGAGTAGTGGTTGTAAAAAATCTCCCATCCCGGACGAAGTTTGCCGCGACCGTTGTCATTAGCAACAGACGTATGGGTAGCGCCATGCGTTTTGTTACTGCAACTGCAATCTATGCAATATTTATATTCGTTGAATGGCATTTTCTCTGGAGTAACCAACCAGTCACCACTGGAATTAAGTTGGTCGGATCCGTCACGAAGGTTAAAGAGAGCAGTATATTCGCCCATCTTCATAACTTCGTTGCCATTGGCTGCAAAGAAGTCAAGTTCGGGAACGGATGGGTTGACCTGATATAGCGTGTAGGCCATCTGGCACAGGTTGGCAGTAACAGCAACAGACATCATGGCGTGTCCCTGGTCGCGTCCGCTTTCCTGGTTCTGGCTGATTTCTTCACCTGTTCCTAATGGGTCGGAGAAGGTGCCTTGCACTAACTTTTTGATACAACCATTCCCCACACCATCGTAGAAGTAGTTTACTACAAAATTGACCATGTCGTTATTTTCAGTCAGAATTCCGATGGACAGGTAGGAGCACATGTTCACGAGATCCCAGTTCGACCAGTAGTGATCGTCGCATTGGTTGGCATGTTTGTCCATGAACTCTTTATTCTTTTTTGCAAAGACTTCTGTTATCCATTCTTTGAATAGGGCCAAATCTTTAGCTGCCCATCCTTCATAAGTTTGCATAATTTCGGCAGCGTTAGCGAATGTATAGCCTTGGGCTCCGGCAGCTAGCATTTGGTTGGCATCATTGGATTTGATACCTTTACAGTTTTTGGCCCATTCGTTCATAACCTTGATAGAGTTGTCAGCATACTTGATGTCACCGGTTAGTTTCCATAGTAATGCCATTTGATAAGCTGCGGCGGCATCGTTCATTGCTTCCTGATATTTTTCTTTGCCATCAGGAGTGATGCCTGTTCCGTCGCCACGCACAATGTACTCCAAAGGAGTGGGAGTGTAGGGGATGGCAGTGTACCTGCTGTTCTTTAGTAATGTAAATTCATCTTTTACTGCCTGCGGGGCATTCCCATTGTTCAGGCTTGCTTTTACCCGGTCGAAATCGGCCTGGTTGAACATAGCACAAGGATGAGTATAGGTATATTGTGCCGCTACCGGAGTATAGATTTCTTCTTCGTCGGGCAATGTTAAGTCTACCTCTCCGAATTTATTTTCACGACAGGAAGTCTGCACTGCCAGAAGCAGTGCAAGACTTGTTATGGTTAATATTCTACTTTTCATATTCATTTTTTATTTGATAACTTCATAAGTTAATCCTTCTGCTGTAATATACTTTTGTAAATCTCCGAGATTCTTGAATGTTTGTATCCAATATACATCATAAGTAACTTGTTCGGTCAGGGTGCCAATATCAGCATACTTGAACTGGATAGTGGCGAATGTTGCTACTGAAGTCGTTGGTAAAATACCGCCATTAGCCCATTTTTGTTCTGTAAGGCTATATATGAAAACATGACTGCCGTCACTGCATTTATAATCGTGCAGCCATTTGTTATTGTTGCCATCCAGACCACCGCTGAAGGTAGTACCATCGCAGGAACCGGAGGCGTCGAGGGTAATGTTGCGTGCAGTTACTCCCGGGTGCAGGTCTTTCACATCCTGCATACGGATAGCGAAGATAGGATAATTGCCGGCATGTAACCAGGTATTCGGATTCCAGCATTTGAAGTCACCGCGTTGTTTGGTGTCATTTTGTTTGTAAGTGGTGACAGTTACTTTATCATAGCTCCAGACGTGTGATGAAGATGTGCCATTGCCCGATTGACTGGCATTATATTCTTATTTTTCTGGGCATGAGTTCCATTTGCGGAATCTCATGTTGCTTCTCCATTATCAAGCTTTTGATGACTCTTTTTTCCATGATTCCTTAGTTTACTGCAATAAAAATAGCAATTATCTTTCAATATATTGAAAGATAATTGCTAAAAAACATTCAATGTACTTTAATTAGTGACTTATTCGTTATTCTTTCCGATGCTCCGGATATACTCATTGGGAGTGATGCCCGTAGCTTTCTTGAAATACCGGAAGAAGGAGGCGCGTGAACTGAAGCCGCATAATTCGGCAAGGGCACTCAGAGTATATTTGGAATACTCGTCTTCATTGATGAGGCGCTTGAATTCTTCAATACGATAATCGTTGATGTAATCGTAGTAATTCTGGTTCAGGTGTTGATTGAACAGGTAAGACAGGGTGTGAGCCGAGCGGCCGAGCATGGTTGCCAGGTCGGCTATTTTAAGTTCCGGATTGGTGTAAGGCTTCTCGCGGAGCATCAGTGCTTCCAGTTTCTCAGTCAGGTGCTTGCACTCTTCGGAACTGATTTTATTGGTCTTGTATTTGGCTTCCGCGGTTTTCTCCTGCTTCTCGATTTCCTTGGTCTCTTCGCGTACCAGGGCTTGGGGCTGAACGGCTTTTGCCTGTTTCTCTTTCCTCTTCCGTTGGAAATAGACATAGCCCAGGAAAGCGGCGGCTATAGCAATGGCTATGATGCTCCATGTTTCTATCGGGTAGGGGATTTGAACGGCTATGCACGCCATCGAGTCGGGATTTCCTATATGGCGGATTTTGAATACATACTTTCCAGCCGGAAGGTCGTAGTAAGTGATATCCGATTTTCCGGTGAGAATCTGCCATTCGCCGTCTTCTCCTTCCAGTTTGTATTCATACGTCATGTATGCGGGTTCGGTATAAGTGAAGCCCGAGAAATAAAAAGTCAGGTTGTTTTGAGAGGACTCAAGCTCTATTTCCGGCATTCCGTTGTTTCCGGTTACGGGGCGGACGGACTTTTTGCCATTGACATAGATATCAGTGATTACCGGCGGATAATTATAGCTTTTCATCCGGTTGTTTTGTTTGAAGTCCATGCAGATCAATCCTTTTGAATTTCCCATCCAGAGGATGCCTTTTTTGTCCTGTATGGGCGGGCACAGGGTGAAGATGGAACTGGGGATGCCGTCTATAAAGTTGTAAGGGATAAAGGTTTCTTTCTTATCATACCGGTACAGCCCATTGTTGGTGCCTATCCAGAGCCAATGTTCTTCATCTTCCAATATGAACATGCCGTCCTTGCCCTCCAGCAGTGTGTGGGGCTGCAATCTCCTGAAACGGCTCATGGAAAGGTCGGAAATGAACATGCTGCCTTTATCCGGCAAGAAGTAGAGGTCGTGCCCGGAGTCTTCGTATATCACTCTGATTTTCTCTTTATGTATGAAGCCTTCCGGGAAAACATCGGTTTTCAGACTTTCGGATGAAGGGTCCCAGATGCACATGCCGTTTTCGGTACATATCCATCCTTTACGGGTAGAGTCGAAGCATATTTCGTAGACGTTGCCTTCCGGCAGTTTGGAGTTGGAGCTGGTGTAGTGCTTCACTTGCTTTCCGTCCTTATAGCAATATAGCCCCATGGACGTACCTATCCATAGATTATCCTTGCTGTCGGACTTGATGCAGAAGATTTGTCCACGCATGAAGGGCTGTGACTCGTCCGGTTCAAAGTCATGGATGCTCTGGTCGGAAGGATTGAATATATACATGCCGCCGCCGTATGTCCCGATGTAATATTTATCCTGGAACTTATAGATGCAGAATATCATGCTGGAACGCAGTTCGGGCGTCTTGAAATTCTTGAAAATCCCTTTGTCCTCATTGATATAGAATAAACCGTCGCGGGAGCCTATCAGCTTTTCATTTTCCGTAATCGCTATGCTGCGGACGGGCATATCTTTTGAGTCGAAATGAGGCGGATAACTGTAAGTGGAGAAAAGCCCGCTTTGATATAGGCTGTAGTCCAGTCCCAACTGATAGAAGCCTATCCAGATGAGCCCGTCGCGGTCCACCAACAGGGAATATACGGAGTTTGAGCGGATACTTTCATCCTGCCCCGGTTCGTGGCGGAAAGAGCGTATAGGCTTCATCTTCCGGGTGGAGACGAAATGTACTCCGTTTCCGTCGGTGCCTATATACAAAACATCTTCTCCGTCGCTGGACAGGGAAGATATGACATTGCACCCTACGTCGATGAAGTGACTGAATTGGTGAGTCCGGGTATTGAAACAGATGATGCCTTGCCCCATGGTGCCCAGGTAGAGCATGGTGCCGATGCGGGTGACATTGTTGTAGGAACAGATATGCTTGTCTTCTACAATGTAGTGATAAGGGGTGATTTTCCTGTCGGTCAGCGACAGGGCATAGAGTCCGCCGTTGGTGGCCATCCACAAGGTGTTGGCTTCGCCGAGACTCAGGCCTGTGACGATGTTGGATGCGGAAAGGACATTAGGGTCTATCAGTATTTGTTCCAGATTTCCGTTCTCGTAGATGAAGAGGCCCGCTTCGCTGCCGATGTAGAGGGCACCTCGGCTGTCGGGCAACAGGCTGCGGACGCCATATCGCAAAGTTTCTGCGGCAATGGGTTCCAGTATGTCTTTTTCATTGTTCACTCGCCAGAGACCCATGCCGTTGCCCATCCATATCTGATTTCCTGCGGTTTCAGCTATGGCATTCACCCGCTTTATTTTTTCGTTGGCTCCGGTGATGAGGAAATGTTTCAGGTAAGTGCCGTCAAAACGTTCCAGGGAATTTCCGGTGCCTATCCAAACGTAACCGATGGAATCCTTATACAATGCGTTGACCACCAGGTCGGACAGCCCTTCGGTGACGGATAATCCCCGGAAAACATAGGAGTGGGAATAGCCCGGCAAGAAGCCAAACAGCAAGAATAACAGGAGGATATATCTTAAAATGTTTTTCACTGTATGGGACATTTGTTTTTATATATTCGTTTCAGCACAGCAAATATACGCAAAAAAGAATAAAAAGCATTGGGGTTGATGGAAATGATGATTTGACGACTATTTTTCAGCATTGTATAAAGTTGTTTACAAGGGAGGTTTCCTTGAGAAACAGCCGTTACTTTAACCCTATTCAGTCGTTACCTCATTCCCATTCAGTCATTACTTCATCCCTATTCAGTCGTTACCTTATTATGGGTCATTTTACGTTATTGATAATCAGATAGTTGTAAAATGACCCGTGGTGTTGATTTATCTCAACAAAACGACTGGAAATGTATTGCCTATTTCAACTTTGTTGCTTCTGAAACAGCTTTCAGCCTATATGTTTTCTTGTTTAGGCTGACGGTGCAGTCGGCAGATGCTGTATAGTGCCAGGTTCCGTTTTTATATTCCAGCAGTACATTGGCAGGAGTGGCCGACTTGATGATTATGTTAGGAGTACTCAACAAGGTACCGTTGCCCAAGAACAGCGTGCAGTCATTTCCTTGTTTGTTGCCCCATAACGCATAAGTGGCTTGTGCACTCATATTTCCGCTGGTGCATGTTTCTTCCGGGCGGTCGGAAGAAAGGATATAGTCGGTGCGTCCGTCTTTTTGTCTGACGCATACGCTGACGGCACTATTCTTATTTTTGCTGTTTACTTCGGGGAAGCTGACTTCGGAAATGCAGCCGGGTTCTTTCTGTGACGAGGGTTCGTAGACGGCTACGAACGGACGGTTCCAGGCTTCTCCTTTCTGTCGGGCTACGAAGGTCAGCGTAGGTTGCTCTTTTATGTTATAAGGCATACCCGGAGTGCGGCTCAAGCCTTCCGTCATGGGCGACAGGGCGGTGAAGACTTCCCGTTCGGCCTCTCCCTTCATCCAGAGATTCATGGAGATGTCATCGTTGTCGGGCATGTCGATGGTGAATGTGGCTTTGATGTCTTTATCGGTGGCGGCCGATTTCTTATCATATATATAAGAATAGGCATACAGGTGGGCACCGGCAAAGGCTAACTCTTCCGTGGGTTGCAGGTTTAGGTCCGAGCCGTCGGCGGCGGTCAGGGTTAATGTCTGTCCCAGGTTATGGTAGAAGTAATCGTGCATCTTGTCACCGCCCTGCTCTTTGCGGCTACGGAAGATGTCTACGTAATAACCGGTTTCGGGGCCGGTGGTGACGATACCCATCAGGCGGGTCTGGTCGGCGCGGCTTTCGGGTTCGCGGAAGTAGACATCACTGTAAGTGACGGGTGTGAATGCGCTGCCCGGTTCGGCGGGGGCGGGGAAGCTGGATTTCAGGTCGAAAGAGTGATTGCTCTTCATGACCGGATAACTGGAAATGCCGTCCACGCATACGGTGTTATGGCTGGGGAACTGGGAATAATATTCCAGATAATCCAGTCCGCTGTAACCGTAGAGGCCGATGCCTGCATCGGGGCCGAGAACATAGCCTTTTCCGTACAATTCCATGGATATGCCGTTGGCGTGCATGTGGTTGCCTTCGCTTGCATTCAGAGAAATCATCAGGCTGTGGCGCGGATGCATACCGTTGCGCTGCATCAGCCAGGAGACGTTGGGGGCATAGAAGAGGGGAGAAACGTAATCTTCTATCTTTCCGGCTTCTATGGCGGGGGTCAGCTCCAGCGGTTTGTCGTCAAAGAAGGAGTTGACGGAGACGCGTACATCCTTTTTCATCCCTGTCTCTTGTCCGGCATTGGGGTTGAAGCATTTCAGCATGGCGGTGAAGTAGTCTTCCTGCTCCTTCTTACCATTATGTTGCGCATTCTGTATCAGGCGGGAGATGGGGGCGGTGTTCAGATAACCCGGGTGGGTGTCACCGAAGCCACATAACATCCGGTTGGGGAAGAGATACTGCGGGGTGGCGGACACGGCTTTGGAAATGACGGGCAATGCCTTTACTAAATCAAAGTTCAGATTGCGGTCGAAGAGGGTGGCGAAGCTGGTGTAATCGTTCAGAACGACGTTGCAGTATCCGGGACATTCCGCCCAGATGCCGGTCTGAGGGTCGAAGCCATAATCGGCTAATTTAGTCAGACTCCATTGGCGGATACTGGAACGGTTGAGCACATAGTCGATGTAATATTCACGCCCTTTACCATCGGCATATTGCTTATTGTTTTCCAGTATCATGCCAATATTCATGACATAGCGAGCCTGCATCAGGTTCCAGTTGTTGTGAGGAACACCGTTGGCAATGATATTGTCCGCCCATTTCTTGAAAGCTTCTGCGTATATATCCATTTTGTCAGTATGCCGGGCATTCAGGTAGTCATACAGGAAATCGTAAAGGGGAACGATATCATAAAGAATATCTTCGTGAATAACCTCAAAAGAACTCATTCCTACCAGCGTTTGCTGATGGCCGTGGTTGAGGTCGATGGGAACATTCCGGTAATAGATGCCGGTCATATAGGTATCGAATACTCCGGCGGCGAGTTTTGCATATCTTTCTTCTCCGGTCAGCCAATAGAGAAAGGCGGCGTCACGGGCGATACCCATGATTTCACGGTTCAGGCTCTCTATGTTCCGTCCGGTCTTGGAGGGGTGTACGCTTTCCATCGGACGTCCGGGCAAGGCGTTGTTGCAGAAGGTGACGTTGCCGTCGGTGTCATCGTAGGGTACGACGTCTTCCAGTCGCGGGCGTCCGTGGGTGGCGAAGGTGCCGCGCGTACCTGTATATCTTACGGTGGGTGCCGGGGCTTTTTCACCTCCGGCATGGTCGAAGGTTTCACCTTTTATATATACGTCCGTGGCATGCGATTGCCAATACATGGCAAGGCGGGAGAGCAACCAATCCGGTTGGGCGTCTGTCAGGTTGGCGTAGATGTCCGTTCGTCTTTTCAACTTTTCAAATACATCTTTTGCCCAGGCTTCCGTCTTTATCAGATGGAGGGTTTCGCTTTTGCCGTTGGCATCCGTCAGATAGCGCGGGTGGCTGTCCGGTAACTGTTGTTGAAAGGTGATATGGCCTTTCTGCGCCTGCAATATTCCTGAAATGAAAAGGCATATCAATAAACTTACTACTCTCATATTCTATAATTACATTAAGTGTTTATTGAAGATATACGGATGAGACTTAACTTTTACTCAATGGAACTATGTAAAGATAGCGCAAGACACTAATAAAATAGTAATCTTTATTACACTTTTTATAAAATAAAGCCGCTACTTTTGTGAAAAATACTTTTTCCTATGAAGAAATTGTCATTTATAAACAGGTTTTTACCTTCGTACAAATGGAAAGTGGCTGCAATAATTATCTGCGGTATTGTGGTAGGCGGGGGAGGTTTGTTCATGTATCTGCTGCGGGCGCATACCTATCTGGGGGATGATCCGTCGGCATGCGTGAACTGCCACATCATGGCACCTTATTATGCCACTTGGTTTCACAGCTCGCATAGTCGTGATGCCACTTGTAATGATTGTCATGTTCCTCATGAGAACGCCGTCAAGAAATGGACGTTCAAAGGGATGGACGGTATGAAGCACGTGGCGGCTTTTCTCACCAAGAGCGAGCCGCAGGTTATCAAGGCTCATGCGGCCAGTTCGGAGGTAATCATGAACAACTGCATCCGTTGCCATACGCAACTGAACACGGAGTTCGTGAAGACCGGGAAGATAGACTACATGATGTCTCAGGTGGGAGAGGGCAAGGCTTGCTGGGACTGCCACCGCGATGTGCCGCATGGTGGAAAGAACTCATTGTCGGCTACGCCCAATGCGTTGGTTCCTTATCCCGAGTCGCCCGTGCCGGAGTGGCTGCAAAAGATGCTGAAGAAATAATGAAAATGAAATAAAATCAATATACGTATGGAAAAGAAATTGAAATCATGGCAAGGCTGGCTGCTGTTCGGCGGTTCGATGGTGGTCGTGTTTGTATTAGGATTATGTGTTTCCGCACTGACAGAGCGACGGGCGGAACTGGCAAGCGTGTTCAATAACCGCAAGACCGTCATTACAGGCATCGAAGCCCGTAATGAAGTCTTTAAAGATGATTTCCCCCGTGAATATCAGACCTGGACGGAGACGGCAAAGACTGATTTCCAAAGCGAGTTCAACGGAAACATTGCCGTTGATGTGTTGGAGCAACGTCCCGAAATGGTAGTTTTGTGGGCGGGATATGCTTTCTCTAAAGATTATTCCACTCCCCGCGGACACATGCATGCGATTGAAGACATCACGGCAAGCCTCCGTACGGGTGCGCCTGCCACGGCGGAAGACGGCCCGCAGCCCTCTACTTGTTGGACGTGCAAGAGTCCGGATGTTCCCCGCATGATGGAAGCCGTTGGTGTGGATGCTTTCTATAATAATAAGTGGGGCGCTATGGGTTCTGAAATAGTGAATCCTATCGGATGCGCCGATTGCCATGAACCGGAGAATATGAATCTGCATATCAGCCGTCCGGCTTTGATGGAGGCTTTCGCACGCCAGGGAAGGGACATCACGAAAGCTACTCCGCAGGAAATGCGTTCGCTGGTATGTGCGCAGTGCCATGTGGAATATTACTTCAAGGGGGATGGCAAATATCTGACTTTCCCCTGGGATAAAGGCTTCACAGTGGAAGATATGGAGGCTTATTATGATAATGAAGGTTTCTATGACTATATTCATAAGTTGAGCCGCGCACCGATACTGAAAGCACAGCATCCCGATTATGAAATTGCCCAGATGGGTATTCATGGGCAGAGAGGTGTCTCTTGTGCCGATTGTCACATGCCTTATAAAAGTGAGGGGGGCGTGAAGTTCAGCGACCATCACATACAAAGCCCGTTGGCGATGATTGACCGCACTTGTCAGACTTGCCACCGTGAGAGTGAGGCAACATTGCGTAATAATGTGTACGAGCGTCAGCGTAAGGCTAACGAAATCCGTAATCGCCTGGAGCAGGAACTTGCCAAAGCTCACATCGAGGCTAAGTTTGCCTGGGACAAAGGGGCTACGGACGACCAAATGAAGGATGTACTTGCCCTTATCCGCCAGGCTCAGTGGCGTTGGGATTTTGGTGTGGCTTCTCACGGTGGCTCGTTCCATGCTCCGCAGGAAATCCAGCGTATCCTTTCGCACGGACTGGACAAGGCTATGCAGGCCCGTCTGGCTGTATCGAAAGTACTGGCCAAACACGGCTATACGGATGATGTGCCCATGCCGGACATCTCTACTAAGGACAAGGCACAACGCTATATCGGCCTGGATATGGATGCGGAAAGAGCTGCTAAGGACAAGTTCCTGAAGACCACCGTACCCGCCTGGTTGGAGAAAGCAAAAGCTAACGGTCGTCTGGCTCAGAAATAAGAAAGAGGCATATGTGGAACAGACCGTGGGGATATAAAGAAGGCTGCTTGATTGGCGCAGGTCTGCTTATAACAGGTCTGCTATTGCAGGTGACTATAGGCGAAATAAACTGGAGTTTGTTCGCTTACCCGGTGAACATCATTGTATTGGTGGTGTATCTGGGTGGGATAGTAGCTATGCATTGCCTGCGCAAGCGTGTTTATTTCTTTGGATGGATGAGTCATTATACGGCGGCGGTGTCTTCCCTTCTGTGGGTGGCGGGCATTACGGTGGTGATGGGACTTATTCGCCAAGCACCTTCCGGCCATCCGGCGGATGTGTTAGGCTTCTCGCGGATGCTTTCGGCATGGCCTTTTGTATTGCTCTATATATGGTTGGTGACGGTGTTGGGACTGACTACGCTCCGTGCAGGATTTCCTTTCAGGTGGAAGAAGCTCTCTTTTCTGCTGAATCATGCCGGGCTGTTCATTGCTTTGGTTACGGCCACGTTAGGCAACGCCGATATGCACAGGCTGCGGATGACTACCCGTATAGACAATGCCGAGTGGCGGGCAACCGATGAACACGGCAAGTTGATAGAACTTCCACTCGCCATCGAGTTGAAAGACTTCACGATTGACGAATATCCTCCGAAACTGATGCTGATTGACAACGAAACAGGACGCACATTACCCGAAAAAACACCGGAACATCTGTTGCTGGAAGAAGGCGTGACGGACGGGCAATTGGCTGATTGGTTGATATCCATCCGGCAGACTATTCCGTGGGCAGCCTCCGTTGCTACGGAAGATACATTGAAATTTACCGAATTCCATTCCGTAGGTGCCACGTATGCCGTTTACCTGCAAGCTCTGAACAAGAAGACGAAAGCTGCGAAAGAAGGTTGGGTGAGTTGCGGCAGTTTCATTTTCCCTTATAAGGCATTGCGCCTTGACTCATTGACAAGCCTTATCATGCCGGAGCGTGAGCCGCAACGCTTTGCATCGACAGTGAAAGTCTATACGGAAGACGGCAAGCAAGTGGAAGATACGATTGCAGTGAACCACCCCCTGAATGTGGCGGGATGGAATATTTACCAATTGAGTTATGATGACACGAAGGGACGCTGGAGCGACATCAGTGTTTTCGAGTTGGTTCGCGACCCGTGGTTGCCGGCTGTTTACACAGGTATCGTTATGATGATGCTCGGCGCTGTCTGTCTGTTTATTAACGCACAAAAGAGAAAAGAGGAGGACACTGAATGACGTGGGATTATTTTGTACCGTTTGCCATTGCTGCCCTGCACTTCTGGGGCTTCGGCGCTTTTGCCGCCTGGCGTGGGAGGAAACCGGCGATAGTAGGCGGGCTTACTCTGATAGGACTTGCCATCTTCTTTTGCTTCATTGTGGGTATGTGGAGTTCACTGGAACGCCCGCCTATGCGGACGATGGGGGAGACCCGCCTGTGGTATTCTTTCTTTCTTCCGTTGGCCGGACTTATCACTTATAGTCGCTGGAGGTATAAGTGGATACTTAGTTTCAGTTTTATCCTGTCGCTGGTATTTATCTGTATCAATATCTTCAAACCGGAGATACACAACAAAACCCTGATGCCTGCTTTGCAAAGTCCGTGGTTTACGCCGCACGTCATAGTGTATATGTTTGCTTATGCCATGTTGGGAGCGGCTGCGGTGATGGCCATCTATCTGCTATGGTTCAAGAAGAAACCGATTGAGAGCCGGGAAATGGACTTGTGCGATAACCTGACTTACGTAGGTCTGGCATTTATGACTTTGGGCATGCTTTCGGGCGCTGTGTGGGCTAAGGAGGCTTGGGGACATTACTGGTCGTGGGACCCGAAAGAAACATGGGCGGCTGCCACCTGGTTCTCTTACCTTATATATGTACATTTCCGTCTCGGCAAACCGCTACTGCATCGCAGGGCTTTAATTCTACTTCTGATATCATTTGTATTACTGCAAATGTGCTGGTATGGCATCAACTACCTGCCTTCCGCACAGGGAGCAAGTATTCATACTTATAATTTAAACTGATAATCATTATGAAAACTACTTATTGGGCAATGCTTCTCATGCTTTTGCCAAGCATGGCGTATACGCAAACTACAGAAAAAGAGAATGATTTTTCAATGTCTATCCAAATCAGACCCCGCGCGGAGTATCGTAACGGTGCTTTGGTTCCCCGCAATGAAGGGGAGGAGCCTGCGGGTTTCATCAACAACCGTGCACGCCTCTCTATGGAGTACAAGCGTTCCGACTTGCAGATGAAAATCTCTGCACAGCACGTCGGTGTATGGGGACAAGACCCTCAGATTGACAAGAACGGCCGTTTCATTATGAACGAGGCATGGGCCAAACTGAACTTCGGCAAAGGTTTCTTTGCCCGACTGGGACGTCAAAGCCTTGTTTATGATGACGAGCGTATTTTGGGAGGATTGGACTGGAACATAGCCGGACGCTACCATGATGCATTGAAACTGGGGTATGCCAACCCCAACAATCAACTGCATCTTATTCTTGCCTTCAATCAGAATGATGAGACTAAAATAGGCGGTACCTACTATCAGCAAAACGGCGCGCAGCCCTATAAGAATATGCAGACGTTCTGGTATCATTATTTCTCCAGCTATACTTCTTTCGATGCATCTTTATTGTTCATGAATCTGGGGTTGGAAACCGGTGATGCCGCTACTAAAGAATCTCACACCCGTTATCTGCAAACGATGGGAACTTATATAACCTGCAAGATAAACGTATGGGATGTAATCGGAGCCTTCTATTATCAGACGGGCAAGAACCAAAATGTGCAGAAAGTATCCGCTTTTATGGCAAGCCTGCAAGTGGCTTATGCTTTCGCATCGAGCAGCCTTGAACCTACTTGGACGATAGTGGCAAGCGCCGATTATCTGAGTGGCAACAGCGGTGGTAGCGATAAATATAAAGCCTTCAACCCTCTGTATGGCACGCACCATAAATTCTATGGTGCCATGGATTATTTCTATGCTTCCGACTTTGTATCCGGGTATGCTCCCGGTTTGTTTGACAAGCGTCTGGGCGTTCGTTTCCGTGCTTCCGATAAGGTGGATATGGACTTGAACTATCATCACTTCTCTACAGCGGCAAAATTATCGGGCTTGAAGAAAGCATTAGGTTCGGAAATGGATTACCAGATCAACTGGTCGGTGATGAAAGATGTGAAACTCTCTGCCGGATATTCTATTATGCGCGGAACAGAGACTATGGACGTAGTGAAAGGCGGTAATCACAAAAGCTGGCAAGACTGGGGCTGGGTTTCAGTAAATATCAATCCCCGTGTATTGTTTGTAAAGTGGTAAGATAATATAGAATGAAAGTACGTATAGGAGGTATCTTATACGTACTTTTCTAATAATGCTTCATCCAGAATCCGTACTGTTTTTCCTTCCATTTCTATAATTCTTTCCTTTATCATCTTATTGATTTCCTTCGACAGTGCCGGGCGGGTTACGTTCAGATATTCGGCAAGTGTGGCCTGGTTATGTATAATGTTGACCGTCGTAGTATTCTTTTTCCTGTGTTCCAACAGATAGACTACAAAGCGTTCCCGTACAGTTTTCCGTGAAAGCGTTTTCAGGCGCGTTACTGTACAGACATTGCAATTCCCCGTGATACAAAGGAAATTATGCAATATCTTCGGCTCCTGGCTAATCAACTTAAACATGGACTCTTTGCTGGCGGTAAAGAGAATGCCATCTTCTATTGCCGTGAATGTAGCTGGTAATACTCCGTCAGTACTGAACAGGTGTGGAGTGGCGAATGCCCGTGCGGCTATGATGTATTCTATCATGACCTCATTTCCCAGTCCGTCAATGATATCCACGCGCAGTTTTCCTTCCAGCAATACATATAGCTTTTTGCAGAGTGTGCCTTGGGTGGCGATTATATCTTTCTTGTTGATTTCATACAATGAGATGTCGAGTTTGTCGAGCAATGAGTGCTTGATGTTCAAGGGTAGGTCCCGGAACAGGGGTATCTGGAACAGTAACTCTTGATGCTTATCGGTTAAAGTGATTTTCTTCATTGGGAATTAGATGTTTGGTTGTGCAAATATAAGAATTATATGCAAATGCCGTGCAATGTAAAGGTAAGAATTCTTGAACCTATAGATATTTCTTTGCATTTTTCTCGTCAATCCGCATTTCCTTTCCCTCCATCAGTATGCAACCTTCGTTGGTCAGCTCGGATAAGGCACGTGCCAATGAGGGGCGAGCCACTCCAAGTATGTGTGCAACTTCCTGTTGCGAGGTGAGGATGCCGTGCATTTTTATGTAATTAAGTAAGCGTGATTTCAGACTTTGTAAGGCAAACTCATTCAGCTTTTTGGAGAGGAAGAGGCTGCGGTCGGATATCAGTTTCAGGAAATTTTGCATGACTATCGGATGCTGGTGCATGAATTCCAGGAATGCATCTTTGTTCAGGATAAGTACTTCGGCAGCTTCCAGGGTTTCGATATTTACCGGGAAACGGTTTTCGGATGCAAAAATGAATGCAGGGGCAAGGAGCTTGGGAGCCCGCAAGGTCTCTATGGTCAGTTGCTTTCCTTCGGCACTGACCATCTGTGTGCGGACGGTTCCGTTGCACAGGATGTAGAGTGAGCGGTATATGTCTCCTTGTAAGGCTATGAAATCTCCCGGTTTATAAGATTTAAGTGTATGTTGGTGCGACAGGATGAACCGCAACAGCGCTTCTTCTGTTATGCCTTGAAACAATGGCATCTGCAATAATACATGTGGTTCCATTCTTTTTAAGTTTTTTGTGATTGGGTGTAACATAGGTGACAATTTACCTGCAGTAAACACTCCATCTTTGCACAAAGATAATGCAAATCGAATGCAGAACTTTCATGCTCACATGAAAAAGTTATGCTGAGATGTCGCTTATCTTCTTTGAAGAAGGTGCAAATGTATTTTATAACTAAATAAAAAGAATAAGATGATGGAAGCTAAAATGTTTTGTTATCAATGTCAGGAAACCATGAAAGGAACAGGTTGCATCCTGAAAGGTGTGTGTGGAAAAGAGAGTCATACGGCAAAAGCAATGGATTTGCTGATGTTTGTAGTGCGTGGTGTATCAGTAGTCGCTGATGAACTGAGGAATGCCGGACATGCTGTATCTCCTGAGGTGAATAGTTTCGTTGTAGATTCTTTGTTCTGCACTATTACGAATGCGAATTTCGATGATGAAAGTATTCTCCGCAGGGTTGATAAAGGTATGGAATTGCGCAATCGGTTGATGGAAGAAGCAGGGAATAAGGGCATTTCTCTGCCGGCAATTGACGAACTGCAATGGCAGGGTGGTCGTGAAGAATATGCTTCTAAGGCGGAAACGGTTGGTGTGTTGCGTGAGCCGGACGTAGACCTGCGCTCTCTGAAAGAGTTGATGACTTATGGATTAAAAGGTATGGCTGCTTATCTGGAACATGCTATGCGCCTGGGTTATGATGATGCCTCTATTCACACTTTTATGCAACATGCTTTGGCTGCCAGCGCTGCAAAATCACTCTCAGCAGACGAATGGGTGAAGATGGTGCTACAAACCGGAGAATATGGCGTGAAGACCATGGCTCTGCTGGATAAGGCGAACACCAGTCGTTACGGTAATCCGGAGATTACCAAAGTAAATATCGGGGTAGGAAAGCGTCCGGGCATCCTGATAAGCGGACACGACCTGAAAGACATGGAAGAGTTGCTGAAACAAACCGAAGGCACAGGTGTGGATGTATATACGCATAGCGAAATGCTTCCTGCTCACTATTATCCCGCTTTCAAGAAATACTCTCACTTTGTGGGCAACTATGGAAATGCGTGGTGGAAACAACGTGAAGAGTTCACCACCTTTAATGGCCCTATCCTGTTCACTACGAACTGTATTGTTCCCCCGTTAGCAAATGCTGAATACAAAGAACGTATGTTCACTACAAACTCCACTGGATACCCCGGTTGCAAGTATATTCAGGCAGATGCCGAAGGCAAAAAAGACTTCTCTGAAATTATAGAAATTGCTAAGCAATGCCAGCCGCCTACGGAAATAGAACATGGTGAGATTATCGGTGGATTTGCTCATAATCAGGTGTTGCAACTGGCGGACAAAGTGGTGGATGCTGTGAAGAGCGGAGCTATTCGTAAATTTGTAGTGATGGCAGGGTGTGACGGACGTATGAAGAGTCGTGATTACTATACTGAGTTTGCCAAGGCATTACCCAAAGATACGGTTATTCTGACTGCAGGTTGTGCCAAGTATCGTTACAATAAATTGCCTTTGGGTGACATCAATGGCATTCCGCGTGTGTTGGATGCCGGACAGTGTAACGACAGTTACTCTTTGGCAGTCATCGCAATGAAATTGAAGGAAGTGTTCGAACTGAACGATATTAATGAACTTCCTATTGTATATAACATTGCCTGGTACGAACAAAAGGCGGTCATTGTTTTATTGGCACTGTTAAGCCTGGGTGTGAAGAAGATTCATTTAGGACCTACGTTGCCGGCATTCCTGTCGCCTAATGTAGCGAAGGTGCTGGTAGATACTTTCCAGATAGGCACTATCAGCGATGTGGAGGATGATTTGAAGATATTCCAGTTATCATAAGCATTAAAAAAAACTCCGGCATAGCAATAGTGATGCCGGAGTTTTGGCATAAAATTATACCACGGATCAAATGTAGAAATAGGACGAATTGATTTTAGTAAGTCGAAGCCATATACAGGGTTCCCACTATGTATATGACTTTTTGCAGAATGAAATAAAAACAGGCCGAATGGCATAAGAATATCTTCGATTTCTTTTGTTCCCTAAAACAAGAGTAGGAAGAAAACCCCTTCGTTCTCTTCCTACCCGATTCTTTATTTTCAAAAGTTTTTTCTTATGTAACAAAGACCTTTTTCATTGTTCCTTGTCCTTTCTTTACGGTGCCGCAGCTTCCGTCACATTCACCGTTACCGTCACCTTCTTAGCCGCATCCGAAAGATTCTGGATTTCAAAGGTCGCCGCCCCATCGGCTGGGAATGGTCCTGTCGGGAACCCCTTTGCATTCTGATCCAGAGTAAAGGTGTAGTCCACGGCTTCGGTGGCATGTCCCACCGTCTTGTCCGCTTTCAGCCAGGCGGGCAGACCGGAAATCCGGCTTCCCCCTTTGGCGGTCACGGTCAGTTTCATGGACGAAGTAGTGCCCGCATTCTCCTGTTTCTGCATACTGAGCACTCCGGTTGCCACATCTGGCGCTTCACTTCCTGCCACATAAGAATTAACTCCAGCCGGTTCCGACGGCGTACCTGTCGCCGCTGCAACCGTAGGCACTCCTACTGAGGCTTTCACTACAATCTGGCTCTCCTCACGTCCCGCCTTGCTGCGCAATACAATGATGGCTTTAGGGAACAGATTGCCTGAATATCCGGTGTTCTTTGACACCTTGCAGGTATAGGACGTTGACCCTGCACGGGTCACCACATCCTTCGTGATTTCCGTCTTCAACCACTCGGCACTTCCGCCCGGAGAACTAGTATAGACAATGCTGCATTCCGCTTCCGAATTACTGGTGAAAGGGATGCTGAAATATTCGGTCTCATCCGGGGAGACGGTAGCCGTATTGTTATTCTCAATAGCGGTTGCACCTGCCGGTTCTGCCGCCAGTGTCCCGATAACCAGTTCGTTTTCCGGCTGATACTCGAAATCCCCGCCGTCCGTCCAGTCCGAGACGGTAATGTTGACATCCAGCTTGAACGGGTCGGCATCCGTGATGCGAACCGTGTACCGGTGGTTGGGCTTCACCTCGATGTAACCGCCCGTACCCGCTACCGACTGTTCAAAATCCACCATGTAACTCACCTCCTGCGGCATGTCCGTCATGTTCAGCGCATACTTGCCCTTGATAATCAGATACCCCTTGTCCGCAATCGGGCTGGGATAACTGTAGAAAGCACCTGTCTGCGTGCCTTTATTGGCATCGGCACCGTCAAAGTCACGGTCGGGATAGGTGATGAGCGTCTTAGTAGGGTCTGCATCCTCCACAGGAACCACCGGGAAGAAAGTAACCCCTTTGCGGCCGTGTCCCATCGATACGCCGGTAATGGTGAGATGCGAGAGCTTCTCGTCATTGATGATGTCGAAACGGGAGACGATACGCGACAGCGTCATGTTGATGCGGGTACGTGAACCCATGCTGATGTCCCGCAAGTCGAGCGCGGGGCTATAAGAACCTACCATCGGCAGGGGTGTCAGCAATATGTCGGTGGCTTCGGCAGGGTCCAGCAACGGGGTGGTGAAGGTGAGGAAATCTGTTTCGGTCGGTACACCCGCCTTCGTCACGACGTTGTAATCCGCACCCGGGGAACTTTGTTCCAGCGGGGTGAAAACGGTGTATTCCGCTCCGGCTTTCAGCAGTTTCGGCTGGTTGGCAATGCAGTAGAACTTGGTGAACAGGCCTTTCTTGGGGCGCAGGGTGGCGAGTGCCACGTTGTTGCCTTCCACGGTCAGGATGATTTTGGTCGCGTTGGGGACGGTGGAACCATCTGCGCGGTAGCAGAACCGTTCCTGATAGGTGTACGGGCCTTCCTCCTTGTCCGAGGAGAACACATAGATGTCCAGTGAAGTGATTTCATTCTCTTCGGTGGTGGCGATGGCATCGTCGGCACGGGTGGTGGCGACGCGGGCGTTAGCGGCACGGGTATCGGCGCCCGCCGTCTTTATGTTCAGCTTGTTCTGGAAGCCGAGGATGACTTCGCGGCGTGTGGGGTCACCGGCCAGCGGGTCATCGCCGGGAGTGGTTGCCGGCAGCACTTCCGCTTCGCTGCAACCCGCAAGTGAGAGGGCAAGCAAGCCTATCACCCATGCGGAAAACTGTTTTCTGTTTTTAATCATGATCTTATTGTTATTAATCGGTTATTTACTGATATTTTGCGAGTTATTCATATTGTTGAAAGAGTATCTCAATTCTCCTCCTCCTGGGGAGGAGGAGTACCCGTAGAGGGAGGTGGTAGGTAAAACAACGGAATACCTATGAATCACAAGGCTAAGGAATTCTTTTCCCACCTACCACCCCGCCCTAAAGGGCACCCCTCCTCCAACTGGAGGAGGGGAATTGAGATAGTCCATACAGACAACTCACGGGATTTATATTACTGAATTAAGGAACAACGGCAGGTGCGGCAGGGCTTACCAGTACTGTCACGTCTTCCATGCCCGAGATATTGTTTTTCAGCACAATCGGTGCGGCGGTGAAGTCGGTGACGGAATCTTTCACGGTCAGGGTGAAAGTCTGATGTCCGGTGGTATCCGTCGGATTGTCTCTTGTAAAGGCAGAAGTCTCTGCAACGGTGAACCAGGACGACAATGTGCCCGCCGTCACACCCTGCGGGGAAGTCACCTTCACTTCAACGGTGGTTGCAGCGGTACGGGGCACATCGGTAATCTTATTGTCGGCGTAGGCGGCTCCGCCCGTAGTGCCCGTCAGCTCAATCGTCGTGATGGCAGGGTCAAGCAGTTCTACCGTCAGTTCCAGTTTCTTGGTGTCGTCACCCAGGCTGATGATTTCGAACTTGCTGTTCACATCACTGCTTGCCGTTACATCCTTTAGTGTGAGCGTGTAGTACTCTTCTACCGGAGTCGTTGCATGCACATCCGTGGAGGGAGTTCCGGTGGCACTTGATGCCGGACCTGTGGTAGCTTTCGATACCTCCAGCCAGGGAAGCGTGTTAGGCAACACCAACTTCGTACCGAAGGGACAGCTTGCTCCGAGCGTGATGCGGCTCTTACTGGTCTTATATATAGTGAGCTTGTTGTTTGCCTTATCGTACAGGTTGAAGTTCCCCGTAGCCGCATCCGGTGTGGCGAAATCCAGTACCGGGGCTGTGGCGGGCGGCACGATGGTCAGTTTGGTGTACACCGATTCATCCTGTGAAGCCGATTCGTTGGCAAGTGTCAATGTAACAGGAACATACGGGGTTCCATCAGTCAGCGTGTATTTGAAGGTCATGGTGGTGGTAATCACTCCGTCTACCACTTCCGACTGATAACTGGCCTCGTCATGCGTCAGCCAGTCGATGTCCCATCCGGTTGTGGTGCTGAACTTCGGCTGTACTTTACCGCTGGCCGTGGCGGTCAGTGTGATGGTTTTCTCCCCGCCGTCGGCGGTCACGCTGATTTCCTTGGTAGCGACGGGCGTGTCGGTTCCTTCCACATTCAGTGCAGTCACTACGGGCGCTGCGTTATCGGGTTTGATGATGACTCCGCCGCCGCTGGTCCAGTCCACGATTTCGAAGAAAGCGGTGATGGTGGCTTCCATCACTTCCTTGATGTGAAGGGTGTAGCGGGTGTTTGCTACTATGTCCATGAACGTGGGATCACCGCCACCTTCGGGAACCCGTTGTATATCAAGATGGTACTCCACCGGAACGGGGTCTTTCTGCATCGGGTTCTGGTATTTGCCTTTGATGATGAGGAACGCCTTGTCCGTATCTTTAAGCGGATAGGTATAAAGGGCGCTTTCCGTCACTCCCTGGTTGGCTTTGGGCAGCATGAGGTAGCTGCCTTCGGCGGTGGGGTACTGGATGAGGCTGGCGGTGCGTCCGGCAGGATCAAGTTCTGCCAGCGTGCCCGGCATCACGGTGGATTGGTTTCGTCCGTTGCCCAGCGATACGCTTTCGATAATCAGTCCCGTCTTGGCGGATTCATTGTCGATGTCGAAGCGGCTCACGCGGCGTTTGAGTTCGATGTTCACCGTGGCGATGTTGCCCAGTATCTTCGTCGTGCCGCTTCCGGTCATCACTAGCGGGGTGCCCAGGGCGGTGCCTGTCGGGAGGAGTTTGGCGGTGAAGTACTTTTCGAAATCCCCGGCTTTCGTGCCTTCGGTCTCGATGGCTCCGGTGGCGGCGTTGGTGGTCACTGCCGTCAGGGGAGCGATTGCGTTTCCGTCAGCCTGGTAGAGCGTGGTGCTGTTTGCCACGCAATACAGTTTCAGGTTGGGGATGCCTTTCAGCTCCGTGGGGAAGATGGATGCTTTCCGGTCGGTTCCGGCACCGCTCAGTTTGAAGGTTTTGGCTGCGGTGTTGTCTTCCGCGGCGGCTTTCCACGTTTCCAGGTACTGGTAGTCTCCGCCGTCGGCGGTGGCGGCAAACACATAGATGTCCAGATTGTCAATCTGGTTTTCACTCTCGGAGGCGATGGCGCGGGTGTATTCCTGCGACTCTCCTCCGCCACTGAATACGAGACGGATCTCTTTGCCTTGCGCTCCGTCTGTGGGAGCGTCGTCAATACCCAACTCGTTCTGGCTGCATCCTGCAAGCAGGGCCAGCAGGGCGGGCATCCAAAGCATGTTACTTTTTTTCATCATTTGTCTATACTTTTATTTGAAAGTTAATAATCTTATTATAAGGCTTTTATCGGCCCGTACTGTTACAGCACCCGTAAACGGTCAGTTACGCCGGTCGTAATAGTACTGTTACGCCACCCGCAAGTGACCGGTTACGGCACCCGTAACAGTACGGCTGCCGGTTGCTGTTGCTTATTTTATCCCAACGGGTTTTCCTCTATGCCGCCATCCCCGCCGCTGCTACTGCCTCCTCCTGAGGGAGCCGTACCGATATAAATGGTCTTCGTCACACTGCGCGGAACTTTCAGCAGCGTCTTACTGTTGCCGCTGAACTGTGTGGTTACTTTCAGTTCATACGTTCCGTCAGCCAACTCGGCGGGGATAATGAATGTCAGTTTCGAAGGATCGTTCGTTACCCAGAGGTCTTCGGTCACTTTGGTTTCCTTGTCCCTGCTGCTTGTCAAGGTAATACCCACCGTCGGGTCGGTTCCCGCTACCTTCAGCCTGCCGCCTGTAAGTGTGAAGGCACGTCCTGCCGTGGCTGAGGCATCCAGTGCACGGGTGGAAGCATCCTGCACGCCACCGATGTACATGGCGCTGCCTTTCTCGCCGATAATGCCCACCGTGGTTTGCTTGATGGCTTCCCGCAGGTCGGCGCCTACGTTGAAGTTCACCACGATGGAGTTCTTTGCCGGATTCCAGGTGGAGTTCTCTATGATGCCCCGGAAGCTGACGGAAGCGTAGTATAACCCTGTGTTTACGCTCACTCCGGTCATCAGCAGTCGCTTGATGACACGCTTCTGCAGGTCGAAGACGTGGCGGATGGTTTCCTCGCGCAGACCGGAGTCTTCGGCTTTCAGTTCGGCAATGATGCGGTTTTCATCCGCGTTGCCGATGGAGACGGGGACGAGGATCATATCCTCCTTGTTGTCCACGGTCACGGTGTTGTCCGCCAACTGGCCGTTGATTTGATACTTGATTTCGTTTGCCATAATCTCTATGTTTTTATAATTAGTAATGTCGGTAAAACCGTAGTTCTGCCGGGTTGATAAATCAGATAATTAGGGCATGGGGAATGAGTTTCTTGGAGAAAAGCTGTTCAGCGGATTGATAATCCGTCGAAACGGGAGGGTATTTCACAAAAAAATCATTCCAACATGTCAAAGTACGAAAGTTCGTTTGACATGTTGGAATGATTAAAATATAGGGGGATGCTTAGTTTTTAAGCGTCAATTAAGATTCAACTATCCACTTCTCGATATTCCGGGTTTTCGCGCTGAAGTTTATTCCTATCTTAAGGAGCTTTCGCCCGTCGGCTACAAAGGGAAGTGCATATTGCTTGTCGTTGATTTGCTGTAAAGCCTCTTCGGCAGTGCCATCCAGTTTGAACTCCATTATGTAAATGAATTTGTCCGTCTTCAACACGAGGTCTACGCGGCCATTGTTCGTTTTATACTCTACTTGGGTATAGAAGCCTACCAGCTTGAAGACGATGAAGAGCACATTTTCGTAATGCAGTTCCTGCTCGCGGATTACTTCGTAAGTGGTATCGGCAAAGAAACTCTGCAAGCGACGGAAGAAGGAGTCGTAATCGCCCGAACGTATTTCACGGACAAAATTCTGAACTTCAAACGGGGTTTCCACTTTACTTACGTTAGTATAGAAAGGCACAAGGAAACGGATAAATCCTTCCTCTACTTCCTTGTTGGGGAAACCTAAATGATATACACCGAATTCTTCATCATACCCCTTTATGGTAAGATATCCGCTCTGATAAATCACCGGAATGGGGTTGGTGGATTCAGAGTCTACGCTGTTCAGCACCTGGACGTCAGTTTCTTCGTGCGCCATCCGTTCCAGGTCATAGTGGTGTTTTTTCAATAACTTCACCAGATAAGTGGGAGTTCCGGTTTCAAACCAGTAACTGTTGAACTCTTTGCGTTTGAAGGCGTTGAGCAGGCTGAACGGGTTATAAATACCAATAGAATTGTGCGTGAAATGGTAACCGTCATAGTTCTCCTTGAGTTCAGCACAGATTTTATCGTATGTCACTCCCCGGGCGGCGGCAAATTCATGCAGTTCGGCTTCCAGGTTCTCGTGAATCTCCCGTTCGCTGATTCCGCAGATCTCAATGTATTCGTTCCACATGGAAATGTCATCCAGATTATTCAAGTCGCTGAATACGCTGACTTTGCCGAATTTGGTTACGCCTGTCAGCAGAGCGAACTTGATATAACCGTCCTTCGTCTTGAGTGCTCCATAAAAAGGCTTCAGGGTATCGCGGAATTGCTTTTGCAGTTCTTCGTTCCCGATGGCTTGCAGCATGGGTTTGTCGTACTCGTCCACGAGGATAACTACGCGTTGTCCCGTCTGCTCACAAGCCCGCTGAATGATGCCGGCAAAACGCAGGGAGAAGGAAGTTTCAGTCGGGCGGGTGCCATACAGACTTTCCCAATAGGCCAGATTATCATTCAGGATTTTCTCCAGGCTCTCCAAATTGTCATACTTCTCTATGTTGAGATCCAGGTGCAGTATGGGGTGCGCTATCCAATCCTTTTCCAGCTTTTCCACGGCCAGTCCGTTGAACAGTTCCTTCTTTCCCTGGAAGTAGGCTTCCAACGTAGAGATGAGCAGGCTCTTGCCAAAACGGCGCGGACGACTCAAAAAATAATAACTGCCGGTCTTCACCATTTTATGCATCAAAGCTGTTTTATCAACGTAGAAATAACCGTCTTGACGAATCTTCTCGAAATTCTGGATGCCGATGGGAAAAATCTTATCGCTCATATTCTTCTGCTTTTATACATCAATACACAAAAGTACTGATTTCTGTTTTATTCTCAATCGTAGAAGAGGTATTTATTTAAAAAGAAATCATTCCAACATGTCAAAGAACGAATGTGCTGTTGCCAGCTATGCCCAATGAAGGGATTGTCATTTCAAATGGTATTTGTTCAAGCAGATTTGCAATCCGCTTGTGTTTGGTATTAGGATTTGTAATCCGATAAGAATTAATTCTTTGTTCGGATGTGATGTGTCGGGTTACAAATCCTGATGCTTAATGTTTGCAATTTATTTCGATATAAGATATATACGGCGCTCTGAGGAGTTGTCGTAAGTGTTTATATCTATTCCCCATCTATTATTAGGACGATCAATATCCAGTCTATAATTCGGATTGTTTGTAGCGCACTTTACCCAGTGGTCACTTGGTATAAGAGTGTTAAAAACATTGCTTGTACTAGGGAAACCGTACCAACCGTCATCAACAGGAATAGTCTTCCCCACAAATGACATCCACTCTTCTTTTGTAGGCAGGCGCCATCCCGGATAGGAAGATTGTATATCGCTGTCTTTAATTTGGTCGAAATTTTTAGTGGTTGTCTCCAAGAATATCCAGTATCTGTTCGTATTGTTATCCTTATAAGATGTTTTGCCTCTGAATACAGGCATCCTCATATACAAGTCTATCATATAATCCGGGAAACGGGCATCTTTAGTCGTAAAATTGTAATAATATAAATTGGGGTTGTTGGTGAATGTTGCTGAACTCTTAAATGAAAGGGTAAATACGTTTTTTATACTGCCGACACTTCCACTTTGGCTTCCAGTGCTGATTTGCGTGACGTTTGAAGCACTTGTATTACTTATGTTAGTGAACTGTAATCCTGCTGGAGACGTAAAAGTAAATACAAACCCAGTCTCACCAGAAGTTCCCCAAGCACCATCAACATAAATGTCTACATCAGAGGCTGTACGATTATATGTGATTCCCTGTCCATCCCGATTACTGGTTACTGTAGGCACTGATGATTTGAAAGTTACCAAGATAGGCTGGTTCTTCTCTTCATCTGATAAGTTCTTGACGTAAAGTGTTCCACCCCTCACATCCGTTGTTGCGAGATTACTTGTTTTATATTTAATTATATAATTTTGCTCCTTCGCATTGGCAGATGTTAAGTTAGCCTCCACTCCCGAAGGCAACTGCAATTTACTTCCTCCCAAAGAATATACTTTCAGCGTAGCTGTAGAGTAATAAGAAGATTTCAACTGATATAAATTCAAAGATTTACTGCCTGATATATACGAATTTATAGTGGGGTCCATACTGATAGCCGAAATCGCTGGTATCTGAAATTCTCTCGTGATATTTACCGTCATTCCCATGCCACCGGAAGCAGAAGTATTGGTAAATACGATTTGCGTATCATCGAAATTCGTTGCATTCTCTATCAGTTTGAAGGTAAAACTTGCGGTTTTACTTTCTGGTGTGTTACGTGTGGTCGGCGGTGTGATATTTTCCAACCATGTCGGACACTTGCTTACGACAGGTTTGTTATAACTATCCATCGTAATGGTGAATTGCCTATCCTTGATGATAGGCATGGTAAGCGTGGCAGTGGTGGTCGTTATGTTTGAGAGGCTAATACCTGCTCCTTGGTTCGTTAGCTGTAAATTACTAATTCGATTGGGCAGCAATTTCACCTTGACATTTTCGATTTTAGTCTCATCCGAGTTGTTTTTCAGAGTTACGACAAGTTCTTTCTCCGCCAGGTCGGTGACGCCCGTACTTGCCCACTTGAAGGTGTATTCCTGTGTGGTGTTTATGCTTGAAGCTGGACTGACGGTGATGTCCGAACCAACGGGAAGCTCTATCTTACTGCCACCTATGGATTTGACAGTTATCACACCAGTAGAAACTTTAGTACCGGTTGCCTGTACCAGATAGAGTGTATTTTCCGCTGCATCCCAATTGTTTATTCCGTCGGGGTTCATTGTGCCTCCTGTTGCTTCTACGACAGGAATGTCAAAAGTGGCATCTATCAATATCACTTCCTCACTACCTCCCGCTTTATCTATCAGGCGAAGGATACCGCGGGGATAGCTGTCACCCGTATAGTCTTCATTGAAAGAGACTTTATATTTCACTTGCTGCGTGCCGCCTGCACGCGTAGCGGTGACGGGGATTTCTTCCAGTTTCAGCCACCCGGTCTGCGGGCTGCCGCCGTAGTAGGTCAGTTTCGTTTCCACCCCGGCATTGGAACCGGTGGCTACAGTGAAGCCGCAGATACTGCCTGCGGTGAGCCCCAGTGTGACAATATTGGTATTAGCATCGTAATTAGTTTCTGCGGGTGTCATGTCGGACACGATGATGGCGTCCAATCCGTTGTCGGGTTCGTAATCATCTATGTAGTCGCCTGTTTCCCAGTCCACCAGCCGGATATTCGCCTTTACCTCAAAAGGGTCGGCCTCGGTAATCTGCACCGTATAGCGGTGGTTATGGTTGATTTCGATACGTGTGCCGTTACCGTCGCTCACCCGTTCGAAGGGGATGCGGTAAGAAACCTCTTTCTTCTCGTCTGTTAGGTTCACCGCATACAGTCCTTTCAGTATCAGATAACCTTCATCCATTGCCTTGCACGGATAGCAATAGAATGCTTTGGTGGTAGTCCCTGCGTTGGCATTCAGCCCGTCGAAGGGGCGGTAGGGATAGGTAATCAGTTGGTCGGCTGTGGCAGGTACATCACCTATAGGACGGATAGGGAACAGCGTCACGCCTTGTCGCCCGTTGCCCATACTGATGTCGGTAATAGTGAAATGAGATTTTACGGCATCATTCACTACGTCAAAACGTGCCACGGCACGGCTGAGCGAGACGTTCAGCCGCACGTATGTCCCCATGCTGTATTCCCGCAAGTCAACCGGCTGGCTGTTGGCACCGGCCATAGGCAGCGGGGCAAGCAGGATATCCGTATTGAAACCGGTGGACTCCAATAACGGGGTATTCAGTTTGATAAAGTCGTTCTCGGTGGGGATGCCGGGTGTCGTTACCGCATCGCCCGGCACGCCTGCCTGTTGCGAACTCTGTTGCAACGGGGTATAGCCGGTGTACTCATGTCCTGTCGCATCATTCAGTTCCGTCTGGTTGGCTACACAATAAAACTTGGTGAACAGGCCCTTGCGGGGATAGAACACCACATTCACCCTTCCGGCTGCTTCATCCGATTTCAGGTCGAGCGGGGAAACACCCGCAGGCAGCTTTCCGGCCTCCGCACGGTAGGCGAAACGTTCCTGAAATGTGTAAGGCCCTTCTTCCTTATCGCTGCCGAAAGCATAAATATCAAGACTTCCAATGCGGTTCTCATCGTCTTCGGCTATGCCGTCGCGGGTCATAGGGCGACTCTCCGGTGTGCTTTGTACCAGAATCAGCTTGTTTTGCAGTGAGATTACCACCGAACGGCGGTTGGGGTCATTGGCCTGCGGGTTCTCCGGCGTTTCGGGAGTCCCGCCTGTTGTTTCCACCTCCGAGGTGCAAGCTACCACCAGACAGGGCAGCACCGCCAATGAGAGGCGTAGCAAGATTTTAGCTAATGTTTTCATTTCTTGTAGCGTTTTATGCAGTTATTATTTATTTTCATTACTTATCCTTCATTCCTCCTTCTTCATCTTCTTCAAATTTTTCCTCGCCTTTTCCGGCTCTATGCCCAGTGCCTTGCGGAACCATTCCTCCGCTTTCTTCCGGTCACCCTCCAGATAAGCCAATACTCCGAAGTCATTCCAAGCACGCGGATCGTCCGCCACCTTATCCAGATATTGCCGGGCACTTATCGGGTCGCCCGCCATAATTACCGCCGAGGCGGCATTGATGTTTGCCAGCGCATCGTCCGGAAAGTGATAGGCGGCTATCTCATAAACTTCTCGGTATTGCTCCGTACCCGGACGGTAGAAAGCCGCTACCCGGTACATCTCCTGCAATGACAGCAGGCGGGGATGTGTGTATATCAGGCTTGCCGCCTCTTCGATGTTGAAAGCGCGGGCTTCATAACCCACCGTCACCCGTATACGTCTTAACTGCGGGAAATAGTCTTTCAGGAGTTCCCGGTAGACAGTTCCCCCGTACATATCCATCAACTGTTTTTCACGTCCTTCAAAGATGCCGACTCGGGCAATAAGGGACAGCACCTCGTCACCGTGTTTCATGGGATGCTGTTTCAGCAGTTCCACCAGTCCGTCCCAATCTTCGGGTACGGAAGAGACTTTATAAAGGCCGTGCCCCGGCACATACGTTGCACACATGTATTCCTTGAAACAGCGGGCGCGGTTGGAGGCAAGTATTTCATTGTCTTTGTACGTCCCGTCGGGTGAAGCGTAACCGCAAATGGAAATATCAGAGATGCTTGCCAGGTTCCCTTTAGTAAGCGGGCGCATCAGGCTGTCCAGCTTCTCCAGTTCCGAGCGGTTGTTATGAAAATCACGACGGACGTCATAAATTCCAGTAGGGTAGTCTATATATAAGGTGGCACTTTCCGAGCGGTGTTTCAGGGTTTCCATCTCAGGGGTGAGGTAAGTCACCATTGCCGTACACTCTGCGCAAGGCACACATTCCGGGGTGTTTTTCATTTTCCGGTGGTCGGTGACGGTTTCACGTCTTTCTTCAATAACTTGCGGAACGTTTATCTGCTCTTGTGGAATCATTGTTTCCACTTGTGAAACTGCTATCTGCTCCTGCGGAACCTTGAAAGGACTGTTCACGGCAAGGTCAGCTATCAACGGTTCTACTCCGAGAATCTCCATCCGGCAACAATCCCGTTGCTCACGCATCAGCACCAGCGAGGCGTGTTCCATCCACGGACTGTAAGCGATGGACACATGATAGTTGATACTGTCTTTCCGGTTCCGGGCATAAAGTGTGCGGTAAGGAGGAATATAACCGGATGCGGGTTGGAGCGCCTGCTGCCTGTGATCGGCACGGGCACGGCGACGCCCGCTCACCACCACTGCCGGAAGTTCCTGCAAGCGTCCCGCACTGCGCAGCACGGGCGTAAAGCGGTAAGCCTCCGCATTCCCTGCTTTGGTATCGTCCAGATTCAACAGCAGTTCTATATGAAGACTGTCCCCTTGCGTAAAGACATGCGAACTGAGTACCGGAGTTCCGCCCGCCCATGCTTCCGCCGCCAGCAGTACCCCAGCCAATCCTCCTATTATTTTCTTTATATGCCTCATCTTTAATTTTTAATTTTCAATTTTTAATTTATCCGAGTCCTCCTCCTTCCGTCCAGTCCGACGCATTCGTTTGCGTCACCACAATCGTCCGCCCTATGGTTACCAGCAGGTCGAATTCCTGTTCCGTGTTCTCATCCAGACTGACAGGCAGCTTGCGAAAGAAAAGTTGCAGGTCTATCTCCTTCATAATCCTTTCATCGCCCCGGTATATACTCAACAACGGGTGTGAACCCGATGTCAGGCGGTACGTCACCAGTTCCCCCGTCAGTTCGTCATTGTAGTTCATTGCCGCCCGGGTCTGGTGCCACGTCACCGGACTGCCTATGGAGGGGAATGTGAAAGCCCCGTCGCCCACAGCCAGCGGTATGTCGTAACCTGCCGGAAAACCATATTCGCAAGGCACGCCCCGCATACGGAGCGTATATCCGCCCGTTCCTTCCGCAGGATAATACCCGTCCTCCCAATGTACGGTTATCCGGAGCACGGCGTGGCAGTGTGTCAGGTATACGGTCCTGTTCACGGAAACCCCTGTGGCGGAAACTTCGAATGTGCTGTACCCGTAATAGAGCCTCTCGGTATTGGTCCGGTATCCTCCTGCGGGTGTTCCCGTGGCCGAAGTCATTACCAGTTCACGGATTTTTGTCACGCCGGGTTGCGGCGGGGGCACTATGTCGCTTTCATATCTCCAGTTCCCCCATGACACGAGGGTGTAGCGTCCGGAAGGTAATTCCCCCTGCCAGTATTCCAGGCTGTCGCCCTGCAACGTCCAAGTATTCACCAATATCCCGTCCGCATCGAAAAGGAACTGCCGGATATTGTCCACATACATGGCGAGCTGTCCGGCATCGGGTCTTCCGGCATAGCGGTAATTCAGCCGTACATTGTAGGGACACACCTGCGGCTCGTCAAAATCAAACGTGCAGGAGGTGCAGAACCAGAGTATGCAGCAGAGAATTACCATAACTTTCATCGTATGAAATAAATGAGTGACACACCGGCCCGTGTAGGCCCGAAATAATTCCTTTTATAATGTCCCATGCGCTCGCCGCAGCCCGCGCACCGGTATTTGTCATATTCCATGCGGGCGTAGCCGCCGCCTATCACGGCCTCCACGGAGAAGCGGTCGCCCAGTACCCAGTGATAACCGTAGCTGATGCCCCCGCCATACAGGTCGCCCCGGTAAATGATGTCTTCCATGCCCGAAAAGAAGGGAATCTGCCCCACATTATAATAAGCGTAATGTCCGTGCACGCCGAAGAAATGCCCCTCGAATTTGCGGCAGGGCCAGTAGCGCAACTCCGGTTGCACCAGGTAGAGGTTCAGTTTCATGTCATTGCCGAATTTCCATGCATTGTAAGCACCGTTCAGTACCATTGTGAAATGACGGTTGATGCTGGTTTCCATCCCTGCATTCGGGGTGGTGGTTCCCCATAACAGCAGGTCGGTGCGCAATGCCACACGTTGGGCAAAGGCAGCGGTACTCACCGTACAGAGTAACGGAATCAGCAGATAAAGTCGTTTCATGGGTAATTCGGGTTTATATTGGCGTGTCGGATGCGGGTTACGGCATGGTTATGGTATGGTTGCCGGTCAGGCATTCACTGACGGGGAGTTCGGCTATGGAAATCTCCATCAGATAGATGCGTGTCATTTGGTTGATGATGCCCAGCTTACGGGCTGTCGTCCCGTAGCAGGAATAGAAATCCTCATCGCTGGGACGGTTGAAGTAGATGCCTTCGCCCAATGCTTCAAGAATGGAAAGTAGGTTGATTTTATGGTATTCGCAGGCGAGGCGGTAAGATTCGGGCAGGTTGTCCGGCTGGTGCTCCGCCAGTGTAATCAGATGTCCTTTTGAGAGTGCCTGCAGCAGATATGCGATTTCTGAAGGGGGATAATTGAAGGAAGTGCTCAACTGATAATCCTTATATTGGATGTCGTGTAGTACTGCCAGGGCGAGTTTGGTTCTGAGTGTTAACATGACGCTTGCTTTTTATGTAGATTATTGTCTGTTTTGTTAAGGATGTTCCGATTCCCGGTAGGAAACGGAACAAGCGGCGGCGTAAGCATAGGACAGGCGGATAATACTTGACTTCCATTTTTAAAAGGCGGACAATTCTTCGTATTTCCTCCTTGTATTCTTCAATTTTATAATGAGCTTCCCCCATATTGAGGTATGGGTAAGGGGAGTCGTATCTCCAAACAAAAAAAGTGAAAGCTTTCTAATCTATATAAAGGACTTTTGAGGCAGTATATCATATTATTACAGCAATATCCTATTTCTTGACATGACTTTTCCGGACAAAATCTAACTTTCAGAATAAGAGAGCTGTTTTTGTCGTGTCTGATGTTGTAAACTAACCGATTTTTTACAGAAAAGAGGGAAACTTCGATAAGTATTTCCGGTTTTCCTTGTTTATCTCAATTGAAAACAGTTCCTTTACCGCCGGAATCGTTCCGTTTCCTACCGGGAATCGGAACACCTGTATGACACTCATTTTTAGAGCTTTTTCTCTCTTTATCTCGCCCTGCTTCTTTCTTCTTCCCTTTCCACTTTTTCTCCGCTGCAGGATTAATCAGCGATGCCATCTGCAAATTCACCACCGCCAATTGTTCAGTAGAAAACGAGCGCAAATAAGTATGTGTAATCTCCTCCGAAGCATGACTCAACCCCGCACTAATCTTAGCCACCGGAATATCCTCATTATACGCCAATGTCGCCCAAGTATGGCGTGCCACATAAGAAGTCAGCCTCACCTCCAATCCCAATCGCTCAGATAACCGATACAAATGTTTATTGTAAAGCCGCAAAGCACTTTCATACTGTCGTCTCTCTTCCGGAATACTCCCCGGATTCCGAATAATTCTCAGCAGGTAAGGTGAATCCGGATTCTCACATTTATACCTCCCGATAATCTCCCACATCCATGGCTCCAGCGTAATACTCAGCGCCCTCCCCGTCTTACTCCGGTGATAGCACAGCACATTATCATGAATATCCGTCTTCCTCAAATAAGCCAAGTCAATAAAAGGAATCCCCCTCAGATAATAAGAAAGAATAAACAGATCCCGTGCCATCCCCAGACTCGGCGCATCCTCCAAATCCGCCTCTGCCACCATACGAAGCTGTTCAATATTCAACGCCCGTTTCCTTGTTTCCTCATACCCCATAAAAATCCCGTTAAAAAGCTGCCGTGTATCTTTCAGCAACTTTTCCTTTTCAGCCTGTCGGCAAATAGCCCGCAGTGACCGAAAATAACACGCCGAAGTATTCGGTGAACATCCCGAAGCCAACAAATAGTGTTCAAAACTCAGAAAAACGCCCGCTGTCAGCTCTTTAAAACCCAGCAATTCCATATCCGTAAACCTCTCCAAACCATGCAGCATACTGCGGCACGTATGTTCTGCAGAGAACTTGAACAAATCATCCAAAGTTTCCGCATGAGCTATAATAAACTCCTTCAATGTCTTAATTCTCATTCCAGTGTTCTTTTAATTAATGGTTATTTCCTCCCCAAACCCCACTCTACATCATTTGTTTTAGAGTGAAAAAGAGGTAAACATCAAAAGTAAGAACAGGAGGGATGGCTGCTTGTCATGAAACACGTATAAATGTCTGCACTTCCACTTAATATTCAAAACCATTCAAAAAAAGAGAGAGCTTATATTTTCATAAGCTCTCTCCAACCAGTTACTTCGAATGTGATGTATTCCGTCACTATCTGTTCCAGATCTCCTATCCCGGACTCGATGCATTATCAATTCCTCAAACATGGTGAACATCCACGCCGTGTGCAGGTGGATGGAAAAGTCGGATACGTTGATGTTCATTTCTTATGCCCGCTATGAGTACTATAATCCGCAGGAAGAGGCTGAGGGAACTGCCATGATTGAAAAACGTTGCCAGGTGAGCAAATGGACGGCAGGACTTAATTGGTTCGCATTGCCCAATCTGGTTGTGAAAGCCGATTACACTACCCGCAAGATTGGTACGAACAAAGTATTCGGATCTACCAAATATAACAATGAGAATGAGTTTGCCATCGGCATAGCTTATGTCGGTTGGTTTGTGAAGAAATAGTTTTAGATAGGTTTTATAATTTAATGTTTAAGTAATATGAAGAAGTTTTTTTATTGGTCGGCCCTGGCTTTGGGCTTGATGTTCACTACTACCGCTTGTAGTGATGATGATACCACAGATGTGGATGCTAAAAATCTGGACTACACACCTGAGAATGCAAGTAGTTGGGGAAATTACATGCGTGTAGTTGCGCAATTGTTGGTAAATGATGTCACGACTCTTTATGATGACTGGGCAGTTAAATACAACGAAGGTGACAGTTATGCTAATTTCTTTAAGAATCAGGATGCTTTGACGAGTGTTGAGCAACTGATTGACGGTTGTGTCGATATTGCTAATGAAGTAGGTACTGCCAAAATTGGTGACCCTTATGATCTTTTCGTTGGAAAAAATGAAGAAAAAGCTTTGTATGCTGTGGAGTCATGGTACAGTTGGCACTCGCGCGAAGACTACCGTAACAATATCTATTCTATCCGTAATGCTTATTACGGAACACGCACAGGTGTTATTGGCGAGTCATCTCTTTCAAAAGCGGTAGCCGCAGTAAATGATAATCTACTAGGAATACAGAACTTTTATTTATCTTTGTATGGACTTAAAAAGAAATCGATTATGAACACTTTAGAATTGGAAGCTTATAAAGCAGAATTGGCCAGGGAAGTGTTGAACATCAATAACCAAGAGGTACTCGATACCATAAAAGACGTCATACGAAAAAGTGAAGAGCTAACCAACACTCCCTATCGGATGGGCGTTAGAGAAGCCCGAAAACTGTTGCAAGATTCTGAAAAGAGATTTGAAGAAGGAGAGTATGTCAGCGAAGAAGAGATGGAAGAGTTTTATAATGCGCTGCAATAATGAAAATACAATATGTTTATTAAGTACTCGTTCATAATTAGTTTATAAGATGAGATAAATGATAATTTATCACTCTATCACCTCACCACTTTATCATTCTTTTCTTTTTCCTTTCATTAGAAATTCTTCAAAGAATGTGTCGCGGTAACTGTTGCCTATGGCAATCTCATAATTACCTATATAAATATCATTGTTATCAAACGAATCGATGTGCCGCGTATTGACGATATACGATTTGTTTACCCGGAGGAACATATCCTGGGGCAGGAGTTCGGAGATACCTTTCATATTCATGCGGGTGATGATGCGCTGTTCCGGCAATTGGAGGATTACATAATCTTTCAATCCTTCGATGAAAAGAATATCGGCATAGTTCACTTTGAAGTATTTCCGTTCGGACTTGACGAAGAAATACTCTGAAGAAACATTGGTCTCAAGGGCTTCTTTCTCTTCCTTCATTAATAGCGAATGATAGGAGAGAGCTTTTTGTACAGCCTTCTGAAAACGTTCCGGTTCTATGGGTTTTACCAGATAGTCAATGGCATCAACTTCATAGCTGTCCAGTGCATACTCCGTATAGGCAGTGGTGAAAATGATAAGTGTCCGTTTGGAAACGGTGTGTGCGAATTCTATGCCAGTGATACCGGGCATCTGAATATCCAGAAAAATAAGGTCGACAGAATGTTCTTCCATAAACCGTGCGGCAGACACGGCATTGTTGAACATGCTCAGTAAGCTAAGTTCTTTATTTTCTTCCACCAACATTTCCATGGCTTCGCGTGCCAAGGGTTCATCATCTATTATAATACAATTCATAAGTTCAGTTTTAGAGTTACTGTATATTGATTTTCCGTTTCCGCCACTTCCAGAAGATAGCGACCGGGATATAATAGTTCAAGTCTCCGGCGGATATTGGTCAGTCCGATGCCGCCTACCCGGCTTTTGGCAATTGCGACGGCAGGCTTGGAATTCTCACAGCGGAACTCCAAGCGGTCATTATCAATCTTAAAGAAAAGGTGGACGTATGATGGGTGTTCGCTGTCAAAGTTATGCTTCACGGCATTCTCTACAAATGGGATGAAAAGCAATGCCGGTAACTGTATGGCATCAATTTCCCCCTCTTCGGTGATGCTGTAGTCGAAGTGGTCGCGCCGTATCTTCTCCAGATTGAGATAATCATTCAGAAAACGGATATCCGAACGGAGAGGTACATGCTCGCGGAAGTTATCATTCATCTGATAGCGCAACAAATCCTCAAGTTTGAATAATACTTGCGATGCCTCAACAGGATTCTTGCGGATGAGCACATTGGCATTATTCAGCATATTGAATAAGAAGTGTGGATTTATTTGGTTCTTGAGAAACCTCAGTTCCGAGTGTAGGGTAGCGGATTGCAGTTCGTCTACCCGTTGGTTGTAAAGTATCCAGTGACGGAGTAGGAGTATGGCGGACATTCCGGCTATGGTAAATCCCATTGCCAACACTCCTGATATGGCATTTATCAGGATAGGAATCAGTTGGGAATGGACTGCGGTAGTCGTAACCTCGACAGTGAGAATCTGAAATATAGCTACAGCCACAATGATTATCAGACTCACCAAAATCACCCCGAACGCATACGTCAGCAGACGGTTTTTCAATAGGAAGCGGGGAAATAACCAATATAGATTAATATAGAAAACCGCATCGATAGAAAAAAAGTAAATGGCCCAACCGACTAATCTTTGCGGCAATGCAAGTGGTCGCATAGGTTCATTCCAGAGTATATTTACCGTGATGAGAAACACGACAAATTGCAGGAACAGATGCCTTGCCACCCGATATTGAGGAGCGAGCAGGAAATTGGTGAAGCGGTTACCGGTCATTTTCCACCTCCTTTCAGCTCAAGCCGGATGCTTTGGTCAGTTAACTCCAACTGATATTGTTCTCCATATTGCAGGTTGAGGCGTTGCCGGATTTTGTTCAGTTCCTGATAGTTGACAAGAGTATTAGTTGATGAGGAGATAAAGGGCTGCGCAATATCTGCTGTATGCTGCAAGGAACCTTGTCCCCTTGTTCCCTCGTCTCCTTGTCCCCTTCTTTTTACCTGACAGTTGAAAAGGACAGTATCACTCTCAACTTCCAGACTGATTTCGATGGAGCACGGTTGTACCTTCTGCGCCTCTGTTTGCTTTACGGCGTACTGTATGAACGGGATAAAAAGCAAAGGGAATATAAATGTACGTCCGGTTTCTCCGGATGCATTGATCCGGAAGTCAAACTTGCCCGAAACGAGCTGTTCCAGTTCCAGATAATTCGTGAGAAATTTGATTTCCGTATTCAGCAAAACCTTCTCCCGATTGCAGTCGTACAACTGATAACGGAGTATCTGGCTCAGCTTCATCAGCATCTTGGAAGCTTTTCCCGGATTCACCAATGCCTGCTCTCCCGAATAATGAAGCACCCGGAACAGCATCGAAGGACTAATCTGTTCTTTCAGATGTTCTATTTCAGACTGTAACCTGATTTTCTCCAATTGCATTACACGCTGGTTCTCCAGTATCCACAACCGCAACAGGACGGTCATGCTACCACCGATAATGCTAAGGAGCGTCAACGGGAAAGAAGAGAGATAATCCATCACGAGTGCCACTTTAGGATATCCGGTGAAAATATTAGGTATGTGCAGAACAGATGATACTATATATTCTTGTGTGGCCTGTAGGGCAAACACCACTATTAAACCGCCCGACAAGTAGAGAATATACGTCAGGTATTTCTGTTTGAGCAGATAGCGGGGTGTCAGGTAAAGCAGATTAAAATAGAAAAGAGAACCATACAGTACAAACAAATTGAATATGAGCAGGTATATCCGGTTTCCCAACGCCCCCGTTGCGTCCCGCAGAGTAAACAATACCAGATTGCTGGCTATGACAAGCAGTGCAACAATGAGCGTTGCATGTCTGGCCAGCCGGAGGCGCGGACTGACCAGAAAACGGTATAGGAAAGAACTGTCGTTGCCTATGATAGGTATTGTTTTCATCGGAGTCTTTTTAATTAAGTTGACGAAGATAGGATAAATTCATGGAAAACAAGGCTTTCCAGGGAATTAAAACTCTATTTTATAACTGATATTGGTTAACCCCGTTTTCTGCTCGCTCGCCTCTATTTTCTCGGTTTTTATGTTATAAAGGTGTTGAATGTACTCTTTGGCTCCCGTAAAATTGATACCTTTTATGGCGAATTCATGGGAAACGCGACGCTTGTTGATACGATAACTCACCGTATAGTTGCCAATCAGCATTGGCGAACGCTGTATGGAGTATGCCTGCGTTTCATCATACTGAACTTCTTTGTCGGGATGCGCCATAGTTGCTTCCACATCAATCGGGGCATACCGTTCTCCGCCCTGCAATGTCATTTTCAGGTTGACACTAAGGATATTTTGCTTGTTGCGTCCCAGCATCCATTCCTTGCCTATCAGTCCGTTCAATACATATTTCCGGTTGAAGCGTGTGTTGTGCCATACTCCGTCGCCGCCACGGTAGCGCGAATCAAATAAAGAAGCTGTCACCATATAATAAAGCCCTTTGCTTAATGCACGTTCCCAGGTGATGTCTACTCCTATGTTTCGTCCGCGACCTTTGTTCACCAACGTGTTTTCTACGAAGAATTCATCCCGGTTGAGGACAGAGAAAGAGCTGTCGCGCATGACGGGGACATCGTACAGGAATTGTACGTAAGGCTCTACTTTCAGACTCATGTTGTTCGACATTTTGTAGGCGAACGATAACATCAGGTGATGCGCTTTCGTGAAATCAAGGTTTTTGTTCACGGACTCGTCACCTGTGCTTTGTGTTTTTACAAAATATACATCGAGCTTTTCCATACGGCTGTACATGCCGTAAGCCAATGCAAAAGATGTTTTTGCGTTAGCCTGATATTTCAGACCTGCGCGCGGTTCCAGTGTCCAGCGATTATTCAGGGTGAGTAATTGTCCGTATAAGCCGAAGTTCAGGCTTAGCTGGTCGCTCATTCCCCATGAAGAACTGTTATAAGCGGAAAGCAGGCTGGTGTTTCCGTCTCCTTTTGATATCAACTCCAACGGTTGGTCAATGAAGGGGGCGAGTTTCAAATCCATATTGTAGAACATTTGCGTATACGTGAATCCGGTCTTGTTGGTGAAGCGGTTGCTTATCTTCCGATTCAGCGAAGAGGTCAGTATCAGGTTGGTACTTCTGCTGTACTGGTCAAGGAAAGGAGAACTATTCAGTTCCCGGTCGAAATTTAATTGAAAGGCTTCCTGGTCGGAATAAGTGCCGGCAAGAGTGGTTTTCAGCAAAGTGTTTTCGTCAAAGAAGTAGCGGTGTGTGATACCTCCGGCTGCCATATATTGCGTGGAATGTGCTTGCGCTGCGTCTTCCAGATAGTCCCATTTGCCGGGCTCCCTGTCGAACGAACTTTTGAATTTATCAATGAGGGCAGTTCCCCATACAGAGAAAGTTCCGGCACTGCGGGTAGGGAAGTTCAGTTTAAAGTTCAGGTCTTGATAATCCATCTTTCCACCCAGGTCCACGTTCAGTAATCCAGTGGTGGAGTAGCGGTAGTTGAAGATATAGGAAGCCTTATGCTTCTTGCTCAACGGGCCTTCGGAAGCGAAGTCTATTCCCATGATGCCGACCTGAAAGGTATTTTCATTCTTCTGATTGTTTCCGTTGCGCAATTTCATGTCGAATACACCTGAAACAGCATTGCCGTATTCTGCCGGAAAGGCTCCCGTGAAGAAGTCCGAATTGCCCAATACCTGTGCGCTGAGTGATGAAAGGATTCCTCCGCCCAGAGTTGCAATATCAGCAAAATGGTTGGGATTGGGAATCTCCACGTCTTCCAGCCTCCACTGCAATAGGTGGGGCGCATTGCCATGAATGGATATACCGTTGTTGGAAACACTCGGTGCCACTCCGGCAAATGAAGCCACCAGCCGGGCAGGGTCATCGAAGCCGCCTGCATAACGGCTTGCTTCTTCTACACTGAGCATACGCGCGCCGGCAACAGCCATTTTGTTCATTGCTTCGTCCCGGTTGTTGGCACGGACTACCACTTCATTCAGCTCATTGACGTTTTCGCGCATGGCTATTTCCAAATAAACTTCCTTGGCGGAGGTCACCAGTATTTCGCGTATGATTGCCGGTTCGTATCCCATGAAAGAAGATTCTACCGAATGCCGGCCTACCGGAACCTTGGGCAGTGTGAAACGGCCGAGGCTGTCGCACACTGCTCCTAAATCCGGCATATCCGTCAGGCGTACGGTAGCGTAGGGAATGGGATGTCCGGATGCCCGGTCGTTCACAACGCCACGTAGAGTTTGTACCGGTCGTTCCTGAGCGAAACAACAAACTGAAAAAAACAATGCTATGATTGCTATTACATTAATCTTATCCATCTTTATCTGTTTTGATTGATTGCGACAAAGATAGACCGCCTCCATACGCTATTTCTCCTTTTGAGACGAAGCGGATGGGTTTGTAGACAAAAGCAGGTTTTTCATGCAATTTATTTCTCTCAGGAATTCCTTGTCATGCGATATTGCAATAACCGTTCCTGCGTAATCCCGGATAGTTGCCGTAATGATCTCGATACTTTCAATATCCAGATTATTGGTTGGTTCATCCAGAATAAAAGCATCCGGCGTATTGTCCGCAATCATCAGGCAGCAGAATGAAAGGCGCATCTTCTCTCCACCGCTGAGCAATGAGCAGGATTTGTTCCAGGTGTCTGCCGGAAAAAGGTAACGGTTCAGTATCGTTTTCAATTCATGTTCCGGCAGCAGGCGGCGGTTGAAATGCTCTGCCTGTTCCAAAATACTGAGTTCATTCCGGATAAGGGAGTACTCTTGATCCAGATAAACAAAACTGAAATCAATCCGTTCCAGACTTCCGCTTCCGGCAGGAAGTATCCCGCAAATAAGTTTCAGCAGAGTTGTCTTGCCACTGCCATTGTTACCTTCAATACAGAAGCGGTCGCCGCTTCTCAACTGGAAACTGAGCGGTTCCTGCCACATAGGACGTTCAGCATCAGGGTACTGGAAATTCATTTCCGTAGCCGTGACCAATATCTTACCTTCGTGCAAAGCCGAGGCACTGAAATTGGTTTTCAACTTCTCGGCAAGCGGAATAGCGCTTCGTATACTTTGCATCTCCTGTTGCAGCTTTTCCGATTTCTCAGCATGCACGTTCTTCAGTTTGTTGGTGCTTACTTCTGCCTTGTCTTTCATGGCGCCCATCATAATTCGTGGGATACCTTTCTTTATAGCTGCTTTTTCTCCCCGTACATTTTGTTTCGCTTTCTGTTCCGCCACTTCGCGGGCTGTTTTCCGGGCAAGGCGCAGGGCCTTTTGTTTTTCTTCCAACTGTTCTTGCAAAGCATTGAGCTGGATGCCTTTCTGCTCCTTGAAGAAGTCGTAGTTTCCACCGTACTGTGTCAGTCCGTTGGAAGATAACTCGCAAATGGCGGGAAGTAAGTTCAGCAATGTTCGGTCGTGGCTGATGACAAAAACGGCGGCAGAAGTACGTTGCACAAACTCATACAGTCGCTTCCTGCCAGTCATATCCAAGTGGTTCGTGGGTTCATCCAGCAGAATAGCGGTAGGAGAGTGCAGTTCCATACCTGCAAGGAAGATGCGCGTTTTTTCTCCACCGCTGAGGCCGTCCATCAGACGCGAAAGAGGAGTACCGCTCATTCCCCATGCTGCCAGGGCGGCTTGGGCACGTTCTTCTATATTCCAGTCATCGTCCAGCGTGGTGAAATGCTTTTCGGATACATCTCCATTCAATATGGCATGCAGCGCTTCCAGTTTATGGTCTATCCTTAAAGCCTGTGCGATAGTCCGGTTGTCGTATTGGCCGAAATGCTGAGGCACATAATAAAGATGTTCGGGACGGGTGACTGTTCCGGCCACAGGCGATAAGTCTCCTGCAATAATCCGCATCAGGGTAGACTTTCCGCAACCGTTGTTTCCGGTCAGCGCCATTTTGTCTCCCGGATTGACGGTCAGGTTTAAGTGTTGAAACAAGACTTCCTTGTCAGAATGGACATAGCTAAGGTCTCTGATAATAATACTCATGATAAAATACTGTGTTAAGAGAGTGAATAACGGGATAAAATCTCGGAAACTTCCGTAAAGGAAGTCATTGGAAGGGGGCAGACAAACACAGTATAGGCTAAACATCTACATTCGGGATGCTCAGCGTTCTGAATAATAAAGCATATAAAAGGTGATGTTTACCGAAGGGTTTGTCTTTACTTAGAAATTCTCATCGTAGCAATTATTAGTTAGTGGGTGCAAAGATAGGTATTTCTTTTGAAAGACACAAATTACCTTTTATTCCATAGAGGAAGCATCGAACGACAGCGGCAATAATGCGCCTACATTCTTCATTTCATAAATCCCTTTTTTGCCATAAAGAAGGATGCGCATGGGTTGTTTGAAACGCTTTTCCGTCTCAAGCATCACCTGTCGGCAGGCACCGCAGGGCGGAATAGGGTCGTCAAGGAAGTCTCTTTCATTGCGTGCGGCAATGGCAAGGGTTTCTACCGGCTGGTCGGGATATTGTGAATTGGCATAAAACAAAGTGGTACGTTCAGCGCAGAGACCTGAGGGATAAGCGGCATTTTCCTGGTTCGTACCTGTGACGATTCTGCCGTCTGCCAGTCGTGCGGCAGCGCCTACGGAGAAGTGTGAATAGGGTGCATAACTGCGTTTGGTTGCCTCCCGCGCCGCATCCATCAGTTCACGGTCAGCGTCACTTAACTCACTATATTCGTATATTTTAATGTCAATTTGTAAGGTCAAATCTTTCATAAGGCTATAAGGTATATTGTAATTAATGTTACAAAGTTAGAAAAGAGATTGGTAAATCCAATTCTTTTTAAGATTTTTGTGACCTCAACTCATACCACTATGAACAGAATTAACGCTATCAGACTTACCGCAATTCTGGCACTCCTTGTTTGTGCCGTTGCTGTCCAGGCGCAGCGCCGGAATGCCCGTTACGTGGAATATATAGAAAAGTATGCTCCGCTTGCCGTGCAGCAAATGAAGGAACACAAGATACCTGCCAGCATCACCCTGGCACAAGGACTTCTGGAAAGTGGTGCCGGACAAAGCACGCTGGCCCGCAAAAGCAACAATCACTTCGGCATCAAGTGTGGCAGCAACTGGCGTGGACGCACGGTGCGGCACGATGATGATGCGCGCAATGAATGTTTCCGTGCTTACAGCAATCCCCGCGACTCTTACGAAGATCATTCCGCCTTCTTGAAACGTGGTGCCCGCTATGCTTTCCTGTTCGACCTGAAGATTACGGATTATAAAGGTTGGGCTCGCGGTCTGAAGAAAGCCGGATATGCGACAGACCCTTCTTATGCCAACCGTCTGATTACGATTATTGAAGATTACGACCTTTACAAGTACGACAGTCGTGGCATGAGCAAACGTGAAGCTCGTAAATGGGAGAAAGAGTTGAAGAAGAAGCCTTGGCTTGCCAATCCGCATCAGGTATATATAGCCAATGATATAGCGTATGTCGTGGCTCGTGATGGCGATACTTTCCGCTTCCTGGGCGGAGAGTTTGATATTAGCTGGAAGAAGTTGGTGAAGTATAACGACCTGCATAAAGACTATACTTTGGAAGCCGGCGATATTATCTATCTGAAAGCGAAAAAGAAGAAAGCCTCCAAACCGCATACTGTTTATATTGTAAGAGATGGCGATTCCATGCATACCATTTCTCAAAAGTACGGTATACGTCTGAAGAATCTGTATAAGATGAACCGTAAAGGCGATGAGTATATTCCTGAAGTAGGAGACAGGTTGAGGTTGAGATAACCGGAAATTCTGATTAGCATAAAAGGGGGATAGATTCTACTTATTACAAATTAGATTCTATCCCCCTAATAACTAATATCAGCACCGCAGTCAACTAATAATTTCTTGCCTAATTTTTATTCATACAACAGATGTTGTAAGAAACTTCTATAATTAATATAAGAAACTTATATAGTTATTGTAGGAAACAAGAATATTTATGGTAAGAATATTTTTTAGTATCTGAGATATTAGTTTGTAGGCACTGCGATATTAGTCTGTTGCGTTGCCGTTTAAAGACTGATGTGCTTGAAATGAAGGATAAGTGCATTGCCATGTAGACTTATCAATAAAGTAACACTATTAAATTAGTTTTATAAATGATAATTTACCAGCGTAGCGCTGGATCAAGGTTTCCTTTCGGCATACTCATTGACGTGATAGTACCTGGTAGGCTGAAAGCCTTTTATCTTATAGCCCAGGGCAACGCCCTGGGGGATTGCCATGTGTTTCTCTTTGCGCCCTGTAAGGGCATAACAGCCCACATGGGCTTTTGCCCTTACAGGGCGTAAGATTGTGGGAGCATCCATTACCCAGGGTGTTACCCTGGGCTATAAGATAAAAGCCTTTCAGGCTTAGGGGATGCACGCTGGTAAATTATCATTTCCTCCTTTCCTGAACTTTCTATAACCATAATTGTTTCTCTTGCACTATTTCAAACCCTATAATATATATGTGTATATGAAAATCAATACCGGCCGGGGAACCATTCCTCTTATTACATTGATCGGCATCTGGTCTATTTCTGCATTGACCTCTTTGCCGGGATTGGCTGTTTCTCCTATTTTGGGACAGCTTTCCACTACTTTTCCGGATGCTTCGGAACTGGATATTCAGATGCTTAGTTCCTTGCCGTCGTTATTGATTATACCTTTTATTTTGTTGGCGGGCAAGTTGGCTGAGAAACGCGACTTTGTCCGTCTGTTACGCGCGGGGCTCTGGATGTTCGCCGCGAGCGGGGTGCTGTACCTGTTTTCCACAAAAATGTGGCAATTAATAGCTGTCAGCGCCCTGCTGGGAATTGGTGCGGGACTGATTATTCCGCTTTCTACCGGATTGATATCCCGTTATTTTACAGGAACCTATCGGGTAAAGCAGTTTGGATACAGTTCCGCCATTACAAATGTTACGCTGGTGGTGGCAACCGCTGTTACCGGCTATCTGGCAGAAGTGAACTGGCATCTGCCTTTCCTGGTCTATTTACTACCTTTGGTAGCCATCATACTCACTATCCATCTGAAAGACGAAAATATGGGTGGTGAAGCACAAGTCACGTCATCGGATAAATCTCCTGCCGATACTTCTTCATCGGTAGAAACGGCTGCTCCCGCTATCCCCGGTAAGTATGGTATTCATGTCCGTCATCTGCTGCAACTGATGCTTTTCTACGGGCTTACCACTTATATCGTATTGATCGTGACGTTCAACCTTCCGTTCCTGATGGAGGCACATCACTTTTCCAGTGGGAACTCGGGGATGATGATTTCCCTCTTCTTCCTTGCTATCATGGCACCCGGTTTCTTTCTGGGGCATGTTGTAAAGTATCTGAAGGAAAAGACGAAGTTTTACAGTCTGCTGTGTATTGCACTGGGGTTGGCACTGATATGGATTTCCCCCAAAGAATGGCTGATCATACCGGGCTGCATACTGGTGGGATTGGGCTATGGGGTTATCCAACCGTTGATTTATGATAAAACGGTGGATACGGCTGTTCCCCAGAAAACCACGCTGGCACTGGCTTTTGTGATGGCAATGAACTACCTGGCTGTGCTGCTTTGTCCGTTTATTGTAGATTTCTTCCAATCATTGTTTCATGTACGTTCGCAGGAGTTTCCGTTTATCTTTAACCTTTGCATTACGATACTTGCATTGATATGGGCATATAGGAGGAAGAAAGATTTTCTGTTTGGGGATAAGCTGTAAATCGCTAGTTTCACTTCAATGACTGATATCGACGGTTGAATAGCTAAAATAGCCGGTTCAGCATATAGTCACTCTGTGTATAATTCGGATAGTTTACTTTTGTGCAAAAACCAAAAGTATAAAACATGTTCGACGCTATCCTTCGATTCTCAGTAAAGAAGAAGCTTTTTGTGGGGCTTACCACTTTGTTTCTTTTGATTGGTGGAATTTATTCCATGTTGACACTTCCTATAGATGCTGTTCCGGATATTACAAATAATCAGGTACAGATTGTAACCGTGTCACCAACTTTGGCTCCACAAGAGGTGGAGCAACTTATCACAATGCCCGTGGAAATCGCCATGAGCAATATCATGAATGTCACTGAAATCCGTTCCGTCTCCCGTTTCGGGCTGTCGGTGGTGACGGTAGTCTTTAAAGAGAGTGTACCTACTCTGGATGCCCGCCAGCTGGTGAACGAGCAAATACAGAGTGTGGCTGGTGAGATTCCTTCCGAGTTGGGTATGCCCGAAATGATGCCTATCACCACCGGGCTGGGTGAGATATACCAATATGTATTGAAAGTGGAGCCGGATTATGAAGATAAATATGATGCTATGGAGCTCCGTACCATTCAGGATTGGATTGTGAAACGGCAATTGTCAGGTATTCCAGGAATTGTTGAGATAAACAGTTTCGGAGGCTATCTGAAACAATATGAAGTAGCGGTTGATCCGGATGTACTTTTCTCTCTCAATATCACCATCGGAGAGGTGTTCGAAGCTTTAAATAAGAATAATCAGAATACGGGTGGCAGCTATATCGAGAAAGTAAATCGTGCTTATTATATTCGTTCCGAAGGAATGATAAGCCGCATTAAAGATGTGGAACAGATAGTAGTAGCTAATCGCAATGGTATTCCTATCCGTATCAGTGACATCGGTACGGTACGCTTCGGAGCACCCAAACGTTTCGGAGCCATGACAATGGACGGCAAGGGCGAATGTGTGGGTGGCATTGCCATGATGCTGAAAGGAGCCAATGCCAATGTCGTAACCGGAGAACTGGAGAAAAGGGTGGAAAAGATACAGAAGATATTGCCGGAAGGTGTTACTATCGAGCCTTATCTGAACCGCTCTGAATTAGTGAACCGCAACATTTCTACTGTTATCTACAATCTGATAGAAGGCGCGATCATCGTATTTCTGGTATTGATTGTTTTTCTGGGCAATGTACGTGCCGGACTGATTGTGGCTTCCGTCATTCCATTAGCAATGTTATTTGCATTCATTCTGATGCGTATCTTTAATGTTTCTGCCAACCTTATGAGCTTGGGGGCGATAGATTTCGGTATTGTTGTCGATGGCTCCATTGTTATATTGGAAGGTATATTGGCGCATATTTACAGTAAGAAGTTTAAAGGACGTACTTTATCGGCAAAAGAAATGGATGCGGAAGTAGAGAAAGGAGCTTCGAGTGTGGTACGGTCTGCGACATTTGCTGTATTCATCATTCTGATCGTCTTTTTCCCTATACTGACGTTGACAGGAATAGAAGGGAAGTATTTCACGCCGATGGCTAAAACCCTGGTATTTTGCATTATCGGCGCTCTGTTCTTATCTTTGACTTACGTTCCGATGATGGCTTCCCTGTTCCTGAAACATCATATTGTGACAAAACCGACTTTTGCTGATAAATTCTTTGAAGCACTGAATAAACTCTATGCCCGTGCCTTGTCATTTTGCTTGCGCTTTAAGTGGCAAACTGTTGCAACTGCGTTTGTGGCTCTGGTTATTTCTCTCTTTCTTTTCACCCGTCTGGGAGCGGAGTTTATTCCTACGTTGGATGAAGGGGATTTTGCCATGCAGATGACGCTTCCGGCCGGCAGTTCGTTGAGCGAAAGCATCGAAGTATCCAATGAAGCGGAGAAACTCCTGATGGATAAACTCCCGGAAATAAAACATGTGGTAGCCAAAATAGGTACGGCGGAAGTTCCGACAGACCCGATGGCAGTGGAAGATGCCGACGTAATGATTGTCATGAAGCCTTTTAAGGAGTGGACCAGTGCTGTCAGTCGTGCCGAAATGGTAGAGAAGATGAAAGAGGCTCTTGAACCGTTAGCTAACCGTGCAGAGTTTAATTTCTCCCAACCTATTCAACTTCGTTTTAATGAGTTGATGACAGGAGCCAAAGCAGATATTGCTGTTAAACTTTATGGAGAAGATACACATGAACTCTATCAGAAGGCAAAAGAAGCTGCTGCTTTTGTAGAAAAGGTACCTGGGGCATCGGATGTGATTGTAGAACAGACAATGGGGTTACCTCAGTTGGTAGTAAAGTATAATCGTGGAAAGATTGCCCGCTATGGTATCAATATAGAAGAATTGAATACTATTATTCGTACAGCCTATGCCGGAGAGGCAAGTGGAGTAGTCTTTGAAAATGAGCGTCGCTTTGACTTGGTGGTTCGTTTGGATCAGGATAAAGTGGCTGATTTGAATCTGGATAAACTCTTTGTCCGTTCCAATGAAGGCATTCAGATACCGGTCAGTGAGGTAGCTACTATTGATTTGGTGAATGGTCCGTTACAGATTAACCGGGATGCAACCAAACGTCGTATTGTAATCGGGGTCAATGTGCGTGGAGCGGATATTCAGCAGGTGGTGCAGGATATACAGAAGACGCTGGACAAGAATATTCAATTAAAGCCCGGATATTATTTCGAATATGGCGGACAATTTGAGAATTTGCAGAATGCCATCAACACTTTGCTGGTTGTTGTACCGGTAGCTTTGATGCTGATTCTGTTACTATTGTTTTTCGCTTTCAAGAATGTTACTTATACATTGGTGGTGTTCTCTACCGTGCCTCTTTCATTGATTGGCGGTATTCTGGCACTATGGCTACGCGGTCTTCCATTCAGCATTTCGGCGGGAGTAGGCTTCATTGCCCTCTTTGGTGTAGCGGTTCTCAATGGTATTTTAATGATTAATCACTTTAATGATATAAGAAAAGAAACTATGTATGCTCTTTCTACCAGACGGGTGATTGCCCGTGGAACCGCTCATCTGTTGCGGCCTGTTTTCTTGACAGGACTGGTTGCTTCCTTGGGATTTGTTCCTATGGCCATTGCCACCTCGGCCGGCGCCGAAGTGCAGCGTCCGTTGGCTACTGTAGTTATTGGCGGGCTGATTGTATCTACTGTATTGACACTGCTTATTATTCCTGTTTTCTATCAGATTGTAAGCTATACAGTGGTATGGAAACGTCATTTCTCTGCCAAAAAGTTCTTGTTCTTCTTTCTATTGTTGGCTGTTATGTTGCCCTTTACGGCGAAAGCTCAGGAGAAAGTGACGATGGAGCAGGCTATAGAACTGGCAAAGCAGAACCATCCCCGGTTGAAAATAGCTTCTGCGGCAATCCGCCAGGTAAAGGCGGGCAGGGGAGAAGTTTTGGAATTGTCTCCTACCGAGATGAACTATTCATGGGGACAACTGAATGGTGAACTTAGAAAAGACAAGCAGTGGGAAGTAACCCAAGGCTTAGGCTCTCTGTTGACTCCTTTTTATAAGAATGCCTTGGTGAACAGGCAGGTTGAAACGGGGACTTTCTACCGGAAGATTGTTGAAAAAGAGGTGGTGGCGGAAGTGAAGCGTGCATGGGCATATTATCTGTATGCTTGCAATCTTCGTGCCTTATACAGTGACCAGAACAAATTGGCCGGGCAATTACAGCGTATGGGTGAGTTGCGTTATCAGCAGGGAGAAATAACTTTGCTGGAGAAAAACATGACCACCAGTATGGCTGTGGATATGAAGAATCGCCTTTTTCAGGCACAAGAAGAGGAAAAATTGGCTTTGTCACGCCTGAATTGGGTCTGTTATGCAGACCGGCCATTGATTCCGGCAGATACGGCATTGGTACTATTTCCGGTAGATTATCAGGTGCCGTCTTTTTCGGAAGTCCATCTGAATTATTTTCAGAGTCAGGCTAATGAGGCTAAAGCACAATTGAATGTGGAGCGAAGCCGATTTTTCCCTGAACTTTCCTTCGGTTACGTACGTCAGGATATACTTCCACTGAAAGGATTGAATTCGTGGATGGTTGGAGTTTCCTTTCCGGTTTATTTCTTGCCGCGGCATAGCAAGATAAAGCAAGCGAAAGTGGCTGCCGTCATAGCAAGAACTGAAGCTGAGGCTAATACACAGAATCTATATAACAAAGTTTCGGAAGCTGTTGCCAGTTTGCGCCGCCAGTCTGAAAGTCTGCGCTATTATACAACATCGGCATTGAAAGAAGCGGATGAACTGTTGAAGGTGGCTAACCTGCAGTTGCAACATAGCGAAACTAATATAACTGAATTTATACAAGCCGTTAATGTGGCGCGTGACATTCGTCGCGGATACCTCGAAACGGTATATCAATACAATATAGCAGCCCTTGAATACGAACTTTTTAAATAGAATGATGACGATGAAAAAGATAACTTTCCCCTTAATTCTGCTGGTGCTGACAGCATGCGGCGAGAACAAAGAAGTACAACCGGCAGAAGAGGCTACTGCTGTTGCCGTAGCAGAAAACGTGACAGATAGCATTCAGGTAGATGCTATCACTTCAGCTACTTCTAAACCCAATCAGGTATCATTTAACGGTACAATGGTTATTCCTCCACAACGGATGGCGACGGTTTCGCTTACGATGGGTGGGGTTATTAAAAGTACTTCTTTGTTGCCCGGTGAACCTGTACGGCAAGGGAGTGTATTGGCTACTCTGGAAAATCCCGACTTTATAACTTTACAACAGACATATCTGGACAGTCATGCACAGACTGAATTTCTGGAAGCGGAATACCTTCGCCAGCAAGCTCTTTCTGCCGAACAAGCAGCCTCCCAAAAGAAACTTCAGCAAAGCAAGGCAGATTACCTTTCAATGAAAAGCCGTGTGGAGGCGGCGGCTGCACAGTTGAAATTACTGGAAGTGGAACCTGAAGTCTTGCTGAAGGAGGGTATTCAACCTTTTTTGCAGATTAAAGCTCCGATCAATGGCTATGTGGCAGATGTGAAAATGAATGTCGGTAAATATATGAATGTAGGAGATGTCCTTTGTGAAATAGTAGATAAAAGTCGGACTTTACTCAGATTGACAACCTATGAAAAGGATCTGGCAGATATGAAAGTGGGAAATCCGGTACAATTTCGTGTAAACGGAATGGGAAAAACAGTATTTAAGGCTACTTTGATATCTATCGGGCAGAAAGTGGATGAAGATACACGCTCTGTTGAAGTCTATGCCAGGGTAGATACTGTGGACAATCAATTCCGTCCTGGTATGTATGTCACAGCAAGGATTATGAAAGAGCAGGCTTCGGCTGAACAATAAGGTTCCTTATCTTTGAAAAAATAAGGATGTGATGGAATAAAATGTATCTTTGTATGTAAAATACTGCAAGCATGAAAAATCGGTATACTCTGTTCATACTCATCGTTTCCATTTCCGTGGCAACATTGATTCATTTTCCGGAATTGGTTTCTCTCTTTGATGTCTTCGAGAGCCAGACACTGTTTCCGGGCATGAGGCCTGCTGATGTGGCAAGTGAAGTGTTTTTCACTTTCATCTCTCTTGTGATTCTGTTTGAGGTGAACATTTTGCTGTTCCACTTTAACCAGCCGGCTGTAAAAATTACCTGGCAGAAGATGATATTGTCATTGATACTGACTTGGATTTTAAGCAGTTTGTTAGGGAAATGTTTTGTATTCCTGCATCACACTTTCGATATTCCGGCCATTGATGCCATGGTACATCATTATCTGCATCCTCTGCGTGATTTTATAATAACCTGTACCGTATCGGGAAGTTGTTATATATCCTACCTTATCCGGCGCCAGCAGGAAGTCGTTATAGAAAATCAGCAGTTGCAGGCCGAGAACATCCTAAACCAGTATGAGGCTTTGAAGAATCAATTGAATCCGCACATGCTTTTTAACTCTCTGAATACTCTCCGGTCACTGGTACGCGAAGACCAGGATAAAGCACAGGAATACATTCAGGAACTTTCCCGTGTCTTGCGCTACACCTTGCAGGGAAATGATTCGAAAAGTGTATGTGTGAAGGATGAAATAGAATTTGTGTCAGCCTACATCTTTTTGTTGAAGATGCGCTTTGAAGATAATCTCTCTTTTGATATTTGTATTGATAATAAATATGCCAATTATTATTTGCCTCCTATGGCAGTCCAGATGCTGATAGAGAATGCAGTGAAACATAATGAAATAAGCGACAGGCATCCATTGAATATCCGTATTTATACCGAAGGGGAAGAATTAATCGTTACCAATCCGGTGCAGCCTAAACTGACTGCTACTACCGGAACTGGTATAGGACTGGCAAATCTTGCAAAACGCTATCATTTGCTTTACAAGCGGGAGATACAAATCAGCGAGAACGAGCAGTTTACCATACGTATTCCTTTAATACCGAGTGTTTCATGAAAGTAATTATTATAGAAGATGAGAAAGCGGCAGTCCGCAACCTGAAAGCTTTGTTACAGGAAGTGAAGCCGGAAGTGGAAATAGAGGCTACTTTGGACAGTATTGCGGCTGTATTGGATTGGTTTGCCATATATTCTATGCCGGACATGATCTTTATGGATATTCATTTAGCTGACGGATCAGCCTTTGAAATCTTCGATCATGTAGATATTACCTGCCCTATTGTTTTCACTACGGCCTATGATGAATATGCTCTTCGTGCGTTCAAAGTGAACAGTGTGGATTATTTGTTGAAGCCTATTGGCAAGAGTGATATTGAGAAAGCTTTCCATAAGTTGGAGCAGTTGCATGGTTCGGAACAAGGGAAATCCCCTGACAATGCTTTGTTGCAATTAATTCATTCGCTGAAAAAGCGGGAAAGTTATAAAACGCATTTTCTCATTCCGGTGAAGGGTGACAAGTTGCTACCGGTTTCGGTGGATATGATTCTGCTGTTTTATATTCAGGACTGTAAAGTGAAGGTTGTTCTTGCCGATGGTAAGGAATATACATTTCCACAAACGCTGGATGAAATAACAGAGTGTATCGATCCATCCCTGTTCTTCCGTGTCAACCGGCAATTTCTGATTTCCCGTGAGGCTATCAAGGATATTGATTTATGGTTCAACAACCGTCTGTCTATTAATCTTCGTTGTAAGGTATCGGATGAGAAAGTGCTGGTAAGCAAGGCACGTGTGCAGGAGTTTAAGGATTGGTTTTCCAAGACACATTGAGCGTGTCGTGAAGAATTCATGGGCTACGAGTTACGAGCTACAAGCTACAAGTACTTTGCAGCGTGATAGCGCAGCCACTCGTAGCTTGTAGCTCGTAACTATTACAACTCTATCGGCTCATACTTCAGCCCGAATACATCAGCCACCGCTTTATACGTCACCTGTCCTTCTACCACGTTCAGCCCCAGGGCCAGTGCGGGATCGTCCTTGCACGCTTTCCGCCAGCCTTTGTTGGCCAGTGCTACGGTGTAGGGCAGCGTGGCGTTTGTCAGTGCCATGGTGGAGGTGAAGGGTACGGCACCTGGAATATTGGCAACGGCATAATGAACGATGCCGTCCACTACATACGTCGGTTTGCTGTGCGTGGTAGGGTGGGAGGTTTCAAAGCAGCCGCCCTGGTCGATGGCGACGTCTACGAGGACTGTTCCGGGTTTCATCATTTTCAGCATCTCTTTGGTGATGAGGTGCGGGGCTTTATCGCCCGGGATGAGGACGGAACCTATCACGAGGTCTATGTTGGGAAGCTCCATCTTGATGTTGTGCAGGGAGGAATAGAGCGTCTTCACGTTCTTCGGCATCACTTCGCTGAGGTAGCGGAGGCGGGAGAGGTTGATGTCCGTAATCAGGACTTCGGCACCCATGCCGGCGGCTATCTGTGCGGCGTTGGTTCCTACGATGCCACCACCCAGAACAAGCACCCGTGCGGGGCGTACACCTGTCACGCCACCCATCAGTTTTCCTTTTCCGCCTTGGGGCTTTTCGAGGAAGCGGGCGCCTACCTGGGTAGCCATGCGTCCCGCCACTTCGCTCATAGGGGTGAGCAAGGGCAGAGAGCGGTCTTCCTTCTCCACGGTTTCGTAGGCGATGCAGATACCGCCGCTTTCTATCATGGCTTCGGTCAATATTTTATCGGCAGCGAAGTGGAAATAGGTAAATACCACCTGACCCTTTTTAATCAGTTTGTACTCGGGGGCGATAGGTTCTTTCACCTTCACAATCATTTCCGCCGCGGCATAGGTCGCTTCGATGGTTGGCAGCATTTTCGCACCCACTGCAGTGTACTCTTCATCCGCGAAACCGCTGTTTGCACCGGCAGATGCCTGTACATACACTGTATGACCTTGTTTCACCAACTCGGCTACTCCGGCAGGGGTCATTCCTACACGGTTTTCGTTGTTCTTGATTTCTTTAGGTACTCCGATAATCATAACCTTAACAGTTTTAATTTGGGGGGTTAAACATAGAGGGGCTGCCGGAAGTACTGCCTGTATGTAGGCGGATGGTTGTCGGCATACCCTCGAAAGACGTCGCAAGATAACGATTTCCCGGTTCCGATGTTCATGCGGGCGGAGTGTTTTACAACAGTATTTTTATGCAAGTCCTATACTTTCCCTTCCTTTCTCTCAGATTTCCATCCCGGCGTCTCCTTCGCTGTCGCCTCCTGTCAGCCAGGGGTTGATGCTGACGGTGGCGGTGATTTCGGCATTGCTCACGGTGACGTTGAGGGTGTAGCTTTTGCCGGCTTCGAATGCGCCGTTGCGGGCGGTGGCGTCGAGGCGGTAGGTCTGTCCGCCGATGGTGAGGCGGAGTAGGGGTTGGCCGGCGGTTATGGTTTGCGGGAGAAGCAGGGCGTGGCGGCGGTCGCGGGTGCCGCTGAGGGTGACGTCGGCGCGGGTGGTGCCGGGGGTGAGGGTGATGCCTTTCAGTTCGTAGGCGGTGATAGCTTGGGGCACGGTTACGGTGGCGGTTTGCAGGGCTTCGGAGGTGATGCCTGCGCCGGGTTTCAGGGTGACGTTGAGTTGGGCGGTGAGGTGGGCGAAGGCGAGGGTGACGGGGGCGAAGCGTTCGGTGGGGGCGGTGGCGGCCATCACGTCGGGCATCTGGTTGCCTGCGGGCGTGTCGGCGGGCAGGTGGAGGGCGTGGAAGGTGGTGGAGGCGGCGGGGTAGGCATCCCAGTAGAGGGGAGATGCGGTGCTCCACTGGCCGTCGGTGCCGAGGGTGAAGAGGGTGCCGGTGCCGGTGGGTGAGCCTGCCCAGAGGGTGAATTGACTGCCGGGGGAGAAGGAGGTTTCGCTGCCGTCGCCGCTGCCGTCACCGTTTCCACTGCCGCCGCCGTCTCCGCTATTGCTGTCGGAGGAAGTGGTGGCTGCGGCTATCGTCACCGGGGAGGTGGAGAGGTCGGTTTCGGGGGCGTCTTCCCAGGGGTTGATGGTGGCGGTGATGCTGATGCCTTCGGGACTGAGGGTGATGCGGAAGAGGTTGCTTGTTCCGGCTTTCAGTTCGTGGGTGTCGCTGAGGTGGGCGGTGAAGTGGCTTCCGTCGGTCAGGGTGATGATGAAGCTGACGCCTGCGCCTGCGGCGGCGGAGCGGGGCAACACGATGGCGGTGCCTTGCGTGCCGGAGGCGTTGAGGGGGACGGAGATATCTTGCGGGGAGGTGTTATTGTCACCGGAAGCAGCGGTAGTAGAAGAAGTATTACCGGCAGCAGCAGTAGCGGCATCGGCGGTGGTGTAAGTATCTGTGTGCAGGTTGTAGTCAGCGCGGGTGTCCATGCCCCGGATGGTGAGGGTGGCGCCTACGAGGCTGGCGGTGCTGACGCTTCCTTTTCCGCTGATGGAGAACACGAGCCGTGTCAGGCGGTGGCTGAAGCGGAGGGCCACGTTGGGATGGTCTTTATCGGCGGTGGCGGTGGCGCTCATCAGGTCGATGGCGGGGAGACTTTGCTGGCGGCTGACGTCGAGGGGCAGGATGCCGTCGGGGTTGAGGGTGGCGGCGTAGGGGTAATAGGCCAGCAGGTCTACTTGGGCGCCGGTGGTGGGATAGTAGGCGGTTTGCTGGGTGGTGGCGGGGCTGAAGCCGGTGGTGGCGCCGGTGGTGGTGGCGAGGTAGCGGTAGTTGAGCACGGCGGGGGAGGCGGGCTCGGTGGTGCCTGCAGCGTAGAGGCTGAGGCCGATGGCGTCTCCGGCTGTCCATTCGTCGTTGACGACGCGGGTGGGGGCGATGCCTGCCGAGAGGCTTACCGGTACTGGTTGTTCACTGTCCCCTGTGCCGGGGGCGTTTTCGCTGTTGGTGCAGCTTGCCAGTAGGGCGAGGGCTGCGAGGATGCTTAGGTACTTCATATTGATAAGGGGATAATGGGGTTATGTGATAAGGTGATAATGTTATAAAGTTATAATGCTATAAAGTGATATGGTGATGATGTGACTCATTTGTTTCCCGCCTCCAAGTCCGTTTCCGTTCCCGGGGTCCATCCTGTGATGGTGCCGGAGATTCCGGGGGATTCGAGGCTTTGCTGCAGTTGCAGGTCGCCGGTGAGGGTAAAGACTTCGTCGGCGGTGTCGGGGCTGAAGCGGTTGAAGCCGGAGAGGAAGGAGGTGAGGTCGTAGACTTGGGTCTGCAGTTCGCCCTCGGCGTAGTGCAGGGTGAGGGTGAGTTGCTGCCGCACGGCGGGGGCGATGCCCAGCAGGCGGTGGGTGGCGGAGAGGGTGTTGCCGTTGCGGGTAAAGACGGGGCGGATGCTGCCCACGTCTCCGGTTTCAGCTGTCCTTGTCAACTTGTCCCCTTCCGCCTTCGTCAACTCACAAGCCTCCGCCTTCATCAACTCACAATCTTCTCCCCTTGTCAACTTCTCTCCTCCTCTTATCTCCCTTGTGGCGGCGCAGCCGGTGAGGGTGGCGGTGACGTCGGTCAGTAGTTCGGGGGTGCCTTGGCTGATGTTGAGGGTGAGTTTGAGCAGACGGGTATGGGGCTGCATCTTCAGGGGCGGACGGTTTTCTTGTCCGGCGATGGCGCAGAAGGTGATGGCGGCGGCGCAGAGGGGTGCGGGTTCGGCAAGGGTGCCGTCGGGCAGGGTGGAGAGGCGGAAGCGGGTGCCGTCGAAGGTGAGGCCGGAGGCTTCGTGCCAGGCGATGAGGCTGTAGGAGGCTTCGGGCAGGGTGAGGAGGGCTTCGGGTAGGGCTGCATTGGCGGCGGAGGCAGCGGCAGTAGCAGTGGCGTTGGCGGCGGCTTCGGCAGAGGCGGCTGCGGCACCGGACGCTGCCAGGGTGAAGGTAGTGTCGGTGCTGATGGCGGGTGAGAAGTCGGTGGCGGGGTGCGTGCCGCGGATGCGTATTTGCAGGGCGGAGGCGGTGGGGGACTGCGACTGCCAGTCGGGACGGATGCTGACGGTGGCGGCGTAGAGTTCTTGGTGCTCGAAGAGTTCCTTGCGGTCGCAGGCGGTGAGGCAGGCGAGGGCGAGGAGACAGGCGGTGAGGCTGGTCGTGACGCTGGCCGTGACGCTTGCGAGGCTGTGGAGTGGGTTGGTATTCATATTCTTTCTTCTTTCTTACTTAACTTATGGGTTGGGTTATGGGGGTGCCGCGGCGTGTGTCCCCCTTAGAAGAGGCGGACGAGGCTGACGTGCAGGTCGGTGATGCCGGGGAGGTTTCGGGTGCGGCTTCCGGTGTGCTCGTAGCGGTGGAAGCGGGAGTTCCAGCGGTAGCGGTCGTAGCGGGTGTGGATGAATCCGGCGCCTATTCCGGCGTCCACTTGCCAGCGGCGGGGGAGGTGGAAGCGGTAGCCCAGGGTGATGCCTGCCATGAGGGCTTCGCCACGGGTGCCGGGGCCGAAGAAGGTGTCGTCGTACTCGCCGCCACGCACGGAGAGGCCGATGTGGGTGCGGCGGAATGTGCCGCGGGGGCTGTGGAGCCAGTAGCGCAGTTCGCCGCCTGCGCTCCACGAGCGGAAGGCGTGGGTGCGGTGGCTCGATGTCCAGAGGCCGAAGGAGGCGTCGGCGGCAAGGCTCCAACGGGGGGCGAGGTAGAGTTCGGCGCCGAGGTTGGGGGCGAGGGTGGCCCAGGAGAGGAGGTTGGCGGTGAGGGCGAGGCGGGGCGGACGGGGTGCGGCGGAGGGGGCTTGCGCTACCCGTGCTTCGTGCGTAGCTTGGGACTCGTGCGTTTCGTGCGTTGCTTGGGCTTCTTGCGCCCGCAGAGGGGGGTAGAAGGGCAGTGCCAGCAGTGCGGCGCACAACAGGAGTGCGGCGCGGCGGGCGATGGGGGTGCGGTGGGTGATGTTCATGGGGTTGATATTCATATTAGTTTCTTGTTGTTCTTGTTGTTCGTTATCGGGCTCACGGGGCTACCCAATGGCCTGCATAGTTTGCCCCGTCGAGGTCGTCACCGGTGCCGTTGTAGTCGTACTGAATGGCCTTCCAACTGATGTTGCCCCAGGTGGAGTAGGTGGATAGGTTTGCTTTGAAGGTAGCTTCGGGGACGTCACGCAGGTAGAGGGTGTTGAGCTTGGTGCTAGTGAATGCTTTGCTGCCCAAAGTGGGTAATGCAAGCTCAAACTGGTCGTTGATGCCGCTGAGGGATATTTCTTCAAGGTTGCTGCAATAGCCGAATGCTTCCATTCCTATGCTCGCTAGCTTGTCCGGCAGGCTGATGCTTATCAGGGAGGTGCAACCACAGAATGCACCATCTTCTATGCTTGTTACCCCTTTCGGTAGGTTGATGCTTGTTAGATCCTCACAATTGGCGAATGTAGCCATTCCTATGCTCGTCAGCTTTTCCGGTAGGATGATGCTTATCAGGGCGCATTGGGCGAATGCATTGTCTCCTATGCTCGTCACCCCATCCGGCAGGCTGATGTTTGTCAGGGAGATGCAACCGTAGAATGCACTTTCTCCTATGCTCGTCACCCCCTTCGGCAGGTTGATGCTTGTCAGGGAGGAACAATCGCTAAATGCACTTTCTCCTATGCTCGTCACCCCATCCGCCAGAATGACTACATCCGTGATGCTATTACTCTTGATGAAGGTTTTTAGCGCACTCATATCCGCATCATTTATCGTCCCTCCAATCACAATCTTCTTCTTATTCGGATCTGCCCCACTGAGTGCCGTTGACAGTCCTCCCGCCGTGCTGTTCGTCACGGCCGATGTATTATCTTGTCCGTTTATCATCACCTTGCTTCCCGCTATCAGTTTCTCCTTTTCTACGGTGGATATGCTGGCTCCGGCATCGGTGGTAAAGCTGATATTCGTTTTTCCCGTATCGCTGTAGGGGTACGGCAGCGTATAGGCACGATGTATCGACCCACCATCGGAGGGTAGCATCTGCATGGTGCGGAGGATGGGATAACTTTCGAGGTCTCCTATGCTGGTGTTGTTTGTGGCGGAAGGTGCATTGCGTAGCATCACCTTTGTGGATTCGCTGATGATGTCTATGCTTACCAGAGGGCGGCACAGCGTCAGGCTGATTTGGGTATCAGTTTTGGGTTTGTAGTAATAACAATCGCTGCGGATGCCTGTAGAACGCACACGCCCCCACGCTGTGTATAGTTCGTTAGTCCAGGTGACGGGCAGGCTGAAGGCAGGGTCGAACACCATATTGTTGACAACGTAGTTGCCATCGGCATCTGTTCCTGATTCGCTAATTAAGGCTTTCGCCCCCGCCCCGAAATCCACCTCCGTATCATCCACTGCGGGCGAAACGGCGGCGAAGAAGTGACGCAGTGTGCCGCTTTGCCAGCAGAGGGGGGCATCGGGGTTGGTGGGTTTCCAGGAAGCAGAAGTGCCGTCATAGATGTAGTTGGCGTGGGCGGCAGGGGAATATGCTTTGCCGAACACAGCGTCCGTCGGCACGAAGCAACACACCGTCATCGTGCTTCCTTCTACGGGGAAGTCGGGATCTGTGGAGATGGCACGAGTTTCCGCCCCGTCATTGGGTGCCAGACTGACGACGCTGCCTATCTGTATCGGTTTCCCGGTGAGGTCTTCTTCTTCATCATCGGTGGACACGCCGGTGGAGGGCACGTCGGCCAGGGGGGCGACGGCATCGGTGCAGGAGGCGGTGGCGAGGGCGGCCATCACGAGGATGGCGGCAGACAAGGCGGACAAGCGGATGGTTCGTTTCATAAGGCTGTTTTTATAATTGACAATTGACAATTGCCGTGCGGACGGCTGTTTAAACTATGTGTATTTATCTCGGTGCTTTTTCTTTTCAGACACGGATTTCACTGTTGTGGTTTACTAAAATCCGTGTAATCCGTGTCTAAAAAATCATCATTATATCAGCTAATCCGATTGAACAAGGCGCTAACGGGGGCAGGCATCTACTGCCCAATGGTTAGGGGTGTCACCTGCCCAATGGTTAGGGGTGTCACCCGCCCAATGGTTAGGGGTGTCACCCGCCTAATGGTTAGGGGTGTCACCCGCCTAATGGTTAAGGGTATCACCCGCCTCTCCTTCTGCGCAAAGGGAGAGGCAGCGTTGTAATCATCGGATAATTATCCCAGCGGATCGGGGTCTATTATGCCTCCTCCTCCGCCTTGTCCTCCTCCGCTACCGCTTCCGCCTTCTTCGGCGGCTGTGCCCACAGCGATGGGTTCGTCCAGTTCGTAGGTTCGCAGGTTCTTCACGACACGGCTACTGCCGCTGCCGTACTGTGTGGAGATGCTTACTCGCCATAGTCCGTCGGTGACGGTGGCGGGCAGGACGAAGATGAGGCGTTTGGGTTCGTTGATGGTGACGTCTTCGGCGGGGACGAACACTTTCTTTGAGGGCGTCTCTACGGAGGTGAACGTTACGCCTACGGCGGGGTCGGTGCCTGCCAGTTTCAGGTTCCGTCCGGTGAGGGTGATGTTCTTTCCGGGCAGGGGGACGCGGGTGGTGGCGCCGTCGGCAGTGGTGCGTGTGGCGGCTACGGCTCCGTTCAGCAGGGGGCCTACGACGGCGGGCTGGGTGAAGATTTCCAATTGGCACGCCTCCATGCTTTGGCGCAGGGCGGGGCCCATGCTGAGGGTGGCGTACACTTTCACTTTGGTGCGGTCGGGGGCTTTCGAGAGGTCGGCTTTCAGCACTGTGCCGCTGGCGCAGGGTTGCATCAGTGCGGTGGGGGTGGCTACGATGTAGCCGGACGAGAGGGCATCGCACTTCACGCTTTCGGCGGCGTTGAGCAGGGTGTAGACTTCGTCTTCGTTCTTGCCGCCCAGGCGGAGGGCGGTTTCGCGGGCCACGGCGTGGAGGTCGATGGTGTCGGGCATGGTTTTGGCGCGGAGGTAGAAGTCGTCCGGGCGCTCGGTCAGGGTGGCGTCGTAGGCCACGAGGCTGATGAGTTTGGTAAAGGTGGTGGTTGCCATAAGCTTTTAGTTTTTTTTATGGGTTTGGTGAATAATCGGGTTTATTATTGGGGGTTCTTTAAGTTAGCGTTTAAGGCCAGTGCCCGAGGTAGTTGTCGGGGTTGGCGTAGTCGGCGGGGGTGGTGCCGGAGCCGGGGGAGTAGGCGTAGTGGACGGCGGACCAGGCGGGGGTGGGGGAACCCCATTTGGTGTACTTGTCGGTGGCGGCGGCGAATTCCTCGGCGGATATGGCGGGGAGGAAGAGGACGGGGGAGGGGGATTGCATGTTGAAAGTAGTGGAGTTACCACAGGTGGGCAGGGTGGTGCCGGTGAGGAGGATGACTTTAGTAAGGGCGGTGCAATTTTTGAATGCCGCGTTTTCTATGCTCGTCAGCTTTTCCGGCAGGCTGATGCTTGTCAGGGCGGTGCAACCGTTGAATGTCCAGCTTCCTATGCTCGCCACCCCTTTCGGCAGGCTGATGCTTGTCAGGGCTGCGCAACCGTAGAATGCCGAGTTTCCTATGCTCGTCACCCCTTCCGGCAGGCTGATGCTTGTCAGGACTTTGCAACCGTTGAATGCCGCGTTTCCTATGCTCGTCAGCTTTTCCGGCAGGCTGATGCTTGTCAGGGCGATGCAACCGTTGAATGCCGAGTTTCCTATGCTCGTCACCCCTTCCGGCAGGCTGATGCTTGTTAGGGCTGCGCAACCGTCGAATGTCTGTTCTTCTATCTTCGTCACCTTTTCCGGCAGGCTGATGCTTGTCAGGGCTTTGCAACCGTGGAATGCCGAGCTTCCTATGCTCGTCAGCTTTTCCGGCAGGCTGATGCTTGTCAGGGCCGCGCAACTGCTGAATGCTTCTCTTCCTATGCTCGTCACCCCTTTGGGCAGGCTGATGCTTGTCAGGGCTGCACAAAGGCAGAATGTCCGTTCTCCTATGCTCGTCAGTTCTTTGGGCAGGCTGATGCTTGTCAGGGCTGCGCAACCGTAGAATGCATCTATTCCTATGCTCTTCACCCCTTCCGGCAGGCTGATGCTTGTCAGGGCTGCGCAATAGCCGAATGCCCAGCTTCCTATGCTTGTCACCCCTTCCGGCAGGCTGATGCTTGTCAGGGCTGCACAACCGCTGAATGCCGAGTTTCCTATGCTTGTCACTCCTTCCGGCAGGCTGATGCTTGTCAGGGCTGCGCAACCTCGGAATGCATAGTTTTCTATGCGCGTCATCCCTTTCGGCAGTGTAATGACCTTTAAATTAGCCATGTTCTTAGCAAATTCCTCCGGCAATGCCGTCGTCCCGCTCAGCGTAGCGTTTATATACAGTTCGCTGAACTTGTCCATACTTTTACTTAGCGTTTTGAGGTCTTCCCCGTCTATCTGTCCCGTTATCATCAGCTTGTTATCTGTCCCAGACAGGTTGGTGGGCAATGTCAGGCTTCCTGCGGTGGAAGGAACCACTGTCACTTCACCGTCTGTCGTCGGCGGCTCTCCCGTAGTCACCTCGCTGTCCCATCCGGTGGATGAAACGTTCAAGGCGTTGACGGCGGTCTTATCCACCTGCAACTTCAGGTTGAGGCAGTTTCCGGCGGTGGGGGTCACGTTTCCGGTCGGGGTGTAATAGTAGATACCGCTGCCGATGCTTATCTTTATCATCCGTCCCGAAGAAGGGAATACCTGTCTCGGCAGCAGCAGGGCATAGTGCTTCAGCGAGGTATCGCCGTTCTTCAGCAGGGTGATGTCCTTGGTAGTGGGTGAGGAGGTGGCGGTGGCATCTTCTGCCTGGCACGCTACGGGCTGTAGGCTGGTGGCATCGGTGGTGTAGCAGCCGTATGCGCCCAGTATGCTGACGGTGGCTGTCTTCACGTCGTCTTCCGTCATGCCCTTACCTGCCGTCAGCTCCACGCATAGCTGCGCCATGCTGTGGCTCAGTTCGGCACTGAGGGCGGTGTTTTGGGCGGGGATGTCGGCGGCTTGGTAGTGCAGCAGGTCGCAGCAGCGCCACAGGTTGGCGAAGTTGGTGCACTTCGTGTAGTTCCACATCTTCGCTTTCATGTCGCTGCCGGGAAGTGCGTCGTAAGAATCGGGCAGGTGATACACCTTTCCATCCGCCTCGGGTCCCCACAGGATGCTGACGGTGTTTCCGGTGCTTCTCTGCCAGTAGGCCGCTTTCGTAGAGTATTGTGGCTCCCATCCGCCGGTGCTGTTGCGGCTGTACACTCCCTTGCTTGCCTGTGTGCCGCTTCCGGTGGCCTGCACGTACACGTTCAGCAGGTCTCCGGAGGCAAACTCCCACCCGCTCATGGTGGTGATGGCCGACGATGCCCTCGTCGGCGCCTTGCCGCCACGCTCCATGCTGACGGTGCCCAGCCGCAGGGCGATGCCCGTACCCGTGGGGCGGTCGTCGTCGAGGGTCTGGGGCGTGCAGCTGTGCAGCAACAGCCATAGGCATATCATCACGCCCGCTGTGGCGGTTATGGCCAGTGCCAGGCGCAGGTTGCTTCCGAAGTTATTGTCGGTCATTCTCATAATGGTGGTCGGGGGGGGATGAAGGGGTTAGTGTATTAGGGTTTGGGGGTGGTGCCGGGGAAATCCATACCTGCGTTGCCGCTCTTGTCGGTTTTCGTCCATTGTGCAATGGTGAGGCCGCTCAGTGTGACGCTTCCACGATTCAGCTTCAGCGCGTAGTTGTAGCTGGTGTTGGCTGTGCAGGTGAGGGCTGACTCCAGCTTGTAGGTATAGGTGGTGCTGCCGCTGGTGTCGTCGCTGGTGGTGAAGCGGATGAAGGCGCTACCGTTGGCAAACGCCTGTCCCGGGAAGACGATGGCGTACCAGGTGTTGGTGTCCTTGCTATCATTGTCCTTCGGTCTGTAAGGGGTGATGGCCTGTGTTCCGGCGGTTACTCCGTTTGTGGCGGTCACTTTTCCTGCACTCAGGCTGAAAGTTCCGGTGGTGTACATTCCTTTGTTATTCAGTATTTCGGCTTTTGTGATGGTGGGCATGGCTTCACTGGCTGTATATCCCGCACCCTTTTCCACGGTGAACGTAATCTGGCTCATGCAGTGGCTCAGCTCCAGGCTGATACCCTTGTTGGTGGCTTTGGAGTCTTTCTCGCCATACATGAAGTTGGCTTCATTCAGCTTCGCCAGGGTGGAGTTGTCGATGTTGCTGCCGGTGGTGGGCAGGGTGAAGCTGTGGGTATAAGTATAAGAAGCGTCGTCGGCTTTCTTGGGGAAGTTCGTCTGTGCGGGGTAGTAGGCGTAGAAGCTGTGCATATCACTGGTGTTCTGCCAGTAGAAGGCTTCGTCTGCGGGAAGTCCGGTGTCGTAAGTATAGGTAAGGGTGTTGCGGTAGGTGGCACCTTCAACGTCGATGGCTACCGGGGTGTCTCCCGTCTTGGCTTTGGTCACGGCGGTCAGGCTGATCTCGTCGCCCGACGTGAAGGTGGAAGCGCTTCCTCCGTTAGATACAGAGGCACGTGTGTTAGTGCCGGGCTGTCCGATGCTCAGGTTGAGGTCGATAGGCTTGTTGAGGTCTACCGTTTCCAGGTTGTCGTCGTTGCTGCATGCGGTGATTGCCGCGGTGGCTGTCATCATCGTCAGTGCGATGAATAGGTTTCTTGTTCTCATGTCTTTACTCGTTTTTATTAATAGGGTGAATACTTGTAGTAATGAAATATGCGGCGAAGTTCATAAGAACTGCGCAGATGGGCAAGAAATACACCCTACCTCCTGTCCGGATTTGTCGCCTTGGTGTCCGAATTTGTCGCCACCCCGCTCAGAAGGGCTTCTGGGAGGGGGGAGGGGAGAGGAAAATAATTGGTGAATCACAGAGAATACGGAGGGCATGGAGAGGGCGGATGAATGATTTACTCCCTCTCTTTGTCCAATTCACCGCCCTTGTGCCCTCTGTGTCCTCTGTGGTGAACCCTTCTTGAGATTACAGTTTAGAGAAGTTTATCTCCAAATAACGAGGTGCGAAGTGAGGATTGGGAGGAAATTATACCTGTACGTGAATAAGCTAATACAAAAAACTTTCGTACTTTTGTGGGTGTAACAAAGACAGTGATGAATATGAACAATCAAGTAAGTATAACTATCCCTTATGCGGTGGCGGATTTTGCTGAAATGCGCAACCGCGGGTTCTATTATGTCGATAAGACAGACTATATCCCCCGTCTGGAGCTTTACAAAGCTCCCGTTTTTCTGCGTCCCCGCCGTTTCGGCAAGAGCCTTCTGGTGTCTACCCTGGCACATTATTATGACCGCACCTTGGCGGGAAAGTTTGAGGGACTCTTCGGCGGAACGTATGTAGGTAGCCACCCCACACCGGAGCATAACCAATATATGGTGATTCGCTACGACTTCTCGAAGATGGTGATGGCGGACGACATGGAAGGGCTGGAGAAGAACTTCAACGACCTGAACTGTGGTCCTGTGAAAATCATGGTGACACATAATCGCGACCTCTTCGGTGACTTTCAGTTCACCACTCTCGGCAATGCCTCAAAGATGCTGGAAGAAGCCCTGAACTATGCCCGTGAGCACGACCTGCCAAAGGTGTACGTCCTGATTGACGAATATGACAACTTCACCAACCAACTACTGACTTCTTACAACGATCCGCTCTACGAGAAAGTCACCACCAAAGACAGCTTCCTGCGCACCTTCTTCAAGATAATCAAAGCCGGTATCGGCGAAGGCAGCGTCCGCACCTGTTTCTGTACCGGCGTGCTGCCCGCGACGATGGACGACCTGACCAGCGGTTACAACATTGCCGAAATACTGACACTGGAAAATGACTTCATCAACATGCTGGGCTTCACCTACGCCGAAACGGAAGTGTACCTGCGCTATGTACTCGATAAATACACCGGAAGCCAGGAACGTTACGATGAAATCTGGCAGCTCATTGTGAACAACTACGACGGTTACCGCTTCAGCCCCCGTGGCGAGAAGCTCTTCAACGCAACGATACTGACCTATTTCCTGAAGAAATTCGCAGTCAATAACGGTGAAGTGCCCGAAGAACTGATTGACGAGAACCTGCGCACCGATGTCGGTTGGCTGCGTCGGCTCACCCTTTCGCTTGAGAACTCGAAGGAAATGCTGGACGCCCTTGTCATCAACGACGGGCTATACTACAACGTTGCCGACCTCTCCAGCAAGTTCAACAAGCAGAAGTTCTTCGACAAGAACTTCTATCCCGTCAGCCTTTTCTACTTGGGCATGACCACCCTGCAGAATGCCTACCGCATGACGTTGCCCAACCTGACCATGCGCAGCATCTATATGGATTATTACAACGTGTTGAACCGTATCGACGGCGGCGCTATGCGCTACGCACCCGTCTACGAACGTTTCACGGAAGAACGACGGTTCGAATCGCTCGTGCAGAATTACTTCGAGCAATACCTTGGTCAGTTCCCCGCACAGGTGTTCGATAAGATTAATGAGAACTTCATCCGTTGCTCTTTCTTCGAACTGGTATCACGCTATCTGAGTATGTGTTACACCTTCGCCATCGAGCAGAACAACTCCGAAGGTCGTGCCGACTTTGAGATGACGGGTATACCGGGCACGGACTATTATACGGACGACCGTCTGGTGGAGTTCAAATACTTCAAGGCAAAGGATGCGGAAAAGGTGCTGGCGCTGGATGCCCCTTTGGCTGACCATGTAGATCAGGTGCATCGCTATGCGGACGATACACTGAGGCGTTTTCCGAACTATCATGTACGTACCTATGTGGTCTATATCTGTGCCAATCGAGGATGGAAATGCTGGGAGGTGTGAGGGTTATTTAATCCTCCTCTTCCTGTTCTTCCTCCTCCGTGTCTATCGTCTCGCGATACTGTGCCGGTGTCATTTTATATATCTTCTCGAATGCATCGTAGTAAACGCTGCGGCTCTGAAATCCGGCCATGTCGGCTATGGCCTCTATGGAGTAGAGCCTCTTCTGTTTAAGCAGAGACACGGAGTAACCTACGCGCAGTTTGTTGAGGTAATTATTCCAGCTGGTGCCGGTGTTCTCTCTGATGAAGCGGCTGACATCGTTCTTTTTCAGTCCGCTAAGCTTCTGTAAATCTTCACGTTTCAGCTGACGCAGGAAAGCCTTTGTTTCCAACAGTTCGATTTCCATTTGCATGAAGCGGCGGCGACTTTTCTCACTGACGTCGGCTGAGGGGATATAGCCGATAGGCGATTCCTCGTCTTTCTCTTCCTCGTCCTCCTGCACATCCTCTTCTCCCTCGTCAACCTCTTCTCTTCCCCCCTTGTCAACTTTTACTTCCGCATACATCTTTCTCAACTCCTCCCTCTGTGCCAGCAACTCATCTATCTGCCGGGCGGCTATGCGGTTGCGCTGACGGGTTTGCCGCAGATTCATTTGCCGTTCTCTGAGTATAATAATCAGCAGGACTATGACAAGGCAGGCAATGGCGATACTGACACGCAGGAGGAGGGCGGTGCTGCGTTCTTTCTGCAACTGCATATCCTTTTCGTAGGTCTGGTAGATGACTGCGAATTCGTGTGCCCGGCTCTGTTTTTCGCGGGCATATATGCTGTCGGTCAGCACGGTGATGCGTCGTTGGTAGGCATCGGCAAGTGCGGGTTGCTTCAGCCCACGGTAAATTCGGGCGTAACGGTCCAGAAGTACCAGATAGCCGTAACTGATGCTGTCTCCATCGGTAAATACTCCCTGCCAGGTGTTGTTGCGTTCCAGGGCTTCCTTATATTGCCCGGACTTCAAAAGGTAGGGGGTGATTTCGGCATTGCCCGGAAACGCCTGCGAGAAGTGGGTGGAGCGGTAACGGGCGTATGCATCGGCTGCCTTTTGCGCTTGCCCCGCTTCCTGATAGAAGCAGGCCAGCTTGGAGTAGAGGTAGCCATATTGCTGGTCGATATACCCCGCCGGAGGGCCAGGCATTTCGCTCATGCGGCGGATGACGTCGGCGCGCGCTTCGGATGTGCTGATGGCGTCGTCGTTTTGCTTCCGGTCCTCGTAGAAGGAGGACAAATCACCGTAGAAAGTGGACAGCAGGGCCAGTTCGCGCACGTTGTCGCTGCCCTTCAGCAGGTTGATGGAACGGAGCATATACTCCAGCGCCTGGTCGGGGTTCTTCATGCCCTGGTATATCCGTCCGATGGTGAAGAGAAGTTCGCTCTCGGCACTTCTTTGCTTCAGCTCTTGGGCGAGGGAGATGGCTTCGGTGGAGATACTGATACCTTCTTCGTATCGGTTCAGGCGGTCGAGGGTGGAAGACAATTGTGAGAGCAGACGCAGCCGGCGTGCAGGTACCAGTCGCACGGAGTCGCTCTGCAAGGCACGCCGCAGGCAACGTTCTTTAAGGACGTACATGGCCTGGCTTTCGTACACCATGCTGCGCAGGATGTCGATGTGGAACGCAGGCATGGAGGGGAGGCGGCGTTTTTCGGCCTCGTCGAGCAGGTGGAGGGCACTGTCGGGCGCAGATATGTATATGCTTCGGATGTATTTTTCTGTCAGCAGACTGTCCGGAACGGTGCTTGCTCCGGAAGCCAGGGCAGGCGTAAAAGCCGGTAAAATGCACGCCAATACGAGGATGGAGGTGCGGAAATAGTAGGTGATTTGCATATTATTTTGGCATTTGTCGCGGTAAAGGTAGGCATTTATCGGGTAATATTTGCTTGCATTCCTTTATAATCTACCCGGAATAATGTACATTTGCCCGACAAATTGTTTATTGACCTATATGAAACATTCTATATTATCCCTTATACTGTTTGCATGGGGAGTGCAGGCCTATCCGCAAGCGGGTGGGGATGTGCAATCTCAGGCAACGTTCACTCCTCCTTTCGATTTCCCTATTGTGTTCTCCGGTAATTTCGGTGAAATACGTGCCAATCATTTCCACGGCGGACTCGACTTCAAGACGGGCGGCACCATCGGTAAACCCGTGCGGGCGCTGGCCGACGGATACATTTCGCGTATCCGTGTCACTCATGGTTCGGGCTATGTGCTCGATGTGGCATATAATAACGGGTATAAAACAATCAACCGCCACCTCAGCGCTTTTGTGGGCGACATAGCCCGCCGGGTAGAAGATTTGCAGTACGAAAAGGAGACATGGGAAGTAGAGATTATCCCCGAACCGGGCGAATATATCGTCAAGGCCGGGCAGGTTATCGCTCTGAGCGGTAATACCGGATATTCCTTTGGCCCTCACCTGCATCTTGATGTGTTTGAGGCAGATACGGATGACTACGTGGACCCTCTGCCCTTCTTCAAGAAGAAAGTGAAGGACAACACCGCCCCGCGTGCCGAAGGCATCATGCTGTTTCCGCAACCCGGCAAGGGAATGGTGGACGGAACCCAGAAGCGTCAGGCTTTTCCTCTTAGCCCTAAACAGCCGATCACTGCCTGGGGACTGATAGGAGCGGGCATCCGTGCATACGACTATATGGATGGTGTGCACAACCGTTACGGTGTGCACACGGTTATCCTGGAAGTGGACAGCGTGGAAGTGTTCCGCAGTGTGGTGGATCGCTTCTCGGAGAACGAGAACCGCATGATTAACTCGTGGACATACGGGCAATATATGAAATCGTTCATCGAACCGGGAAATACATTGCGGATGTTGCATGCTTCAAATGATAACCGGGGACTGATTGATATCAACGAAGAGCGTCCGTACCGCTTTGTCTACACCTTGAAGGATGCCCTGGGAAACACTTCGAAAGTACGCTTCACCGTGCATGGAAAGCGGGCGGAGATAGCTCCTGTGGAACATCGGGAGAAGTACATCTTCCGCTGGGATAAGGTGAACTATCTGCAGGAACCCGGTCTGTCGCTGGTGATTCCTCGCGGGATGCTGTATGACGACGCGTACCTGAATTATGTCGTGCGTGCAGATAGCGGGGACGTTGCCTTTACTTATCAGTTGAATGACACACGCATCCCTTTACATGGCCGTTGCGAGTTGAGCATCGGCTTGCGTCGCCGCCCTCTGGAAGATAGGTCGAAATACTATGTGGCAGGCGTGAACTCCCGGGGCGGGAAGTATAGCATAGGTGGCAAGTACGAGGACGGTTTCATGAAGACGACCATCCGGGAGTTGGGTACGTATACCGTTGCTATCGATACCGTGCCTCCTGAAATCACTCCGCTGAACCCGCAACAGTGGGGACGCACGGGACGCATTACGTTCAAGGCGAAGGATAAAGAAACCGGCATAAGCAGTTATCGCGGCACCATCGACGGGAAGTATGCCTTGTTTGGCAAACCTAATTCCATCAGTGGGAACCTGGTCTATGAGATTGACCCTAAACGGGTGGAACGGGGTAAGCATGTGGTGGAAATCACCGTGACGGATGGTTGCGGCAACCGGGCAACAGAACAGTTTACGTTCGTCTGGTAAACAAGTCTGTATATATGTGACACATGAATTAATAATTTAAATAGCTAAAGTATGAAAAGCAAAAGACTGACTCTTTCCGTCTTATTTGTGGCTGTTGCAGTAGTGAATGCACTGGCTTGTACCAACCTTATTGTTGGTAAGAATGCCTCCACGGACGGTTCTACAATCGTTTCTTATTCTGCCGACTCTTACGGGTTGTTCGGCGAGTTATATCATTATCCTGCGGGCATACATAAGAAAGGTACCCTGATGGATGTGCATGAGTGGGACACCGGCAAGTATCTGGGACAGATTGAGCAGGCACGCCAGACGTACAACGTCATCGGCAATATCAACGAATTCCAGCTTACCATTGCTGAAACCACTTTCGGAGGTCGTCCGGAACTGGTAGATACCACCGGTATCATCGACTACGGAAGCTTGATTTATCTCGGTCTGCAACGTGCCCGTACCGCCCGTGAAGCTATCAAGGTAATGACTGACCTTGTACAGGAATATGGCTATTACAGCAGTGGCGAGTCTTTCACTATCGCTGATCCGAACGAGATCTGGATTATGGAGATGATTGGCAAAGGCCCCGGTGTGCGTGGTGCCGTGTGGGTGGCTGTGCGCATCCCTGATGATTGCATCTCGGCACATGCCAACCAGTCGCGCATTCACCAGTTCGATATGAATGATAAGAACAACTGTATGTATTCTTCCGATGTCATCTCTTTTGCCCGCGAAAAAGGTTACTTCAACGGTGTGAACAAAGATTTCAGCTTTGCTGATGCATACGCTCCTCTGGATTTCGGTGCACGCCGTTACTGCGAAGCCCGCGTATGGAGTTACTTCAATATGTTTACCGATCGTGGTGAGGAATTCCTTCCTTATATAGAAGGTAAAACCAATCAGCCCATGCCTCTCTACCTGAAAGCCAACCGCAAAATCTCCGTACAGGATGTGAAGAATGCCATGCGCGACCATTACGAAGGTACTCCGCTGGATATCAGCAAAGATTTTGGTGCCGGTCCTTATCACACCCCTTACCGTCTTTCTCCGCTGTCCTTCAAGGTGAACGACCAGGAATATTTCAACGAACGTCCCATCTCTACCCAGCAGTCAGGTTTCGTTTTCGTATCTCAGATGCGCTCTACCATGCCCGATGCTATCGGTGGCGTGCTGTGGTTCGGTACGGATGATGCCAACATGACTGTTTTCACCCCTGTATATTGCTGTACTGATAAAGTGCCTGTATGCTACTCTCGTGTAGATGGTGCCGACTATATCACCTTCTCCTGGAATTCTTCTTTCTGGATTTTCAACTGGGTGGCGAACATGGTTTATCCCCGCTACGACCTGATGATTGGCGATGTACGTGCAAGCCAGTCGGAGATGGAAACTACTTTCAATGATGCACAGGAAGGAATCGAATCGGCTGCATCCAAACTCTATTCCAAAGATCCTGCCCAGGCAAAAGCATTCCTGACTAACTATACGAATATGACCGCGCAGAGTACGCTCGATACCTGGAAACGTCTCGGCGAATTCCTTATCGTAAAATACAATGACGGTGTGGTGAAACGTATGAAAGACGGTAAGTTTGAACGTAATGCTATCGGTCAACCGGCAGGTGTGATACGTCCTGGATATCCGAAAGAGTTTCTGGAAGAATACGTGAAACAAACCGGTGATCGCTATAAGATGCCGAAGTAACACCCTGTTGCAGGCTTTGTAGATTTCGCAGGAACAATAAGAAGCCTGTGAAATCTGTACAAAGCAGTGTAAATCTTTAATGGAAAAGTAGGATATTTGAACTTATTCGCCTACATTTGTGTCTTACAACTAATAGATATATTTTAACCTCTAAAATAACAATAATTGTATGGAAAATCAGGAACTTATCAAGCAGGTAACTGAGAAAGCCCAGATGTGGCTCACCCCGGCATACGATGCCGAAACTCAGGCTGAAGTAAAACGCATGTTGGAAAACGAAGATAAAACTGAGTTGATAGATTGTTTCTATAAGGATTTGGAATTCGGTACGGGTGGCCTGCGCGGCATCATGGGTGCTGGAACCAATCGCATGAATATCTATACCGTAGGCGCTGCAACACAGGGGCTTTCCAACTATCTGAATAAGTGTTTCAAGGACAAAGAGCAGATTTCCGTAGTGGTAGGTTATGACTGCCGTAACAATAGCGACAAATTCGCTAAAATCTCTGCCGACATCTTCTCTGCAAACGGCATCAAAGTATATCTTTTCGATGATTTGCGTCCTACACCGGAAGTTTCATTCGCTATCCGTCACTTCGGATGCCAGAGCGGTATCAATATCACTGCCAGCCACAATCCGAGAGAATATAACGGTTACAAGGCTTATTGGGATGATGGTGCTCAAGTACTTGCTCCGCACGATACCGCTATCATCGATGAAGTAAACAAGGTGACTGTTGCCGACATCAAATTTGAAGGTAACAAAGACCTGATTCAGATCATTGGTGCTGATGTAGATAAGGTTTATCTGGATATGGTTCATTCTATTTCTATAGATCCGGAAGTTATCAAGCGTCAGAAAGATCTCAGCATAGTTTATACTCCTCTGCATGGTGCAGGTCGTGTGCTTATTCCTTCTTCTCTGAAAGAATGGGGATTTGAGAATGTAAATTGCGTACCCGAACAGATGGTGAAGGACGGTAATTTCCCGACTGTGGTATCTCCGAACCCTGAAAATGCTGAGGCGCTTTCTATGGCTATCGCATTGGCGAAGAAACTTGATGCCGACATCGTAATGGCGAGCGATCCGGATGCTGACCGTGTGGGTATGGCTTGCAAAGATGATAAGGGCGAGTGGGTGCTTATCAATGGTAACCAGACTTGTCTGATCTTCTTGTATTACATCATCAAGAACCGTATTGCAATGGGCAAGATGCAGCCCAACGACTTCATCGTGAAGACCATTGTAACGACTGAACTGATTAAGGCTGTCGCTGATAAGAATAAGATTGAAATGCGTGATTGCTACACCGGTTTCAAATGGATTGCACGTGAAATTCGTTTGAGCGAAGGCAAGCAGCAATATATTGGTGGTGGTGAAGAAAGTTACGGCTTCCTGGCAGAAGATTTTGTTCGGGATAAAGATGCCGTTTCTGCCTGTTCATTGTTGGCTGAGATCTGTGCCTGGGCTAAGGATCAGGGCAAGACGCTGTATGATGTGCTGATGGATATCTATGTAGAGTATGGTTTCTCTAAAGAAACGACTGTAAACGTAGTGAAACCCGGTAAGAGCGGTGCGGATGAAATCAAAGCCATGATGGATAACTTCCGTGCTAACCCGCCGAAAGAAATCGGAGGTTCACCTGTCAAATTGATCAAGGATTATAAGACATTGAAGATGATCGATGCTCAAGGAAATGCTGTTGATCTGGATATGCCGGAGACTTCAAATGTTCTTCAGTATTTCACGGAAGATGGTACAAAGATTTCTGTTCGTCCGTCGGGTACAGAACCGAAAATCAAGTTCTATATCGAGGTGAAGGGCGAAATGGGTTGCCCGAAATGCTACGCCAGTGCGGATGCAGAAGCAGAAGAAAAGGTGGTGGCTGTTCGTAAGTCACTCGGTATCTAAAGATAAACTGCTGTAAGGCAGAAGGAAAGGTGTAATCCTGCGAAGGGTTGCACCTTTTTTGTTTTTTGCCGGGCAGTGTGTGCTTTCTTTCCGGATTAAGGTTCTTTTACTTTCTTTAAGTCATTCCTCTAATCATTCTCTGTTAAATGCCGTTCTATAAGCAACATCTAAACCTAAACTAAAATAGTTATGAAAGATCTTGTTGCCGGCATTAAGTATGATGCCGCTAAAGTGATTGAACAGGCCGTAGGGCCAAGTAAAGAATTCTGCATGGGTTACATGAACCCCGGTGCTCCGAATGGTCAGGGATACATCTCTACCATGAAACTCTCAGTGGGCACAGTCGATGTAAAAGACCTTGACGTAGTTACCGAAAACATTGTTTCGTATGACCGTTGCGAAAAGAACGATGCCTATATCGGACAAATCAATATGCTGACCGTATCTTCTTTCTGTGGTCAGAACGGTGCTGTATGGGGATACGACCTCGCTGTACACGAAGATATTGCTACAGGTAAGGAGAAACCCATGTACATGCAGGAACAACCGGATGGAAAACCCGCTATTCCCGTATATAATGCCCGCCCATTGCTGGAAGCAAGCGAACGCCTCTTCGGACGTGAGGGCCAGCGACGCTTCCCACCCATGCCGGGAGCACACGTCATCTGCGCCAACAAGGATGTGACAGCCCGCGGACCTGTGTGGGTATGGTCGGCCATTGGCATCGCTATCCTGAAAAATCGTAGTGACGGCTCTTGCCTCTTCATCGAGGATGCCAACACGTATGGCGATGATAGGACTACCGAAGCCGAAATCATAGGTTTCCTGGAAGGCTCACTCCGTAAAGTAACCAACAGCATTGTGCTGTGTGGACAAGACCAGTCGGTAGAGTACGACCGCATTTATGTAGGCTACAAGTACACTTTCGTAGAACCGAATCAAGTGGGTTGCGCGTTGACTTGCGCCCCGTACATTTATCTGGCTCAGAATGCCATTCCCGAGGGAATGAAAGCTGCCGACCTAAAAGGCATGCCTATCGACGAGTGGGAAAAGAAGCTGGGACTTGAGCACCTGGCAATGATTGAATAATAAGACCTAACCTAGACTTTACCTATATAAATATTTTTATCATGGATGAAATGAAAGGGACACGTTATCCCATTTTCGGATTTGTAACAGGTGGTACAGGCGCTTTTAATGACGGTATTCCACCTCAGCCTTATGAAACCTTTGCCTATGACCTCGCCTTGCACGAAGCCGGAATTGAAAACTTTAATGTAATTCCTTACACCTCTGTTATGCCGCCCGAAATACGTGGCAACCTGGTGACCATTACCCCGGAGATGAATCAGAAATTCCATTATCTGCCTTTCCGTCCCGACATTAAAGACCAGTTTCATCATGGAGCAGTGCTGGAAGTGATTGTCGCCGGATCGGGTGCCAACTATGTCGAACATAAAGCAATTGCTACCGGCGTGGGCATCGTATGGGCAAAGAAGAACGGTAAGTTTGTGGGAGGTTTTGCTGCCGAGTATGTGCAGTATTACGACTCAAAGATTGATGATGAAATAGCGGGTGCAGAAGTACGCATGTGGTTGAATAAGTCGTTGAATCATGAACTCTCCATGCGTGGCATGGAACAGGACGGTGATAAGGAGTTATTCCATAATTTCATCAATATACCTTCCGATAATCCGTTTGCATACTGTCTGACGGCTATCGGTTTCCTGAACTTTGGTTATGCACCATTAGCTAAATAAGTGATATGGCGGATACTTCAAAGAAATTAGGATTGGGCGGACTCGTCGCTATCGTCTTCGGTTCCATGATTGGTGGAGGTATTTTCAATATCTCGCAAAACATGGCACAAGGAGCGGGGTTAGGGGCCACTCTTATCTCCTGGGTCATTTCGGGAGTGGGAGTATTGTTCCTTGTGCTCAACTTCAAGGTGTTGGCCGATGCCCGTCCTGATCTCAATGAAGGTATCTATCAGTACGCAAAAGAGGGTTTTGGCAATTATGTGGGATTTAACATTGCCTGGGGATACTGGCTGTGTGCAGCTATGGGTAACGTGGCGTTTGCCGTGATGCTCAATGACTCGTTCGGTGAGTTTCTCCCTGTGCTGCTTCATCATGGCTGGCAGACGGTGGTGTTTGGATCGTTCTTCATTTGGGCCATGTATTTCATTGTGGCAAGAGGTGTGAAAGCTGCTGCCGCCCTGAATACAATAGTCACTATCGTGAAGTTCGCGGCGTTGATATTAATTGTCATTATCCTCTTTATTTTCTTTAAAATAGGTGCGCTGAGTTTTGATTTCTGGGGACATACGCCTGACTTGGGATCCATAGGAGCACAGGTGAAGAGTACCATGCTTGTCACCCTCTGGTGCTTCATCGGTGTGGAGGGTGCCGTGGTGATGTCTGCCCATGCCCGCAACAGTAAAGATGTGGGTAAAGCGGGTGTTATCGGTTTTCTGCTGGCGTTGGTGCTTTATGCATTAATCAGCGTTTTGTCCTATGGTATCATGCACCAGCCTGAACTGGCAAAGTTGGATGACCCGTCCGTGGCATACGTGCTGAAACATGCGGTGGGCGACTGGGCTTATACCTTTGTGGTGCTCAGTGTCATAGTCTCTGTTATTGGTGGTTGGATTGCCTGGACGTTGATGTGTGCGCAAGTACCCTATACGGCTGCTCAGGTAAAGATATTGCCGAAGTCATTCCTACGTGAGAATAAGAAGTCGACACCTATTTATGCCTTGCTGATATCCAGTATCATCATGCAGGTGTTTATGGTGATGGTTGCTATGGCAAAGTCGGTTTACGATGCCGCTATCGACATTACCGGTGTCATGATCCTTCCCGCTTATCTGTTCTGCGGAATCTATCTGGTGAAAGCCAGCTTTATGAAAGGGGAACTGAGCACAACAGATCCGAAGAAGATTGGTCAATACCGCTTTATCGGTATCGTGTCTTCTTTATTCTGCCTTTGGTTGCTCTATGCAGGCGGATTGTTGCTTTTGCTTGTGACGTCCATTTTCTATTTGGTGGGTATCTATTTCTATGTAGTGGCACGCAAACAGAACCGGGCGCAGGGGGAACCAATCTTCTCTCATGCTGAACGTTGGCTGGCACTGGCCATTGCGGTTTGCTCCGTAATAGCGGTGATACTGTTGATTGAGGGAAAGGTGGGACTCTGATCATTTAAAATTGAAGAATTAAGAGTTAAAAGTTGTCGGCTGCCGGGAGGCAGTTGCCGATAGAGATAAAATACAGATTGCGGTTGCACGCGATTGGTTGATGTGAATGAGAGTCGTTTCATTCGTAGTTGTTCGTTTGTTGAGTGCGTGTCCTCCGCAATCTGTTCTTATTTCATTTATCTCTCTCCTTTTAACTTTTTAATTCTTCTTTTTGATTTAGCCACCAGTCTATCATTTTCCGTGCGATACTTAGTTTACGTGGTATTTCCGGAAGGTTCTCTTTGGAGTAGAAAGCACCGGCACTGAGTTCGTCTTTCTGTAGTTTGATTTCTCCGTCTTCATAATCGGCAATGAAACCTACCATTAATCCGCTGGGATAGGGCCAAGGCTGATTTCCGAAATAAGTGATGTTTTTCACTTTTAATCCCGTTTCTTCCATTACTTCCCGTTCTACACATTGTTCCAGCGTTTCTCCGGGTTCAAGGAATCCCGCTACCAGTCCGTAGAATGTTCCGCGGAAGTTGCGTGCATGCACCAGCAAAAGTTCTTCTCCACGGCGTATCAGTACGATGATAGCGGTAGAAATGGGTGGATATATTTCGTAGGCACACGAAGGACACTTTTTCATGATAGCTGTTTGTTGTTCCGTAGGCGTGCCACATACCGGACAAAAGCGACTGTGCTGATCCCAATACAATATCTGATAAGCCTTTCCGGCAGCTTTGTAGTCATCCAGGGTGATGTATTCGTAAGAGCCTCGCAGGTTGACCATGATCCAGTCTTCAGTTTCCTCAACAAGTTGTTCGATGTCGAATGCGTGCACCATTTCATCCGTAGGCAGAAATACTTCATGAATAGTGCTACCTGTACCGGGTTTCAACGGTGGTTTCGTACCATAAGGTACACTGTATTTAATCTCTCCTTTTTCTGTTCTTTCTTTTTTCAGCAGCAGTTGGTCCTTAAAGAAGACGAACCACTGCGTAGGGTTTTGATCTAGTTCTTTCATTTTCCTTCTTCATTTTTGATGTATACTACATTTCTGCCTGTTCCGCGTCGGCGCAGGACGCCTTCAGTGATAAATGCATTCAACTCGTTCATGGCAGTTCGCTCTCCGCTACCGGTCAGCCTGATGTATTCTCTCCGTGAGACGCAGACATTTTTATCGAGAAATGTGAGCAATGCTTCTTTTTTCTTTTCGATATTGATGTCTCCCTTTGAAGGACGGGTAGGTGACTGGATACGTTCTAAGGTCATTTGAGTTCTCATTTTCTTTTTGAACGCCTTGCTAGTGCGCAGACACACATTTTTGAAGACGATTGATTCTGCACGTATCTTTTTCTCCGGCGTGGCTTCTCGCAGACATTTCAAGGAAGTGCTAAGGAAACCGAGTTCTCCTAATTCTACGATATTACCGTCCGATAGCAATTCGCACAATTCGTCCGTAATACCCTGTAGAGCTCCTTCCAACAGGGCGTACGGAAGGTGTTGGAGCATAGCTACTTGTTTCAGAAACTCTTTGGTGGTGTACGTTTTTTTAGGATAGATACGGGCGTGAAGCGCTTTTTCTGCTTTTTTTCCTTTCGGAGCGGGCGTTTCGTAAAGATCATAATATGCACTCATAAGATTTTGAGTTAAAGGGTTAATGATGTTGTTTTTACGAAGTGCATAAATATATTCTTGTTCTTTCAGTAATTAAATTCTTTAGTTCTGACGAATTAATATTGCATTCGCATGAATTTATTTGTGCAACAAGTATAACTCTTTCATGCAATATTTGTATATGTCTCGTGCAACAAATGTTGCATGAAAAAATCACATCCTTTGCATGAGAAAATTTTAGCATGCAAAGGTATAAATAATAGTGAAACGATGGAGAGTTTTCAGGAAAAGAATTAATAATTGTGCATGGTGTTGAAAGTGTAGTAGGGGCAAGGCATAAAAAATCCCCCGTTAAAGGACGAGGGAACCTAATGTTTTCACAACGGAATAATCCTTATTGTGATTTTCTTTCATTTTAGTACGACAAAGATAGGAAATAAAAATGGTATAATCTATACTTCTGATATTTATTTTTTCTACTTTTGTGAATATGAACTTTAAAACATGATATTATGAAAAAAGTAACACTGGGTTTGGATCTGGGAACCAATAGTGTGGGATGGTCTGTCATAAATTCGATAATTACCGAACAAAGTGAAAAAATATGGTTAGAGATGGCTGGCAGTCGAATAATTCCTATGGATGCTGCTATATTGGGAGACTTTGATAGGGGAAATACCACTTCACAGACGGCAGAAAGAACTCGTCTCCGCGGGATAAGACGTTTGCGTGAAAGATGTTTGTTGAGGCGTGAACGATTGCACAAAGTATTGCACATATTAGAATTTTTGCCGGAACATTATTCTGAGCAGATAAGCTGGGATAAACATCCAGGACAATTTATGAATCTGACAGAGCCTAAATTGGCCTGGAAGAGGAGTGATACTGGAAAATATGAATTCATCTTTCAGGCCGCTTTTAACGAGATGCTGGCTGATTTTGCACAACATCAGCCAACATTAGTGGCAAATGGTAAAAAAGTGCCTTATGACTGGACTATATATTATTTAAGAAAAAAGGCTCTGACAGAGAAAATAACTCAACAAGAATTAGCGTGGATTATATTAAATTTCAATCAGAAACGTGGATATTACCAACTGAGAGGTGAAGAGGAAGAAGAAAAATCCAATAAGCAGGTTGAATATTATGCTTTGAAAGTAGTGTGTGTGGAGGCAACGGACGAAAAAAAGGGAAAAGATACCTGGTATAATGTACATTTGGAAAATGGATGGATTTATCGTCGGTCAAGTAATGTCCCATTAGATTGGGAGGGCAAAATTAAGGAGTTTATTGTGACAACAGATCTGAATGAAGATGGAACTCCTAAAGTTGATAAACAAGGTGAGGTTAAACGTTCGTTCCGTGCCCCAAAGGAAGATGATTGGACACTGATAAAGAAGAAAACAGAAGCGGATGTGGCCGATAGTCGTAAGACTGTGGGCTGGTATATCTACGATATATTACTGCAAAAACCTCAGCAGAAGATAAGAGGAAAGTTAGTACGTACTATAGAACGTAAATTTTATAAAGAAGAGCTAAAGCAGATATTAGAAAAACAGTCTGTTTTCCATACTGAATTGCAAGACCGTGATTTATATAAGAAATGTCTTGAATGTTTATATCCGCAAAATGATGCACACAAGCGCAACATCGCTAATCGTGATTTTGTGTATATGTTTACAGAAGATATCCTTTTTTATCAGCGTCCATTGAAGAGTAAGAAATCGTTGATTGACGATTGCCCTTATGAGAAGAATGAATATGTGGACAAGGAGACTGGTGAAATAAAGCATGCGTCATTAAAGTGTATAGCTAAGTCGCATCCATTATTTCAAGAGTTTCGTTTGTGGCATTTTCTATCGAATATCAGGATTTATCAAAAAGAAAGGCAGCAAGGAGACAGATTGTTGACTGATGTGGATGTGACTAGTGAATTTTTGAATACAGAGGAAGATTGTGTAGCTTTATTTGAATGGTTGAATGAACGTAAGGAAATTGACCAGAAGAATTTTCTGAAATATCCTCAGTTTAATCTGAAAAATAAAGCAGTCAACTATCGTTGGAATTATGTGGAAGATAAAATGTATCCTTGCAATGAAACAAGATATTTAATAAAATCCCGATTAGACAAAGCACATGTCTTCTCCGGAGACTTTATTTTATCTGCAGAAAATGAGATGGCTCTGTGGCATATACTATATTCAGTCAGTGATAAAGTTGAATTAGAGAAGGCGTTAGCCACATTTGCAACTAAGCATGCTTTAGATAAGGTCGCTTTCGTTGAAACCTTTAAGAAAGCGCCTCCATTTGAAAAAGAGTATGGAGCTTATTCTGCCAAAGCTATTAAGAAACTGTTGCCATTGATGCGAATGGGAAAATACTGGAGTGCAGATGCTATTGATGAAACGACTAGAGAGCGTATAGACAAAATCGTAACTGGCGAATATGATGAAAAGATTCATAATAAAGTTCATGAGAAATCTATACATTTGCAGAGTGTTGATGACTTCAGAGGTTTACCTTTATGGTTGGTTTGTTATGTTGTCTATGGGCGGCATTCTGAAGTGAAGGACATCGCTAAATGGGAAACGCCATCTGATATAGACGCTTATTTGAAAGCATTCAAGCAGCATTCTTTGCGTAATCCGATAGTAGAGCAAATCATAGTGGAAACACTACGTGTGGTCCGTGATATTTGGAAGCGTGTAGGGACTATTGATGAAATTCATGTGGAGTTAGGGCGCGAAATGAAAAATACAGCAAAGGATAGGGCAAAAATGACGATGCAAGTTTTGGAAAATGAAAATGCTAATCTTCGCATCAAGGCATTATTGACGGAATTTGTGAATCCCGAATATAACATTGAAAATGTGCGTCCCTATTCACCAAGTCAGCAGGAGTTGTTACGTATTTATGAAGATGGAATATTAAATTATGTAGCGGATATCCCGGAAGATATTGAGAATTTCCTGAAAAAACTGAAAGACAGTAAATCTCCTTCAAAATCAGAATTTATGCGATATAAACTATGGTTGGAGCAGAAATATCGTTCTCCTTATACAGGAGAAATTATTCCTCTTGCCAAACTGTTTACACCGGCTTATGAGATAGAACATATAATTCCCCAATCTCGTTTCTTTGATGATTCGTTCAGCAATAAAGTAATTTGCGAATCAGAAGTGAATAAGTTGAAAGATAAATACTTGGGATATGAGTTTATAAAAGAGCATCATGGACGAAAAGTCGAATTGAATTTCGGTAAAGTCGTTACGATTTTTTCTGTTGAGGCTTATGAACAGTTTGTGAAGGAACATTATTCGAAATCGAGGGCTAAGATGAAAAAGCTGCTGATGGATGATATACCGGAAGAGTTTATCAAACGCCAGTTAAATGATAGCCGTTATATTAGTAAGGTAATTAAAACTTTACTTTCCAATGTTGTCCGTGAGAAAGACAAGGATGGCGAGTATGAACAGGAAGCAATCTCAAAGAATGTGGTGGTTTGTACGGGTAGCGTTACGGATAGATTGAAGAAGGATTGGGGATTGAATGATGTTTGGAATAGTATTGTTTCTTCCCGATTCGAACGTTTAAACCAATTAAAAGATACCCAATGCTTCGGACACTGGGAATGTAAGGATGGAAAACGCTTTTTTCAGATTGAACTGCCGCTGGAACTTCAAAAGGGATTTAGTAAAAAGCGTATTGACCATCGTCATCATGCGATGGATGCTATCGTTATAGCTTGTGCCTCACGAAATCACATTAACTATTTAAATAATGAGTCAGCAAGGAAGGATGCTGAAATAACTCGGCGTGATTTACAAAGATTATTGTGTGATAAATATAAGACGGATGATAATGGAAACTATAAATGGATGATCAAGAAACCGTGGGATACATTTACACAAGATGTGCAGGCTGTTTTGAATGATATTGTGGTAAGCTTTAAGCAGAATATTCGGGTGATAAACAAGAGTACTAATTATTATCAGTCTTATGATGAAAAAGGTAAGAAGACGTTATTAGCACAAACTAAAGGGGATAATTGGGCGATAAGGAAGCCTATGCATAAAGACACGGTATTCGGTAGAGTGAATCTTCGAAAAGTAAAGGAGGTACGATTGTCTGTGGCTTTGGACACTCCTGAAATGATTGTAGATAAAAAATTAAAAGCGAAGATATTGCAGCTCTTTTCTTATAACTATGATAAAAAACGTGTTGAGAAGTATTTTAAAGAAAATACAGCTCTTTGGAAAGATTTGAATCTGACAAAAATAGCTATTTACTATTTTACAGATAATTCTTCGGAACCATTGGTAGCTGTGCGCAAAGCTTTGGATACAAGTTTTACAGAGAAAAAAATTATTGAATCCATTACAGATACTGGAATTCAGAAAATATTATTGAAACATTTGGAGTCTAAAGAAGGAAAAGCGGATTTAGCTTTTTCTCCTGATGGCATTGACGAAATGAATAGGAATCTGGAATTTCTGAATAATGGTAAACCTCATCAACCTATTTATAAACTAAGGGTTTACGAACCACGTGGTAATAAATATAGTGTGGGTGAGACAGGACAGAAATCAACTAAATTTGTAGAAGCAGCTAAGGGTACGAATTTATTTTTTGCTGTCTATGCTATGGGAGATGGAAAGAGAGTGTATGAAACAATTCCTTTGAATATTGTAATTGAACGTGAAAAGCAAGGCTATACTCCTGTTCCGGAGAAAAATGAGGCTGGAAATAAATTGTTGTTCTGGTTGTCACCGAATGACTTGGTTTATGTGCCTACAGAGGAAGAATTGGAGCGGGGTAGGATTGAGGAACTGATAGATAGGAAAAGGATATATAAAGTTGTTAGTTTTACAGGAAATCGTTTATATGGAGTTCCTTATGCAATTGCAAATATGATAGTTGACAAGGTAGAATATTTCTCTTTAAATAAAGTTGAGATTACAGATAGTAAAGAATCAATTAAAGAGAAATGTATTCCTTTAAAAGTGGATAGGTTGGGTAATATAATAAAGATTGGAACTTTAAAATGAGTATACTTTTTGTGAAAAAAAACATTTGGTTTGGAATAGAAAAGAGTTCTTTGTTGATGTAATAGGTCTATTGACTGACAGAGTCAATTTTACAGATTGTAAAAAACAGAATAGAAAATGGTAAATGTTCTGGGGACAACTTGTCCCCAGGTAGAAATAATCATAGAAGGGTTCTTGCTGTTAATATCAAAGCTCTATTTAGTAACTCCAATTAGTTGATATTTACAAACGAATAATATGCATCAATTGCCATTTGAAGTAGATGATGAGTGGTAATCATTAAAATAGAAATACTATGATTAAAAAGACATTTTATTTTGGAAATCCGGTTTATTTATCTTTAAAAAATGCGCAGTTAGTGATAAAATTACCGGAAGTGGTAAAGAATGGAATTTTACCAGAAGGATTCAAACAGAAGTCAGAAGTGACTAAGCCAATAGAAGATATTGGTGTAGTGGTGTTGGATAATAAACAGATAACTGTTACTTCGGGAGTATTAGAGGCTCTGCTTGAAAATAATTGTGCTATTATTACTTGTGATAGTAAAAGTATGCCTGTTGGTTTAATGCTTCCTTTGTATGGTAATACAACTCAAAATGAGCGTTTTCGGCAGCAATTGAATGCTTCACTTCCATTAACAAAACAATTATGGCAACAGACTGTCAAGCAGAAAATAGAGAATCAAGCTGCTGTATTGCAGAGATGTTCGGGTGAAGAGATAAAGTGTATGAGGATATGGGCGGCCGATGTGAAGAGTGGAGACCCAGATAACTTGGAAGCTCGTGCCGCAGCTTATTATTGGAAAAATTTATTTGAAATAGAGGGCTTTACAAGAGATAGAGAAGGTATTCCACCTAATAATTTATTGAATTATGGATATGCTATATTACGAGCTGTTGTGGCGCGTGGGTTGGTGGTGAGTGGACTTCTGCCTACATTGGGTATTCATCATCACAATCGGTATAATGCTTATTGTTTGGCTGATGATATAATGGAACCTTACCGGCCGTATGTGGATGACTTGGTTTATGGTATTGTGAAGAGTGGGATAGGTTATGAGGTATTGACAAAAGAGATAAAAGGGCGACTTTTGTCAATTCCAACATTGGATGTTGTCATTTCGGGCAAGCGTAGTCCTTTGATGATAGCGGTGGGGCAAACAACTGCCTCTCTTTACAAATGCTTTAGCGGTGAGTTACGCAGACTATCATATCCTGAGATGTGATGGAACGCTTTAGTGAATATCGCATTATGTGGGTATTAGTATTGTTTGACATGCCTACTGATACTAAAAAGGATAGGAAGGCATATGCCGATTTTAGAAAAAATCTGCAAAAGGATGGTTTTACTATGTTCCAATTTTCTATTTATGTACGTCACTGCGCAAGTAGTGAAAATGCGGATGTACATATAAAAAGAGTTAAATCTTTTTTGCCAGAGTTTGGGCAGATAGGAATCATGTGTATTACAGATAAACAATTTGGCAATATTGAACTTTTTAATGGAAAAAAGGCTCAGGATGCGGGTGCGCCAGGACAACAATTAGAGTTGTTTTAAAATTAAAATCCCGCCAATTAGCGGGATTTTTAGTTGAAAACAGCTTGTTTTTTATAATTCTAATTTGCAATGTAATGGATTGATTATTAGATTGTAATAGGGAATCTGCTGTTTCTAATGGTTCAAAGATACTAAAATGAAAGCAAATCACAACTCATTATATCCGTATTGCAGAGCCATGCCTGCTGTTTCTAATGGTTCAAAGATACTAAAATGAAAGCAAATCACAACGACTGAATCTGTTGCAGTTGTAGTCCTATAGCTGTTTCTAATGGTTCAAAGATACTAAAATGAAAGCAAATCACAACCTATGGTTTCAAGAGCCCATGCCGCGAGTGCTGTTTCTAATGGTTCAAAGATACTAAAATGAAAGCAAATCACAACGCTATCTCTGTCCAAGTCTGTTGTCTGATGGCTGTTTCTAATGGTTCAAAGATACTAAAATGAAAGCAAATCACAACATTGTTAATGATATGTCTTTTTGTATCTCTGCTGTTTCTAATGGTTCAAAGATACTAAAATGAAAGCAAATCACAACTAAAAAGCGCCACCTTATTTACTTGATATAGCTGTTTCTAATGGTTCAAAGATACTAAAATGAAAGCAAATCACAACAGAGACCATGACGCGAGTCCTATTTTTTCGCTGTTTCTAATGGTTCAAAGATACTAAAATGAAAGCAAATCACAACATATGCTACATCAACCTCTTGTTCTTTGAGCTGTTTCTAATGGTTCAAAGATACTAAAATGAAAGCAAATCACAACATGTTCCATAATACTTCATCCTTCTTGGCGCTGTTTCTAATGGTTCAAAGATACTAAAATGAAAGCAAATCACAACAGTATTTTGGCAACATTGTTACCTGTCCATGCTGTTTCTAATGGTTCAAAGATACTAAAATGAAAGCAAATCACAACGTATTTACTCCACTAGAATATGTTAAATAGCTGTTTCTAATGGTTCAAAGATACTAAAATGAAAGCAAATCACAACTAAGAAGCAATTATATTGCCGAGTAAAAACGCTGTTTCTAATGGTTCAAAGATACTAAAATGAAAGCAAATCACAACTAAGAATTATTATATTCCCCCTATTATTAGCTGTTTCTAATGGTTCAAAGATACTAAAATGAAAGCAAATCACAACTAAACGACAAATCGCAAATAATACGCATTAGCTGTTTCTAATGGTTCAAAGATACTAAAATGAAAGCAAATCACAACAGCTCAATATTTGCTTGATTTGCTTGGAAGGCTGTTTCTAATGGTTCAAAGATACTAAAATGAAAGCAAATCACAACGAAGGTCTACAAGCGTAAGCTCAAGATGCAGCTGTTTCTAATGGTTCAAAGATACTAAAATGAAAGCAAATCACAACTGTGAGTGTAGTTTAGGCGGGTCAAGTGCGGCTGTTTCTAATGGTTCAAAGATACTAAAATGAAAGCAAATCACAACAACGACAACGCATCCGCCAACGTATCAGTCGCTGTTTCTAATGGTTCAAAGATACTAAAATGAAAGCAAATCACAACATAAGGGAAGCAAGACTATTGTCTACCGCAGCTGTTTCTAATGGTTCAAAGATACTAAAATGAAAGCAAATCACAACACAGTGGCTGAAACTCGTCATGCCCATAGGCTGTTTCTAATGGTTCAAAGATACTAAAATGAAAGCAAATCACAACGTGGTCATAAACATACTTATTCAGTTTCTGCTGTTTCTAATGGTTCAAAGATACTAAAATGAAAGCAAATCACAACTTATATGAATAGCAAAATGATGATTGTAGCGCTGTTTCTAATGGTTCAAAGATACTAAAATGAAAGCAAATCACAACTTATTCTCTCGCATAAATTTTGCAATCTCGCTGTTTCTAATGGTTCAAAGATACTAAAATGAAAGCAAATCACAACTACCCGTACGAATGACGCTAAGGAGGCTGTGCTGTTTCTAATGGTTCAAAGATACTAAAATGAAAGCAAATCACAACAGGCAGATACACGGATCAAATGACCGGATTGCTGTTTCTAATGGTTCAAAGATACTAAAATGAAAGCAAATCACAACTACTAAAGGTACAGAAACTTACAACAACTGCTGTTTCTAATGGTTCAAAGATACTAAAACAGAAGCAAATAAAAGACTAAATGAGCGATTATAGTGAGGATTGGTAAAACTTTTTGTAAGTTATGAGAACATAGGGTATATTATATTCTAAGCTGGTTTTTGTATTATATTCTGTTATCATTACTTGAAATAAATAATTTTAGGGGCGAAAGCTCAGATGAAAGATCATATTTAATTTGTTCTTCGTCTTTTACTTGATTTTTCCTTAAAAGTTATCTGATTGTTTTTTGGTATGCGATTCTTGCTGTCCCGTTAGATACATACACAACTCCGCAACGGACAAACCCGTTCCGCATGAGCAAGTTTTGCATGATAATATTGTCTTTATGTGTATCCGCACGTAAACTGGGATATTGCTTGGCGCACCAATTTAAACAAATATCACCGATACCTTTATAACTTCCATCAGAGGCAATGCGGTGGATGACGTAATAGGGCTCATCATTCAACCAAGCTCCGTCTTCGATAAGAGCATAAAACGGATCGGGACTCGGAACAAAACAGAATGTTCCGACGATTTTTTTATATTCATCTTCACATACATAGCAATGTCCGTCGGTGATTTCTTTGGCAATCAGTTCACGCTGTGGGTAGCCGTTGATCCACTGGTTACCGTTTCCTACAGATGCCATAAAGTTGCGGGCATAATCGAATATCTCCATCAGGCGGTCTAAGTCTGAAAACTGGCTGGGACGAATTTGTATCATATATGTAAACCTGTTAAGTTGCTTATTCCGGAATACAAAAGTACATGATTATTTTGATAAATGATAATTTACCAGCGTGCATTTCCTAAGCCTGTAAGGCTTTTATCTTACAGCCCAGGGTAACACCCTGGGTAATGGATGCTCCCACAATCTTACGCCCTGTAAGGGCAAAAGCCCATGTGTGCTGTAATGCCCTTACAGGGTGCAAAGAGAAACACATGGCAATCCCCCAGGGCGTTGCCCTGGGCTATAAGATAAAAGGCTTTCAGCCTACCAGGTACTATCACGTCAATGAGTATGCCGAAAGGAAACCTTGATCCAGCGCTACGCTGGTAAATTATCATTTATATATCAAACTAATTTTGATTTATTACTTATGTGAATATATAATTATTTCCCTTTCTTTTTCAAATTAGGCAAGAACCAAGTCACCAACCCCAGCAAAGGCATATAAGCGCAGACATTATAAACTGCTTCAATGCCGAATTTGTCCGCCATATTACCCAATACAGCAGAGGCGATACCCGCTACTCCGAAAGCGAATCCGAAGAATAATCCGGAAATCAATCCCAGCTTGTTGGGTAGTAATTCTTGTGCATATAATAAGATGGCGGGGAAAGCAGATGAAAGCGTCAGCCCGACACAGAAACTCAATATGATTGTTGCAACCAATCCCACATGAGGCATCAGCAAACTGAATGGTGCCGCTCCGAGGATAGACCCCCAGATGACATATTTCCGTCCGACACGGTCACCGATAGGGCCACCCAGCAACGTCCCGATAGCTGTCGCCACAAGGAATACGAAGAGATAGAGCTGTGAATCCTGTACGCTTACCCCGAATTTATGAATCAGATAGAAAGTATAATAGCTGCTGAGGCTTGCCATATAAATATACTTCGAGAAGATCAGTATGAGCAGTATAGAGATGGACAAAACCGTCTTATCCATCGGCAAAGGCATCTGCATGTGTGGCTGGAGAGCGATGTGGTCACGCTTCAGCCGGGTTATATAACCTTTATACCACTTGCCGACGGGAATCATCACTACGATTGCTATTACGGATAAAATGGCGAACAGCGCAATGTTATGCCTGCTGTAAGGCGCAACTATCAGCGCCACCAATAGCGGGCCGAGTGATCCTCCCAGGTTTCCGCCAACCTGGAACAGTGATTGTGCCAGTCCTCTTCTGCCTCCGGAAGCAAGGGACGTGATGCGTGATGCCTCCGGATGAAGTACCGATGACCCTATACCTATGATGAATACGGAAAACAACACCCAATAAAGGTTGTTGGCAAATGCCAGGTTCAACAATCCTGCCATGGTGAATAACATCCCCATCGGCAGCGTCCACGCAAACGGACGTTTATCGAAGAATAACCCGAATACCGGCTGAAAGACGGATGCAGACATTTGATAAACCAGTGTTATTAATCCGATTTGTGCGAAGCTCAGTGTCAAGTCTTCCTTAAAAAGCGGATAAGTGGCGGTAATCACCGATTGCAACAGGTCGTTCAGACAATGTGAAATACTTAATGCTATCAATATAGGATAAGCAATAGAACTGACCGGACGTTGTGTATTCTTTTGCATGATTGTTGCGCTTTAGTGTAAATTGGGCGCAAAGATACAAAATAAAATGATTAATACGGATGTGTAAACCAGAAGCATGAACCTTCCCCTTCGGTCGATTCCACACCTATTTTTCCTCCCATCTGTGTGACAATGTTTTTGCAGATGGAAAGTCCGAGTCCCGTGCCTTGCGCAAAGGTATTCAGTTTCACAAAACGCTCGAATATGTTATCCAGATTTTCTTTGGGAATTCCGAGACCCGTGTCGCGCACATAGAATTTTATCTCCTGAGGCGACGTTTGTTCGTATCCTAAAGAGATGCTGCCTTGTTTCGTAAACTTCAGTGCGTTGTTTATGAAGTTGGTGATGACTTGTGTAAACCGGTTTTTGTCCGTATGGATGTGACATTCGGGCAAATACTTCTCAAAAGCCAGCTCAACATCTCCTTTCACTTTCATCTGCATGGATTTTATGATTTCCCTACAACAATCGTTTACATCCACATCCGTATAAACAAAGTCGAAGGTTTCAGCTTCTATCTTTGAAAGATCCAAGATATCCGATATCAGTTGTAAAAGCAGTTCATTGTTTGCCTCTACAATTTTTATGTATTCCTGGCGTTCCTCCCTGTCATCCGTTTCTGCCAGAAGGCTGGAAAAGCCAACAATAGAATTGAGTGGAGTGCGTATCTCATGGCTCATATTAGCCAGAAAGGCAGATTTCAAGCGGTCCAATTCCTCTGCTTTATCACGGGCAATGATTAGTTTCTGTTCTGTTTCTTTCAGAGGCGTAATATCGTAATTGATACACAGCATTTCAATGATTCCATCCTGTGGGCGATAATCCCTGACCATTACATTTATACTGGTCCACGAATATTTTCCATTTCCTTTATTTACACGCACTTCTTTGCTGAGGCTGGTGTTTTTCCCTTCCTTCACTCCGCGTACAAAGTTCATCAACACCGCCCGGTCTTCCGGATGTACATGCGAATAGACACCGATAACCTGCGGCATGGGAGTATTTTCTTTTTCCCCTAAGTTGCGGTACCATGTATCTTGCGCATAACCATCTCGGGTCATTATATTGAAGTGCGCAAAGCCCACCTTGGCATAGTCGCCAATTAAAAGGAATAAATCTTCAAATTCCTGTATTTTGCTATATGCAGTTGTTGTCTCTGTTGTATCTATATTAATAAAGAGGTAGTTGATAAATTGATTTTGAGAGTCATAAAGAGGGGTTACCCTCGTGGTCAGGTTAATGATATCTCTTCTGTGGCTTTTCACATATTTATCAATCTTGGAGAAATCATAATTGATTGAGAAGTCTACATTTTCCCTGGCTTTTAATTTCTCTTTTACATCTTTCGGAATATTAGGATTATCAAATAAGGAGACTCCCAACACCTCATTCTTATCATTCAGGCCGAATATCTCGATTTCTTTATCATTCATATCTACCAGATATCCATCTTTGTCGTAGAGTTCGATGCCTACCGGCAAATTCTTATAAATATTGCGAAGAATCTTTTCGCTGTGGTCCAGTGCCTGACGGTCTTTATTGGCCTGGATTTCCGCTTTACGCAACTGGAGGCAGATACTGATGATGTTTCCTAAAGAGGAAAACCACTGATGGTCAACATTGCTCCAATTGCGATGTGTTCTCACCATATCTATGCCCATATATCCCCATACTTGGTCTTTGGATAGAAGTGGCACCACCATTACCGATTTAATGTCTTGTGCTTCCAATGTATCCCGATAAACCTGCGCTTCAGCGGGCATATTATTCAGCGTATTCAGGATGATTGATTTCTTTTCTGAAATTTGTCGGTCCCACCAAAGGGAATCGTCCCAGGCCACATTCTGCAAGAAGTTCAGCTCTTCAGATATTCCTTCTGCTGTTGCTTCATAGATGCAGCTTTGCACCTTGTTTTTCCGGTCTATTTCGAATATATAGGTGCGGTCTCCTTTGATTTGTCTAAGAAGATCATCCAAAATTTTGTTGATAATCTCTGTGATGTCATCCGACTGCAAGAAAGCGAGCAGTGAATGGGAAATATTGTTTTGTTGATAAAGCAAGCTGTTTACTTGCAGGATGTTCACGTTTTTATTCAGCTGTTCGGGGTGATTGTCTATGCACTGCAAATATCCTATGATATTTCTGTGCCCTTCTTCATCCGGCTGCTTATAGCTGATTTTGGAATACACCCATATTTCTCCATCTTTTGCTTTGATGGGAAACATCTGCTCGTAAGTCTCTATATTTGTGAGTGAAAAGAATTCGTTTTTGAGGCGTTTCCGATGGTCTTCCCTTATTCTTCCGTGAAAATCGTTAAAGCTGATCCGGTTACTTTCAAGTCCAAGTAAGTCTACGATAAAGTCTGAACAGATATACTGACGATTTTTCAGGTCCGATTCCCACCATCCCATTTGGGCCATTTGCGCAATTTGGTGATATTTGTCACAGTCAAAGTTAGGCTGCTTTCCCATATATTTCCACTCCTGTTTTCTGTTTTTATTAAAGAACGAATGGGCAAATATAAAGATAACTTTTAAAATATGAGGGTTTTGCCTTTCCTTTTGAGAAATAATAAGAAATCTGTGGGCTTGAATCAAAATCAAGAGTACAAGGCACCGCATCTGATTCTCCGTCAAGATGCTGTCCGGACTTCTCCCATTGCCTAATCAGATCTTCTTCATTGCCTACTTTTTATTCGTTCCACTATAGTGGTCCGCAAGGGTAACTATAGTGCTCCTTGCGGATAACTATAGTGGAACGCAAGGATAACTATAGTGGAACGAAGAAAGAATGCCTAACAAAACAAGTCTTGTCAGCCAAGCGGCGAAAAAAGAAAGGCATACAGGAATCATCTTCTGAATACGAAGCAAATAGAAATAATTTATTCCTTCCTTTTCGCTTATGATTCTTTTCACCACAGAGGACACAGAGCTTTTATACTTCTAATTCAGAGATAATTATACCCTCTGCATCCTCTGTGCTGAAATCGTTCATCGCAGGCTTGGGATTAGTTGTTTATGCTATTGGCAATATCTCGCTTTCGTTCAAACTTGATCCCATAACTGTACCGTAATTAAGTATTGCTTTCATTGGCCTCTGTGTGATAAGTAGCTATATTAAAAAGAGAAAGAGAATAATGAGTACAAAACACTTTGTTTTTCGTCTCTTTCTTAGAGTAAACATATAGACTTGGAATGAAAAACCGATTAGAATACCGAATTATTGCATTATCCCTGATAGCATGGATTACTGTATGTCCTGTCTGTGCCCAACAGATGCGTTCACTTCATGAGCAGTTTCTTCACCCGTCGGACGAAGCGAAACCCTGGACTTTCTGGTACTGGATGTTTGGCGCCGTATCAAAAGAAGGGATTACTGCCGATTTGGAAGCTATGAAGCAAGCCGGGCTGGGAGGTACTTATCTGATGCCTATTAAAGGACTTGAAGAAGGAGCGCAATATGCAGGAAAAGCGCAGCAATTAACGCCGGAATGGTGGGAGTTGATACGTTTCAGTATGAAGGAAGCCGACCGTTTAGGATTAAAACTGGGCATGCATATCTGTGATGGTTTTGCATTGGCAGGCGGTCCCTGGATTACTCCTGAAGAGTCCATGCAGAAAGTAGTGTGGAGTGATACGATAGTTGATGGCGGAAAGCTCAAAGCATTGCATCTGCCACAGCCTGAAGCATATAAAGGCTTTTATAAAGATATATCTCTGTTTGCCTTGCCGGTAGAAGATGCGGCAGATGAAATGCCTGCCAAGGTCACTTGTATCAATATAGCTGTCGGAAAAAATCTTGATTCTAAAAAAGTAGTGAATGTGGATGCTGCCGGAGTTATTCGCTCTTCGTATCCGTGCTATATTCAGTATGAATATGAACGTCCTTTCACTTGCCGTAACATTGAGGTGGTATTAAACGGCAACAACTATCAGGCACACCGGCTGAAAGTGATGGCAAGTGAAGACGGTGTGAATTATCGTCTGGTAAAGCAATTGGCACCTGCCCGTCAGGGATGGCAGAATACGGATGAGAATTCCACTCATACTATTCCTGCGACGACTGCCCGCTATTTCCGCTTTTACTGGACACCTGAGGGGAGCGAACCGGGTAGTGAAGACATGGATGCTGCCAAGTGGAAGCCGAATTTGAAGATTAAGCGATTGCGCCTGCATCGGGAAGCCCGTCTGAACCAGTGGGAAGGAAAAGCCGGATTAGTCTGGCGTGTTGCTCCCGATACCGGAGAAGATGAAGTGAGCAAGGATGATTGCTATTCCCTTTCACAGGTTATCAATCTGACAGATCAATATAGATATGGTGCGTTGACAACTGTTCTTCCTGAAGGAAAGTGGAAATTGCTCCGTATGGGACATACTGCTACAGGACATACCAATGCAACCGGTGGAGGCGGGAAAGGACTGGAATGTGACAAGTTTAGCGCGAAGACAGTCCGTAAACAGTTTGATAACTGGTTTGCGCAAGCTTTTGTGAAGACCGAGCCGGAAGTGGCACGTCGTGTATTGAAATATATGCATGTAGATAGCTGGGAGTGTGGCAGCCAGAATTGGAGCGATAATTTTGCTGCCGAGTTCCGTAAACGCCGTGGCTATGATTTAATGCCCTATTTGCCATTATTGGCAGGTATTCCTATGGAAAGTGCCCGGCATAGCGAGAAGGTATTGCGTGATGTTCGCACGACTATATCAGAATTGGTAGTAGATGTTTTCTATCAGGTGTTGGCTGATTGCGCTAAAGAATATGATTGCCGTTTTTCTGCTGAATGTGTGGCACCTACTATGGTGAGTGACGGGTTGCTGCATTATCAAAAAGTAGACCTTCCTATGGGGGAATTCTGGCTGAACAGCCCGACTCACGACAAACTGAATGATATGCTCGATGCTGTCAGCGGAGCGCATATATATGGTAAAAATATAATTCAGGCAGAGGGCTTTACGGAAGTGCGTGGCACTTGGGATGAACATCCCGGTATGCTGAAAGCATTGCTTGACCGGAATTACGCATTAGGCATCAATCGTCTTTTCTATCATGTATACGTTCATAATCCGTGGTTGAATCGTAAACCGGGTATGACATTGGATGGTATCGGGCTTTTCTTTCAGCGCGATCAGACCTGGTGGAATAAGGGTGCAAAAGCACTTTCAGAGTATGCAGCCCGTTGTCAGGCGTTATTGCAGTACGGGCATCCGGTAACGGATATTGCGGTCTTCACCGGAGAGGAAGTTCCAAGACGTTCCATACTTCCGGAACGGTTAGTCCCTTCTTTACCCGGAATTTTTGGTAAGGAAAGAGTGGAGAGTGAACGTATCCGGTTGGCCAATGAAGGGCAACCGTTGCGGGTGCGTCCTGTGGGAGTCACACATTCCGCCAATATGGCTGACCCGGAGAAGTGGGTGAATCCGCTTCGTGGCTATGCTTACGACAGTTTTAATAAAGATGCATTGTTGCGACTGGCCAAAACGGAGAATGGCAGGATGACATTGCCGGGCGGAGCCAGCTATAAAGTGCTGATATTGCCACTCTCACGTCCGATGAATCCCGGTCCGGTAGACTTATCTCCGGAAGTGCAGAAGAGGATTAACGAACTGAAAGAGGCAGGCGTATTGATCCCTTCCCTCCCTTACATGGAAGATGATTTCTCTGCATACGGTTTGGAACGTGATTTGATTGTGCTAGAAGACATTGCCTGGACACACCGTTGTGGTGAATTGGGAGACATTTACTTTATAGCCAATCAGAGAGAAGAAACACGTACGTTTACGGCCAGCATGCGTATCAGTGGAAGAAAGCCGGAATGTTGGAATCCGGTGACCGGTGAAATAAATGCTGCACCCGGTTATGAACAGAATGCCAACCGTACGGAAGTTACTTTGACATTGGCACCCGATGAGTCTGTATTTGTTGTTTTCCCGGTGGATAGTAATGAGAATCATTTGCCAAAAGCGTCGGAAGGAAATAGTTCTGTGGAGGAATCTCAGGATATAGCCTTCGAAACGGAAGAATATACCGTGACCTTCACGACAAACGGCCATACGGTTACCCGAAAGAATCTTTTCGACTGGAGCAAAGAGGAGGATGGGAAGATTCGTTATTATTCGGGAACAGCTATTTATCAGGCAACCTTTCGCTGGAAGGGTAAACAGAAGGACGGGCAGCGTATCTATTTGAATTTAGGAGAGGTATGTAATCTGGCAACTGTCCGTGTGAATGGTGTGGATTGCGGGACTGTTTGGACAGCTCCTTTCCGTGCTGATATAACACCGGCTTTGAAGAAAGGAACAAATGTTCTTGAAATCGAGGTGACGAATACCTGGGCAAATGCCCTTAAAGGAGCTGATGAAGGGAAAATGCCGTTTGACGGCATCTGGACGAATGCTAAATACAGGAGACAGGAGAAAACATTGCTTCCGGCGGGTTTGCTGGGACCTTTGAGTTTTACAAAAGAATAAAAATATATGGCAATGAAAAATTTTATGATTAAGACAGGCGTAGTATTAGCGGCTTTATTAGTAGTCGCCTGTTTGCCGGCATGGGCCGAAGTAAAGTTACCGGCAATATTCTCGGATGGCATGGTGATGCAGCAACAGACCCAGGCTAATCTTTGGGGTACGGCAACTCCGAATAAAACGGTGACGGTAACTACCGGCTGGAATGGAAAGCAATATTCAGTAACCGCTGATAAAAGTGGCGCGTGGAAACTGGCAGTGTCTACCCCCGTGGCCGGTGGTCCTTATACGCTGACTTTTGACGATGGAACTCCTCGAACACTGAATAATATTCTGATAGGTGAATTATGGCTTTGTTCCGGTCAAAGTAATATGGAGATGCCAATGAAAGGTTTTAAAAATCAACCGGTGGAGAATGCCAATATGGATATTCTTCACAGCAAAAATTCAAATATCCGTTTATTTACGGTGAAACGTACTTCCGCCTTTACACCACAGAATGACGTTGTCGGTTCATGGGAGGAAGCAGCTCCCTTGAGTGTGCGTGGCTTTAGTGCGACCGCTTATTATTTTGGAAAATTAGTCAATGAAATATTGGATGTTCCCGTAGGGTTGGTAGTTGCCGCCTGGGGAGGTTCTGCCTGTGAGGCATGGATGACGGCTGATTGGTTGAAAGCCTTTCCGGAGGCAAAAATACCCCGGTCGGAGACAGACATCAAATCGAAGAACCGTACTCCGACCGTGCTTTACAATGGTATGTTGCATCCACTGATTGGTATGACGATGAAAGGAGTTATCTGGTATCAGGGTGAAGATAACTATAATCGTGCCCACACTTACGCAGATATGTTTACTACCTTGATTAACGGATGGCGTGCGGAATGGAAACAGGGAGATTTCCCTTTCTACTATTGCCAAATTGCCCCATACGATTATGGGATTATCACAGAAAAAGGTAAAGAAGTGATAAATTCGGCTTATCTGCGGGAAGCACAGGCAAAGGTGGAACACCGCGTTCCGAATAGTGGCATGGCCGTATTGCTGGATGCCGGGATGGAGAAGGGCATTCATCCTGCAAAAAAACGTCTTGCCGGTGAACGTCTGGCACTTCTTGCCCTGACAAAAACATACGGAATAAAAGGTGTGAATGGTGAAAGCCCTTATTATAAGAGTATTGAAATCAAAAATGATACAGTGATTGTCAGCTTTGAGCGTGCAGGCATGTGGATCAGTGGCAAGAATTGTTTCGAATCGAAGAATTTCCAGGTTGCGGGTGAAGACAGGGTTTTCTATCCGGCTAAAGCATGGATTGAACGGAGTAAGATGCTTGTGAAAAGCGACAAGGTGCCGCATCCGGTGGCTGTCCGGTATGGATTTGAGAATTATGTGGAAGGAGATGTGTACTGTGAAGGATTACCGTTAGGTTCTTTCCGTTCGGATGATTGGTGACAAGTGAACTATGAAGGGAATCTACCTGACCATAATAATGGCTTTTGTTGGCGTGTCGGCTCTTTGGAGCCAGCATGCCAATGTCGTTTGGAATAGCCCGAGTCGCAATTCTTCTGAATCTATGCCTTGCGGGGGCGGAGATATTGGTATGAATGTATGGGTGGAAAACGGCGATGTGTTGTTTTACGTAAGCCGTAGCGGCACTTTTGATGAGAATAACTGCCAGTTGAAGCAAGGCCGTTTCCGTATTCGTATGTCTCCCAATCCTTTCAAAGATGCGGATAATTTCCGGCAGGAGTTAAAGTTGAACGATGGATTTGTCGAGATAGCGGCAGGAGGTACGCAGGTACAAATCTGGGCGGACGTCTTCCATCCGGTAATTCATGTGGAAATAGCCAATGCCCAGCCTCTGCAAGCGGAAGTCTTTTATGAAAACTGGCGATACCGCGAACGGGCAATCAGGAAAGGCGAGGGGCAACAATGCTCCTATAAGTGGGCTCCCCCGAAAGGAGCGGTGATGGCTGCTGACAGCATAATTCTCAACTCTCAATTCCCAACTCTCAACTCCCTCAGTTTCTACCACCGCAATCCGGAAGCAACCGTTTTTGATGTGGCAGTGGCACAACAAGGCATGGAGGAGGTTAAACCCCAATTGATGAATCCTTTGAAGAACCTGACTTTCGGTGGATGCCTGTTGCTGGAAGACTTGGAATATGCAGGTACCGCGGAGGGAGTATATGCCGGAACGGATTATCGGGCCTGGAAATTCCGTTCAACAAAGCCCGTGCGGAAGCAACAATTCTCCATCATACTCCACACCGCTCAGACAGAAACCACAGAACAATGGAAGCAGGGTTTGCAAGCAACTTTGAAGAGGATAGCCCCACATGGGAAACTTTCTTCGAAAATCGTTTCAAACGACAAAAAGCAGACCCGTTCGTGGTGGAACGCCTTTTGGCAACGCAGTTTTATAGAAGCGGAGGGAGAGGCACAGGAGATTGCAAGAAACTATACTCTTTTCCGGTATATGTTGGGTTGTAATGCATACGGCAGTGTGCCGACAAAATTCAATGGCGGATTGTTTACTTTCGATCCCTGCCATATAGATGAGAAGCAATCTTTTACTCCGGATTACCGGAAATGGGGAGGGGGAACGATGACCGCACAGAACCAACGGCTTGTATATTGGCCGATGTTGAAAAGCGGTGACTTCGATATGATGCTTTCTCAATTCGATTTTTATAACCGTATGCTGAAGAATGCGGAATTGCGTAGTCGTGTGTATTGGCAACACGGGGGAGCTTGCTTCTGCGAACAGATTGAGAACTTCGGATTACCCAATCCTGCGGAATATGGTTTTAAACGTCCGGCCTGGTTCGATAAGGGCTTGGAGTATAACGCATGGTTGGAATATGAATGGGACACAGTGCTTGAATTCTGCCAGATGATATTGGAAACGAAGAATTATGCGGATGCCGATATTACCGGGTATTTGCCTTTGATTGAAAGTTCACTGTCCTTTTTCGACGAACATTACCGTTCGCTTGCTTCCCGACGGGGGCGGAATGCTTTGGATGGAGACGGAAATCTTATTCTTTTCCCCGGATCTGCCTGCGAAACGTATAAAATGACGAACAATGCCAGCAGTACAATTGCTGCGTTACGGACTGTATTGGAAACATACGGAAAGAAAAATGAAATGCTGGAAACAATTCCTCCTGTTCCGTTGAGGTACATAGAAGTGAAAGATTCACTGAAAGGTGTTTCGGTTGTGAAGCAGACGATTTCTCCTGCCAAGAGTTGGGAACGCATCAATAATGTAGAGACTCCTCAACTTTATCCAGTGTTTCCGTGGCGTATTTACGGAGTGGGTAAGGAGAATCTGGAACTGGCACGTAATACCTATTTATATGATCCTGAAGCAGTCAAGTTCCGTTCGCATATCGGTTGGAAACAGGATAACATCTGGGCGGCATGTCTGGGACTGACAGAAGAGGCCGGGCGGCTTGCTTTGGCAAAACTCTCTGATGGGCCACATCGTTTCCCCGCTTTCTGGGGACCGGGCTACGACTGGACGCCCGATCATAATTGGGGAGGCAGCGGTATGATAGGACTTCAGGAAATGTTGTTGCAGACTGACGGAGAGCGTATTCTCTTGTTTCCTGCCTGGCCTGAAGAATGGGATGTACACTTTAAACTTCATGCACCCGGTGACACAACGGTGGAAGCGACCTTGAAGGATGGAAAAGTGACGGATTTAAAAGTCTTGCCGGAAAGTCGGAAGGAAGATATAGTTGTAATGATTGGGAATACAAACGGATAATATAAATTAAGAAAACTATGAATAGCAGGTTGTTTTTACTCTTGACTGTTTGGCTGTTATTGCCATTAACCGGAAGTGCGGCGGAAACTCATCGCCCTGAAATATCGGTTGCCGGATTTATCCAACTTCCGGGCAGTGGACGGCAAGTCTATAATTTTAATCCGGGATGGCGCTTCTTTAAAGGTGATATCCGTGGAGCGGAAACTGTGGATTTTGACGACCGTTCCTGGCAAGTGGTTTCTACTCCACATACCGTGGAACTGATGCCTGCCGAAGCGAGCGGATGCCGCAATTCCCAGGGGCCTGCCTGGTATCGGAAACATTTCGTTGTTCCGGCTGAAACCAAAGGAAAGCGCGTGCTTATCCATTTTGAAGCTGTGATGGGAAAACAGATTCTTTACCTGAACGGTAAACGTATTCAGGAACATATCGGAGGCTATCTGCCTTTTACGCTCGACCTGACCGCCAATGGTGTACAAGCCGGAGACTCTTGTTTGCTTGCTGTTTTTACGGATAATAGTGATGACAAATCTTATCCTCCGGGAAAACGCCAGTATACATTGGATTTTGCTTATCATGGCGGAATCTATCGCGATGTGTGGATGATTGCAAAATCTCCTGTCGCCATTACTGATGCTATGGATTCTCAGACAGTTGCAGGCGGAGGTGTGTTTGTGCATTATGATAAAATCAGTGAAAAGAGTGCACAGGTTTATGCCAATACGGAAGTACGGAATGATAATACCCGTTCGGAGACTGTCACAGTGGAAACGACACTGACAGATGCTGACGGTAAAGTGCTCGGCCAGGTTTCCGGTAAACTCTCTTTGAAACCCGGAGAAAAGAAAATAATTCGTCAGCAACTGGGAGTGAAGAACCCTAAACTCTGGTCGCCGGATACACCTTATCTATATAGATTACAATCACGCGTTAAAAAAGGCACCCGATCCCTTGACGGAGGAATTACACGTGTCGGAATCCGCTTGGCTGAATTCCGTGGTAAGGATGGATTCTGGCTGAATGGGAAACCTTTCGGACAGTTGGTCGGTGCTAACCGGCATCAGGATTTTGCCTATGTGGGCAATGCTTTGCCGAATTCACAGCAATGGCGTGATGCCAAACGTCTGCGCGATGCCGGATGTACCATTATCCGTACCGCCCATTATCCGCAAGATCCTTCCTTTATGGATGCGTGTGATGAGCTTGGACTGTTTGTGATTGTCGCTACTCCGGGATGGCAATACTGGAACAAAGCGCCGGAGTTCGGAGAACTGGTTCACCGGAATACGCGCGAGATGATTCGTCGCGACCGTAATCATCCTTCCGTTCTGATGTGGGAACCTATTCTGAACGAAACCCGCTATCCGCTTGACTTTGCCTTGAAAGCACTTGAAATCACCAAAGAAGAATATCCCTATCCGGGACGTCCGGTAGCTGCTGCCGATGTACATTCGGCGGGGGTGAAAGAACATTATGATGTTGTGTACGGTTGGCCGGGAGATGATGAAAAAGAAGATAGGCCGGAACAATGCATTTTCACCCGTGAGTTTGGAGAGAATGTGGATGACTGGTATGCCCATAACAACGATAATCGTGCGAGCCGCAGCTGGGGGGAACGTCCGTTGCTGGTGCAGGCACTCTCTTTGGCTAAGAGCTATGGTGAAATGTATCGTACCACAGGTTTGTTTATCGGTGGTGCACAGTGGCATCCGTTCGACCATCAGCGCGGGTATCATCCTGACCCGTATTGGGGTGGAATTTATGATGCTTTCCGTCAGAAGAAATACGCTTATGAAATGTTTCGTAGTCAGTCACCGGCCTGCCTTCAGCACCCGTTGGCAGAATGTGGGCCGATGGTGTTCATTGCTCATGAGATGTCGCAATTCTCAGATGCTGATGTGGTGGTATTCAGCAATTGCGACTCCATCCGGCTTTCTGTTTACGATGGAACAAAAAACTGGACAAAGCCTGTGCCCCATACCAAAGGACATTTGCCGAATGCACCTGTTGTTTTCGAGAATGTTTGGGATTTCTGGGAGGCACGTGGCTATAGCTACACTCAAAAAAACTGGCAGAAAGTCAACATGATTGCCGAAGGTATCATAAACGGGAAAGTAGTTTGTACACAGAAGAAGATGCCTTCACGCCGTTCTACCAAGTTGCGTCTGTATGTAGATACACAGGACGTGAAACTGACAGCGGATGGCTCTGATTTTATGGTGGTGGTGGCCGAAGTAACTGACGATAATGGAAACGTACGTCGTCTGGCTAAAGAGAATATCGTTTTTACAGTGGAAGGTGAGGGAGAAATTATTGGAGATGCCGCAATTGGTGCAAATCCCCGTGCGGTGGAATTCGGTTCTGCCCCTGTACTGATTCGTTCTACCCGAAAGGCTGGAAAGATAAGAGTTAAGGCTCGTGTGCAGTTTGAAGGTACGCAAGCGCCGACTGCTGCCGAACTGGAATTCGAAAGTGTCCCCGCCGAGTTACCTTTCTGCTATGAGGAACAGGAGATGATTTCTTCAACAGTAAGAACCGGAACTGCCGGAGAGGCATCCGATACAAAAGTAAGGCTCACTGAAGAGGAACGGCAAAAGGTATTGGATGAGGTTGAACGTCAGCAAACTGAATTTGGAATTGAAAAATAATACGGATATGCCCGGTCGCTATTGAAAAAAAGCTTATCTTTGGGGTACATTTTATATCACTATTGTTATAAATGAAAAAACGATTTATTCTAATACTATTGCTGTCGATGATGGGGCTTTGTGCTTTTGCCTACCCTAATATGATTGTGGAACACTACACGGCTGAACGAGGTTTGCCTAATAATATCGTTAATTGTACCTTAAAAGGAAGCGACGGTTTTATCTGGTTTGGTACTTGGTATGGGCTGTGTAGTTTTGACGGCACAAAGTTCCGTTCCTATGATAATCGTGACGGGTTTTATTCCGCCGATATCCCTCCGCGTAAAATTCAGCGTATCGTAGAAGATAAAAACGGTTTTCTATGGATTAAGACAATCGACCGTAAACTTTACTTGTTTGATAAAAAGCATGAGAGTTTCCATGCTGTTTATGATGACGTGAAAGAGTATTCTGAAAATATCCAGATTATTAAGATTCAGACAACGGAGGATGGAGATGTGCTATTGCTGACTAAAGATAAGAGCTTGTTGCGTGCCTATACGGATGCAGAAGGCAAGATAACAATGAAGCAGTTGCATGATTCGCGTCCCAATGTCAACCTCTATGATATGCGCCTGAAGAATAACATCTTCTGTGAAACTGACGAGTTTATCAATTGGATTGGAATGGATTACCAAATCCTTTCCTTGAGAAAAGGATCGGCTTTGAAAGATAAGCCTGCTGATTTCGTACAGAAGAAGATTGCTGCCGATCCGCATCAGTTTACTTGTGCATCCTATAATTTTCAATATCTGTGGTTAGGAGATTTGAATGGGCATATTTATAGTATCGATCCGCAGAATGGCGTGGTCAACCGCTATGAAATCCCGGAAATTAATCTACCGATTTCCAACCTGTTGGTGACAGAAACAGGGTTGATGTATATTACTACTGTTGAAGGTGTGTATGAATATAATATCGGCTACAAGCAATTGGTAAAACTGCCGTTTTTCATTAAAGGGAAAAATAAAGCTATATTCATCGACAAATATGATAAAATATGGTTTCAGGAGGACGACCGTGCATTAATATACTATGATCCTTTAAATAAAAGCAGCCGTCATTTTACATTTCCTGATCAGAACTCCATTGGAAATTTTGAAATGCAGGATGCCGGTGAACAAGGAATGTTTTTTCTGACTCCCGGAGGAGAGATTCTTTTGTTTGACCGCGAGAAACTGGAGATGATACGGTTGAACCAGTCGAAGCCTTTTGCTGACGACCAGCCGAATCAATTGTTTTTCCATCTGTTGTTAGATAAAGATGGCATCCTATGGTTGACTTCTACAGATAGCGGAGTGTATAGGGTTAATTTCCCAAAAAGGCAGTTTCAGTTACTGAAAGAAGTTTCACCTGTACCGGTTGCGGGTGAGATTTCCGGTTCGTGGAATCAGGGAATACGTGCTCTTTATCAGGCGAAGAACGGAGATATCTGGGCAGGAACCCGTTGGCAGGCTCTTTATCGTCTTGACCGTAACGGACAGGTAAAGCAAATCTTCTCGGAGAAAAATTATCTGGTGGGTGCTGTGTATCATATAATGGAGGATAAAGATGGAAATCTGTGGTTTTCAACTAAAGGAAATGGGCTTGTCAAAGCCGAACCGGATATGAATTCTCCACAAGGTTTGCGTTTCACACGTTATAAAAATGATCCTAAGAATCCGAATTCAATCAGCAATAATGATGTTTATTGCACTTATCAGGATAGTAAGGGGCGTATTTGGGTAGGTGTGTTGGGCGGCGGTCTGAATCTGATTAGCGAAGAGAACGGAACGATTGTTTTCAAGCATAAATATAACGGTCTGAAACAATACCCCCTTTATGGGCTTTATATGGAAGTGCGTACAATGGCGGAGGACAACGACGGGCGCATCTGGGTGGGAACAATGGATGGTCTGATGTCCTTTGACGGCAATTTTGCCGATCCCGAAGATATTCAGTTTGAAACGTACAGGCAGGTGAGCGAGCGCTCGAATGTAGCTGACAATGATATTTATGTGTTGTATAAAGATTCTGAAGCGCAAATCTGGGTCAGCGTTTTCGGAGGTGGTCTGAATAAGTTGGTCCATTATGATAGAGAGAAACGGGAGCCGGTTTTCAAGTCCTATGGTATTCGTGAGGGAATGAATAATGACGTGGTCAAATCAATTATAGAAGATAAGAATGGAAATCTTTGGTTTGCTACGGAGATAGGGTTGTCTTGCTTCAATAAAGCGACCGAACAATTCCGTAATTATGATAGATATGATGGCTTTCTGAATGTAGAGCTTGAAGAAAGTAGTGCTCTCCGTACATTGAACGGTGACCTCTGGATCGGTTCCAAACAAGGTATTCTGGTTTTCTCACCGGATAAGCTGGAAACACAGCATACGAACTATGATACGCGCATTGTCGATTTTAAAATATCCAATCGCGATTTGCGTAGTTTTCGTGAGCATCCGGTTCTGAAAGAAGCGATTACGTTTGCTGATGCAATCCGGTTGAACTACAATCAGTCCATGTTTACCATAGAGTTTGCTGCATTGAACTTTTATAATCAGAATCGGGTGTCCTATCGTTATATACTCGAAGGTTATGAGAAAGAGTGGCACTACAATGGTAAGAACCGTATCGCTTCCTACACCAATGTACCTTCCGGAACTTACATCTTCCGGGTTGAAACGATAGATGAAGCAAATCCGGAGCTGGTTTCCAATTGCACATTGGATATTACCGTCTTGCCGCCTTGGTGGTTAAGTTGGTGGGCAATCTTTGTTTATGTAATCCTGGGTGTCGCTGCCCTTTATTTTGGCTTGCGCCTGGCTTTCTTTATGATTAAGATGAAGAACGACATTTATATCGAACAGAAAGTGTCGGAAATGAAAATCAAGTTCTTTACCAATATTTCCCATGAACTCCGCACTCCCTTGACTCTGATAAAAGGGCCGATACAGGAGTTGAAAGAGCGTGAGAAACTGTCTCCGAAAGGATTACAATATGTGGAACTGATGGAAAAGAATACCAATCAGATGCTGCAGCTTGTTAATCAGATTCTGGACTTCCGGAAGATACAGAATGGGAAAATGCGTCTGCATGTATCACTGATTGATTTTAATGAGATGGTGCTTTCTTTCCAGAAAGAGTTCCGTGTCCTTTCCGAAGAAAACGAGATTAGTTTCACTTTCCAATTGCCGGATGAGGCTATCATGGTATGGGCGGATAAAGAGAAGTTGAGTATTGTAATCCGTAACATTATATCAAATGCATTCAAGTTTACTCCTTCGGGTGGTAGCATTCATGTGACTACCGGGACTGCGGAAGATGGAAAACGTTGTTTCCTGCAGGTAAAAGATAACGGGGTTGGAATCCCGCAAAACAAACTGACTGAGATCTTCGAACGTTTTTCGCAGGGAGAAAATGCCAAGAAATCATATTATCAGGGCACAGGTATCGGGCTGGCGCTTTCCAGAGAAATTGTAAACCTGCATCATGGATTAATCCGTGCCGAAAGTTCGGAAGGGCATGGCTCTGTGTTTGTTGTAGAGCTATTGCTGGATAAGGAACATTACCGTTCAACGGAAGTGGATTTCTATGTCAGTGATACAGAGACTGCTCCAGCTGCTGACGTAGCTGATGCCGCTACAGAAGAAGGTACAGAGGAACAGTCGGAAATTGATACTTCATTACCGACTCTTTTATTGGTGGAGGATAATAAGGATCTTTGCCAGTTGATAAAGCTTCAGCTGGAAGATAAGTTTAATATCCATATCGCTAACGATGGGGTGGAAGGATTGAAGAAGATACATCTGCATCATCCGGATATTGTGGTGACTGACCAGATGATGCCTGAAATGGATGGTCTGGAAATGCTGCAAGCCATTCGTAAGGATTTCCAAATCAGTCATATTCCTGTTATTATCCTGACAGCGAAGAATGATGAAGGAGCTAAAACGAAAGCGATAACTTTGGGAGCCAATGCATATATCACCAAACCGTTCAGCAAGGAGTATTTGCTGGCGCGCATCGATCAGTTGCTTTCTGAGCGGAAACTGTTCCGTGAGCGCGTCCGCCAGCAAATGGAAAATCAAAATCCTTCGGAGGAAGATAGCTACGAGCAATATCTTGTGAAGAAAGATGTGCAATTCCTTGAAAAGATACATCAGGTGATTGAGGAAAATATGGACGACAGTGACTTTAATATCGACACGATAGCTTCCGGAATTGGTTTGAGCCGTTCGGCATTCTTCAAGAAGTTGAAGAGTCTGACCGGACTGGCACCGGTCGATCTGGTGAAGGATATTCGTTTGAACAAGTCTGTAGAACTTATTAAAAATACAGATTTGAGTATTTCCGAGATTGCCTTTGCCGTCGGTTTCAAAGATTCGGGGTATTACAGTAAATGTTTCCGGAAAAAATATAACCAGACTCCCCGTGAATATATGAATGAATGGCGGAAAGGAGAAAAGTAACTGATTACAAAATGTTTTCTTGACCGTCTTCTTAGAAAACCTAATAAGATTCTAAAGAATGAACAACATTAAGAAAGTATTATCAGCCTGGATGCTGGTTGCATGTGTATTACCGGTTGCAGCACAGTATCCTGTCATTCCCGATTCAGTGAAAGCGAGAGCGGCAAAACAGGAAGCAGAGTTCGACCGGAAATCGGATGCGGCATGGGAGAAAGCTTTGCCGGTAGTTTTGGAAGAAGCACAGAAAGGACGTCCTTATAAACCGTGGGCTTCTAAACCGGAAGATCTGATAAAAAGTAATATCCCTGCCTTTCCCGGTGCGGAAGGTGGAGGTATGTATACTCCCGGCGGACGTGGCGGTAAGGTTATTGTAGTCACCTCGCTGGAAGATTCAGGTCCCGGAACCTTGCGTGAGGCGTGTGAAACGGGCGGTGCACGTATCATCGTTTTCAATGTTTCCGGAGTTATCCGTTTGAAAGCTCCGATAAATGTGCGTGCTCCTTATGTGACGATTGCCGGTCAGACAGCTCCCGGTGATGGTATCTGCGTCACGGGTCAGTCTTTTCTGATTGATACGCACGATGTTGTGATTCGTCATATGCGTTTCCGTCGTGGGGCGCAGGACGTAGCTTTCCGTGATGATGCCTTAGGAGGAAATGCCGTAGGAAACATTATCATAGACCACTGCTCTGCCAGCTGGGGATTGGATGAGAATATGTCCATCTACCGGCATGTTTATAATCGGGGAGCAGACGGACACGGTTTAAAGCTGCCGACTGTGAACATTACAATCCAGAACTCCGTATTTTCAGAAGCATTGGATGCCTATAATCATGCGTTCGGAGCTACAATAGGTGGTCATAACAGCATGTTCTGCCGCAATCTTTTCGCTTCCAATATCAGCCGTAACAGTTCGGTGGGTATGGATGGTGACTTCAACTTTGTCAACAATGTTGTTTTCAACTGGTGGAACCGTTCCGTTGACGGAGGTGATAACAATAGTTTCTATAACATGATTAACAACTACTTCAAGCCAGGTCCTATTACTCCGTTGGACAAACCGATCTCTTATCGCATTCTGAAACCGGAAGCCGGACGTGATAAGAGTAAACCGATGTCTTTTGGGAAAGCTTATGTGCATGGAAATATCGTTCACGGCAATGCTAAAGTGACGAAGGATAACTGGGACGGTGGCGTGCAACTCGCCAATGAAGCGGATGCCGACAAGTTTATACCGCAAATCAGGGTGGACGAACCGTTTGAAATGTCTCCCGTGACTGTTATGGATGCTAAGAAGGCTTATAGCTTTGTCTTAAATAATGTGGGAGCAACTTTACCCAAACGTGATGCGGTGGATGCCCGTATCATCAAGACGGTGCAAACCGGAAAAGCCATTTATGTGAAAGACGCTCCGGAATTTGTTTCACCTTATGTGAAAAGACGTTTGCCCGCTGATTCTTATAAACAAGGTATTATCACAGATATTCGTCAGGTAGGAGGATTGCCGGAATACAAGGGGGAACCTTATGTTGACTCTGACGGTGACGGAATGCCGGATGCGTGGGAAATAGCTAACGGGCTGAATCCGAATGATCCGGGAGATGCCGTGAAGGATTGCAACGGAGACGGATATACTAATATTGAGAAGTATATCAACGGTATGGATACGAAAAAGAAAGTAGACTGGACGGATTTGAAGAACAATCATGATACTTTGTCCAAACGAAAAAGTCTGCTGTAAAGGTATGGTGGAAAAATAAGTTTGTTGTAATGAATATACAATTAAAGATTATCCTTTTAGGATTATTGAGTATGGGGTTTGCGCAGGGATATGCGCAAACCTTTGCTTTCCTCGATTACTCATATTGTGGCTACCGTGCTTCCGAACAGGATATCCCTTCCACCCGGAATGCGGTGTTTGTCTCCTGGCAGGCAGGTGATAATACTGCGCGCATTCAACGTGCCGTTGACTATGTGGCATCGTTGGTTCCTGATGCTTCCGGTTTCCGTGGAGCCGTATTGCTGGATCGGGGAGAGTTCTCTTTATCCGGAAATATTCGTATTTCTGCGTCCGGCATTGTGCTCCGGGGTATGGATAAGGAGCAGACTGTTCTGCTGAAAAAAGGAGTGGACAGAGGAGCTTTCATATATATGGAAGGAGTGGACGATTTGAATGTAAAAGACACTTTGCAGGTGCTTTCAGCTTATGTTCCGGTAAATGCAAGAACCTTGCAGGTATCTGCTTCTGCTTCCTTGAAGAAAGGTGACCGGATAATGGTGACACGGCCTTCCAGCAAAGAATGGATTGCTTCTTTAGGGTGTGACATCTTCGGAGGAGGCATCAGCGCCTTAGGATGGAAAGCCGGTGATACGGATTTGACCTGGGATCGGACTATAAGTGAAGTGGATGGCAATCAGATAACTATCGATGCTCCATTGACGGTGGCGTTAGATGCTCAATACGGTGCTTCGGTTGTCACCCCTTATCAATGGAATGGACGAATACAGGAGTGTGGTATCGAAAATATGACTTTGGTTTCTGATTATGATAAACGTTATCCCAAAGATGAAGATCATTGCTGGACGGGCATTTCTATTGCCAATGCGGAAAACTGCTGGGTCAGGCGGATAAACTTCAAGCATTTTTCCGGCAGTGCGGTCATTGTGGAGCGTACGGGAGCGAAGATTACGGTCGAAGACTGCATCTCCAGAGAACCGGTTTCTGAGATTGGAGGGATGCGTCGTTGCACTTTCTATACTTTGGGGCAGCAAACCTTGTTTCAGCGTTGCTATTCGGAACAGGGCATCCATGACTTTGCCGCCGGATATTGTGCTGCCGGACCCAATGCCTTTGTACAATGCGACTCGTATGAATCACTTGGATTCAGCGGTTCCATTGATGCCTGGGCATGCGGGTTGCTGTTCGATGTGGTCAATATAGACGGTCATAACCTTACATTCAAGAATCTGGGACAAGATAAGAATGGAGCCGGCTGGAATACGGCAAATAGTTTATTCTGGCAATGCACCGCTGCCGAAATAGAATGTTATGCTCCGGCAAAAGATGCGATGAACCGTGCCTACGGATGTTGGGCACAATTCTCTGGTGACGGTGAATGGGCGCAGTCCAATAATCATGTACAGCCACGCAGCCTTTTTTATGCTCAGTTGGAAGAACGTTTGCAAAAAAAATGTGCAGAACGTGCCCGTATTCTACCCCGGAATACGAATGCGACCAGTAGCCCTACCGTTGAAGCTGCGATGGAACTTGCCAAAGAGACTTATAATCCGCGGTTGACATTAGAACATTGGATTGAACAAGGTGAGTTTGCACCTTCGGTGGCAATTGCCGGATTGAAGTCAATTGATGATATGAAAGAGAAGAAAAACTCTCAGAGCAAAGCGTCGACCCCGGCTGAAGTTGTGATTGCAAACGGGCGTATTCAAATGGATGGGGCTTTATTAGTAGGAAAAAGCCGCACCACTCCCTGGTGGAACGGTAAACTCAGAACCGGCCAGTTGAAGAAAGCAAGTCCTGCTATTACCCGTTTTGTTCCGGGGCGTGAAGGCTTGGGGCTGACAGACCGTATCGATTCGGTGGTTAACTTTATGAAGCAAAAGAATATATTGGTTTTCGACCAGAATTACGGACTTTGGTATGACCGTCGCCGTGATGACCATGAACGTGTCCGCCGTCGCGACGGGGATGTCTGGGGACCTTTCTATGAGCAACCTTTCGGACGTAGTGGTCAGGGAACTGCCTGGGAAGGGTTAAGCAAATATGATCTGAATCGCCCCAATGCCTGGTATTGGTCACGTCTGAAAGAATTTGCGGAGAAAGGTGGCAAGGAAGGATTGCTTCTGTTTCATGAGAACTATTTTCAGCATAACATTCTGGAAGCCGGTGCGCATTGGGTAGACTGCCCTTGGAGAAGCAGCAACAATATCAACCGGACGGGATTTTCGGAGCCTGTTCCGTTTGCCGGTGACAAAAGAATTTTTGTTGCAGATATGTTTTATGATATTAACCATCCGGTGCGGCGCGAATTACACCGGCAGTATATCCGTCAGTGCCTGAATAACTTTGCCGATAATTCGAATGTAATCCAGCTGACCAGCGCCGAGTTTACGGGTCCCTTGCATTTTGTGCAATTCTGGCTGGATGTAATAGCCGAATGGGAAGCCGAAACAGGTAAAAAGGCTAAGATAGCATTGAGTACCACGAAAGATGTGCAAGATGCCATTCTTGCTGATCCGAAACGGGCTGCTGTAGTAGACGTTATAGATATCCGTTACTGGCATTATAATACTGATGGTGTTTTTGCTCCGGAAGGTGGAAAGAATATGGCTCCCCGCCAACACATGCGTAAAATGAAGGCAGGAAAGGTGACCTTTGATGAAGCGTATAAAGCTGTGAGAGAGTATCGCCGGAAGTTTCCGGATAAGGCGGTTACTTTCTATGCACAAAATTATCCGGCTATGGGATGGGCGGTATTCATGGCGGGAGGTTCGTGTCCGGTGATACCCTGCACCGACAAAGCTTTCCTGAAGGATGCTGCGATGATGGAGGTAGAAGAAACAGACACGGGTGACTATCGAAAAATGGTAAAATCTGGTATCGGAAGTATCATTTATTCCAAGTCCGGAACAGAAATTCCTGTTCCACTATCGTCCGGAAAGTATGCATTAAAGTACATTCACCCTGATACAGGAAGAGTGGATGTGATATCTAAGTCTTTGAAAATAAATGATGTATATCATTTGAAGACTTCGGAAAAGGAAGAAGGAATTTATTGGTTCCATAAACTGTAAAACAAAAGGTCCCGTTGAAGCCAATTCGATGGGACCTTTCTTTTTATAGGTAATATCTAATAAAAAAGTGTTATAAAACATAGTACTTGTTTTTTCAATCTCCATATCAGATTTTACCTAAAGATTAAGTCGATACCGCATAGCTTTGCAACATCAAATCAATCGAATTAATGCTATGATGGAACAGACTAATAATTCAACCGAAACTTTACTTGCCTCTTTTCAAGCGGGCAATATGGCAGCTTTCTCTGAGCTATACGATTCGCACATTAACATTCTTTTTAATTATGGGTTGAAGTTGACTATTGATAAAGAGTTGCTGAAAGATTGCATCCACGATATTTTTGTGAAGCTTTATGTGAAGAAGGATGAACTGGGCGTCATTGAAAATCTGAAGTCCTATTTGTTTATTTCATTAAAGAATAAACTCTGTGATGAACTTCGCAAACGCATGTATATGTCCGACACGGCCGTCGAAGAGATAAATGCGGTATCACCTACGGATGTGGAAGACGATTATATGGAGGAAGAGAAGACGCGGAGCAATCTCTTGCTGGTCAATAACCTTATGGACCAGTTATCTCCCCGGCAGCGCGAGGCGCTCACCTTATACTATATAGAAGAAAAGAAATACGAAGATATTTGCGAGATTATGGATATGAATTATCAGTCTGTACGCAATTTGATGCACCGGGGATTGACAAAATTGCGTGCTTTGGTAGGGTAATAGGATTGCAGGAAAACTGTTAATATAGGCAAAAGAAGGTAGGTATTGAGTACACGTTCGGGATAACAGCGTCCTATTTATGTAAATGCTTTAAAAAAAGGACATAGGTATGAGCGCTAAGGTAAAGTTTTTTTTGATGGATGAAGATTTCATAGATTATGCACTGGGTGTGGCTCCGGAATTGGCTTCTCAATGGGAGGCTTATTTCAGGGTACACCCGGAGGATATAATCGATGCGGAGGAGGCGAAAGCTGTATTATTGGCTCCCGCCGATGTGGATTGCGGTCTTTTGAAAGATGAATGTGCAATGTTGAAAGATAGGATTATTAGCAGTATATTTTGACGCGTATTGGAATAAATTGGGTACATTTGCATGAAATTGCAATGTCCAATTAATTTCAGATCATTATGATATTAAAACAAGATATCCCTCATGGCTATGCCCATTGTTTTGCAGGCAAAGACTGTTGTCCCAAAGCGAACAGTTGTCTGAGAGCCATAGCGGCGAAGTTACTCACAGAGAGCGAAGAACTGCAACCTCAAACCGTAAATACGGTGAATGCTATTTATGTTGAACAATTGTCCGACCTGTCTGCCTGCCCCCTTTACCGTTCGAGCGAACCGCTTCGCTATGCTAAGGGGATGACTCATCTCTTTGAAGATTTTCCCTTGAAAGATGCTCACAGCATCCGCCTCAGAGTCGTCAACTGTTTTTCGTGTGAACGTTACTTCTATCATTGTCGTAAGGGAGACCGGCTGATTTCGCCGGAAGAACAGCGGAAGATAGCTAATGTATTTCGTGCCTCCGGTTTTGGCATTGTTCCCAAGTTCGATGGGTTTGAGTATGTGATTGCATGGTGATTCCTATATTTTCTCTCAATATAGTTTTTTTTAAGTTGTCAGCACTCCAGCACTGATAACTCTCAAACCCTTTGCCAGTCGGGGTTTGACGGCAGTGCTGATAAGGTGTTGGTAAGTGACGACAAACGTTTTGTCAGCACTGAATTTTAAGCTGTTTTTCAGTGTATATTGTTATGAGTCAAATAAATACCTCGTTTTTGCATGTGTGGAATCTTTTCTCTTAATATGTGCATAAAAGGGCTTTCAAGTGGGTAGTTCTTGGTGCGGACACCCACATCCCCCACTATATATTAATTAAAGGGATTAGAGTCGATAATCAATGTACTACTGTTCTGTTCCCCTACATCCATGTCACTGAATTACTGCAAAAGGGAAACAGTCTCACTGCAAGGTATGTGCAGTCTCGTTGCAAAGCATGTGCAGTGCTACTGCAAAGCATGTGCAGTATTACTGCAAAGCATATGCAGTGCTGCTGTAAAGTATATGCAGTATCATTGCAAAGTATGTGCAGCAACGTTGCAACACAGTTATAGCATTACGTGTTAAGAGTAAGAGCATCGATTTTCCGCATTAGTGATTACAAAATAATCTTGTATTTGAAATTATAAAAAAGAACTCAGTCCTTTTTTATAGAAGAACTGATGATTACAGAAGATATTTTTTTTCGTCTTGTTATTAAGTTTAAGATAAACTTGACTCTCGTAGAGGAATATTCTTTTTATTCTCTTTTCAGGGGAAGGGATAATGATGCTGTTTTCTCGCAAAAACTGAATAGTATTATAAATGAGAAAAATTTTGAATTTAATTAATAGTATGAATAAACAAGTCTTGATTAGTATTTATTTACTTCTTTTTGTCTTGCTTCCTGCAGGAGCTCAGAACTGTGAGGCAGTTCATGATGATTGTATACAAGTTGCACATCGCTATAAAGTAGCCGTATGTGATTGGATGATTTTGAAGCGTCAGAAGATCGGTTCGTTTCAGTTGGTACATGAATTGAAAGGTGATGGTGTAGAATTGGATATGGGATCTCTTGGTAAAAGGGAGATGTTCGATAATAAACTGCGTGAACCTCATTTTCAACAATTATTTCGTGAAACTGCCCGGAAGTTTCAACTGGAAGTTCCCTCTGTTGCCATGTCCGGTTTTTACGGTCAGTCTTTTTTAGAGCGTACTAATTATAAGGAGTTGGTTCGGGACTGTTTGGAAGCTATGAAAGTGATGGATGCCAAAGTTGCTTTTCTTCCTTTAGGAGGAATAAAGGCAGGGTGGGAAGGAGAACCGGAGCTTCGGGCTGAAGTTGTGAAGCGTTTGAAAGAAGTGGGAGATATGGCTGCTTCCGAAGGTTTAGTAATCGGAATTGAAACCCAATTGGATGCCAAAGGTGATGTAAAGTTGTTGAAGGAGGTAGATTCTTCCGGCATCAAGATTTATTTCAAATTTCAGAATGCATTAGAGAATGGACGTGATTTGTGTAAGGAAATTAAGATTTTAGGAAAAAAGAGAATCTGTCAGATTCATTGCACGGATACGGATGGGGTGACTCTTCCTTTTAATAAGCGGCTGGATATGAATAAAGTTAAAAAGACACTCGATAAAATAGGGTGGAGCGGATGGCTGGTCGTAGAGCGCTCACGGGATAAGGATGATGTACATAATGTCAGAAAGAACTATGGGACGAATATTGAGTATTTGAAGGAGGTGTTTCAGAAATAAATAAGAAGTAATAACGAGGTAAGCGACTGAGTAAATATAATATGTATTCAGTCGCTTACCTTGTTATATAGGTTTTGACTATTATAAGGTGAGATACTGTCGCACCTTTTCCGTTGATAAATTTAGGCAACATTGTTGTCTATTTCCAAATATCCTCGTTTTCCCAACCAGCCGGAAAGCCCATCGCACGGACATCTATCGAAGGATAGCGGGAAAGCAAATCCTTGAACCTTTCGACAAACGAGTGGTTGGGATTGATTATATCCAATAGATAAACAGTCATGCTCAATATGAAATAAACCTGCCGTGTGCCACTCGCCGGAAGCGTGACAAAGGGCTTGCGTGGTGAACGGGGCATTAACGGGTGGATGCTAAGTGTCCGATTCCATAAGCGGCAATGATGGGCGCAAATGTTACGGATATAAACAATACTGTGCAGCCATGAAGCAAAAACCGTGTCGGGCAGCCCGAAATAAGCCGCAATGCTCCGCTTTGCCCTTCCGGGAAGCAGATTATTGTATAGAATCGACAATGTTCACTGCGCTGGTACTCTTCATCTATCTTTGACAATATCTTGGCGTGACGTACCGGATTGTTAAAATGGGAAGCATCGGCAAACCAATATCCATCCCATTGGGAAGAGAGTATATAGGCGGTCTGTGTGCGTACAGCCACTTCGATCTTTTCCAGTTCCGTAATAATCAGCTTACGAAGCTCGCTATCAAACTTATAGATATTGTAAGCGGCATCGAATGTACTGCCGGGCTTGAACAAATGGTTTTGCTTGTCTGCCAGCAAAGGATACCAGTAGCCGCTTAAACGGTAATAACTGATATTGCGTAGCAGGTGCAAGGCTTGGGCTTCGTCCGTGAAAACAAGCCCACGCTATTTGAGCAAAGCAATCTGATCCGGAAAAGATATGAGTTGTTTGAGGTAAGGAATTTTAGTCATAGGGGTATAAAAAATAAAAGGCTTACCCTGAGCGCGCTGATCTGACGGGAAGCGGGGTAAGGATGTTGCTGCAAAGATAAAACTATTCTCTTGAAATACAAAATACTCGTCCTATTTATTCTGATTTTATAGGGGTTATACGGGTGGACGGGGGAACTGCCCCGAACACCCGTAACTTAATTGTGCCTCACAGATGTAATACCTTAAAATTCCGCCTGCCGCACCCATCTGTCAGCCCGTCCCTGCGCAAGCGGAAAAGAACTTCGTTTGCCGACTGGCTACCGAATTTGCGGACACAGCACAGACGGGAGAAACGATAGCGGCAACCGTGAACAGGCTTAGTGTTAAACAATAGAAACATCATCTGTTTTCTGCTTACAAGAAGTTAAGAGTTTGTTGACAAGGAGTTGACTTCCTGTCTACAAACTCTTAACTTTTTGTTGACAACAAAATAACTTCTTGCAATGATTTGATAATCAGTGTTTAAATTTTGATTAAAGAATCTTGTGTTGTAATTATAATTATTCCTATGAGTTATACCTGCTGCACGCTCAGCAATATAGTCCTTGACTATTCTATTTTCCATGCCCCAATTGTACGCGTCGCACTGTCGAAGTTCACTCCGACCTTGACTATTCGTCTACCGTCCGATTGGTAAGGAATAGCGTACTGTTTACTATCTATCTGAGCTAAAGCCTCTTCGGGAGTGCCATCGAATTTAAACTCAAAGACGTAAATGGCATCTTTCATCTTTACGACAACATCTGCACGACCGATGGCGCTTTTTACTTCGGTATCCACATATTGTCCCATCAGGCGGAACAAAAGGTAAAAAATGGTCTGGTAGTGCTTTTCGGTCTTATTCTCTAAGTCGTTAGGGATAGAAGCAAAAAAGGAACGGGTGCGCTCCAGGCAACTTTCAAGATCGCCTTTGCGTAAATCGCGGATAAATGAAACAACATAGAAGGTGTTGTTCTGCCCGGGAAGATGTACATAGGCAGGTAACAGGGATTCTATAAATCCTTTGCGTACTTCTCCGTTGGGGTATGCAAGCCTATATATTTGGAAGTCCGGATCATAGCCTTTGATGGTGAGATAACCACTTTGATAGAGCACCGGGATAGGACTCGTTATGTGTTCGGTGGGCGCGTCAAACTGCTCGTCGGTAGCTTCTACGCTTTCCAATTCACGCACATCAAAATCTGATTCCTGTAGCAGGTCTATCAGGAAAGTAGGGGTACCCGTGGAGAACCAGAAGTTTTTATATTCTTTTGCATCAAAAGCATTGAACAGGCTGAACGGATTATAAATGTCTTCACAATGCTTACTGAAATGATAACCGTCATATTGCTGTTTCAGATGCAAGCAAGCTTCCTCGTAAGTTTCACTGTTTGCTTTAGCCATTTGCTCAATATCTGGTTTCAATTGTGTCAACAACTCCTGCTCGGTGATGCCGCACAGTGCACTGAAGTCGTCACGCATGCTGATGTTTTTCAAGTTATTCAGTTCGCTGAATATACTCATCTGACTGAATTTGCTGATACCTGTAATGAAAAGGAAGCGCAGATATTGTCCCAGTCCTTTGAGTGGACTGAAAAATTTGCGCATTTCGTTGCGGAGCTGTTTTTGTAGCTGGATATCAGAGTTGCTGTCCAGCAGGGGCGCGTCATATTCGTCAATTAGCACAGCTATGGGTTTTCCGGTCTGTTTGTAGGCTCTCAATATGATTCCCTGCAAACGTTCTGCTGAAGTCGTTTCTACTTCATCTTTTCCATAAATCTTTTCCCAGCGGTGTAGGAAAAGATTCAGTTGTCCTGTGAGGTCAGTCAGTTCTGTATATTTGGTCAAGCTGAAGTCTATATGTAGTACCGGATAAACTGTCCATTCCTTTTCCAACCGTTCCATTGCAAGTCCTTTGAAAAGTTCCTTTTTCCCTTGGAAATAGGCTTCGAGCGTAGATACAAGTAAACTTTTGCCGAATCGGCGGGGACGACTGAAAAAATAGACTTTATCGGTATTAGCCAATCTGTAGACTAATTCCGTCTTATCAACATATACGCATTGCCGGTTGCGCAATTCTTCAAAATTCTGTATTCCTATCGGATAACGTCTGTATATTTCTTCCATATCTGCTGAGTTTTAGTATTTACAGCTCTGACAAAGATAAGACTTATTCTTTGAATTCACGCATTTCTGATTGCAATATATGATAGGAGAGAGGGAATTGAGCAGAGGAGATGTGGGTTGATGCATTCTTTATGAACGGCATTGACATTCTGACAAATTGTATTTTTAGTTAGCTGAGAATGCGTTCTTTTAGTCAGTGATCCGTAAATAAGGAAATATGCAAAAGAAAATGGATAAGTTGCAGAATGATAGTGTAATATCGAAATGATTACATTTATTCTACAACGAAATATTCTTTAAAAAGTATGCTTATAGGAGAAAAAGATGACGCAAATAAGTGCATTATTCGTAAGTAGCCACCCTTTTACCTATAAGTAGTAGCCATATTGCCTATAAGTAGTAACCTTTTCACCCGTAAGTAGTAACCCTTTTCTGCATTAAATAGCTGTAAATATGGAATAATATACAGAAATAGCGCATTATTATTCTTGTATTATTCGTGAAATATTCCAGATTTCGATTTTGGAGGATAGGGTGTGTTATGTAAAATGTGAATATTGTGTTGTTATGAACTGTAATTTGCTAAAATAGATATTATTTTAATATTTAACATCTTGGCTTAATGCCCGATGAATAAAGCGTTAATATAGATAGTCCTTCTTTTTTTATTCTTTTTAGGTGATTACATATTTTTTAGTTGTTCGTCCTTTTAATGTAAAATAAATATTGAGCCCGATTAAGGGAATCTTGTATTTTTGAATTTAAATTAATGAACAGATGAAAAAAGAGGAAATCTTTTCTAGAAAAACACAGAGCAGATATCTGAGCGCAGCAAAGATTATTTGTCTCTCTTTTTTGTTTTCGATTCCTGTAGAAGCTTTTGCTGTAACCGCAAAGGACGCGCCTGCGGTAAATGTGGTTCAGCAGCAGGGAGTAGTGAAAGGAACGGTGATTGATGAACAAGGTGAAACCATTATTGGTGCTAATGTCAAGGTGGTAGGTACTACTGTTGGTGCTATTACAGATTTAAACGGTATGTTTAGTGTGAATGCAGTGGTAGGGGCAAAACTTGAGATATCATTTATAGGATATGTGACTCAAGTGGTAACTGTTCCAGCAAATAAGATTCTAAAGGTAACGTTGAAAGAAGATTCAGAATTGCTGGATGAAGTTGTTATTGTCGGTTATGGTACGCAACGTGTGAAAGACTTGACTGGTGCTGCGACAAATGTGAAGATGGAAGATATTCCGGATATACCCGGTTCATCTATTATTGATGCACTATCGGGTCAGGTTGTTGGACTTTCGGTTACTCAAAGTGATGGCCGCCCGGGTTCTACCGGTACGTTTAAGGTACGTCAACCGATGAGCTTCTCTGAAGGTAATTCAGCTAGTTTCAATCAGCCATTGATTGTTATTGATGATGTAGTTCAAGTGGATGAAAATGGTGAACCTTCAATGATTGCTTTTAATATGTTAAATCAATCGGAAATTGAAAGTATGACTGTATTAAAAGATGCCTCTGCAGCCGTCTATGGTTCACGAGCTTCGGCTGGTGTTATTCTGGTAAAGACAAAAAGAGGAAGTGTGGGTACCCCTAAAATTTCTTACTCTGGTAAGTTAGATTTTGCTGATGCAGTAAGTCATGCAAAGACTATGAGTGCTTATGAGTTGGGGGTATTTACCAATCGTTTGTATAATCAGGCTGATATAGTGAATGGTAATAATAATAATGCATACTATAAGTATTCACCTGCTGAGTTGGAAGCCATGAAAGAATTAAATTATAATTGGCTGGATGAGGCATGGCATTCGTCTGTTTCTCACCGACATTCTTTGACAGTCAACGGAGGATCAGAAAAGGTTACTTTCTTTGCAGGAATCAATTATCAGAAGCAAGATACGAATTTAGGTGATGTGCAGGATTATACTAAATGGACTTTTCGTGCTGGTGGTGAAGTGAAAGTCACTTCGGGTTTGAAACTATCTGCTACTATATCTGGCTATAATAGTGATAAAGTGGGTAATAACATCCAAACGAATGTAGGAGCAGGTCCATGGGGAAATCAGATAGCATCTAGAGATTATGCTATGTTGAACCATATGCCTAAATATATTCCTTGGGAGACTTCAATTTATGATGAAGTTAGTGGTAAGACAGAATCTTATTATGTATCTCCATGGGGCGGTCCACAAATATTAGATACGAAGCCTGATGCTTCTGTGAGCGGTACTTCTGTATGGAATTATTTTGCGGAGGAAGCTTCTAAATCAAGAAGTTATCATGAAACTAATGGTTATTCTGCTAACTTTTCACTGACATATGATGTACCCTTTATCAAAGGTTTGAATTTGAAAGGTACTTATGCTATTTCATATAATAACTCACATTCAAATTTGGTTGGTGATTATTTTACTTTAGCCCGTGCTGGTAATACTAATCAACCAGAAATGCATTTGTTAGGTGATTATACGGAATGGGGACTTATAAATTATGGAGATCCGAATGGTGATAATCTTGATAAGAAACCAACTGTAAAGTATGCTAAGACTACAAGTAAAAGTGAACAATATAGTTTTGCGATTTCTTATAATCGTATATTTGGAAAACATGATGTTTCAGCTACAGCAGTGGTTGAACGTGCAGAAGGTAAAGGAGATGATTTATCGCAGTTGTATAGAGGATTGGGTTTGTCATATGGAGGAACGAGCGCTACAGCTGGGACTTTAAGTTCGGATGCTCAAGGGACTTATTATAGAAAATACGAAAGTGGATCGCTCTCTTATATAGGTAGAGCTAGTTATAAGTATGATAACAGGTATTTGGCGCAATTTGTATTTCGTTCCGATGCATCTACTAAATTTGCTCCTGAAAACTACTGGGCGTTTTTTCCGACAGGTTCTATAGGATGGGTAGCATCCGAAGAAAAGTTCTTTAATAATAGTTTTTTGGGTAAAATATTTGATTTTTTGAAAGTACGTTATAGCTTAGGTAAGACAGGTAAAGATAATGTAGAAGCATGGAAATGGTTACAGATATATAATATAAAACCTACGGGTGGTATGGGTTTTGGTTCCTTGGGAGGGCAGTATACCAGTGGAGCTAATATAAATGGTACAGCCAATCGCAATATCAAATGGGATACTACTATTAAGCACAATATTGGATTGGATATGAATATGCTGGACAATCGCTTATCTATTACAACTGATTTCTACTACGATAAGACTAAAGATTTAATTATGACAATTTCAGATCCTGAAGAGCCTATTTATGTTGGTGCCAAATTGCCTTCTATTAATTATGGTAAGAAAGATGCCTGGGGATTTGAACTCTCTGTGAGATGGAGTGATGATATTAAACAATCGTTACTTCCATCCTGGGGGCCTATTAAGTATTCTATAGGAATGGACTATGGAGTTTCTTGGAATAAAACGGTGTTGGGTTTAGATCCTACATTTGACTATCCCGCCGAGGCAGCTAATAGATCAGACTATACTGGCTATCATGGAATGGGAGGTGAATATGGATTCAGAACTTGGAAACATACCAGTAGCGGTGATGGAATTCTTCGTAACCAAGCCGATATTGATAACTATTGGGATTATCTGACAAAACTTGCCGAGGCAGCGGGTACTTCCCCCAACTTTTTGGGTATTACATCAAAAGAAAAGATGTATCCTGGTATGTTAGTATATGAAGATATTGCTGGAGATATTGATACGGAAAATAAAACGATTGCTGGTCCTAATGGAGTTATTTCTAAAGATCATGGTGAAGATTATGCGAAGTTAGCAGATAATCGCCGTCATAGTATCAATACGAAATTGAGATTGCAATGGGGGAATTTCAGCTGGTCGGCTCAGATTTCCACTTCATGGGGTGGATTTCTTGATTTTCGTGGTTCACAGGCTGGTACAGGAAAATTTATGTGGAGTCAATTCTCGTATGTGAATGATATGTTTGACCCGACAGATAATCCGAATGGTCGTTATCCGACTATGGCTGCCGGCAATGCATATGGTGAAACGTCCGATTTTTGGCAAGTTTCTGCATTCCGTATGTATGTGCGTAATATGACATTTGCATATTCTCTTCCAAAGTCTATACTGAAAAAAGTGAATATTGATGCTCTTTCCATTAACTTGACAGGGAATAACCTGTGGGATTTCCATAATCCGTACCCTGATCATTTTGTGAATATGTATGATGGCGTTAAGACAGGATATCCGACTTTAAGGACTTGGAGTTTGGGGCTTAATCTTACATTTTAATGATGTAATTTCTAATATTAAAATTGATGATATGAAAAATGTAAAAAATATATTTATAGGTGCAGTAGGCCTACTAATAGGACTCTCTTCATGTAGTGATGAGTTTCTGAAGGATAAAAAGGATTATAACAATATGACTACTATTGACGTGTACAGCGATCCGCAGCAGGCTACTGCTGTCTTTGCGACTATTTATAAACAAATATTGTCAAGGTATAATTCTCCTCTTTGCGGTTCTGATCCTTTAATGAGACAAGATCAATCTACTGGTGGGAAACAAAATATTTTCTCAGAAGAAATGACGGGTTGGAAAAGTTCATATTATACGGGACAGATTGTAAAAAATGTAAAGGCCGGAAACCACATCGCCAATCCTCCTTATTGGAATGATCCGCGAAATAACGTAAAGAACTTTAATAATTTTGAACGCTTTACTTTGTTTCCTACGGTATATGTGATTAATGATTATATTAAAGAGATTGATCGTTCACGTTCCTTGATTGCTGATGATGAATTTTGGAATCGTCTGAAAGGTCAGGCTATGTTTGCTCGTGCGTGGCTTTATTTTGATGCTGCTCGTGAATGGGGGGGATTCCCGTATTATTGTACAGAGCTTGATATGCCGGAAAATGGTGACCGTTCTCCACGTTTACCTATGCAAGAATGTATTGACAAAGTATGTGCTGATTTTGAAGCAGCTGCTAAGTTACTTCCAGCAAAGTGGGACGGTGAGAATTACGGACGCTTCACTTCAGTTGCAGCATTGGCTATGTCTGCTCGTGCGCGGTTGTTTATGGCAAGCCCTATTTTCAATGCAAATTGGGATGATCCTTCCAGTAAACGCTGGCAAGCAGCATTGACGGCTAATTTGACAGCTTTAGAGGCTGCAAAACAAGCCGGTTATGGTACGAGTGTAACTGATATTGAATCATGGGATAAAGCTTTTTATAACTATAATGGAGCATTTAATCCAGAGTCTATTATTACTGTTTTAATGAATGATGATCCGTTGGTTCCTGGAACTTTTAATAAGTGGGAAAGCAAAATTCGACCAAGTGCTGTTGCCAGCAATGATGGTGCTGGTATACCTGCTCCAGAAGAAATATTGAGAGCCTTTCCAATGAAGGATGGTAAAACAGCTATTGCAGAAAATGGTTATGATGATGAAAAATTCTATCGTAATCGTGATCCGCGTTTTTATCGTACTTTCGCTTTCTCTGGTTGCGAATGGCCTGGATTAAAGAAGCAATTTTGGTTATTTTCCTATAAGTATAGTAATGAGGAAAGTAATATGTATCGCTATACCGATGGTAAAAAAGGTGATAGTGGCGCAAATGGAAAGAGTCGTGCTATCGTATGGAAGATGGCTGATCCCGCAATTGCAGTAGGTGCAGAAGAAACGAGTGGAACTGATGTGATGGAATATCGATATGGAGAACTGCTGTTGAATGTGGCTGAATGTTATGCTGCTCAAGGAAAAGCTGGTGAATGTTTGAATTATTTAGGGCAGATTCGTTCTCGCGTGGGTATTTCAAGTGCCAATAATTATGGTTTAGGCAATATATCTGATCGGTATCAATTAATAAAAGCTGTATTAAATGAACGTCAAATTGAACTAGCATATGAAGGTAAACGTTCATGGGATTTAAAACGTTGGTTGTTATTTGAGGGTGGTGCAGGATTTGACCCAAATATTGGGGGTGGCTATAATAGTGCAAATGGATATTATGATCCAGAGGCGTCTTGGGGAGCTGGTTGGAAAATTTATGATGGCAAAGATGGAAGGCCGGAATATTCAAAATCTAATAATATTTTAACTAAGTTGGGTATGAAACCATTGTCTGGAACTAAACATACCAGTAAAATCTGGGGATATGATCTGGATAATGCCCATGCGGTTCCTGAATATATTGGGTCAGAAGTAAACCATCCGTTAGTTGATAATGAATTATTTAAAGCTGTACCAGGAATTACAAGAAGTATGAATGATGCAGAGCGTGATATAGCTTTCGATAAATTAGAAGCATTTTATGATGGAGTAGGTATGAAGACGTATGATCCGATTGAGAAGATGGGACATAAATATGGAATGGAATCCGGCTCAAAAGAAACTGACCAAAACTTCCTGTTTGCCTGGAGAGGTTGGTATTATATCTATCCTATTCATTACGATATGTATGATCCGGCCAAAGGTAATAATTGGATTGAACAGACTGCCGGTTGGATGATTGAAAATAAGACTCCTTCCTGTCTCACCGTAGATGAGCAAAACGGTACATATTATTATTGTACTCCGGAGGAATAATCCTTTCTGTTTATAATTTGAAGATTGAATCTTATATAAAAGTAAGATTCAATCTTTTTTATTATTATTCCTTTTGTTGGCGATTACAAATGGTCTTTTCTATCGTCCTATTATTGAATCAATTTTATGTATAACTATAAACTATAAAGACATGATGAATCGAATCTTCTCCATTCTAATTTTATTACTGCTTTCTACAACGGTTATGTTAGCAGCTGATATCAAGCTAAATACAAGAAATCTTCCGGCTGATGCTGTAAACGAAGCCCGGAAAAAGACAGCTGAAATTATGGATAGACTTTCATTGACCAATGATTCCATTCGTGAGAATATCCAAATCGTAATAACTAACCGATATTTGGAATTACGGGAAATTCATCAGAATTATGATGAGCGGAATAAGAAAATAGAAGCAATGGGATTGCCTAAAGAGAAAGCAGCTGACGAATTGGAACGTTCTTACTATCAGTATAATTCTGATTTGTATCGTTCACGCTTCGGATATATAGCCTGGCTTTCTTTTTATCTGAATAATGAACAAGTGGAAACTATAAAGGACGCTATGACTTACAATTTGTTTCAGGTTCGCTATAATGACTTTCTTGATCTATTACCCAATTTAACGGAGTCCGATAAGAATAGAGTGCACCATTGGCTGGTGGAAGCGCGTGAATTTAGTATGGATTTTGAAACTCCCCGGAAAATGCGCCAGATGTTTACGAAATATCGGGGGCGCATCAATAACTACTTATCCAGTCGTGGATATGATTTGAGAAAGGCGACAGAGGATCAGGAAGCGCGTAAAATGAAAAAATAAATGATTTCTTCTGATTACAATTCGTTTTTCCTTTCGTCTTATTATTGTATTTTTGAAATAACAATCTGACAAACTTAATAAATAAATGAAAAAGAGACATGTAGTTTTAGCGGCTTGTACGGTCGCAATGTTGATCCCTACCGCAGTAAAGGCTCAATATCCCAATATAACCCAAGAAGCCGGGAAAATCAGCGGAAAAATAATGTCGGAAGGGCGCCAACGCTCGGATGAAGCATGGGCAAAAGCTTTGCCTGTTGTTGAAAAGGAAGCTAAAGAAGGGCGTCCTTATATTCCTTGGGCTTCTCGTCCGGATGATTTGCCGCAGGCTAAGATTCCGGCATTCCCGGGTGCTGAAGGAGGCGGTATGTTCACTCTTGGTGGTCGTGGAGGTAAAGTTATTACCGTAACTAATTTGAACGACCGTGGACCGGGGTCTTTCCGCGAGGCCTGTGAGAGCGGCGGTGCCCGTATCATTGTATTTAATGTGGCAGGTATTATTCGTTTGGAAACACCAATTATTGTCCGTGCCCCTTATGTCACTATTGCCGGACAAACAGCTCCCGGTGATGGGGTTTGCATTGCCGGAGAATCTTTCTGGGTAGATACGCACGATGTTGTAGTACGTCATATGCGTTTCCGCCGTGGGGAGACTAAGGTAACCCGTCGTGACGACTCATTTGGAGGTAATCCAATTGGTAATATTATGATTGACCATTGCTCATGTACTTGGGGGCTGGATGAGAATATTTCTTTCTATCGTCACATGTACAGTCCGGGCGAAGGCTATAAAGATGAGAAACTTCCTACGGTGAATGTTACTATTCAGAATACAATTTCCGCACAAGCGCTGGATACATATAATCATGCTTTTGGCAGTACTTTGGGCGGTGAGAATTGTGCCTTTATGCGTAACCTTTGGGCCAGCAATGCCGGACGTAATCCTTCTGTCGGCTGGTATGGCATTTTCAATTTTGTGAATAACGTTGTGTATAATTGGGTACACCGTTCAATGGATGGCGGTGATTATCGTGCGATGTTTAATGTGGTCAATAATTACTATAAACCAGGACCGTTGACTCCGAAAGATTCTCCTGTCGGACACCGTATTCTAAAACCCGAAGCCGGACGTAGTAAACTTGATTATAAGGTGTATGGCCGTGTTTTTGCTGATGGTAATATCATGGAAGGTTATCCTGAAATTACAAAAGACAACTGGGCAGGTGGTATTCAGATTGAAAATCAGGGAAACACAGACGGATATACGGAGAATATGCGTGCCTATGAGCCGTTTGTAATGCCTTATATAAATATCATGTCTGCCAATGATGCTTATGAATCCGTATTGAAAAATGTGGGTGCCAATATACCTTGCCGTGATATCGTTGACCAGCGCATCATACATGAAGTGAAAACAGGAGAAGTTTATTATGAAAAGAAACTTCCGAAAGATGCTTATGGTGACATGTGGGGATTGGCTCCGAAATCTCAGGATGAGGATGGACACTTCAAATATCGTCGCTTGCCGAAAGATTCATATAAGCAGGGAATTATCACTGATATTCGTCAGGTGGGAGGTTATCCTGAATATAAGGGTACTCCATACGTAGATACGGATGGCGACGGCATGCCGGATGAATGGGAAAAAGCCAATGGGCTGAATCCGAATGATCCGAGTGATGCGAATGAAGACTGCACCGGCGATGGATATACCAATATTGAGAAATACATCAATGGTATCAGCACCAAGAATAGGATTGACTGGACTGATATGAAAAATAACTACGATACATTGGCTGAAAAAGGTAAATTAATGTAATTATGAAAAAGATACTGTTACTCTCTTTGTTATTTCTTACCGGATGGGTGTTTACTGCTCAAGCCATTGATCTGGACAAAGAGAATCGTGATCCTGAATATGTAGAATCCATTGTGAAACGCTCGCAGAAAATTGTGGATAAACTTGGCATTAATGATGCGAAGGTAGCTGAAGATGTACGCAATGTTATTGCCAATCGTTACTTCACATTGAATGACATTTATGAGGTACGTGATGCGAAAGTAAAAGAAATCAAAGAGTCGGGATTGACTGGCGATGCGAAAAATAATGCGTTGAAAGCTGCAGAAGACGCTAAAGATGCAGCTCTCTACCGGATTCATTTCGCTTTTCCTGCAGAATTGTCCCTTTTTCTGAATGAGGAACAAATAGAAGGAGTGAAAGACGGGATGACGTATGGAGTTCTGGAAATAACTTATAAATCGCATCTCGATATGATTCCTTCTCTTAAGGAAGATGAAAAGGCCCAGATTTATGCTTGGCTGAAAGAGGCCCGTGAATTTGCCATTGATGCTGAAAACTCAGATAGGAAACATGCTTTTTTCGGCAAGTACAAAGGGCGAATCAATAATTATCTTGCTAAGCGCGGATATGATTTGAAGAAAGAACGTGAAGAGTGGTATAAACGTGTGAAGGCACGTGGAGGCTCACTATAAACGCCATAATGGTTAGTGTTTGATGTGGAAAAAGGCAACTTGTAAGGTTGCCTTTTTTGTTATTGAAACTTCCACCTCTATTTGAGTACAAATCTCTTTTTCCGCCGTCTACTCTGTATATATAATATAATATCGAATAAAAGATTTATAGAAATGAGGAAATTTAGAAATACATTAGCTGCAATAAGCATCTTGTTTTTAGCTTCTTGTGGGGGAAACAAAGACTATTATATGTTTACTTCATTCCATGAGCCCGCTAATGAAGGATTAAGATATTTATATAGTGAAGATGGCATGCATTGGGATAGCATTCCCGGTGTCTGGCTGAAACCGGCATTGGGACAACAACAGTTGATGCGTGACCCCTCAATGGTGCGTACCCCGGATGGGACCTATCACTTGGTATGGACTACCAGTTGGAAGGGAGATCTTGGATTTGGCTATGCATATTCCAAGGATTTGGTCCACTGGTCGGAGCAACAAATGATTCCGGTAATGGCTGATGAACCGACGACTGTCAATGTATGGGCGCCGGAGATTTTTTATGATGATGAGAACGGACAATTTATGGTTGTTTGGGCATCTTGTGTCCCGGGTCGCTTTGAAAGAGGGATAGAGGAAGAAGAAAATAATCATCGTTTATATTACATCACAACGAAAGATTTTAAGACGATATCGGAAACCAAACTTTTATATGATCCGGGATTCAGTTCGATTGATGCTACCATCCTGAAACGTGCGAAAAACGATTACGTAATGGTGCTTAAAGATAATACACGTCCCGAACGTAACTTGAAAGTAGCTTTCGCCGACTCACTTACAGGACCTTATTCTCCAGCTTCGCAACCGTTTACCGAGTCCTTTGTAGAGGGACCGTCGGTAGAGAAAGTAGGAGAGGATTACCTTGTTTATTTTGATGTTTACAGAAAAAAAATATACGGAGCCGTACGTACCCGGGATTTTATTAACTTTACCGATGAAACCAGAAACGTAAGCATACCTGTGGGACATAAACACGGGACTATCTTCAAAGCTCCGGAGTCACTTGTCAAGGCTTTACTTGAGGGGAATAAGAAGAAATAATTATAAATCCGAAACAATAAACCGTAATCATGAATAACTCCACAAAACTTCTTTTTGTATTGGCTGCCGGATGGCTGACAGCAACAGTTTCTGCGCAGGATAGAATCCACTATACAGGAACGGAATTATCGAATCCTGCCTATCATGACGGACAGTTGTCTCCGGTGGTGGGAGTGCACAATATACAGTTGGTACGTGCCAACCGTGAAAACCCTGATGCATCTAACGGTGCCGGGTGGACTTATAATCACCAGCCGATGCTGGCATATTGGAACGGGCAGTTTTATTATCAGTACCTGTCTGACCCTTCGGATGAGCACATCCCGCCTTCGCAGACTTTCCTGATGACCTCTGAAGATGGTTATCAGTGGACAAATCCGGAAGTAGTGTTTCCACCTTATAAGGTACCGGATGGATATACAAAAGAGTCTCGTCCGGGCATACAGGCTAAAGATTTGATTGCAATCATGCACCAGCGTGTAGGATTTTATGTTTCCAAATCGGGCCGACTGATTACAATGGGAAATTATGGAGTTGCCTTGGATAAAAAGGATGACCCTAATGATGGAAATGGAATTGGACGTGTGGTACGCGAAATAAATAAAGATGGTTCTTTCGGACCGATCTATTTTATTTATTATAACCACGGGTTCAACGAAAAGAATACTGACTATCCATATTTCAGGAAAAGTAAGGATCGTGAGTTCGTAAAAGCCTGTCAGGAAATTCTGGATAATCCGTTGTATATGATGCAATGGGTGGAGGAAGCTGACCGGGAAGACCCGGTTATTCCTTTGAAAAAGGGATATAAAGCGTTCAACTGTTATACATTACCCGATGGGCGTATTGCCAGTCTTTGGAAACATGCCCTGACTTCCATCAGTGAAGATGGCGGACATACCTGGGCGGAGCCTGTGCTTCGTGCCAAAGGTTTTGTCAACAGTAATGCGAAAATCTGGGGGCAGCGTCTGAGCGACGGTATGTATGCTACCGTGTATAATCCGTCGGAATTTCGCTGGCCGCTGGCAATCTCCCTGAGCAAAGATGGATTGGAATATACGACTCTGAACCTGGTGCATGGTGAGATTCCTCCGATGCGTTATGGTGGGAATTACAAATCTTACGGCCCGCAATATGCCCGTGGCATTCAGGAAGGAAACGGAGTACCTGCCGATGGTGACTTGTGGGTTTCCTACAGCGTGAATAAGGAAGACATGTGGATATCCCGTATTCCTGTTCCCGTAGAACTGAAGGCGTCCGCACATGCGGATGATAATTTCTCCGGATATGAGACCATTGCAGGACTGACGAACTGGAATATTTATTCTCCGGTTTGGGCGCCGGTCTCTTTGGATGGGAAATGGCTGCGCCTGCAGGATAAAGATCCTTTTGATTATGCAAAGGTGGAACGTAAAATCCCGGCTTCCAAAGAGTTGAAAGTAACCTTTGATTTGCAGGCCGGACAGAATGATAAAGGTACGCTTCAGATTGACTTTCTGGATGAGAACAGCATTGCCTGTTCGCGCCTGGAACTGACTCCCGATGGCGTTTTCCGTGCCAAGGGCGGTTCGCGTTTCGGAAATATGATGAAGTATGAGCCGGGAAAGACTTATCATGTCGAGGCTGTTCTTTCGGTTGCCGACCGTAACATCCAGGTTTATGTGGATGGTAAAAGAGTGGGCCTCCGCATGTTCTTTGCCCCTGTAGCCTCTATCGAGCGAATAGCTTTCCGCACCGGAGCGCCACGCACATTCCCCACTGTAGATACTCCTGCCGACCAGACATACGATCTTCTGGATGCAGGTGCCCGGGAGGCTTTGGTTGAATATCGTATTGCCAATGTGAAGACTTCTTCTGCCGATAAAGATGCAACAGCCGCTTTTCTGAACTATGCGGATTTTAAGCATTATGTGGATTATTTCAATGGAATGGAAGATGAGAATATAGCCCAGGCTATTCCAAATGCGAAAGCTTCGGAGTGGATGGAAGAAAATATTCCTTTGTTTGAGTGCCCGCAACGTAATTTTGAAGAGATGTATTACTACCGTTGGTGGTCGCTACGTAAACATATCAAACAGACTCCTGCCGGTTACGGCATGACGGAGTTCCTTGTGCAGCGTTCATACGCCGACAAATACAATTTAATTGCTTGTGCTATCGGGCATCATATTTATGAAAGCCGTTGGCTTCGCAATCCCGAGTATCTGGATCAGATTATTCACACCTGGTATCGTGGTAACGAAGGTGGTCCGATGAAGAAAATGGATAAGTTCAGTTCCTGGAATGCGGATGCCGTGCTGGCCCGCTATATGGTGGATGCGGACAGGGATTTCATGTTGGACATGAAGAAGGACCTGGAAACGGAATATGAACGTTGGGAGCGTACAAACCGTTTGAAGAACGGACTGTATTGGCAGGGAGACGTGCAGGACGGTATGGAAGAGTCTATCAGCGGCGGTCGTAGAAAGAAGTATGCACGCCCCACGATCAACAGCTATATGTATGGCAATGCAAAGGCGCTTTCGCTGATGGGTATCTTTGCCGGTGATGAGGGAGGAGCTATGAAATATGGAATGAAGGCGGACACACTGAGAGGTCTGGTTCAGAGTGAACTGTGGAATACGCGTCATCAGTTTTTTGAAACCATGCGTACGGATTCTTCCGCAAATGTGCGCGAAGCTATCGGTTATATTCCCTGGTATTTCAATTTGCCGGACACAGCCGGACAATATGCAGTCGCCTGGAAAGAGATTATGGACGAGAAGGGATTCTCCGCCCCTTACGGATTGACAACAGCCGAACGCCGCCATCCTGAATTCCGCACACACGGAGTAGGTAAATGCGAGTGGGACGGTGCAATCTGGCCGTTTGCTTCGGCACAGACTCTCACGGCTATGGCTAATTTCATGAATAACTATCCGCAGACTGTGTTGTCAGACAGTGTCTATTTTCGTCAGATGGAGCTGTATGTGGAATCGCAATATCATCGCGGACGGCCTTATATCGGCGAATATCTGGATGAAGTGACTGGTTATTGGCTGAAAGGCGACCAGGAACGAAGCCGTTACTACAACCATTCCACTTTCAATGATTTGATGATTACGGGTTTAATCGGACTTCGCCCACGTCTGGACGATACGGTAGAGGTGAATCCGCTGATACCGGCGGATCGATGGGATTGGTTCTGCCTGGACAATGTTTTGTATCACGGGCATAATCTTACTATTCTTTGGGATAAGTACGGTGATCGTTACCACCGGGGAAAAGGGTTGCGCATCTTTGTAGATGGAAAAGAAGTGGGACATGCGGATACATTGACGAGGATTGTTTGTGAACATGCATTGAAATGATGGCAAATGATAGTTTAGCGGCTTTGCTGCTAAAAATTGACAATTAACAATTGACAATTACCATTCGGAACGATTGTTTAAGCACAATATAGCGCAGCCTAATTGTTAATTGTCAATTGTCAATTTTTAGCGGGCATCCGCCCGCTAAATTATCATTTATTGTATAGACTGATGTGATTACTTACTGAAATAGAGATAGACTAATGATGGTTTTAAAAAGATATATTCTTCTTCTTCTTTGTTTGCCTTGTCTGGCGCAGGCAAAGAATATAACGGTTAGCCGCCTCACTTGTGAAATGCAGGAGGGAATGGTGATTGTTGAGGGTTATCCCCGTCTGGGATGGGCTATGTCGTCATCCGAAAACGGGACGAGGCAGACCGCCTATCAGGTTGAAATTCGTGAAACCTGCACGGGACGTTCTGTCTGGAACAGCGGAAAAGTTAAGTCTTCTCAAAGCCAGTTAATATCCACTCAAGAGGCTGACATTCATCGTTACAGTCCCTATAGTTATGTTTGGCGTGTGCGCGTTTGGGATGAAACGGATGCGCCGTCCGAGTGGAGCCGTGAGGCGAAATTCCGTTTAGCTCCCGAGGGCTTTTCTTCTGCAAAATGGATTGGCGCCATCACCCGTGAAGATGCCCGTCTGCCCGAAGGACGGAGATTTCATGGCGCAGAGTTGAAGAAGCCGGAAGTTAAAGCGGCCTGGGCGGCTGTGGACACATTGGCTAAGAAAAGCATTTGTCTGCGCCGGGAGTTCAGGACTGATAAGAAAGTGGTGGAAGCCACCGCATCAGTCTGCGGTCTGGGATTTTATGAATTCTCCCTGAACGGGAAGAAAGTAGGCGACAGTGAGTTTGCCCCGCTTTGGAGCGATTATGATAAAAGCGTGTATTATAATACGTATGATGTAACGGAATTGTTGCAGAAAGGTGAAAATGTCGCCGGTGTTTTGTTGGGTAACGGCTTTTATAATGTGCAGGGCGGGCGTTATCGTAAATTGCTGATAAGTTTCGGAGCTCCGACTCTTTTGTTTTCATTGGTCATTAATTATGAGGATGGAACGCGGGAGACAATCTATTCGGATAACGACTGGAAATACGATTTGAGCCCTATCACTTTTAATTGCATTTACGGGGGAGAAGATTATGATGCGCGCCGTGAACAGGAAGGATGGAATAAAATCGGTTTCAATGACAGGCAATGGCGTCCGGTAGTGGTTCAGGAAGCTCCGAAGGGAATGCTTCGTCCGCAGAAGGCGGCTCCGGTAAAGATTATGGAGCGCTATGACATTCAGAAGGTGACGAAACTTACGCCTGAACAGATTCTTTCTGCCTGTAAATCAACCAAAAGAACGGTCGATCCTTCTGCCTTTGTACTGGATATGGGGCAGAATCTGGCTGGTTTCCCGGAGATTACCGTGCGTGGAAAGCGGGGGCAAAAGGTCACTTTGATAGTTGCCGAGGCCTTGACCGATGAAGGTGCTTGCAATCAGCGTCAGACGGGACGCCAGCATTATTATGAATATACCTTGAAAGGTGAAGGCGACGAGACCTGGCATCCCCGTTTTTCTTATTATGGCTATCGTTACATCCAGGTGGAAGGGGCGGTGCTGAAGGGACAGAAGAATCCGGGAAAACTGCCTGTCCTGAAAAACATTCAGTCGTGCTTTGTCTATAACTCGGTACGAAAGGTATCTACGTTCGAGTGTTCCAACCCCATCTTCAATGCGGCTCATCGTCTGATAGAGAAAGCCGTGCGTAGCAATATGCAGTCGGTGTTTACGGATTGTCCCCATCGTGAAAAGCTGGGTTGGCTGGAACAGGTGCACCTCAATGGCCCGGGCTTGTTCTATAATTATGATCTCACAGCCTTTGCCCCTCAGATAATGCGGAATATGGCAGATGCCCAGCATGCCAATGGAGCGATGCCTACGACTGCACCGGAATATGTGGTTTTTGAAGGTCCGGGAATGGACGCTTTTGCCGAATCTCCGGAGTGGGGAGGAGCTTTGGTCATTTTTCCGTATATGTATTATGAAACATACGGAGACGATTCACTGATAAAGAAATACTATCAGAATATGCGCCGCTATATTGATTATTTGTCTACCAGGGCCGATAATCATATTCTCTCTTTCGGCCTGGGCGACTGGTATGATTACGGGGATTTCCGTGCCGGTTTCTCCCGGAATACACCGGTTCCGTTGGTAGCCACGGCGCACTATTACATGAGCGTTGACTATTTAATTAAAGCGGCATCTATTGTAGGCAATGATTATGATGTCAGATATTACAGTTCTTTGGCATACGACATCATAGTTGCGTTTAATGAACGCTTTCTGAATCATGATACGGCACAATACGGCACGGGAAGCCAGTGCAGCAATGCATTGCCGCTTTTCCTCCGGCTCACTCAAAGCGCCGGACACCAGGGCATCTATGAAATGGATCATCGCCTGAACCGGAAGGTCTTCATGAACCTTGTGAAAGATGTGGAAGCTCATGGCAACCGGTTGACCACCGGTGATGTAGGCAACCGCTATCTGATCCAGACGTTGGCCAATTACGGTGCGGATGAACTTATCTATAAGATGTTCAACCACGAAGAAGCACCGGGATATGGATTCCAACTCAAGTTTGGCGCCACAACTCTGACGGAACAGTGGGACCCCCGCCAAGGCTCTTCCTGGAATCACTTTATGATGGGACAGATTGATGAATGGTTTTTCAATTCGCTGGCCGGAATCCGTCCGTATGTTAAGAATGGATACCAGATTGTTGGTATTGCCCCGAAACCGGTTGGTGACCTGAAATATGTGAAATGCTCTTATGATACTCCTTACGGTGTGATAGCTGTAGACTGGACTTATGAGAGTGGAACGTTTACGTTGAATCTTTCTGTTCCGGTAAATACAACCGCAGTCGTTACCCTTCCCGGAGAGATAGCGCCGAAAGAGGTACAAAGCGGAACATACCAGTTTGTAGTGAACGAAAAATAATCAATAACAATATGACTATGAAACTCAGAATAACCCTTTTCTTCCTCTTCTGTTTTTGTGTAACTATTGCGCTCCGTGCGGAACGGGTGGATATGATTAAGGCAGGTGCGGCAACAGACGGGAAGTCCTTGAATACACGGCTGATAAACTCTACCATCGACCGCCTGAATGCCAATGGCGGAGGAACGCTTTACTTTCCCGCCGGAACTTATCTGACAGGAAGCATCCATTTGAAAAGTAACATAACCCTCGAACTGGAGGCAGGGGCCACCTTGCTGTTCTCCGATAACTTTGACGATTACCTGCCTTTTGTGGAGATGCGTTACGAAGGGGTGATGATGAAGAGCTTCCAGCCTTTGATTTATGCCGTAGATGCGGAGAACATCACCATCAAGGGAGAAGGAACTCTGGATGGCCAGGGAAAGAAGTGGTGGATGGAGTTCTTTCGCGTCATGATTGACCTGCAAGATAACGGCGTTCGCGATATAAATAAATACCAGCCGATGTGGGATAGGGAGAACGATACGAAGGCCATTTATGCTGATACGAACGAAGATTATGTCGGTACGCTGCAACGTCGTTTCTTCCGTCCTCCATTCATACAGACTGTCCGTTGTAAGGGAGTCAAAATAGAGGGTGTGAAGATTATCAACTCTCCATTCTGGACAGTGAATCCAGAGTTTTGTGAGAACGTGGTGGTAAAAGGAATCACCATTCATAACGTACCTTCTCCCAATACGGATGGAATTAATCCGGAATCTTGCCGGAACGTGTATATCAGCGATTGCCACATTTCGGTAGGCGATGATTGTATAACGATTAAATCCGGTCGGGATGCGCAAGGACGCCGTCTGGGAGTACCTTGTGAGAATATTACAATAACCAATTGTATCATGCTTGCCGGACATGGCGGAGTAGTGATTGGCAGTGAAATGAGCGGAGGAGTCCGTAAAGTGGCTATTTCTAATTGTATTTTTGATGGAACCGACCGTGGCATCCGGCTTAAATCGACCCGCGGGCGGGGAGGAGTCGTCGAAGATATCCGTGTCAGCAATATTGTGATGAGCAATATCAAAAAGGAAGCCGTGATTCTGGATTTGAAGTACAGCAAGATGCCTCTCGAACCCAAGAGCGAGCGTACTCCCATATTTCGTAATGTGCACATCAGCGGGATGACTGTGACGGACGTTAAAACTCCGATAAAGATTGCCGGCCTGGAAGAAGCTCCGATATCCGACATTGTACTGCGTGACATCCATATCCGGGGTGCCGGGCAGAAGTGTGTGTTTGAAGACTGTGAGCGTATTACGCTGGATGATGTCACCGTCAACGGTGAAGAAGTGAAACTTAAATAACATGATACAGAAATATGAAACGAATTATTTTCTCCGTGCTTCTTGCCGCATCTCTTTCGGCAGAAGCACAAACGCAAACTTATGAGACGGCATTTGCCCGTCCGCTGAATGAAGTACTGGCGGATATTCAACAACGTTTTGGCATCCGTTTGAAGTATGACATAGATACGGTAGGAAAAGTATTACCATACGCGGATTTTCGTATCCATCCTTATTCAGTAGAAGAATCCCTGACGAATGTATTGTCACCTTTCGATTACAAATTTGTCAAGCAGGGGGCGGATATGTATAAGTTGAAAGCTTATGAATATCCCCGCCGGACGGATGCTGATGGTGAAAAGATGCTGGCCTATCTCAATTCCTTTTATGCGGATAAAGAGGCTTTGGAACTCCGTGCCGATTCTTTGAGAAAAGAGGTTCGCCAGCGTTTAGGCATTGACGCTTTGCTGGCTCAATGTGTGAAGTCAAAGCCGGTTCTTTCGAAGGTGAGGAAATTTGACGGCTATACGGTACAGAATTTTGCACTCGAAACGCTTCCCGGACTCTACGTCTGCGGTTCCGTTTATGTCCCTAAATCGAAAGGGAAACATGCGCTTATCATCTGTCCGAACGGACATTTCGGTGGCGGGCGTTATCGCGAAGACCAGCAGCAGCGTATGGGAACCTTGGCGCGTATGGGTGCCGTTTGTGTGGATTATGACCTTTTCGGCTGGGGAGAGTCCGCCTTGCAGGTGGGCAGTGCGGCACATCGCAGTAGTGCGGCACATACCATTCAGGCTATGAACGGACTTCTGATTCTTGACTATATGCTTGCTTCCCGTAAAGATATTGATGTGAACCGTATCGGAGTAAACGGAGGGTCCGGTGGCGGGACGCAAACAGTTTTGCTGAGTGTGCTCGACGGGCGTTTTGCGGCTTCGGCACCGGTGGTGAGCCTTGCCTCTCATTTCGACGGAGGGTGTCCCTGTGAGAGTGGTATGCCTATCCAGCTTGCTGCGGGAGGAACCTGTAATGCCGAACTGGCTGCAATTTTTGCTCCTCGTCCGCAGTTGGTAGTGTCTGATGGCGGAGATTGGACTGCAAGCGTCCCTACGCTGGAATTTCCCTATCTGCAACGTGTTTATGGATTTTACGGTGCAAAAGATAAAGTGGTGAATGTGCATCTGCCGAAAGAGAAACATGATTTCGGTCCCAATAAGCGGAACGCTGTTTATGATTTCTTTGCCGAAGTCTTCGATTTGGATAAGAAGATGCTGGATGAGAGTAAAATCACTATTGAGCCGGAATCTGCCATGTATAGTTTTGGCGAGAAAGGTGAGTTGCTTCCGGAAAGCGCGGTTCGTTCATTTGATGGAATAGCCGTCTACTTTGATAAGAAAGCTTTTGCCCGATTGAAATCAGATGCTTCTCTTGAGAAAAAGGCAAACGAATGGGTGGCTTCTTTGAATCTGGACGATGACAAGAAAGCCGGTTTTGCTGCAACCGCTGTGTACAATCATTTGCGTAAAGTTCGTGACTGGCATAATGAACATCCTTATACTACTATTCCTGCCGGTATCAATCCTCTGACCGGCAAACCGCTGAGCAAGCTGGACCGTGAAATGATAGCCGATTCTGCCATGCCGGAAGAAGTTCATGAAAAGTTGATGAAAGATTTACGCAGAGTGCTGACAGAAGAACAAGTGGAACAGATCCTTGATAAATATACGGTTGGTAAAGTGGCTTTCACTTTAAAGGGATATCAGGCTATTGTTCCCAACATGACGGAAGAGGAAACAGCTTTTGTGCTGGAACAGTTGAAGTTGGCTCGTGAACAGGCTATTGATTATAAGAACATGAAGCAGATTTCCGCAATCTTCGAAATCTATAAAACCAAGTGTGAGCAGTATTTTAATGAGCATGGCCGTAACTGGCGTCAGATGTTCAAAGACTATGTAAATAAGAGAAAAGCGGAAAAAGCAAAAAAGTAACATTTTCCGCTTTTAAATACAAACCTTAAACATAATTGGATGAAAACACTTACGTTGAGAATTGGGATTTGGCTTTTGGGAATGTCGGGTATATTGTTAGCATGTACTTCCCAATCAGCTAAAAACAAGGATATATCTTATGCTTCTATTATAGAAGTCATTGAAACTAATGATACGATTCTGTCTGGAGAATTGATGGCAGTCTGCGCAAGATGCGATATTCCCGTGACGTCAGTCTATCGATGGAAAAATCATTTAATTGTCTATGATGTTATGTCCGATTCAGAAATTGAGGGTATCCGGAAGCAACTTTCGGCTGTCTCTCCGAATTCTATAATCAAAATATATGAAACACCTTTTTATGTCTTCGACAGGAACTGTTGTGAATCGAAGACAGAAGCTGTAAAGTGGAAACATACCATTATGACAGCTAATCTGGTTCAGGATTCGGTAATGCAACAGGAATATATGGATTATCATGCCACTCAGTTCGAGAAGTGGCCGGAAGTGGCCTATGGTTTCTGCAAAGCCGATTTTCAACAATTACTGGTATTCAGAAATGGGAGACAACTGATGTTGGTTATCAGCATACCCGAAGGCAAGAGTCTGGACGAGTTGGATCCGAAAACAACAGAAAACAATCCGAGAGTAAATGAATGGAACACCATTATGGCCAACTATCAGGAAGGTATAGAAGGAAGTGCTCCTGATGAAAAATGGGTTTTATTTAATCCTGTCATGAATAATAAAGAATAACTATGATACAAACAAACTATCAATTATTTGATTTCCTCGATTTTAATCCGGAACTGAATGAAGGAGATAGCTTATGGAGAGCCTGCCGCCCTATTGCCATTGAAGAAAGAGACGGGGATATCTACATTACGGTTCCCTTTCAGAAGCAAAACAATTCCAATGAAATAACTCCGGACCTTACCGAAGCCAGGAAAAACTATTTATTAAGATTAAGTGCTTACGGTGATAAGATACTTCGTGTTTCTATGGAAATCGGTGATGAAGTGATGGAAACTTCTGAAATGCTCCAGTTGGATTCCCGCTTGGGAAAGATGCCTCTTACTTATGATAAAAAGCAGGAAGAATGGATTATCAGAAATCTGGAAGGGACTAAAAAGTCGGTTGTGAGTTTTAGTGAACCGGAAATAGAGTGGTGGAGTGATCTTCAACCGGCTCCTCAGGAAACAATTGATATTCGTTTCTTTCCGGACGGAAAGCACGAAGTAAAAATATCGGCATACGATATGTTTTCACCTGCCCGGCACGATGCTTTTGCTCTCGCTTTTGTAGAGAGAAAGGGCAAAGCGGCCCGTGCAACTCTTTCTTTTCATGCAAAAGCAGATGAATGTTTTTATGGAACCGGAGAACGGTTTGCTAAAATGGATCTTTCAGGAAAAACGATTCAATTGCGGAATCAGGATGCTCAGGGAGTCAATAACCGGAGAGCCTATAAAAACATTCCTTTCTATTTATCCAGCGAAAATTATGGCTTATTCCTCCATACTTCATCATTTGCTAAATTTTCCTTGGCCGACCATTCCACCCGTTCTGCACAGATAATGGTGAATGAGGCGCTTATAGATTGTTTTATTATCGGTGGTGAAACTCCGGAAGAAATATTATTCGGTTATCGTCAGTTAAGCGGATTTCCATCGATGCCTCCGTTGTGGAGTTTTGGTGTATGGATGAGCAGAATGACGTATTTCTCGGCAGATGAAGTGAAACAGATATGTGATCGGTTACGTGAAGAAGATTATCCTTGTGATGTTATTCATCTGGATACCGGCTGGTTTGAAACTGATTGGCTCTGTGAATGGAAATTTAATGAAGAGCGTTTTCCTGAACCGGAAAAATATATCCGGGAACTGAAAAGTAAAGGTTATCGTGTAAGCCTTTGGCAATTACCATATATAGCCTATACTGCCCGGCAGTATAAGGAAGCTACTGAGAATAATTACATCAGTAAGAGTGAGAAAAAGATACAGGGAGCTTCTAATTTCAGTGTGCAGGACTATGCCGGTACAATTGATTTTACTTATGATAAAGCCGTAGAATGGTATAAGAACTTATTGAAAGAATTACTGGATATGGGAGTAGTTTGTATAAAAACTGATTTTGGAGAAGATATTCATCTGGATGCGGCTTACCATTCGATGTCTCCTGACAAACTGCATAATCTTTATCCATTACTTTATCAAAAGGCAGCTTACGAAATTACGAAAGAAATCACCGGTGATGGTATTATCTGGGCACGGGCTGGTTGGGCAGGATGTCAACGTTATCCTTTGCATTGGGGAGGAGATTCAGCTTGTTCATGGGATGGCATGGCCGGTTCTTTGAAGGGAGGACTTCATTTAGGCTTGTCAGGCTTCGGGTTTTGGAGTCATGATGTACCAGGATTTCATGGTGTACCTAACTTCATGAATTCTGTCTTACCGGACGATATATATGTCAGATGGACACAATTTGGTGTGTTTTCTTCTCATCTTCGCTATCATGGTTCTGCCAAACGGGAACCTTGGTATTATCCTGAAATTGCACATATTATAAAGAAGTGGTGGAAATTAAGGTATAAGCTCATTCCTTATATTGTGGAACAAAGTGAAAAAACTACCCGAACTGGATTCCCGGTACTGCGGTCTCTGATCATACAACATCCTGATGATAGAACTTGCAGACATATTGATGACCAGTATTATTTCGGTGATAATATGCTTGTTGCTCCCGTTATGAATGCCGAAAACAAACGGGATATTTATCTGCCGGAAGGAAAATGGGTTCATTTCTTCTCCGGGGAGGTTTACGAAGGCAGGCAATGGTTGAGAGATCAATATGTACCTTTGGAGAAGATGCCGGTTTTTGTAAAATGCGGTGCTTCAATTCCTATGTATCCTGAAGATGTCTGTTGTACGGATCAGATGGACTTGTCAAAAACAGAATATATTATTTACTAATTACTGAATTAAAATAGCAGATGAAAACTTGGAAAGATAATTTTGAAGTTTCAAAGAAACACTATATGGATTGGTGGAATCAAAAAGGTGTTGTGCTGACCATGTGGGAACATTTGGATAAAGATGGCTCTCCACATGAAGCAGTGCAGGCCCCGACTCCTGCCAAAGATATGAATCAGTTCTGGTTTGATCCGGAATGGCGTTCGGAGTATCTTCATTATAAAATGTCGCGGTACTCATATAAGGCGGATATTCTTCCTGTGGCAAATACACAGCTCGGTCCCGGCTCTCTTGGAGCTATTCTGGGTGCTGATCTGGAGGGTAGGGAAGATACGATTTGGATACGTGACAAAAAAGATTTTGATGGAAACATTGTTTTTAATGAAGACGATAAGTGGTGGAAACTTCATTTGGAACTGCTCGCAAAATGTAAGGAAAAAGCCCGGGGAAATTATTTGATTGGTTGTCCAGATCTTGTCGAGGGGTTGGATGTACTTGCCAGTCTGAAAGGTTCTGATAATGTACTGATGGACTTGATGATTGACCCGGATACAACGCTTCATCAGCTTAAAGAAATAAATAAAGCCTACTTTAAAGCTTTTGACCGGATTTATGAGATTATAAATGAAGAGGATGAAATGGCTTTTTGTTATTTTTCGATTTGGGGACCTGGAAAGGTATCTAAATTGCAGTGCGATATTTCGATTATGATTTCCGAAGATGATTTCCGGACATTTGCTCTTCCTTTTTTGAGAGAACAATGTGATTACATAGATTATACTTTGTATCATCTTGATGGTGTAGATGCCATGCGGCATTTGGATGCTGTTCTTGAATTGGAAAATCTGAATGCTGTTCAGTGGACACCGGGAGTCGGCCAGCCTCAGGGAGGAGATGCCCGATGGTATGGTCTTTATAAAAAGATTTTGGCTGCCGGAAAATCAGTGATGGCAAACTGGGTGACATTGGATGAACTGAAACCTCTTTTAGATAATGTAGGAAATCAGGGACTGAATATTCAGATGGATTTCAAATCGGAAAAGGAGATTGATGAGGCTTTGAAAATTATAGACTCTTTCTGAGATGGCGTAATGTATTCATCACTTTAATAGTATAACCCAATAAAACTATGAAAAATCTTATCGAGTTAACGAGTCTGGATATTGTTGTAATTGTTGTGTATATCGTCATCTTGCTGGGAATTGCTTACCGTGCAAGTTTCGGAAAGAAAAAGAATAAAAAGGAAGGTAACCTGTTTTTAGCCAACAAATCACTCGGATGGTTTGCAATCGGGCTGACTATGTGGGGGACCAATGTCGGTCCGTCGATGTTGGTGGCTAATGCCAGTAGTGGTTATGAAAGTGGTATTGTCGCCGGGAATTTTTCTTGGTATGCTTTCCCTTTGATATGCCTGCTTGCTTTTGTTTTTGCTCCCCGTTATCTTGGAGCGCAAGTAATGACTTTGCCTGAATATATGGGTAAAAGATTTGGAGATAATACACGAAGTTATATTGCCTGGTATACTATGCTGACCATTCTTATATCCTGGCTAGGGCTGACTTTGTTTTCAGGGGGAGTATTCATGGCGCAAATACTGGATTTTCCGTTATGGGCATGTATAATTATACTTGTAGTTGTATCAGCAGCTTTTACGATGGCAGGAGGTTTGAAAGCGATTGCTTATACCAATGTATTTCAGATGCTTTTATTAATAGCTGTTTCCATATTGTTGGCTGTCATGGCTATAACGAAAGTCGGTGGCATCCATTCGGTGATAGCACAGACTCCTGCAAGATATTGGAACTTGTTTCAACCGTTGAGTGATCCGGATTTTCCCTGGCTGGCTATTCTGATTGGTTATCCTATCATGGGTATCTGGTTTTGGTGTACGGATCAGTCTATGGTTCAATCTGTACTCGGAGCCAAAAATCTGCAACAAGGGCAATTGGGAGCAAACTTTTGCGGGTGGCTGAAATTAATAGATATTCCTCTTTTTATTTTACCGGGAGTCTTATGTTTTATACTGATTCCTAACTTGCAAAACTCTACTGATGCTTATTTGCAACTTGTTAAGTTGGTGTTTCCTCCAGGATTGATAGGGATGGTAATTGTGGTAATGACAGCTGCACTTGTCAGTACGATTGGAGCTGCCTTAAATTCTTTGAGTACTGTCTTTACGATGGACATTTATGTGAAAAAGATGAAATCGGAGGCTACTGATAAAGAGATTACTGCTATTGGTAGAGTCGTTGTTTTGATCGGTGCTGTTATATCTGTTTTTCTGGCAATCGGTATCACCTTTATTCAGGGACTGAGCTTTTTCAATATATTTCAGTCTGTATTAGGCTTCATTGCACCTCCAATGGCTGTCTCTTTTCTTTGTGCTGTGTTCTGGAAGAAAACTTCGACCCGGGCTATCAATCTGGCATTAACAGTAGGGACAATATTTAGTATTGGCACAGGAGTCCTGTACTATTGCGGGATTATTTTCCAGGGATTACATTATTTGTATTTGTCTTTCTTTATATTTATAATCCTGGCTTGTTTTATTGGGGTGTTTTCACTGGCGGATAAATCTCCGGTAAATTCAAGTTTGGAATATAAAATAATGAAAACCGACAGAAATGTTAAATTGGTATGGGGACTGCTGATTATTGTTATGGTAAGTGTATATATCTTTTTCAATTAAAAATAGGATTAACTCTAATAAAATAATAAACGATGAACGAAATGTTAGAAAAACTCTTCGAATATGTAGAGCTTGGGAAAATCAATCAGGCATCGCCTTTTCCTCCTCAGTTGAAAGGGCAGCCGGGAGCGGATGAGTATACAAGGGAAGCACTGGATAAAGGAATCACTCCCTCTGACATCATGAACCTTGCTCTGATACCCGCTATGAATAAGGTTGGGCAAAAGTTTTCTGAAAATAAAATCTTTGTTCCCCAGATGTTACTTTCTGCAAAAGCTATGAATACTTCTTTGGTGCACCTGAAACCTTTTTTCTCTTCCGGTGAAGTAAAAAGAAAAGGGACCTTCATTTTGGGAACTGTCTTTGGAGATCTTCATGATATCGGTAAAAATCTGGTGGGAATGATGGTGGAAGGTTCCGGTTGGGAGGTTATTGACTTGGGAGTTGATGTGAAAACGGAAAAATTCCTTGAAACACTTCAGCGATATCCGGATGCGGTTGTGGGAATGTCTGCTCTTCTGACAACTACAATGACAAACATGGAGCCAATTATCCAGGCAATAAAGGAAGTGTCTCCACAGACGAAGGTGATTGTCGGGGGAGCTCCGCTTACCCCGGATTTTGCACGATCCATTGGAGCAGATGCTTATGGCTCTGATCCTCAGGATGATGTTGTATGGTTGGAAAGTTTAGTATCTTAAAATAACAATCAGCATGAATTTTATTAATTATATACTCAGAACAAAAGGTTGTCCGGCAATTCCTATCATGATACATCCGGGAATTGAAGCAATTGGCAAAACTGTTAAAGATGCTGTGACTGATGGGAAAACACATTATGAAGCTGTCAAATACCTGGCGGATCTTTATGATTCGGCAGCTTGTACGACAATTATGGATCTCACAGTGGAGGCTGAGGCGTTCGGAGCCCGGGTTATGATTCCGGAAGATGAAATACCCAGCGTTGCGGGAGCAATCGTCCACGATGAAGCATCGGTAAATGCTTTGGAAATACCGGATATGACGAAAGGACGTATTCCTCAATATTTATTAGCAAATCGTCTGGCGGCTGAAAATATTCAGAAACCTGTTCTTTCGGGATGCATCGGACCTTATTCTCTTGCCGGACGTTTATATGACATGACGGAAATAATGATCGCTATCTATATTGATCCGGAGACCATCTTGAAACTGTTGGACAAATGTACCCGTTTTCTGATACGGTATTGCCGGGAACTCAAAAATACAGGGACGGCCGGAGTAATCATTGCAGAGCCGGCGGCAGGGCTCCTTTCGAATGATGATTGCATGACCTATTCTACTTATTTTGTGAGACAGATAGTAGATGCTGTGCAAGATGACGGTTTTGCAGTTATTCTTCATAATTGCGGAAATACGGGGCATGCTACTCAAGCTATGATAGAAAGTAAAGCCTGCGGATTACATTTCGGAAATAAAATCAATATGACGGATGTCCTGAAAGAATGTCCGTCTGATGTAGCCGTTATGGGCAATCTTGATCCTGTAGGCATATTCAAACACGGAACCGGGCAGGAAGTCCGTATTGCGACAAAGAAAATGTTGGCTGACACAAGGGGATATGATAATTTTGTAATTTCCAGCGGATGCGATCTTCCGCCTCATGTATCTCAAGAGAACTTACTGGCTTTTTTCGAAGAAGTGAAGATTTTTAATGAGCAAAACAAGTAGCAATGGTTCAGAGCTTTCAATCCTACCGGTTTGCTTTTGAGGATGTCTGTCCTTCTGTGGAGGAAATAAAGACATTCCTTCAATCTGATAAACTGGATGACGATCACCCTGTGAATGTATTTATCGGAGCTGTATTACCTAAGTTGGCGGATAATCCTGATATAAAAGGGGGGTACATCCTAAAAAGGGTGGAAAAGATGTCTCTGCACGAAGGAATGATTACCGTTGAAGGCCAAGAACTTAAAGTCGGAAGGCAGATCTGCGCTTATATAAAAAAGGCTGAGTATTTGGCTTTGTTCGCGTGTACCGCCGGAAGTTTGTTTAGCCGACTGTCGGAACGGATGAATCAGAAAGGAGACTTTATGGAAGCTTTTATTGTGGATACAATAGGGTCTTTGACTGTAGAAAAGGCAATGGATAAAGTTCAAAAGCAATTAGAACAAATGCTTGGTAACGAAGACTTGAAAATCACTAATCGATACAGTCCGGGATATTGCAATTGGCATTTATCTTCTCAGCAACTCTTGTTTCATTTAATAGGGGATAACCCGACCGGAATATCATTAACAGACTCCTGTCTGATGATCCCTGTCAAGTCCGTCAGTGGAATTATAGGAATCGGTCCTGATGTGAAAAAACGAGAGTATGGCTGTCTGGTTTGCAATAATTCTGTTTGTATTTACCGTAAGATAATTCATAGAAGTTAAGTTCTATAGTATTCTTTGATGTTTTTATAAATAAAGAAGTCCCGGAACTCAATCGTTATAAGAGTTCCGGGGCTTCTTTATTATATTCAGAAAAGACCTATTGAAGTTTTGATAAATCTATTTCCGCATATTTTACCCGTTGCCTTCTCCATGTATAAACAGCATGAAGCTTACCATCTTTTCCCTGAATAATACTTGGATAGGAATATTGACTGATAGGGCTGTCTTCCAATGTAAGCACAGGTTGCCAATTTATTCCATCTTCTGAAATGGCTACACAGAGAGGAGTTCGAGGTCCTTTCGGTGTGCCGGGTAATGTTGAGAAATTATTATAGATGAGCACATGGCGACCGTCCTGCAATGTTACGGCATCCGTTCCCGAGTTATTATTCGGAACATCCAGAAGTGTTACTTTGCTCCAGGTATCGCCATTATCATTGCTCCAGGCTGTAGCAATCTGTGCATTACGTGTGCGGCACAATACTTGTAATCTTCCGTCTTTGTGTATCAGTATGCTGGGCTGTATCGCATATATTGGCTTTGCGCCTTCACCTTTGACGGCTTCGCCGCCTTCCTGATCATCTACGTTGACACCTCCTTTTTTACGGTGCTGAGTAAGTACGGAAAGTTCCGCAGCCAGTGATTCCGTTGTCTTCCAGGTCTTGCCGTTGTCATCGGAAATTTCGAAGTGAATGCGCCATCCCTTGCCGCCTTCTCTACTGGAAGGACAGATGATACGACCGTTAATGTATTCCGGTTTATTCTTGATAGGACCGAGGAAGCCCTCCGGCAATGGTTCACGCCTGCTCCAGGTTTTTCCTCCATCGCGAGAGCGCACGAGCCAGCCTGTCCAGTCGCCTACGCTCAAGCCTATTTTATAGAAGAGAATCAGATCACCTCCCGGAATCTGGAAAAGTACCGGGTTCCAGCAAGCTTTCCGACGGGCAATCAACTTTCCCCGGGCATTTGTCACAGGAGTACAAGTGGAATCAATGCCTGCCAAAGCTGCCTGCGCATCTTTTATTGAGAATACGCCGTCGGCAGCGAGTTGCGGAGAGGTCCATTCTTTGGCACCTTTCGGCTTGCGGCACACCCAGATGCAACAATCCGGATTGCGCTCTTTGGTACCGCCGAAAAATGAAGCGACAAGATCCCCGTTTTTCAATTCTACGATGGTGGCTCCATGGCATTCCGGGAAGGAGGCTTTCTCATATAGGAACTCGTCACTCAGGATAGCTGCATTCCGGGTAGGAATATCTACACTGAAGTGATACTTTCCTGAACCTACCATTTCTTTCCGCCCGCCGGGAAGATATACCTCGCCTGTAGTGTTGGCGGGGAGTTCAATGTCCCATTTCAGATGTGTCGGAGTCTTTGTCCACCGGCTGGTTATTTTTCCGTAGATGCTTGTGTAGGAGGCGTCTACATTGCTTAGTTCCTGAATGTCAAAGGCAGGCTGGAAGATGATATGTTTGTAGCCGGGCTTCCAACGGTCGGCACGGATGCCTGCCAGATTGTTGAAGCACCAGGGAAGCAAATCGCCTAAGAGCATGACGTGGTTTCCACTGTTCATTCCGGGATTTGCTTTGTCGCCATTCCAGAGTTCCCAGATGGTGGTAGCGCCTTGCGCGGCCATATATCCCCACGAAGGATAAGTCTTATTAGTGGCCAGAAGGTAGGCGACATCGGCATGACCACGGCGGCTTAGTTCGCGCAGCAACCATTGTGTACCGATGACTCCGGTGCTGATATGTCCCTTATTGGTAGTGATGATGGTAGCCACGGTATTTTTGGCAACTTCGTCAATGTAGTGTTTGGGGACAAGTCCGAAAGCAAGCGGCAGAATATTAGCGGTAACGGTATTGTTACCGTAGAAGATGCTGTCCGGATATAAAGTATGTCCGGGTACGGGCGAAGTACCTTCCTTCACATGAAGGAAACGTGCGTTGAAAGCATCTTTTATTTTACGTTCCAGTGCTCCCCATTCTTCGGCTTCGGCGGTGAGGCCTTGCAGGCTTGCAAAACGATGCATCAGTTGCAGGACTTTCAGATAATAGGCGGTAGCTATAAGCGCACCATCCGTTTTGCGGGCAGGGTCATTACTATGAATCATTTCCAAAGACTCGGGAGGCACGCACCAGTCACCGTATTTGTCTTTGGTGATGATAAATTCCCGGTTCAGGTAATACTCGTGGATATGAGATACCCATTTCTTTAAAGCCGGATAATTCTCTTCGATTGCGCGCCGGTCACCGTAGTTGGTGAAAAGCATGTCGCATACCAGGGGGAGGGTAGCCGGCCAGGTGACGTTATCCGAATAGTAATTCCAGTAGGCCGGAGCTACATCCGGGATGCAGCCGTCCTCACGCTGTGCTTCACGAATGTCACGTGTCCATTTGTTGTATAGGGCATGATTGTTGAAAAACAGGCTTTCACCCCAGGAACCTATTGCGTGGTCTCCCAACCAGGGTTGGCGTTCGTTGCGTTGTGGGCAGTCGACGGGCATACCTTTATAGTTGCTGCGGATACCCCAGAAGGCATTGCGCAATACCTGGTTGAGTGTTTCATCCGAGCCGGTGAAGGTTCCGGTATGAGCCATTTCGTCATCTACTACTTCAGCTGTAAAATCTTCGGTTTTGGCATTGGGATAACCACTGATTTCCACATAGCGGAAACCGTGGTATACAAAGCGGGGAGCCCAGGTGGCATCTTGTGGTTCACGTCCGCTGACAACATATATATCCGTGCAATGTGCATCGCGCAGATTCTTCGTAAAGATTTCGCCATCCGGTTGCAAGCGCTCGGCAAAGCGCAGCCGGATACTGTCTCCTGCCTGGCCTTTGATACGAATACGTAGCCATCCTGCCATATTCTGACCGATGTCCAAAATGTGTTTGTCTCCCTGTTTCCGGATAGAAACAGGCTTCAGGCTTTCCGTAACTTTCATGCCCGGCATCATTTGCGCACGCAAGGTTCCTGAGGGAATGCTGACGCGCTGTGCGGATATCCAATTCGTATCATCGTAGCCTGTCCGGTTCCAGTCTCCTAATTCCTTGCGTGCATCGTATTCTTCGCCATCGTACTCATTGTTGCTGCGGATAGGGCCTTCGGTGGTTAGTTTCCAGGAGATGTCCGAGGAGATTGTCTGCCTGCTGCCGTCCGTATATTCAACAATCAGATTCAGGCGTAGTTTGGGATAGCCGAAAGTAGGTATCTTGTAGGGTTTGTAATTCTGGCGCATGGTGTAGAAGCGTCCGTTGCCGAGGATGACACCGATGGCATTTTCTTTTCGGAGTTGCGGGGTGACGTCATACGTGTTGTACAGAATAGTTTTCCGGTAATCGGTAGGGGCGGGTGCCAGGACTTGTTCACCGATGCGCTGACCGTTGATAAAGAGTTCGTAAAGTCCCATTCCGGCAATGTGTACCGTGGCTCGTTTCACTTCTTTGGTCAGTGCAAACTCTTTGCGGAGGTAGCGGGCGGCAAGGCGGCTCCATTGTGTTTCGCTGTCACCGGGGGCGGGGCGGTCCAGGCCGATCCACTGCCCTTGCCAGTCGGCTTCATTCAGTAGTCCCATGCTCCAGGAGGCGGGTTCGCTCCAGTCGGTTTCATTGGTATGGGTATAGACTTTCACTTTCCAGTAGTAAGGGGTGTTGCGCTTCAACGTTTCACCTTGATAAGTGATCCATTGGGAAGTGTCTGTTTTCACCTTGCCCGAATCCCAACAGTCTGCTTTGCCTTGTGCCAGGAGTTCGGGGGAGGAGGCTACAAGAACATGATAGGCGGTTTGCATCACATTTTGCTCGTCCGATTCGATGCGCCAGCCCAGACGGGGGTGGCGGATATCGATTCCCAGTGGATTCTTCAATTGCTCTGTTCGCAGGTCGGTGACGCGCAAGGCTGCGTGTGCCGTACAGGCAAGGAGGAGTAGGGAAAGAAGGGATATTGATATCTTCTTATTCATATTGATTGCGTTATGATATTGAGTAATAGTTCAAGATTGCTTTTATAAATGATAATTTAGCGGCGTAGCGCTGGAGCAAGGTTCCCTTTCGGCATACTCATTGACGTGATAGTACCTGGTAGGCTGAAAGCCTTTTATCTTATAGCCCAGGGCAACGCCCTGGGGGATTGCCATGTGTTTCTCTTTGCGCCCTGTAAGGGCATAACAGCCCACATGGGCTTTTGCCCTTACAGGGCGTAAGATTGTGGGATCATCCATTACCCAGGGTGTTACCCTGGGCTGTAAGATAAAAGCCTTACAGGCTTAGGAAATGCACGCTGCTAAATTATCATTGATGTAGTGACGTTGCACTTACTTTTTCTCCCATCGCTGTTGTGCATCGGGCAGTTCGTCCCATTCCTTATTTACATAGTCTTTACTGCTGTCCACTACAATCAGGATATGATCGTTTCCGCTGCTGTAGCCGCTATCGTGCTGGAAATTGTGTATTCCATTGTCAAACTCACCGATATATTCCAGTTTGCCGTCTTTGGTGGTATACCACCAGGCATTCTTTCTGGCACCGCTGATTTTGCTGAAATCTACTTTCATCGGGCGTCCGGTGTAGTTGTACACCATCAGATAATCTTTGCCGCGTGTGGCGATGGCACGGTCGTAGCGTTCTCCGTTTGTGCCGGCAATGATGGACTGGTCGGGTACACGTTCGAAGAAGGGGAAAGTTAGCATCAGGTTTTTGAGATACTTCATTTGGTTAAAGCCCGGATTGTTCAGGGCATCGTACCAAGGTTCCTTTGCACCGTATGCACCGCCAACACCGGGTTTGAGGAACTGCATGATGGAATTATTACCGTAGGTATGTCCGAAGGAACCGGCAAATACCGACCAGTAGGCATAACGGCGCACATCGTAATCTTTCCAGCGCAGCTCATTCTCATCGTGCAGACCGTGAGGAATTTCCTCGTAGATAGGCTCACCGTCGATGACGGGTTTCATGGGGTTTGTGCCCATACTGCGTTCTACGAAGCGCCAGTTATCTTCTTCGGTATTCTCTTCAATCGGATAATCACCGTCACCGAAACGTTGTCCGTAGCGGCGATGCCCGCTTTGGAACATGTTGAAGTCCAGCCAGGGAGCGGCATTGAACCACGTTGAGGAAGTGGTGCGGCCGCGTGGGTGGAAGGTCATCAGGTGGTTCTTGTCTATTGCTTTGATGGAGGTGGCGAGAGCTTCCCATTCGGCGGTTTTTACGTCGCCACGAATATCACCTCCGATGAACCAGATGATATTCGGCTCGTCTTTGTAGCGCTCGGCGAGGAATTTGCCGTAAGCCTTGGCTTGGTCTACGGTCATTTCGCCACGGCTGACGGGGCTTCCCCAGATGCAGACCATGCCGATGTAGATGCCTTTACGGGCAGCGGTGCGGATGATGTAGTCCATATGGTCCCAATAGCCGTAGACGCCCGGGCGGTTGATGTTCTTGAAGTTGTAGCCGTCGGTCATGGAATATTGTCCGTAGGCGTTTATGGAGGGGACATTGTTCAGAGTCTGAACTTGAATGACGTTATATCCCCGTTGTTTGCACTGTTCCAGATAATACTCGGCTTCATCGCGGTTCAGGCGCTGGGGCAGTAGCCATCCGGTTTCGCCCAGCCAGAAGAAGGGAGTGCCGTTTTCATGTTTCAGATAGCGGCCTTCTTCGGAGACCATTAGTTTGCCATTGTTCCAGGGGATATACGTTTTCTGTGTTTTCTTCTGTGCAGAGGCGGGCATTGCCACAGTCAGCAAAAGTAGAAGAAAAGGGATTAGTTTGAATGTTTTCATTACGATTTGAGTTATTATTGGGTTATTGTTATTTGGGTGATGTTAGTTAAATGATAATTTAGCGGCAAAGCCGCTAAATTATCATTTTGCTCTTTCTTTCATTCGTTCATATTCTATTGCCGCCAATATGAACGCCCCTACGGATTTGGGATCATTCTCTATCACGGGTTCGCCAATGTAATACTCGAACGAGCCGTCACGATACTTTCCGGAGTTCCCGCCCAGTCCGGCTACGGCGCAGCAATTGGTCAGGGTGTAAGTGTCGTCCTCTTCAAGACGGGTGAACTCACGGGTCATGCCGTCGAATGCTTTCTGCACGGGGGCGATGTATTCATTTCCGATATATCCCCGGTTGATGGCTTTGGCAAGTGTGTACACGAACAGGGCGGTGGCTGATGATTCCAGATAATTACCCTTGCGTGCTCCCTGGTCGGTCACTTGATACCAGGTTCCGGATTGCGGGTCCTGATACTTCACCATTGCCTGTGCCAGACCTTGCAGAATTTGTAGTACACTGTCACGTCCTGCGGTTTCTTGTGGTAAGTAATCCAATACATCCACTATGGCGGCTCCGTACCATCCGATGCTGCGACTCCAGAAGTTGGGTGAACAACCTGTCTCGGGATTCGCCCATTTCTGTTCGCGGCTCTCGTCCCAGCCGTGGTAGTAGAGTCCGGTTGCAGGATCGTGGGTCTTGCGGGCTATAAGTAGAATTTGTTTCACAGCTTCGTCCTGCAGGGCCGGCTCCCCGAAAGTGGCGCCATATTGCGCCAGATAAGGAGAGGCCATAAAGATACCGTCCAGCCACATCTGATGCGGATACCTCAGCTTGTGCCAAAAACCGCCTTCGCTTGTGCGGGGTTGCTCCCTCATTTGTTTGCGCAAGGTGTCCATGGCTATTTTATAGCGTTCATCTCCCGTCCGGGCATAGAAGTCGAAGAGAATCTTTCCGGCATTGACGTTGTCGATGTTGAATGAAAGATATTTCATGGTCAGGATGCGTCCGTCGGCGTCAATCAGGCTGTCGGCATAGATTTTGGCGTAGTCGTAGTAGGTGCTGTCGCCCGTATGCTTCCATTCTTCGAGCATGGACTTTACTACCAGGCCATGGGTATATCCCCAGCGGGGTGTCCGAGCCTTTTCAATCATCCAGGGTTCGGGGAAACGCTCCATTTCGGAGCGTGCCATGCGCTCGCTCCATTTCTCGGTCTTTGGTTTTTGGGTGGCTGTGCAGGCCATGAAACAGGCAATTCCGCACACCGTCAGTAGTTTCAGTGAGATACGATTCATATGAGTTCAGTATTTAGTTTCCAATCAATGTATATTCTTGTCCTGCCTGGGTGGGCAGATCGTATAAATAAGTCTTTGCTATTTCCACTTTGTTCAACTTGGCTTCGGGGCTGATTAACGGCCGGGCAATGACGGGAACTGCATAAAGCGGGTTGGGATTCTCACCTTTGGCACGTTTCAGACCTTTGCCTGTCAACGGACTCGCTGAGCGAAGGCGGCAATTGCCTCCTTTATGAGATTTTACCACCAGACGCTTCACTTTCCCGTTTTTCCAACTGAGATCCAGTTCGAAGCCGCCGCGGGCGATGATGCCGCGGACTGTGCCCTCCCGCCAGAGCGTGGGGAGTGCGGGCAGAAGGTAGATGAAGCCGTCGTGGCTCTGCATCAGCATCTCGATGATGCCTGCGGTACAGCCGAAGTTTCCGTCGATCTGGAAGGGCGGGTGTGCATCGAACAGGTTGGGGTAGGTGCCTCCTTTCTTCTTTTCATTACGCACGAGGGTCAGCTGGTCTGTAATCAGTTTGTAGGCATGGTCGCCGTCGAGGAGGCGTGCCCACAGGCAGACTTTCCATCCCATGCTCCAACCGGTGGAGGGGTCGCCGCGGTGGATGAGTGAGGTGCGGGCGGCATCAAAGAGTCCGGGGGTGCGGTAAGGGGATATCTGGTTGCTGGGGAAGAGGCCGTAGAGATGGGACACATGACGGTGTACGTCGTTCGGGTCATCCCAGTCGTGCATCCATTCCTGTAGCTGACCCCAACGGCCCACTTGCATGGGAGGCATTTCGGAGAGGCGGCGGGAGAGCCGTGCGGCAAACTCACGGTCTGTAGCCGAGACTTCCGTTCCCGGCATCCCTGTCCCCGACATCCCCGTCTCCGGCGTCTCCGTTCCCAATATCTCCGTGGCGGAGATGATGGCCGTCCAAAGGTCGAATATCAATTGGTTGTCGAGGGTGCATCCGGCAGCTGTGGTAGACTTGCCGTTACTGCCCGAATGCACGTTCTCGGGTGAGTTGCTGGGACAGACCACCAGCCAGTTGTGCGCAGGTTCCTTCACCATGATTTCGTCGAAGAAGCGTCCGGACTCTCTCAGGATGGGATAGACGGAGCGCAGGAATCCGGTGTCTCCGGTGTAGAGGTAACGTTCCCAAAGATGCCGGCAGAGCCATGCGCCGCCGCCGGGCCATAAGCCTGACGGGGCTTTGTCCACTGCGCCCGTGATGCGCCATATATCGGTGTTGTGATGCAGCACCCAGCCATTGGCTCCATACATGATGCGGGCGGTTTCGCGGCCTGTTTCGCTGACTTCGCGTATCAGACGGAACAGGGGTTCGTTCAGTTCGCTCAGATTGGTGACTTCCGAGGGCCAATAGTTCATTTCGAGGTTGATGTTGCAGGTATATTTGCTGTCCCAGGAGGGGAAGAGCTTGTCGTTCCAGATTCCCTGAAGATTGGCGGGTTGCCCGCCGGGTTGGGATGAACAGATCAGGAGGTAACGTCCGAACTGGAAGTAGGTGGCCACCAGATGCGCGTCATTGGTCTGCTTGAAGTTCTCCACGCGCTTGTCGGTGGTCACGTGTTCGTAGCGGTTGTCTCCTAAATCGAGAGAGGCGCGTGTCAGGTATCGGCGATAGAAGTCCGTATGGCTCTTCCGGGCTTCGGCGAATGAATGTGCCGTTGCTGTTGCCAGATAATCTTTGGCACGTTCGGAGGGATTGCCTGTGATGTCCTGATAGTTATTGAAGTTGGTGGCGATGGAGACGTAGACGGTGGCTTCGTCGGCTCCTTCCACGGAAAGCACACCGTCGGCACACGACATCCGGCCGCCGGTGTTCCGGGCGGTCAGTCTTCCTTGAAACTCCACCTTGCCTTTCAGACCTTCGTGCAGGGAAGATACGCCGGAAAGTGTTACGCAGGGGAGGAGGGGGGAGGTGTTTCCGATGTTGGCGGCTTCGGGAGTGATACCCGCAGCTTCGGAAGTGATGACGACATCCTGATGGGGGGAGGTGAGTTGGGCATTGAAAGTAATCCGTCCCGGACGGTTGGCGGTGAGGCGTACCATGACTACCTGGTCGGTGAATGAAGTGATGGTTTCGCGCCGATACTGCACTCCGTCCACTTCATAGCGGACGAGTGTACGGGCGGAATCGAGGCTCAACTCCCGGTAATAGTTTGTGTAGCGGGTGTGTCCGGGAAACGCGATCCGCAGGTCGCCGAAGCTTTGATAGGGCATTCCCGAATTGGTCTTTGCCATTACCTTCTCGGTGGCGAGGGTCTGTGCTTCGAGATATTTGCCGGCAAATACCAGGTCGCGTACCCGGGGAATGTATTCCAGTGCATTGGGGTTGGCGTTGTTATTGGGACGTCCCGCCCAGATGGTTTCTTCGTTCAGTTGTATCTGCTCCGTGGCGGGCGTGCCGTATACCATGGCTCCTAACCGTCCGTTCCCTAAAGGGAGGGCTTCCGTCCAGACTTGTGCGGGGCGGTCGTACCAGAGTTTGTATTCCTGTGCGGAGGTATGTGGGGCTTGTGCCCGGAGGCACCCCGCAGATAACAGGACTAACAGACAGTTGATGAATCTCTTTCTGTTCATTGTCTTTCGGTGTTGCTTTATAGTTTATGGTAAGATGACGGATGAAGGAGAATTTTGTACCCAGGGGGGGAGTTGCTGACAACGGAAAAGAAAAAGAGGCAAATGATAAGCGATATTTTAGACACGGATTACACGGATTACACTGTTGTTTTTATATACTGCAACAGTGCAATCCGTGTAATCCGTGTCTAAAATATATTAATAACGGGAAAGTAATGAGTTTTCACCACAGAGTAACACAGAGTCTCACGGAGTTCTATTCTTTTGATTTCAAATTGATTAAACTCTGTGATACCCTGTGTTACTCTGTGGTGAATTAATTCATAACCGCGTAGGAATGAAATAAATTATTGCTTCCCGGCATGTCGGGAACAGAAATTATGCTTACCTTTGTGCGTAATCGGAAGACCAAGACAGAAACTCTAAAACAAAGGTTATGGTACAGAAAGACAGATATATACGATTCGACTGGGCGGTGAAGCGCTTGCTGCGCAACAAAGCCAACTTCGGCGTGCTCGAAGGTTTCCTCACCGTGTTGCTGGGCGAGCCTATCCGCATCGTCGAGATACTGGAAAGCGAGGGTAACCAGCAACGTGAAAACGACAAATTCAACCGCGTGGACATCAAGGCGCGCAACAGCAAGGACGAAATCATCATCGTCGAGGTGCAGAACACGCGCGAGATATACTACTTGGAGCGCATCCTCTTCGGCGTTGCCAAGGCCATCACGGAGCATATCGAGCTGGGAGAGCTTTACTCCCAAGTGAAGAAAGTGTACTCCATCAGCATTCTCTATTTCGACATTGGCAAGGGGAACGATTACCTGTACCACGGTCAGAACTCCTTTGTGGGCGTGCATACGGGCGATTTTCTGGAGGTCACTACCAAAGAGAAGGACGCCATCGTGCGCAAGTTGCCCGCTGAAATCTTCCCCGAATACTTCCTGATTCGTGTGAATGAGTTCAACAAGGTGGCCGTCACCCCGCTTGAGGAGTGGATAGAGTATCTGAAAACCGGTATCATTCGCCCCGATACGAAAGCTCCCGGGCTGGAAGAGGCACGCCGCAAACTGATTTATTATAATATGGACAGGGCGGAACAATTGGCGTATGACGAACATATCAATGCCGTGATGATTCAGAATGATGTGCTGAGTACAGCGGCGGATGAAGGAAGAGAAGAAGGCAGACAGGCAGGTTTGGCGGAAGGCAGGCAGGAAGGGCTGGCAGAAGGCAGACAGAAAGGGCTGGCAGAAGGCAAACAGGAAGGTTTGGCAGAAGGTATGCAGAAAGGTATGCAGGAAGGCAGACAAGAAGAGAAAATAGAGAATGCCCGAACGATGAAATCCCTGAACATCCCCTCCGCAGTCATCCACCAAGTGACGGGTTTACCCATCGAAGACATAGAAAGACTTTGAATTAAGACATAGAAAGACTCTAAATTTGCAATCCGGTTTATAGCCGGTTACGTAACACCGAAAATCCCCTCCACGCTGCCTGCCCCGGTCTGCGTGGAGGGGATTTCATTCTTTACTACGATGGCACGGCGGGTGTCAAGAGGCAGGCACTCAAAACTCCTTGCGCTTCCGTTCAAAAATGCTTGCGCTTCCGTTTAAAAATGCTTGCGCTTCCATTTTTAACTCCTTGCGCTTCCATTTTTTGCTCCTTGCGCAAGGAGTTTTCCGTCGGCTTTGCGGGTTCATAAAACGCCCTGCCTTTTGCGTCTCCTTTCGGGAACTCTGCCGATGGAGAGGAGGGGCAGGGCGGTTCATTGAAGAGAGATTCTGTTTTTTACATCCCTCCGGGCGTCACGCTGCCGCTTCCGAGGGCGGGAAGGGTGTAGGACTGGCCGTAGTAGTCGGTGACACTGCCGGTGCCGGTGGGGAGCTGGGGCGTGAAGGTCCATTTTGCGCCGCCGTTAAGGGTGAGGGTGACGGGGACGGGGGTGCCGTTGGCGTCCGCCACCGGGAGGAGGAAGACATCCCTGTCCTTGTCGGCGGCGGAGAGTTGGAGAGGGGTGGTAGAGTAGTTCGGACCAGGCAAGGACATGTCTCCAAGCTGATAACTCGCGTAGTATCCGTAATTTTCCATCTCCAGGCTGTATCCGGCAGGGATGCGCAGGCGGGAGCATCGGTAGGTGAAGCTGAGCGTGAGGGGCCGGCTAAAATCGCCGGAAACACTGGACGCCTGCATCACCGGGACGGAGGTGCCGCTATCGGGAGACGGGATAGTGATTATCCCGTTCTTGTCCGGCTTGCCATTGCCTGTGTAGTAGGCGTAGATTTTTACACTTATGAATTTGCCACTTCCTCCGAGGTTGTCGTAGATAAGGGTGCGGTTGAAGTGATAGCTGCCGAAGGTCTTTAGTCCGAACTCGTCGGCTTCGTTCTCGGTGAGGTAGCGCCATGTGGTGCCGGTGTATTTTAAGGCGGAGTAGTAGGGTCTTTCCCCACTTCCAGTAGTGAAACTGGCATACAGCCACACCACATCCCCCTTTTCCCACTTCGTCTCCTTTTCCGTCTGCAGTGCTCGGGTGTTTGTACTGTTTTTCCCGTCGGGCATGGTGATGGCTGCCTGGGTGAATGCGGGCTTCGGGGCGATGGTGATGCAGAGTGAGTTTCGGGCGTCTGCCGGTTGGGTTCCGTTGGCGGGGCCTTGGGGCATTTCGTCGTCGGTGGCGGTGCAGCTCCACGCCGCGAGGGCGGAGAGCACGAGTAAGAAGATGTTGCGTATCATAGGGTTATATTGTTTTTGCAAGTTTATAAATCAGGTGGATTGAGGGGATTGTTAATAGCCGTTGTATTCCATATCGAGTGCGGGCCAGGTGGGGTCGGTGGTGAGCCAGATATTATCCAAATGCATCCTCCAACCACTTACACTGATGCCGTAGGCAGGCGTGGCGGAGGCATCGTAGAGGGTGGTGGATACAGGGTAATTGATGCCACTCTGCACTATTACATTCCTTATCTCCCTCTCTCCCGGCGACCTGTTATAGACAATATCCCCTGATGCCGCCTCAAGCCCCGACGTCCCGGCGCCTCCGTTTCCCGCACCGAAACAAAGATTTGTGTTCCTATCGTTATTATATCCCCCTATAATAGCGCCTGCATAACCTTTTGCCTTGCTGCCTGTGGTGGCGGCTGTGGCTGTACCCCGGGCATAACTGTATTGGAGGTATCCCCTATCCTTGTTATACCCCACCAGCCCACCGGCATAAGCGTTCACGGCATCGGTGCCCGTATAGGTGACACTTACGTTGCCCGTCGCCATGCATGCTTGGATGTAGGAATCATTGGGTTCGCTGGCGTAACTGTTGCGTCCGGCTATCCCCCCGGCGCAGAGGGCCTGAGTATCCGTCGATGTCCCCGCCCCGGTGAGGCTCACCTCGCCCTCGGACTGGCAGGCAAAGAGGGTACTAGCCTCGCGATTATCTCCCACGATTCCCCCCGCATAGGCCCAGCCGTCGCCTTTCAGCGTCACATCCGCCTTGATGTTCACCTTCGTGCGGCAACGGTTGATGGAACAGCCGTCGCTCTCGCCCACCAGCCCGCCGAACCTGGCGCTACTGCCGGACAATGTGGCTTCTATCGTTCCCTCCGCCGAGCAAAGGGTCACCGTTCCGCTATGGACATAGCCGGCAAGAGCGCCGGTGCATAAGCCAGTCGTGCCCGTTATCCGTACATCCCGCAGGTGGATGCCCGTCAGCAAGGCGTTGCCAGTGATAGAGCCGAAGAGCCCGTTATTACCCGTCCCGTGATTGGATTTGATGCGCAGCCCCGAGATGGTATACCCGTTGCCGCAATAGATGCCTTCGTAGGTGGGAGCGTAGACGCCTACCTTGCTGCCTATCGGCACCCAGTCCTCCGCCAGCTTTTGCAAGTCGGGGTGGGCGGACCGGGCAAGGTCTTGCAGGTCGATGTCCGCCGTTTGCAGGGCGTTGAGTTCGGTCTGTGCCGTGTTGCCCGTCACCCCGTCGCCGTTCACATCGCGGGCAAACCGTGCCAGGTCTTCCGCCGTGCGAATCAGCCGGAACTCCTTCTTGTCAATCTTCGTGGTAAGGATGCCGTCCTGCCAGGGCACGTCGCTGCCGGTCACCGTCACTGCCAGGCGGTTCGCCTCCACGGTCACGTTGTAGACGTATTCGTGTCCGCCCTTCAGCATGCTGCCGCTCGCCGCCATATGCCCCAGTTCGGTGCCATCGGAGAGCCGGACTTTGATGAATGCTTTCCCGCTTACGTCCTGCGGGGGCATCAGGGCTTCGTAAGCTACGACGTAGCCCGTGGGGGTGTCGGCACAGCGGTGGGGCGTGATGGTTTGCGGTTGCAAGCCATTAGGTTCAGGCTTATGGGCTGTCAATGTCCCGTTCTGCGGGTCGATGTCCGCTCTTGTAAAAAGGTTCTTGTCGCCCAACAGCACGGAGGCGCCTACCACGTCCTCATCCGTGAGGGAGCCGCCGGAACGCAACCGCAGGACGACGCGCGCCATGCCGTGGCGGAAACTAAGCGCGGGATTGCTGCGGTAGAGTGTCTGTGCGGTATAGACATAATCGCTATACTTATACTCACGGTCATCATTCTGTGCTGCACTTACATAGACTTCGTATAAGAACGCTCCGTCCCCTGCAGAAGAGATACAGGCCGTGGGACCGTAAGCAAGGAGGCTTTTTTCGGCTTCTCCGTCTTGCCACACGGGAGGTGTGGGGTCGACGTTCGCGCCTTTATTGCTGGGGTCGTGCACAAAGCCACGGGCTGTGCTGTAAACGAAGGCTTTCAGCTTGCCGTCCATGTGGACGAGAATCTGGTCGCCTTCCTCGAAGGTTCCGTCGGGGATGGCACGTGAAGCGGGAGCATTGCCGTTGTCGTGCCCTTCGCGTGCGGCGATGGTGGCGCCGAAGGTGACGGAGGTACCGTCACCGCCGATGGCTGTTTCCGGATCGTTGTCCGCGCTGCACCCCGTGAGGGTTGCCAGTGTCGCCGTCAGCATTGCCGTCATCGTTGTCGCCGTGGCAAGCCACCGGCGGATGCTGTGCCGCCGGATGGCTTTCGGGAGGGTATGGTTGTGTATATTCATGTTCTCTTATGCTTTTATTTCTTGTTCTTGATGAATGGCGGGCGCGGCTACTTGCGAAGGAGCATGGGCAGGTTGCCGTCGGTGACTTCCCAGGTGGTGCCGAAATTCCAAGGGGTGAGGGAGTAGGTGTTGCCGGCGAGAGTTGTGTAGCTATTCGCCCATCTACCCGGTTCCTTCCACCACGAGGCGGCGGGCTTGGCATCGCAATCCGCGCCGTCCGGTTTATCGAGTCCTTTATCTCCGGAAGCGGACAGTGTTGCCGAGGCATAGTTGTTGACTATGTAACCGCCAGTGCTTCCTGTAATACGGTGGATGTAGGTATTCGTCTGCCCATCCTTGCCTGATATATTGCTGTTGAGTGCGGCGCAGTTGGCTATACGGTCGTTGCTATCTCCTGCAATGCCTCCCAAAGAGACGTACTGGGTAGTAGCCGTACTTTCTATCTTTCCGGTGGCATAACAATTAAAGATGCGACCACCGTCATTGTATCCCGCGATGCTTCCGGCATGAAGGATACCCATCTTTCCCGTTGCAGTCACCGTGACGTTGGAGATGCAATCGGTAACGGTGCCGTCGTTATACCCGCAGATTCCTCCCGCGTAGTAATCTGCGTTTTCATCCGTGCCGTTCACCGTTATCTGCCCGTCCACCCGCAGGCGGCGCGCTTCTCCTTGAATCTCGACAAAGAGAGACATAAAGTAACCGCTGGCGTTGTTGAATTGTGCCCGTATGGGCTTCACCCCATTGAGAGTAACGGTATGACCTCCGCCATCGAATGTTCCCGAGAAAGCCCAACCTTGACCGACTCCATAGCCGTAATAGATAGCCTCCCAGTCATCGAGCACCAGGTCGTTGCAGAGGCGGTAATGCTTCTTCCGACTTTCGTCACTCGCCCCGATCTCCTTCATCCCCTTCGCATCCGTGATAAGAATCGGATTGTCTTCGGCAGAGCCGTTGCCCGACCATAGGGCATAGAGGGTGAGGTCTCCGGCAGGCATCGTCAGCGTGCTGCCCGCAGCATAAAACTCGCCGCCGCCTCCGGGCAGGGTGTTCCATCCCACAAAGGTTTTGCCGCTTGGGGGTGTCAGACCGTTGCCGTCGGGCAGGAGTACCGCAGCGCCTTCAAAGACTTTGTCGCCCGCTATCGTGCCGCTGCCGCCGTTGGGGTCGAAGGTCAGGGTGCGGGCTTCCTGCAGGGTGATGTCCTTGCTGCCGCCGCTCGTCCAGTCATCAATATCGGCTTGGCCAACTGTGATGCCGGTGCGCTCCACGGTCACATTAAAGGTATAGGAGGTGGAGGGGGCAAGGGCTTCGCCTGCCGTGCCGGTCGGGAAAGTGAGCGCGGCGCCGAAGGTGGTATCGCCCAGCTTCAGTTGCAGGCGCATGGAGCTTACCGCCTGCGGCCAGAGGATGGCGATGCCTGTGATCCGTCCCCCGGTGGTGGAGGTGGGCAGGTTTTCGAGGTTGGACACCGTGCCTGTGGCTTTGGCTTCACCGGTGGAGGTGTTGAAGGTTCCCTCCGTTGCCAGTTGGGTGAGGGTGTAGGTCAGCCCGCTTGTCGGGAGTGTTGTTCCGGCACCCGCCTTGAAGTTCAGGATGAGGCGGCTCATGCGGTGTGAAAACCGGAAATCGACCTTCGGGTTGCTGCTTTGGGCTGTCTGTTGCGCCCAGAGGTAGTCGATGGCGGGCAGGTTCTCCGGGCTCTGGTCGGCGGCGGTGAGGTTTTTCGTGATGACGCCGTTGTTGCCGGGCTTGGTGCCGTTCGCGCCCTCGTAGGGGTAGTAAGCGGTGAAGGTTGTGGGGGACTTGTCCTGAAAGTAGATGGTGTTGTCTTCGCCCGCCGCACCGGGTACGGGGCTGAACACACTGCCGTCGGTCTTGTAGCGGATATTGACATAGTTTGTCTTCCCCTTCACGGAAGAGGTGGAAATGCCGATACAGTCATCGACATCCCACGCCGTGTCTGCGGCGCGGGAGGACACCACGTTGTCTGCCTTGCCGACAGAAGCGGTGATGATGGCTGCGTTCGAGGTGTTGCCTCCGGGTTCGTTTTCCTCCCCGTTGCATCCTGCGGTCAGGAGGAGGGAGATTGCCGCAACGGAGATGGCGGCAATGTGGCGGATGGATGTGAATGGTTTCATGTGTTATCTGTCTTTTAGAGTTTATAATTCCGATGCTATGAATGTGCTTAGTGTGCCCGGTTTCACCCCGGCTTTGTCGTAAGCCGGGATGAAGGTAGGTAAAGCATTTGAAAGTGAACTCTCAAAATAGGTATTTAAACTCCCAAAATAGGAATCGCTTGTGCCGCAATGAGTTACAATGCACTGTTTCCCCCCTTTGAGATACTGCGGAAATAGCCTGGCGGCATGCCGGTGCGCCCGGCGCTTCCTCTATTGAGTACAAAACACGGGCTGTTTCGTCTCCTCTTTTAGAATATAGTATGTACCAACCGACCCCCTATTCATGAGACAGATTAAACTGATACTTCTCTTAGCTTCCGCCTCCGTCACGGGAGCACTCGCACAGAGCAACGGACTGACGGACATGAGCCGGAGCCGCTACGCCCGGATGGTGAACACCGGCATCGACGCCGTGCACTGGACGGATGGCTTCTGGGCAGAACGTTTCGACGTGTTCAGCCGCACCTCCCTGCAAAGCATGTGGAACACCTGGAACACACCCGACGTCTCCCACGGATTCCGCAACTTCGAGATTGCCGCCGGCATCAGCCAGGGCGAACACTGGGGGCCGCCCTTCCACGACGGCGACATGTATAAATGGATGGAAGGCGTAGCCTCAGTCTATGCCGTCAACAAAGACCCCGAACTGGACAAACTGATGGACCGTTTCATAGCCTGCGTCGTAAAAGCCCAGCGGGCGGACGGATATATCCATACCCCGGTCATCATCGGCGAACTGAACAAAGGCATCGACACCCATGCCCTGCCGGAAGAGACGCACGGGCAAACAGTCATCGGAACCAAGGTGGGTGCCGAAGACGAGAAAGGAGCCTTTGCCAACCGGCTGAACTTTGAAACCTACAACCTGGGACATCTGATGATGGCCGCTATCGTCCACCGCCGTGCCACCGGGAAGACCACCCTTTTTGAGGCAGCCGTCCGTGCCACCGATTTCCTTTGTCATTTCTATGAGACCGCTTCCGCCGAATTGGCCCGTAACGCCATCTGCCCTTCCCATTATATGGGCGTAGTCGAGATGTACCGCGCCACGGGGAATCCGCGTTACCTGGAACTGTCGAAGAATCTGATAGATATCCGGGGAATGGTGGAAAATGGTACGGATGATAATCAGGACCGCATTCCTTTCCGTGAACAATACCGGGCGATGGGGCATGCGGTGCGTGCCAATTACCTGTATGCCGGGGTGGCGGATGTGTATGCCGAAACCGGTGAAGAGCAGTTGATGAAGAATCTGACCCATATCTGGAACGACATCGTCACCCGGAAGATGTACGTGACCGGGGCTTGCGGTGCCCTTTATGACGGGACTTCGCCCGACGGCACCTGCTATGAGCCGGATAGTATTCAGAAGGTACACCAAAGCTATGGCCGCCCTTATCAATTGCCCAATAGCACAGCCCATAATGAAACCTGCGCCAACATCGGCAATATGCTTTTCAACTGGCGCATGCTGGAGGTGACGGGAGATGCCAGGTATGCGGAGATAGTGGAGACATGTCTTTATAACAGCGTTCTGAGTGGTATCAGTCTGGACGGTAAGAAGTACTTCTATACGAATCCGCTCCGCATCAGTGCCGGCCTGCCTTATACACTTCGCTGGCCGAAGGAGCGCACGGAGTATATCAGTTGCTTCTGCTGCCCGCCCAATACGCTGCGTACACTCTGCCAGGCGCAGAACTATGCTTATACACTGGGTGCCGAAGGCATTTATTGCAACTTGTATGGCGCGAATGTATTGACTACAAACTGGAGAGATAAAGGGGAAATTGCTTTGACGCAGAAGACCGCTTATCCCTGGGAGGGCAATGTACGTGTAGAGTTCGACCGGGTGCCCCGCAAGGCCGGTGCGTTCTCCCTTTTCCTCCGCGTGCCGGAGTGGTGCGGGAAGGCCACGCTCACCGTAAATGGAGAGCCGGTTCCGGTTGCCGCAAAAGCAAATACGTATGCGGAAGTAAAACGTACCTGGAAGAAGGGGGATGTGGTAGAGTGGGTGATGGATATGCCTGTCCGCTTGCTTGAGGCCCATCCGCTGGCGGAGGAAATACGCAATCAGGTAGTGGTGAAGCGCGGGCCGCTGGTATATTGCTTGGAGAGTGCGGATATGGCAGGTGGCGAAAGCATTGACAATGTACTGATCCCTGCCGATATCAGACTCGTTCCAAAGAAAGTGACGGTTGCGGGCAGTCCGGTTGTCGCCCTTGAAGGCAAAGCCCGTCTGGTTTCATCCGATTCTTGGGAAGGGGTACTTTACCGGCCTGTCGGTTCCGCCACGAAGACGGTGGATATCCGCTTGATTCCTTATTATGCCTGGGGCAATAGGGGGAAAGGGGAGATGACCGTTTGGATGCCGCTGGGGAGGCCGCTCCTCACCCTTGCGGGGCATGCAGGCGACATCTGGGTTTCCCCACGTGGAAATGACCGGAACGATGGCACCCGCCAATCTCCAAAGGCAACACTGGCCTCCGCCCTGCGTCAGGCACGCGAATGGCGCCGGACAGGAGATAATCATGTGCAGGGAGGCATCACAGTGTATATGGAGGGTGGTACCTATCCTCTCTATGAACCGGTATTCATCCGTCCCGAAGATAGCGGGACGCGGGAATCGCCCACCGTTATCCGTTCCGTTCCGGGCGAGGATGCCGTATTAAGTGGAGGTGTGCCTATCAGAAACTGGAAGAGACAAGGAAAACTATGGGTGGCGGATGTACCGATGTTCAATGGCCGTCCGCTGGATTTCCGCCAACTGTGGGTGGACGGGCGGAAGGCCACACGTGCCCGTGATGTGGAGAACTTCGAGAGGATGCATCGCATTTGCTGTATCGACGAGAAGACTGAGACGCTTTATGTGCCTGCCTCCGCCGTCCGTCAGATTACGGATGGGAAAGGCGCGTTAAAGTCAAGATATGCCGAAATGGTGCTTCACCAGATGTGGTGTGTGGCCAATCTCCGGATTCGTTCAGTACAGGTTTTGGGAGACAGTGCGGCAGTCCGTTTCCATCAGCCCGAGAGTCGTATCCAGTTTGAACATCCCTGGCCGCGCCCCATGGTAACCACCGACGGGCACAATTCAGCTTTCTATCTGACCAATGCACGCGAATTGCTGGATGTTCCGGGAGAGTGGTATCATGATATAGATACCCGTAAACTTTATTATTATCCGCGTGAGGGAGAAGATATGCAATCGGCGGAAGCGGTTGTGCCTGCCATTGAGACATTGGTGCAAGTTGAAGGTACTTTGGATCGCCCGGTTACTAATCTTCGTTTCGAGCGGATCACTTTCTCCCATACCACCTGGATGCGTCCTTCTGCGAAAGGGCACGTCCCCCTTCAGGCCGGCATGTATCTGACGGACGGGTATCGCATCACCCCGAAGATGAAACGGGATTACAGGAATCATCCATTGGATAACCAGGGCTGGCTGGGACGTCCTGCGGCGGCAGTCCGGGTGGCTGCTGCCGGGGTGATAGACTTTGAACGCTGCCGTTTCGAACATCTGGGCTCCACAGGGTTGGATTATGAAGAAGCGGTGCATGGAGGAATCGTCCGTGGTTGCCTTTTCCGTGATATTGCGGGGAATGGCTTATTGGTCGGGAGTTTCTCCCCGGCTGCCCACGAGACACATCTTCCGTATGATCCTGCCGACCGCCGCGAAGTGTGTACACATCAACGAATCGAGAACTGTTATTTTACGGAGACGGGTAACGAAGATTGGGGCTGCCTCGCCATTGCCGCGGGATATGTAAGCGACATCCATATCGTGCACAATGAAATATGCGAAGTGCCCTATAGCGGCATCAGCCTCGGCTGGGGATGGACGCAGACTGTGAATTGCATGAAGAACAATCAGGTTCATGCCAATCTGATCCATCACTATGCGAAGCACATGTACGATGTGGCAGGTATTTATACGTTAGGTTCCCAGCCCAAGACATACGTGACGGAGAATTGTGTGCATAGCATTTATAAGCCGGGTTATGTGCACGACCCCAACCACTGGTTCTATCTCTATACCGATGAAGGTTCGTCTTTCATCACCGTCCGCGATAACTGGACGGAAGGGGAGAAGTATCTGCAAAACGCCAACGGCCCCGGAAATGTGTGGGAGAATAACGGGCCGGGAGTGGATGCGGCAATCCGTGAGCGGGCAGGGCTGGAAGAGGAATATAGAGACTTGAAGAATAAATGATGATTTACCAGCGTAGCGCTGGATCAAGGTTTCCTTTCGGCATACTAATTGACGTGATAGTGCCTGGTAGACTGAAAGCCTTTTATCTTATAGCCCAGGGCAACGCCCTGGGGGATTGCCATGTGTTTCTCTTTGCGCCCTGTAAGGGCATAACAGCCCACATGGGCTTTTGCCCTTACAGGGCGTAAGATTGTGGGATCATCCATTACCCAGGGTGTTACCCTGGGCTGTAAGATAAAAGCCTTACAGGCTTAGGAAATGCACACCGCTAAATCATCATTTGTCCAAACTTCTACAATCATAACTCAAATATATAGTAGCAATGAAGAACAAATGGATAATAACCTTGGCCGCCATGTCATTGGCCGCCTGCACCTCAGCCCAGACCTGGATATGGTATCCGGGCGATTATGAAATATGGTTAGGCAATCAGATGAATAACCGCCGCACGGAGCGCGGTGCCTTTTTCCCTCCTTTCTGGAAGACCGACAGCCACTATGTAGTCGTGGAATTCAGCAAACAACTGAACCTTTCCGAACCGGAAGAGATCTTCATTGCCGCCGAAGGAAAGTATAACGTTAAACTGGATGGGAAACTCCAATTCGGCATGCCGGAAACCTTATTGCTTCCGGCCGGGAAACATAACCTGAATATTAAAGTCTGGAATCAGTCGACTCCTCCTGCCATCTACGTAAAAGGCAAGACCGTAAACTCCGATGCTACCTGGCGCGTGACCTACGAAGACAAGGAATGGATTGACGAAAGCGGCAAAGCCAGTGACACCTCAGCCACCATCTATATGGATGCCGGCTGCTGGAACTTTGACGGAACCACCGAACGCCCTTCCCAATTCCGGCTGATGCGGACACCCCATCAACCCACCTCCCGCACCGTGCAACCCGAAGGGGGAATCCTCTATGATTTCGGAAAAGAAACATTCGGTTACCTCACTCTGAAGAATCTCTCCGGCAAAGGCATCATCGACATCTATTACGGTGAAAGTCCGGAAGAAGCGAAAGACAAGGCATACTGCGAAACACTGGATAAACTGCAACTGGAACCGGGACAAGTCACCGACCTTGCCATCCGCCGGACATCCCCCTTATCCTCTTCCGAAAACGGGCGTACATCCTCTTCCTCTTCCGAAAACGAGTATACCCTGGAGAATAGCAAAGCTTTCCGCTACGTCTACATCACCCACGAACCGGGCGTGCAGATAGGCGAAGTAGCCATGCAATACGAATACCTTCCCGAAGAATATCGTGGAAATTTCCGTTGCAACGACGAAGAGTTGAACCGCATCTGGGAAGTGGGTGCCTACACCATGCACCTCACCACCCGCGAGTTCTTCATCGATGGCATCAAGCGCGACCGTTGGGTGTGGAGCGGAGACGCCATCCAAAGCTATCTGATGAACTACTATCTCTTCTTTGACAGTGAGTCGGTGAAACGCACCATCTGGTTGCTTCGCGGCAAAGATCCCGTGACCAGTCATAGCAATACGATTATGGATTATACATTCTATTGGTTTCTCAGCGTCTACGATTATTACCTGTATAGTGGTGACCGGCAGTTCGTCAATCAACTCTATCCACGTATGCAGACAATGATGGACTATGTATTGGGACGCACCAACCGGAACGGCATGGTCGAAGGTATGTCCGGTGATTGGGTATTTGTAGACTGGGCGGACGGTTATCTGGATAAAAAGGGAGAACTCTCCTTTGAGCAAGTCCTGTTCTGCCGGAGTCTTGAGACAATGGCGCTCTGTGCAGGGTTGGTGGGAGACCGGATCAACCAACAGAAATATGAAAAACTGGCTGCCGCCTTGAAAGCCAAGCTGGAAACGACATTCTGGAATGCCTCGAAACAGGCCCTTGTACATAACCGTATCAATGGCGTTCAGAGTGATGCCGTCACCCGTTATGCCAATATGTTTTCCGTTTTCTTCAACTATCTGAGTCCGGAGAAACAGCAGGCCATCAAACATTCCGTTCTTTTGAATGACAGCATCCTGAAGATCACGACTCCCTATATGCGCTTTTATGAGTTAGAAGCCCTTTGTGCGCTTGGTGAACAAGAAACAGTGATGCAGGAAATGAAAGCGTACTGGGGAGGAATGTTGAAAGAAGGTGCCACTTCCTTTTGGGAAAAATATAATCCGGAGGAAAGCGGTACGCAGCATCTTTCCATGTATGGTCGTCCTTATGGGAAGAGTCTGTGTCATGCCTGGGGAGCAAGTCCTATTTATCTGATCGGCAAATATTACCTGGGAGTGAAACCTGTGAAAGAAGGCTATAAGGAATTCTCTATAACTCCGGTACTGGGAGGTCTGAAATGGATGGAAGGCAGTGTACCTACACCGAACGGAAATATACATATCTATATGGACCGAAGAACGGTTAAGGTACGCGCGACCGAAGGCAAAGGTTATCTGACGATAAAAAGCCGTCGGCAGCCAAAGGCCAATATCGGAACTGTGGAAAAGATTGATGAGAATACCTGGCGCCTCCGGATAGATACTCCGGAAGAGAGAATTGTTACCGGATTGAAGGACTGAGAAGCAGTATGTGAGTACAAACGGGTACTTACTGCGTCTTTTACTATAAACTCTCCTCTTTCCCTTCTTCCGTAGAAAAAGAGAGAGACAGTAATCATAAATAGAAATATGAGAAATATCAGATTATTCATGTTTGCGGCATGTGCACTTCTTTTTGCAGCGTGCGGCAAGCAAACCGTGAAGATTATAACTCCGCCGGATGCGTCGAACCGTATTCTGTTTGGTGCGGAACAGTTACAAACCACTCTGGATAAAGCGGGCTATCAGGTTGTGATGCAACAGGGAGATACTATACTCTCCAACCCGGATGTCCGAACCATCCTACTGACAGAAACCAATGATACGACTTTAAAGAAAGAAGGCTTTCAGATTACAACTGTTGGTAATCTGACGAAAGTATCAGGCAGGGATGGCAGCGGTGTCATCTATGGATGCCGTGAACTGATAGACCGTGTGAGTAGTTCGGAAGGCAAACTGAACTTCCCCGAGAAACTGACGGACGGGCCGGAGATGGTATTGCGTGGTGCTTGCGTAGGATTGCAGAAGATGACTTATCTGCCGGGCCACGGCGTATATGAATATCCTTATACACCGGAGAGTTTTCCCTGGTTTTATGATAAAGAACAATGGATTAAATATCTGGATATGCTGGTTGCTAATCGTATGAACTCACTTTATCTCTGGAACGGGCATCCGTTTGCTTCGTTAGTGAAGTTGGACGACTACCCGTTTGCATTGGAAGTGGACGAGGAGACCTTCAAGAAGAACGAAGAGATGTTCTCTTTCCTCACGGAAGAAGCAGATAAACGTGGTATCTTTGTGATACAAATGTTCTACAATATCATCCTGTCAAAGCCGTTTGCCGAACATTACGGTCTGAGAACACAGGACCGCAACCGTCCTATTACTCCTTTAATTGCGGACTATACCCGTAAGAGCATTGCCGCTTTTATTGAGAAATATCCTAATGTAGGATTGCTTGTTTGCCTGGGTGAAGCCATGTGTACAGTGGAGGATGATGTGGAATGGTTCACAAAGACAATTATTCCCGGAGTAAAGGATGGATTACAGGCACTTGGACGTACAGATGAGCCGCCTCTCTTGTTGCGTGCACACGATACGGACTGTAAATTAGTGATGGATGCCGCCCTGCCACTCTATAAGAATCTTTATACCATGCATAAGTATAACGGTGAATCACTGACCACTTATGAGCCTCGCGGCCCCTGGGCAAAGATACATACGGATTTGAGCTCACTCGGTTCTATACATATCAGTAATGTTCATATTCTGGCGAATCTGGAACCTTTCCGTTGGGGTTCTCCCGATTTTGTGCAACGCGCAGTGACAGCCATGCACGATGTTCATGGTGCGAACGCTCTGCATCTTTATCCGCAGGCTTCTTACTGGGATTGGCCATACACCGCCGACAAATTACCGGACGGCAAGCGGGAATTTCAGCTTGACCGTGACTGGATATGGTATCAGACCTGGGGACGATATGCATGGAACTGTCGTCGTGATCGTTCGCAGGAAATTGATTACTGGAATCATCAGTTAGCCAAATTCTATGGTATATCTGATGAGAAGGCTGCATCTATTCGTGAGGCGTATGAAGAAAGCGGTGAGATTGCACCGAAGCTACTGCGTCGTTTCGGCATCACGGAAGGAAATCGCCAGACATTGTTGCTGGGCATGTTTATGAGCCAGCTTGTCAATCCATACAAATACACCATCTATCCGGGATTCTATGAAAGTTGCGGACCGGAAGGCGAGAAACTGATAGAATATGTGGAAAAGGAATGGAAAAAGCAATCTCATGCAGGTGAGTTGCCCTTGGATATCATAGCACAGGCCATAGAGCATGGAGATAAAGCAGTAGCCGCCATTGATAAGGCAGCGAATTCCGTATCTGCCAATAAAGATGAGTTCGCACGTTTGCAGAATGATATGCATTGTTATCGCGAGTTTGCCTACGCGTTTAATCTGAAAGTGAAAGCTGCCAAACTGGTATTGGATTATCAGTGGGGGAAAGATTTGAAGAATCTGGAAAATGCCATCCCTCTGATGGAGCAGAGTCTGGAACATTATTGTAAGTTAGTGGAACTTACAGATGCGCATTATCTGTATGCCAACAGTATGCAGACAGCTCAACGCCGTATTCCTATAGGTGGAGACGGCGGCAACAATAAGACTTGGAAAGAATTGCTGGTACATTACGAAAAGGAACTGGAGAATTTCAAGGCAAACCTTGCCCTGCTGGAGGAAAAGCAAACAGGAAAAGCAACTGCTGAATCGGTGGATATTCCGGCCTGGACTTCCGCTGGCGTGAAAATTCTATCCGGTTATCCGACCGTTAAATTAAGTGAGGGCGCTTCCCTGTTTACTAATCTGCCGGGAAAGATAGAAGCCATGGCTCCTGAACTGGAAGGATTGAAAGCATTTCGTTTCAATGCCAATGAGCAGCGTGAAAAGGGAACAAGTATTACTTTTGAAACGGATGCGCCGGTAAAATTGCTGGTTGCCTATTTCAAGGATGACCAGAAGAAATATGCCAAAGCACCGAAACTTGAGATTGACGCTTCGGCTAATGATTACGGTCAGGCCGAACCGATATTGACGAATGCTGTTCGTATCAGTGGAATGCCACTGGCCAATGTACATGCATATAGTTTTCAGGCAGGCAAGCATACGCTGATGTTGCCGAAAGGATATCTTCAGGTTCTGGGATTTACGGATGCGGATATGAAAGCCCGTAATGCAGGATTGGCCGGAGACGAAGAAACAATGGATTGGTTGTTTTATTAATACTGAATCATGAGAAAACTATCACTGACACTCTTTTGCATGATATCTGTTTGGTCCGTTTTTGCTCAGCGTGATGTTGCGCAGGAGCGGATGGAACAGATTTTCGAAGAAGCAAAAACACCCTATAAATATGGACTGGTAGTTGCCCCGGAGGACAACCACCATAAAATAGATTGCCCTACGGTCTTCCGTCAGGGAGACAAATGGCTGATGACCTATGTTGTTTATAACGGTAAAGGAGGGACAGACGGCCGTGGTTATGAAACCTGGCTGGCGGAAAGTGATAATTTGCTTGAGTGGCGCACATTGGGGCGGGTTCTCTCGTACCGGGATGGTGAATGGGATTGCAATCAAAGAGGAGGATTTCCTGCCCTGCCGGATATGGAGTGGGGAGGAAGCTATGAACTTCAGACTTATAAGGACCGTCATTGGATGACTTACATCGGTGGAGAAGGAACGGGGTACGAGGCTGTGAAGGCACCGCTTTTTGTCGGTCTGGCATGGACGAAAGGAGATTTGTCTACTGCACACGAGTGGGAGTCTCTGAATAAGCCCATTCTGAGTATCCATGACAAGGATGCCCAATGGTGGGAAAAGCTGACTCAATATAAGAGTACCGTCTATTGGGATAAGGATAAGACGTTGGGTGCTCCCTTTGTTATGTTCTATAATGCGGGAGGCCGCCATCCGGAAACAGACCTGAAGGGAGAACGTGTAGGGATAGCCCTTTCCAAAGATATGAAAACCTGGAAACGTTATCCCGGGAATCCCGTCTTTGCGCACGAAGCCGATGGAACCATCACAGGAGATGCCCATATACAGAAGATGGGAGATGTGTATGTGATGTTCTACTTCTCAGCATTTGAACCCTCACGGAGATACAAGGCTTTCAATACTTTTGCTGCCAGCTATGACTTGGTGCACTGGACCGACTGGACCGGAGAAGACCTTATTATTCCCTCTAAAAACTATGATGAACTGTTTGCCCATAAAAGTTATGTGGTAAAGCATGATGGAGTGGTCTATCACTTCTATTGTGCGGTTAATAATGCGGAACAACGGGGGATTGCGGTTGCTACCAGTAAACCGATGGGACGTTCTGCCGTCCGTTTCCCAAAACCGGAGACGAAGAACCGTCGTATGCTGACCGAACTGAATGAAGATTGGAAAACATGGCTGATTGATCATTCACGACCGGCAAATACTAATTCATTGCAGCGTGATAATGCAATCAATTGTCAACTGCCTCACAACTGGGATGATTACTATGGTTATCGTCAGCTCACTCATGGCAATCTGCATGGCACTGCTATGTATGTGAAAGATTTTACTTTGGACGATTACCAATCCCGGAAGCGCTACTTTCTTCGTTTCGAAGGAGTAGGCACTTATGCCACGATTCAGCTGAACGGTCAGGATTTTGGACGGCATCCCGTAGGACGCACCACATTGACCTTGGATGTGACCGATGCATTGAGGCAAGGTAGCAATCATCTGGAAGTAAAAGCTGAGCACCCGGAAATGATTGCCGATATGCCTTGGGTGTGTGGCGGCTGTTCTTCGGAATGGGGATTCAGTGAGGGCTCGCAACCCTTGGGAATCTTCCGGCCTGTGGTGTTGGAAGTTACGGATGAAATCCGTATCGAACCTTTCGGGGTACACATATGGAATGATGAGAAAGCAGCTAATGTATTTGTCGATACGGAGGTTAAGAACTATGGCGGGACTACGGAAACGATTGAAGTGGTCAATAAATTGAGCAATGCGGATGGAAAGCAAGTGTTCCGTCTGGCCAGGAAAGTGACATTGGCACCGGGAGAGATGAAGGTGGTTCGCCAGCACTCTCCTGTAGAGAATCCGGTGTTGTGGAGCACGGACAATCCTTATCTGTATAAACTGGCAAGCATGATTAAGCGGGATGCGAAGACTACGGATGAGATATCGACTCCTTTCGGTATCCGTACCATCAGCTGGCCGGTGAAACGGAATGACGGAGACGGACGTTTCTATTTGAATGGAAAGCCTGTCTTTATCAATGGAGTTTGCGAGTACGAGCATCAGTTCGGACAAAGCCATGCATTCAGCAGGGAGCAGGTAGCTGCAAGGGTAAAGCAGATATGTGCGGCAGGCTTTAACGGTTTCCGTGACGCCCATCAGCCCCATCATCTCGATTATCAGAAATACTGGGATGAAAAAGGTATTTTGTTCTGGACGCAATTCTCCGCACATGTATGGTATGACACACCGGAATTCCGGGAGAACTTCAAGAAGCTGCTCCGCCAATGGGTGAAAGAACGTCGCAATTCCCCCTCAGTAGTGATGTGGGGATTGCAGAATGAAAGTACATTGCCCCGTGAATTTGCACAGGAATGTAGTGAGATTATCCGGGAGATGGATCCAACGGCGCGTACGATGCGTGTCATCACTACCTGTAATGGTGGAGAAGGAACCGACTGGAATGTAATCCAGAACTGGAGCGGCACGTATGGGGGAGATGTTACCGAATATGGAAAAGAACTCTCCCGGAAGAACCAACTGCTGAACGGAGAATATGGTGCATGGAGAAGCATCGGATTGCATACGGAACCCGGAGAGTTTGAGGTGAACGGAGTATGGAGTGAAGACCGCATGTGCCGGCTGATGGAGACTAAAATCCGTCTGGCAGAGCAGGTAAGAGATAGTGTTTGCGGACAATTCCAATGGATATACAGCAGTCATGACAATCCCGGACGCCGCCAGCCGGATGAGGCTTACCGGAGGATAGATAAAGTAGGGCCATTCAACTATAAAGGATTGGTAACTCCGTGGGAAGAGCCGCTGGATGTATATTACATGTATCGTGCCAACTATGTTCCGGCAGCCAAAGATCCTATGGTTTACCTTGTATCACATACCTGGACGGATCGTTTTGAGAAGGGGCGTCGCCGGGCTACCGTCGAGGCTTACAGTAATTGCGATTCTGTATTGCTCTATAACGATATGTCTGATGGGAAAGTCACTTTCCTCGGACGGAAGAAAAATAATGGAATAGGAACTCACTTCGTGTGGGAGAACCGGGATATCCGCTACAATGTACTTCGTGCAGTAGGTTATTACAAAGGAAAACCTGTTGCGGAAGATATAATCATTCTGGAAGGATTAGAGCAGGCGCCTCGCTTTGATGCGCTTTATCAGGAAGCAAAGCCTGTACTGAAGGGAGAGGAGGGATATAATTACCTGTATCGCATCAATTGCGGTGGAGATGAATATACGGATAGTTTCGGGCAACTCTGGTCACAGGATAACCTGGGGTATTCCCGCTCATGGGCTGCAAATTTTGAAGGTCTGAATCCTTATCTTGCCAGCCAGCGTACGACGTCTGATCCGATACGTGGCACGCGTGACTGGACGTTATTCCAGTCCTTCCGCTTTGGCCGTCACCAGTTGGAATATCGTTTTCCTGTAGCCGACGGAACCTATCGTATCGAACTCTACTTTACAGAGCCCTGGCATGGTACGGGAGGAAGTGCTTCTACCGATTGTGAAGGTTTGCGCATATTTGATGTAATGGTGAACGACTCCCTCGTCTTGGATGATCTGGATGTATGGGCTGAAAGCGGTCATGACGGTGCATGTAAAAAAGTTGTATGCGTTACGGTAAAGGGGGAAGGCATTCTGAAGATATACTTCCCCGAAGTGAAGGCCGGACAGGCGTTGATTTCCGGGATTGCAATCGCTTCGACGAATCGGGAACCGAGACTGGAACCGAAGTCTACACCACTCCCGGCAACCGATTGGAGTTGGGAGAAGGCCGGCAGGGACCGGTTGGAAAAGACACCTAAAGAGATGCTCCCGGAAGATAAAAACGCTCGTACCAGTGTGGCGTATGAGGCTGAGACGGCTTTTGTAAAAGGTGCTTTTACGAAGAAAGAGCATCGTAAGCAGACGGGTATCTTCTTCGGAAAGGGAAGTAGGAACAGCATCGAGTGGAGTGTTTCTACCGGATTGGCCCAAATCTACGCTCTCCGGTTTAAGTATATGAATACAGCGGGCAAGCCGTTGCCTGTACGCATGCAGTTCATCGACTCCAAAGGTGTGACGTTGAAAGATGATATCCTTACTTTCCCTGAGACGCCCGATAAGTGGAAGATGATGAGTACCACTACCGGAACATTCATCAATGCGGGCTATTATAAAGTGCTGCTTTCGGCGGAAGATATGGAGGGATTGGCGTTTGACGCATTGGATATTCAGTAAAGTGATTAGGGTTTAGTGATAAGTGATCAGCGCCATTCGGAAAAGAAAGGAGGTAAAAGCTAATTGATATTTTAGACACGGATTTCACGGATTACACTGTTGCAGTATATAAAAACAACAGTGTAATCCGTGAAATCCGTGTCTAAAATATATTCATAACCTGTCCGAAAAGCATCAATTCGCCTAACCACTTCAATAAATATCAGAGTACAAAATACATCTTCATCCGTCTATCCTAATATTAATAGCATAACGAATGAAGATATATACTTTACTCTTTGGTCTATTGCTCTTCAGTCAGTTGTCAGCACAAACTGTGCATGACTGGGAGAATCACCATGTACTTCAAATCAACCGCGAACCGGCGCGGGCCGCATTTACTCCTTTCCACGCACAGAAGGGAGATTGTTCCATTTGTCTGGATGGAACATGGAAGTTTCGCTGGACACCTGTGCCCGATGAAAGGATTGTGGAATTTTATCAGACGGACTTCAATGATAAAGACTGGGCCAGCTTTCCCGTACCCGCCAATTGGGAAGTAAACGGATATGGTACGCCGATATACGTTTCGGCAGGCTATCCGTTCAAGATAGATCCGCCCCGGGTGATGGGTGAACCGAAGGTGGGGTATACCACTTACAAAGAGCGGAATCCCGTAGGACAGTACCGCCGTTCGTTTCTGCTGCCTGCCGGCTGGGAAGCAAGAGGCCAGACCTTTCTTCGTTTCGAAGGAGTGATGAGCGCTTTCTATGTCTGGATAAATGGCGAACGGGTAGGGTATAGCCAGGGAAGTATGGAGCCAAGCGAATTCAACATTACGAACCATCTGCATGCCGGGGAGAATCAGATCGCATTGGAAGTTTACCGCTATAGCGACGGCTCCTATCTTGAAGACCAGGACTTCTGGCGTTTTGGCGGTATTCACCGCAGCATCCATCTATTGCACACACCTGATATCCGCATCCGCGACTATACAGTCCGCACTCTTCCCGCTTCTGCGGACTATCGGGATTTCATCTTGCAGATAGATCCCCAATTCAGCGTTTACAGAGGTATGACCGGAAAAGGCTATACTTTGCAGGCAGTATTAAGGGATGCTTCCGGACGGGAAATCACATCCCTGAAAGGAGATGTGGAAGACATCCTCGACCTGGAACATAAAGCGGGCAGGATGAACGAATGGTATCCCCAACGTGGTCCCCGTAAACTGGGGCGCATGTCGACAACCCTGAAATCTCCGAAAAGGTGGACTGCTGAAACTCCTTATTTGTATAAACTGCACCTGACTCTGCAAACTGCCGAAGGTGAAGTAATAGAGCAGGCAGAACAATCTGTCGGTTTCCGTTCAGTGGAAATACGAAACGGACAATTGCTGGTTAATGGCGCACCGGTTCGTTTCCGTGGGGTGAACCGCCATGAACACGATCCCCGTACGGCTCGTGTCATGAGCGAAGAACGTATGTTGCAGGATATCCTCCTGATGAAGCAAGCCAATATCAATGCCGTGCGAACCAGCCATTATCCCAATGTCAGCCGCTGGTATGAGCTTTGTGACAGTCTGGGGCTTTATGTTATGGATGAGGCTGACATAGAGGAACATGGTTTGCGCGGAACCTTAGCCAGCACTCCCGATTGGCATGCCGCATTTCTGGACCGCGCCGTGCGGATGGCGGAACGGGATAAAAACCATCCGAGTATCGTAATGTGGAGTATGGGTAATGAAAGTGGCTATGGTTCCAACTTTGCCGCCATCTCCGCCTGGCTGCATGACTTCGATCCGACACGTCCCGTACATTATGAAGGCGCACAGGGAGTCGGCGGTGCACCCGATCCGAAGACGGTAGATGTAATCAGCCGTTTCTATACCCGGGTGAAACAGGAATATCTGAACCCCGGCATTGCCGAGGGAGAGGATAAGGAACGTGCGGAAAATGCACGTTGGGAGCGGCTGTTGGAAATTGCCGAACGTACCAATGACAACCGCCCCGTAATGACGAGCGAATACGCCCACTCCATGGGAAACGCTCTGGGGAATTTTAAGGAATATTGGGACGAGATATACAGTAATCCCCGTATGCTGGGCGGATTTATCTGGGATTGGGTAGATCAGGGCATCTACAAGGAATTACCCGATGGGCGTACCATGGTAGCTTACGGCGGTGATTTTGGTGACAAACCGAATCTGAAGGCCTTTTGCTTCAATGGTCTGCTGATGAGTGACCGCGAAACGACCCCGAAATATTGGGAGGTGAAGAAAGTATACTCACCCGTGGAGTTGAGAGTTGAGAGTGGAGAGCTGAAAGTGACGAATAGGAATCATCATACGGATTTGTCCCAATATCGCTGTTTGTGGACGTTGTCCATAGATGGGAAGCAGAAGGCTCAAGGCGAAATAACACTGCCCGAAGTAGCCCCTGGGAAGAGTAAAACGATTTCTTTACCCGCTTCCATAGCCAGCAAGAGAGCTTCGGCAAAGGCTACCTCTGACCTCCGCCTCACGATAAGCATCCTGTTGAAGTCGGATGCCCTTTGGGCAAAAGCCGGGCATGAAGTGGCATGGGAACAGTTCTGCATTCAGGAAGGCACACTGTTGTCTTCCAAGCTTGAGAATAGAGGGAAACTGAAGGTCAGGGAAGATGGAGACCGTTTGTCCATCAGCGGGAGTGGCTTTTCCATCCAATGGGAGAGACATACAGCTGGTAGTCTGACCTCCCTTATCTACGATGGAAAAGAAATGCTGGCTCATCCGGCTGATTTCCCCTTCCAACCCGTAACGCAGGCCTTCCGTGCACCGACAGATAATGACAAGAGTTTCGGCAACTGGCTGGCCAAAGACTGGAGCTTGCATCAAATGGATAATCCCCGTATCAGCCTGGATTTTCTGAAGCATGAGATGCGTGAGGATGGGGCAGTCATTGTCTGGGTTCAGACCAGGAATCATTATAAAGAAGGTATGATTGTAACCAGGTTTCTTTATACCATCCTTTCGGATGGAACCATAGACCTGAAGACTACTTTCCAACCGCAGGGCGTACTACCAGAATTACCTCGTCTGGGAATAGCATTCTGCCTTTCACCCGATTACAATACCTTTATCTGGTACGGCCGCGGTCCGCAGGATAACTATCCTGACCGTAAGACTTCTGCCGCCATTGGGCTTTGGAAAGGATCGGTTGCCGACCAGTATGTACATTATCCCCGTCCGCAAGACGGTGGGAATAAAGAAGAAGTGCGTCGCCTTATGCTGACCGACAGGCACGGCAAAGGTATTCGTATAGATGCTGTAGAAGATGTCTTTTCTGCTTCCGCCCTGCACTATACCGCACAGGATTTATATAAAGAAACGCATGACTGTAATCTGAAACCACGTCCTGAGGTTATCCTGAGTTTGGATGCCGCCGTACTTGGATTGGGTAACAGCAGTTGCGGGCCGGGCGTACTGAAGAAGTATGCCATTGATAAGAAGGAACATACCTTGCATATACGGATTCGTAATGAGAAATAGGAGCCGGCATAGTGCTGGAGGAGGGGAATTGAGATAGTAATGCCTACAAGACAGCACGCCGGAGGAAAACCTGCTTCAGCGCTGCGCTGGTATCAATAAATGAGAATAACTAATACAATAATGAAAGTAACAATGAGAAAAGTAACCACTTTATTATCAACCCTGGCATTAGCCACCACCCTGACTGCCCAGACATTTCCGCAGACAGAGCGGCAATACCTTTCCGGACACGGATGTGATGACATGGTAGAATGGGATTTTTTCTGTACCGACGGACGTAACTCCGGCAAGTGGGCCAAAATAGGCGTCCCGTCTTGCTGGGAGTTGCAGGGTTTTGGTACCTATCAGTATGGAATCAGTTTTTATGGTAAAGCCTTTCCCGAAGGCATTGCCGGTGAGAAAGGAATGTATAAATATGAGTTTGAAGTTCCCGAAGAATTCCGTGGTAAGCAGGTCAACCTTGTGTTCGAAGCATCCATGACTGATACGGAAGTTAAGGTTAACGGACGTAAGGCAGGATCGAAACACCAGGGAGCCTTCTACCGCTTTTCATACAATGTCACGGATTTACTGAAATACGGCAAGAAGAATCTGCTGGAAGTAACCGTCTCCAAAGAGAGTGAGAACGCCAGTGTGAACCTTGCCGAACGGCGCGCCGATTATTGGAACTTTGGCGGTATCTTCCGCCCGGTATTTCTGGAAGTAAAACCTGCCGTCAACCTCCGTCATATTGCTATTGATGCACAAATGGACGGATCATTCCGTGCTAATTGCTACACGAATATCTCCGGTGAAGGAATGAGTATCCGCGCACAGATTTTGGACCAGAAAGGGAAGCGGCTGGCAGATACCATCGTACCCCTGAAAGCCGGAAGCGACTGGACTGCTCTGCAATTGAATGTTTCTGCCCCCGACTTATGGACAGCCGAAACTCCGAACCTTTATAAAGCTCACTTCTCACTGCTGGATAAAGAAGGTAAAGTCCTGCACCATGAGACCGAGACATTCGGTTTCCGTACTATCGAAGTTCGTGAAAGTGACGGATTGTATGTGAACGGGGTGCGTATCAACGTGCGTGGTGTCAACCGTCATTGTTTCCGTCCCGAAAGCGGCCGTACTCTAAGTAAAGCGAAGAATATAGAAGATGTACTTCTGATGAAGGGCATGAATATGAATTCTGTCCGTCTGAGCCACTATCCGGCAGACCCGGAATTTCTGGAAGCGTGCGATTCTCTTGGACTCTATGTGATGGATGAACTGGGTGGTTGGCATGGCAAGTACGACACCCCTACGGGAGTACGCCTGATTGAAGGTATGATAGAACGTGATGTGAACCATCCGTCCATCATCTGGTGGAGCAATGGTAATGAAAAAGGCTGGAACACCGAACTGGATGGGGAATTCCATAAATACGACCCGCAAAAGCGTCCGGTTATCCATCCGCAAGGCAACTTCTCTGGTTTCGAAACGATGCACTACCGTTCGTATGGAGAAAGCCAGAACTACATGCGTCTGCCGGAAATCTTTATGCCTACCGAGTTCTTGCATGGCTTGTACGACGGAGGCCATGGTGCCGGCCTGTATGATTACTGGGAGATGATGCGCAAACATCCGCGCTGTATCGGTGGTTTCTTGTGGGTATTGGCGGATGAAGGCGTGAAGCGTGTGGATATGGACGGTTTCATAGACAATCAGGGAAACTTCGGAGCTGACGGAATTGTAGGCCCTCACCATGAAAAGGAAGGCAGCTATTACACTATCAAGCAGTTATGGAGTCCGGTGCAGGTTACGAATACCGCTATCGACCGGAATTTCAACGGCCGATTCTCTGTGGAGAACCGTTATGATTATCTGAACCTGAACACCTGTCGTTTTATCTGGCAGCAAGTGAAGTTCCCGTCAGTAACGGATGCTTCCAATACAACTACCCGGATTCTGAAACAAGGTGAAGTGCGGGGAAACGATGTAGCAGCCCATGGAGTGGGAGTGGTGGATATCAAGACTTCCATCCTCCCCGAAGCCGATGCTCTTTTCCTGACAGCTATAGATAAATATGGACATGAGCTATGGCGTTGGACTTTCCCCGTAGATAAACTGAATCGGGAAACTGAACAGCTTTCTGCATTATCCGGCCGTGCATCCTATACGGAAACGGAAAATGATATTACGGCAAAAGCGAACGGGCGTACTTTTGTCTTTTCAAAGAAAGACGGGCAGCTGAAAGATGTATCTGTCAATAACCGTAAGATTAGTTTTGCCAACGGTCCCCGTTTTATCGGTGCACGTCGTGCAGACCGTTCCCTGGATCAGTTCTATAATCATGATGACGGAAAAGCCAAGGCAAAGGACCGTACTTACACTGAATTTCCCGATGCGGCAGTCTTCACGAAACTGGATGTAAAAGAAGAGGGTGGTAATCTGATCATCACCGCTAATTATAAACTGGGTAATTTAGACAAAGCTCGGTGGACTATTCATCCGGATGGTGTGGCCACCCTTGATTATACCTACAACTTTTCCGGTGTGGTAGACCTGATGGGTATTTGCTTTGATTATCCTGAAGAACAAGTGGTCAGCAAGCGTTGGTTGGGAGCAGGTCCGTATCGTGTATGGCAGAATCGTATTCATGGTACGCAGTATGATATCTGGGAGAATGATTATAATGATCCTATTCCGGGTGAGACATTCACCTATCCTGAATTCAAGGGATATTTTGGCAGTGTCTCCTGGATGAACATTCGTACGAAAGAGGGGACCATCTGCCTGACGAATGAAACTCCTGATTCCTATATCGGAGTATATCAGCCCCGTGATGGTCGTGACCGGTTACTGTATACACTTCCCGAAAGCGGAATATCTGTTTTGAATGTAATACCTCCGGTACGTAATAAAGTAAACTCCACCGATTTGTGCGGCCCTTCTTCACAACCTAAATGGGTGGATGGCCCGCAAACAGGACGTATTGTTTTCCGGTTTGAATGATACAGCTAACTCCTCTAACTATAGAGTGTGAATTATTCAAGTTAAACATTTCCTCTTTTAGCTTGTTGTTTATTCCCCGTAAGATTATCTTTGCGGGGAATTTTTTATGTGAAAGAAAAATGCAGTAACCAAGATGTACACAAATAAAGTAAAGCGAATAGCTGCCGTTCATGACCTGTCTGGTTTTGGACGCGTATCCCTCACGGTTGTCATCCCTGTTTTGTCTTCAATGGGCTTTCAGGTCTGTCCTTTGCCGACAGCCGTATTGTCCAGCCATACGCAGTACCCGCAGTTTTCCATCCTCGACCTGACGGATGAAATGCCTCGGATTATTGCCGAATGGAAAAAGCTGGATGTAAAGTTTGATGCTTTCTATACAGGCTATCTGGGTTCTCCGCGACAGGTGCAGATTGTTTCGGACTTTATAGATGATTTTCGCCAGCCGGATGACCTGGTAGTGGTGGACCCGGTACTTGGAGACAACGGGCGGTTATATACTAACTTTGATGAGTCGATGATTCGGGAAATGCGCCATCTGGCTGCAAAGGCGGACGTGATTACTCCGAATCTTACCGAACTCTTCTATCTGATGGATAAGCCTTACAAAGCGGATAATACCGATGAAGAATTGAAGACCTATCTACGGTTTTTATCCGATGCAGGCCCGCAGGTAGTCATTATTACGAGTGTTCCCGTCCATGGTGAAAGCCACAAAACTTCGGTATATGCCTACAACCGGGTAGGAGATCGCTACTGGAAAATTACCTGCCCATATCTGCCCGCCCATTATCCGGGAACGGGAGATACCTTTACGAGCGTCATTACTGGAGCTTTATTGCAAGGCGACAGTCTTCCCATTGCGTTGGACCGTGCCACGCAATTTATTCTTCAGGGCATCCGTGCCACTTTCGGTTATGAGTATGATAACCGGGAAGGTATTTTGCTTGAAAAGGTGCTGCATAATCTGGATATGCCTATCCAAAGTGCCAGCTACGAATTGATCTGATTGGGATAAGGGGCTGAATCCGCTTCCGGACCAACCCCTTATGAGCTATGTTATTTGTTTGGTAGTGAATCTTTTAGTAAGACCGGAACTTCTGCCGGTTCTTTGGCCACCCGTATGCCTGCTGCTGTGAGTGCTGCAATCTTCCCTTCTGCCGAACCTGAGCTGCCGGAAATAATAGCTCCTGCATGCCCCATTTGTTTCCCCGGAGGAGCCGATTGCCCGGCTATAAAGGCTACGACAGGCTTGGTCACATGTTTCTTTATATACTCGGCTGCCAGTTCTTCCGCATTCCCGCCAATTTCACCAATCATGACGATGGCTTCTGTGTCCTCATCGTTCTGGAACATCTCCAGCAGTTCACGGAAGTAAAGGCCCACTACGGGATCGCCTCCCATACCGACGGCGGTGGACTGTCCCATGCCATTGACAGTGAGGTGATAAACGATTTCGTAAGTCAATGTGCCACTGCGGCTGATGACTCCGACATTTCCCTTTTTAAAGACATTACCGGGCAAGATACCTGCCAGACTCTTTTCCGGAGATATTAAGCCGGGGCAATTCGGTCCGATGAGCATTGCACCTTTTAGTTGGGTGAAGCGATAGGCTTTTACTACATCGAGGGTAGGGATGCCCTCGGAGATGCAAATAATCAGTTTGATTCCCGTATCCGCCGCTTCCATGATGGCATCTGCCGCATGGCTTGCCGGTACGAATATGATGGAGGCATTGGCCTGCGTCTTTTCTACCGCTTCGTACATGGTGTTGAAAACGGGAAGTCCATCAATGGTACTGCCGCCTTTTCCGGGAGAGGTACCGCCTACCACATGAGTGCCGTACTCTTTCATTTTCATAGCGTGAAAATGCCCGTCTCGGCCTGTGATTCCTTGCACCAACAGGCGGGTCGATTTATCGATAAGTATGCTCATAATGTTCCTCCTTTCACAGATTTTACTGCCATCAGGGTGGCTTCATTCATAGTCTCCGCCACCTGAAAACGGTTGCTGTCCTTTAATAATTTCCTGCCGATATTCTTGTTGGTTCCCGTTAGCCTTACAATTACGGGTATGTCCGTTTGCAACTGGTCGAAAGCCTGTATCAAGCCGATAGCCACATCATCACAACGGGTGATTCCGCCGAATATATTGATAAAGACAGCTTTTACCTTCGAATCATTCAACAGTATCTTCATGGCTTCAATCACTTTCACAGGGTTTGAGCTGCCTCCGATGTCCAGGAAGTTTGCCGGTGAACCGCCATAGAGTTTAATCATATCCATTGTGGTCATTGCCAGTCCGGCTCCATTCACCATGCAGCCGATATCACCGTCCATGCGTACATAACTGAATCCTCTCTCTTTGGCCGTAGCCTCCAGTTGTTCTTCCGGAGTGGGTTCAAAAAGAGCCTGTACGTTGGGATGGCGGTAGAGTGCGTTATCATCGAATACCATTTTTGCATCGATAGCCAGCAATGTGCCTTTAGCCGTCAGTACCAGTGGATTGATTTCGGCCAGTGAAGCGTCATTTTCTATGAACGCTTGGTAAAGGTCCTGTAGGATAGTGGTCATGCGTTTGGCCTGTTCCGCTTGTTCGAAGAGCGTGAATGCAAAACGTTGTGCCAAATATTTGGGTAGTCCTATCAACGGGTCAATGTTGTAGCGGATAATCTTTTCCGGAGTTTTACGGGCCACCTCCTCAATATCCATTCCGCCCGCTGCACTCATGATGAGGACGACTGAGCGGGCATTGCGGTCGATGGTGAAGCTGGTGTAGTATTCAGCCGCGATGTCTACGGCTTCACTAATCAGGACTCGGGTCACCGGAAATCCTTTGATGGTCATGTTCAGGATTTCCTGAGCATGCTGCCTCACAAGTGTTTCGCTGTCTGCCAGCTTGACGCCTCCGGCTTTTCCCCGTCCACCGGTCAGCACCTGGGCTTTGATGGCTACTTTGTTCACTCCTAATTGCCGGAAGGCGGCCACAGCTTCATCGGGCGTGTTGCATAACACGTACCGTTCTACCGGGATACCATAACGGGAGAAAATCTCTTTTGCCTGATATTCATGTACTTTCATGGATTATGGATTATAGATTACTATTTATCTTAAACAAACGGAAGAGCTAAAAAGTTGTCAAATAAGTGATTAAGAAGAGTAATAAGAGAAAGAGGCAGGCTTGTCAGCCGCAAGTGAGTAATATTATGAGGTAGGTCTTATGTGTGGATATAAACTGACAATATATACAACTTTTCAGTAGGATAATAAATAGAAAAGTATTATGACTTAATGATTGGTATTTTATGTTTTCTAAAGTTTCTTTTTTATGACAGAAAGGTGACTTTGATATTGGCTTTGAAGTGTGCTTTTACTGTGCTTCTATTTCTATTGTAATGTTATTTACATGCAAATACGGAATTTTTTCATTAATTATATTCTATTTTTATGAAAACCAGTCCCTTTTGTTTTTATGATTTATTGATTTCTATATTTTGTCATTTTAAAAATATTACCAAGGTGATAATAGCTGATTCGTAATATGAAAAAAAACGTTTTTTATCCTATGATTTTTTCTTCCTTTTTTGTTAAATTTGCATATTAATCTTGTATTTTAATGTGATAACACACACGAATTGTAATGAACAGGAGAGAATTCCATCTATTGAGAAACACCTCCATGCTGTTTACCATACTTGTATTCTTTACTCAAGTATGTGCGGCCCAGGCATATAGATATTTAAGCATGGAGGATGGTCTGGGTAGTCAGAAAGTTTACCGTATCCTGCAAGATACTTTAGGATACATGTGGTTCCTTACGCAGGAAGGGCCGAATCGTTACAACGGCAAGGAAATCAAACATTACGAGCTGACGGATAAAGGGAAAAAGCTTAATATGCAGTTTAACTTGAATTGGCTTTATATGACTGCTGACGGTGCTTTGTGGGGCATAGGGCGGAAAGGGCGTATTTTTCGTTATGAACCCGAACGCGACCGTTTTGAACAGGTGTATATGCCGTCTTTACCGGAAAAGGGAATTGCCTCACCGAATATAACCTACAGTTATATGGATCAAACCGGGCGTATCTGGCTTTGCAGCAAGGAACATATATCATTGTTTGATGCGCACACGGGACAGGTAACCTCGTTGCGAAGTAGTATAGTCGGTAATATTACCTCCATAGAACAGGTCGACAGAACGAATTTCTTTATCGGTACCGAATCAGGATTGTATCAGGCTGTGTTGGATGAACAAGATACTTCACTTACATGTCAACCAGCCTACAATCTTCACATACCGGTAAGTGAATTGTTTTTCTCGACTGCCTTGAAAAAACTCTTTGTCGGTACTTTTAAACAGGGAATATGGATTTGTGATCTTAAAACGTCCTCGGAGACGCGTTCAGATAGAACCCTGAATGATGTGAACGTTAAACGGATTGTGCCTTTTGGTGAGAAAGAAGTACTGATAGCTACTGATGGAAAAGGTATTTATCGTATGAATGTGGATTCATGTCATGCGGTTCCTTATATCATAGCTGATTATACCATCCATAATGGAATGAATGGTAACAATATTAATGATGTGTATGTGGACGGTGATGAGCGTATCTGGATTGCCAACTATCCCAGTGGTATAACCATTCGTGACAACCGCTATGGAGGTTATCGCTGGACTCGTCATTCGGTTGGTAACCGCCAGTCGCTTGTCAATGATCAGGTGCATGATGTCATTGAAGACAGTGATGGTGATCTTTGGTTCGGTACAAGTAATGGGATAAGTCTGTATAACTCTGCTACGGGTAACTGGCATTCTTTTATCAGTACTTTTGATCATGAGTTGGAAGATAAGAACCACATCTTTCTTACACTTTGTGAAATTTCTCCCGGTGTTATTCTGGCAGGCGGTTTCACTTCCGGACTTTACCAAATAAACAAACGTACCCTTACGGTAGATTATATAGCTTCTTCGCTTTTCTTTCATCTGGATTTGCGTCCCGATCAGTATATACGTGATATTAAGAAAGACTCGGAAGGCAATATCTGGTCAGGCGGTTTTTATAACCTGAAGTGCTTTGATCTGGCGGGTGGAAAATCCCGTTTATATCCGGGACTGAGTTCTATCACTTGTATTCATGAAAAGGATAGCTCCTCAATGTGGATCGGTACTTCGATGGGACTGTATCTGCTCGACAAGGTCTCCGGGAAGTACCGCAGCATTGATATGCCGGTGGAATCATCGCATATTTGTGCTTTGTATCAGGGAGACGACGGTGTGCTGTACGTGGGTACCAGCGGTTCCGGTCTGGTGCTTTATGACCCTAAAGAAGAAGCTTTTGCCCAATACTATACGGACAATTGCGCCCTTATTTCCAACAATATTTATACGATTCTTCCTAAACCGGATGGAGACTTATTGCTTAGTACGGAAAACGGAATTGTTCACTTCTCTCCCCGCAAGATGTCTTTCAATAACTGGACCCGTGAGCAAGGACTTATGAGTGTCTGCTTCAATCCCGGTGCCGGAATTCTGCATAGCAGCGGGCGCTTTGTCTTGGGAAGTAATGATGGGGTTATCGGTTTTCCTTCGGATATGCACATTCCGGTTCCCAGTTTTTCTCCGATGATACTCAGTGATTTGCGTATATCTTATCAGCTGATGTATCCTGGTGATGAGAAATCTCCCCTGAAGACGGATATCAACAGTACGGAAGTCTTGCAGCTTGATTATGAACAGAATACCTTTTCACTGAGGGCCTCTTCCATTAATTATGATTATCCCTCCAATGTGTTATACTCTTGGAAATTGGAAGGCTTTTATGAAGAGTGGACTACTCCTTCGGCCAACGGACTGATGCGTTTTACCAATATTCCATCGGGTAAGTATATGCTTCATGTGCGTTCGGTTTCTAATGAAGAGAAATATAAGAGTTATGAACAGCGCAGTATATTGATTATCATTTCCCCTCCGCTATGGGCTACTCCGTGGGCTATAGCCGGTTATGTCCTGTTGGCGGTTCTGGTATGTGTGGTTCTGTTCCGTATCATCACGTTGAGAAAGCAGAAGAAAGCGTCAGAAGAAAAGGCACGTTTCTTTATCAATACAGCCCACGATATCCGGACGCCTCTGACGTTGATAAAAGCTCCGTTGGAGGAACTGCGGAATGGGGACATGGTGAATGAAGAAGGGAAGAGCCATGTAAGTATGGCATTGCGGAATGTGGATGTACTTTTGCGGCTTACGACCAATCTCATCAATTTTGAACGTATCGACACTTACTCATCCCGCTTGTATGTGTCCGAGTATGAACTGGGTGCGTATATGTCCGGCATTTGCGATACTTTCCGTTCGTATGCAAGTGTCAAGCATATTAGGCTGGATTATGAGGATAATTTCAGTTATCTGAATGTCTGGTTTGACAGAGACAAGATGGATTCTATTTTGAAGAATATCCTGTCGAATGCCATGAAGTATACGCCGGAAAATGGAAGTATTCATGTTTCCGCTTCGGAGTGTGGGGATAACTGGTGTATTGAAGTGAAAGATACGGGTATCGGAATTCCCCGTAATGAGCAGAAAGGATTATTCCATGCATATTTCCGGGGTAGTAATGTCATCAACCTTAAAGTGAGTGGCAGTGGCATCGGTTTGGCGCTGGTGCATAGATTAGTACATTTACATGGTGGTAAAATCTCTATAGAGAGTACAGCGGAGCAGGGCACGCAAGTGAAAATCATTTTCCCTAAAGGAAACAAACATTTTCATAAAGCCACTATCATATCCCAGACATCGGAGCATCCCGTCACTGTGCCCGAGGTTATTTCTCCGTTTTCTCCATCAGTTACGCCCAAACAGAATCCGGATTCTTCGCGACGTATCCTTGTAGTGGAAGATAATGATGATTTACGCATCTACCTGACAAATACGCTTGGTGAGGATTATCAGATGCAGTCTTGTCTTAACGGGAAAGAAGCGCTTGAAATTTTGCCCGGGTTCAAGCCGGATCTTGTACTGTCGGATATCATGATGCCGGAAATGTCGGGAGATGAATTATGTGCGGCTATAAAGGGGAATATCGAGACCTCTCATATTCCGGTGCTTCTGCTGACTGCATTAGGAGATGAAAAGAACATGCTGGAAGGGCTGAAAATCGGTGCGGATGACTATATGGCCAAGCCCTTTAGCATCAATATCCTGAAGGCAAGTATCGACCGGTTGATAGCCAACAGGCTTTTGCTGTATAAAAAGTATGGCAGTCCGGATTTCGAGAATGAAAAATGGCCGAAAGGGTGCCGGGATACGCTTGACTGGAAGTTCATTGTTTCTGTCCGTGAAAATGTGGAGAAGAATATGGCCGATCCGGATTTTACGGTAGACATGCTTTGTTCACTTCACCATATGAGCCGTAGCAGTTTCTACAACAAAGTGAAAGCATTGACTGATTGTTCTCCGGCAGATTATGTTCGTCTCATACGTATGCAGTGTGCTGCCCGGATGTTGAAGGAAGGAGAGCGCTCTATCACGGAAATTGCGGATATGACCGGCTTCTGCGATGCGAAATATTTCAGGGAAGTATTCCGGAAGCACTTCGGGGTCAGCCCCAGTGAATATAGGGGAAAAGGAACGGCAGAAAAAGAAAATTCGGATTAAGGCAAGAAAATGAATAGTAGGAGGGGGAGGCCCTCCTTACTATTATATTGCTGCAATGTTTTGTTTGATTGTACTGTAGAGTTTCTCTTTCAAGACATGTGCGTCAACCGGTTTGGGCACATAGCCGTTGAATCCGTTCTTCATGACTTTTTCTTTATCCGAAGAGAAAGAATATGCCGTAACGGCAATAATAGGTATTGTTTCTGAGAATTTCCGTATCTCTCTCGCTGCTTCATATCCGTCCATTTTGGGCATATTGATATCCATAATGATGACATGCGGATGGAATTTCCGGTATAATTCTATGGCTTCTTCACCGTTCCAGGCATGCACCAGATCGTATTCTTTGTTAAGAATGGAATTGAATAGCAGGTAGTTGCTTTCGTTATCTTCTGCTATCAGGATGACAGGCTTTTGCTGAGGTGCTTTGGGGGCAAAATCAACAGGCTGCTGTATCTTCTGTTGTGCAACTACTTCCGGTTTATACGGTATTGTAAACCAGAATGTAGTTCCTTTACCTTTTCCTTTGGATTCTACTCCGATACGACCTTTCATCTTTTCGATAATATTTTTGCAGATGGAAAGCCCCAGTCCCGTTCCCTGGGTGAAAGTATTCACTTTGGTAAACCGTTCGAATATTTTATTTTGGTCTTCTTGTGAAATACCTAAACCTGTATCTTTTACATAAAAATAAAGTTCTTTTCCACGGATTTCATAACCGAATGTGATGCTGCCTGCCGGAGTAAATTTTGTGGCATTGACCAGCAGATTGATCAGTACCTGTGAGAGCCGGTTTTTTTCGGTTTGCACATGGCACTCACTAACTCCGGGAATGAATTCCAGAACGACGCCCTCTTTCAGCCTGCGCCGTACTGTACTTTCCACGTCTCTTGCCAATCCGTTCAGGTCAACGTTCTGGTAATTGAACTCAAGTGTATTTGCTTCTATTTTTGACAAGTCCAGAATGTCGCTGATAAGTTGCAGGAGAAGTTGGTTGTTATTCTCTATGATACTGATGAATTCTTCACGTTCTTGTTCATCTTCAGTGGCGGTCAGCAGGCTGGAGAATCCTACGATAGCGTTTAATGGCGTACGTATTTCGTGGCTCATATTAGCCAGGAATGCAGATTTTAGCCGTTCGGATTCCAAGGCTTTCTCTCTGGCTGTTATCAATGCCTTTTCTTGCCTCTTGCGTTCTGTAATCAATAGCAGTGAGCCTACCAAGGATACCGGACATCCTTGCTCATCGTATTGGTCTACTACAGCATTGGTTTCCAGCCAGTCTATAAATTTCCGTCCTTCCACTTCGGTGATGATGCGGAACTCTTCTTGGGCATGCTGTAATTCTCCGGATACAAGATTTGCATGCACTTGCTCCATGCGTTCCACATCTTCCGGGTGTATTTTCCGGAAGTATTCGGAGGCTTTTATGATGTGTGCCTGGGGAGTGGATCCTTCTTCTTTGGCAAAATTCATATGGGCCAGTATCTGTTCGGATTCGCAAGTAATCATATCGCTTTTCAGATCCCAGCGCCAAGGAATGATTCGGGCCACGCTCAAGGTCATTTCCAACTTCTTATTGATTTCCCGCAACGCATTTTCCGCTTCATTGCGTGCTGTGATGTCAACCCCGAAAATATCTATGGTGTACTTTTCGGACGACTGGCAGATAATGAACTCATAAAAAGAGTGGGTCTGCTTGAAATAGTGTGTGAAGGTAATCGCTTGTTTTTCTCTGAAGACCATTTTTATAAATCGGGGAAGACATTCAATTTGTGAAAGCGAATTTTTATTTGTATCATTATCCTCATTGGCTGTAAACAAACTATTGAACAAGCTATTGCCAGCCTGATATTCTATATCTGCAGCCTCTCCCTTTTCATCGAAAGCCACTCTTGCCTGGGTGTATGATATCGGCATGTTGCATACCAGTGTGTTGTGGGCACTGAACAAGGCTATTTTCTTTCGCTGAAACCAGTATATTATGAGCGCAATGGCCACAAGTGAAAGCAACAGAATTGTTCCACTGATGATCCACCACTTATATTTTTGCCAGAATGTGAGTGGCTTATTCAGAAATATAGTGCCTGACGGGCAAAGGTCTGCATCAAGTTCATCCAATTTCAGTTGTGCATAGTTGACGAGTGGGTATGACTTTTTACTATATACGAATGGAATGTCACGTAGCTCTTTCCCCTGGAGCATCTGTCCGATAACGTCAGTTAATGATTTCTCTAGTTCGGCTTGGTCGTAGAAGTGGCCGCCAATGAATCCGGCCTTATTGATATATGCCCCTCTCAGTGCAAATACCGGTTGAGGTGAAGATGCTACTAACTGGAAATCGCCGCTGATGAGTGTAGGCGATCCAAACAGGTTTTTGCGTTCATAGAACCATGTAGAAAATAAAATACTTGTGGTCGGGTCATCTGTCAGTAAGTATTCTTGCAGTTGTCTGCTGTTTTCTTCTTTACCTACCAGCCGTTCGTATTCGATATTCGGATATTCTGAAGTGATGTACGAGTGTATAAGCCGATCCAGCCTTTGATTTTGATAAAGTTCGTCTGCCGCGAATATGATCTTCTTCATTTTGGGCAGCATCCGTACCATCATGTCAATGGTTGCTTTATACATATCCGGAGTCTCGATGAATGTGAAGTTATATTGTTCTCTGAGGTCGTTCAGGGGGAGGGCTTTGTTATCTGTCATATTTATGGAGCGCCCTGTAAAATAATATTCCCGTGGGGCATAGGTGTCTTCGTTGGCAATCAATACCATGGGAATGTCCCCCCATTCTTTCTGAATGCGGTCTCTTAAAGTGAAAGCTATGCTGCCTATGAGCACCAGATAATCCGGTTTGTTTTTTCATAACGCTGGAAGATTCCTTCTTCCATTTGGTTGTACAATGAATCGTTGCGGATAAATGTACCATTTATATGCACTAAGTCAGCACAGACATCTTCTATAGAGGAAGTTTGGAGCATAATAGGGTTTATAAGAGTCTGACTCCATGGGGCTCCTTCATTGTATGAGTTAATAATAAGTAGTCGATGTTGTTCTTTGGTTACGGCCGCATTGGATAAACTTAAGTGTAGTAAAACAAAGCAGAGGCTGATTATACGTTTCCAAGATAAAAAGAGTCTCATAATCAATTATTAAGTGTTTCTTGTATTGAATTAATATTAGATATTGATACAAAAATACAAAAAAACAGGTTTTCAGTAATTGTTTTTTGGTTTATATTAACCATAATTAACCCGCTTCTTTTCTGTTATTGTTATGGATTATGGTTTTATCATGCAAGGCAATATGAACTATATCTGAATTTCTGATGGGTGAGTCTTGGTTGCTAAAAATAAGGCTGTCTTATTCAATAAAACAGCCTTATTCACCTTTAGAGAGTATTTACCCTACATATCTACACATTCATCGCATTGGCACTCAGTGCCCCTATGATAGCCGAAGCTACCGCAATCACCACTTTTAGAATTTTATCCCAGATAGACTTTTTCATATTCTTCAGTATAAATGATTCGTAATATTTTAACCTAGTGGATTTTCATCCACTCCTCCACCATCGGAGCCTCCCTGACCACCTGACGAACTTCCACCTGACGAACTTCCGTCCTTGTTTACCAATGCTTCCAGATCGTAGAAATCAATTTTCTGTCCGGCGCGTGTTGCCGTCACGTCGGGTCTGATGGTGGTCGAGGGTCTGAAATTGATTTTCACGGCCTTAATGTTCTTAGCCGTACAATCCTCCTTTTTCTCCACTCCGACGGTCCTCGCCGACAGGCTGAAGACCCCGAAGTCCTTTATGTTCACCGACTGGCCGCCATACAGCTTTCCTATCAGTGCCTCTACAAAGTTGGTGATTACACTTTTAATGTCTCCCAATGTCAGTGAACTTTTCTCCTTCATCACGTATGCCACGTCTTCCAGGTCGGCGTTGTCCCCTAACGTCACCAGTTGCGGATAGAACTTTGCCACCGCATCCTCCTTTCGCGGATCTTTCCGCGGAATCTTTTTGAATGGTACTCCCATAATCAATAATTTTTTTAAAGTTAAAAAACAAGGTTGTTTTAATAATCCTCAGTGGAAAAGCTGTCCGGACCTCTTCTCATGCTTTCTTTATTTACTCCGCCATCATGGGCTTGCCGGAAGATTTCCGCTCTTTTTCCTCTTTGGATACTGCAAATGTACCCCGTTCTTTTTCCTTCCGCTTTCCGCTTGACGTTATTTGAATTTGTATGAAAAAAAGAGACTCCCAATGAGAGGTAATACCAGCTTTATTCCTTTCATATATCATTGCAAATGACTACCTTTATACCATGTAAATCACTAAAAAACAAACTTATGAAAGAAGAAAACTTAGATGGGAAAGTCCCTGTCCGCGCTTATACCAAAGCCGACCTTGCCATGCTTTACAACCCCGGTGTATGCATAACTACCGCCCTTCAGCTTCTGCGCCGCTGGATTTACGCCAACAAGCAACTGATGGCGGAATTGCAGGAAGCGGGTTATAACAAGAACCGTCATTCTTATATGCCCCTTGAAGTGAAACTTATCTTCAAGTATCTCGGGGAGCCTTAAACGGTCTGAATCCGGTGAATGAAAGATTTGTACTTTTTGTAAAGAAAATGCCAATATATGTAACGGGTGGTAAGAAATAATGTAATGTAGCATTACATATATTCTTACCACCCGTTACGTTATACACTAACTTAGCCCTTGTCAACTCAAAGTTGGGCGCATGCGAACCTTAGAACGGCAGTAGCCCCTCGTCCTTATCCTCATCCTCCTCTTTGGTCTTCCCGTCCTGCCTTTTCTCCCTGAACCCGTTGTTTACCTCATCCTCCATCAGGTCCACCACCTCATACTCCGTGCTTCCCTGCCTGTCCCTTCTGGTGCGGAACCCGTACTTCTCCAGCGAGAGCACCAGTGTCTGTGTGGTCTGCCTGTTCACCTG
>NZ_FQZN01000051.1 GCF_900142015.1 Bacteroides stercorirosoris
ATCTTTAGTTCTATTAGCATTGGTCTTGAGTGTTAATCTTATGGCCCAAACAATAACACAGACAGGTGTTGTTGTTGACCAAAACAATGAACCAATGATCGGTGTAACTGTACAGGCAAAAGGTACAACAACTGGTGGCATTACAGATTTAGATGGTAACTTTACCATTAAATGCAATAAAGGTGCCACATTAGTTTTCTCTTTTATGGGATACAAAACAGTTGAGCACAAAGCAAGCGGTCAAAGAATGAAGATTGAAATGGCCGAAGATGCTCAGGCTTTGGATGAAGTTGTAATTGTTGGTTTCGGTTCAATGAACAAAAAGCATATTACAGGTTCAATGACTTCAGTTGATTCTAAGATCTTAGAAGAAAAGAATTCAGTAAATGTTTTCGATGCATTACAAGGAGCTGCTCCTGGTATGCAAATCGTATCAAACTCCGGAGCACCTGGCTCATCTTCATTTGTATCTATCCGTGGTGCCTCTACTTTTAGTGATGAAGGTGTATCTCCACTGTATGTTGTAGATGGAGTAGTTGTTGATAACATTGACGATATTTCTGCCAATGATATTAAGCAGATTGACGTTATGAAAGATGCTGCTTCTTCAGCTATTTATGGTGCCCGTTCTGCAAATGGTGTAATATTGATTACTACAAAATCCGGTGAATCTGGCAAGCCGCGTGTTGATGCCCGTTATCAACATTCCTTTTACACTGTTGCCCGTAAATTACCTCAAGTTAATGCGTTTGAAAGCCGTTTAAGTATGGCAGCTTCCGATTTAAATAATCCTTCCAAAACTTTAGAGAAGTTTTCCGCACGCACAGACTCTGTAGGCATGCAGTATAGTACCAACTATTATTATCAGGATTTATTGTTCCGTACAGGTGGGCGTGATGATGCCAGTGTACAAATTAGTGGTGGTTCCAAAGGGTTCAAGTATCGTGCATCTTTGAACTACATTGGTGAAAAAGGTGTAATTTTAGAGTCTGGAAATGACAGATATACCGCTAATGTCAATGTTGATTATGAACCGTGGAAAAATATAAAGTTTACTACCCGTGTTCGTTTGAGCTACAATAAAACTAATAATATTAAAGAAACTGTTTTGCAAGATGCCATGCGTCGTGATCCTGATATGATTATCTGGTATCCGGATGGTGAATTAATTCCTTATTACTCTTCGGGGGGACGTCGTAATCCTATTGCTGAACTAAAACAAAAGTTAGATGAACGCTCGACTTATAGAGGAAACTTTTATCAGGGTATAACCTGGACATTTACTCCTTGGTTAAGATTGGATGCTGACATTTCAGCTGATTATACATCTAATAGAAATTTAACATTCTCATCCAAGTATCTGGAAGGAAGTGATAATGGGAAAAATACAGGAGCAGATAAAAGCCAACAAACTTGGAAATATGCAGGCGAAGCTTATTTAAACTTCAATAAGACAATTGCCAAAGACCATTCTTTGAGTGCTATGGTTGGTAGCAGTTTTGAAGTTAGTAATCAATTGGCATATAATATAGCCGGTTCGTTTTTCCTCTCCGAAGATATTCATTATATGAATTTGGCTACTGTAAAAGATGTGAAGAATATCAATACAACCGGTTGGGATGAAGCTATGGTAGGCGTATTTGGACGTGTAGTATATAGTTGGAAGAGTCGCTATACCGTGACTGGTAATCTTCGATTTGACGGTTCTTCCCGTTTTGGTAAGAATAATCGTTGGGGATCTTTCCCTTCTGTTTCTGCTGCATGGCGTATTTCGGATGAACCTTTCATGCGTTGGGCTAATAACATTCTTACGGATGCCAAAATCCGTGCCAGCTATGGTATTACTGGTAATGACAAAATTGGACGCTATGAATCGCAAACCGTTTATACAGCCGGTTCCCAATATTATAACTCAGTAGGTGGCATTGTACCTGCATCTAAATATGGTAATCCTGACTTAAAATGGGAACAGACCAAGCAAACAAATATCGGTGTGGATTTGAGTTTTCTGAATGGACGTATTATGTTTGTTGCTGACTATTACATAAAGAAAACGAGTGACTTGCTTTCTGACTATAATCTTCCAAGTACTACCGGTTATGATAAAATGCGTGTAAACTTGGCTAGTATTGAAAATAAAGGTGTTGAATTATCACTTACAGCAACACCAGTCAGAACACGTGATTTTAGCTGGAGTACTACTGTAAATTGGTGGAAGAATGATAATAAGATTCTTGATTTAGCACGTGAGGATTATATTAATAGTGCTTGGCTGATTGCAGCAGGAAAACCAGCTGGTCTATTCTATGGTTATAAGAATTTGGGGGTATATGAATATGACGCAAGTAATGCCTGGACTCAAGATTATAAAAACCGTCTGACTCCTGTTTTCAAACGGGATAATGAAGGTAATGTCATTATAGGTTTAAACGGTCAGCCAACATTGGAAAAATATCTGAACCCAGATGGTACTGAATATACAGGCAAAATTGCTCAGATGAAAGTAAATGGAGTAGTCGCTGGTGGTGGTGACGTCATATGGTATAACAAGCCTGATGAAAACGGCGAGTTAGATGATGTGATCAATTCTAACGACCAGACCGAATTAGGCAAAGCTAATCCAGATTGGTTTGGATCCTGGGGTAATACCCTCACATATAAAGACTTTTCTCTTTCATTTAACTTCTATGTTAGCTGGGGCGGACAAGTCTGGAATGACTTGAAGCGTTATTATTGTTCATGGGGAGGAAATACTCATAAACAAACTCCCGAATATATTATGCAAGGCTGGAAATATCCGGGTGAGATCACAAGTTGGTATGCATTGAACTCCAAACAACGCAAAACCAATAATCACTCTATGAGTTTGAGCGATCAGTTCTTGGAAGATGCGACTTTTATTCGTTTACAATCTGTTCGATTAAGTTACAGTGTGGATCCTAAATTCTTAGGCAAAACTCCACTCCGCTCAGTACAAGCATATATTTATGGTAACAATTTACTGACTTGGACTAATTATACAGGATATGATCCGGAGTTGAGTGGCGGTGTTCTTACTCCAGGTAAAGACAGTTCTAAATATCCTCGTAAGCGTGAGTTTGGCTTTGGGTTCAACATCGGATTTTAACTAAAAAGATAAGAAAATGAAGAAATATATAATATTAGCTTTTACAAGTCTTTTGGCTTTATCAAGTTGTGAGAGTTTTTTAGACAGATCTCCTTTGTCAGATTTGTCTCCATCAAGTTACTTTAAAGATAAAGCTGAAATGAAGAACTGGAATGCAGGTATTTATGATGCGTTTCAGAGTGCACTTTCCAGGCGTCAGGTTCTTTTTGGTGATGTACGTTCAGATAATGTAACCGGTACATCCTATGAAGATTCTAAGATTTACATGAATGCCTTGATGCCAAATATCTCAGAAGCCAGTTGGGAACCTTTTTTCACTTGCATCTCCAGATGTAATATTGGTATTCAAAAATATCCGACAATTCCTAACGTCTTAGAATCTGAGTATGCTCCATATATCGGACAATGCTATGCCATGCGTGCTTATATGTATTTTTGGGGAACCCGTACTTGGGGTAAAATGCCAATAATAACGGAACCATGGGATGGATCCTTAAATTCTATTGCCGTTCCCCGTTCTTCTTTAGAACAGGTAAAGGAACAAATCTTATCTGATATAGAAAAAGCTATCAGTTACTTTAATCAATCTGATACAAGTGATAAAATTTATTTGGGCAAAGATGCAATGTACGCTTTATTGACAGAAGTTCACATGTGGTATAATGACTATCAAGGTGCATTAACAGCTTCAGAACATTTTATCAACCATAAGAGTTTGTCATTATCTAATGGAGAAATTGAATGGAAAAACATCTTCACCAATCCTAGTAGTTCAAAAGAAGTAATCTTTGCTATGGCATGGGATTACGAAACAGATGGAGCTTTAAGTGGCTGGCCACAACTTTTAGGGGCAAGTAACACGAATAATGGTTACAGAATGGCAGAACCCATTTTTAATGAATTTATAGATCGGCTTCGTTCAGGAGAAGGTTCTGATGCACGTTTTTGGAATACAATTGACACTGTGAAAGTATACTATAAGGCCTCTCGTGTTCCTTTGACGTATGCAAGTTATACAGCTGGAGTAGAAAGCGTAAATAAATGTATCAAATACAGCAATATTGATCCTGAACGCGAATATGATTCCTCTAATCAAGTGTATAAATCATATTTTTCAGTAATGAACACAACAGACAGTGAGTTTTCTCTGGTAATGATGCGTATGGCAAATATCATGTTACTGCGTGCAGAAGCTTTAAATAAGTTGAACAGAGGAGATGAGGCACTGAATATTGTCAATGATATTCGTACTCGTGTGGGTTACTTGAAAGATGCGAAGTTAGAAGTATCCAATGTTAATAATGTAAATGAAGTAGAAAGTATTATTCTGCAAGAAAGACAATTGGAACTTTATGGAGAAGGGTATCGTTGGTTTGATTTAATGCGAACCGGTCATTTAATAGAAGTAATGGACCCTATCTATTCCGCACGTCAAGAAGCAGCAGATGTGACAGTAACCGGTTTCGGGAATGAAGGTACTAAATACTGGCCGATTCATTATGCTGAATTTGAATCAAACAAGGCACTGGTTGGAGATCAGAATCCACCTTATACTGAACGTTAAAAACAAACTATTTAAAAAGAGTTAATAATGAAACTAGAATATTATAAAAAAGCATTAGCCTTGATGGTAATTCCTTTCTTTATAGCAAGCTGTGAATTATTGGGGTTAGATTATCAAGATTCATACGATTATGATTATAATGCTGGCATGCCAAGTAATAAAATAGATATGTCTGCTTTCGAATTTATCAAATCCCGTACAGATATATTTTCTTTATTGGAAGAGGCTATTTTGTATGCAGGAGTTGAAAATGAGTTTAAACAAAGTGGAGTGACTTACTTATTACCTACGAATACAGCATTCAACTCAGAGACGAGTACTGATTTAAGTTATTTTCAGACGCATCAACTAACTTATATAGATGAGGAAACTGGAGAACTTGTTTCTTACGCACCTATAAGTATGACTGCCTATCCCAAAGAACAAGTGAAAGAATTTTTGCTTTATCACATTGTGAAGGGTAAATATACTTTCACTAATCTTCCGGCAGAACCAACTTGGTTTGAGACGGTAGCTACAGCTGATACAGCTAAAATAAACATGTATTTATTGAAAGACCGTAATCCCAACATTGTATTCAACAATTTTGATGGGCATTACAAATCTTCCATCAAGCCACGCACTTCCAATCTTTACAATGCTGACGGTTCATATATGCATGTCATGGATAGTTGGTTGGATCGGCCTACAAAAGAACAACTAAATATGAAATAACCTAAAAAGATTACGATTATGAAATATATTTATCAATTTTTCATTGTTCTACTTTGTGCTTTCTCTTTTGCAAGCTGTGGTGATGATGATTTTATCGAAATAGATTCGTTAAGTACAGATGGAGATGAATTCTACTGTAATCAGAAAGTGAAAGTATGGATGTGTGTACGCTCTAGTGATTTATGGCATACGAATTATGAATGGAGTTGTGATGCGGGTTCATTGACCCAACCTCAAGGTCTAAATGAAATGACATGGAAAGCGCCAAGCACTCCGGGTACATACACAATTACCTGTCGCGCTAGTATTGGTGGCGAATCACAAGTTCGTTCTCATAAGATGTATGTATCCAGTTATTATTTTGATAAATTTGAGAAAACTCCTCATTCTTTATCTTTACAAGGTAGTACAACTGGAACACTTAAAAAAGAATCTAACGGTAACCAATATCTGCAAGCAAAAGTGAATTCTGCCGCAGAAGTAAATCGCTATCTTCGTCGTGCTTTTGGAGATAACACGCTATATACTCCGTTTAGTACCCGCATGAAACTTGGTTTTGACTCTAATGTCCCTAATATGCAAGAAATTGTAGTTGGGAAAAAAACAGGAAAAGCAACATTGGAGTATCGTTGGAATTTACGTTCCGACGCTTCCAACAATGGTTCTTATATTAACCAAATTCGTCTGATATGGTATCCGGGAAAGCTAAAAAGTGGAGAAGTGTATCCGGCTGTACCTAATGAAGAACTTACGATGGAAGGTACTACGGATTATAATGTACAGTTAATTGTCCAGTATACATCGGCCGAAGGCAAAAAAACTACGTATAACGAATATCACAACCTGAATACAATGAATACATTTACTGCCAAACTTTATCAGACAGTATCCATGTCTGTTGACGAAAGTGAAGCAATCATTGTGCATGTAGCTGGTCAGGAAGTATTAAAGAGTAATATTTTAAAAGATGCACGTACTGAAAACTCCTGTGAAGGTCGTATGTCTATCAATAACTGGGAGCTTTATATACCCAATGGCGATGCTGGTAAAAACATTCCGTTAGTATATATTGATGACGCTCACGCCTCTAATACAGGTATTTTAGAATAATATTCATTCATCAAAAAGTATCTTGGGAATTATTGTTCCTAAGATACTTTTTTTAATTCTTGTAATTATGAAAAAACGATTATTTCTTGTTTTGTACACATCACTTTTTGTTGTAACTGTCTTTGGTCAAGACTTTAAGGGAGTTATTGTAAATGCCAAACAACGTCCTTTAAAAGGGATGAAAGTTTGGAAAAAGAATACCACTGAAAGTGTAAAGACAGACAATATGGGAGTATTCTCTTTTTCCGGTTTGCAGCCCACAGATACATTGGTAGTATCTATATCTAAAAAAGAAGAAGCAATTATCCCTATTGGTAAGCTATCTCAAGCTTCTCTTAAATTGGAAAAGAAATTTTTCATCTTATTCGATGGGCAGAAAGAAGAAAAAAGAGAATACACGAGGATTCTCCGTACAAGTTATAACTCAAATGTATTGACTCGTGAACAAATTCAGAAGTTATCAGCCAATAGTATTTACGATCTATTTAAGGGTGGAGCTATTCCGGGGGTAACAGTGAACGGAGACAAAATTACAATTCGCGGAGGAAGTTCATTTGATTTGGATAATGAGCCTTTATTTGTTGTCGACGGTACTTTATACGAAAGTAGCAGTGAAGTAGATGGTGTCGTATCAATCAATGATATAGACAAGGTAGAAATACAAAAAGACGGTGCAGCTTATGGCATGAAAGGAGCTAACGGTGTTGTAATTATTACTACAATTAAGAAATAGTATATAACTATTAAACACGCATGCACTATGAAAAACAACCGGATAAGATATTACCTGAGTTTATGGGTGATACTATTTGTTAGCATCTTTACAAGTAATGCTCAACAAACAGATACTGTTTATATGAACAATATTGTCAGTTCATTTAAACAAGTTACTAATTTGCCGCAGGAGAAAGTCTATTTGCATACCGATAAACCATATTATTTTGCAGGTGATACTATCTGGTTGAAAGCATATTTGGTGAATGCCATTACCCACTTTTCCGGAAATGGCAGTCACTATGTGTATGTAGAGCTCATAAATCGCAAGAATAAAGTTCAGCAGCGTATTAAGATTCGGCAACGCGAAGATATTTTCTCAAGTTTTATCCCTCTTCCAAAATCATTGGAGGCTAGTGATTATTATCTCCGTGCATATACCCATTGGATGTTAAACGAAAAATCCGACTATTATTATTCCAGAAATCTAAAAGTCTTTGCTTCCCAATCTTCGTTTATATATCCGGAAATAAGATATGAACAGAAAGGGAAAAAACGTATAGCAACTGTTACCTTCAAAAGACCCGACAATACCGTCTATGCAGGTAATTACGTGCACTATATGGTTCGTACCAAGCCATACGAAAATAAGTTCCGTCAGCAACAGACTAACAAGAACGGAGAGATTCAGATAGATATACCTGAAAAAGATAAAATAGAGCAATACATCTATGTTGTATTGGAAGATAAACAGTTAAAGCACAAACACACATTTTATGTTCCGGATGCTTTTGACTACCATGTTGATTTTTTTCCGGAAGGTGGTAGCTTAATTTCGGGATGTACCCAAAAAGTGGGTATAAAAGCTATAGACACAAATGGAAATTCAGTAGAAGTGACAGGTAGTATTTTAAACAGTAAAGGTGATACCATTACTCATTTTAAGAGTGCTTATGCAGGTATCGGCAGTTTTATGCTACCTATTTCAATAGGTGAAAAATATAAAGCAGTCGTTAGTTCTATTACAGGAGATATGAAGAAAGAGTTTTTACTGCCTGATCCGGAGGCCGACAAATTCTCTTTATCCATTACCGAACGTAACGGCATCATACATTACACTATATTACATTCTCCCCAAGAGAAGTTGCCGGATAATTTATACTTGATAGCCCATGTTCGTGGTTTTCTCCTATTTGTACAACCCATACAGAAAGGACAAGGAGCGGTCAGCCTGAAATCCATCCCTGAAGGGATATTAACCCTTACTTTATTGGATGGAAATTACGTTCCACACAGTGAACGCCTTGTATTCGTTCGCCAAAACCATTCAACCTGGCAGTTAGCCTCTGATAAAGCATCCTATGGTTCGCGTTCACCGATATCTCTTGATATCCACCTCTCCGATCTGTCAGGGCAACCTATAAAGGGTGATTTCTCTTTAAGCGTTACAGACAACTATGCCATCAAATGTGATTCTACAGCAGATAATATTCTTTCTAATTTGCTGCTGACGTCAGATATAAAAGGATATATCGAAACACCAGGATATTATTTTAAAGATAATTCTCAGCGATTGAAAGCCTGTCTGGATAATTTAATGATGACACAAGGGTGGAGTCGTTTTAATGTAGAAGACATTCTTAAAGAACAGCAAAAGAATCCCAAATACTTTATGGAAATCGGACAAACCATTTCCGGTAAGGTATTAGATATTCGTAATAAGCCACTTTCTGGAAAAACTGTGAATGTTTTTGTCAATAAACGTCCTTATCCCTCAACACAGACAGATAATGACGGAGTGTTTATTGTAGATAAGTTAAGTTTTGCAGATACAGCCAGAGCTGAAGCACAGGTAATAGAAAAAGGGAAATTCTTTCGTGCTAATATCCGGATAGACAGGGATTATTTTCCGGAAGCAGTAAACACCCATCCATACAAGGATGCAAAATATGAGCAACAGAACGAATATATAGAAGAAATGCAATCACCTTTTGTCAGAGAAGATGGAGTCTTGATGCTACGTCTTCCAGAAGTCGTGATTAATGCCAGAAGTTTAGTAAAAGATCGTTTTTCTTCCTATAAAATGGATGATGAAGAGATGTTGGCTCAACAAGACGCGCGCACGGCACTCGATTTAGTCAAGAATGTTCCCGGATTCCGAATTATAGATAATCGTCCCTATATAAACCCCAAATACTCCCAACGTCCGGAACATCTGATGTCTAATGATGTAAATAATAGAAATGCCTTGCGTCCCAAAGAGAAAATAGATTATGGCCGTACTGCGCGCTTCATGCTGGATAACAAAACGATCAGTTTCAATGCTCTTTCTCTCATCAATGCGGAAGACATTGTAGGAGTACACAAAATTGATCCGGAAGTTGATGCAGCCGTCAATATTACTCAAAATCTGAAATACTTGGAAGCAGCCTATAATGAAGCTTTTGAGAGTGGTGCCACCTTAGAAGAATTGGAAGAACTGGAAGTGGACAGACAACTCCAGAAAATGAAGGATGGAACTCAAAGTATTTCCGGTGGATGTATTGTGTTAACCTCACGTACCGGCAATTTAGAGATACCGCGTACTTCCCAAGGAGACACGGCATTCCTGCTCGGCTTTAATCGGTATAAATCCTTTTATAGCCCTAAATACGTAACAGACGAAGAACGCAAATCACTTGTACCGGATAATCGTACCACCATTTACTGGCAGCCTCAACTCCGAACCGATGAAAAAGGTAATGCCAGCGTACACTTTTACACAGCTGATCGTCCCAGCTATTATACAATTATTATTGAAGGTATAACAGATAAAGGTGTACCTTGTCGCTATGAACATTTATTAAAAAGATAAGCAGCTTATTTTTTATTTTAAATTTGATATCATGAAGCGTATAAAATTATTTTTAGCACTATCTGTATTGGCTATTCTTTTATGTGGAATAAGTTCTTGTTCAAAAGAAGAGAGTGATAAACCGAATACTGAACAGCCCGACCCCAAACCAACTCCTGAACCTACCCCAGAACCAGAACCGGATCCAGAACCAGAACCTGATGACTATAAACTACAGGGAAATATGCAAGCCGCACAACAACTGGTTGGAAAAGATTATTCGGAAATCCATAAGTATATGCGCTCTTATGGATGGGACTATTCTGAACATCCCAATTCATCTGATAAAGATCATAAAGACGGAGTGCATTGCGAAGTTATATATGACGAAACGATACAGCAATATGTTTTCAAGTTTATCAGTCATGCCAATGCTGATGCCCTTGACGGTGACCGGGGGAAACTGGAAGACCGCCAACGTAATGAAATGAAAACACAAACGACTGCTGCCTGGTATAAATTGAATGGTAACTGGGATGAATGGCAACGCCTTGAATGGAAATTCCGTATTCCGAAAGATTTCAGACCTTCTACAAGTTTCTGTCATATTCACCAATTAAAGGCACAGGAGGGTAATAATGGTTCTCCATTGATAACCATAACTCCCCGCTGCAATAGTAATGGCAGTAACCGTCGTGTACAAGTGATCCATACCGGTGATAATAGTGCTACTACTAAAGGAACAATCATAGACAATCTGCCATTGTCTGATTTTGAAGATGAATGGATACAAGTAGAAACAGAGATGCACTTTACGCACGATGGGGCGTTCAGTATTAAGATGACGCGTATCAGTGACAGTAAAGTATTAGTTGATAAAGCTTTTAGCAATATTGACCTATGGCGGAAGGGAGCGATAAGTATCCGAAATAAATTCGGCATTTATCGTAGCTTTGGAAGAAAGATGGAAAGTACTGATGATCGTCCTACTAATGGAATAAAGGATGAGACTTTGCAACTGGCAGATTTCAAGGTTTATGAGAAAAAGACAAATCCCAAGCCTGAAAGCCACGATTAGGGTGATTTATAAAAAGTGTGCGCGAAATTACTGACGACGGGAAAGCATGTCGATACGTAAAACAGATAAGATAAATTGCTAATAAACGGAGGAGGCGGAGGCATAGTCAGATTATTTCCGTATCCCTTTTAAGGAACAATATGTTCACAGGCAAGAAATATTTGTTTCACAGGCAAGAAATGAACGTTCCACCCCTGAGAAATAAACGTTCCTCAGGGGTGGAACGACGACATCGCTTCTTCGTGGAATCTTATTTATCGCACTTCGTTACAGAATAATCAATAAAAGAAAGTCTTATCGGACAGGGAAACCTATACTAGTCAGTGACGCCCAAGGCATAAACGATTGATTGGCCGTTCCTTCCGGACGGCTTTTTTGAATCATCTTACGAGTGTACGGCATATCCATTCCTTTGCGGTCGTGATAATGATGATAAGCCCGTTCCCAGGCTGGACAGATTTTCTCCCGTTGTTTGGATGAGATCTCAGGTCCATAGACCGGCTTTCCAAACCAAGTGATATACTGTACATGAGGAACTTCTTCGCCCGACATGTATCGGGCCGTGTACTCAAATCCTTTGTAGAGGCGATTGTCGAACGCTCCATATAAGTCTATATCTTGATTCCAGGCAATTTCGGCGGCACAGGCAAGGAAAGCAAGCCCCATCTGTACGTGTTGTTGGTCACGCCCACTCTCCTGGCATTGTCCGCTTTCATAAAAATAGTTTTTGATAGCACCATTCGTATCACCATCGGTCAGCTGCTTACAGGCAGTGTCAAAAATATCCCGCCGGTCGAGGAAGATGCCGATACACATAAGTGTTTGTCCGTTGGCAGCATCCCAATTGCCATTATAACGAGGCGTCCAGTCCTTTATCACCGGGTACCAGACGTTGATGACCATATCTTCAAATGCTTTACGATCTTTGGCATTCCAGCCTTTATAAGTATGTTTTATTATCTCGGCGGCATTGAGATATTTGATTCCTGCCGTACCCACCTTCAATTGACGGTTGTGATTTACGACCGATTCAAGAGTCTGAGCCCAGGCATTGAATATCTCGACAGCCTTCTCCGCATAAGCTTTATCCCCTTCCACATACCATTGCAAAGCCATGGTGTAGGCTGCCGCACCATCACGTACAAACTCTTTCCCTCCATTATCGGGTTTGTTATAAGGGCCGTTATCTACAATCTTAAAAGGAGTCGGTTTGTAATTGAGCGAAGCGATTTCCGATGACTTGAGCTGGTTCCACGCTTCCTTCCAAGGTTCTTCGCCTGCAAGGACTTTAGCTTTCATGAATTCAAGATCAGAGGTCGTGTGTAACATTCCGGGATGTACGAATTCCTGTCCGAAACTGACAATGCATATCAGCGCATACAGGAGTGAGAAAAAAGTTCTTTTAGTCATAATCATTAAGAAATTTATTGCTATTGATATAATACATAGTTACGTTATTTTCCGACAGTTCTTATCAGAACCTTCCGGCTATAAGCCTTCTGGCCGGCTTCTTGCACACGAACCACATAAAAATCATCGTTCAATGGCATACTCTCCACCCAATTGCCAGAAGAAGATTTGAGCATCTGCACCGTGCTTCCATGAGTCGTGTAAATAGATATCCATGCATCTTTTTGCGACTTTACTCTCACACGATTTGTTTCCACAACAATATGCGGGATATCTTCTCTGCCTGCTTCAGACATTATCCCCGTAGAGATGCCTCTTGCCGCCCTCTGAGCCTCATAGAGTGATGCGGGCTGCAGGCCTTTACGATTCTGCCCTTCTATATATCCATTGGTATATTCGCTCATATTGTTGCGGTATCTCCGTATTGTTTTAGCCGTGCATCCGATAGCGTAGTTTTGTCCCGTAGGCACTTTATCCAGATAAATGGCACCGTCTTGTACATCACAATTCCAGAACACGCTGTTGGTGCCTCCCCATCCGTGGCCGCTTCCCATATTGTCACGCAGATACATACCTATTTTCCCGGCATTCGATTTTATAGTTCCCAATTCCGTCCAGTTATCAAACAGAATCCCCTGCGACCACAACCGGTGTCCCTCAGCTTGTGCAAGGGAAAGTTCCGAACGGAAATTCAACACAACAATGCCGCTGGTAGAGGCACAGCCGTTGGAGATATAATGATGACGTCCGTTGCGGGCATAACAGTCCTTCAGCAAGATGAGTTGTGAACGATGGTAATTCTCAAAGTTGTAATACGTACCGCCTGTGCAAAGTCCGGAGGGATCAATAGCATAGCAATCTTCAATTGTACTCCTCGTAGTGGAAGTCGTTTTAATGCCCGCATGGACAAAACCGGACATTGAAACACCTTTCACCCATGAATTTTCCAACGAACTCATATAGATACAATTCTGATCAACGTTAGCCGTGGAATTCTCCGGACTTCTTTCAAAAGAGATGTGCAGATTCTCAATCCCTACATTGTGGCGGATTGTTCCCGGATTTGGTATCTTATAGATATATGCCTGTGCATACTGTACGTCGAGCGCATAAAATACGGGCGCATCCACTTCAATCATATTACCTTCCACTTTGGTGACGTAGCGATGATAGGAAATATCAATATCCTTAGTTTTCCATTTCTTGCTTTCATCTGTGTTGCGCTTTGTATTGCCGCCATACCAGACTGCCTCCAGCCAAGCTGTTGTGGTAGGATATTTTATACAAATCAAGTCGCCCGCCCGATAAGCGCTTGCATCTTCCACCTGAAAGGAACAGTCGCCGGGCATCACCTTCTGTGTTACAATATTTACCTGAGCATCTCCTTTCCCATTTCCCCAATTGTGCGCGGAGGAATTTCCCATTAAGATAAGCCGTTTAGCCTTTTCTGCCGCATTTCTACCGTAGAGAACCGTGGAATCATTGTCCGAGAAGCAATTACCTTCGCCACGCAGAATGACTCCGTCGTAAGTCAGGTTTAACGTCCCGTCCACATTATACCGTCCGGCTTTCAGCAATACGACTCCTCTGATACCCTCTGCGTTCAAAGCCTGTTTTCCTACTTCGTCAATGGCTTTCTGTATATGTTGCGTATTATCGGCCTCCTTGTCCTCCAGAGGACTGAGAGTAATGGTACGTTCCGGTAAACTGACCACAGGAAGGTCTTTTCCATTCCCATATCCGGCCTGGCTGAAATCTGGAATGACAAAGCCATCATTATCTTTCTTATAAGTCAGGCTTCCGGATTCATCCTGAATAACGAGTTGCGATTGCCAACTTTCCTGGGCATTAAGGGAGTAGCTGCCTACAAAACATAAGCTCCCGATACATAAAGATACAAGTTGTGATTTCATATGTATTTATTACTTTTTTGTGATATGTAAAGAAAGGGAGATTTCTTCTATCAGTTTTGTAGTGTTATCTCATTTCCTTGCAATATTGTATCGGTCTATTTCATGGTGACATAGATTATAGCATTTCATCGACACAAAGACATACTACGGGCGATTATTCTGACAGGGCTTTAAGGAGAAAACAGTCTTTCAGCCGGACTAACCATCCGTTTTTTCAGAACAGATGGTCTATCTGACCGGAACAGACGGTCTGTTTACCCAAAACAAACCATGTATTTCAGCTAAACATACCATCTTTTCGGGCAAAACTAACATTCTTTTTCGTGATAAGGCTACACCTTATGCCCCAAAAGGTGTAGCTATGTTGCATAAAGGGTGACACCATACGGGATATAGGGTGTAGCCCTTTACTTATCGGGTTATATTCTTTTCTGGTTGCATCGGGAAAGTATTCGGGCGGAGAGTGTTCTTTTTGCGCATAGAACACATGAAGGCTATCATTTTTATCTAAGATATGACAGTCGTTACGTCCCTTTTTATGATTCTGTCCCCTTTCCCTTTCTTTCCGCATTTCTTTAATAGGGAATGCTTGCGTTCTTTCTTTTTTCCCCCACCATTGGGCGGAAAGAAAGGAATCTGAGACAATAGGATTATCATTTTGTCATGGCTGACAAAATGATTTTTAAAGGTTATTTTCTGAAAAACCGATTAGTCATGCGGCTGAGGATTCGGATTGGTATGCGCTTCATAAACTTTGAAATCAGCCAGCTGCAGGCTTTCATCTTTAAGTCCGTTATCGGGTCTGTCGGATGCACTTTGCATTTTCCGCCCCAGACTGCGATAAATACCAAATTTATTCCGGATACTTGTCGCCCCCTTCCTCCATAAGTCTACATCGGCGAAAGATTGGTCGGCAAGCACTTTCCCATCGCTGATACGGGTCAGTTTGATGCGGAACGTGCCATGATGGGTATAATGCATTTCTGTCTCCACTTGTATCCATTCATCTTCAAAGTCAGCAAGCGGAAGGTTGTCTATGATAACACCTTTGCCGGAAGTCCGTGTGTCGCCTGTATGAATCACTTGTACACGCTTATTCCCTCCGTCTTCATCGCAACGGGTACTGATAGTAATGAGTGGGGCGCCATTGTTGCCTTCCTGTGCCTTCAGTTGGTGAAGATGACAGAACTTGGTGGTGGGTTGGAAACCTTTGGGTATGCGGAATTTCCATTCCAGCCGTTGCCACTCGTTCCAGTTTCCGTTCAGATGATACCAGTCATGGTTTGTCTGGCTTTTCATCTCATTGCGCTGGCGGTCACTTAGCAATCTTCCCCGGTCACTGTCCAAAGCTCCGGCATTGGCATGATTGGTGAATTTGAAAACATATTGCTGCAGGGCAGCATCAAAAAGAACTTCACAATGCACACCGTCGTAATGGTCGTTTTTCGAGATATTGGGATGTTCGGAATAGTCCCACCCCAGGGCACGCATATACTCATGTATAGCCCTGTAATCTTTTCCCGCTAACTCGCGAGAAGCTTGCATACCTCCCTGAAAAGTATAGTCGGAACGGACAGGGGAAGGTAACTGTACGGTAGGCCCATATCCAATGGCTTGCAATGCAGATTCGCCCAAACGTTCCTTCAATTGCGCCAGATAAAGACTTTGAGGGGCAACCGGAGTATCATGCGAATCGAAAATACCTACCGGTAACGTAGGACCGGACTGATTGAAAGGACGACGCAACGGAGTACTTTCTCCTTTACTGCCTATTACCCAGTTATAAGTGCCCGGGGGAATCTGATTTACATAACTCTTCGCCAAGCAATTCCAGGCAACAGACCAGGCTGTGCCCCAACCATGACCGGAACCCATAGAGCCACGGTTCTTGAAATCAATACCTCCGCCCGGCAAATTACAATTGTCAAGCAATAAACCTGTACTCCAACGTTGATGTCCTTCTATACGGCCATTCCCTTTGAAGTTGCAATTAAGGAATACAATAGGCCCCGTTTGTCCGGCGCCAAGTGCCACAAACCAGATATTATCTCCCTCTACCGAACAACGGTCAATCAGAATCTGCCCTCCGTTCGGTGCAAACTCCGCCGGCTTGGAAGCTCCCTGGTGCAAAGCCCTCCTGATTACATTAATCTGCTGCAAAGTGATGCGTCGCCCGCCTACACCTATGCTCTCCATGGTTTCCAGTGCATTGATGTCCTTTGCCCAACAGTCTTCTCCGTTGATTCTTAGTGCATAATATAATGCTTTCCCGTGATTGACCGCTTGTGCGGGCGACTCAATACGCAGATTCTCCACACCGCACTGACGGAGCCGTTGTACGTTATTGGCCACCACTAATGTAGTATTGTCATCGGTGAATTTCGCATCGTAAGAGTCTACTAGCGGGACACTCAGCACAATTGTATTTCCTTCGATACCTGCAATAGTCCGTTCGGCAATCAGTTGCCGTCCTGCCTTTATCCAGATTTGAGGTTTCCCGTCACGAACCAAATCATTCATCTTCATATATTTGATCCATTTATCGGTTACGGGTTTGCGTATTTCTATATTGTCGCCGACGGAAAGTCCGGAAACATCAGCCACCGTCAGGCGATATGAACCGGCAGGGATGTACTTGTCGGTCACCTTTATGCTTTTTTCATTTGGAGAAGTTTCGCCTAAACGATTGCCTGCACGTTGGCGGATGCCATTATTCACCACGATTGCCGTATGTTTGCCTCCGGTCATGACGATAACGCTTCCACTCGGATCACTCCCGCTGCCGCGCAATACAACGCCATCTGCCATTATCTGAAGGGAACGGTTGCATACATAACGTCCCGGTGCCAGCAGAACTGCACCCCGAAAGCCATCGGCATCTTTGGGAAGTGCGGAAACCATATCAATGGCTTTTTGAATATAATCCGTGCAATCTTCGTTTTCTCCTAAAGGATGTACGGTCAGTTTTGCCGGAACGTATGGCAAGGTTACACCACCGCCCTTATATCCGGCATGTGAAAAGTCGATAATCCGGTCACCTCTCTTAGTGGCTTTATACACTAACTTTCCGTTAGCATCCGAATAAACCCACTGGCTTTTGCCTGTCGGTTCCTGCCCCATAATGGATAGGGGGAAAAGAAGGCATAGTAGATAATAAATGTTCTTCATTCTTTGTCTTATTTTCAGGTTTACACTTTGTATTCCAACAATAGACAAAAGTAGGCAAAGGCAATAAATAGCATTATAACTAATGTCTCAAATTCTATAACTAATATCTATTAATTGATTTATTTGAGAGAATAAAGTATCCATTCAGGGATTTTCATGGCAGAAGAGTTAGCGAAGGATTATTTTATCCGTATGATAATAACGCCATTAGCTCCTTTCATTCCATATTCAGAGCCATCTTTTTTAATCTCAACTTCTCGTATGTCTTCTACTGACACTGCATTATTGGCTTCTTCCAATGAATTATATTCGGTTCCACCTACAATGAAAAGCGGTTCGGTACTGAGGGCAAAAGATGAACTTCCCCGTATTGAAGCCTTCATTTGTCCGTCTGAATAATTAATCTGCAATCCGGCAATATTACCTCGCAGCAAATCTATTAAATTGTTGACGTCTAATTGCCGGATTCTCTCATAAGTGATAATATTGCTATTATAGGTTTGTTCCGGTATTTCCTGATACATGCAGGTTATTGTTTTTTCATTCGTGGCATAGCGCAATGAATTCTTCCCTAGATGTATGGTATAGGTTGGAATTCCCGATATAGGCACATAAGCCACCAACTTCCTGTTAGGATATACCAACAGTGTATCGCCTGTTTTCACATTATCCAGTTCAAATGTACCTTTTGATGAAGTGGAAAGCATCTTCATGCGCCCCTTTACCCGCATTTTTATCTTCTTGGCCGGTTTACCCTTTTCATTTAGGATAACTCCTGCCACATTGTCCTGTGCTGTTCCCACCAGTGAAATCAGAATAGCTGATAATAAAATCAGAATACGATGTTTCATATCTTTATAATATTAGTAAAAGGAGAGAATATTCAAACACAATATGTATGTCCAATATTCTCTCCTTTTTCGATGAATGAGATTGATTATTTATCTTTCACGAGGTTCGGCTGTGCAGATTGTACCGTTATCAAATACAAATAGATTGTCGGCAAAAATAACGACTTTGTTGTCCAATCCGAAACCAGAGCGAGATACATTATACTGTTCCTGCACACTGGCTAATGCACTGCTCTCAAAATATTTCTTGCCATCATAGTAAACTATGAATTTCTTATTTGCATCGATTGATACTGCAATTGTTTTGAAAGCGTCCTTTTTAAATTTAAAGTTTGCCGTATCTGTACCTTCATCTATTGTAATATCTGTCGTCTCTCCTGTTGTCACGTTGGTTGTGGTATAAGTTGCTTTCCATGCTCCTGTTTTGGGGTAGGTTGTAAAGCATGCCTTAGTTACATAAAACGTGGCATTATTGATACGGGCAAATTCAATACGGATCTCTGCAAAATTATTATCTGAAGGACAAGCATTTACTGCATAGTCCACTTGTGTGGAGAAAGGAACAGATACATTATTCCAGCTACGGGCAAAACGGCCGTCGGCTTTAGTGGAAGTCAGTTTAACTGCACCATTCGTTCCCTTATTAGCGTCAAATGCTACTGTCATAGATGCATTAGACCAGCCTTCATTATAATAAGGAGTTTCAAAGTTAGAGTAAAACAGCTCGTCCAGTACAGTCATTTTAGAACGACGGGTTTCTTTCTTACCCCCACATTTCACCGTACACCAGATTTCATAAGTTCCGGCTTCATTCGGAGCTTTCCATACATTCTCAAATAGTCCTTGAGGATTTGTCATGCTTCCACCATCGCATCCCCATTCATAACTAACATCTGTATCATCACTGAGTTCGGCAGAAACAAATACTTTCACCACATCATTACGGCAAAACTTTGTGCCGAAAGTGTTCAATGAAACAATATTTACGCTGTCATCGTCTGAACAGGAAGTGAAGATCACACATATTAATATAGCGATATTGAATACTAGTTTTTTCATACGTTTCTATATTATTAATTTATTCTTGACCCAAAAAATATCTCGATGGGCGAGGTTGCCACCAATCAGATACATGGATATAACCATCACGTGCATGAATGTTAGTAGTGCGACAACTACCGGAAGATGCAGCTAACAATCCTCTAAAATTCCATTCAAAATTATTCAATTGAAGCGGTAGGTTACGGTCATGTCCGGCTTTGACACACATTACTGCAGTATCTCCTTGAAGTGTCTGACCATCTTTGTTGTAGGAAAAGCTACCTTCTCCATAAGTCCCGATCCAGCGGTCCGAAGAATCTATATTAAAATATGACCATTCTCCTCTTACAATATGATAAGTTAGCAGTTCTTTTACCACTTTTTTGTCATATTGCTCCCAAGCAGTAGCAGCTGCGGCTTCCGTAGCTCCTGGAAGCATCACCGGATTTTTCTTCCAAAAACAGTTATCCCCACTGCTAAGAGCACTATTGGTCAGTAATATATGCGTATTTCCTGCTTCTTTGTACAGATCTTCGATTCCGGCATATTGAATACCTTCAATTAAAGAACTGAATATATCAGGACGGCTCTGGATAAATTCCCAGATTGTCATATTTACCTTATTATCCGCTTTTTTGGCTTCATATTCCTCGTTACTTTGAAAATCAAGATCAAACAAGGTGCATGAACTTAGTGAAATGCAAAATAAGGCAAGGCTTATAAAATATCTAAAGATTTTCATATTCATTATTGTTTAAGACATTATTGTTATTCTTCATAAGGCTTGTTCTGTTGTCCTCTCATAGATGGATTCTTACGGAATACATCCTGATTCAGAGGCCACAAAATTCTGCCGTAACCGCCAATCTGATTAGCTTCTTTCTCAGCACCAATAACAAAACCTTCCGGAATTCTCTGATCACCCAAGTCTTCATTCTGCAAATATGGATCTAAGTATTCTTTTACCATATCATTGCGTACCAAATCAAACCAACGTTTACCTTCTGCCCAAAGCTCAATGGTACGTTCATCAATAATCAACTTAATCAGATCTTTTTCGGTTGGGTAATCCTCTAAAACTGCAGTATTTTCCCAGCCTGCACGTTCGCGTATTTGATTGACGATATTAATCGCGCCTTGATAATCTTTATGTGTACCTAATACTAAAGCTTCAGCTTTTAGCAACAATATATCTGCTAAGCGATAAATTGGCATATGGGTAGAACATGATCCGTTAGCAACATAGGAATATCCAGGTCTGCCATCATTAGCAGTCGCTCCGTATTCTGTGAATTTCGGGCATTTAATCTGGAAATTAGCAGCATTACCATAATCACCGTTCATTGCTTTTTCATACGATTCGTCTATCATCTCGTCAGGAGTAATGAAATAGCTGATAGCAAATGTATCCATGATCATAGTGACGCGGTTATCTTCTCTCTTACGGGATACCAATTCCTTATAATATGCCTTTGTCGGATGATATCGGATCGTGTTTGAACCTGACGCAAGTTCCTGAGCATATCCAAAGCCATTGCTATCTTCTTCATAATTCCAGAAAAGATTGAATATCATTTCTTTAGAGCTTGATGGATTCAAAAACATGCTGGAATAGGTAGATGCCGGTTCAAGACTATACTTATAGTTTGTCAGTAAGTCATTAGCTGCTACGAGCGCTTTGTCATATTCCTTATACCACATTAATACATCTACACGTAATGCCATAATAGCTCCACGGTTTAAATAGTACTTACTGGCACTGGACATATCTGTAGAAGCACCAATATGTTCTAATGCTTTCTCTATATCTTCCAGAATAAAAGCTTTCAATTCTTCTACAGAAGTTCTTCCATAATATCGTTCCTGAGAAGAGACATCTTCCATGGGTTCAGTGATTTTAGGTACACCGCCCCATACACGTATAGCATAAAAATACATCAATGCACGCATTGCATAAGCCTGACCTAAATATGGAGCAGATACAGAACTGCCTATAGGGCTGGTGGGAATATGCTTAATAGCTGCATTCGCACGATAAATAGTTTTATAAAGGTCACTCCAACTGGAAGAACCAGACTGAGAGTTCAAACCATTGTATAGTAAGTTACGGTCATAAGCCGTTCCACGTTCTGCATACACACCGGAACGAAGTTCGCCCCAATAGAACCAGTTTGTACGTAAAGTCGATTGCAGACCGTCATACATACCTGCATTCCAGGTTTTCAAATCCTGTTCTGAAGTCCAGAAAGTCTCACCCGACAGCGAACTTTCGGGTTGTCTGTCTAAGAAGTTCTCACAAGAAGCGAGCAGCAGACTGACACCAGCGATTAGTAAATATTTTAATCTTTTCATAAGTTGTTACAAGTTAAAAGTTAACATTTAGACCGAAACCAATTTCTCTTGCGGTAGGATATCGTCCGTTATCAATACCCGGACGCAGCACATTACTGTTGGAAATACTTGACGGATCAAATCCTTTGTATTTTGTCCAAGTCAGAAGGTTGTTTCCATATACGTACAACTGGAGATCAGAGATATGGAACCGCTTAGTGAAATTACGATCAACCCTATAAGCCAAACGAGCATTTGTTAGACGAATATAGTCGCCATCTTCCAGAAAGAAAGAAGAAAGTTCACGCGCATTGTTTACACCAGTTGTTGCTTTGGCACTACTATAAACTTCTGTTATTTGTCCTTGATATTTCCACAAACGATAACAGTCTCTTGCTAACGGAGTCATGTTCGATGATGAATTCTGTAACAGGTCACGACGTTGTTTATTATAAATCTTGTTACCGAAACTTCCATAAAACGAGAAGGATAATGAAAAATTCTTGTAATTCAAATAGTTAGTCCATCCCATATACCATGTAGGCATGCCATTACCCAAGATACGTCTGTCCGAGTCACCTATTACACCATCATGATCCAAATCATCCCAGATTATATCACCACCTTTGCTCACTGAACCGGCGGTAGTCATTTTACCTACATCACCTGTATATTTCTGACCACCTTTTGTCTCATAGTGTGAGAAAATGGGTTTACCGTTAGAACCATAAATATAGTTATTATAGTTATTCGGATCTCTTTGATACACAGGAACCAAACGATCACCAAACGAACCGTCGCTATTCTTGATATATGCATTTGCTTCATCTGTGGCATAAATACCCAAGGCTTTTTGGCCGAACCATTGTCCCAAAGGCGAACCTTCTTCAATTAAGTATTTACCATCTTCCACAAAGCTCTTGCCTTCCGATAGCTTTAATACTTTATTTTTGTTTTTAGTATAGGTAAGAGTGGTCTGCCATGAAAAATCGCGAAGCTGAATAGGAGTTGCATTTATCGTCAGCTCAATACCTTTATTCTCAATATTACCCATATTGACACGCATACTACTAACACCTAATTCCGAAGGGATTACTTCATCAGCCAACAAATCTTTAGTCTTCTTGATATAATATTCCGCTACTAAAGAAACTCGTCCGTCAAGTAATGTCACATCCAAACCAATATTAGTTTGTTCTGTTGACTCCCAACTTAAATCAAGGTTAGCCAGCTTATCCGTTTGGGTAACTCCGATGACGCCATTATAATATGAACCAATATTATATTGGTTAATTGATTCATAGTTACCTACGCGTTCATTACCATTTGTACCCCAACTGAGTCTGAATTTAGCATCAGTCAGTACAGGCTTTGCCCAGTCAAAGAAAAATTCATCAGAAGCGCGCCATGCAATAGATGCAGACGGGAATAGTCCCCAACGGTTACCAACGAAACGTGAAGAACCATCATAACGAAGATTTGACGTAAATATATATTTCCCTTTATAACTATAGTTTACACGTCCGAAGAAAGATGCCATAGCATGACTTTCATAAGTGGTCTTAGTTTTTGTCAGGTCTTTCACTTGCTGAGCGTTAGAAGTTAGGATCGATTCTGATACATAATCGCTACCTTCTAAGTGGAATGTCTCATCACGCCAATCCTCGACACTGGTACCGAACATAGCGCCTACTGAATGATCTTTGAAATCTCTGGCAAAGTTAATGTAGGTTTCCGCAGATAATTTACGAGGGATTTTTGCATCATTAGAACCGGAACTGATACCTGAAGAAACCAAATCTCCACGGATTAACTGGTCATTACGGTTAACTTTCAATTCTCCCTGTACATTGGCAGACCAGATTAAGCCTTTCATAAGCTGAAATTCTGCTCCCTGATACAAAGAAACTGAATAAGAAACACTTTTATTAACACGTTCATATGCATCAGCTATCGGATTGAACTGCCCACCATTATTATATACATAAGATCCATCAGGGAAGTAAAGTGCCATTTGTGGCGGACGACGTAATGCCTGATTAATTACACCACCAGTATTGATGTTATTCTTATCCGTATAAGCCACATTAAAGCGGCTCATTAATTTGAAACGATCCGACACAGCGAAATCAACGTTAGTTCTAGAAGTTATACGATTCAAATAACTATTTAGTACAATACCTTGTTCGTTCAAATAACCAATACTTGTATAATAACTCATTTTATTCTTTGCACCACTGATATTAATATCAACTTGGTTAGAATGAGCCATACGAGTAATCAAATCCTGATAGTCGTTATCAGCCATGAAGTTAGGATGCAAAGAGTCATTACTGGTTTTCCATAAAGAAGTTCCTGCATTACCGGCTCTTTCTTTCAAATAACGTTCAAATGCATTTGCCTGATCAATCTTATGTCCTAACTTCTTCATTGAGTGGTTGTACTTCACTGAAATTCTAGCAGGAGCACCTTCTTTACCACGTTTAGTACTGATGATAATTACACCAGCAGCCGAACGTGAACCATAAATAGCGGCTGAAGCAGCATCTTTCAAAATTTCCATGCTTTCAATGTCGGCAGGATTGATAGTAGAAATATTATCTACTGCCACACCGTCTACAATGTATAACGGAGTAACACCTGATCCCATAGTAGAAGCACCACGAATCAGCATAGTACCTGTATCCCCAGGAGCACCTGAGTTATTGGAAATCTGCAGACCGGATACTTCCCCCTGTAATGCTTGAAAGATATCAGTCGGTTGGCGTTCTTCAATCGTTTTGGCATTTACAGTGGAGATAGCACCTGTCAAATCTCTCTTCTTTACCGTACCGTAACCTATGACTACAACTTCATCCAATGCTTGGGCGTCTTCCGTCAGTACTATATTCATTTTAGTACCCATTGCTACCTGCGTTGCATCCTTATAGCCAATATAGCTAAATTTCAATGTAGCACCTTTGTTACATTTAATAGAGAAGTTACCATCAATATCAGTAATTGTCCCATTACTACCTTTCATAACGGAAACCGTTACTCCAATTAGAGGTTCCCCATTTTGATCGACAACCGTACCAGTTGTTGTTATTTCCTGAGCATATAGATTAAAACTCATAGAAAATGTAAACAGAACGAGGAAA
>NZ_FQZN01000010.1 GCF_900142015.1 Bacteroides stercorirosoris
AAACTTCGATTTTCACAGAGTCGTCATGCCAACCCGAGATCTCGAAATACTCCATTAAAACTTCGGGGAAGATGACTCGTAGTAACTTATGTAGGGGGCGATTAGAATTCATTGGATTGTTGTTGTTTAAATATAACCGCAAAGATAATTCACTTTCGCTTATTAACATAACATACCCACAGGGTTTTCGGACTGACCCAAAAAAACGACGCTGTTTTCACCCATGAAGCAAAAAGGGTGTCCCAAAAGGGTGTCGCAAAACTTAATAGTTATGGCAAAATTATCATTAACAGTATTAGCAGCAAAAAAAACTGCAAATGGAATGTACCCTATCTTTGTGCGTATTGCAGCAAAGAAAGAAAAGGCATACATTAAAACAGGGTATGAAATACCCGACCTATGCCAATGGTATGAAAATAAAATCGTAGCTCGTAACGATGCTGCAATGATGAACAAAAGACTATCTTTTGAATTAAAGAAATACAATGAACGCGTGAAAAACGTAGATAACTACGACACATACACCGCAACGCAATTAAAACAGATAATCACACAAGTCGATAAAGTTGCGCAAAATGCTACTACATTCACGGATTTTTTTAGAAATAAGATTTCAGAATTTGAAAGAGACGGAAGGGATAACTATGCCAAAATGCACAGAGAAACATTGCGCATCTTCTTACTTGCTGAGGGCGAAGTTCCATTCGTCATAATGAATCATATCACTATTGAACACTTCGACGCCTATATGAGACGTAAGGGTTATAGCGACGGAAATAGACAAATAAGGCTCTGTCATATTAAGGCAAGAGTCAACGAAGCTATAAAATACGGACTTATAAAATGTGAAAAACATCCGTTTGCATACACCAAACTACCATCCTCTGAACCCAAAGATTATGATATAAGTATTGTAGACTTTATTAAGATAGTAGAAGCCAATACAGGCAACAGCAAAAGATTAACGCTTGCAAAAGATATGTTTCTACTCTCTTTTTATATAGGTGGTACAAACCTTGCCGATATCGTACAGATAGACTTTAGTCAAAAAGAAATAAACTATATCAGACAGAAAAGCGGTGCACATAAGAGAAAAGACCGGATAACCAGAATAACCATTCAGCCAGAAGCAAGATATATTATAGATAAGTATATAGGGAAAAACGGACGTTTAGATTTAGGCTATAATTATACCTATACAAACATGTGTTGTTATATCAATAGCTGCCTAAAGCTGTTGGCTAAAGAGTTAAATATTAAAAGCAATCTCACATTCTACTCTGCTCGTAAAACATTTGCGCAGTTTGCATCTGAAATTGCGATACCCTACCCAATTATAGAATATTGCCTAGGACATTCTATTAAGACAAACATAACTATTAACTCTTATGTGAAAGTTAAGCAGTCACAAGCGGATGCAGCGATAAAACGCGTCATAGAATACACCAAACAACCAAAGATTTTTGAAGACTTTATAAATCTACGGAATCAAATGCAAATGATGGTGATATAATATATAATAAGGTATAAAAGAAAAATAATCACTTAAAAACTTGCATAATATACAAAAGTATATTATCTTTGTAGAGTCAATTTAAAACGAATACATTATGAACGAAAAAGAGTTCTTTCTCGACTTACTAATGAAGAAAAAGGCAGAAATGAAAATGCTGGAATACATCTTCAATAGCAGTCGACAAATTAGTGAAAGCAAAATGAATGCAGTTCTCGACCGTAAAAGACAGCTAGAAAAAGACATTGCAACGATTGAAGAAGCTTTAAAAAAGCTGGAAAAGAAAAAGTAGTAACAGTTCTCCCCTTCGGGGGAGAATTAAAAAACAAAAAGATATGAGTACTTTGCAAAAAGATTTAGAGATTCTAAAACGGATTATGACATCTGATAACCCCAATAAAATGGGGGAATTTCAGAAGAAAGTAGATGAAATAAACGCACTTTACCCATCAGAGGAAGACGGGAATATAATAGCTGATTTCGTGCTACAATGTTACGAAGAAATAGGGAATGAGCTAGACCAAGTAAAAAATGAACTAACAGTTCGCCAACAAATTGCAGACGTAAGCGGCTTTATTTCTCTATCATATATAGCGAAAAACTATTTTGGCAAATCTAAGCAATGGCTAAACAACAAAATCAACGGATGTATTGTTAATGGCAGACCTAGCGAATTTTCCAAAGAAGAAAAAGAAAAATTAAATCACGCTTTAAATGATTTAAGTAAGAAATTAGGCTCAATTCGCATTTCATAATGCGTTTTAAATTGACACCGCCCCGTAGTTGAGCCGCTACGGGGTTTTTTATCGACAAAAAAGCCTCGACCCTTACGAGCCGAGGCACAAACTTATCAAAAATAAGTATTACTTCTACATGTTATATAACAACTAAAATTGGAAAAGGTTGTAACTAATACCAATACCCGCATACATTCCGAACGGATAACCGTAACCTAACTGCACCCCTACCCCTAACCGCTTACGCTTCAATTTGTCCCGAATAAAGATAGTTTGCGCCTTCTGATATACTTTAATGCTATCCAAGTTTGCCCGATACCCAGACACCCACGCCGTATAAAGACTATCTTTATATACTTTCTGTGAAATAGGTATATAAACAAAAACGGTATCATGCACAGTGTCGCCCGGCATCGGGATGAAAACAGGATAAGACACCGAATCTATAATTCTTTCGCTGCTCGCAACTGGAACAGGACAAAAGACTGTGTCAGTTGAGTAAACCGTATCACAAACAATCTCTCTTGTAAGTGAGCCATTACCCGGTCTAAACAAGATGATACAGGAAAGACAGATTATTATAATGTATGGTAGAACGTTTTTCATAATGCTAAGATTTGTTTTTTCAAGTCGTTTGCATCGTAACTGACATGTACCCATGCGAACCCTTTTTCGTCGATTAGTTGCTTAAAAGGCAAGCCAAGTTCTTGAATAAGGTAGAATAAGCGTCTATTCTCCTTTTGATTTCCGCCGGAAATATCAGCCGCCATCCCGCGCAGATGGTCGCTATTGCTCGCACCTTTTACCCTCTTATTGAGAGCCAGACAACGAAAGCCACTATTAACAGTAATAGGCTTACCGTATGCCTCACGAAGTGGATCTAAAACGTTATTCACTAATGCCGTGAGATTTTCGACATGTTCTTTCTTACACCTGTTATCAATCAGATATTTATTAGCAGTGTCACTATGACACAGTTCCGCAATCGTGAAATATTTCATGTTACTTTGCTTATTGATTAATCTTTATTTTTTGATAGTCATTTAGGAACGGGACATTCTTTATAAATTCGACTGAAACAACATAATAGATAAACGACACGCACTTATACGTAGCACTACCTTTTGTACAGAGTTGTTTCCAGTTTCGCAAAATGTTCACGCCATAGAAGTAAAACACGGAATAAGTCACAAATGAAACACATTGCAGCGAACCTTCCGGGTTTCCTTTTTGCTCACCTATGTAATAGATAGCACATACCATCACAAAGAACGCCATCGCTTCAAGAATGCACCGGAACGCCTTTTTAAAGCTAAAACTTTCGTTATGAACCAACAACCCAGCCAGTAAGCCGAATAAGAAGTTAACTGCAAACAGAGCAATAAGGCTTTTAATGTCGCCACTAATCGGGTTAAGATAGGCGGCTACAGACGTAGCCAGCCCTATTAATAGATTTTTCAGATAGTACATTCGCTATTCTTTTACAGAGAAAAAAGATTCTACTTTCGCTTTTATTTCGTCCATAGTCCCCGGCATCTGTACATTAACAGCAAGATAACCGCCCTGCGAAATATTTGCAGAACCTACGACCGAATCGTTTTCAGTGATATCATAGCCTACGCTAGTGACTTCTTCAGTCGCAGTTTTGCCACTAAAACTACGATTTACGCTCTCATTCATTTTTACCAATTTCATAATCTCTTATTTTTTAGGGTTAATAATGTTTTCCAGCAACGGGCAAACGGCTTCCTGCACAAATGCGAGAAACCCCTCACGCACATACTTTCCAATAATAGCAGCGTTTGCGGCATCTACATCAACCTCACCGTTTTTGTAGATATCACGCGCTAATTCCAGTTCGCCAATATCGGCAGTCTTACCATAGATGGCATTACCTAGCTCTTTGCTGACATCAAGGGTACTATTATTCCCCTCAATGTCTTGCACTTGAATTTTTCTAAAATCAATCTTCATAATTATATTTTTAAAATTAAAATTTATTGCGTCCAATGATAGCGACTTCAAAAGCTGCGTCTACATATCCTCGCCCTGTGTCTAATATTCTCACACTAAAATAAGAATCATATCTATTTTCAATCATCCCAACGACCCACCGTTCACCATCAGTTGACCACGGTGTCCCGGTAATCATAACATAATATTGCATATGCTTAAGTTCGTGAGTTATAGTATATTTTCCTACCCCCGTTCTACGGCTGGAAACCGTACAACCATTTCCCCAATATGATTCTATAGTTCCATTGGAAACGATTCTGCCCGCCCATAATACACCCGGAGCATTCCATGTTTCGCCAGCACGTTGTCCAAACGTGTGGCTACCATAACTTTCAACAGCTGTTCCTCCTGTTTGAGCTATCATGCTCAAGCATGTACCAGATTTATTTTGGGTATAAATGCCAATACCTGTTACTCCATCTGCACGGATTGACATTAGCGTCCCTTTGGTATCATTAATTCTTAAAAATCGATAACCGGAAGGTTCTACAAGAATTTTAGCTTCCGACTCATCCCGAATTGCAAGCGAATTACCTTCTACATTCCAACCGCCAATTTTAGCACCCGTCGTTACAGTCAGTTTTCCTGTTGTTATCTCAGTAGCTGCAATTTTGGTAGCTAATAAAGTTGAAGTTACGATATCATCAGCTTTAATAAGACTTGTGCGGATAAATCCACCGTCGATAATAGTTTGTTTTGCAGTGGCTTTATTTACCATGTCGGTATAACTTGTATATCCAAGTTTGACCGCTACATCATTACGAGCATTAGTTAATGCATTGTTTGCTTTTGTTGTTGCATCTGTCGCCGCAGTTGAGATTGCAGCAGTTTTTGCGTTATTGGCTTTAGTCGTTGCATCAGTTGCCGCAGTTGAAATAGCTGCACTTTTTGCATTGTTTGCCTTTGTTGTTGCATCGGTAGCAGCCGTGGATATTGCCGCACTCTTTGCATTATTAGCCTTCGTTGTTGCATCAGTTGCAGCCGTACTAATAGCCTCGCTTTTTGCTGTAGCTACTTGCGCCGGGGTTGCCTTGCCGTTAATAGTACTTTGTGCAGCACTATCCAAAGAAGAAAAGGTTACTTTACCAGCCAATGACAACTCTTTCCCAAAAATAGAAATGCCTCCGGCTGTTATTGTCATTCCGGATTTAATTTCCTCGCGTGATGGCGTATCATCAACATCGGTTACATCAAATACCGTAGCATAAGCCACATACCAAGTAACAGGCGCGGCGGCGGTCGGGGCTGCACCGCCAGTTAAGGCAAAATAATTTAAAGTGCTAAATGTACCGGATGCACCGCAGGTTACTTTACATGCGTACTCCGTCCATTTACCAGCCCCCGCCGTTGAGGTCAGCCATTTTGTCGCCCCACCTGTTCCGTAACTATTGTGGGAAACATTCAAATTACGCCCGGTCGGAATATTAGCAATAATACGCACAACAAACACAGCATTAGCACGGGAAGTATTAGCAAAATAGAAACCAGTTATACGTTTATCTGTTGCGGTGTTAAATTGTGTAGCTACGATTTTCATAGCTTTTACCGCCGGGTTAGGACACCCGGTAACTGCAACATAGCTTCTAGTTGCTCCAGTACCTAAATAAACGGCTGTACCGTTATACTTTCCATCCTTAAACGTCGGGTCGCGATATAACATCTTACCTTTAGACATTGCAGTAGCCAATTCAGCCGCATTAGTAGCCTGCGTTGTCTTTGTTGTAACCTCAGTCACCTTTAAAGTAATCTGAGCGGCAGTAGCATTTATTTCACTCTGTTTGGTCGTAACAGAGGTTAACGAAGCCGCTGCATTCGTTGCAGAAGTGGCGGCAGCAGTAGCACTATTAGCGGCAGCAGTGGCTTTAGTCCCGGCGGTTGTAGCAGAGTTGGCGGCGGCGGTTGCTTTTGTTCCGGCATTCGTTTCACTTGTTTTTGCATTGGCGGCAGACGTGGCGGCTTGCGTTGCTTTCGTTGTAATCTCCGTTACTTTAGTAGAAATTTGCGAGGCTGTCTGATTAATACTACTCTCCTTTTGAGTAATCGTAGTTAACTTTGCCGCTGCACTGTCGGCAGAACTCTTAGCATTTGTTGCAGAAGTGGCGGCAGCAGTAGCAGATGAAGCCGCCGCATTTGCCTTCGTCGTTGCGGTTGATGCAGAACCGGATGCACTCGTAGCGGAAGAAGCGGCGGCAGTGGCTTTAGTTGTTGCAGTACTGGCAGAGGTGGACGCAGATGTTTCGCTCTTTTTGGCATTCGTTGCCGCGGTAGTAGCTTCTGTTACTTTAGAGCTTATTTGCCCCTCACGGATTTCAAACGCAGTCTGCACGCTTGTTATACGGGCGTCAACGTCTTCCGGTGCAGGCGTCCAATCTGTTGCTTTATTGCCTTTCTCTAACTTTACCTCTTTTATTTCAACCCAATTCGTTGTATCTGTATTCGGGCTAGTGCTACCTGTGTAGATATAAAAGAAATGAGCCGTACCTACTTGAATCGCAGGAGTAAATGTATAAATTACATGAGTCCACGCGGTTGTAATGGCAGTACCTTTGGTAAATATAGCTTTAGTTCCTCCGCTCTCTGCTATACCAAAAGAACGAGTACACGCTATGTTAGAGCGTACCCAAAACGAAACTGTATAAGGGGTGTTCAATTCAAAAACTATATTCCGTACCGATGAATTAAAAATGCGCGGCCATCCGGCAGTTGAACATGCACTAACTCCGCGAACAATACCATTTGTAACCGTTACCGTAGCACCAGAACCGGTAAAGTATTTAGCACCAGTATCGGTTACGTAGCGTATGAGGTTCTTTCCACCTATTTTTATGCCGTTCACAGCATTGCTTGCAGCATTGGCGGCGATAGTATCAGTCTGAGACTTAACAGTTAATTTAATAGCGTCCGGCGTTATCTTAGCCTCCGCTGCTGAAACCCTTGTTCCTAATGCCGTTACATCAGTCTTTGCCGCCTTTAATGCTATTTGGTCGGTATGCTGCTTTATCGTTGTTTCGGCAGAGCCTACACGTGTACCAAGTGCATTAAAATCAGTCTTAGCCACCTTTAACGCAATACTGTTGTTTAGTTGGGTTATACTACTGGAATGCTCTGTTTTTGTTGTGTATTTACCTGCCGCGTCTGTAATAGCCGCTTGTTTTGCATTAGCAGCAATAGTTTCCGTCTGGCTCTTTACAGTAAGTTTAATAGCATCCGGCGTTATCTTAGCTTCGGCGGCTGTCATACGCGTACCAAGCGCAGTAACATCGGTTTTAGCGGCTTTTAGAGCTATCGAATCGGTGTGTTGCTTAATAGTCGTTTCAGCCGAAGAAACACGCGTACCCAATGCGTTAAAATCAGTCTTGGCAACTTTCAGTTCTATACTATTGCTTAACTGCGTGATACTACTTGTATGCTCTGTTTTTGTTGTGTATTTCGCGGCGGCATCAGATATATAGTCTATCTCAGCATCGGTTACGTCAAACATCGTAGCATAACAGATATGCCATTCTAAAGGCGCGGCAGTGGTCGGGGCACTACCTCCCGAAAGATAAAAGAAACCTGTACTAGAGAATGTACCGGATGCACCACATACTATTTTATAGGCGTATTCTTCCCATTTGCCAGTACCGACATAGGCAGTAAGCCACTTATGAGAAGCCCCTGTACCAAGAGCATTTGTTGCAAACTTTAAGGTATATCCGGTTGGAATATTAGCAATAAGACGAACGATTAACACCCGGTTGGCTTTCGCTGTTGCTCCCCAATAAAAGCCACCCCGTTCGGGTGAGGCTGTTCCGGTTGTCTTCACTTTAAGACAATAACCCGAACTGTTGGGATTACCAGCAATACCGGAGACACGGGTAACGGTTACATTGCCGTTGCCGGAATTATTATAAACGGAACAGCTATTCAAACCGGATTTAAACGACGGGTCGCGATAAATCATCTTACCTTTAGACATCGCTAATGCCAACTCAGCACTATTAGCGGCAGCAGTAGCTTTTGTTCCAGCTGTACTAGCTGAGTTAGCGGCATTAGTGGCAGAAGTTGCCGCCTGCGAGGCTTTAGTATTGACTTCCGTAACTTTAGTAGTAATACTACTAGCTGTTTGATTGATACTACTTTCTTTCTGAGTGATTGTAGTCAGCTTAGCGGCGGCGGTATCGGCTGAACTTTTGGCGTTTGTAGCAGAAGTTGCAGCGGCAGCGGCAGAGCCAGCAGCAGCGGTAGCCTTTGTAGTTGCAGTTGATGCTGAACCCGACGCGGAAGTAGCAGAAGACGCGGCGTTAGATGCTGACGTTGCCGCCTCTGTAGCCTTTTTAGTTACTTCCGTTACTTTTGTCGAAATCTGTGAGGCTGTTTGATTAATACTACTTTCTTTCTCTGTTATGGTAGTCAACTTGGCAGCAGCACTATCAGCAGAACTTTTTGCATTTGTAGCAGACCCGGCAGCAGCAGTAGCACTATTAGCCGCGGCAGTGGCTTTAGTCCCGGCTGTTGTTGCAGAGTTAGCGGCGGCGGTTGCTTTTGTTCCCGCATTAGTTTCACTTGTTTTTGCATTGGTGGCAGACGTGGCGGCGGCGGTAGCTTTCGTCGTGGCGGTAGTTGCCGCAGTTGTTGCCTCCGTCACTTTCTTGTTTACTTCCGTCACTTTCGTAGCAATTTGCCCGGCTGTCTGAGTTATGCTACTTTCTTTGGTAGTCACTTCTTCCAGTACGGTTTCAGCACTTTCAGCGGCTTTTTGTGCAGCAGTAGCCGAGCCAGCCGCAGCAGTCGCAGAGTTAGCGGCGGCGGTAGCCTTTTGCCCTGCGGTCGTTGCGCTACCGGATGCAGCAGTAGCAGATGAAGCCGCCGCATTCGCTTTCGTCGTTGCGGTAGTTGCAGATGTTGATGCACTCGTAGCGGAAGAAGCGGCGGCAGTGGCTTTAGTTGTTGCAGTACTGGCAGAGGTAGACGCAGATGTTTCGCTCTTTTTGGCATTCGTTGCCGCGGTAGTAGCTTCTGTTACCTTTGAACTAATAACACCCTCACGGATTTCAAACGCCGTCTGCACGGCTGTTATTTGCCCGTTCAATTCATCCTCAAAGGTTTTTCCATTGCGTAATACAAAAATGCCTTTCAAAAAAACATTCGCGCTATACAAGCCATAACCGAACGGTTGAGAATCGGCAGAAAACGCAGTGTCGGTAATTCCATCAAGACAACCGAGAATAACCTTTATTTTGCCTGTTAAGTCAGTGGAGTTAACGCCATTCAACACCGAAAAACGCGGCTTACCATCTTCGGAAGCGGTCAGATACAAAACGCCCTGACGTGCAGCATTCGTTTTGTTACCGAACTGTACAAGGTCATCGCCGACAGCCGGGACGGATGAAGTAAACTCTGTTTTGTTTATGAAAATGTATTGACCGGACACAGAAGTTATGCGCACCCAATAATATTTAGTTCCAGTCTTTGCAAACGTTTGGCAACGTACAAGGTCATCAGCAACAAACATCATGTCGCCCTCTATTTCAAGACGGTAAATATCATTTGTGAGAAGAACAGACTTAACCTTTCCGTTCGCAGGAGACACTACCAGCCCACCATTAACAGCGCGTATCTTTGAGATGATAAGTTCAAAGATAGTCATAGCCTTACGAACCGTCAAATTATCCAGTTCTAAGTTCCAGTCACCCGACACAGCCTTATACAATTTCATACCGCTGCCTGTCAGTCCAGGAGTGTACAGTTCAGAACTGATATAGTCTTTAATAACTGTTTGGAAAAGAGTAGCAACATGAGAAACATTTAAGTCATACACGTTAGCTAAAGCCTGTACAAGCAAGTTTAGTGTAGTCGTTTTCTGCGAAATCGTAGCGTTTTTGCCGGATATGGTTTCTTTCGCGGTAACATTCTTGCCGGATGCAGTATTAGAAGCTGTGATATTTTCACCCGCTACACTTTCAGAAGCCAATACGTTCTTACCAGATATAGTTTCAGTAGCATCTATCATATTTGCCGACACCGTACCCGTAGCATCTACATTCTGAGTAGACACGGTTTCAGAAGCCGTAATGTTTTTACCCGAAATGGTTTCTGTAGCGGAAATACTTTGACCCGATACTGATTCAGTGGCAGATACATTTTTCCCGGTTATGTTTTCAGAAGCCGTAATATCTTGACCCGAAATAGTTTCTGTAGCGGAAATATTCTGAGCGGAAATATTACCGGATGCCTCTAAAGTATCGGTATGTATTCCGTTCTCTACGTATAAACCACCTAACAGCCTTAATAGATGCTTCGTTTCGTCCGGGTTAAGCTTTGAAAGAAACTTCCCTTTTAAATCTTCATTGTTCGCCGCTATTTCCGATAATACCCGCAATGCAGACATAACATCAGTGTCAGATACTACATCCGCCTCTGTATCTTTCAACAGCAAGCGGTTTACGTGATTTCCTTTGATTTTTAAGCCATTGAGATAATTTACAATAGCCGTAATATCACTATCATCTTTCTTGCTAATAAATTCAGCCAACGCACGAAGCGCAGACAAAACATTAGCGTCTGTAAAAGACCGAATATCATCTCTTTTAACGATATCAACACTTTCACCACTGCCACCACCTTGCATTATAGTAGTGCCGCCACTTGTATGAAGAACAGAAGCCCCAACCGGATATTTTTTTGACCGGGGCGTCGCAGGCATTGTTTTTGTTTTTATCTCAATCATTGCAACTCTATCATTTTACATCTAAAACTGTTTGCGTAATAATCAATATCACCACCAGCGATAACAAACACTTTACCAGCCATAAATCTATCTGTTAAGCGCGTCAATGGTGTTATATCATTTACATTCTTTATTATCTGCGTTAATCCTATTTTGGTTGCTTTATATTGATTGATACACCGCGTTATTAATAGTTCTTCCGGGCGTATATTTTTATCAAGAATACAGTTATACAGATTGTCTTTCAAATAATCATTACCTAACATAACCTTACTGTAACATGTACCATCATTATTGTATGATGATATCTTAAACTCTATTTCGTCCAATTCATTAATGTAACTTTCATTCAAGACGTTTTCATAGGTACGGTCTGAATTATCCGATAAATCGTCTAAATCATTTCTACGCTTATATTCCATCTTTAAGTCTTTGATGTAGTACCCGACACCTGCAAAAGACTCTGTATAATTTCCCGGTTGTGGTTGCAACGGAAACATTTTAAATTTCACGTCTCCGGTCAAAGGTTTCCCTTTAGGTAGTTCTATTACATACCCTGTTAACCCGTCATAAGGTTGGGATAACTTTTTCGTATTTTCAATAGATGCAAAGCCACTTCCCGCCATGTCAGACAATGGAAATTTCACCTCAAAACGTTCTATTGCAGAGTTGTTTACAAAGCTACTTCCATTATAATAGTAGTCACCTATCGAAAATTCGCATAATGCCCGCACATAACCATTTCTTTTTTTATCATCCGTAGATAAATCATCATTCTGAGTAACTTGTACAGAACAACTAATCGCCACAGCACCATCTAAATAAGCCGCTACAGGTAATTGTCTTTCAAAGGATAATATTGGCACGCGAGAAAGCCAAGTGTAGTTGCCATCACTTCTTTTAGTTCCCCTACGAACTTGCAATAAATTCTCCCAGTTATAATTAGATATGTCCGGCTCTCCATCAACAATTTTATATTCGCACCGTTTTATCACCATGCAACCCATTAAAGAATCTGGATTATTTTTATATGTCTCAAAATCTTCTTCTGAAAGGGGACTTCCTTTCGGATTATAGTGATACAAGTGATAAACATTTGGATAATAGAATCTTTTAGCTGTCACTTTATCCCCAGATTGTTTATCTTGCGAGGTATACAGTTTCAGTTTGTTCAAATCTTCATCCGGGAATATTTGTCCTACCGGGTAGTTACTGCATTTCACTGTCACTTTATTATAACCCGGAAGAATATCCAAGGAATGTTCAGAACCTGCAAAACCTATATTTTGAACTAACAATGTATTTACGCTAACCTCGGTTTTTGTTTCCAGCATTACATCATATTTATAATAGACACCCGAATGGTCTATATCAACAAAGTAAAGGTCACCTTTCCAGTCTACACATGTCCAGTTAAGAAACTTACAGATTTCTTCTAATACTTCTTTCAATTTCATTGGCTTATCATCTTCATCAAAGAAGTTCTGTTCACTTAGTGTCATTTCGGAAAGGATGTTTTCAGAGGTAGAATAAGCCTCTTTATTAGACGCGTAAACATGCGGAATATAAACAGAATTGTACCGTCCGGAAGCCGTAGAAATACACCGCTGTAATAAATGCCAGATAGAAACAAATTCTTTATCTTTCCCTTCAATTGTGTAGTCTATAAATTCCAGCACCGACATAGCCGAAATACATTCTACTTCAAGCACAAATATTTCTGACGCATAATCTTGCGTGTATAGCTCCGGTTTGGTAAAGCCACACCAAACCGGAACGCCATCACACAATAAAGTAACACGGTATTGCTGATAATTAACCGAAAAAAGTTGTTGCAAATAGTCGTTACCCGCTATTCTTATCGTAGCAGTTGATAAGCGTGTAGGTGTATATACAAACCTTTCATCATCAATAGAAACGGTGAAAGGTTCGTCACCGGATGCAGTTAAAGAAATAACATCTCCGGTATAACCATCTTTTTGTATTTCAATCTCATATCTATGCCCGTCTATCGACGTGAAAGGTATTATATAGATAGTTTCGTAGCTCATAGTTTTTTCCCTGTCCGTTTCATGTAATTATTTAATGCTAAATACAAAGTATCTCCCCTTACTGTAATGTTGCTAGATAACCGTATTTCGCTATTTTCGGGTAATGGTGAAATAGTCCGAGACAATGAGTCATACATGCCACTATTTAATATTTTGAACAAATTGCCCTGTTGTGACCCGTTCAAAATCATTTCACCACTATTCAATAAAGCCGGAACTTTATCACCCGCAAACGACGTGCCGGGAACGATACCGCCTGTTGCGAAATGTGGCATACTTGACATAGCAGCAATAATAGCGGCAACCCCAGCTAAACCTAATGCAATTCCAACAAATGGAATGCTTGAATGCGCCGACATAACCTTAGCACCTGCATTAACAACCTCAGCAGTTGTATTCTTATTTGTAGTAGCTGTATCTTGTTCCTTCACCCCCATCATTCCAAGAATAGCCGGGGTAGCCTGCGCAATAGCCATCAAAAGTGTACTGCCCCATTGCAAAGCAGAAGCTGTATTTTCATCAAACAGACTAGATAAACTACCCATCATATCACCAATTCCAGAAAGAGAGTCAGCGAAATCATTATTCAAGTCTACATCTTCCTTTTTAAAGATGGGTTCGTACTTAGGAAGTTTGATACCACTTATATCAGTAGCATTAGAACCCTTAGTTATCTGCTTTCCCTTCCTGTCTATACTGCCATTATTCAGTACACCCGCCATTTCTGACGACATATCAGATTTCACACTAACATTTGCAGTAATCTGAACTTTCTTCGCTTCAAGTTCATCAATAGTATTTTGTACGGCAATACGTGCTTGTTCCGTCGTAGTATTTATTAATAATGTATTCTGCTTTAAAATATCTTCCTCTACGGAAACATATTCGGAAAAATCCTTTTTCGTTTTGGAATCTACGCTATTTGTCTGAATCTCCTTTTCTATCGAAACTTTTAACTTGATTTTCTTTTCTTCAAGCTCACTAATTGTTTTCTGTACAGCAACACGCGCTTGCTCAGTAGTTGCGTTTGTCAGTTCCTTACTTTTAGCCGAAATTTCCTTGTCTACATTAATATACTCCGAGAACTGTTTTTGCGCTTTGGTCGCATCCAATTTATTTTCCCCGTACTTATCCCTAAATATTTCTTTCTCTGTTGCAATATTTAAATTTATCTTCCGCGCTTCAAGCTCACTAATTGTTTTCTGTATTTCTGCACGCGCTTGCACGGTTGTAGCGTTTAATAATTCTTTGTTCTTAGCTGCTATCTGTTCGTTCAAAAAACCAGCAGAGCCAGCAGGTGACGGCGTAGGCTTTGTTCCGGTAGGCGTAGACGAACCGCTATACACTTTATATCCTTCCAAACTGGCTACAGCCGTAAAGCCTTTAACTGCCTTGTTTGCATTATTAAATTCGTTAGCAGTTTCGTTATATTCTCTAGCTGTGGATTTTAATGCAGAATTTAATTGGTAATATTGGGTTATTTTAGCAGCTATATCTTTTAACTCATCATCACTATATTTTTCAAGCATTGTGTGAGTAATAATATTCTGTTTTTGTACTTGTGCCAGTTGGTCTATACCTTCCTTGTCATCCTTATGTGCCTTACTCCAAGCAGTATAATTATTAGTTCCTCTCATAGCACGCTCCTTAACAATCGTCCTACTTTCTGGGTTTAACAAGTCAACTTCAAAGGAATTAAGCAAGTCTTCTAATGTGATTTGAATGTTAGCACCAGTCCTAGATTCTACAGCTTTACTTGCAGCTTCTATTAATTGTTTTTGCAGAGTCTGATTATTATTTTGTTGATTTTCTAATGCCATTCGCCATTTATCAAAAGCAACACTTCTTTCATCCACGCTAGCGAACTTATTTTTAGCTATATATTGTGCGTCTGCTATTTCTGATTGATTTTTGGCAGAATACACACCGTAGCTTATTTGCGTATTTCCTAATTGGTCAATAGCGCTATATGCTTCTTTTGCCTTGTCTATAACGCTTCCCAGCCCAGACAAAAAATTATCAAAAGTGCCAGTTCCTAAAGAATAGAAAAATTCATCTACAGAAGTTTTTAAAGCAGCCATATTACTAGCCGTCATATCCCCTAACGTCTGACTACTATTCAGAACTCTATTAAATGCCTCACCTGCTCCCATAGCTATACCTAAAGTACCAGCAAATTTAAGTACGCCAGCCCCGGCAGTTTTCGCCATGTTGCTAATACCGCCTTGAAAACTATTCACGCTAGACTTTGAGCGGTCTAATTTAGCGTCAAAGTTTTTGGTATCTAAAAGTAAACGAGTAATTATATCAGCCATTTTCCTAAAGAGTTTTTTCTATTTGTTTTGCCATCTCACGCAGGCGTTTCATATCTTCATCTGAAACGCTTGTATCTTTAATTTCTATATCTTCGCTGTCCCACGGGAAACGGATTATATCAGTCTGTTTCAGTTTCTTCGTGCTATTTGCCTGCGCTATTATATAACCAAGTATGCGCGTTTGCTCCCACGTCTCACGATTACGGCGATAGAAGCCAGCAAGAAATGTTTCTATCTCTCCGAATGTCATTTTATACAAAAAGTATTCGGGAGATATACCGCCCTCACCTACTACACGCTCGTATAACTCATGTACGCTTACCGGATTTTCTTTTTTTTTGAGCCTTTTTTATTGTTAGCTTCGGCGGTTTGCTGCTGTAAGGTCAGTTCGTCAACGACGAACGATTTATAAACATTAAATAAACTTGGGTCTGTATCGCAAAGGTCTATAAACTCCGAAAACGGCATAAAGAAAGTTTCATTATTGGCAATTAATGTACTGTAAAACAATACATACTCATCTATCAATTTACCGAAGACAAACGGTTTGCCTGTAATCTCCTCATAAACAAAGAAGTTCTTTAGGATATTCTTTAAAATGTATTCTACGTTTTTAATAATAATCTTTTTCATACATGATAAATTAGAAAGGGCGGCTTTCACCGCCCCAATTAGCAATAATAAGGTTACTTAGATTTATTCTCACCTGCCCCACTAGACGCAGGCGCAGGTTCAGCCGCGGGCGCAAGTGCACCAGTACCATCAAGCGATACGGAAAAAGTTGCCTTATCTCCGTCAGGTGCATTCAGTTCCAAAGATGTGATAACAGCCTTACCTTTGTATGGCTTTGCGGGTAAAGTCCAACCAGCGGCAGGCATTTCATTTCCTTTGTTCTTCGGTATACCGAAAGCTATTTCAACAGGTTCAGCCGCAACAAACAAGGCAAACAATTTATCATAACCGTTAATGTCCTCATCTGCACTGAAACAGTTATCGCTAGAACAGTTCCAAGCAAGTTTCTTTATACTCTTTTCGTTCCACATTCCACTATCTTTGCTTTGTGTGTCAATCGTTTCAGCCGATAGTCCTAATTTACACGATGTTGCAAGCGCGATTGCTTTCCCGCCAATGAACAACATCAAATCTTTTCCTAATACTTGTTTTGCTGACATATAATTTAATTTTAAATGTTTGGTTCAGTCTCAAATGAGAATGTAAGTCGCTGAATAAATGTATCTTCCGCAAATGATTCATCGGTAGAAATCAATACTGCATCAACAACAGAGAACATTTTATATTCGCCTGTTTTTCGCTCAATCAAAGAGCGTACTTCCTCCGCTATAGCAACAGACCGCAGATATTTATTATCTGCTACAACTATCTCAACCTCCACATTGTCACCTGTAGCATACCTATCTTTCGTTACATTAGGAACGAGAGAGTTTCTTTTATACAGAATGAACGGAAAAGTAGTTTCCTGCACCGTTGACAACGGGAATATTTTATCTTCTACAAGCTCTTTGAGGCTTGCAGACGACGCTAATTTTTCGTATATATGTGCACCGATAGATAAGCTCATTTTACTTATTCTTATTTATTACCTTATTTATTGAATCTAATATATTTTGTTGCAAAGCGTCTTCTGCCTCTTTCTTCTTCGCGTTAACCGCGTCGCTAAAAAAGTTGTAAGCTTTCATAGTACCCCTATTCGCCCCTTTCTTGGTAGCGCGTTCTACCGTACCCAATTCAATGAAACGGAGAACGTAAGCGCGTGCACCTTTTTTCCTTTTATTCAGCAAATCAATGCGTGCGCCGCCTGCATCCCTATAGACCGCTAAATTGATATCATTCTTCAACGGCTTATAAGTCGTACCTTTCTTAGTAACCGACTTATTCGCATTCGGTATTAAGGAAACTAATCTGTTTTGAGCTTCCTTTCTAATTATTAATGCAGACTTACGAATAGCCGACTTTATAGCTTTTTTAGCATCCTTATCATTTAGCTGTGTCAACAGTCTATTTACTTGCTCCACGTCAACGCTGACCCTGTGCCCGGATATGATTTCATTACTCATTTATTAACTCTGCTTGTATGATTGTACACTGTTGTAGTCTATCGCGATTGATGGAGATGATTTTATATTTTCTTCCTTCATAAATAAAAATCATTTTCTCATGCACATCTCTACAATACCTTATTTTACAGGTTATCGCCAGCGGGTTAAATACTTCACCGTTTACCAGTGTCCGGTTGCCGGATGCAAACCTCACATCAGCGCGCTTTGAAAATACATCTACCCAATTGTCCGAAAAACCGCCCAATTCGTCACGTTGCGTTTTACTCTCTTGAAAGCGAATTATTTCTCTTAGTAGCCCTGCCTGCATTATGTATATTTTTTAAGAGGTTGTAGCAACAGCGCAATATGTCCGGGAATAACATTAGCAGCAGCAAATGTTATATCTTCACGGTTCGCATAGTAGTTTGCAATAAGTATTCTTATAGCGTGCCAGATACGGCGATCTATTTTCCCGTCTGTAACCAGTTCCGTTAACGGTCTGTTTAAGTAGGCTTCTATAGCAAGTTGAACTGGTTCAATCAGACCGCTTATATATGCGTCGTCATGGTTAAAATCAACGTTCAAATGCTGCCTCAAATCTTCTAATGTTACGTATTCATCCATTGTGTTAAAATAAGCAGAGGCAGGACATTACGCCCTGCCCCTTTGGTTAACAATCAAACAAAAATATTACGCAGCCTTTTTCAGAACGGCAAAGGCTTCTTTGCGGGCTACAACGATATCGCATTCAGTGTTCAATACAAAGTTTACTTTGTTCTTCTTCGCCTCTGTATATGGGTCAACAACAATGTCAATATCTCCAAATTGTCCGATAGCAGAATAAGAGAACACGCCAAAACCAAGCGCATCAGCATCCATATAGTTAGTAACTACTACCGGATAACCGTTCATAATATTATTTTCTATAATCATGCGCGGTGAACCCGATTCAATCGGAGTCGATTTCAAAGCACCGTAAACATTCGGGCTACAGATATATGCCGCCGTTCCGTCCGTAGTATCAACACCTGCATCAAGAACTTTAGTTTCCAATGCCACAACGTCTTTAAACTTAATACCGTTTGCCGCTGTATAAGTTGCATCCGGTGCAGCTTTCACAAATACACCGTCACTTGCATTCGCTAACTTTGCGCCGCTGAACATCCATTTGTTCAACACACGGGCAACGCCTAAAGACATCTGTTTCAGAACAAGATTCTGTAACGCCAAATTTGACTGAGTAATAGCGCGGCGAGATACAGGCACAGAGATAGAAATACGTTTAGGCGTAGCCGTAATTTTGCCAATATCCAATTTAGTATCAGTAACGGCGACATTTTCACCCATAATACTAGCCTCAATTGCCGCAAGCGTCGGGAATGTCAATTCACCAACACAGCCGCTTTGCATCTTGATACCAAGTTTATCAATAACCAAGCCTTTCTCGAGAGGTTCAATAATTTCGCCTATTACTACAGGTGTCAAATTTGCCACTGCTGACGCGTCCGTAATCACTTCGGCGCGTTGCTCTACTTTAATGCCGTTCTCGTTTACCGCATCGCCGTATTCGTCCAGAGAACGACGGTTCACAATGGCATCAACTACATTTGCAAACAATGCCGGGCGATTAACAGATACAAAAGCCGGATTACTTCTATCTAAGTTGCGCCGTTCCAGCTTCATCTCAAGCAATTCCTTTTCCGTCTTCAACGCCGCAAATGTTTCCTTCTCTTTTTCATCCAGCGAACGTTTCTCTACTTCCGCTTTATCCAACATTGAACGCATCCGTTCTTTCAGTTCTGCAACTCTTTCAAAATCTTTTCTCATAATCAAATAAATTTTCGTAAATTATTAATTTCTTGTATGTAGCTTTTATCTTCTGTTTCGTCTATAAAGTCGTCAATACTGCGAACAGTAACATCAGTGCCAGTATAGGCAGGGTCAGACACGGGCGAAACATCCGTTATCAAGTCTATTTTGTGAACCTTGCGAATAACAATACCGTCTCTCTTTGAATAAGTAACATTTTTCTCGTTCGCATAAAATTCAAAAGAAGAACCGTTAATATCTCCGCGAGTAATCATTTCTACAGCATAATCACCGTCGTCAGTGTTCGGTGCTTCAAATTTATATTTCAGTCCGTAGCTATCAATTTCTAAAGATAAAGAACCGATTCCGCAGGTGCATCTCGCTAACATTCGTTGCCTGTTATGCTCTAAAAGAGCCTTTATATCACATGAGCGTAAAAGTTCTTCAGTGATTGCCCCGTCTTCGATAATTTCAATAAAGAAGCGTTTTTTTGCTTTATCAAAAAGTACCTTGCTTTCATGATTGAATACTACAGCGTAGCCCTCAACCGTTCGTCCTGTAACCTGCGGTGCACCTAATTCGCTAAAACTTCGTATTTCCATTTAATTGCGTTTTACATTACCCTTTTTTACTATAACTTTGGTATCTCCATTTTTTCATCTTCAATAATGGATGCGGTTTCCCCTTTTATTTTGGCTGAATTGATTGGGGCAACATTGCACGAAATAAACGCTACATCTCCGCCGGGTAATGGTGCATCACCTTGCATCATACGTATTTCGTTAGGTGTCTTTAGCCCCGATTCTATCTGCCCCTTATAATATGCCATCTGTGTAGTTAAATCTGTCTGATAGAGTGCCGCACGGTCAAACCTTATCCGGTATACATGCGCCACGGGGTTAGCTATGAGTTTCGCGCGGAACTCCGTTTCTATCTGCCTCAAAATAGGCTGTAATGTATCGGTTAAGAAAGATACATTGCTCATTTCAGAAGCTTTATAATTAGTAGGCTGTCCTGCAAATACTTTGTCCGGGTGCACGCCGTAGAAGCGGCAAATATCTAACACACACAGTTCCTTTGTCCCTAGTAATTGCGCATCAATAGGATTAATAGAAAGTTGTTGAAAAGACATATCACCCGATATATAGGCTATATCCCTACCACCGTTAAACTGTTCTTCAATTCTTTCTCCAACATCCTTTCCCTGCTTATCGGTTAGGGTATTAGTCCCAATAGCACCGCTTAAACTCTTTCCAGAAACCAGCCCCTTTATTTTACTACCATTCTGAAACGTTCGCAGATTCTGATTATCAGCACTTGCAGCAATTGAAAAAATACGACTAGCGTATGTAATAGTACTAACACCTGTATAGCCGCCATCTAAAGAATTATTTCTTAAATGAATAACTTCATAGGGTTCATATCTGCCATAAAGATGGTTGTAAGGGTCTGAGATGGTATAATAATCATGCAGAATATCATAAAAGACTGTATTCTTTGAGCACAAAACCAATTCACTAACCGCGCCAAATTTGCGCTTAATCACAATGTAAGCGTTTCCCTCATTGATTATATGACAAACCATATTTCTAATGAACTCAAAAATGTTCATTCGTGAATTTGGTTGTACGTCAAGAAGCCGATAAAGTTCGTGCTGTTCGTCTAATGAGAAATACCCGTTAGACTTCCGCTCAATCAATAGCGGCATAGATGCAATCGTACCAGATAGAATAGCAGTGCAGCGATATGCAGCAGAAAGCTTCATTGCTTGGTCAGTACTATACACATTGATAGGCTGATTAGGAATTTTCGGCAAAGAAGGGCTAACCACTGCATCTTTTCCGGGTTCATCCGCTCGCCTTTGCGCGCTTCCTATCTTGTTTGAAAAATACTCTTTAAGTCCCATATACTAAGATGTTAAGTTATTGAATAAATGAAAAGTCATTAAATTGGTTATCGTAGAATCAATCTTTGCATTATGCGTTTTTTTAATAGGTTTTCTATTGCAATTTCTATCCTCATCCAAAACCGCATTAGCAAAGCAATAAGGAGTTATCGGATTCGGGTCGAAACTAATTTTATTACTATAAATGGCAATTTCAAACGATTCTACCGGGCTTGTAAATGTGCCGTATGTCTGCTTAACCGGGTTAATTATATCAGCCTCACCACCTACGGAAGACGACAAAAGGTTCACAAATTCGGCAGACTTATACGGGTCGTACCCAATACCCATAATACACAAATAGTTAGCCATTTTCAAAATATCATCAACTATCTGTTGATAGTCAATAATATCACCTTTGCACAATTTCAAGTAGCCAGCTTTAACCCAACCTTTGTATAGCTCACAGTTCGGATGCTTTTCCAATGCACCATCCGGGAAATAATAGTCTGTATAAGAATGAAACGATCTACTATCAACTGAATAAAGGTTATATGTAACCGTTGAAAAGTCGTCTCTCACAGATAAATCAACGCCTACCATTGTTGGCGGTTTACTCGTTATGTTTTCTATCTGAACCTTTTTAAACCGCTCTTCTATTTGTTTCGCCTCTATCCAAGTAGTTGCACTATTAGAAGCGAAAATATTAAGTAATTTCGTGCGAAACTCCAACGCATCATCCGCACTATACAAAGCCTTTTGATATTCACTTTTATAAAAATCCTCATAAACCGTAACGCCTAAATGCGGTTGTACTTTTCGCCATGTCTCCGGGTCGCCCTCTTCGTCGTCTACATCCGGTTCAAATATATGTGCAAATATTGCGTCGTTATCCAGTTCTCCGCGTAAGATGGCTTTATAGCCTTTTAACATCTCGACAAAAGGACTTGTATGTTTATCGGATGCCGTTGTTATAACGACGGTTAAAGGGTTGAGACGCGCGCCCATTGAGGACGTTAGAACGTTCTTCAATGCCGCGCTGTCTGCCTGTGAGTATTCATCCAATATAACCGTACTTGCGTTCAAACCGTCTAACTTGTCGGGATTAGATGCCAAGCACCGGGCGAATGATGTTTTTCCCTTTATTCTGTTATAGATAATTTCTCTATTTATCGTAAATCGGCGTAACTTCGGGTCTAATGCCTTAAGTATGTTTCGTATCTCATCAAAACAAACCTTTGCTTGATTATATGAGTTTGCAGCTACATACGTTTGCGCATTTGCATCACCGAAAAGCAAATCATATATCGCCAAAGAAGCGACAGACGTTGTTTTGCTGAATTTACGCGGCACAAACAAAAGCACATCACGAATAACCCGCCGATTAGTGCCGGGATGATAAAACCCTAAAATATTGGCGAACTGAAATACCTGTACAGGGGTTAACTTATATTTGGTTTTCCCCTTTGTGCCGCTAAATTTTAAATTCTCATAGAAAACTATGTATTTCTTTACCTCCGACGTTCTAAAATTATATTTGTCTAAGAAGCGAAAGAAACGTGATACAGCTAAAAGCTCATACAGGTTATGTTTGTCCGGGTTATCTATACATGCACAAACATAGCTGTTCAATCGTTCGTCAGTTAATACCAGGCGATAAGAGTAAACGTTTATCGCTTGTAATGACGCAACCGTAACTCGCTTTAATTCAATCAATAAATTACTGTTCCCCGGCTCCATTCACTTCATTTATAAAATCGTTAACCTCATCATCTTCGGAAACAGAAAGAGTCTGTAACGTCAAACCAAGTTCACGTAATTGTTTACGCGTCACTTCCAGCGAATCAAATAAAACTTTGAATGCCGGATGTGCTACAAGCTTCGTGTTTTCCTCGCGCGTTTTCTCTTTTACAAAAGACTTCATTCTCTTTTTGGATATATCAGAAAGAGCAATTCGGAACGCCATATAAGAACCCGCACAAAGTTCTATACACAAATCCAAATCGGGAATGTACGTACCTTGCGAAGTCATTGCATCGCGGATTTTATTTTTGATGTCGTCTAAATCACTCATTTTGCACACGCTTTTGCACATAAGTTTTTTATGTTAGTGTTTGGTAGCGCGTGACTTAACCAGAAAAAGCAATCCCCCCCAACGAACCCCACCGTTTGAAAAAAACTTCGCGCGTGTAAAAACTAGGGGGAGTGGGTTTAAAGCCCTTCACCCTTCGCAAAAAAAAACCGCCCCCATTCAAATAAAATCAAGTATAAAACAACAAGACATAAAAAAATAGTTATATTTGTCACAATTAAAACAAAGAGAGTACCATGAAAAATAACATTATAGACGAATATAAAAAAGAAAAGCCTATTTATCAAAGAGTTGCAGAAAAGCTACAGATACTTATCAATGAGTTACTACGCGAGAATAGTATACATATTCATCAAATAAGTTGTAGAATTAAAGAAGAAGATAGTTTATCTAATAAGATAAGCCTTAAAGAAGATAAATACAAAAGACTAACTGATATCACAGATATAGTAGGTATCAGAATTATTACTTATTTAGATAGCGATGTAGACTTAGTTGCTGATATGATAAAAAAAGAATTTAATGTCGACACTGCAAATAGTATAGATAAGAGGAAGCTAGATAATGATGTATTTGGCTATCGTTCTTTGCATTTTGTTGCTTCTTTCAGTGATGAAAGGTGTAAACTAACCGAATTTAAAGTAATTAAGGATAAAAAATTCGAAATACAAATACGTTCAATACTACAACACGCTTGGGCAGAAATAGAACATGATTTAGGATATAAAAGTTCTATCTCAGTTCCAGATGATTTTATTAGAGGCTTTAATAGATTGTCTGCATTGTTAGAGACTGCAGATATCGAATTTGATAGATTAAAGAAGAGCCTTTATTCATACGAACACACATTACCTAAATTAATCAAAGAAAGACCTAATGACATCGAAATTAATCAAGCCTCAATAACATCCTATGCTAAAAACAATCCTCTAAACAAAGAGGCTATTCAAAAAATAGTAAGTATTAGACAATGCAGAATAAACTACAAAGCATATACTAACGAGCTACTTTTTAACTCGTTATCTTATTTAAATATTAAGACTATTGGAGATTTAGAAAGAACAGCAATATCGGTGAAAGAGAAATATATACAATTTATAGAAGAAGTTCACATAAATGATGCAGATATTATTTCTGGCACAAACATAACTACGCCAATATTTTATTTATGCTACTACATAGCTTTATCTAGAGATTGCTTAAAAGAATTAGCAGATGTTAGTAATAAAACTTTTTCAAGAAAAGAGATTCGGTTATACAACAAAGCATTTAACAAGATAAATGAAATAACACCCTCTAAATAAGATTATATACATAGAGGGTGTACAATTCCCCTAATAAATACCAACTATTTCACACAAGCCATTTTTTCACAAATACCTATCAATAAAGCGTTTAGCACCTCGTTTATTATTAGCCTGTATCGCTTCTTTCGAGTGGCTAAACGCACTCTTATGTATTTCAGAGTGGCACATGTGGCACAAACTTTGCAAGTTCATCCAGTTAAACATTAATCGCTCCATCATTGCCACACCTGCAACGCTTTCGACTGGTGTAATGTGGTGTACTTCAGTTGCAAGTGTACTAACATCACGCTTGGCGCATTCTTCGCAAACCGAATTAGCTTTTAGTTTCTGCACGCGGAGTTTTTTCCAGCGTGCAGAGTTAATAAGTTTTATGTATATCGGATTCCGGCTCATAGTTCTTGTTTGTCAAGTCCATTAATGAAGTATTTCACACGTGCACAATTACCATCGCAACGCGTCGTTTTCGTTTCTCTCTTATGCAGCAGGTTCGCACAACCGCGGCTAACCTTTGATGGGCACATTTGTTTGCAGACTTCTACTGCGTGATGTCTTGTTTCATCACGTTGTACACTTATTGCCTCCATTGCTATATTAACAGATACGGTATTATTTTTGTGTATATTATCTGCTATCAAATATATTGCTGTTTTCATTTAATCTTTTCTTTTAATTCAGTATATTCAAAATTTATTCTCTCACATTGATACATGCCGACTAATTCTGCACGTGTCTTTTCTAAATCTTCTGTCTGTAATTCGACATTGTAGGCAGACCGTGTATCTGATGATACACATACAATTCTGTTTATTAGATACATGATTATTTCTTTTTCGGTTTATACTTCCATCCGTTCAACTCGTAGCACTGTTTGCGTATGGTTTCTTCGTCCCAATTCTGATTAATTTTAGTCGCTGTCCCGTTGCCATTGTCTTTATATAGCTTATAGCTACCCATGTGACGGGAATAATAATACTTTGGATTCTTCATTTCTTTATAGTTATGATTCAGATAAATATTCTATCAAACTCTCTTTGTTCCTAAAGAGCATTTTATCCCATTGTGGATAATTATTTCTCGGTACACTTAAACCGTCAGACAGCTTGTATACCATCAAAAAACTACGATCTGTATAGGATATTTCAATAGTAATTTTGCTTATAGTGGAATGACAGATATTGTCTCCACTTAGATAGCATACACTATCACCTACATTAAACTCTGTATCTATATTCATATATTTATTGTATTGAAGGTTACAACCCCTGTAAATACTCTCTCAACATAGCTTCGGTCTTTTTACCAAGGGAATATTCTTTGAGCACAAAAGCGATTTCATCTTTTGTCACTCCGGCAGAAGTTAACTGAGCTTTGGCTGTTTCTGCCCAATTGTAATATCTGTCATTCAATTCTTCCGTATAACTGCAAAAGCAGTTCCACCAACCTGCATTAAATTCATTCATATTTTTCTTGTTATTCGTTAATACTTTCACTGTCTTGTAATTCCTCATTTTTGCTAACCTTCTTCACCGGAATACGCAATTCTTTTTCAGTGAATTTATTCAGCATATAGCTGTTTGCTTCGTCCCAGCATCCAAAGTCTAAATTAGGGTCAATGTAAAGTGCATACAGCGTTTCATTTAGTTTATCCATGCTGCCGAAGCAACTAGAATTTATATTACTACCTATAGCTTTAAATTGATTGCTAAGGCGTTTATAATTCTCTGAAACGAACCTATCAATATAGGCTCTGTTTTTACTGTTCACAGCGGCACATTGTACCGGAACATCATGCAAATAGTTTGCATTAGATAGTTTCTTCAATTTTCCCATAATCTTAACTGTCCGTGTATTTCATCTAACTTGTATTGCGGTAGTTTCCGCTTTGGTTTCACAAATTCAAAATGCTTCTCCGCTTCCGAATAATCCGCGAACATGTCTTTTATTTCGTCCGGTACGGGTTCTTCCGTTTCGTCATGTTCTGGGTCTGCAACGCGAAGGAAACAGGCAACGAGATATTGTATAATCTCATAGTTGGAACTGAACCCGTATTTATCGCGTATCTCCGAAAGCCGTTTAAAATTGTCTATGTCGATGCGGGCTACTATTTTGCCGAACATCTTAGTTTTATGTCTTCTCATTGGTTTATTTCCTTAAACTGTCACCCTTGAACACAACAGGCGTAGTAATTGCGCGTAATCGGTCTACGGTTCTTTCACCGTATTTATCGCGTAATTCAGAGAGTGACAAATTAGTAGTTACAATCAATAATTTCCCTTTCTTTTCGGCTTCGTCTACAAGCTCCGCAAAAGACAGCCTTCTTTCGCCGTATTTTACGCTTAGAAACTCCGTGCCTATATCATCCACGTAAATGATATGTTTTTGCTTCACAGCGTCTAAATTTGCATTCAATTGCTGCGCATCGTAACATGATACAACCTTATTGCAGCGGTCATTTAATAAAATCGGGATAATTTTCCCGCAAATGAGCGTCTTTCCACGTCCGCAATTTCCGAGGCAAAGCAAGCCGCGTCCTTTGTTGTCAACGAGCCATTTTGCAACCTCGTTATATTCTGGTTGCCATACTGCCATATTGTTAGTAAAGTAGTTAAGCCCACTAAATAACAGTACTTTCGACTGGTGTAAAGACTTTGAAATAGAGATATTAACTGTATTCGGAATAGGATTAAACCCAATATCTTTAATCAAATGTTCTATCGTATTCACCATAACTTTTCATCGTATTTAGATTGCGAGTTATCATGCAACACAGTTCCTACGTCTGTATTCGGGCGACGTGTTTTCTCTCTGCCTGCCCACGTTGCAAGCCGTTTGCTAGCCTCCCACGTCGTTTGTTTTTCAAATCGCATCTTTGTTCCAGTTCTCGTTAATTCGCTCCAATACTCAAAAAAGGCTCGTATCATTTCCTTGCCGTACTTATCGACAAAGGGAACTAAGGTTTGATAGAACTCGTCTTTTCGTTTGAGCGTAGCGGCTTTAGCCGCGTCCTTCTTTGATACACCGTTAGGTGTATTTTCTGTATTTACATTAACATTATCATTTACATTTACATTAGGTTCGTCTTTGGTTTCGTTTTGGTTATTTTTTGGTTTTTCATTGGTTTTATTTTGGTTTCCATCCGGTTTACCTTCGCTTTTTGGTCTACCACCTTTTTTACCATTTTCAAACCGTTTATTATTCACGTCTATTTGCGGTTTCATCAGCGTAAACACGCTGCGAGCTATAGGCTTTAGATTTTCAGTTTCCTTACCGTATAGGCTATACTCCATTATAGCCGTGTAAATCTCACCCTGAACATCTCTAGGCAAATCTTTGATAGCATCGTAGAAACTTCTATAAAACACAAAACTTTCACGCATAATTAAGCCTCTCTTACTTCTTGAGATACAAGGGACAAACCCTAACGCCCACTGACTTGTATGTCTTATAAGCAGAGCAGAAGCACATAAAATCGTCTTCTGCCCCGGCTTTCTTACAAGTCCTGCAATTTCCCATTATCGTACTTTTCTTTGCCATCTCTACACCTCATTTATTTTAATTCCATACATGTACAGCATCAGCTTTCGTTTGATGATATACTCTTTCGTTCTCATTCCCTTACTATCTTCAACGACTAACACACCATCACGCAAATATTGAAAATCAGCCCTATAGCAAACAGAACGTTCTACGACTTTACCTTTGCCGTTATTATCGCGTTGCGACGGAATTAGCTCATATTTTATCTGTTCCTGTAGACCGGAAATAATTCCTTTCTTTTCTAGCAGTTTCAGTTCTTGCGCCCGATAGTATTCCCTCTTTGAATCATAACCCTTGTACTTGATATTATTATACTTTGCCATCTTTGTAGTTTTTAGAGAATAAGGGGTCGCCATTTTACCGACCCCTTACCACTGTCTTATTTCTCAGATACTTCTTTTTCTTTAGCTGAATACGGGTAAACGTCCATAATATCAGTTTCTTTCACCATTTCTATGGTGTAGTCTGCCATCGTACCTTTCATTTGCTCTACCACCTTGTCTTTTGCTTCCTGCAAGTTGTCAGCCTGTACAAGAATATTAGACTTTGTTTTCTTCTCTGCCGCCGTCTTTTCGTCCAGCGTAATAAATGCCAGACGACATTTAAAGAAGCGGTCGCCATCGCCTAAGAACGTTTCATCATAAGATGCACGCTTTATTGCCATGATGGAAAACTCACCGGAAATGAACGGGGTCACTTCTTCAATGGTGCGTGCTTCTGCCTCTGTGAAAGATAATGCATCAACTAAGTAAGGTTCAACTACTTTTTTATCCTTTCCGTTTTCCATTGTTTTCTCATAACGGACTTTGCTTTCAAACCAAGTGTGTAACATAATTTTCTGTTTTAAATATTAATAGTGTGTTGGGAACAAGCCTTTTTACTTGCGATAATTTTGCGTATTTCTTTTTTAATCCGGCGTATCTGATTTTGTATAGGAACATTCCCCTTCGCCTGTTTTGTAAGTACTTCAATCTCTAACCGAAGCGGCAGGATAACCGTTGCCGCCTCAATGCATTCGGGGAAATCCAGCCCGGTCTTAAGAGAACAATCTACAAGAGCATCGGCGAATCTAATACGGTCTGCCAGTTTCTGAATGTTCGCCTCATGCTCTGCCCGGTGCATTTCAATTATCCGCCCGTTATTGGTGTACCCGTCATATATGACATAATACAATACATCTACGTCCGACATACCAACGAAGTGACCGAGGAACTGCCAATAGTATTCGTCTTTCTCCGTTATCTCGTTAAGGAACTGCAAGGTTTCTATTTTCCCTTGACTCATTGGGCACTTGATTTCACCCAATGCCTTTATTTTACCATCCAAACCATATACATAGAAATCGGGGCTATCTCCAAAACCAGCAAAGGGTTCATTGAACACGATATCGGGAAAGTCAGTTGTACAGGATTTCACCTCATCTATTAACTGACTCCTTACCCACTCCACCGCCAAAGGTTCATTTTCATGCCCCCAATCGAACGCCTTACATGCACCATTTTCGCGTGTTATTCCAGTCCTACGCTCGTATCTTACGAGATACAACGCGTCAAAAAATGCCTTACCGTAGGGTGTTCCCTTACCAGCTTTCATTAGGTCGGGCAAAGTGGAAGATGTTATTTTCCCGTGTCTCTTTGCCTTCCAATCGTATTCCTTCTGTTCGGGTGATTTAGTTGCTACTGATTTCATGTTTCTGCAATTCTTTAATTTGCTCTTTAGTAAGTTTATACTTTGTCAGTACTTGAGTCACAGTGTACCCACCTGCTAACCCGTCCAGTATATTTTTCCATATCACCGAACCAGTTTGAACCGTCGGGCGTTCTTCTGATAGTTTCGGAGCAAACGGGCGAACGCGCAAACAGTCTGTCATTTCTCCGAAAGCATTGATACGGGTAGAACCTATTTGTATCTGCTTGTTTACCCATTCTTCGATATTGGGCGTATTGAACAGCTTCTCTATTGTTTTGCAATTCGTCTTATTCAGAATCATAGGTTTCGCGTTCTCATGGAAATAAGCGACAAAGCATTCACTTTTTTGCCCATTTGCGCCCGTTACCATCTCCTTTTTAGTCTCTTTAAGGGTTAGTATAATATCCTTTCCATCTGGCAGGGAATACGCGCCCAAATAATCATAATTGAACTGGTTTTTCCAGTGTGTTAGATGTTCCATTTTATTATATGTTATAATTGAATTGGTTTATCCATCGTGTCAAGCGTTCCAAATTCATAAAAATAAAGTTCGCTCATATAGTCATTTTGATAAAGTTGCCTGTAGCATTCTTGGCAAACAGTTATAGTTTCCTGTATATGCTGTCCGTGTTCTACTACTTCGGTGTCCACTTCTACGCCATCATCCGGTATTATCACCTTATTGCAGTCGGCGCAATGCCTACATTTGATTTCAGCTTTCATATTTCCTTTGGTTTACGTATGTGCATGCAAGCACATACGACACTGTTAATACAAGCACACAAAGCGCGATAATGAGTTTTCCCGGTTCGGGTTCACCTTCTGCCAGTGAACAGGTTAACAACATGCCGATAATTGCTACCGGACTTTGTTTCAATGTTAGCATTATTATAAATTTAATGATTAAAATTGGGGTCTATCGTATAGCGTAGGACATCAGAACCGTTACATTCCCATCTACCGTTTTGTTTGTCGGTAGTCTTTATTGCTCTTATTCTGTCTTCGGCTACAAGCCTTTCAAGCCGTCTTTGACCGCCTACAAGCACTTGAGCTTGTCTTTTGCTGAACGCTACGTTTTGGGCGGCTCTCAAAACGGTATGATATCTATCAAATTCGATTGCCATCGCTTTACTTTTTACGGGTTACTATAATTAGGTTATCTTCTACCTGTATTTTTGTTTTGAATAGAAAGCCGTCTAACTTTAAATTAGATGCAGTTGTACGGATAGACCCCCTTTTATTCAAAGGAAAATGAACAGATTCGCCTATCGGCATTTCAGTGAGAGTTGATTTTATTATTGTCTGATTTTCCATATCGTTTAAAATTCAAAATCCGTTATTACTTCTTTATCGGGAGATAGAAGGCGTTCGTGATTGATATCATCGAATTTGAATGTACTGTACTTCTTTTCAGAGCGTACATACTCGCCCCGAATCCATACCGGAGCGGTATCACTATCTTTCAGTTTGAAAAAAACACCTTTCTTTAAATCTTTCAGTTTCATAATATTGGTAATTGTGGTAGTCCGAAAACTACCTGATTAGTAACCTATTTGTTTTAAATAGCTATCAGATAAATTTAGCTCCAATATTCCACGTTGATTCACCCTAATAAAGCCCTTTTCTTTAAGGCTATTTATTGCTTCATCATAACGTTTACCTTGCATTTTAGCGAAGTCGCGAGAAATACTACCTGTAATAATTGCAAGTAATAATTCAGTTTCTGTTTTATTTAATTTCATAATCTTCTATATTGCGCAGGGCTTTCGCCCTGCTGGTTAAACTTATAATATTGTAATCTCTTTGTTGCCTAACTTCTCGTCTACACACCATGCCGCATACTTCATTGCTTTGTAGTCGTAAACAATTTCGACAGTATTAAACCCTCTACCGTCTTCCCTTTCATCGTAGACAGTATTAATGTGCTGGTATTTCTTGTTACCCATTAAAAAATCCACTTTGCCGTCAAAGTAAAATGCAACAGCGTATGCCAATGTCTTTTTCTTATCTACCTTTTTCATATTTCCTATCTTTTAGTTTGTTATTCTTGATTGATTGATTAACTTTGATGCGACAAAGATAGGAAACTTTTATTTCCTATAATCAAAATAGGAAATAATTATTTCCTATAACAACATTTATTAACATACGCACTATGGAGTTTAAAGATAGATTAAAAATAGCCATTGAGAATAAGGGGGTAACGCCTTATGCTATTGGTAGAGACACTAAAGTATCTAAGGTGTCAGTATTAAACTACCTAAACGGAACAAAGCCTAATATAGGTAATATTTCTATCCTAGCCGAATATTTAGGAGTTAGTGTAGAATGGTTAATCAGTGGAGAGAATATTCAAACGGATAAAAAGCAAGAAGAAAACCAAGATAATAGTAATTTCACCCCTCATTATGAAGAACTAGCAGGCAAGGCTATACCGCACATAGATATAGTAACAGCCTCATGCGGTCTGCCGAATGGCTTTAACTCCGCTATAATGAAAGGAGACTGCGAACGTTATGTTATCCCCGATATGCCGGGCTGTGATTTCACAATACGGGCAGGCGGGCGAAGCATGATAAACCGGAACGTTCCAGAACGCAGTATCAACGACAGGGATATAGTAGGTTGTCGAATTGTTAGAAGTCGCTCTCATATTCGTTGGGGTGAGGTCTACGCACTTACAACCTACGACGGAATAATGATTAAGAAAATAGAGCAATCCGAACAAGAAGGTTATATAACATGTGTTCCCTTCAATAAAGACGAAGGTTATAAACCATATGATGTTCCTATAAATGAGGTGTACGACTGGGCTTTAGTTGTTGGGGTTGTTAGTGTCAAAACATGGATTTAATAAAAAAATGAAATAACATGAGAAAACTACTAATTATCATTTTTATAATGTCTCTTTCTTCTTGCAGTTCTAAAGAAAACTCAAACTTTAGAGGATGCAAGTATAAAGTAGCTAATAACTTATTTTCCAGTAATACAGAAATTTCTATTTCTGGAAGCTATGCACCTATTGATTTGTATATTATTATATTAGATGAAATAATAGATAACAAAGAAACAAAAGGTTTAAAAATCAACATAACAGATACTAACATAAAATATCTATCTAAAGAAGATGTAGCATATATCAGAGAGCATGCAAGCAAAATTTATAGCAGTGACAACATGCTATCCGCTTTAAATAAAGCTCAACCAATAGTAAATAGAATTTCAAATTATAAATAACCAAACAATATGAAAAAACTACTTTTTATTGCATTTTTATTAACGTGCTCAATTTGCTCTTTTGCACAGTTGACAGAAGGAAAATATAAGGTATTAGGAGTAAAGGGATTTCTTAATAATGAAACTGTATTTGATAATCTTTTTAAAGATGGGATAGCCACTATTAACGTAACTAATAATATAGTAAATATAACAATAGGTGGTTACTCGGTTTTATCTTATAGCATCGAAAAGCCTGCGAAAAATGGAGATTTATATTTATACAACGCGTTTGAAATTCAATCGGGTATAAAAACAACCTTGTTATCAAAAAGAGATAAGGAACACCCGCAAATAGATGGTGGAATGTTATTTGTTAGACGTTCGGATGAATATACGGATATATTCTTTATTTCCAAAGAAGACTAAGCGAAAGCGAATAGCCGAAAGAGTGTTTAAACAATATATTACTAACTGATATCCTTATTAGAGTATCAAAAACAGTGTCGTAAAGAAGATTTACAAAGAAAAAAGATATTAAATATCAGCCCGTTACCCTACGAATAAAGCGATTTTTCGTAACGCGTAGGTCGCCAGTTCAAGTCTGGCTAGCGGCTCAGAAAGAGAGAGATGCTTATGTATCTCTTTTTTTTATTCCATAGATTCTTCTTACCTTTGCATGACTAAAGAAAACTGCCGAAACAGATGAAAAAGAAGACAAAGATAATTCTCATAGGAGGATTGATGAGTCTGTGCCTTATTGGTGCAGCTTGTGCCGGAACATTCTATTACTATTTATTCTATCCGCAATTTCACCCCCAAAAGACAGCTTATATCTATATCGACAGAGACGATACAGCAGACTCCATATATAATAAGGTACAAAAACAAGGACATCCCAAAAGTTTCACAGGCTTTCTTTGGATGGCTCAATGGCGCGACTACAATTCAAACATCCACACCGGACGCTACGCCATCCGTCCGGGAGAAAACGTATATCATGTTTTCAGCCGCTTATATAGAGGTTATCAGGAACCAATAAACCTGACCATTAGCAACGTACGCACTTTAGACAGACTTGCACGCAGTGTAGGGAAACAGCTTATGGTAGACTCCGCCGAAATTGCAATTGTTATGAATGACAGTGCATTTCAGAAGAAACTGGGATATGAGAAAGAGACAATTTCCAGTTTGTTCATCCCCGAAACTTATCAGGTCTACTGGGATATGAGTGTAAATGAGTTTTTCGAGCGTATGCAGAAAGAACATGAGAAATTCTGGAACCAGGAGCGACTGGCTAAAGCCACAGCCATCGGCATGACAACGGAAGAGGTATCCACTCTTGCTTCTATTGTAGAAGAAGAGACAAACAACAACGAAGAAAAACCTATGGTCGCAGGACTATATATCAACCGGCTACATAAAGGAATGCCATTGCAGGCAGACCCTACCATCAAGTTTGCCCTTCAAGACTTCGGTTTAAGAAGAATCACCAATGAACATTTGAACGTGAATTCACCATACAATACTTATCTAAACGCAGGATTGCCCCCAGGGCCCATACGCATTCCCTCCCCCATCGGTATTGATGCCGTATTGAATTATGCGAAGCACAACTACATTTATATGTGCGCCAAAGAAGACTTCTCAGGCACCCACAATTTCGCATCCAATTATGCTGACCACATGAAAAATGCCAGAAAATACTGGAATGCTTTAAACGAAAGAAAGATTTTCAAGTAAAATCATAATAAAATAAAAGCAAAAGCCTATATTTGCGAATGAAAAACGCAGATTATTTTCCTTTTTAATAATCCATGACTAACATTTAAATAATCAGATATGAGCAAGCAACTCTTACTTGGCGATGAAGCCATTGCACAAGCTGCATTAGACGCCGGACTCTCAGGTGTTTACGCCTACCCCGGCACCCCTTCCACGGAAATAACAGAATACATCCAAATGGCACCTATTACGGCTGAACAAAATATTCACAGTCGTTGGGCTTCTAATGAAAAGACAGCAATGGAAGCCGCTTTAGGTATGTCATTTGTAGGTAAACGAGCATTGGTTTGCATGAAGCATGTAGGTATGAATGTGGCTGCAGACTGTTTCATCAATTCAGCCGTCACAGGTGTAAAAGGCGGATTAATTGTCGTAGCTGCGGACGATCCCAGCATGCATTCCTCTCAGAATGAGCAAGACAGCCGCTTCTATGGTGACTTCTCACTAATTCCCATGTACGAACCAAGTAATCAACAAGAAGCATATGACATGGTTTATAACGGCTTTGCTTTCTCTGAAAAGATTGGCGAACCGGTATTATTGCGTATGGTAACCCGTCTGGCACACTCCCGCTCCGGAGTAGAACAAAAGGCACAACAGCCTCAGAATGGGATATCTTTCAGTGAAGACCCGCGTCAGTTTATCCTGTTGCCGGGTAACGCACGCAAGCGCTACAAAGTTTTACTGGAACGCCAGGCTGAATTCGTTGAAGCATCTGAAAACTCTCCATACAACAAGTATATTGACGGACCAAACAAAAAGATGGGTATCATAGCCTGTGGCATCGGTTACAACTACCTAATGGAAAATTACCCAGAAGGCTGCGAATATCCTGTATTGAAAATAGGTCAATATCCGCTGCCCCACAAACAACTCCTACAACTGGTAGAGGCCTGTGACGAAATCTTAGTATTGGAAGACGGTCAGCCCTTCGTTGAGAAACAACTGAAAGGTTATCTTGGCATTGGCGTAAAAGTAAAAGGACGCCTGGACGGCACATTGTCACAAGACGGTGAACTAAATCCGGACAAGGTGGCACGCAGCGTAGGAAAAGAAAACAAATCGGAGTTTAGCATTCCTGCTCTTGTCGAAATGCGTCCGCCTGCTTTATGTGAAGGTTGCGGTCACCGTGACATGTACACAGTGCTGACACAAGTATTAAAAGAGGAATACCCGACTCACAAAGTATTCAGTGATATCGGCTGTTACACATTGGGAGCCAATGCCCCATTCAATGCCATCAACTCATGTGTAGACATGGGAGCATCTATCACTATGGCAAAAGGTGCTTCCGACGGCGGACTCCATCCGGCAGTAGCTGTCATCGGCGATTCCACTTTCACACACTCCGGAATGACGGGACTCTTAGACTGCGTCAACGAGAATGCCAATGTTACCATTGTTATCTCTGACAATGAAACTACCGCCATGACAGGTGGTCAGGACTCCGCCGGAACAGGACGCATTGAAGCCATCTGTAGTGGCATCGGTGTAGCACCCGAACACATCCGTGTAGTAGTTCCCCTTAAAAAGAATTACGAAGAAATGAAGCAGATTATCCGTGAAGAAATTGATTACCACGGAGTATCCGTTATCATTCCACGCAGAGAATGTATTCAAACCTTAGCACGTAAAAAACGAAACAAGTAAAGCCATGAAAAAAGATATCATACTTTCCGGCGTAGGTGGACAAGGCATCCTTTCTATCGCCACGGTAATCGGTAAAGCCGCTCTTAAAGACGGACTATATATGAAACAAGCGGAAGTTCACGGCATGAGCCAGCGCGGTGGCGACGTACAGTCCAACCTCCGTATCAGCGATCAACCTATCGCTTCCGATCTCATTCCTTCGGGCAAATGCGATTTGATTATTTCACTTGAACCCATGGAAGGGTTACGTTATCTTCCCTATCTAAGTCCCGAAGGTTGGTTAGTGACTAACGAAACCCCGTTCGTCAACATCCCCAACTATCCGGCAGAAGCCGACATAAAAGCAGAATTAGATAAATTGCCTCATAAGATTGTTCTCAATGTAGACAAAGTAGCCAAAGAAATTGGTTCTATCCGTGTAGCAAACATCGTTCTGCTCGGAGCAACTATCCCCTTTCTTGGCATCGATTATGGGAAAATACAAACCAGCATCCGTGAAATCTTCGAGCGCAAAGGTGAAGCCATTGTAGAGATGAATCTCAAAGCACTCGCGGCCGGAAAGGAAATCGCTGAAAAATTAATGTAAGACCTCCAAAAATACCAAAACCATGAATAACAGATACTGGGAAGAAGACATAGAAACCATGAGCCGCGAAAAGTTGCAGGAACTGCAACTTCAGCGGCTCAAAAAAACGATAAATATTGCGGCTAATTCACCGTATTATAAGAAAGTATTCCAAGAGCATAACATCACTGCCGATACTATCAAAACGTTGGATGATGTCCGTAAAATCCCATTCACCACTAAAGCAGATATGCGTGCTTGCTATCCTTTCGGACTGGTATCAGGTAATATGCGTGAAGATGGTGTACGTATTCACTCCTCAAGCGGAACCACCGGTACACCGACTGTCATTGTCCATTCCCAACACGATCTGGATTCCTGGGCAAACCTGGTAGCCCGCTGCCTGTATATGGTGGGTGTACGTAAAACTGATGTTTTCCAGAATAGTTCCGGATACGGAATGTTCACTGGCGGTTTAGGGTTCCAATATGGCGCAGAACGTCTGGGAGCATTGACTGTTCCTGCTGCGGCCGGAAATAGTAAACGCCAGATTAAATTCATCACTGATTTTAAAACAACCGCGCTACATGCCATTCCCAGCTACGCCATTCGTTTGGCAGAGGTATTCCAGGAAGAAGGCATAGACCCGGCAAACACCAGCCTGAAAACACTTCTTATTGGTGCAGAGCCTCACACGGACGAACAACGCAAAAAGATCGAACGCATGTTAGGCGTTAAGGCCTACAACAGCTTCGGAATGACAGAAATGAATGGTCCCGGTGTCGCTTTTGAATGTCAGGAACAAGAAGGTATGCACTTTTGGGAAGACTGCTATCTTGTCGAGATTATCAATCCGGAAACAGGAGAACCGGTTCCCGACGGGGAAATCGGCGAATTAGTTCTGACCACTCTTGACCGGGAAATGATGCCTCTGCTACGCTACCGCACCAGAGACCTTACCCGTATCCTCCCCGGAGAATGCCCTTGTGGACGTACGCATCTGCGTATTGACCGCATCAAGGGACGTAGCGATGATATGTTTATCATCAAGGGAGTCAATATCTTCCCGATGCAAGTCGAAAAAGTATTGGTACAATTCCCTCAATTGGGCAGCAATTATCTCATCACGCTGGAAACTGTAAACAACCAGGATGAAATGATTGTAGAAGTAGAACTCAGCGATCTTTCTACCGATAATTATATCGAGCTGGAGAAGATACGCAAAGAAATTACCCGTCAGCTGAAAGATGAAATATTAGTAACTCCCAAGCTAAAGCTCGTGAAAAAAGGTTCATTACCGCAGAGCGAAGGAAAAGCTGTCAGAGTAAAAGACTTGCGCCAAAATCACTAAACATACAGGGGGAGAATACTCACAACTCCCACGCTTTGGTTTGGGCGTACAGAGGTGACCTTTAGATGTCTGAAGGTCATCTCTGTTGTTATAAACCTATAACATATATTCCGGAGATGAGTGGCATTAAAAAGAAAAGGGAACGGTAACCAACCAAGATTACCGTTCCCTTTATAAAAAAGCCGCACCGATGATGTGATGAAACTCCGAATGACATGATTTGAGCGCTCGTCCTCTTTGTAATCCACCGACTCAAAGGTTACCCCGAAGGGCGTGGCCCGCCATTGAGAAGCGAAGCTTGTCTCGGTATTTCATAATAGTTTGATGAGTTTCCCGATCCAATCAATGCGGCTATATTTTCTACAACAAATGTAGTAAGTTTCTGTCAAAGAAACAAGGAAAAACATGAAATTGTTTCTCTCATACAGTACATTTTCTGCTATATCCTCCCTTATATAAGCAAAAAGTGCCGATTACTCGTTCGTAATCAGCACTTTGTAAACTATTTGCTAAATAAACTTAAGCAGCTTTTGCTTTAGCTACGATAGCCTTAAAAGCCTCCGGATGGTTCATCGCTAAATCAGCCAAAACTTTACGGTTGATTTCGATTCCTGCTTTGTGCAAAGCTCCCATCAGCTTAGAATAAGACATTCCTTCCAAACGAGCTGCAGCATTGATACGCTGAATCCACAAAGCGCGGAAGTTTCTTTTCTTGTTCTTACGGTCACGGAACGCATAAGTCAAACCTTTCTCCCAAGTATTCTTGGCAACGGTCCATACGTTCTTTCTTGCACCAAAGTAACCTCTGGTTAATTTCAAAATTTTCTTTCTTCTTGCTCTTGAAGCAACGTGATTTACTGATCTTGGCATAGTTTTACTAATTTTTGAATGTTAGCGCCATTACTTCACGCAACGGACTTAAAGCTAATGCATTCGGTTAATACTTTAAAATACTTTGTACGCTTTTTACTTCATTGCTAAGAGTTCCTTAACCTGGCTTACGTTCGTCACGTCAACTGTAGTTGAATGGCACAGATTTCTTTTTTGCTTCTTAGTTTTCTTAGTCAAAATGTGACTGTGAAAAGCGTGCTTTCTTTTGATTTTACCTGTTCCGGTAAGAGTAAATCTCTTTTTAGAACCGGAGTTAGTCTTCATCTTTGGCATCTTACTTATTTTTAAATTATTTAAATTATATGGCAACGCACTATACCTACGGCGTTACTCATTTCTTTTTATTCTTCTGTTTTCTCAGCCGGAGCCACTTTCGGTGCGACCGGCTTCTTTGGCACATCCTTTTTCTTCGGAGAAAGCTGAATTGTCATTCTTTTCCCTTCCAAAATCGGCATTTGATCCACTTTTGCATATTCTTCCAAGTCATTGGCAAAACGCAGCAACAGTACCTCTCCCTGTTCTTTAAACAAGATTGAACGCCCCTTGAAGAATACGTAAGCTTTCACCTTGTCGCCATCTTCCAAAAAGCCGATGGCATGCTTCAACTTGAAGTTATAATCGTGATCATCAGTCTGAGGACCGAAACGAATCTCCTTCACATTTACTTTTACCTGTTTTGCCTTCTGTTCCTTCTGACGCTTTTTCAGCTGATAAAGAAATTTAGAGTAATCGACGATACGACAAACAGGGGGTTGTGCATTCGGAGAGATTTCCACGAGATCCACTTCATGCTCTTCGGCAAGTCTTAATGCCTGAGCTATAGGATACACGTTAGGTTCTACTTCATCGCCCACTATGCGGACTTCTTTGGCACGGATTTGCTCATTAATCCGATACTGCCCTTTTAAGCTGTCATTTTTCATTAAATAACCTCTATTTCCAGTTTGTTTCTTATTTACTACTCCCAAATTATTATTTTTTTATTATTAAGTAAAAGCGATCTTTAGAACATCGTATATGCTATGCTTTCACAAGTGGGCGCAAAGTTACCATTTATTTATCATATTCTGAACTTCTTCGTTCAAAATTTTAGCAAATTCTTCAAATTTCATAGTACCTTTATCGCCTTCCCCTTGCTTGCGGACAGAAACTTCGCTGTTTTCAGCTTCTTTTTCACCCACAATCAGCATGTAAGGAATACGCTTCAATTCATTATCACGAATCTTACGTCCGATTTTCTCATTACGGTCATCTACTATCGCACGAATATCATATTGCTTCAGGAATTTCTTCACCTCCTGTGCATAATCATTAAATTTCTCGCTGATAGGCAGAATAGCCACCTGCTCAGGCGTCAACCACAATGGGAATTTACCTGCCGTATGCTCGATAAGCACGGCAACAAAGCGTTCCATTGAACCAAACGGTGCACGGTGTATCATTACCGGACGGTGCTTCTGGTTGTCAGCTCCCGTATATTCCAATTCAAAACGTTCCGGCAAGTTATAATCCACCTGGATAGTACCCAACTGCCAACGGCGGCCAATAGCATCCTTTACCATGAAGTCCAGTTTCGGACCATAGAAGGCAGCTTCACCATATTCGATTTTGGCTGTCAATCCCTTTTCTTCACAGGCTTCAATGATAGACTGTTCGGCTCTTTCCCAATTTTCATCACTACCGATATATTTTTCACGGTTCACTTTATCGCGCAAAGAAATCTGTGCTTCCACATTGGCGAAGTCCATAGAACGGAATACGATAGAAATGATATCCATCACGCGCAAGAATTCATCTTTCACCTGGTCGGGACGGCAGAAAATATGCGCATCATCCTGTGTAAAGCTACGTACACGCGTCAATCCATGCAACTCTCCACTCTGTTCATAACGGCAAACCGTACCGAATTCGGCTAAGCGCAAAGGCAGATCTTTATACGAACGCGGAGAATTCTTATAAATCATACAATGGTGAGGGCAGTTCATCGGTTTCAGGAAGTACTCCTCTCCTTCTTCCGGCGTATGAATGGGTTGAAATGAATCCTTACCGTATTTTGCATAGTGACCGGAAGTGATGTAAAGCAACTTGTTACCAATCGGCGGAGTGATAACCTCCTGATAATCGTAACGTGCCTGAATACGACGCAGGAACTCTTGCAGGCGCAAACGCAGTGCAGTACCTTTCGGCAGCCACATCGGCAGACCTTTACCTACCGTATCGGAGAACATGAACAGATCCATCTCCTTACCAATCTTGCGATGGTCACGTTTTTTGGCCTCTTCCACCATAACCAGATATTCATCCAGCATCTTCTTCTTCGGGAAGGTGATACCATAGATACGTGTCATCATCTTGCGGTCTTCATGTCCACGCCAATATGCACCTGCAACCGACATCAACTTAATAGCCTTGATCGGAGCAGTAGTCATCAAGTGCGGGCCACGGCACAAGTCCGTAAAGACACCTTGCGTATAAGTCGTGATATGACCATCTTCCAATTCGGAAATCAATTCACATTTATAGGTTTCGCCACGGTCACCGAATTTCTTCAATGCATCCGTTTTTGAAATACTTTCTCTTACAACAGCTTCCTTCTTTGCCACCAATTCCGCCATTTTTGCTTCAATAGTCGGCAAATCAGACTCTTTGATGGTAGCCTCACCCGGATCTACATCATAATAGAAGCCGTTTTCAATGGCAGGACCGATACCAAACTGGATGCCCGGATACAGTTCTTGCAACGCTTCAGCGAGCAAGTGGGCACTGGTATGCCAGAATGCATGTTTGCCCTGCTCATCTTCCCACTTATAGAGAACAAACTTTGCGTCCTCACTGATAGGACGTCCTAAATCATAAATCTCACCGTTCACACCACATGCCAGCACTTCCTGTGCCAGGCGAGAACTGATGCTTTCTGCAATTTGCAGCCCCGTTACTCCTTCATTATATTCGCGTACGGAGCCGTCTGGAAATGTAATCTTTATCATAATGTTGTGTATATTTCAATTTTCAGAACGCAAAAATAGCTAATTCTTTTTGATATTTTATTTTTTAGCAAAAAAATGTTATTCACGCGTGTCAGTAAATCGCTTAATGATATTGTAAGCCGACACAATACCAAGTTCACCGGCTTTACTCAGATCCGTTATACCCAGCTTATTATTACCTAAGAAAATATGGGTCAGACCACGATTAAAATAAGCTTCAGCAAAATCTTTATTCAACTCGATTGCTTTGTTATAATCCTCCAATGCACCACGGTAATCTTTCAACATGGACAGTACATTTGCACGGTTATAATAGGCATAAACAAAATCAGGAGCCAATTGGATTACGTGATCCAGATCATTTTTCACTATATCATAATCCAGAGCTGTCACTTCAGGTTGTTTCTTGCTATCAACGGAAGCACCGGGAACGCCTTCTGTTAGGCCGGCCTCGGCTTTCTTATATTCCAATTGTTTGCAGCGTACCAATGCCCGCATGAAATAAGCCGGGAAGAACTTGTCATCCAACAGAATTGCCTGGGTAAAGTCGTCTATGGAGCTGGTGAAGTCTTGCACCAGATAGAAGTCAAGTCCGCGCAAGAAACGCTTCTTGGCATCCTTATCATTCGCTACGATATCCGAAGTATGGGAATCGACTAAAGCGAAATGGAATCTCACCTGTTCCTCCGTCAGCGGAGCTTCCATATTAGTAATCCGCAACGGTTTCGGGAATATCTTCTCATGGTTCAACTCCTCGATATATTTATGGAAATGGACAATACGCTTCACTTCACTCGATTTTTCATAATATGTCAGCGCATACATCGGTTCCATCTTAATGGTCACGTTACGATCTTGTACACGTCCGCGATAGTCACTCTTATATTTCTGATCCGCTTCCGAATCATCAGCAATCACAATCTTCCGATAATTCTCCATATTCTTATCGGACTTCTTTCGCGTCGTGCTGCCATCATCACCATCCTGTGTGTTGTCCGCAACATCTTTATTACCCGAAGCATCCTTATTATCAGCAGTGGCACCATTGCGCTTATCAATCTGCATTTTCATGATTTTGAACTCATCCTGTTCCGCTCCTTTACGGTCACCCACTTTTTTCCGGGCTTCGGCACGGTGATAGTATCCTGCCATAAAGTTTGGATATTCATCAATCACTTTCGAATAATCAGCGATAGCACCACGATAATCGCCCGTTTGTGCACGCAACAAACCACGGTTGAAGGTTGCCATCATATTATCCGGTTCTATTTGCAGGACAAAGTTAAAGTCTTCTATTGCACGGTTGTCATCACCCACCTGCGCACGCAGCAAACCACGGTTGTAATGTCCGAGGAAGTTGTTGGGGTCGATATCCAATGCCAGATCATAATCACTCATGGCACCTCTCAGATTCTTTTGGTGGAAACGAGCTAACGCACGATTGATATAATTACCTGCATTTTTCGCACTTAAATGAATGGCCTGATTCAAATCACCTTCCGCATCCGCATATTTTCCTTGTTGCAAACGAACGATGGCACGCGCACTCCATCCATCAGGATCATAACGGTCCATATCAATCGCTTTTTCGAAGTCATTCAGAGCCTGTATCGTATCATTTTGCTTCAACGACACTTCACCACGCATCAAATAGGCACGTGTATATCTGGGAGCAATATTCAGCAGCTTTCCCAAATCATCTTTTGCTGCCTCATAGTCTTCTTTCTGCATATGGCAAAGAGAAAGATTATGCCAAAGCACAATATTCTCCGGATCATACTTCAAAGCCATCCTATAATCTTCAATAGCACCCTCATAATTATTCTGACGGATACGCGCCAGCCCACGTATCTGATAGGCGCCTACAACAAAAGGATTACGCTGAATAGCAGCATCACAATCTGCTTCCGCACCCTGAAAATCATCCAGATTGATCTTCGCCAAACCACGGAAAAAGTAAGGCTCATATAAATAAGGCTTCGCGTTGATTACCTGATTGAAATATTGGATGGAAAGCACATAATCCTCAAAATATAATGCGTTACGCGCGATTGTCATCACGCGTTCCGTATTGATTTGCGCACACAACAATGTGGGAAGCAACAGGAAAGCCGTCAGTATCTTTTTTATCATCTTGTCTTATAAATGCTTGTAAACGAAACAAAAGTAACGCTTTTCATTTACTTCGCAGGATTAGCGGAAGACTTTTTATATTTTTTGAGCCTTTTATACCTTATTATAAGATTAGCCTATTTCACGGTCTTTACCTTATACGTGCAATGAGCCTTCCCTTTCAGCATTGCATTCAGTTTTCCCTTAATCATTTGTTTGCGTAAGGGAGATAGGTGATCGATAAACATCTTTCCTTCCAGATGGTCGAACTCATGCTGCATCACACGTGCCAAATAACCTTCAACTATTTCATCATGCTCCACCATATTCTCATCCATATACGTTACGTGGATCTTGTTACCACGTTTCACAGATTCATGAATACCCGGAAGACTCAGGCAACCTTCTTCCATGAACACTTCTTCACCTGACACTTCAAGGATATGGGGATTGATATATGCTTTCCGGAAATTCTTATATTCAGGATAATCTTCAGACAGTACATCCAAATCAATAACTACGATGCGAATAGGAAGGCCTACCTGTGGAGCTGCAAGTCCTACGCCTTCTGCATGATCCATCGTTTCAAACATGTTCGTAATCAACTCTTTCAAGTTAGGATAGTCGGGAGTAATATCTTCCGCCACTTTTCTCAATACGGGTTGGCCGTATACATAAATGGGTAAAATCATTCTTTATCTAATTACAAATTACTAAATCACTATATATACACCTTATTATATTATAAGGTAAAACGTTTATTCTCTAAATAACTCTGTAGAATAATAGTCGCACTAATTTCATCTACAAGCGCCTTGTTCTGCCGATCTTTCTTTTTCAATCCGGCCTCCAGCATTGTCCGGTGCGCCAGAACAGATGTAAAACGCTCATCAACGTATTCAACAGGCATATCCGGCAGTTTTTTCTTCAATGAGCGGACAAAAGGCTCGATACGTTTCATATTCTCTGAGGCTTCGTTGTTCATCTGTTTAGGAAGACCGACAAGAATACGTTCTACCGGCTCTTTTCCTATATAATCAATGATAAATGCCAGCAGTTCATGCGTAGGCACAGTGGTCAACCCGTTAGCAATCATCTGTAACGTATCGCTAACAGCTATTCCCGTACGCTTTCTACCATAATCAATAGCTAAAATTCTACTCATAATAGGCCACAAAATTACGATTAAAATTTGATATTTGCTCTCATCTGACGCCATAATAACAAAAAAGGGTGCCTAAGCAATGTTAAGCACCCTCTTCTTAATAGAGTTTACACTCTATGACCTCATATCTTATTCCAGAATCACTACGCGGTTCAAATAGTTCTTACCGAACATGTTAGCTGTACCACCGAAACCTACGAGTTCGAGCTGGTCTTTGCTTACGCCTTCTTTAATCAATGCATCGTAAACAGCCTGAGCACGTTTTTCAGACAACTTCTGGTTCCAGGAAGCGCTACCAGTAGCCTTGTCAGCGTAACCGGCAACTTTGTACTTCTTATCCGGGTTAGCCTTCAGAATCTTAGCAGCCAACTGGATGTTAACCAAACCGTAATCATCGATACGAGCGCTACCAATCTTGAAGAAGATGGCACGAGGACCGGCAACTTCGATTTCTTTCACTACTTCCTTAGTTACAGGCTTAGCGTTAGCCAAAGCATTCTTAGCGTTAGCCAAGTCAGCCTGAGCCTGTGCAAGTTCGCTTCTGTACTTGTTCACTTCGTTGTTGATGGCATCCTGATCAACTCTTGAGCCACAAGGAACAAACTTCTTGCCACCGAAAGTATAAGTAGCACCGGCAGTAAGATGAATGTAACCATCAGTGTTTGCACTACTGTAAGCACCCAAGATAGAAGGAGTAACCTGTCCACGAGCTTCAAGGTCGATAGCCCATTTCTCGTTTACATTAAACTTAGCTCCTAAACCTACACTGGCACCAACTAACCAACGTAACTCGTGATTAACGGGTTTAGTAGTTGCAGGATCAATAGTAGTAGTATATTTCGTACCATCAGCACCGACTACACCATCATCTGTTTTATAGCCCAACTGCAAATCACCATAATTCTTAACGATATTTACAGAAGGACCTGCAAATACGCTCAACTCGAATACACGACCCGGTTTATAACCGCAAATCAAATTAGTCAAGTTCAACATTGCATCAGCATTCAAGCCGACGTAGTTTTCTTTACGTTCTGTACGGTTATCCAAATCCAGGAATGGATAAGCAGTTTCCTGCTTTGATTGCCAACCGTAGATTTGTCCACGGACTCCCCAAATGGGAGAGATATACTTACCGACTGATAGGTTAATCAGCGGAGTCACTGTTTTACCAAATTTGGTGTCAGGATTCGCACCAGCCTGTGCACCTACTCCCACACTAATAAAGATATTGTCCTTCCAGCTCTCACTGTAGTACTTCTCTTTAGTTTGTGCGTTGGCAACAGCAACTGCTCCCGACAACAGTAAAGATAATATTACTAATTTACTTTTCATTTTTTTCTATTTTTTATTGTTTAACTCTTTGTACTTATTCACTTTCCAACCAGAACTTATTTCAATGTGATTCTGAACATGAGTCCACCAGTAAAATATTTCATTCTTTGCAATTCTACTTGCGCATGCAAATGATTGAAAAGCAAATAGGTGGCACCCAACGCAAAATCTTTCGAATCATACTCTGCAATCATCCTTAAATTCGGAGTAAAAGTTGGATTATAACTAATGCCTACAGCAATACCATTTAATTTATATTCCTTCCGTCTGTTATATAAGTAAGACAAGTGAACACCTATCTCTTCCTTACCTATATTGAAGTGTTTGGTCGCAGCTATATAAAAACGGCTGTAATAACCATTTCCCTCCGTAGTACTTATTTCCCCACCCCCAGAAGAAGTGAAAGGATCAGAAGTACCTAATACGACAGCCGGCATATATTTCCAAAACTGTCCTTCTTTCAAGGCTCGCAGTCGGATAGAAAAATATCTATCCTGATTCGTAAAACCTGAATAACCATAGGGTTTCAATCCTAACGCTTCTGCCTTAAAAAGAGTACAAGTATAAGCAACCTCTAACCAAGGCAAAATGGTAACATTCAAGTAATAGTTATATGTGTGATAGTACCACGTAGGAGGAGTTATCTCCCTATTCATAAAATTGGCACCCAGCATTACTGTTTTATCTTTCTGCATCTCTGCTGAAGGAGCATGCAATAATCCTGTGGTTCCATAAGTTAATTGAGCCGAAAGTACAAGCGTACTACAAAGTAACAAACAACTAACTATTAAGCGTTTTATCATTTCACTATTGCTTTCTCTTATACTTTCGGTTCAAAAACATTCATCATTATTCCGCTTCAACCATACCGCCGCCGGCGTTTTGATTGTCACCATGACCATGACCATGACCATGTGAATGAGAAATATCATATAGATCTGTCACATCGAAATCAGTTTTTGCAGCTTCCTTCAAAGTATTCTTTGCTCCATAAGCCTTTTCAAATTCAGACACAACAGCACCATCTACAGTAATATCCTTCAATGTATAAACAACCTTAGCATACTTATGAACAATTTTCATAGTCTTCAGCAATTTTTGTACAGGAACTTCTTGTTTACCCTCTTTCAAAGTAGAAGTAAATTTCTCTTCATTGATCGTCATCAAATCTACGATTGATTCATACAATTCCCCACTCTTTAAACCTGCTTCATACAATTTATTCACGTAATCGCTTTCAGCTACTACAGATTCTGCACCTGTATAATCACGATACTCAAAGGTAAAAGGTAATGGTTCTCTGTCGCTATCATTACAAATATCGACAGTCATCACATATACATCATCCCAGGCATTCACTACTCCAAGATCATCAGGTTCTACATTTACCTTGAACTCAATAGGAGCTTCTACCTCACTATCACCTTCTTCTATACTACCATCAGGCGTAACCTTAATTGTAAATGTCTTATTGAAAGACATCTTCACGTTATTTTGGTCAACAATTTCAAAAGTGAATGTTGCAGTCTTCGTTTCAGAAACAGCTCTCGTTACAACTTCAAACTCAGTAGCCGGAACCTCAAAGTTATAAGTATATCCTTCATCTACACCCAGAAGATTACCTTTACTATTTTTCAGTTTAATAGATTTAGCATTGTACAATTGACCATTCAAAGAAAGCTCACCGTATATCTTAACCTTACCAATCACTTGCTTAGTCAAAGTAACATTAATAACCTTTTCTACATCAGTTCTTGTTTTTGGCAATTCTACAGTTACATATTTAACCACATAACCTTCTTTCGTAATAGTAATCAGGTAAGTTTGACCACCCTCATAAGGAGATGACACTGCTTCACCAGCAAGAGTTGTAACTTTCCAATCAGCAGCAGCTAAAGCACCTAATTCAGAATCCACAACATTCAAAGTATATTTACCATCATATTTAGGTTGCATAGCAACTAAAGTGGTATACACAGCCGATTGTCCAGCATTTACTTTCTTAACATCTACTGCAACAGTAGCATCCATATAGCCAGCTGCTTTTACTGTCAAGTTGTAAGACTTCGGATCTTTCACATCAACTGAAAAACCACCATTAACAACAGTTGCAGTTGCATCACCTGATACAGCAGCTTCAGCAATTGGTTTCAAGGTTTCAGCATCCAAAACATTACCTGCAATAGTATAAACAGGTTCCGGGAGAGTTATTTCCCCAGCAGGACCGTTTACATCTAAACCGTCATCCTTGTAACATCCGGTTAAAAGAGCCCCAGACAAGGCCACTACGGCTAATGCTAATTTAGCATTGTAGCCATTAAAGAAACTTTTCTTTTTCATCTCAATAAAATTAAAAATTTAGTAATTCTGATTTAATAAAATATGGATTAAAACTATTATTACTCATTATATTCTCACTAGCATTCGCCCGGAATCCCTTATAATAATAGCGTTCATTGCCCGCATTATAAGCGATACCCATATTCTTGGACGGCGTCACGCGAGGTATATATCCCTTTCTTTTATATTTATAAGGTGGAAGCGCAACCTGAAATCTAAAGCCACCGTTCGATTTAGCTCCTTGTGCTTTTGTAGCATAAAAACCAATTGAGCAATAACGAAAGTGGCGAATCAAATCAAGCCGTATACCCTTTTCCCCCAACAAATATTGTTCACCCTTTAAACTTACTTGTACATTATATTGCGGCCAATAAAAATTAGCGCCCAAACTCCATGTCAAGCGTGTTTTAGTTCCATAGTAAACTTCAAATCCATCCCATTCATAAGTGGCTGTCACCCCGATACGCCCTTCGAACGAAAAGCGTTCATCGGCTTTCAGTACATGAAGCAATTTCAGATCACCTCCATAACGCCCAGCATTAAAAGCTCCAACGGTTCCTGTAAGCCACATATTATAAGGTAAACGAACACATTGTTGCAATGTTAGAAAGCCTGGATGTATTTTACCAGCAAGAGTCCCATATCCATCATTATAAACTGGGCAAACCATCTGAGCAGTTAACTTCATTCCTTTCCATAACGAGACCTCAATTGCTGGTGATAAATTAAAAAGTACCTGATAAATCTGCGTGATTACCAAATTCTTCAACGAGAGCTCAGGATATACGACCACATCTACCTTAAACAAAGAACTATTTTCTCTCTTTATTTTCCGTGCTTCTTTCCACGTTCCACCTAAATCATAACTAACATTCCAATCCGCACGACTTGCCTCTGGAACGCTGTCACCGATAATTGGCTTATAGTAAAGAGAAATCTGAGGCACGTTATTGTCAAGAACGATTACCCGACATGGCTTTTTATCCGGTAAACCCATCTTTTGGATAACATCTACGGCTTTGCCAATACCTACTCCATTCAGACGATATGCGGAATTTTGCAGAACATATACACGTTCTTTGCCATCTTCCGTCCACCCCACATTCTCAAATCCCATTTCTACTAAAGTATTTACCGTATTTTCTCCTGTTTGGCAAATTCCCTTTAAAGGAAGCAAACAGAATAAAAAGAGCGCCGCACATCGTGCTATTGCTTTAATAGTTAGACACTTTACCATGTTAGAGTTTGTATACCTCATCTTTTTTATTAAATTTCTGCATCTCTACGACACAAAATATGGTGCAAAAATAGACACATTTTTAATAATACCAAAGAATTTTACATGAAAAAATAAAATAATGTAGCTTTTTTTGCATAACAGCTTTCTTAATGGCGATATTCTTTATCCAAGAGCTTATTATGCATGATTAAGAGGTTAGTAAATGGCTAATGGATGCTATATTTATACAAAAAATATGGCTATAAAAGTAATTTTGATTATATGCTGCCTTTATAGAAAACGAATTATCATATCTCTTGATATGAGTAGAAATAATCTATCTTTTATCATTTTGTCATTTTGTATTTTCTAATATACTTTCTATGGCTTATTTGCAAACAGTTGGAAAGGATTGCGAGAAAAACGTAATCTTATAAGATTTACATTGATCAAAAAGATAATATTTAAATTGTCTATTTGCATTTTTGGTAGGACTTTGTGGATAAGTGTATCTTTAAGATGGTTCTATTTTGATTTAATAAACTTAATGATATATTATTTTGTAACTTATTTATAGATGAAATAGATGAAAAAATGTGCTATTTTGAGTCTTTGAAGTGTCTTTTATAAGGCTTAGAAGGTTCATTCTACATGAAGTTAACTTCCTGTTGACAAGAAGTTGATTCTCTGTTCGCAAGAAGTTGACTTCTTGTTAGCAAGAAAGGGGGGGGATCTACATTTTCATGCATACCGGTCGAATATATGCGTATTTATATGCTACTTTTTATGCATAACTTTGTTTTTTGTAAATAATATCAGAATTTGTGTGTTACAAAAATGTTTCATTTTTCTTCAAAATGTTTGTAGCTATGGACTATGGGTTACGTTATGCTTGGAATGAGGTCGATTGCCTTCTTCTTGCTTTCGTCTACAAGTTTAGCATAAACCTGTGTTGTTTGTATGTTAGTATGTCCAAGCAGTTTGGAAACAGTATACAAATCGACTCCTAAAGTCAGTAACATAGTTGCGTGAGTATGGCGAGCGGTATGAAATGTAATATGCTTCTTAATTCCGGCCTGCTCTGCCCATCTGGGCAAAATTTCATTAGTTCTGCCCAAGGTAATCAATCCTTTAAAGATTTTATCATTATGGTTGCAACCTTTCCTTTTGGGCAACTGTTTTATTGCTTCTTGACTAAGAGGCAGAGAGATAGCTTCTTTAGTCTTTTTTTGAATAATGTGCAATTTGGAATTTCCGTTTTCATCTATCTCGATATTTTCCCATGTAAGCGCTATGATATCAGAATGTCTTAATCCACAAAAGCAACTAAAAAGGAAAGCTTTCTTTAATAAAGTGTTATAAAAAGGCGTTTGAGCCAGTTTTTTCAATTCGCCTATAGTGAGAAATTCCCTTTCGGTCCGGTTTCGATGCGGTTTTTCTTCATTCTTTATTTTATTCATAGGGTTGGATGATATCAATTCTTCAGACACTGCATAATTCAGGCAGTACCGCAGCATCTTATAATAATAGGCTTGGGTATTAGCATGCAGCAATTTCTCTTTTTTGCTGTGAGCCTGTTTGGCATCTTTTAGATAATCCAAAAATCCCATAATATATTCTTTGTCCACTCTGTTAAGTTGGATGTCATGAGAATCATAACGTTTGAGGTGGCAAATTACGGCATGTAAGGCAGTTCTACGAACTTCATTTTCAGATTTCTTTTCAGCTACACTTTGCAAGTAATCAATCAACTTTATATGAGATACTTTATTGGTCTTGAAACCGTGAACCTGATTCTGTAACTCGATAATTCGCTGAGCCTTAATGGCATTTGCCAATTTAAGAGTCTCGCTATTGCGCACCCTGTCCGACTTGTTGAATTCAGGTATTATATATAATTTCAGGAATTCATATTTTCGCTTTCCATTCATATACATATCAAGGTATATCGACTTGTTTCCATTAGCCAAATGTTTAACCCTTATTTTTATTGGTTCTTTAATTTTAAGTTCTTCTTTCATATTATTGTTTAGCCTACCTGTTTTAATCATAAATATATACATCCTAATTTAATAGGTAACATTATGGTAACAAATACAAGTTTCAAATGATTGAGCATTTGAACTTTATTCTATTCTATTGCTTCTTTTTGTATTTAAATTATTGAATATTAGAAAAATAAAAAGGATCCCTGTTCTTTTCATAGATGCAGAAATAGTAACAAGTCAGCAACAAATATACAATATAAATGTATAAAAAAGAAACATTATTGAAAAGTAATGTTATTGTTTACTATTATGCAATGCGTTAAATGATAGTATATTGTCTGTTTTATTTATCTCAATAGACCCTTATTTCGATTTCCGGATAAAAAGCCATGCCGTATTGTAGTTCTGGATAATAATATACCTCAAATTTCTTTGCTTTATAATCCGATTATAGGCGACAGCGTACCTGAAGTAAGCCGTAGGGACTGGGATGTAAGCTACAGCCTGGGTAATAGCTGGAAGAAAGCTGATAAAGTAAAAAGAAAGAATAGTTCTTTGTTTAAGGTGGATGTGGTGATATATCCGGAATTATCATTGAAGAATCTGATAATCACACAGATATACCAGGTTCTATTTAATCTGTCTCCTGCTGTGGAAGTTTCACTCTGGAAAGGAATGAAACTAACAGCTCAAATAGTAGTACCTATTTATAACGATGGATACCCTTATTTATATGATAAAGTACATCCTGGATTTATCGGTATATCACAGAAGTTAAGATTGCCTTATAACATTTGGGGGACATTCACTATAGGACATTTTAGTAGTGAAAGATATGGCTTGGATTTTCAAGCAGTTCATCATTGTATATGGGATGAACGGTTCTCTTTGACAGGGCGGATCGGATATACGGGAGCCGGTTATTGGAATGGCTTTACAATGCACTATGGAACAAAGAAGCGTTTTACATGGTCATTGGGAGCCGAATTTTATTGGCCTCGGTATTATAATATTGAGACGAGCATGAAGGTTGAGCAATATTTGTTAGGAGAAAAAGGAGTGAGAGTTGACATGATCAGGCATTTTCGCTATGTTTCCATTGGATTCTATGCAATGAAAGCTAAAGGCGTAAAAGCGAACGGAGGATTTCGATTTCAAATCGCTTTGCCACCCTATAAGTATAAACGGCATGGTTATGTTCCCCGCATCACGCCTTCCTATAACATGGGACTTGCATACAACGCCGGAAACGAGCAATATTATTATAAAGGATATAGGGCTATGCCAGATGATAACATAATGCATAATAATAGTTTTAACCCATATTTTATTAAATCAGAATTGTTAAATTTTTAATTTTATTGAGATGAAAATGAATGGTAAATTATTCAGTTTTAACGTCAGACTGGCGTTAATGTTAGTAGCAATGTGTGGCATCTTTGCCGGTTGCTACGAGAAAGAGGAAATCGATGTACCTACACCAACTCCGGAAGAGGCTACGTACATCGTTGGTGGTATCATAACAGATGCAGAAACAGGGGCAGCTCTGGCTGGAGCTACTGTAAATGGTACTACGACAGGAGCGGATGGTACTTACAAATTCACTACAAGCGTAGGCTTGCAGAAAATTACAATTTCTAAGGCTGGCTACAAGACAGTTGTTACTTCTGTTAATGTAGAAGAAGTTGCGAAAGGTAGTACAAGGGTTTACACTGTAAATGCCGCTCTTTATTCGTCTTCTACTCCTGAAACGCCGAAGACAAAGACAAACAAGTACAACATCGAAGGCGGCGTCTTTGATAACGCGGGTAAAGCTATCACCCTCACTGATGGTGCTGTTGTTATCCCCGGATTGAGTGTTTCTGTTTCCGGTAATACTTTCAAATCAGTAGATAGCGATGTAAACAACATTGAGCCGGGTGTATATGTAGCGGTTATCAACGTGAAAGGTTATGAAACCGGTTATGCTAACATCGTGATCGCTAACGCCGGTACAGTGGAAGGCGAAGGCGTCAATGTGATAACCAGCAAAGTGCAGGTAGTATTGCAGAAGATAGCAGATGTAAGTCCTGCTAAATATGTGATTGAGGGTAACATCTGGAATACAAATGGCGTAATTATAGCTGACGCAGCTGTAACTATCAGTCTTAACAGCGGTCAAAACTATGAAGTGGGAAGTAAGAATGGTTATTATTCACTTACTCTCCCGACTGATGTCGTTACTCCGACTACTATAGCTACAGTAAAAATCAACAAGACAGGTTTCTATCCGTATGCTTGTAGCTTCTTGGTTAAACTTGTTGCCGCAGGTGAAACTTCTGTAACTTCCGTAAACGCTACATTGAAGAGTATTGCCGACAAAGCTCCGGAAGGTGATGACGGTTCAATTGGTGGTAGTACTTCTGCTGATGTTGTAGGAAGCGGTGAAACAACCACTACTACTCCTGAAGAAGCTAAAAAAGAAGAGGCAGTTATCGTTGACCATGAGACAGGTGAAGAGACTAAGGTAACAGTTGAAGACATTATTAGTTCAATGCAAGAATCAACCGGTGAGGAAGTTAAGGTTGAAGAGGTAGCTGTAACCGAAGTGAAAACTGAAATTAATATACCTTTGGTTTCTGATATTGTAAAGGGTGAAGGTAGCAGTAGTACTGTTGTACAGGAAGAAGATCGCATCGTCATTCCGGAAGGTACAAAGGTGATTTATACTAAGGCCAACGAAACCGGCGGAACTACCACTGTTGCCGTTGCTGAAAATATATCAGTTTCCCGCGATGTAATTACTGAAAAATCAGAAACTGCCGTACGTACTTATGAAGGTACCCCAAGCGGTGTCATTTTCACTATTCCTATGCAGGTTAAATTTGAATCACCTGTTACAGTAGCGAGCAACGAAGAACCCGACTTCTGTCTGGGCGTTATGTACTACAATGAAGTAACGAAAGCATGGACTATTGATAAGGTAGGTGGCAAACGTAACTATGCTACTTATGTAGATGGTAAATTTATCGGTAATATCAGCCACTTCTCTAAATTTAAGTTCGGATACGAAAACGGTATCGATACTGTCAGCATTAAACCGATTCTTCCTGCTACTTTCTTGGAGAAAGCATGTTATACAGGATCTGCTCCTCAACTGGTAACCATTAAGGGCTCTTATAAGGGAGGTAGTATGTATGTGGACAAAACTCCTTCTATGGCTACCGCTGATGCTCTGAAAGGCATGAAAGAATCCACCATTACTTATATCACTGATATGCTTACTAAGATGATTAAGGCTGATAACTTAGGTGTTGCTCCTGTGAATGCTTATGTTGATACCAAGTTCAGCATCGATAAGACTATATCTGCATACAGGCAAGTAACAGGCTTTAATCTGACAAAGACTGAATTGATTAAGACTTACACGGTTAAAGTAATCAAGGCAGATAAGACTGAAGTTGATGTAGCTGTAACAGTAAAATCTATCATGTCTTATGATTTAGAGGTGAGAGATGAACTGAATCACTCCGGACACGGACACGGTACCGACTTGAACGCCGGTGGTGGTATTATTGACTTTGAATAATTTCACTCTTAAAAACATAATTGAACCGGGAAAAGCATGAAATGGTATCTAATGAGACTAAAACGATTGTTTATCACAGTGTTACTTGTCAGTGCACCATACATGCTCCCGGCCCAATTAACTTATGGAACTACCGGCTTGCTGCATGCCCCTTCTGCAGAAATGCAGAGAGATAAGACAGTGATGCTTGGCGGTAATTTTATGAACAAGGAGATAACTCCTCCTACGTGGTATTACCATACGTATAATTATTACTTGAATGTAACCATTCTGCCCTGGATAGAGGTTGCTTATACCTGCACCCTTTTCAAAGCGGAAGCACTGGGGTTGAAACCTTATGGTTATTCAGGATTTACGAATCAGGACAGATATTTTTCCGTCCGACTGCGGGCTTTGAAAGAAGGACAATTCTGGAAATATATGCCGACTGTGGTTCTGGGAACTTCAGACCCTTTCACCTCCTCCGGAGGCGGAGTCGTAAGTTCGAAAACCGGGAATGGATATTTTAGCCGTTTCTATATAGCTGCGACCAAACACCTTCCAATAGGAACCGAGGAAATCGGTGTACACCTCTCTTATTTGTATAATGAAAGAGTAGAGTACAGTCTCAACGGAATAGCGGCAGGCATTAGTTACAATCCAAGTTTTGCTCCTGATTTGAGAATAATAGCAGAGTATGATTCGAAAGATTTTGCGTTGGGCGCCACTTATTTGCTTTTCAATCATTTGCATATGCAAGTAGAATTGCAAAGAATGAAATATTTCACAGGTGGACTTGCTTATAAAATCTATTTAAAGTAAGTGATTGAGGCAAATTAAAATTAAAGAGTTAAACGAACTAAAACTAAAAAACAATGAAAAGTAAATTAGTAATATTATCTTTACTGTTAGCAGGTACTGCCGTTTCGGCAGGCGCACAGACCAAAGAGAAATACTACAGCGAGAAATTCAAAGATAATATCTTTATTAGCGCTGGCGTAGGAGCTCAGGCGTGTGTTAACCCTGACAACTTTGATTATGGCATCGGAAATGCCATCACACCACTGATTCACGTGTCAGTGGGTAAATTATTCAATCCTATCTGGGGAGTTCGTGGACAAGTTGCCGGACTGTGGTCGACATTGTATTCAGAACGCGGACAGGTAGAAGGTACTTACGCAGAAGTCAAGAATAAGAAGTATTTCACTTTGCGTGCAGATGCTATGTACAATCTGTCCAACTCCATTTGCGGATATAATCCTGACCGCTTGTTTACATTGTCTGTATTTGCCGGTCCCGGCCTGACATTTGCAAAAACATACGGCAAACAGGATAAGTTGAATGCTCTGATTAACGGTTCCGTTGGTTTGATGGGACAGTTCAACGTGAACAAGTATTTGGATATCAACATTGAAGCAAGAGGCGAAGTTTCTCCTTCTATATTTGGAAGTCAGAGCAGTGCCTACACCGATGGTGCCGTATCTTTGACTGCCGGTGTCACTTATACTTTCGGTGGCAAGAATTTCGTTTCTTGTGGCGCAAAGGTTGACCAGAACGCCATCAACAACGAGGTGAACAAGTACAGAAGCGAATTGGCACAGGCTCAGGCTGACCTGGCAAATGCTAAAAACGCTATGTCTAACAGCTCTAAACCTGTAACTAAAGAAGTAGTGAAGGAAATCCAAGTTGCCGGTCCTCGTGCTGTATTCTTTAAACTTGGTAGCGCCCGTATCGATGATTATGGTATGGTTAACATCCAGTTGGCTGCCAAGATTCTGAAGGCTAACCCGGATAAGAAGTACAAGATTGCCGGATACGCCGACAAGGCTACCGGTAGTGCTTCCGTAAACCAGAAGTTGTCTGAAAAACGTGCTCAGGCCGTTTACGACGCATTGGTTAAGGAAGGTGTAAGCGAAGACCAGATTGAACTCGTGGGCTTCGGTGGCACAGCTAATATGTTCAGTAAGGACTACTTGAACCGCGTAGTAATTCTGGAATAAATGAAGTAAGAATTCGTAGAGTATAAACTCTATAAAAGAGAAAAGGTGTCTGACTGCTGTTAGACACCTTTTTTGTTATAAAGAAGTCAAAGCCAGATTATATAAAAACTAAAATGAATTTGTAATTATATAAGAACACAAATACATACCTGAAATTATTTGCACAATTTGTACCAATCATCTATAACCTGGCATAAATAAATAATTAAATAATTATTAAATACAACTTATGAACAGGAAAACAAACAGGTAACAATATGGCTTTGCTTACACAGAAAAGCCAGTAAACATCTCAATATCCCACCTTTTTAAACAATCCGTTTATTTGCTGATATTCTGCGCATTACAACTATTTCATTTATTTATTAGCTATCCTTATAGTTTCCGGATAAAAAGCCATGTCGGATAATCGTTCTGGATAATAATGTGCCTCAAATTTCTCTTTATTATAAGCCGATCATTGGTGACAGCGTTCCTGAAGCAAGCCGTTCTGATTGGGGTGTTAGTTACAATTTGGGCAACTCATGGAAGCAGATTCGGAAAGAAAAGAGAAAAAATAGTTCTTTGTTTAAGGTAGATGTGGTTGTATATCCGGAGCTATCATTAAAAAACTTAGTGATAACACAGATATATCAGGTGCTTTTCAATTTATCCCCTGCCATTGAAGTTTCTCTTTGGAAAGGGATGAAATTGACTGCGCAGATGGTATTTCCGGTATATAACGATGGGTATGGTGATTTGGCAGATAAGGTACACCCCGGATTTCTGACATTACAGCAAACTGTTCGTTTACCTTATAATATGTGGCTTACTGGAACAGTGGGAGCTTTCAATGCTAGTCGTTATGGAGGTGACCTAAAACTGTATCACGTGCTGAAAGCTGATGAACGTTTCTCATTCGAAGGACGTATAGGTGTAACAGCTACTTATGAATGGGATGGATTTGAAGTTTACTATGGAACTAAAACCCGCTTAACATGGAGTTTGGGAGTTAATTTTTATTGGCCCCAATATAATGTTCAGGCAAGTTTGAAAGGAGAACAATATCTATTGGGTGAAAAAGGCCTACGGTTTGATTTGATTCGTCACTTCCGATATTGCTCAATTGGCTTTTATGCCATGAAAGCACAAGGAGCAAAATCTAACGGTGGTTTTAGATTTCAAGTCGCGCTTCCACCTTATAAATATAAAAGAAAGGGATATATACCTCGCGTGACACCGTCCAAGAATATGGGCATCGCTTATAATGCAGGCAACGAACGCTATTATTATAAGGGATTCCGGACGAATGCAAGCGAGAATATAATGAGTAATAATAGTTTTAATCCATATTTTATTAAATCAGAATTACTAAATTTTTAATTTTATTGAGATGAAAAAGAAAAGTTTCTTTAACGGCTACAATGCTAAATTAGCATTAGCCGTAGTGGCCTTAACAGGGTCATTACTCACTGGATGTTACAAGGATGAAGGGTTGGATATCATCGATCCTGACCAGAGTGTAACATTGCCAGCCGCCCAGTACACAATTACAGGTACAATTTACAGCGCTGAAGGTTCTATCCTGACTACTGCTACAGTCGAATCAGATAAGGGTACTATCGCTCAGAGCGGCGGTTCTTTCACTATTTCAGGCTTGTCAGCTGGTGCTGTAAAGGTTACAGCTTCTTGCACAGGTTTCGATAAGCAAGAGACTACCGTAAACATTGCCGAACTGAAGCCGGGACAAGCAGCAGTTTACCCTGTTAACTTCGTATTAGGCAAAACAGCTACAACCAAAGAGGTTGAATTGAGATACGACCTCAAGGTAACAGTTTTGGATGAAGACATGAATATAATCAACGATGCAGATGTAACTGTATATGGTGCAGGTGCAACTGAAGTAGATTATAAAACTACTCCACTGACTGCCGGTGCATACAAGATTAAGGCAAGTAAAGACGGATTTGTATCTACTATACAGTACATCACTTTGCCGACTGCAAAGAAAGAGGTTGCTATCGACTTCGCAGATGCATTTACTACTGAAGATTATGCAACTGAAATCGTTTTGGTTAAGACAGCTACAGGAACAGTGGTTCTTGCCGGTGACTTGAAGTTCGGTGACAGATGGATGTTGGCTAAGGTTGTACGTCTGTTCAATGACAAGAACACTCAGTTCTATGGTGAAGGAAACTCCAATACTTATGCTTATAAGTTCAATGTTCCTGAAACAGAATTTGTAACTGCTACCAGAGCTGCTGCTCAGTTCTTTAATGCAACTTTCAAAATCGTAGATGAGAATGGTATTGAGTTGACCATGACTCAGAAAATTGCTAAGCCTGAGGCTTCAACAGAACCGGGTGGTGAAGAACCGAATATTGAAGTGAAGATTGACTTCTCATTCAATGTATTAGTTACCAGAACTAATGCTGCAAAACCGACTTTCGAATCTACAAAAGATTCATTCGACCCAATGATTGTGAACGGTACTGAAAAAGTGAAGAAATACACTTATGATATTCCTGTATTAGTTGGAACAGAATTTATTTCTTCCAGCACAGGTGATCTTAACAATGAAACTGCAATGGGTATTGCCGTTAAGAACGCTATGAAAGCTGCTACTGATACTATCCAAGCTAACGGATTCACCCCAACTCTCGTAGAGAAAGGATATGAATTTGAATTGGCTCCTTACACTGGCGTTAAGAGCATCACCTCTAAACAAGAATTTACTAAGTTTACTTTGTCAGTAACTCAAGTTACTTCTACTACTACTATCACAGTAGGTGAAGATGTGACTGAAGAAACTACAGAAGTAAAAGTTGACTTGTCTGGAGTAAACGCAGTATATAACGCAGCTGGCAAAGCTACCGTAAACTATGACGATATGGAAATCGTTAAGGTTTCTCACGACCATGGTCATGACCACGGTCATGGTACAGGTAATGCTGGTGGTGGTATCATCGAAGCTGAATAATTCTGATTGTTAAAACAATAGATCGCGATTGATTCGAAAGTATGAATTGTATGGAGAAAGGCAGATGCGAATGAAGCGAATAATAGTCACGTGCTTGTTTTTATGCTGTGCGTTTGTACTTTCGGCTCAATTAACTTACGGTACTACAGGATTGTTGCATGCCCCTTCGGCAGAAATGCAGAAAGACAAGACAGTAATGCTGGGTGCCAACTTTATGAACAAGGAGATAACTCCTCCTACGTGGTACTATCATACGTACAACTATTACCTGAACGTGACCATTTTCCCTTTTCTGGAGGTTGCCTATACCTGCACTCTCTTTAAAGCGGAAGCACTGGGTTTGAAGCCTTACGGTTATTCAGGTTTTACGAATCAGGACAGGTATTTTTCTGTCCGACTGCGAGCTTTGAAAGAAGGACAATTTTGGAAGTATATGCCGGCTGTAGTTTTGGGAACATCAGACCCGTTCACTTCTTCCGGAGGCGGTGTGATTGGTTCATCAAGCGGAAACGGATATTTTAGCCGTTTCTATATAGCAGCAAGCAAGCATCTGCCAATAGGAAGTGAAGAAATCGGAATACACCTCTCCTATTTATATAATGAGAGAAAGGAGTATAAACTGAACGGAATAGCGGCAGGTATTACTTACAATCCAAGTTTCGCTCCTGATTTGAGGGTGATAGCAGAGTATGATTCGAAGGATTTTGCGTTGGGCGCCACCTATTTGTTGTTCAACCATTTGCATTTACAGGTGGAATTACAACGAATGCAATATTTCACAGGTGGATTAATGTTCAAGTTTAACTTGAAATAAGAAAAATGGTGAATAATGAATAAGTAATAAAGAGTTAAATCTATTAAAAACGAAAAAACAATGAAAAGTAAATTAGTAATATTGTCTTTATTGTTGTCAGGGGCAACCCTTGCCAATGCACAGACTAAAGAGAAGTACTCCAGTGAGAGCTGGAAGGACAATATCTTTATCAGTGTAGGCGTGGGTGGACAAATTGTAACCAACCCCAGCAACTTTGATTATGGGTTTGGTGAATCCATAACACCCCTGGTGAACATATCACTGGGAAAATTCTTCAGCCCGGTATGGGGTATCCGTGGGCAGGTTGCCGGATGGTCTGGTAAACTTCACACTCAATATCCTTTCGAGAATGTTAGTAAGGATGAAAACTGGTATAACTACAAGAAGAAGTTTGTTGCATTGAATGCAGACGCAATGCTGAACCTGACCAACCTCTTCTGTGGATACAAGGAAGGTCGTAAGTTCGAGTTCATGTTCTTTGTAGGTCCTACATTGAATATTTCCAACTCTTATAGTACTTGGAATCTTGCTACAAAAACCACCGAAACTGCTAACGCTGATGGTTCTTTGACTTACAAGCAAGTATTGGATCCTGCCAACAGCTATCCTAAAGATGATAAAGTTCGTTTGTTGGTTGGTGCAAGCTTAGGCTTGGGTGCTAAATACAACATTGATGAGAAATGGGCTATTGATTTGGAAGCTCGTGGTACAGTGTCTCCTTCTGTTTTCGGTTCTGTAAGCGATGCTAAGACTGAAGGTATTGTAGGTTTGACAGTAGGTGCTACTTATACTTTCGGTGGCAAGAAATTCGTTCCTTGTGGCTCAAGAGTTGATCAGGATGCCATCAACAACGAAGTGAACAAGTACAGAAGCGAACTTGCACAGGCTCAGGCTGACTTGGCTAACGCTAAGAATGCTTTGGCTAACGCTAAGCCTGTAACTAAGGAAGTAGTGAAAGAAATCGAAGTTGCCGGTCCTCGTGCCATCTTCTTCAAGATTGGTAGCGCTCGTATCGATGATTACGGTTTGGTTAACATCCAGTTGGCTGCTAAGATTCTGAAGGCTAACCCGGATAAGAAGTACAAAGTTGCCGGTTACGCTGACAAGGCTACAGGTAGCGCTTCCTGGAACCAGAAGTTGTCTGAAAAACGTGCTCAGGCTGTTTACGACGCATTGATTAAAGAAGGCGTAAGCAAAGACCAACTCGAACTCGTAGGCTTCGGTGGTACAGCTAACATGTTCGGTAAGAACTATTTGAACCGCGTAGTAATTCTGGAATAAGATATAAGGATCAAAGAGTTTAAAGCTCTTAATTGAGAGAGGGCAGCTAATTAATGTTAGCTGCCCTCTTTGTTTTATAAAATACGTTGCCGGGGGATAATTCCCTTTCCTGCGGAATCAAATGAGTTGGCAAGGGGACGAAAGTCTTCAATATACCAATTTCACATTATCAATCCAAAGCGAATTACCCGGAGAGCCGATATACGCTCCTCCATGACTGGAAGTGAATTGCAACAATAAATGAGTAGGTACGTCTTCTTCCGTCCCCCACGCTACTTCTTTCACAGGAACACTCTCACCTTTACTATTTATAGCATAACGTTCCTCTACCTGAAGGCGCATCATGTGTGGCTTATAGGCAGGATCACCGGTGATGTCACCGTACATGATTGAATAAGTGGCATTATCACGCCAATCGGGAGTAGTATTGTAATAGCGCACTACCATAGTTCCCACACGCTTGGCAAATATATTGCCATCCTTATCCTCCCAACGTTTCTGCAAGAAAAGATTTACCTCCGGAAAGTCTTTACCGTCCACATCGGTTATGCGACTGAAACCGGTAGCGCGTATACGCTTTTCCCTATCGGACATCTTCACCTTGTAATCAAACTGGACAGCAATGGGCTTCTTGGTAAAAGGAATGCCTGAATCCAACATTTTCTGCGGATTCTTAGTTCCCTTGATTGGCTCATGCACTGATCCCAAGAACATGGAGCCTGCAGCAAGTACCGTGATATCAACAATTCCCAATACTTTCACACTCTCCATACGGGTATCCATGCGTGCACAATAACCATCTCCACGCTTCTCCGGAAACACGGAAGTGTTCGTTTTAGTAATGCCAGCCACGCGCGCCATCACATTGGAAGTTGCCCACGGTGAACCGCCCATGTTCTTATAGGCTTTATTCTCACGAATAGTTGCGGTCGGTCCGATGGCATACACATTCTTCATTGCGCCACCGATAATGCCCGACTCCTTAATCTGCCGGTCTACCCACTGGTTCATATCGCCGAATGGAATCATCTCCACAGTATGCTGTTGTTGTTGCTGCTGTGCAGATGCCATTCCGCAACATAAAAAAGCGGATAGCAAACCATACATACAAATTTTCTTCTGCATTTTTTTTAAATTGATAATTGACAATTGACAATTACTAAATATCATATTTCCACTGTTCCAATGCAAAGCTCCAGTTATCCTGAACCAATTGCACAGTGCGGTCATCATATTTATATTTATTCTTCTTATACCCTTTCTTCCCACCTACATACTTTTCTATGGCAGCATGAGCTTCCGTAAATCCAGGGATAGACAAATCCCGGTAAATCTGCTCAGTCATTCCCATAGCATCCGCCTCAAAATCCTCAAATTTTACTTCTATCAGATTACCGGCAGGAATGAATGACTTGTCCACCTCATATTTATGATATAGCTTGGCATAAATAGAAAGAATATTACTCTCCAGTTCTTCATTACTGATATCCTGCAACTTCAGCGGTTGAATTGTATTCGTAAAGAAACTGCGGGTACTTTCAAATACCGTATAAGGATTACGCATCAGATAGATGAATTTTGCATTAGGGAACATCTTTACCAGTTCCTTTACGCGTCCTGTATGCGGAGGATTCTTACTCAGGAACTGCGTTCCATGAGTATTCCACAATGAAATCTTAATCAACTTGAGAAATACTTCTTCGAACACTTTCAGTTCTTCCTCCGTGATATCATCAAACAACAGATATTTATCTGCATATTCCTGCTGATATTTAGGAAGAAACCAAAAATTATAATAAGTATAAGGCATCATATTGGCAAGCGCAAACTCTTCTTCCTGTGGCAAATCTACAGCAAGCTCCATATTGTCCGTAGGGCGCTTATCTGGCATCAGCCAACTCATGTTTTTCTTGAAGAAAGGCTGTCCCCACATCATCAAATGTGGAAAAACCGTCTGATAAGTAGTATTATAGCCAAAATGCTTGTCGCATGAAAACACATTATGTACAAAAGTGGTTCCGCTGCGCCAGTGACCGAGAATGAATACCGGGTCGTGCTCTAAAGATTGAGATGCCAATTGTTTTTCAAAACGCCCGTTCTGCAAAGGAGCCAAAGTAGAAAGCAAACGGCACACCGCTTTTGTCAGACGATACTTACCTTTATAGGCCGCATCGATTTCCCGCCCTTGTGTTATGGCATTAAAAGTCTTCCAGTCAGCACCCACTAATGTATTTATAGGGAGCTTATTAAATTCGAGTAAACCCATAGTTGTTAAGTTGAGAGTTGAGAATTGAAAGTTCAAAAATTAAAACCCTTAATTCTCAAGTATCATTTATTTAATATTTAATTCTTATTTTTTTATTACGACAGTAATTCCCTGACGTTCCAAGTCCTTCACTGCCTTCTCTATGGCCTCATAATGCTCGGGAGCAATACCCAGTTTTGATAAATCAAGTACAGGAAGGTCCGCAGAAAGATGCATATCTTTATCCTCTACCCTATCGATAATCATACCAACGGCGCTGGTGTTATTGGTTATCGGGTCAATCAGGATAAATGCACCTGTAGCCTTATTCTCTTGATAAGGATCAAAGAACATCTCTTTGGCAGTAGTGAGTACTACCCTGGCTATCTGATTCAGCTGCATCGGCAAAGTGTCCATTGTCAATTGTCCATTGTCAATTGATAATTGCTCCATGGTATTGACATCCACCTTATATTTGATACTATCAATGCGCGAACGACTCAAGTTAGTAGTTTGCTTGATGAAGAAAGACTTATTGAGATCCATCGGCTCCTCATCCATCCACACCAGCATTGCTTCGAAGTTACGGTCTACAACAGGCAAATTACCGGGATGTACCAACATTTCTCCTCTGGACACATCTATTTCATCTTCCAAAGTCAAAGTCACGGACTGGGGAGGGAAAGCATATTCCACTTCTCCATCGTAAGTAACAATACTCTTGATATGTGATTTCTTGCCTGAAGGCAATGCCATGACTTCATCTCCCTTACGAACGATACCCGATGCCACTTTACCGCAGAAACCACGAAAATCGAGATTAGGACGCAATACATATTGTACCGGGAAACGGAAGTCTGTCAGGTTATGGTCGTTATCAATGTGCACCGTCTCCAGGAAATCGAGCAGAGAGATACCATTATACCAGGGAGTACGCTCAGATATTTCCACCACATTATCGCCATCCAACGCTGACAAGGGAATACAAGTTACATCCGGAATACTCAACGGGGCGATAAACGCCTTATAGTCATTAACTATTTCATTAAAACGCTCTTCTGAAAAATCTACCAGATCCATCTTGTTAACGGCAAGCACCACATGCTTAATGCCCAATAAAGAAACCAGGAAAGAATGACGGCGTGTCTGTGTGATGACACCTGTACGCGCGTCTACAAGAATGATCGCCAGATTGGCTGTCGAACCTCCGGTAATCATATTGCGCGTGTACTGCTCGTGTCCCGGAGTGTCGGCAATGATGAACTTACGGTTATTGGTAGAGAAATAACGATATGCCACGTCAATCGTGATGCCTTGCTCACGTTCGGCTTTCAAACCATCCAGCAGCAATGCGTAATCAATATGGTCACCGGCATTTCCCATACGTTTGCTGTCACGTTCCAGTGCATCCAACTGGTCCTCATATAATTTCTTGCTGTCAAACAGCAAACGTCCAATCAGCGTGGATTTTCCATCATCTACCGAACCAGCCGTCAAGAAACGAAGTAAGTCCTTCTGTTCATCTTTATCCAGAAAAGCCTTAATATCTAATTTAGAGTTATTCTCCATCACTTTTTTACTTTTTAATTGTCACCTTTAGTCTCCTAAACCTGAGCTTTAAACTTCTAAAGGTCAGGTTTAGGATTCCAATCCTCAGGTTTTAATTTTTAATTCTTTAATTCTTAATTCCTAAAAGTACCCCTCACGCTTTTTCTGCTCCATGCTGGCATCCTGGTCAAAATCGATTACACGGGTAGTACGCTCGCTTTTGGTAGTAGTCATCATTTCTTCTACAATCTTTTCAATGGTGTCAGCATTGCTCTCCACAGCTCCGGTCAGCGGCCAGCAGCCTAATGTGCGGAAACGTACCATCTTCATTTTTATCTGGTCACGATACTTTTCGGGCAGACGGTCATCATCCGCCATAATCAGATTACCGTCCATTTCCACGCAAGGACGTTCTTTAGCATAATACAACGGAACGATGGGAATATTCTCCAAACGAATATATTGCCAGATATCCAGTTCCGTCCAGTTGCTCAACGGAAACACGCGGATACTCTCTCCTTTATGCACACGGGCATTATAGATATCCCACAACTCCGGGCGCTGGTTCTTCGGGTCCCACTGGTGAAACTTATCACGGAAAGAAAAGATGCGCTCTTTGGCACGCGATTTTTCTTCATCACGACGTGCACCACCAAAAGCTGCATCAAACTTATACTTATCCAAAGCACTCAGAAGGGCTTTTGTCTTCATCAGGTCTGTATGTACCTTACTGCCATGAGTGAAAGGTCCCACTCCCGCATGGAAAGCTTCCATATTACTTTCTACAATCAGATTCCAACCGTGCTTCTTGGCATATTCATCACGGAACTGGATCATCTCTTTAAACTTCCACTTCGAGTCGATATGCATCAAGGGGAAAGGCACTTTACCGGGATAAAAAGCCTTTTCGGCAAGACGAACCATCACCGAGGAGTCTTTGCCTATACTATAGAGCATCACCGGGTTCTCAAATTCCGCAGCCACTTCACGGATGATATGAATGGACTCGGCTTCGAGTTCCTTCAGATGGCTTAATTTATATTCTTCCATTTCTATATAATCACTTTTTAATCTGTATCTTCGATAAAACAAGGTCAAGCAACTTATTGACTGACTCTTCCAGGCTGAGTACTGAGGTATCCAGCGTCAGTGCCGGATGAACGGGTGCCTCAAACGGCGCGGAAATACCCGTAAAGTTTTTAATCTCTCCCCTACGCGCCTTGGCATACAAACCCTTCACGTCTCTACGCTCACATTCACTCAGAGGAGTGCTGACATATATTTCGAGAAAATCATCCTGTCCGATAATATTAGCCGCCATTTCGCGGATATCATTGTTAGGACTGATGAATGCAGCAATAGTAATAATGCCTGTATCAAGAAAAAGTTTGGAAACTTCGGCTATACGGCGGATATTTTCTACACGGTCGGCTTCGGTAAAGCCCAGATTATTGTTGATGCCGCTACGGATATTATCTCCGTCCAGAATGCGGCACAACAAACCGCGTTTGTGCAGTTCACGCTCTAAAGCAATGGCTATTGTACTTTTGCCGGAACCGCTTAATCCGGTAAACCATATCATCACACTATGTTGACCGAGAAGTTCTTCCTTGTCCTCTCTCGACAACATTCTATCAAAAATCGGATATATATTATTATCTGTCATAATCAAAATTAAAAGGGCCAGATTAATGGAATCAGGAATATGGATATCAGGAATGATATAATATTCAATGGCAAACCGATGCGGACAAAGTCAGTGAACTTATAATTTCCGATACCTTGCACAATTAGATTCGTCTGATAACCGATAGGCGTGGAAAAACTGGCAGAAGCAGCCATACAAATCACTACAAAGAATGGCATGGGACTAACTCCCATCTGCGCAGAAATAGAGAGAGCCAACGGGAAAGCCAATGCAGCAGCGGCATTATTGGTTATCAACTCAGTAAATAGGTTTGTTATGATAAAGACGGCAGCCAGAAGCACCTGCGGGCCATAATGCTCGGTCATACCGATAATGTAGCTTGCCACCACATCCGCTACACCGGAGTTAACCATCGCTTTACTAATGGCAAAAGCGCAGGCAATCGTTATCAGAATATCCCAGGATATGTATTTGGTATATTTACGGGCAGGGAATATTTTAGTCCAGGCCATAATAATGGTAGTTACGGAAACAAAGAAAAACATGTCCAGCTTTATATTAGGAAAAGTCTCCTTCACAGCCGGCAACTCTCCTACCGTAGCACCGGTAATCATCAGTATCAGCAGAATAAGGGCAAACCAGCGTTTCCCTTTTCCCGGCACCGGTTCGTTGTCTTTGCCATTAGCCAGCAAAACGAACACGGAAGATTCACCCCAAGTCTGAACGAAAGAGTCATCCGCCATCACTACCAACGTATCGCCTTCACGCAACACTTCGTTATCCAGATTCTCCGTAATGCTTTGACCGCTTCGCTTGATTTCCTTTACGGCCGCTCCATAGTGACGCTGAAAATTGAAATCACCCAGCTTTTTATTGATACCGGGAAAACGGGGGCCTAACACTGCTTCAACCCGATGCAGACTACTGCCCTCATCCTGGTCATCATCCAGCCTCACTGCATCTTTACGCACATCCGGTAATAGCTTGGAAGAAAACAAAAACAGATAAATGATACCTGCAATGGCAATGAATATCCCTACTTTTCCCAACTCGAACATAGTGAATCCTTCATAACCGGCTTCCAGTATCATGCCATGCACCACCAAGTTTGTAGAAGTTCCTATCAGGGTACAGACACCACCCAAGATTGTCACATAAGAAAGAGGAATAAGAAACTTGGTAGCAGGCAATTTCACCGATTCCGCCCAACGCTTGATAATAGGGGCAAATATGACGACAACAGGAGTATTGTTGAGAAAAGCCGAAATAAAAGAAATCGCAGGAAGCATACGTAATTGCGCCTTAAATACTGTCGTTTTGCCCTGAGGAAGCAATTTTTTGATAACCTGCCCCAAAGCTCCTGACTGACGGATACCTTCACTGACAAGAAACAGCATAGCTACAGTAATCATCCCCTTATTGCTGAACCCTTCCAACATCTCTTTAGGCGACAGAATACCTGCACACAAGAACAGGACTACAACGGAAAAGAGTACCATTCCGGGGCGCATTTTGTCCAGAACCAATGCTACAACCATGCCCAGAAGTCCTAAAAGCACGAATAATATCTCAAATGTCATATATTACACTGTATCTTGTTAATTTTTCATTCGCTTGGGTTCAACTACGAACCAGGGATTCAACAGATTCTCTTTATTGTAGCAAAGCGGTTCTTCCTTCCCTGCCTGATAGATTTCCATTCCGGCTGCTCGCGCAATGGCATGCCCTGCCGCCGTATCCCACTCCATAGTAGGCGCAAAGCGGGGATATACATCCGCTTTCCCTTCCGCCACAAGACATATTTTAATGGAACTTCCACTGGATACAAGTTCTACCTCCGAATGCAGGCGCTTCATATCCTCAATATAGGCCTCCGTCTCCGGCGACAGATGCGAACGGGAAGCAACGATCACAAAACGGTCCCTGCCGGTCATAGTCGGCAAGCGGGTAGCAGATGCCATCAATTCTTCCAGCGAGGCATCTCCGCGCGAAGTCACACCGGACAATTTGTATGCGCCTAATTGCTCATCTGCAAAATAGAGTTCCTGTTTCACAGGCAGATAAATTACCCCCATTACCGGCACGGAATTATGCACCCACGCAATATTCACCGTAAACTCACCATTCCGCTTGATAAACTCTTTAGTCCCGTCCAGCGGATCCACAATCCACAAGGCGTCCCAGCCAGAACGCTCTGCATAGGGCAAATGTTTGCCTTCTTCACTTAAAATGGGGAAAGGAGTATTGCATAGAAACCCGGTAATAGTTTCATGCGCCTTACGGTCGGCGATTGTTAAGGGGGAGTTATCCGCTTTTCTCTCAATTTCAAAGTCAGATGCCGGATCGTTATAGATGGAAAGTATATCCGCACCGGCTTGCAGAGCTGCATCTATCGCGTTTAAAATATATCGTTGTTCCATATATGGTATCTATACTTATATATAGTGCGCAAAATTAAAAACTTTTTCATCCTCAAAAGTTTCCGGCCTTTGTTTTATAACTTCTTTTAAACTACCTAATACATTTATAAGTACTTTTCACAATCCATGAAACAGAAAGAGAGTGTGGCAAAAGTCACTTTGTGCATTCCGGGCGAATAATTATTCTTCCCTACACATAGCGCAACACTTTTGACACACTCTCTCAGTCTAAAAACAGCATCTTTTCCGTATAATTCCTATCTCGGATTTCCGGCATTTACCCGATTACTGCTTATACTTATACTTTTACTTTATCTCTTCTTTTGTTGCAGCTGCCCATTCAGCAGCGCCTTTTTCTTTTAGTTTTGCCGTGAAAGCCTTAGCTTTCTCCATAGCAACACTCTCTTCTTCAGGAGAGGCATAAGCATGCTTATACCCCTTCACCTTATTCCATTCTCCGCGAGTAAAATCCGGGAAAGCAACAGCGGCACAGTTGTTATCCATCGACAATTCTCCCAATTCTGCCAAACAGCACCATTCAGCCAAATCGTACACATCCATATCCAAAGGAAGACCGTTTTGCAGACAATACACCAGACGGCTATCCATAATGAAGTCCATACCGCCATGTCCGCCTACCTCTTTTGCCATTTCGCCATATTTCTTCAATATAGGATGCTGATATTTTTCTACCAGAGCTTCCATATCTTTTTTAGGCATGAAACTATGGGAATTCAGATTATCCACTTCCGGTGCAACTCCCGAAGCACTCATTTGTTTTGCATCCAATGCATATCCTTGTATAGGATATTTATTGGCAAACCCTTTGGTACCAGTCAGCTGATACAGACGATTATAAGGCTGTGGAGTCATTACATTATGCTGTATTTCAATAACTTTCCCGTTCTCAGTACGAATCAGCGTAGTCGTATGGTCACCGTTACGGAAATTTTTACAAGCCTGTCCCGTTCTTTCTTCCACCAACGCTTTGCCTACTACCGATTTAGTGTCCATAGCAACCAATGTCTTCATGCGGTCACCACGGTGTATATCCAACGCTTGTGCCACAGGACCAAGGCCGTGAGTAGCATATACGTCTCCACGATGTTTCATGTTATATTCCAGACGCCAACCCAGTTTATCATTCTCACCATTCTTCCAGTAATGATCCCAGAAAGGTTCCAGATTATGGATATATGCGCCCTGGGCACGAACAACTTCACCAAATACGCCTTGCTGCGCCATATTGAGAGTGTTCATTTCAAACCAATCGTAGCAGCAGTTTTCAAGAATCATGCAATGTTTACGAGTTTTCTCACTCATGTCTATGAGTGCCCAACATTCTTTCAGGTCCATAGCCGAAGGCACTTCAATAGCCACATTCTTATTATTCTCCATCGCGCACATTGCCACGGGGAAATGGTGAAGCCAATCGGTAGCTATATAAACCAAATCTATATCATCACGCTTGCACAACTCTTCATACCCCTTTTCGCCTGAATATACGGCAGCTTTAGGCATGGAAGCCTTTTGCAGATACTTCTGGCAATTCTCAGCCCGTTCCTTTTCATAATCGCATAATGCAACAATCTCTACACCGGGAATGTATGTGAAACGTTCTACGGCTCCAGGGCCACGCATTCCTAACCCCACAAACCCCACACGTACCGTTTCCATTTTGGGCAAAGCCAGTTCGATGACGCTTGTTTGTCCGGCCGGACGCTCAGGAGTTTCCACTACAATCGTCCCTTTGTCCCAGTTCCATTTCGTCCCCTTGTCTGAAATCTGTTGTTCCGACGACTTTTGAGTCGTACATGCAGCCAGCGCAACACATGCACTCAGCAACAAAAATTTAAAATTCTTCATACATAAATAATTTTTAGTTCCCCCTTCTATAAGGAATATGTTATTTCATAATATATAAATTTCAATAATCATAGCGAAGTGACCGGTCAAGATCATTCTCCGTTCGCACTGGCACCAATGTAAATCCCCACTCATAATCCTGATTAGCGGGTATCGTATAACCGGGTTGTACCTTTGCTCCCCAACTGTCATAACCGGCTACCCCCTGTTGCTTCATATCAACACATACTTCTACAAAATCCCGGAAAATAACGTCATTGACATGAGTCATTTTTCGCATGACATTTCTGGCTTCATCCACATTATGATCTTCTATTTCCTCCGGAGAACGGTTACGCCATTGATAAGGGTGTGATGATTCTTCCGAGTCAAAATCTTCCACCGTATTCCTCAATGCATTGAAACCTATGGTCTGATCTGCCTGTATCAGTAGACCACGCCCCTCCTTATCCGTTAAAGCTACCCAACGGGTATCAGTACGATGTCCATTTTCTTGTGGACGCACATAGTTTACATACATATCGTCAGCAGTTGTCCTATAACGTCCTACCATAGCTCCCGCATTACGGTCTATGTAATTTTCTTCCGGTCCGCGACCAAAATATTCTACGACATTCATTTCTTGCGGTATGCGGAAACGTACACCGATACGAGGTACTTCAAGTTGATTTTTCTTTTCCTGTTTCTTACCGGGAGTATAAGTAGCAAGATGGGTATCTTCCAGGATATCAGTTTCCACCGCATTCTGATTGGTTGAGGTAAACTTCACCGCTACATTGACCACTCCATCCGGATATATTTTATAATCTACCAGATATTGATTACCGGCCGGCAAGGTATATACCGCACTCACCACCGCATTTTTTCCTTTCATTCTTACAGATGCATCACTTACTTTAAAGTTACGGCTTGACATCTTCCATATCTGCAAACGTTTCGGATTAGTGTTACCGTAATCATTATCATTAGGTGCCCGCCAGAAGTTAGGTTGCACTCCAAAGCCCTTATCAAAATATTCAATACCATTCACTTTATAGGAAGTAACCATTCCAGAAGCACGATTGAACTCAAAATAGACCTTAGGGGAAGAAACAACCAAGTTACTTCCTTCTTCTTTCGGATTTAAAGCCGGACCTGATGTTTTATATACCACTTTGTCGGCATCTACCGGTAATCTAAACTGTTCATAAGCTATTTCATATCCTGCCGGTATCAGCGGCTCAGGTTGAGTGGTAAATACGCTGAAATGTACAAAGTATTCCACTCCGGCTTTTCCTTTCATATTTTTCACAGGAATAGAAAACTCTTTTTCCGCCTGTGGAGCTACATCTAATGTCAGTTTTCCTTTTCTCACGACAATGCCGTTAGCGCGTAATTCATACTGAACGGCATACTTTTTCAGATTAGTAAAATAGAAACGATTTACAACCTGATACTTACCGGCAGCTGCATCAACAGCCTTGAAAGCTACATTCTGGTGCGCATATTTCACTTCCGCTATGGCGGGATGCGGTTTGCGGTCAGGACCAACCAAACCATTGCAACAGAAGTTACCGTCACTCGGCATATTCACACCGTAATCACCTCCGTATGCCCAGTACTGGCGTCCATTTTCATCCGTTCTCAACAGTCCTTGATCCACCCAATCCCAGATATATCCGCCTTGGAGATTAGGATATTTATAAATCTCTTTCCACTGATCCCACAGATTACCATTCGAATTCCCCATGGCATGAGAGTATTCCGAAGGAACTACCGGACGGTCTGAGCCTGTTTCTCCAATATATCTCAACCATTCCGCACTGGGATATTGCGGCACATACATATCCGTATTCCATTCCCATTGTGCACGCTCATAATTCACGGGTCTATCCATCAGATTCTTATCCTGATTTTTCAACCATAGGTATGTCTGATAGAAATTGTAACCATTACCTCCCTCATTTCCCAAAGACCAGAATGTTACGGAAGGATAGTTTTTATTGCGTTCATACATATTCATTGTACGATACATATGCGGCTTCAGCCATTCCGGATTGTTACCTAATGTTCCGCCTCTGCGCAAATCGTAATACATTCCATGTGATTCTATATTAGCCTCATCATATACATACAGTCCGAATTCATCACATAATTCATAAAAACGGCGATCCTGAGGATAATGACAGAGACGAACCGTATTTATATTATTACGCTTCATCAGTTCAAAATCCTTGCGCATCAGTTCTTCCGTTACATAGTGACCTGTTTGTTCATCATGCTCATGGATATTGACTCCCTTCAACTTTAAAGGTTGACCGTTAATCATAAGTACTACATACGGCTTTCCATTCTTAGCTTTCCGAGCGATTTCCTTGATTTCAATTCGCCGGAAACCAACATTGAAAGGAATCACCTCAGTCACCTTATCTCCTTCTTTCAGTGTAATCAACAGTTTATATAGATTAGGAGATTCGGAAGTCCAGGTTTTTACTTCCGGCAGGTTTGCATCAAATGTGACTGTCCGGACGCCTGCACCTTTCACATCGCAGTTCTCTGTGGACGTCACAACAGTCTTTCCGGAAGACTTATCTATCAATTCATAAAGCACCTGCAAGTTTTTACCCGATGGAACATTATTACGAATATCAACAGCCAATTTTAAAATACCATTTGTATAACTATCGTCCAGAGTAGAAACCACCCGGAAATCTTTCACTGCCGTTTTGGGCTGAGAATAAAGAAAGACGTCACGTTCAATACCGCTCAGACGCCAAAAATCCTGGCACTCCAGATATGAACCGGTACTCCAGCGGAATATTTTCAGCACCAGTGTATTCTTGCCGTCCCGTAGATACTTGTTTATCAGAAATTCTGCCGGATTTTTAGAATCTTCATTATAACCTACTTCCTGTCCGTTCAGGTATACATAGACTCCGGATTTTGCACCTGCTATATGCAGGTAAATATCACGTGACATCCAATCTTCCGGAACCGTTATTTCCCGGCGATAAATGCCTACCGGTATATCATCGGGCAACTGCGGAGGTTGTGGATTAAGTGCCTTAAACTCATATCCGTGATTGGTATAAATGGGTATGCCATATCCTTGCGCTTCCCAGTTTCCAGGAACCTGAATATCATTCCATCCCTTCATCTCAGCTACCGTTTGAACAACATCTGCGGGTAAATTACGATGCGAATCAGAATAATAGAATTTCCAGGTTCCATTGAGCAACTTATAATATTTGCTGTTTTCATACTTCCCATTCAATGCCGCCTGACGAGTGTCATACGTCATGAAAGCTGTACGAGGGGCTTCCCTATTCACGGAGACGGTCTGAATATCTTGCCAATAAGGAATTTTAGAACTTTTGACGTCATCAGCCATTGTTGTAAATGAAGTGCCTAACAGGCATACTCCGACTAAACTTACTATACTTTTTTTCATACTACCAGATTATTAAATTTCATCTCATCTGGATCAACGCCCTGCTTCTTCTGCCGAAAATGTGTCTGTGACCTATTTATTTCGCACATACCCTGCAGTTTCCGTCCCGAAAAGTCTCTGTCCGGAGAACATACAAGGTAAATACATTTCCGATATGTTTCAGATGTGTCCCAAATATAGATATTATTTTTTTTCTCCAAAACTTTCTTGTTGTATTTCTACTTCACGTAATTCATATTTTGAAATCTTTTTCTTTAATCGTAATATTTCCTTCTTCATGGAATCAAGTTCCTCACTATTTATCCCATGAGTTGTAACTTCCGTTTTCACCTTACTCTGAATCTCAACCGGATTACAGATAAAACGTGCCACAGGCTTCACAGACTCATATTCAAACTCACAAGGAGCAATCGCGTGCACTCCTTCGCCCAATACCTCTGCACGGATATTTATCTTTCCTGCATTTGTTGTTGCACGAATCAGAGCCGGAGCACTCCCCCAGTGGGCAGGTACAGGATTACATGCAATATCGCAATCCCCTAACAATACAGCCTCACCTGTAACCGTGAAACGCACAGAAGTATTGTTCAACCGTTTCACCGTACCTTTCTCGTCCACAATTTCCGCTATCACTGTAACAACATCCGAACCATCGGCACGTAAGGGCAACCCGTCATCATCTACACGAAGACGCAGACTTGCCGGCCGCCAGGAAGGATACTTTTTATTCGTTACCACAATTTCACCATTAATCAAGCCCTCCGCCAATATATACACCTCTTTTTGTTTTCCGGCGCGAGCCAAAGCTTTCAAATCCATAAAATGAAACGCATCCTTAAAAGTGATAATGGGAGCAGGCATTTTGCGCTCATCGGCGGAACGTTGATAAATGTACTTTTTCCCATTCTCAAAAACAGTCAAACGCACTTCTTCACAATTAGAATAGACCGTAACGTCTTGGGGTGAAAAAGGCGTCATCTCATTCGCTATATAAACCATGGGACCGTTCTCTGCCGGAAGTTTATCCAATTTTTCAGAAGGCCTCTGTGCCATAAACATATAATAAGATATCTTAGGTTGCCGAAAAGCATCCATTATTCCACCATAAAACGGTTGAGGGTGATATCCACGCTGATGATCAAACGCATGCCACAAAGTTCCACCCACATGTGCAGGTTGAGAGGCATAAAGTGTCTCCAAACACGTATAAGCATAGGCAGGAGAAGCATAATGCACTGCTTGCTGCAACATGGGGCTTTCCCCCCACGAACGATGTACTCTACTATTTGAATTATGGGAATTCCAATCATCTACATTATCGCCGAACTCCCGAGTGAAGTACATCGTCTCTTCTTTCAACGTACCGGCATTATAAACCGATTTCTTGCCGCCAGATACAGATGTGGGATGAGTATAAATCACAGGAAAGCAATCACTTCCCGGTGAACCGGGGTCACAAGCAGAAAGAGCTTGCTCATACGGGTATTCTTCATCAACTATTTTTTTCGCATTATAGGCATATTCCTTTGGAAAATGCGTTTCATTTAATACCGGTTCCCACATAAAAGTAGAAGGATGATTACGATCACGACGAACCAGACCACGAATATCAGAGTAAGCCCTTTCGGAAAAGACAGGTTCATCATTCCAGAATTGCCATCCGGCAACAGCTAATATCGTTAAAATGCCAAACTCGTCGCAGGCATCCAGAAAAGCGGGGTCATGCGGGTAATGGATACAGCGCACGATACGTACTCCGGCATCACGCAGTTTTTTTGCATCGCGCCAATGCAATGAATTGGGCAGCGCATTACCGATAATGGCAAAATCCTGATGACGATTAACCCCTATCAGTTTATCCCGATAGGGTTTATTGTTCAAATATAATCCATCTTCCCCTCTATATTCTATCTTACGAATTCCTATTTTCTGCGACATTCCATCAATGAAAACGCCGTCTTCACCAGCCAACTTAATTTCTAATTGATGCAAAATGGGAGAGTCAGGTGTCCAAAGCGCCGGACAATCTACATACAGATTCATGTCGTAATGGTCTGCCTTACCTTTTCGCAACGAAAGACTTTTCACTCCTTTACTAATTTCTTTACCGCAGGCATCCCGTAACGTCAACAAAAGTTTTCCCTTAAACAATCCTGTCGACTCGTTACGCAGATGAATTTTCACTCCTATTTGAGCCTTATCTTCCGAAACAAAAGGATAATGAATAAAAACACCGCCACCCGCAATCTCATCTTCATAATTAGCATCCGTAATATGCACATGACCATGAGCTACCAAGAAACAGTCCCTGTAAATACCTCCAAAATAAGTAAAGTCCAAAGCTTGCTGAGGTTTACCGGGTAAAAAAGAAGAATCATCACTATTATCCGCACAAATGCTCAACGTATTCTCTCCCTCAAAATTCAATCCTTCCGTTATATCTACAATGACGGGTAGATAACCGTTGAAATGTTCTCTAAGTAGTTTTCCGTTAAGCCAGATCCGTGACTTACCCATAATACCTTCAAAATGCAGATAAACTTTTTTAGTTTTCAAGTCTTCAGGTACGGAAAAGGTTTTCCTGTACCATGCCTCTCCTTGATAATTAATACTGCCACTAGCTTCTTCAGGGAGTAGTTCGAGTCCATGCGGTATACTCACAACTTCCCATGAAGAATCATCAAAGTCTCTTTGCCATGCCTCCGGACAACTCCCTTTATAAAACCGCCATCCCACATTCATGTTATATACTTCGCGGCCACTACCGGCAAGTTCATAAAAACCTGCCGTAGAAAAACGCGACTCACCAGCCTGCACGCCTAAAGCGAAAAGTTGCAGTAAAAAGAATATCACACAAATCAGCCCGGAAAATATAGTTTTGGTATATTTCATGGAATTACTTTTTTTGCTTACTATTATATCTCAATAATGCTTCCAGATAATAATAATCTGCATATACTAAAGGAACATCTATCTCGCTCTCATGAGGAATGCTTCCTACGCTATGCATAAGAATAAAATTACAGTTTGTACCTGTTTCCGCCAGATAAGCCGGAGAAGAGAGACTCTTCAATATACGTTCAGCCGCCTGATCATATTTTTCCCCACCAGCCACATAATCTGCCAACTCCAGAAAAGCCGAAGCAGCAACAGCTGCCGCTGAAGCATCACGCGGTACTTCCTTAAACATCTGCGGGTCATAGTTCCAATCAGGCACATACCCTTCCTGTCCGGCATTGAAATCCCAATATGGCACCCCGTCTTCCGGCAAATTAGAATGATTCAGCCAAAAGTCGGCTGTATGTACGGCCATATCCAGAAAATCTTTTCTTTTTGTCTCACGATAAGCCATCGTATAGCCGTAAATAGCCCATGCCTGTCCACGTGCCCAGGCAGAATTGTCCGAAAAGCCCTGACAAGTAGCTTTATGAAGTACCTTTCCGGTATCTTCGTCATAATTCACTACGTGATAATTACTGTAGTCTGCACGGAACTGGTTCTTCGCAGTAGTTTCAGCATGCGTATTAGCAATATGTGCATACACAGAATCTCCTGTTACCTTCGTTGCAAAATACAGAAGTTCCAGATTCATCATATTATCAATGATTACAGGATAGAACCATTCATCTATTCCGTTCCACGCTTTTCGATAATTCCATGACTCTATACAACCCGTCTTCTCATTAAAACGGGTACACAGTGAACGGGCAGACTCTACCAGGATATCTTTATAGTTTTCATTACCGGTCAAACGATACGCATTGCCAAAACTACAGTACATCAGAAAACCGATATCATGGTGATTGGTCAGCTTCTTCAACGGTTCAAGAGCTTCGGTCCATTTTATCGCAGCCTCTTTCCAGTCTTCATTACGATTATATTCATACACATACCACAGGCATCCCGGATAGAATCCTTCAGTCCAATCATTCTTTTTCGTAGTTTTCAATTTTCCGTCTTTGATGGTACGCGGATACTCAGTAGGTTCCGGTATCGCTTTCAACTGAGCGGAAAGTTGCTGTTCTGCCCGTTCAAAGCCACGAGACACAATATTTTCCTCATTCTTTGTGCCACACGAGCAAAGAACAAGCAAACACAATATCCAAAGTTTATTCATTTTCATCCTTAATCCCTTTTACCTAAATAATTATTATTTATTTAATGTATATAATCCATACCGGATAATTAGCAGAAAGGCCGCTCTGACTTTTCAATGCAACAACGGCCTTTCTTTGTCTATATTTACTACACTTGCTATTTCCAGCCCGGATTCTGTTCCAATTTATCATTCTTGAAAAGTTCCGTATTAGCAATCGGATAGAAGTATAACTTATCATCAACAGAACGTGTATCCAATAATTGCCTTGTATATTTTACGTCTGCTTCTTCCTTCGTTATCTTCACTCCATAAATATCCTTCGAAGCATCCAGTTCTTTCCATCGACGAAGATCCCAAAAACGATGCCCTTCAAAAGCAAGTTCAACTCTACGTTCATTCTTCAGACGTTTCAGAAAATCTGCCGACGATAAAGTTTCAGACAATGCAGGCATCTTTACTCCATCTCTGCCACGCACCTGATTTACAGCCTGTAATGCAGATATACCACATTTTTCATTCGTAAATGTAATATCACCATAGGCATTGACCATAGCCTCAGCATAGTTCAGCAATACTTCTGCATATCTGAACAATATCCAGTTGTGATGGGCTTTTGTAGTTGGCGCACCTGCCTCAAAGCTTACACTACTGTTGACATACTTACGCAAGTAATACCCTGTCGTCGTAGCATTCGTCAATGGTAACCCATTGCTTCCTCCTTCCCATATTTCCACTTCCTTATCTGCCGGCCATTTCATACTGTTATGAACAATGGTCAGATAAAAACGAGGATCTCTCTGAGCATAAGGATTCTCACGCATGGCTTCATTATTCCAATCAAAAGGTTCACCGTTATTCATTTCAAACGCGCTTGCCAGATTGTCTGTCGGACAAGTAGATGTCTTCCCGCCTGTCACTCCCATGGGAAAGTTAGAAGCTTCAAAACCATTATTTTCTCCGTTAGGACGAGCCCAAATGACCTCCTGGCTTCTATTATTCTGCGCTCCGAACAGATTTGCAAAATTCTTATCCAAAGTATATCCCAGAGCAGACTGGTTGCCTATAATTTCATAAGAGGCTTCTGCAGCGGCAATCCATTTACTTTTATCGTTATCCGGATTAAACAAAGGACTTGCAGCATATAATGCGGCACGAGCTTTCAACGCCAAGGCAACTCCCTTCGTCACACGTCCTGTCTCCTGTTCTTTTCCGAAGTTGGCATAACTCACCGGAAGCAGTCTGGCCATTTCCGTACATTCGGAAATAATAAAATCCAAGATTACATCGGCTGATACAGGTTCTGCCTTATTCGCCTCTTCTTTAGTAACAACTTTTGTTATTAACGGGATATTCCTATAACGCTTCACCAATTCAAAATAGAAGAATGCACGCAAGAAACGAACTTCATATTCATAATTCGGATACTCCTTCATCCAGTCTTCATATTCGTCTCCATACTTCCAGTCTTCGAAAGTCAGTCCGACCATATTTTCCAAATAGAAATTGGCATCGTGAATTCCTGAATAATAGTTGGAAAATTTGTCATCAATCGTAGCATTGGCAGACCAGGTTCCATTTACAAATCTCTGTACCTTTGATGTTCGGTAAACATGTACGGCATCATCCGTAGCTGCATCCTGCATCGCTCCGTCAATACTACAGAAATCCTGAGGCAAATAACTATAGACATTCGTTACAAATTGCTTAACACGTGCATAACTTCCCTGAATCTGCTCTTTTGAATAATAATCCGACTCATTGCAGTCCATGAAATCACAGGCAGCAAATAAAAACAGTGACAGAAATATTATTATATATTTATTTATAGATTTCATATTGTTCTACTTTTTTAGAAAGATAAATTAAATCCAAATGCATATTGAGTCATAGTAGGATGCGATGCACCGATAGCCTCCGGATCACGGATATCAATTCCATCAATGCAGAACAAGTCATGCGCACGGGCAAAGATTTTCGCTCCACCCAGAAAACCGGTCCTCTTCAACAGTTTTTCCGGAAGTTTATAGTACATTTCCAATGTTCTCAGCTTCAAGAAAGAGGCATCAGCTACCCACAATGAATTATTGTTATAGTTATTATCCGATCCTGAATAAGTAAGGCGCGGAAGGGTACCGTTCGGATTTGTCTCGCTCCAGCGGTTCTCATAATAATAAGTAGAAATCGTATTGTTACCTACTATAGGACGATAAATACTTCTTGTATCCAACATTTTGCTGTAATTACCTGTGCCTTGAAACAGAGCATACACACCCAGCCCTTTATATTCTGCTCCCAAATCAAACGAATAATAAATTTCGGGACATGTAGAGTTATACCCTAACGCTACCTGGTCATAATCATCTATCCGGTTATCACCGTTCTGATCCTTAAACATCAGATCTCCAGGGCGCACATCACCCAGGTATTGTTTGACTTCACGATTATCAATCTCTTCCTGTGATTGATAAATCCCCACCACTTCATAACCAAAAAGCTGATTTAAAGAACCTCCTGTACGCTTCAGATAATCATAAGGACGATATTCTTCATTTTGTTCTATAATCTTGTTGCGTACAAATGAGAACTGCCCGCCTACGTGGTAAGTGAAATTCGAAATCTTATCATCCCAGTTCAAAGCAATTTCAACACCTTTATTGTCAACAACCCCGTCATTGGCTTTCGGCACTGACATACCTAATATACCAGAAACCGCATTATTGCCACTAACAAGAATGTCCGTACGATGATCATAAAAAGCATCAATAGCCAATGACAATTTATTCCAGGCTTTGAAATCAACTCCGACATTCAGTTTATGAGACTTTTCGTATGTCAGTCCCTCAACTCCCAATTGAGTCAGTTTCATGCCACTAATAGAAGTTGGAGTATTCTTAAAAAAGTATGAGCCTCCGCTACCGTAAATATCCTGAAACAGGTTTACGTCATAATCAGCACGTCCTGAAATACCATACGAAGCCCTCAATTTCAGGAAGTTCAGCCAGTTGTTCTTCAGAAAACTTTCTTCCGACAGAATCCAGCCTGCACCAATAGCCGGGAATATTCCCCAACGGTCATCGGGATCGAGTATGCTGGATGCAGAACCGGACAATGACAAATCTACCAAATAGCGATTATTATATGCATAATGTGCCTGGCCTATTACATCCATAAAAGCGCGTCCCGTATTACGTCCCTTTGACTTTATCTTATCCATGGAATACATGAAAGTAGCATTCAAATCATGCTTGCCCCACTTCCTGGCAAGGTTGGCATAGGCCTCAAAGTTGAAGTGAGTGGTAACGGAGCCTACACTTTTTGAATAGGAGAGTGTACCTTCATTGGCATGAGTTTTAAACTCTTTCTCCCCTGTCTCCAAATCCAGAACAGCCGATTCGTAACCGAAGTTCTTCGTGTTGCTGTCCCAATAGGCAGCAGTGTTATCCAATGCGACTTTAATACCACCTGTCAGTCCCGGCAACAGAGCCGCCAAATCCTGTTTCAAATGTATATCGGCAAACAAGGCACGAGTCTGAGAACGGGCGTATCCCTTACCTGAAATATTAGCGACCGGATTATTTCCATAGGTCGTAGTACCTCCCCAAATTCCCCTTTCCGTCTTGATGGGAAACGCACCGGCAGGAACTTGGTATATGGCCGTAAAGATATCACCAACCCCTGTTCCCGGACGGTTATGTTCGGAGAAGTTACCCAATAAATTCAATTGTACAGTCGTAGTAGGTGAAGCTGTAATATCTAAATTTGTACGAACATTCAGCTTAGAATACTTAAGTTGAGTGGAATACCCATCATTATCTCCGGTGGGCTGCAAAATGCCACGGTTATCCAGAAAGTTCAACATTGTATAGTAGCTTACAAACTTACCGCCACCACGTGCCGAAAAGGTTATATTATCGCCATAACTGGCTCCCCGCAGTGTCTCGTCCACCCAATCTACATTAGGATAAAACAACGGATTGGTCTGATTTTTAAAAGCATCCAGTTCTGCCGATGAATAACGCGGCATTGAACCGTCATTCTTCATTGCCTCATTCAACGCTGACGCATAAGTATATCCATCCACAAAATCGGGTAAACGCTTCGGAGTAGCCATATTAAACTCATAAGAGAAATTGATCTGAGGAGAGGTCAGACTGCCCCGTTTCGTCTTAACTAAAATTACGCCGTTGGCACCACGAATACCGTATAAACTGGTAGCTACGGCATCTTTCAGTATGCTGACCGACTCTATTTCTTCCGAACTCAGTTCCTTAAGAGAACGTTCGAAACCATCGACCAATACAAGCGGACTCTTAGAATTCAAAGTCCCCATTCCACGCACATACATAGTAGCTCCGTCTTCCCAAACCGCACCGGTATTCTGCAACACCTGCAACCCCGGTAGCATACCGAACAACTGATTCGTGGCATTAATGCTATTCTTATGCGAAAGCTTATCGCTGGTAGCCGTAGAAACGGCACCGGTAACCTCTCTTGCATCATGAGTAATATTGCGGCCATAATCTATAACCACTTTATCCTTATGAATCGTCAGTGTGTCTACTTGTGCCATCAAGTTGAATGAGCACAGTACACTTGCCAATATGATATTTATCTTTTTATTCATACTTTTGTTTATCTATGTTTTTCAGATGTATTATTCCCAACCGGGATTTTGTATCAATCCATATCCTTTATTAATTTCATTCTGCGGGAAAGCACTCAGATACCATTTTTCCGAGAATCCACCGGGATTCCACCAGGCACGGCTTTGTTCTCCTCCCAGAAGCGGAAACTCTTCACAAATATAGCTGCCGTCATTCTTATTCTTATAGATATTCAATCCATGCAGGGGAGAAGAGAAATTATCCTTCATCTTCCAGCGGATTAAGTCGAAAAAGCGTACTTCTTCATAGCCAAATTCGCAAGCACGCTCACGAAGGAGCTCTTTTCTGAATTCTTCCTGGCTCAATCCTCTCTTTAGTCCCTTCATGCCGACACGTGCACGTACTTCATCAACATAATGGTAAGCCAGATCATTCGGGCCATTATTATACTCATTCAGGGCTTCCGCATAACTCAAATAAATTTCCGCAATACGCAGATGAGGCCACTGGATGACATGACCGTTATACTCGCCCGCACGGTCCAGCCCCCATTTTCTACAAGATATTCCTGTCATCAAAGACTTGGCTGTCACCTGTCCTACATTCCAATCTCTTCCCGCCGGATAATTTTCCTTATCATCCGGCTTCTCCCTTGTAACGCCAGCCGTTCTACTTTGGAAAAGATCTCCGTCCAATATGAAAGTCTCGGATAAACGGGGATCTCTATTGATGAACGGATTCTTTGCATGTTCCGGATTATTCCAATCAAAATTCTCTCCGTCAGCAGTCGGGAACATATCAAAATATTCCTTTGTGGGACAGATTGCTCCCCAGCGAATAGATTGATTAGTGTAGGGTTGTTGGTTGGCTTTATAGTAATTTTCTCTACGAACAGATATTAAAGTTTCGGTAGTGCCACGGTCAAAATAAGCGGCACGGAAAGCATAACGATAGTCGCTGGGATTGACATCTTCTTTTTCGACCAGCTTATAGAAACCATTACTGTCAACAGCTTTAAAGAAAGCTTCGCAAGCATCCATCGCATGTTTCCAACGTTCACGATCATAATTTCCGAACCATGTCATCAGCGCGTCGGAAGCCGCTCCCTGGAAGTAAGGCTGATCATTATTAAACAGCGGACTGGCAACAAAGAGCAGCACTCTCGCCTTCAGCCCCATTGCACCGGCCTTCGTCAGACGGCCGTCCCAGTTAGACATCTCCGCTTCTGATATATGCCAAGGGAACTCCGGACAATCAATAGCTTCGTTCAACAACCTCACGATAAAATCGACTGTTTGTTGTAAAGTGGCCCGGGCAGGCATTTCCGCTTCATCCGGTGCAATTACTTTGTCCACAATGGGCAAACCGCCATAGTGACGCAACATATGCGCATAATATACCGCTACCATAGTTTTAGCTTCCGCTTTCAGGCGTTCTTTCTCTGCCTGATCCATATCAGGCACTCTGTCGATATTGGCTACAATTAACCAGGCATTACGGATAGCCGACCACATGTGGGTTTCATTGTCATTAAAACGAGCTTTAGTAGCCATATACGTCCCTCTCGGTGAGTTTTCCGTACCGGCATTATAGTTACCGGCATAATAGACTTTATTAACCCCAGAATATCCCAGATAATCCTGATTCAAATCCGTCAGTCCTTCAATATTTCCCAACCACATCGTATTCCAATAACTATTCGACGTTTCCAGTCCCATCGGCAAATATCGATAACTATACCACAAAACCCTGCGGGCATACTCAGCAGTTGAAAAGACCGTGTCGATTGTAACATCCGTGCTGGGGGGCTTTTGCAGGAATTTATCTCCGAAAGCCAAGTCCTCGCATGCATTGGTAGAAATCAGCAATCCCAGCAGCAACACAATAGCATGAAAATGTTTCTTTATATTTTTCATATCATTTCTTTTATTTAAGCGTTAAAATCCAACCTTTAATCCAAAGTTTATAACTTTCACCAACGGATAGGTGTCTCCGCTAGGATTACTTTCGGGGTCACTGAAACCTAATGCATCAAACGTCAACAGGTTATAACCGGAAAGAGAGATGCGCAAAGAACTCAGATGAATCTTACTCAAAAGGCTTTGAGGGAAAGAATAACCTACTTCCAGGTTTTTCAGACGCACATAAGAAGCGTCACGCAACCATAAATCAGAATCTTTATAATTGTTCGGCTTGCTATTTGTCAACGAAATAGCCGGTGCCTTTGCTGAGTTTCCCTTCTCCGGCGTCCAGGCATCATCTATCATATACTTCAGCAGAGAGCGATTATTAGTACTTCCAAACGGATAACGGTAAAAGTCAGCAACCAAACGGGAAGTCTTGAACGCACCTGCCCACGTCATGCTGAAATCCAAACCTTTCCAGGAGAAACCCATTGACAGATTGCCCGTAAGCAATGGATAAATAGGATTGCCAATGGCAGAAACATCATTATTATCAATTTTATGGTCTCCGTTCAAATCCTTATACTTCACATCGCCAGCCAAAGGGGTAAAGCCTTCGCCATGGTCCGGTATGCCACCCTCTTGTCCTTTCAGCGAAGCATAATTTGCCGCTTCCTCTTCCGTAAAGAAACCGTCATATATATACCCGAACTGCTGTCCGACAGGACGACCTGTCCGGCGCATCCATTCGTAAGGCTGAGGAATTTCATCATTAAACACAATCTTGTTCTTGGCATATCCCCAATTGGTCCCGACATGATATCTTACATTCTGTATCTGGTCTTCCCAACGAGCCGTCACCTCGAAACCTTTATTATCAACTTTACCCATATTTACGATAGGCAGACTTACGGCCAGATAACCGGGATTGATATTACGGGATATCAGAATGTCTTTGCGGTGTTCAATAAAGTAATCGAAAGACGTTTTCAGGCGACTGTCAAAAAAATGCAGATCAACGCCATAATTCTGTTTGGCTGCTGTTTCCCAAGTTACGTTCGGATTACCAATCCTCGACTCTTTAGCTCCGACCAATATATTGTTAACTATTGAGCCGAAACCGTATTTTTCAGTGCTGATTGTATAAGCATCAGGAAGATACAGGAACCTGGAACCGTCGGAAACAATATCATTACCGACAATACCATACGAACCGCGTAATTTCAGATAGCTGATATATGGTTTTAAGGATTTCATGAACGGCTCTTCCGAAATGATCCATCCTATAGAACCTGCGGGAAAGAAACCAAAACGGCTTCCTTCAGCAAAATTCTCGGAACCGTTATATCCAATACTGAAATCTGCCAGATAGCGGGTTTTATAATCATAAGTGGCACGCCCTACAAGGCCTACATAACTACGGGGGATACCGGGGAATGACTTATCAGAATAGTAATATTTCATGTTTTGGTTATACATAAACAGAGCAGACACGTTATGAGAACCGAATTTTCTCTGATAATTCACGGCTGCTTCCAGATACCAGTCACGGGACTGACCGTATTTTTCATCGCTATACCCTAAGGTTTGCATCTCCTGGTTTTTCTTCAACAAGACTTCACCTCCTTCTCCCAGAAAGGCCTCATAACGGTCAGCACGTCCCTCACGACGCTTAGTTATGCTCACACCACTATTATAAGCACCTTTCACGTGAGCTTTCAAGCCCTTTGTAAGGAAGTCAAGTTTCTGATCAAGCACAAAGTCAAAGTTCACCACATTATTATCATATGTATTGAAACCTTTTCCATAGTAAGAGTTCAAGGCATCATACACAGTGCCGAATTTTCCGAATGTCTGCGCATTAACAGTAACCCACTTTCCATCTACAATACCGGGTCCTGCAAAGGGAGCTGTCCAATATATATCCCTGAACAAACTTTTGACATTTGTAGCCGTACCGTTATTGTAATTAGGCTCACGCCTGTCAGTCAGGCGGCCTCCCAGATTGATTTTCATGGAAGTGGTTTTAGTTACATCCACATCCATGTTCACACGGTAGTTGTAGCGGTTGTATTTAAAACCGGTCTTGTGCCCGTGCGTGTCAAACGTTTTAAAAAGTCCGTCCTGAGTAAACACACCCAGCGAGGCAAAATAGCGAACGCGCTTTGAACCACCTGAAATATTAAAGTTATGCTGAGTCTGTACTGCAGTCTTTCTTATCAGCATATCAGTCCAGTCTGTGTCCGAATAAATCAAAGGATTGCTGTGCGTGCGGAATGCTTCCACCATTTCGGGAGTAAACGCCAGGTTTTCTTCTGCCACTCCATCACGCAACTGAGCATTATTGTAAGTCGTTGCGTAATCATAACTATTAGCGAACTCCGGTATACGGGTAGGCAACTGAAGTGCCATACTGGTAGAAAAGCTAATCTTAGCTTTGCCTTCCTGTCCGCGTTTGGTAGTGACCAGCACAACACCATTGGCACCGCGCACACCAAATACGGCAGTCGCTGATGCATCTTTCAATACCGTAATGTCTTCAATTTCGTTCGGATCCAACTGATAGAACGAGCGTTCCACTCCATCTACAAGCATCAAAGGAGCAGATAAACCTTCGGTCAGCGAACCCACACCACGCACATAAATCGTAGCATCGTCGGCACCTGGCTGCCCACTGGACTGCACACTGGATAATCCGGGGACTTTTCCACTCAATGCATTAGCGATACTGCCCACAGGCGATTTCATGATTTCATCTGATTTCACCGAAGCAATCGCTCCCGTGACTGTTACTTTCTTAGTAGTACCATAAGCGATGACCTGCACTTCTTCCAGCGTGGTAACATTTTCAGTCAACGTTATCTTCAGTTCCGACTCACCTTTATAGACAATCTCTCTATCCTCGTAGCCTATAAATGAAACTACAATGGTAGCCCCAATCGGAACCGTCAATGTAAATTCTCCATCCAGATTAGTTGCCATACCATTCTGGGTTCCCTTCACAAATACAGTAGCACCGATAACCGGACCCATATCGTCCAGCACAATACCTTTCACTACTTTTGTCTTAGCTTGCTGTGTAATAGCTGTTGACCGGGAATGACTTTCATCCCCCAAAGCCCTGCCTGAGTGCACGACCAATAAAGCCAACGCGAGTAACCATACTTTGTTTCTCATAAAATAGATTTTGATTGATATTTATAAACTCTGCACTTACGATGTAAAGACCTCGATAAGCACAGTGCAAACTAAGCCTAATTCTCAGACTTATACTTTCCCTGCATATATGATACATGTGCACTAATTGTATTTCGGACAATCTGTGCCACACTTCGGACGTTTTTTACCCCTATGCACTTACACAATGAACATGATTATCCCTCTCAATCTAAGTAGTATTATCCGTCTCCTTACGACATAACTTACGTCACCCTACAACGTAACTTCCGTTACCCCACAGGGAAACGCCCGTTACATGCCGAGGTAAAGGTCGTTACATACCGAGGTAAAGACCGTTACAATAGGGGGTAAAGACCGTTACATCCTGCGGTAAATGCTTTTACATACTGAAGGAAAAGCAATGTAAATGCAAGGCATTGATTACTACGGCCTTTACTAATTTCGTCCCGCTTCCTTTCCATTCGAAGGTTCCTTTCGATAAGCCAACGGAGATACCCCGTAAAAGTCCTTGAAGCATCGACTGAAGTAACGGGGAGAAGCAAACCCCAATTGATAAGATATCTCCGATATATTATATTGAGGGGCTTCCTGTAACATCCGCAACGCTTCTTCCAATTTCAGTTTTAAAGTAAACTCATTGGGAGTGAGCCCTACCACTTCTTTCAGACGGGCAAACATTTTACTACGCCCCATATTCAGTTCGGAAGCCAACATACTCATATCAAAGTCCGGATTATCAAAATTACGTTTTATAATTCTTGTTGCTTTATCCAGCAATTCCTGATCCACTACATTCAAAATTCCAGTTTCCGGAATTGCCGTTACTTCAACCTGTGCCACTTTACCGAGCAATTTTTTTCTACTCTTCAACAAATTACCGCAACGGGTTAATAGCAATTTCACATTAAACGGTTTTGTGATATAATCATCCGCACCAAACATATACCCTTCTATCGTGCAATCTTCCGAAGTTTGTGCCGTAAGCAATACTACCGGCATATATGCCAGTTCCAGACAGTTCTTAATTTTATAGCACATTTCCTTACCGGACATCACCGGCATCATCACGTCGCTGACCACAATATCCGGATGCCACTGTTGCGCCATTTCAAAGCCCACTTGCCCGTTAGTAGCCTTATACACCGTGTATGTGGGCGAAAAGATGCTCACCAGCATTTCCAACACTTCTTCATCATCTTCAACAAGCAGCACACGCGGCATTCCTTCATTTTTGTCTTCTATCATATCCAGGTCTGCCTCACTCCTTTCCATCGTATCGTTCAGCAACGTTATTTCATCCATAAGCATATCCTGATGATCAGAGAAAGCCCTTACCGTCTTTTCATACTCCAATTCTTCCCGTGTGAAGTGTCCGTTCCCAACAGGCAGACATATCCTGAAAGTACTTCCTTCCCCCAGCACGCTATCTACTTTTATTACTCCCTTATGCGCATCCACTATCCCTTTAAGCAGGGCTAACCCTATGCCACTGCCCATGAGCCCTTTACCGGAGTATTCATCCCCCACCTGATAGAAACGTTCGAATATCTTTTGCTTGTCGTCCGGAGAAATCCCACAACCGGTGTCCGCCACCGCTATCTCAACCATCCGCTGCTGCCGTCTAACAGAAACCTTTATACTTTTTCCTTCCGGGGTATACTTAAATGCGTTCGACAGCAAATTAAAGACTACCTTCTGCATCTGCACCGGATCGAACCATAAATCAATCTCTTCTCCCGTATTTTCAAATGCGTACTCTATATTCCTTTTACGGGCAAAATCGGCAAACAACCGATAGATGTCTTGCACAAAAGAGACTGCTTCCACACGCTCCACTTTCAGTTTCATGAAGCCTTGCTCCTGTTTACGGAAGTCCAGCAATTCCGTTATGAGAAGACGTAGATTAATCGCATTCTTATGTATTCCATGCAAGCGCTTGTTTACGGCAGGAGCCAGTTTCTCCATTTGCAACAGCATCTCTACCTGGCCAATTATCAAAGTCAACGGAGTACGGAATTCATGTGAAATATTTGTGAAGAAACGCAGTTTCACTTTGTTTACCTCTTCTATCCGCTCTTTCTCATTCTTTTCTTCAGCCAACGACAAAGCCAACGCCCTGCGTGCCATCTTCACCCGCCAGAAACTGTAAACAATGCCCGCAACCACAAGAAAGTACAACAAAAATGCCCAAAACGTAGCAAACCAAGGACGATGTATCGTTATATCAAGCCTTATTTCCTGGCCTTCTTCATTTCTCACCTTAGTTCCCGATTCACGCACTTTCAACACATAATTGCCCGGAGCCAAATTTGTATAATTCACGCGCAACTGGTCTGTCAAAATCCAATCTTTATCAAAACCTTCCAATTTATAAAGGTATTCATCTTTTCCTTCCAGTTCCACGTAATTGGAACTGGAAAAATCAATCATGATATTATTTTGCCCGGCAGAAAGGTCCAAATGTTTTGTAAATGACAGGGATTGGGACAACACACCCGAACCATCATCAGGAGAAACCTTCACGTTATTGATGTAAAGATTGGAGAAATAGAATCCGGACGCACCGCCTTCATTCTCCTGATACAAATCCTTCTCTCTGAATGCAATCATTCCATCCACTCCTCCCATATAAATCCGATCATCATCGGCCATCAGAATACCACCACCCTCGGCCACTGCCGAAATGCCGCCCTTAAGCCCCAATTCAATAGAATATATAGAATAATTAAAGGGAGAATAAATAGAAAAACCCTCATCGCAGGTTATCAAAATATTATTCATATGTGTTTCTGCCAGATTATAGCAAAAATCGCTCAGAAGATGGCTATTCTTTTTTGTATAATGTTTCCAGTTCCCCGTTTCATGACTATAGGAATATACACCATCTCCCAAGGTAGCAATATAAACCGTCCCGTCAGCCGCTTCCATTATCTGGGTTATCCGGGTACCGGCAGTAGTGCCTCCCTCCAACTTGATGCATTCCAGCTGATCCCAATTCCCTGTTTTCATCCTGTAAAGTTTGAAATCGGCCGCCAACCAGATGTATCCTCTCGAATCCATCTCAAACGTCAGGAAAAGGCGTTCTTTACTAAGTAACTGAAACTCATTCCGTTCCGGATGAATTCGCCAAAAGCCGTTACGGGCAGTTACATACAACCAACCATTTTTAAATAAAGAATGATAGATGATATGATTCGGTCCTTCTCCTGTCTGCCTGTAATGGTCCAGATAATGATAGAAACGGGCGCTTTTTCTGTCATAACAGCTTATTCCCCCAGTATATGTGCCAATATATACCCGGTCGTGTTGCCTGTCATAACTCAGTGTTTTTATATTATTGTGCAGAACGGAATTCTTCCCGGCAGAGGTGTAATAAGTAAAAGTTCCGGTCGCTCTGTTCAGTAAGTTCACCCCGCCCCCATCCGTGCCAATCCACAGATTATGGTCCTTATCTTCAACCATCTGCCCCACAATAGGGAAGTTCAGACAATGATTATTGACGTTATCATGAGGGTAATACAAAAATACGTCTTTCGACTGATTGAAATAATTAACGCCGCCATAATAAGTACCCACCCAGATAGTGCCTTGCCTGTCTTTATAAAGCGAGAAAACAGACTGATGCTCCAAAGAACCCGGATGATAGTCGGGCCGATAAACGCGATATGTATCCAGATAAGGATTATAGACTTGCAGCCCTTCAAAGGTGCCAAACCAAATATTCTGCCGTTCATCCTCCACAAAACCTCGTATTTGCAAACTTACGACACGTGTGGGCGAATGCTCTTCCTTTATTAACTTTCCATCCCGACCCACCTTATATAATCCTTTCATTCGCGAAGCAATCCACAGCTCCTTACGGCTACTCACAAATAATTTAAAGATTTCAATATCAGGCAACACACATTTTAATTCATCCCCCACCAATACATATAAGCCGTTTGCCGTTCCTATCCATATCTTCTCACCCATTTTTTCCATGCACATGACAGTGGCAGTACCCAACTTGCGATAAAAATGCAATGAATCCTCCTCCGAGTCATATCTGAACAAAGAGTCACGAATGGTACACCACACCTCTTTGTCTAAAACTGCCAAAGCACCGACGCCTGTCGGAATGACCTTCCGAAACGCTTCCTTACGGATATCATACTTTATCAGAGACCCGCTATTTATCATCAGAACATTCCCCTGCGAATCGCCCACAATCTCGTTGACGACCCCATTAATAAGCCCTTTTTCCCAGTGCTGATTATTAATAATGTCATAAGACTTATATCTGGAAATCTGATTGCCGTCATAGACATTCACACCTTCATTCGTTCCGAACCACATCCGTCCTAAAGTATCCTGATAAATAGAAAGTACGGAAGGGCTGGAAAGTCCGTCTTTCATTGTCAATTTCTTAAAATACTGTCCATGTGATTCCGCACACAATAATATCAACGCAAATAACGATATATATCTAAGTCGGCTCATAGTAATATAGTGCTTAAGATTAATCCACGTGCATAGTGTTTGCAAAATTATCCAAAAGAGTTCAAATAACAATGTACTCTTCACTCCTTTTTTACATCCTGTCATGTCAAATCCGTCCATTTTTGTGGCACTAATTGTCCATTCGGATCCGCTATGGATAATATGATTCTGAGTTATTGAGAAAAACGGGTATCTTTGCTCTTGATTTTAATACATGAAAAAAGATATGAAACGTTTAATCATTTATTCCATTTTATCCATCGCTGCCATATATACGTATGGGCAGAGCAATTTCAGCAAAACAGATGTAAAATCCATAATGAAACGTGTTGCCGACTGGCAGATAGCCAATCCGGCAAAGGGACATGAGCATGATGACCTCAACTGGACATATGCCGCACTCTATATGGGAATGATAGATTGGGCTGAATTAACGGAGAAAGAAGACGGAGACAGTTCTTACTATGAATGGTTGATGAAAATTGGCCGTCGCAATGCCTGGCAAGTAGGGAAATACATGTATCATGCGGATCATATAGCTGTAGGGCAGGTATTTCTGGATATGTACCAGAAGTATCACGACCGCAACATGCTGCTTCCCACACTGGCACGCACGGAATTCGTCATCAATCACCCGTCAGCCAGCACATTGGAACTGGACTACAGGAACATGAGCAGTTTAGAACGTTGGTCATGGTGCGATGCCTTATTTATGGCTCCCCCCGTATATGCCAAAATGTATATGCTGACAAACGACTGGAAATACATCGAATTCATGAACCGGGAATATAAGGCAACTTACGACTATTTGTTTGATAAAGAAGAAAAACTGTTCTACAGAGATCACCGCTATTTCAAACAAAAAGAAGCCAATGGCGCAAAAGTATTCTGGGGACGCGGAAACGGCTGGGTTTTGGGAGGTCTTTGCGAAATTCTGCAAACCCTGCCACGCAACAACATGTACCGCCAGTTCTATCAGGATTTATTCATCACCCTATCCGAGCGCATAGTCCAGTTGCAAGGCAAAGACGGATATTGGCATGCAAGCCTTCTGGATCCGGACTCTTATCCTTCTCCCGAAACAAGTGCCACAGGATTCATCGTATATGCATTAGCTTATGGTGTTAATGAAGGGTTATTGGATAAAACAGCTTTCATGCCCGTCATCGAAAAAGGATGGAAAGCACTGGTAAAAGCCGTAGAAAAAGATGGAAAGCTGGGTTATGTACAGCCCATCGGTGCTGACCCGAAGAAAGTAACCCGTGAAATGACGGAGGTGTATGGTGTGGGAGCATTCCTTTTGGCCGGAAATCAGATATATAAAATGGCTGAGTAGAAAAAAGATAATTATCATATATAAACTAATAACGTTGAAAACAATATGAAAATCACAGTTCATCTTATTATATTGTTCATCATGAGCAGTATGATATCGGCAAAGGCAAATGCAGTGGCCAACCTCAATCCTCCGGGCAACAACAACGACTTTGAAGTATTGATGCAAAAAATCAGGACTGACTTCGCCAAGAACCCTTCCATTGACGAAGCCCTGAAGAAATACAATGAGGCTGACGGATCATTTACAGATGTGGATTATGGCAGCATACAGCGAACCAATTGGCCTCCTTTGGAACACATCGACCGCCTGTACAATTTCGTATTCGCATACACCAATCCGAGTAATAAACATTATAAGGACGAGAATCTCTTTATCAAAATACAGCAAGGACTGGAATACTGGCATGAGCGCAATCCCTGGTGTCATAACTGGTGGTACAATCAAATTGCCGAGCCCCAACGCCTGGGAGTATTACTGATACAAATGCGGACAGGAGCAAAACAGTTGAACAAGGAATTGGAAAATAAAATACTGGAAAGAATTAAAACAGACGGAGGAGATCCCGCCAAATGGACAGGAGCTAACCGCACGGACATTGCCCTGCACTGGATATATCGTGCATGTCTTTCTGAAAATGAAGCAGACTTGAAATTTGCCCTCGAAAATGTTTATAATCCAATTGTATATACCACAAAAGAAGGGTTTCAGCATGACAACAGTTACTTCCAGCACGGACAACAACTCTATATCGGTGGATACGGAGATGAAATTCTGAAAGGGGTAACTCAAATAGCCATGTACACCAAAGGTACCCAATATGCAATTCCGCAAGACAAGTTAGCCCTACTAAGCAAATTCATGCGCGAAACCTATTATTCTACCATACGCGGTCAATACATGTTGTTTGACGTGTTAGGAAGAGGCGTAAGCCGTCCCGGAGTCACCAAAAAGGCACACACAGCACTATTTGCCAAACGCATGGTTGAACTGGACCCGGAGCATGCCAATGAATTTAAAGAAATCATTGCCCGCCTGAACGGCAAACAGCCTGCCAATTATGCGCTGGCAGCAAAACATACTCACTATTTCCGGGGAGATTATACCTTGCACGTACGTCCCACTTATACTTTTGACGTGCGTATGGTATCTACCCGCACAGCCCGTTGCGAATATGGAAATGGAGAAAACCTAAAGACCTACTTCATGTCCGACGGATGTACCAATATAGTAGTCGATGGAAACGAATATGATGAAATCTTCCCCGTCTGGAACTGGACTCGCATTCCCGGAACAACCGCTCCGCAAGTTGATGAAATCCCTATGGCAGCCAGTGATTGGCAGACTCCCGGAACATCAACCTTTGCCGGAGGCGTATCCGACAGCCTATGCGGAGCATCAGTCTATTCCTACACAGACTCGTATGCCGGAATCAATACAAGCGCACGCAAAGCATGGTTCTTTTTCGATGATGAAGTAGTATGTCTTGGGGCAGGCATACACTCCACATCACCGCACCCCATATTCACAACTATCAATCAATGCCTGTCTTCTGCTGAGAGTGCCTTAGTCTGCCAGAAAGGAAAAATCTCCGATATCAACGAGGGAACTTTCAATTACAGCTCTCCCGAGTGGATCCTACACAACAAAGTAGGATATTTACTGCCGGACGGACAACAAGTAGTTGCAACCAACCAACTGCAAACAGGAAGTTGGTACGATATTAATCATTCCACTTCCAAAGGTGCCATACAGAAAAAAGTATTCACTCTATGTTTGAATCATGGCATTACACCGGAACTGGCAACTTATGCCTACATTGTTGTGCCCGGCATTCAATCCGCCGAGGAGATGAAGAACTACCGACGCAAAAACAATGTCGAAATTTTAGCCAATACAGAAAATGTACAAGTAGTAAGAAATAAAAAGGCTGGTATCTGGCAGATGGTATTTTATAATGCAGGAGAATTCACCAGCAAAGACATGACAGTAAGAACAAACAAAGGTTGCACTTTGATAATCAAGAACATAGATAAAGATAAAGCTGAAGTTCATATTGCCGACCCTGCACAATCCCAGTCCGGCATAGTCGTAAATATTTATAGCAAAAAACGTTCGGGAACCGTTAATTGCGACTTCAGCAATAGCGATGTCTATGCCGGACGTACCCAGGCATTTAAGATTCAACTTAAATAAATAAGACCTTAAAAAATCAACTGACACAATCCCCCAAAAGAAGCCTCAACCCAAGTTGCCCCCCTCAACCGGTTGAGGCTTCTCTATTTTTTACCTTATAAACAGAAAAAAGGCAGTAACTTCCCAGCTACTGCCTTATTTTGAAAGAGAAAACTCCCTTTCTATAATTACCAAAAAGAATTCTATTTATTTAAGACGATACAGCAACCAAGCACTCTGGAAGTCCTTACGATTAGAATACTTAGATTTGAAAGCATCACGCGCGTCAGCTGCAGAAGCTCTGTCAGCGAAAGTGCTAACAATCACACGATACATAGCTGCATCCGGATTAAAGGCGATAACTGCGCTATAACCTTCCTTATCCAGAAAATCCTTCAGGCTTTCAGCATTGGCTTTCACGCTAAAGCTACCGCAAACCACGCTATAGTCTTTCAAACCACCAACACCCGATACAACCTCAACTTTCTCCTGACGTACACCAGCAGTTGCAACAGGCACACTTTCTACTACCTTGGCTTCAACCGGAGCACTGACTACCGGAGATACTTCTACCGGTTCGGTAGTCTGAGGTTCAGCCAACTCTTGTTGCTTTGCCTTCTCATATGCTTTTTTATAAGCGCTTTCACTTGATTTACAAGAAGAGAATGCCAATACAACGCACAATCCCATTCCTAAAATGGCTAATTTTTTCATAATCATATTGTTTTTGTTAATAATTTCTATGTCTATTCTTTAAATACTCTACTCAATATTTACGGAATATATAGTGAATTCCTGCGTATTCCAAACGGAGGGATGAAGAAGTCAGTTCTTCCATTGTAAACGTCCGTTCTCCATTCTCCCACCCCATATACAATGCATAGTTTTCTTCCTCTATGCTTTCAGGCAGCAAAATAATAGAAATTTTATCTCCTTTCAAAGAATAATTCCCAAAAAACGTTTGATAGCCACCATTTTTCAACAAACAGATGGCTGAAAAGCTGCCTTTCTGAAAATTATAGAAGATACTATCCTGACGCTCCACGGAACCGTCAGCATATTGATATTGCCTCAATTGCCACTTATTGTCCAAATCGCCGTCCGTATTACTACAAGCAACCAGTATAAGTGCTATCAACCCGATAATCAGAAATATCTTTTTTTTCTGTATTCTCATGTAGCTCATATTCCGAATAATAGGACAAATGTACACGGAACAATCAAGCTGAACGTTACTCTTGTAGTTAAATTTAATTAAACGAATAAAATGATAAAACTGTGAGGAGGAGAATAGTCGAATTTAATTCGTCATGATGTAGACAGAGGTGTTATTTTCCCCCTATGACACCTCTCTATTGTAGAAATGACTTTCACAGGCGTTTCTTATTTCACAGCCTGCCTATCGGGATATACTTCATTGCCTACTTTCTCTTCGTTGCACTATAGTATACTTTGCGGATAACTATAGTCAAACGCAAGGATAACTATAGTGTTCCTTGCGAATAACTATAGTTAAACGAAAAGAAAGTAGGCAATGAAGAAAATCTGAATGGGTAATGAAAGAAGTCCAAACAGCATCCTGACAAAGAATATCCGACTCACATTATTCATTTAATGTAACTTTACTTGTTTTGCGTTGTTTAATACGATTATACAACTTAACAAAGAACAAAACAACATAATTGAACTCATAAAGGGGAGACATGTAATAATAATCAAATTTAGTCTTCATAGTGCAATATTTTATGAGGTTTTCCCAAATATAGCTTATTATTTTGAGAAAAACAAATAAAAATGAATGAAAACAGCGGAGAAAACACCAGTCCTCAGCACCTGACCAAGTAAAAAAATAAATATATCAAAAAAAAAGAAGTTAAGCGAACAACTATTCAAAGAAAAATGTTAGTTTTGTAGTATTAACCTCTTTAAAATAGAAAGGAGAACATTATGAAAGGATTAAATGTACTTGCAGCTTTTTTGGGCGGTGCAGCAGTAGGCGCAGCCCTCGGTATTTTATTTGCTCCCGAAAAAGGAGAAGACACTCGTCACAAAATCGCAGAAATCCTCCGCAAGAAAGGTATTCGCCTGAACCGTACCGAAATGGAGAACCTGGTAGACGAGATTGCAGCTGAAATTAAAGGCGAAGCCGAATAAATCAATTCTACAAAAAAAACAGAGCCACTATGATGTTTGCAGACGATAAAAGCATTGACACTCTCCAACAATTATTCTTCGAGGTCAAGAAGTATCTGAAACTACAGAAAGAATACACCCAACTGGAGATAACCGAAAAATTATCAATCCTGCTTTCCGCCTTGATTTTACTCTTGGTGGTAATTACCCTTGGCATGGTGGCACTGTTTTATTTGTCGTTTGCTTTGGCTTACATTTTAGATCCGCTCGTGGGCGGACTGACGGTAAGTTTCAGTATCATAGCCTGTTTCCACATTCTGCTGATTTTATTAACAATTATTTTCCGCAAACAACTCATCATTAATCCGATGGTAAGCTTCATTGCGGGACTGTTCTTTGATAATAACAAATGATTTCATCATGAATAATACGCCCGATACAACCTCCATCACCCTTGAAAGCATTGCGCAACGAAAACAAGAAGTGCGTAAGAAATTGCATTTGCAGAAACAGATAATGACGGATACGGCCAGAGACCTGTTCGCCCCGCTTGCTCCTGCAGCCGACAAAGGTAACGCCATCATGCGTGCTTTCAATACAGGTATGGCCGTCTTTGACGGAGTAATGCTGGGATTAAGAATGATGAAAAGAGTCAGAAGGATGTTCAGTTCCAAGAAATAACAAAATCAAAAAAAATGGCTGCGCTTCAATGAAACGCAGCCATCTTTTTATCAAATCGTAGCATTTTATACGTACGTTTCGAGTAGCTTCACGCTACCGCCTTCTTCGGGCACAATCGTAACTTCCTGCGTGGATGCAGGCAGCAACACTGTCTCTCCGGCACGGAGCGTGATTTCATTCTGGCTGTCATCCGTAAGGCGGCATGCACCTTCCACACAAATGAAAATCACAAATGAGTCCAGTTCAGAATAGTCACATGTGATTTCTTCCGTCATGTCATAAAGAGAAGTCGTGAAGTAAGGGCTGGCAACCAATTCCACCGGTTCATTCTCCAGGTGGTCGTACTCAGTACGGAAATCATCCTGCACATCGGTAAAGTTAATAGCCTCGGTAGCCTGGGTCGTGTGCAATTCACGGGATTTTCCTTCCTTATCTTTCCGGTTGTAGTCGAAAATACGATAAGTGATGTCCGAAGTCTGCTGAATTTCGGCAACAAAAGCACCGGCTCCGATACCATGTACACGTCCTGCAGGAACATAGAACACATCCCCCGGTTTCACATCGCACGTTTGCAGCACTTCAGCAAATGTCCCGTTATAAACTCTTTCCTTATATTCCTTCGGAGTAATTTGCTCGGAAAAGCCGGAAATCAGCTTTGCCCCTTTATCCGCAGAAACCACATACCACATTTCATTCTTGCCGAAAGAGTTGTGGCGTTTTCTCGCCAGTTCGTCTCCCGGATGCACCTGGATAGACAAATCCAACCTGGCATCAATGAACTTTATTAACAAGGGAAATTTGGTGCCGAAACGAGAATAATTCACTTCGCCGACCAGTTCCTGACGGTATTTTCCCACCATCTCTGGGAGCGTAAGCCCTTTGTCAGGGCCATTGGCAACAACAGACTCGTTGTTTTCTACAGCCGAGATTTCCCAGCTTTCGCCTACTCCGGATAGCGTTTCATTCAATTGCTTAAAAGCAATAATTTTGTCGCCTCCCCAAAGCGTTTGCTTCAGAATAGGCTCGAATTTCAAAGGATACATTCGTAGTTTTTGTTAGAGCTTTAAATAAAAATGTTACATTTTTTTAGATTAACGCGACAAACTTACAAAAAATATCAATTCGCCTCGTAAATGTTAAACGCTAAACTTTCCTAAAATGTTCTTCACATTTCAAGATAAACACTTGGGAGTACGGAAGAATTTCTTTTTATTTGCAAGAAATTTAAATTATACCATGGATATGATAAACACCGTGTCAACAGAAAGTAACTTGTCTGGTTTAAACAAGGAAGACTTTCAAAAAGATATAAATAACAAGAAAACTGATTTATTTATTCTGAAAAACGCTCAGGGAATGGAAGTTGCAGTAACTAACTACGGATGCGCCATCCTTTCCATTATGGTACCCGACAAAAAAGGGAAATACGCCAACGTGATTCTGGGTCACGATAGTATAGACCATGTAGTCAATAGCCCCGAGCCTTTCCTCAACACAACTATCGGACGCTATGGCAACCGCATCGCCAAAGGAAAGTTCACTCTCTACGGCGAAGAGCACAATCTGACAATCAACAACGGGCCAAATTCCCTGCACGGCGGACCCACAGGTTTCCACGCCAGAGTATGGGATGCTGTTCAACCGGACCCGACAACCGTTGTCTTCAACTATACATCCGCCGATGGTGAAGAGGGCTTCCCCGGAAATCTGGAAGTAGAAATGACTTATCGCCTGGAAGATGAAACCAACGCACTGGTTATCGAATACCGGGCTACCACTGACAAGGCAACAGTCGTTAATCTCACCAACCACGGTTTCTTCAATCTGGCAGGAATTGCCAATCCCACCCCTACGGTTCTGAACCATATCATTACTATCAACGCTGATCATTATACTCCCATTGACGAAGTGTCCATCCCGACTGGAGAAATCCTGAAGGTAGAAGGTACTCCTATGGACTTCCGCACGCCGCATGCAATCGGTGAACGCATTGATGACAAGTTCCAGCAATTAGTGAATGGTGCCGGTTATGACCATTGCTATGTATTGAATAAAACGGAAAGTGGCGAATTAAGCCTTGCCGCTACTTATACGGAACCGGAAAGCGGACGTACCATGGAAGTATATACCACAGAGAACGGTGTGCAGCTTTACACAGGAAACTGGCTGGGCGGCTTTGCCGGTGCACACGGAGCAACTTTCCCCGCACGAAGTGCCGTTTGCTTCGAAGCCCAATGTTTCCCCGATACTCCTAATAAACCACACTTCCCGTCGGCAGTATTGCTTCCGGGCGACGAATACCAACAAGTAACCATTTACAAGTTCGGTGTACAAGAATGAATATAACTAACCTAATTTTATAAACTAATAATTTATTAAAAACCATGACACAACAAAAACAGAACGGTAATCTTGTCGCTATTATTACCATGTTCTTTATTTTTGCGATGATTTCCTTCGTTACCAATCTTGCTGCACCGTTCGGTACAATCTGGAGAAATGAATATGCAGGTTCGAACACTTTGGGTATGATGGGAAATATGATGAACTTCCTGGCATATCTGTTTATGGGAATCCCTGCCGGTAACATGCTCGTTAAGATCGGTTACAAGAAAACGGCATTGATTGCAATGGCAGTAGGTTTCCTCGGTTTGTTCACACAATACCTCTCCAGCTTGTTTGGAGCAGATGCCGAAGTTTTTGCTTTCGGTGAGTATGTTATCAAATTAAATTTCATCATCTATCTGTTGGGTGCATTCATCTGCGGTTTCTGTGTATGTATGCTTAACACAGTGGTGAACCCGATGTTGAACCTCCTTGGTGGTGGTGGCAACAAAGGTAACCAATTGATTCAAACCGGTGGAGCTCTTAACTCTTTGTCCGGTACGTTGACTCCGTTGTTCGTAGGCGCTTTGATAGGTACAGTAACTGTAAAGACAGCCATGTCAGATGTTGCTCCTCTCCTCTTCGTAGCAATGGGAGTATTCGTAGCTGCATTTATCGTAATTTCATTTGTTGCCATTCCTGAGCCCCATCTTCAGAAAGGTGGAATGAAAAAAGAAAAATTCTCCCACAGTCCTTGGAGTTTCCGTCACACTGTATTGGGTGTAGTTGGTATCTTCATCTATGTAGGTATCGAAATTGGTATACCGGGAACTTTGAACTTCTATCTTGCCGACCCAAGTGATAAGGGTGCCGGAATTCTGACGAACGGTGCTGCTATCGGTGGTGCTATTGCTGCCATCTATTGGCTGTTGATGCTTGTGGGACGTACTGCAAGTAGTGCCATCAGTGGTAAGGTTTCCAGCCGCACACAGTTGATCGTTGTATCTGCTACTGCTATCGTTTTCGTATTGATTGCTATCTTCACTCCGAAAACTGTAACAGTTTCAATGCCGGGTTACACTGTAGGTGAAGGTTTCATGATGGCACAAGTACCAGTCAGCGCATTATTCCTTGTATTGTGCGGTCTTTGTACTTCTGTAATGTGGGGTGGTATCTTCAACCTGGCAGTAGAAGGATTAGGAAAATATACAGCACAGGCATCCGGCATTTTTATGATGATGGTTGTGGGTGGTGGTGTACTGCCGTTGATTCAGCAAAGCATCTCTGACTCTGCAGGCTATATGGCCAGCTACTGGCTGATTATCGTAGCTCTTGCTTATCTGCTGTTCTACGGCTTGGTAGGCTGCAAAAACGTAAACAAAGACATCCCTGTAGATGATAAATAATAACTAACAAGAGTATAGGTAATTAATTTATTCACTTATAAATTTGAAAATATCATGGATATAGAACACGTAAGAAGCCGTTTCATCAAGCATTTTGACGGAACAACAGGAGCAGTTTACGCTTCTCCGGGACGCATCAACCTCATTGGTGAGCATACAGACTATAACGGTGGTTTTGTATTCCCCGGAGCAATCGACAAAGGCATGGTTGCTGAAATTAAGCCGAATGGCACTGACATAGTGAAGGCTTATTCCATCGATTTGAAGGACTATGTAGAGTTCGGTTTGAAGGAAGAAGACGCTCCCCGTGCAAGCTGGGCAAGATATATCTTCGGTGTATGCCGTGAGATGATTAAGCGTGGCGTTGATGTAAAGGGCTTCAATACAGCTTTTTCCGGTGATGTGCCTTTGGGTGCAGGTATGTCTTCATCTGCCGCTTTGGAGAGTACGTATGCTTATGCATTGAACGATCTGTTCGGTGACAACAAGATAGACAAGTTTGAACTGGCTAAAGTGGGACAAGCTACTGAACATAACTACTGCGGTGTAAACTGTGGTATTATGGACCAATTCGCTTCCGTATTTGGCAAGCAAGGTAGCCTTATCCGTCTGGACTGCCGTTCACTGGAGTATCAATACTTCCCATTCGATCCGCAAGGCTATCGTCTGGTATTGGTAGACTCCGTAGTTAAGCATGAATTGGCTTCTTCAGCATACAACAAGTGTCGTCAAAGTTGCGAAGCTGCTGTTGCCGCTATCCAGAAAAAACATCCGCACGTAGAATTCCTGCGCGACTGTACAATGGAGATGTTGCAAGAGTCAAAAGCTGAAATCAGCGAAGAAGACTTCATGCGTGCAGAGTATGTAATCGAAGAAATCCAACGCGTACTCGATGTTTGTGATGCTTTGGAAAGAGGTGATTACGAAACTGTAGGCCAGAAAATGTATGAGACACATCATGGTATGAGCAAACTTTACGAAGTTAGCTGCGAAGAACTCGACTTCCTGAATGATCTTGCATTTGACTGCGGAGTAACAGGTTCACGTGTGATGGGCGGTGGCTTCGGTGGTTGCACAATCAACCTGGTGAAAGAAGAGTTGTATGATACATTCATCCAGAATGCCAAAGATAAATTCAAAGAAAAGTTCGGCAGAAGCCCGAAAGTTTACGATGTAGTTATCAGCGACGGTGCACGCAGATTAGTTTAAAAACAATCCAACTCAATTTAAAAGGGCGTCTTCCCATCACGGGGAGACGCTCTTATCTTTTCAGCCTTTTTCAAATAAACTAATTAACTAACCTAATCTAACCTTCAGTATATTCTAATATCTAAACCTATTGCACTCCTTCTGTTGTCATCTGAATCCGCTTCATGGTTCCGTCTTCATTGTAATACAAACAATCAATGCACACAGAACGCCTATAGCTTCCTCCTGCGGGGTTAATTCCGCCATTGTGATAGATGAAGTACCAATCGCCTTTAAATTCGATGATCGCCTGATGATTGGTATTTGAATTACCGGCTATTTCATTCAGTATTCCTTTATATTCCCAAGGCCCGATGATACTACGGCTCATTGCATAGCAAATCTTCTCGGGAAACTCAGATGCGTAAGAAAGGTAGTACCAGTCGCCACGCTTATGTATCCAGGGGGCTTCCGTAAAACGAGGCAGATCTACATAAACAATCGGACCATCCAGTTCAATCATATTCTTCTTTAACTTGGCATAATAGCACTGGGTATTACCCCAATACAAATAAGCTTGTCCGTCATCGTCTATAAAGACTGTCGGGTCAATATCATCCCAGTAGATTTTAGTTCGCTCTGTAGTCATATCATTGGTAATTAAAGCAGAGCCACGGGCATCGACAAAAGGACCGAGCGGTGAATCGGCAACAGCCACACCAATAGACTTTCCGGGAACATCCTTATGCTCCACGGTAACATACCAATAGAACTTACCGTCACGTTCGATTACCTGGCTTGCCCATGCTTCCCCCTTCGCCCAAGAGAAATCTTTTGCTTTCAAGGGTACGGGATGTTCCGTCCATGTCTTCATGTCGGATGAAGAAAAGACGCACCAGTCATTCAGGAGATAATGCTCAGCCGGTGGCGGGCACTCATCATGTCCGGCATAGATGTACACCTTACCATCATGCACCATCGCACCGGGATCAGCCGTATATTTGTATTTGATAATCGGATTACCATCAGCTACAAAAGTGGTATCTCTTTGTGCTGATAGCCCTTGTGAGGCTACCAGTACAAAAGAAATCACCCAAAATCTAACCTTATTAACTCTAAATCTATCCATTAGTTTCATCCTTTTTTGAAGATATAAACAGCAAATGTCTTCGGTTCCAACTCTACATTCAACACTTGCCCATCAATGGCAACCGGAGTTTCCTGCGGTTGAATGGCAGACGGCTGCTCAATCGTATTATCTTTGTCAGGATCAGCCGAACGAAGTTTAATGCAACGTCCACCGGACAGTATATCCTGTTTCTTCAATCCTTCAAACTTCAAAGACAGAGGTTGGGCCTTATCGGAAGTATTGGCCACCTTTACTATAATTTCATTCTTATCCTTATCATAGACCGCACTTGCAAACAGTCCATTCTGATCTTCGGCACCTGTTACAGCCTTCTTATTCATCGTCAAAGAAAGCACATTAGTGCCCTTGTGATGCCCATAGAGTTGCTGCACATAGTAACTTACAGTACGGACAGAGTTGAGATTATCAAACCAAATCATATCCGGGCGCCATTGCCATCCTTCCACATGAGCAAACAAAGGAGCATAAGTGGCCATGTGTACAATATCTGCATTGCGCTCTAATCCGGTCATAAATGCAGCTTCAAGCAGAGCGGCATTAAAATGGTTCCATTTCTTCCCCTTACCATGACAAGCATATTCTCCTGCAAACACTTTCGGACCTTTACGGTCATAGTTATCATAACGTGCCCCCTCATTCAGGAACCAGTTTTCGGGACGATAGAAATGTTCATCCACCAAGTCAACCTTCAGGCGTTTCATTTCCGGCCATAGATATTCGAATTGTTTTCCTTCAGAGTCCGGGCCGGAGCTTCCGATAATCTTGATATCCGGATAGGCTTTACGAATAGCCTTGATAAATGGTTCGAGATGCTCCGGGTATTCCGGTCCCCATTGCTCATTGCCTATACCAATGAATTTCAGGTTGAACGATGCAGGGTGTCCCATATCGGCACGCAGTTTTCCCCATTTCGTGGTCACATCCCCATTGGCAAATTCAATCAGATCAAGAGCATCCTGCACATAGCTATCCAAATCGCAAACAGCCACATGCGCCTCTGCATCTGAATTCTGGAACTGGCAAGACAGACCGCAACTCAGCACAGGAAGCGGCTCTGCTCCTATTTCCTCCGAAAGCTGGAAGAACTCAAAGAATCCCAATCCGTAGCTTTGGAAATAATCGGGATAGAAACGATGCGGGAAAGTATATTCCCAACGGTTCTCATTCAACGGACGGTTCTCTACCGGACCTACAGACTTCTTCCAGTCATAGCGTGTAGCTAAATCTGTCCCTTCTACAATACATCCACCGGGAAAGCGGAACACACCCGGCTTGATATCAGCCAAAGCTTGCGCAAGGTCTTTACGCAAACCATTCTCATGTCCTTTCCAGGTATCGACCGGGAAAAGAGAGACATGCTCCAAATCAACCGTACCCTTTGATGCCAGGAAAATACGAAGAGTCGACTTCGAATCAGTTATACCTGGTTTTAGGATAACCTGATACTTTTTCCATTCTTTCGAATCAACCGTCAATGTCTCAGTAGCAAAAGCATGGTGTTCACCCATAGATTTAGTATCTACAAGTTCAATACGGATTTTTTCGGATGTTCCGCCTTGGGGCAAACGTGCCCATACAGAGAAGCGATACTCCTCTCCTGCTTTTACACCGATACCGAAGAAACCTTCATTATCCAATCCCGTATGCTTATGCGGATGCCCCGGGTCAGCCAGGCGGACATAGTGCGGATTCCTTTCAAAAGGACCGTCATCTTGAAGCGTTACATTACCAAAGGTTTTCCATCCCATCAGATGTTGCGGGAACTCAAACGAACGGTTCTTCACTAACTCGGCATAAAGTCCGCCGTCAGCGGCATAATTGATATCCTCAAAGAACAGCCCATACATAGTAGGCTGAATCTCTGCGCCTAATTTCTTGGTTTGTATCACAAACTCATTGGTTTGTGCCTGAAGCGCCATACCTGCGGTAAGGGTCAGCGCCGCTAATAATCCAGTGTATCTTTTCATGGTTTTAAAATAAAATTATAATTGGTTATTTAGTTCTTTTTCCCCATACGGAGCGCCCACGGCTATCCAGTCCTGTAAAGAGGACAGTTTCTGTTTCATTCTCCCAGTCGTGCCCGGCAAACACAATCAGGTTCTTCACCACTTCTCCATTGAGTGTCAGTTGTAAGGATTGGTCTTCTTTGGCAAAATCCCAGGTTCCTTTATCCTCTCCTAACTTTCCATCTTTCTCCAGATATAAGAGGTGGGACATGTTCCATTCTTCATCTTGCAGTTCACCTTCACCCCACAATATCTGTCCTGCTTCCAGTTTGCGTTCATACAGAGGTTCCTGTACACGGATAATTTCCCACTCGCCCACTAAATCTGCCGCAGAGAACTCCCGGGGTTTACTATCAGCATAACGTTCAGGCGATACGACAGGCCATCCATCTTTAGTAAAAAAGACTTGTCGCACATGGAGATCCATCATCTGGTTTTGCGGTGACAAGCGTCCCTGATGAGCCATGAAATATTGTCCGTCATCTGAAGTGAACACAGCACAATGCGCTGTGCCTGCCCAACCCGGATGGTTCTTGAAACGGTAAGGAGCTGTCAGGATAGGAAAGTTATTCGTCGTATCTTTCAGCTCTTTGCCGAAGTAATCAATAAACGGACCTTCCGCTTTGTCTGAACGTCCCACACGTACATTATAGGTTGTCATCAACGGATCATAGGACACAAACAGATAGTATTCTTTCAAATCCGGATTATAGATAATTTCCGGAGCTTCCAGATTATCCTTTTTATAATTGGCGCGACGGGCTACCAGATGCCCCCTGTCACCATCCAGCATAGGAAGACCGGTTTCCGGATTCAGTTCCACACAATACAGACCACCGAAGAATGAACCGTAATGCATCCACCACTTACCGGTTGAAGGGTCTACAGTGATACTGGGATCGATAGCATTCATGGCTGTCGTATCATCTGTCTTAACAGCACACCCGGCCAACGTCCAAGGGCCTTCGGGCGAATCTGATTCTGCCAATCCGATATAGGATGTCTTTCGTCCGAAAGCCGACACGCAGTAATACAATCTATACTTATTATTATAGGGAATGATATAAGGTGCCCAGACATTTGTCGCCCCATGCCCTCCTGCATGAGAGCGCACCCACTCTACCGCTTCCTGCGGAATCTCGGGCAATGCCCAACCCAGAAATTCCCAATTCACCAGGTCTTTGGAACGACGCATCTGAATAAAGCCCAAAGGCACACCCTTTTCTTTGGCTTCTTTACGATTTTCCCGGAAGATAGCATCCGTGGAATACATATAGTAATAATCGCCTATCTTACGGCAAGACGGATCGTGTACATTGTAAGCACCCCATGAACGGTAATTCTCCATGGAAGATAGTGAAGAGTAATCATCTGCCCACGGATTAGGTGAAGCAGTAGGGATAAAGACAGAAGAGGTGCAACCGACAAACAGGCTGCTCATTAGTAGTACAGTTACGTGTAGTAAGTTTCTCATAATATCAGCAAATAATAATTTCTGTTGCAAAAATACGCCCCGCCGGATGTCGGAAGGTGGACAAACGGATATTTAAGGTGGACAATCAATCAATTATGGTAAAAAAGCATATGCTAAATTTTAAAACTACCGGATAATCTTCTAACTTTGTTTTAATAATACGAAACAATATGAAAAGTCACTCCTTTATATACCTTATCATATATAGTTGTTTTATTATGTCCGTATCCTTACAGGCACAAGAACATTTTGCAGATCGGTACAATGTTTCTTATATCACCATGGATGACGGATTACCTCACAATTTCATCGATGACATTTATAAAGACACCCGTGGCTTTCTGTGGATATCCACTGCCGGAGGCGGACTGTCACGCTATGATGGCTATGAATTCATTCATTTCAATCCCAACACTCCTCACTGCAAACTCAAGAGTAACTTTATCCACAATGTATATGAAGACAGATTCCACCGTCTTTGGATCGTATCCGAAGGAGGCACAGATATTATCGACTTATCCACTCTACAATCTGTAGTACCCAATGACCCTAAAGGACTTTTGCCCCGGTTTATAAATCACCCCACCTATATCGTCATTCTTGATTCGCAAGGTTGCATCTGGCTGCAATGCGACAATGCACTTCACCGGATAACTTTCGATGCCGAAGGTGGCATAGATACATTATCCACATTAGATTTACCTAAACAGGATGAACCGGACCTTATATTAAAAGATATCGACGAAGATGGCAAGATATGGACCGGTATCAATGGTACTATCTATAAAATAACCCCGACACCACAGGGACAGTTAGAAAAAAGTTCTATATCAGAGCAACTAACTTTTTGGCCTGGCATATATTTCAAGGACATGATAGCCAAAGAAAATGAAGTCTGGATAGCTACACACGTAGGATTGTTCCGTTACAACAAGAACAACAATACAAGAAAACTGTATGAGAATATTCAGAATGACCCTCATTCTTTATCGCAAAACTATCTGACCAATCTTGCCATCACCGATGATAAACAGTTGATTGCAGGAACTTTACGCGGAGCCAACATCTACAATCCTATCACCGATAACTTCGAACGCCTTACTCATAGTTCAACCAGTAACAGCCTGTTGAACAGCAACTTTATTAATTGTATAAGAGTAGACGGGCAGCACATCTGGTTCGGCACTGAAAGTGGTGGAATCAATAAACTGACTCCGAAACGCTTGGTGATACACAATTACCAACATGATAAAGAAAATCCCGCAAGCTTGTCCGACAACCCGGTAAATGTCATTTATGAAGATAAAGAAGGCAGTTTGTGGGTAGGCACAGTAGAGGGAGGACTGAATCTGAAAAAACAAGGAACCGAACAGTTTATCCATTACAGATGGGAACGTGGTGAGATAAGCCATAACTCAGTCAGCAGTCTGGTCAATGACAACCAAGGCCGACTATGGGTAGGTACCTGGGGTGGCGGAATCAACATAATGAATCCTAAAGCACCGAATCGTCCCCTCCAAGTGATATATACACACCCGGAAACAGGATTTCCATTATTCTTCATAGCAGTACTCGTTTATGACCCTACCAATAATGGAATGTGGATAGGCGCCAATCGAGGACTCTTTTTCTATGATATGGCAACCCAAAAGTTCATTTCCCCTTTTGCTAACCGTATGGCAGAAAACATCCGCGGTTGTCTCGGCGCCATTATCGACAAAGAAAATAAGCTGTGGGTAGGTTCTACGGAAGGAGTCTACATCATAGATCTTAATACCCGATCTCCCCAGTCAAAGGAAGGAGAATTCCAGCATCGTCACTTAAACTATAAGCTCGATAATCCCCAATCGGGACTGATAGAGAAAATCAGTTGTTTTTGCGAAGCTAAAGATGGTACATTATGGCTGGGCAGTAATGGATATGGCATATATAAACGGATAATTGATAAGCAAGGCAAAGAAAAATTCATATCTTATAATACGGACCAAGGTTTAATCAACAACAATGTACGAAGTCTGGAAGAAGATATCAATGGAAGTATCTGGATAGGAACTAATAACGGACTTTCCTGCTTCCACCCAAACGAGAACCGCTTCACCAATTACACCAAACAAGATGGCTTTCCGGATGCACAATTCTATTGGAATGCCTCATACCGTTCTTCGGACGGTACACTCTATTTCGGCAGCGTAGCAGGACTGACAGCCATCGATAGCAATCTGCCTGTTGTGAGTGTTCAACCTGCCAACATACGCTTCACGCGGTTGAGAATCGGAAATGAAAATATCCTGCCCGGCAATAAATATCTCCCCAAAGACATTGCCGTAACTCAGGAAATAAAACTCCATGAGAAAGAGAAGTCCTTCTCGTTGGAATTCTCCGCCTTGAATTTTGAACCGGATAATACAGCCACTTATAGCTACCGCCTACTTGGTTTTGAAGACAAATGGGTACAGGCACCCGGAAACAGACGGTTTGCAAGCTACACCAACTTGCGTCCGGGTAGCTATACCCTACAAGTGAAATATACACCGGATGGAGGAGACGGGACAGAGAACATGGCAGAGCTAAAGGTCACCATCCTACCCTATTTTTATAAAACAACTTGGTTCATATTGCTTCTTGTAGTTTTGGCACTACTTGCCACTTGGCAAACTTACCAATGGCGCATACGAAACTTCAAACGCCAGCGGGAGTTATTGCACCGCACCGTGGAAGAACGCACCTACCAACTGGAACAACAAAAACAATTATTAGAGAACCAGACGGAAGAACTCTCCCGACAGAATAGGATGCTGACACTGCAAAATGAGAAAATCACCCGGCAAAAAGCACAATTGAGCCGTATGGCACGCAAAGTACAAGAATTGACATTAGACAAGATAGCTTTCTTCACTAACATAACGCATGAATTCCGGACACCGATAACTTTAATTATCGGCCCTATCGAGCGTGCACTAAAACTAAGTTATAATCCGCAGGTAATAGAACAGTTAAACTTCGTGGAACGTAACTCCAAATATCTGCTATCTCTTGTCAACCAACTGATGGATTTCCGGAAAATAGAATCCGGTAAGCTTAATATCGTTGCGACAAAAGGTGACTTTGTGAGTTTTATACATTCATTGCTTACTCCTTTTGAAGTATTTGCCGGAGAACGGAATATTTCAATAAAACACTATTTCCACATGAAAAGTTCCGAAATCTTCTTTGATGAAGAAGCGATGCACAAGGTTATTACCAATCTGCTAAGCAATGCCATTAAATTTACACCGGATGGCGGAAGCATATCCATATATATAGCCACCCTTCCGGCTAAAGACGATAAAGAAGAAAAACTTTATCTCTGCGTCAGTGACACGGGAACAGGTATTCAAGAGCCAGACACCGCACAAATATTCAACCGTTTCTATCAATCCAAGAAGCAAGCGAAATATCCTGTATACGGCCAAACGGGTACAGGAATCGGGTTATATCTTTGCAAACGCATCGTGAAGATGCACGATGGAGAAATCTGCGTTCGTAATAACCATACTATCGGCTGCTCCTTCCGCATCCTACTCCCACTTCCAAAAGAAGAAAACATAAGCGACCAACTGATCGTTGAGAACAATATACCACCGGCAGCAACAACGGAAAAGAATGAATTACCCAAAGAACGACTGGCCCTGACCATTCTTGTAGTGGAAGATAATGCAGACATGAGAGGATACATCCGTTCCATTCTCCGTGATTATTATAATGTACTCGAAGCTACCAACGGGGCAGAAGCCCTTGATGTATTGAACAACCAGTCGGTAGATTTTATCATCAGCGACCTGATGATGCCCGTAATGGATGGTATAGAGCTATCGCGCCGGGTCAAAGAAGCATTTGCCATCTCACATATCCCCTTCCTGATGCTGACCGCAAAGACCTCACCGGAAACCCGACTGGAAAGTTACCGCACGGGCGTAGACGAATATTTACTAAAACCTTTCGATGAAACTCTGTTACTGACCCGTATCGAAAACATCCTGGATAATCGCAGACGCTACCAACGGAAGTTCAAGACGAACATGGATGTGGAAGCACTGAATATAGAGGAGGAATCCGGTGACAAAAAATTCATCAACCAAGTGATGGAAGCCATAAAAGAACACTATAAAAACCCTTACTTTGAAGTAAGTGATTTCAGTGAGGCCGTTGGAGTCAGCAAAAGTCTACTGAATAAAAAGCTTCAAAGCCTCATCGGGCAATCTGCGGGACAATTCATACGTAACTACAGATTAAACACCGCCCGTGAACTACTCCTCAAAAACCGGGAAACCAAACAGATGAATATTGCTGAAATAGCGTATGAAGTAGGCTTTAATGACCCGAAATACTTTGCCCGTTGTTTCAGCAAGCAATTCAATATGACACCCAGTGAACTGATGAATAACGAGGAATAGGAACTTCACATCAGTAAATAAAACAAGAGTGGGTTATACATCCGCTTACGCAAACAACGAGCATCCATTAGTAAGCTAATATTCAACACATTGCATTTACACACAATTTACTTCATAATGTAAAAGCATTTACCGCCGGATGTAACGACCTTTACCACCTATTGTAACGCTCTTTACCTCGGTATGTAACGGTCTTTACCTCGGCGTGTAAATGGAGTTACTGTATGGGGTTAACAAAGTTACCATTTGGGGTAAACAGAATTTCCATGATAGGAACAGAACATTCCCTCATAAGATGGAACATCGGGACAGTAAGGAATGATATCCGGTTGAGCAAAAGCATCTTAAAAGATCTCATATAAGTCAACTATTATAATAATTGTAGTTTTTACACTTATATACTCGTTTGTCCACCTCTAATATTCGTTTGTCCACCTCTAAAAGCATGTATGAGCGTACTTTTGCATCACTACTTAATATATGAATGTAGTAATACTAATTGTTGAACCATTAATATCTGTATTATGAAGACAAGAAAATGGCCGGCTATATGCCTGGCAATTCTTACGCTATGTATGGGGTCTTGTCAGGATTGGGGACAAATGAACCCAATTCCAGGACATCAAGTTTTACCTAAACTTGAGCTGGTTGCCAATCTGACATTCGATGATGAAAAACTAAACCCCGAAGAGATCCAAACATTCGCCTATCCTGATGGCGACATTCCTTCTTTATTTACTGATGAAACGCTCGGACAAGTACTCCAATTTGAAGGAGGTTATGCACGTATCTTTAATCCTTTAAATAAGGTGAAAGTACAAGACGGCGTTTCACTGACTTTCTGGATGAAACAAGCCATTCCTGAAGAAGATGAAGATGCATCTACTTTTGAACAAGATGTAACGGGAGCTATTTTCTCATTTGAAAATGCAAACTCCACTCAACGCATGTTTTTCACAGCAAACGGTTGGCTACATTATGAAGGTGTGGATGGCAGCTACGAAGACAACAACCCGGCAGATGCCAAAACCGGATTGATGAGTGCCGGTGAGTGGCACTATGTAGCAATATCCGTTAAGAATAACGGCTATTTTGTGTATGTAGACGGATTAAAGAAAATAGAGAAAACCGTCTCTGACTTCGATTGCTCAAAAATCGTTCAGTTCATGGCGTCCGTACCTTATCTATATATAGGATACGGTTCGGACACCGAGAATCAGAAGTGGCTGCTCGATGACCTGTCCGTTTATCGGAATACGATAACAAACGCAGAAATCGCAGTGCCGAAGAAAGGCGGAGACAGCAGTGTCGAAGGTGGCGAGCTTTATCCCGGCCAAGTTTTCTTCAGCGATTTTGAAAGAGAAAACGATGGTACAACTATTTATGGTAAGGGTAGCTTCATTGATTTCGGAGGCAACTTTGGTCGCGTATTCCAAAATGTGGGTGGCGCTCAACGCTCCAATTATTTAATACTGCCCGAAGATGTCCTTTCTCATTCAGCGGAAACCAAAGAATTGAGCATCGGTGTATGGGTGAATGCTGCCAATGCAGGCGCTTCTGCCGATTATATGTGGGCTCCACTATTTTCAGCCTATGCCTCTGGTCCTGCTACAGATAATGGCACTCCCATGTTTATCTGCCAATATAGAGGTATTCTGCAAGTGAACTGTAATGGTTGGTGTGACTTTACAGATGCACAAAATACAAACCATGTCAATGGAGTCTACCACGATGCTACAGACTGGTTAGCCGATAAAGGTTGGCACTATTATACAGTTACGCTGACTGAGACCAATGCCAAAGTATACTTTGATGGAGTACTGAAAAATGAATGGAATGTTAGCGGTTCCGGTGACGGAAATGTAATTGGCGGCTTATTCTCCAACGGAAGTGATTTAAAATACATCTGTCTGGGAGGTAACCAAGCATGGAATTGGGGAGATAATGACCCAGGATTCATGTTCGACGATATTGCCATTTATAATAAAGCGTTGACTAAAGCAGAAATCGATAATATCATTGCCTATAAAAAACTACCGACTCCAACGTATTTCAACGACTTTGAAAAAGGTGTAGGCAATGCCACAATCTACGGTGCAGGAACTATCGAACGTCCTGGCGGCGCATGGGGGAATGTATTCCAGAATGTAGGAGGCGCACTACGCTCTAATTATTTAGTGTTGCCCGAAGATGCCCTCTCTCATACTGCTGATACAAAACAATTGACTGTAGCCGTTTGGGTAAATTCTGAAAATGCAGGGGCTTCTACTGATTACATGTGGGCTCCGTTGTTCATGGCATACGGTTCAGGACCAGCCACTGATAATGGTGCGCCGATGTTGGCCTGCCAATACAGGGGGGTACTGCAAGTTAACTGTAGTGGTTGGTGCGACTTTACAGACGCACAGAATACAGCAGGTGTCAATGTGGCTTATCATGATGCCACAGATTGGCTTGCCGATAAAGATTGGCATTTGTATACTGCCGTGTTCACTGAAACCAACGCTAAAGTCTACTTCGACGGTGTGCTGAAGAATGAATGGAATGTTTCGGGCTCAGGCGACGGGAATGTTATTGCAGGTTTGTTCTCTAACGGAAGCGACTTGAAATATATCTGCCTGGGAGGCAATCAAGCATGGAACTGGGGAGACAATGATCCGGGCTTTGCTTTCGACCACATTTCTATTTACAACGTAGCTTTAACTCAGGAACAAATTAAAGTTCTGGTTAGCCGTAAGAAATAACCTTTATTCTAATATAAATTAACGCAATATGAAAGAAAAGAAACATCAAACAACACCAAGATTCAAGTGTATTGGCATGTTGTTGACGCTTGCCCTGATACTGATAGGCCAGGTAGCCCAGGCTCAATCAAAACAAGTAACAGGCGTTGTGAAGGATGCCACAGGAGAGACTGTCATAGGTGCCAGCGTACTTGAAAAAGGTACACCAAGCAATGGTACGATTACCGATATGGACGGTAACTTCAAGCTAACTGTCAGCAACGGCAATGCCACACTGCAGATTTCGTTCGTTGGCTATCAAACACAAGAGATCAGCCTGAACGGGAAAAGCTCCATTGCCGTAACATTGAAAGAAGACTCAGAAATGCTGGAAGAAGTTGTGGTAGTAGGTTATGGTGCACAGAAAAAAGAGAGTGTCATTGGTGCTATCTCTCAGGTATCATCCAAAGACTTATTGTCTACTCCCGCCGCCAACGTATCACAAGCTATTGCCGGTAAGATTCCCGGTGTAATCACTTCACAGACTTCCGGTGCGCCGGGTGCTGATGATGCCCAGATCTTTATCCGTGGCCGCGCCACCTTTGCAGGCGATGCGCAACCGCTTATCTTAGTAGACGGTGTGGAACGTGCTTTCTCGCAAATCGCTCCCGATGACATTGAAACCATCTCTGTATTGAAAGATGCTTCAGCAACAGCTGTTTACGGTGTGCGTGGTGCAAATGGTGTAATGTTGATTACTACTAAGCGTGGTAAGGAACAGAAACCGGAAGTGAGCTTGACTGCTAACTGGCAGATTCAAAGCCCTACACGTGGAGATACTTACCTGAACTCATATCAGTCCGTTGTACTACTTGAAGAAGCTTTGCGCAACGATGGAATAAACTCATGGTACAGCGATAATGATATTGAGATGTATCGTAAATCAGTAACCGGACAATTGAGCGGGGTAGACGCCATGCTCTATCCCAACGTAAATTGGTATGATGAGGTGCTTAACAGTACAGCTCCTGCACAACGTTACAACGTAAGTATTCGTGGAGGTACGAAACGTATGCGATACTATGCTTCCGGAGAATTCTACGACCAGACTTCTATGTATAAAAACCTGAGTAACGATGCGTATGGAAACAAATCAAGCCTGAACTTCCGCCGTTACGCTTTCCGTGCCAATACCGATTTCTTCTTGACGAAAGATTTGACTTTCTCGGTAAACTTCGGTACACGCTTTGAGGAACGCAGAGGCCCCAAGACTACAGAAAGAGGCGACTACAGTGAAGTATTCTATGAAATCAATCATACTCCGGGCTGGATATTCCCTGTAGCTTATGAAGTACAAAGTGGCGAAACTACCCGCTCACTCTATGGCGGTAGTTCACAGTATCAGAATAACATCGTAGCTGCATTGGCAGAAGGAGGTTATTACCGTTCAGTAAACACTATTAATGAAACAAACTTCATTGTAGATTATAAATTGGATTGGCTCACTGAAGGTTTAAGTGTGAAAGGCATGTTGTCGTTCGACTATGAAAACGAACATCGCAGAAATTATACCAAGAATTTCGCCACCTACGAATTAAACAATCGTGATAATTATAATTCTATTGATGCTTACAATAAATTCAACACTGATACCGAATTAGCTTATGGTTCTTCTTTCACCTCTATCTATAAACTCTATATGGAGGCTCAGGTGAATTATGCACGCAAGTTCGGTAAACATGATGTAACCGGTATGATGCTATATATGCAGAATGATTATCGTAATAAAGCTGAACTGGCAGAACGTTATCAAGGTATCGTGGGTCGTGTTACTTATGGTTATGATGACCGTTATTTGTTTGAGTTCAATGCCGGTTATAACGGTTCCGAGAACTTTATGAAAGGTAAACGTTTCGGTTTCTTCCCCTCCGTATCTGTGGGATGGCGTATCACCAACGAAGAATTCATGAAAGGTACACAAGATTGGTTGAACAACCTGAAACTTCGTGCTTCTTACGGTCAGGTAGGTAATGACATATATAAAATAAATGGCACCAAACAACGCTTCCTGTATGAACAGAAATGGAGCCAGATTGGTAATGACTACCGATATGGAGAAACCTGGCAATCCGGTATTTATGAATCTCAATATCCTAACTATGGTGTTACATGGGAACGTGCCCATAAATATAACCTCGGTTTGGAATTTGGATTGTGGAACGGCCTGCTGAGTGGTAATCTTGACCTCTTCTACGAGAAGCGTAACGACATTCTGACACAGTATCTCACTCGTCCGCAATGGGTTGGAGTGGCCATGGCAGCTGCCAACTTGGGAAAAACGAAGAACAGCGGTTACGAAATCGAACTGAAACATGCCAACCACATCGGTAAGGATTTCAACTACACAGTGGGACTGACTTACTCTCACGCCAAAAACGAAATCCTCATGATGGACGAACCAGACTTGAAAACAGATTATCGCAAGCGTGAAGGTCATCCTATCAATCAGTACTTTGGTCTGGTATGTGATGGATTCATCACACAAGCCGACATTGACGGTGGAAAGCTTCCGGTGTCCAAACTTGGTGAAAACGTAGGAGTAGGAGATTTGAAGTATCGTGATATGAATGGTGACGGACTGATTGATGAACGTGACGAGACCTTCATCGGCTACAGTGATATTCCGGAAAACACGTACGCGCTGTCATTGGGAGCTAATTACAAGAACTGGGGATTCAGCGTTATGTTTCAGGGCGTGAATCACGTAAGCCGCTATTATGACGCTGAAGCAATGTTCGCTTTTGTAAATGGAGGTAAGGTGAAAGAACATCATCTGGACCGTTGGAATCCTTCCAAAAGTGAAGCTGAAAACTTAGCAAATGCCAAATATCCACGTCTTCACTATGACAGCTACGGCAATCATAACCAACGCGGAAACTCATTCTTCCTGAAAAACGGTGCATTCATGCGACTGAAAAATATAGAACTGAGCTACACCTTGCCTACTTTGTGGGCCAAGAAAGTAGGGATGAGCGACTGCCGCCTCTATGTAAATGCCAACAATCTGATTACCTGGGATGACTTGGATGGCCTGACCGATCCGGAAAGCAACGGTTCAAACCGCTATCCGATTATGAAAACCGTAAACTTTGGTGTAAACATTAAATTCTGATAGAAACATGAAGAAAGCATTATTATACAGTATATTCGCCCTTGGTATTGCCTCCACTACCCTAACCTCCTGCGAGGATATATTCGGTGGCTTCCTTGACAAACAACCCAGCAATGAGTTGACCGGCGAACAAGTGTTCAGTGATTGGAATCTGACGGTACAGTTCCACCTCGACACTTACAATTTCCTGCGCCACGGTGCAGGTCGCATCAGTACTACTTGGCTAGATGCAGCAACCGATTTGGCTGAGACTTCCTATGGGAATGGTGTAAGAACCTCTTTCAATATCGGTAACTTCTATGGAGGTTCGGGTGCATCCGAACTGGTTGATACTTGGGAACACTACTATCGCGGCATCCGCAAATGCAATATGCTTCTCACCCGCATAGAAGAAGTGCCCCAAAACCCTGCCGACAGCGAAGACAAATATAATAGAGACAAAAAGAACTATATAGCGGAAGCCCGCTTCCTGCGCGCATACTTTTACTGGGAACTGTTTCTGCGCTACGGTCCTATCCCCATTGTGACAGAAGTGCTTGACCCTAACGGCGATTTGATGAGTAAATATACGACTCGTCCCACGACAAAAGAGTATGTAGTAGACTTTATTTTAGAGGAACTCAAAAGCTGTGAAGGTAATTTATTGGATTATGAAACAGCATGGGCATCAAGTACTGCAGGACGCATCGGTCAGCCTATGGCATGCGCACTCCGGTCACGCATTATGCTCTTCATGGCAAGTCCGCGCTATAGTAGCGAATCTGGTATCACTTGGCAACAGGCTGCTGATGTTGCCAAAGAATTCATTGACACCTATGGAGCAAACTTTGCATTGTTCAATGCTAAAGATGCTACCGGTGCCACTTTAGGAATAGAGAACTATACCAATGCACTGCTGAGAACCGCCTATCAAGGTAGCAACAAGGAAGTTATCTTCTACCGAAATGATGACAAGCAGAATTGGGGCAATATAAAAAATGACACACCGGTAGGTGAAGGAGGAAACGGTGGTCTTTGCCCGTCACAGAATCTGGTGGATATGTACGACATGGTGGACGGTTCTTCTCCCTTTAGCGAGTATGATGCTACCGGCGCCCCGGTATATACCGGCAATTCAATGATTCCCGCCATCAACCCGGCAAGCGGTTACAATGATGCCCAACCGTGGAGCAATCGCGATCCGCGTCTGGCTGCCACAGTTCTCTATCAAGGAGCTGAATGGGGTAGCGGAAGCATTGACGTAAGATTTGGAATGCGTGACAACCCAAGAGGTAATGCAAACTCTACTCCTACAGGATACTATGTACGCAAGTATATTCCCGAATCAATTCTTAGCGTTGAACATTCCGGAACAGCCTATCGCCTGTGGACTATCATTCGCTATGCTGAAATCATGATGAACTATGCAGAAGCTATGAATGAAGTGAACGGCCCTTGCAGTGAAGTGTATTCCATGCTCGACCAAATACGCGAACGCGCAGGTATCTCAGGCAGCGTGGCAAACCGCACCGACTTGAATACCAAAGATAAGATGCGCAACTTCATCCATAAAGAACGCACCATCGAATTTGCATTCGAAGAGCATCGCGCATGGGATGTTCGGCGCTGGAATGTAGCAACTGAAGCGTTATCACGTGACATCTACGGAGTGAATGTGGCTGAAAATGGAGCCATCACACGTAAAGTAGCCCAAAAACGCGTATTCGAAGATAAAATGTATCTCTATCCGATACCTGAGGGAGAATACTGGAAGACGAACATTGAAAATAATCCAGGCTGGTAATCTTAAATCGAATATATTATGTATAACAATATGAATCATATAATGAACAAACTGGCAGGAATCAGCAAATTCCTGTTGTTGGGAGTCCTGATTATCCTATCCGGTACAGTCCGGGCACAGGACGAACAGATATTAAAAGGGCGTATCTTAGATCCTGACGGTACCCCAATTCCGGGAGCTATTGTGAACGTGACCGAGCAGAGCCGCATAGCTCTGTCTGATGATAACGGTTTCTTCAGTTTGAAGAATGTAAAAGTAGGCGATGAACTCTGCGTAAGTAGCATAGGCTACAAGAATACTACGGCTACAGCCGAATTTGATGATAACTTCAAAATTGTGATGGAACCTGACATAGACGAATATCTACACACAATGCCAATAGCTTTCACCCGCAAACCAAAGAAGTTTATGACTGAATCCACCTCGGCAGTAGCTGGTGAAAAGCTACAGAAGTATCCCATTACGGTGCTCCAGAATGCATTTTCTTCTACTGTTACAGGTATGGAGACTTATGAGTGGTCCAGCGAACCGGGATGGACGGAAACCGCCATGTATATCCGCGGTATACGTACCATGAACTCCGGTGCCCGCAATCCGCTAATAATTGTAGACAATGTAGAACGCGACCTTTCATTTCTCGACGCTTTCCCCATTGAGAATATCACTATTCTGAAAGATGCAGCCGCAACAGCCATCTATGGTATGCGCGGTGCCAATGGTGCCATTCTGGTAACCACGAAACGCGGTGAAACAGGAAAGACGAAGATAGACTTCACGCAAGAAGTAGGTTTCCAGATGTTGAGCAACAAAATGGAAAACCAGAATGCATATAACAAAGCACTGACTACCAACCGGGTACTCTATCTGGATGGAAGCAATCCACAATACTCGGATGAACAAATTGAAATGTATCGTCGTGTGACTGCCGGTGAAGAACTGGAAGGTATAGACCGATACCGGTACTTCAATACGAACTGGTTTGATGAGTTGTATCGCGACATGGCTCCTACCTATAAAACAAATATGCAGATCAGTGGCGGAAGCAGCCGTGCACGTTACTATGTATCATTCTCATATCTCCGCCAAGAAGGTATGTGGAATTCCAAATGGACGGAATATAATGACAAATTCAGTACCCAGCACGTTTTGAACCGCTATAACCTGCGCTCCAATCTGGACATTGACGTAAACAAGTATCTGAATGTATCATTGGACCTGGGTGGACGTATCGATAATATCTCTCAGCCCCGTACCGGTGTATTCTCATTGGTAACGTTCGGTGCAGTAGAAGCCGACCCGATGGCTCCTGTTTACACACCCAACGGAGAATTGTACTCCAAGAACACAGCTCAGAATCCTGCACGTTTGTTAGGTTCATCCGGACAGGACAAAAACCGTCGTCGTAACTTGTATTCTACCGTTAATGTGACAGGCGACCTGTCCGAACTGGTGAGAGGACTGAAAGCAAACGTAACAGTTAGTTTTGATGCCTTTGATGTATTTCAATCTACTCAGGATAACAGTGTGAATTCTTACGAGTACGATTACATGAATATGAACGTAAAAGATCCGTCACAGTTTGAATACAAACAAACTACCAAGTATTCTGCTTTGACCAACCCATCTGCCAATGAACGCGCCAACTACTACAATTTTAATTTCAATGCCGGTTTCAGCTATAACCGGTCATTTGGGAAACATGCTGTAGATGCCCGCGCCTTCATACGTACATATCAGAATATGGAAAACGTACGCGACGCTAACAACCATGATGTAGGCAAGCTTTCGTCCAACCGTTTCTTGTCATACAACGGACAGGCAACTTATGTATATGATAACAAGTATATCCTTTCTGGAAACTTTTCGCGGATGGCCAGTGATAACTACGCACCGGAAGACCGCTGGGGAAATTTCTACGGAGCCTCTCTTGGTTGGGTAGCTTCAGAAGAAGCATGGTTGAAAAACAAGAATATCAGCCTGCTGAAACTACGCGCTTCATTCGGTCACGTTGGTCAATCTTCTACGGGCAGTAATCGTTACCCCTACCAAAGTACTTTTGGAACAAGTACCGGTTATAGCTTTGGAACTTCCAATACAGGCGTAGGCGGGGTGGCAGAAACCCTCTCCGGCAATCACAACAATAAATGGGAACTCTCTGATATGCTTAATGTCGGCGTAGATTTCGACTTCTGGCATAAGAGACTCTACGGCTCATTCGACGCGTTCAAGGAATGGCGTTCCAATATTCTTGTAACCCGTTCCAATACTCCCAGCCTTTTGGGTATCGGTGTAGCACAAGATGCCTATGGAAAAGCCGAAACCAAAGGTATGGAGTTAACAATCGGACATCGTAACCGCATTGGTAAAGTGACTTATTTCTTGGAAGGCATGCTGACTTGGAATACCAACAAGATTACCGAAATGGACGAAACGGAACCGAATGTAGAGTGGCAGCGCAAGACTGGTAAACGGATATTTGAATACACTTCTGTAGCCGGACTTTATGAAAATGTATTCAACGGAACAGTAGGTGGTTGGAATATTTATAAGTTCCAACAATGGGCAAGCGATCCCAACCTGATTGCTACCAGTCAACAAGATGCTATCGATCATCCGGAAAAATATCCGTATAATACGGCTGCAGGTAGTGCAAAAAGGCAAGATCTCGGTACAGCTGTTTTCAAAGATTTGAACGGTGACCGCCAAATTGATGAAAATGACATGATTCCGAGTGGTTATACCATTATCCCCGAAATAACTCCTTCCTTGTCTTTTGGTGTTGAATATGCAGGTTTTGATTTACAGGCAACGCTCACGGCATATCTGAATCGTTCAGTATTCATCTCACCTGCCATGACTTGGTCTCCTTGGGGACACCAGGCAACTCATGAAATCACTAAGGCATGGGGATACTACACGGATGATCCGAATGACCCTCGAAACGTCAATGCAACCTATCCGCGTCCCACGTATGCTGGATTCAATCCTATTGACAGTGAAAGAAGTACTAACACTTATATGAATGATATCTGGATAGTTAATGGAAATTATCTGTCACTACGCAACATTGAACTCGGATACTCTTTGCCCAAAAGACTGATTGCAAAAGCCGGTATGACCAAATGCCGTATCTACTTTAGCGGATACAACTTATTCAACTGGAGTCACTTACCTGATAATCTGGATCCGGAAAAGCCTATGAGTTACACATGGTGGTATCCTAAGACCCGCACATTCTCTTTTGGTATAAACGTTGGTTTCTAACCTTTCAATAAACAAGATTATGAATATGAAAAAGTTTATAAAATATATAGCAATAGCGCTGTTAGCATCCGGAACTTCTTCCTGCAGCGACTTTCTGGAAAAGGAAGTGGACTTGACCCTCTCCGAGGAGCAAGTATTCAGAAGCTACGAAAACACCCGTGGTTTCTTAGCCAATATTTACACTTATTTACCGGACGCTTTTGTTGGCTACACAGATGGACAATTCCGAAGCGCATCCCGCGATTGCATGACCGATAACGCTTTAGGTTGGTGGTCAGTACTGTATTATGGCAGTGTACTTACAGATGGTTATTCAGCTATTAACCACCCGTTCGCCAATGACTTTTGGCCCAAAAACAGCAGAGCTATCCGGGCATCAAATCTATTCCTAAAGAATGTTCGCGAAGAAGTAGTTGGCAACTATGATAAGACCGGTGACGATAATCATTTGTATGATCGCTATGTGGCCGAAGCCAAATTGCTTCGTGCCATCTTCCACTTCGACATGTCTTCTTGGTTTGGCGACATCATTATTGCAGGCGACGATGAAGAGGGTGTACCCATCGTTTTCCAACAGAATGACCCACGCATGAATGTACCGCGCAATAAATGTGCAGACGTTATGAAATGGGTTGCCGACCAATGCGACTTGGTAAAAGACGTATTGCCGTTCCGCTACAGCAACGAAAATGAGAATTGGGGACGCGTGAATGGTGCCGCTGCTTATGCCTTAAAGGCAAGGGCCCTGCTTTACAGAGCTTCTCCACTAAACAATCCGACCAATAACATTGAATGGTGGAAAGAAGCCGCCGAAGCAGCGCGTGCGTTCATAACCAGAAACAATCAACAAACGAAGCCATACAAGCTATACAGAACATCTGATAATGATCCTACACAGAACTATTATCAATGTTTCGTAACAACCCCATATTTCAACGACGAATATATCTTGACCCGTTCAGTATGGACCACTCATACAGTGGAGGATTATCTGGCTCCTGCCGGCTTTACCAATTCAAGCGGCCGAACGAATCCGACCCAGAATTTAGTTGATTCTTATGAAACAATCAATGGTTTGCCCATTGACCAAGACCCAAGTTACGACCCTCAAAATCCGTATGCCAACCGAGATCCGCGCCTTGAACAGACGATCCTGCATCAGGGCTCCATCTGGGGAGACAAACTGAATGAGGAGGAACGTGCCATTGACGTATCTTATCCTAGCGGAGCAGACTATGAGACACAAAACGGTGGTACATTAACAGGTTACTATACAAAAAAGTACTTGAACAATATGTCATTCAAGAGTCCGTCAAACTATAATCATGTGTGTCCCATTTTCCGTTTCGGAGAGGTTTTATTGAACGCAGCTGAAGCCGTAAACGAAGCCTATGGACCATCCGAAGCTTATCAATATATCAACGAATTACGCGATCGCGTAGGTATGCCTGCTTATAGCGGCATGAATCAGGAACAACTCCGTGAACGCATTCGCAACGAGCGACGTATTGAACTGTGCTTTGAAGACCACCGTTTCTTCGACGAACGTCGCTGGAAGCTTTTTGAAGCTCAAACACCATCCAGCGAAAAAAATCTGCCATACTACAAGCAGGTCTATAATCTTTATGGTGTCACTGTTACAAATCCGGAAAATGCAGTGTACACATACGGCTCTGCCAGAAATTATCCCTCACGCACATTCAATGTGCCTAAGAATTACTACTTCCCGATACCCGATGCGGAAACTAAGAGACTGCCGAGGCTGGGACAAAATCAAGGTTGGGAACTCAGTACTTCTACAGGTGGAGATGAAAACGATTCGAATGAAGAAACTCCGGCTGAATAAAGGGAAAATGTTACAGAACAAAACATCTAAAGAATTAAGTTATGAAACAATATAAATGTCTTATTGCCTTGTTCGCAGCCGCTCTCTTTACGGGAGCGTGCAGCGACGATGACAACGACTATGGAACCGAGGGAATTGCCATAGAAACGCCTGCCGTAACCGGTGAAACAAGCACTTCATCTGCCTCACTTAGTGTGGCAGTCAACATGCGCGATGATGTACGCTATAGCGGTGCCGGCTTTTGCTACAGTTTACAATCGTCTCCTACCATCCATAGTGCCACAGTCAAAGCACTCATCAGTAATGGAACATTGTCTGCCACTCTCACGGATTTAGCTCCGAAACGCACTTACTATGCACGTGCATTCGTATGCATCTACCAAGGTGATGTAGTCTATTCACCAGAGTTCACGTTCAGTACAGCCGATGGTACATTAGATGAACAGTTAGCGGCTTATCAAGCCCCCACCTACCCCGACAATTATATCGCTATAGCAGACTGGAGCATGCGTGGTCAATGGAATCTTGCCAATGTACACGATCCTACGGTAGTGTTGGGTGAAGACGGATACTATTATATGTATCAGACTGATGCTTCATACGGTAATGCCCATGGAGGACATGGACACTTCCATGCACGCCGCTCCAAGAACCTGATTGACTGGGAATATCTGGGCAGAACAATGAAAGAACTTCCCGGTTGGGTAGTTCCCAAGCTAAATGAGATTCGTCAAGGAATGGGATTGCAATCCGTTGCTACTGCTGCTGAAATTTCCTATGGTTTCTGGGCTCCCTGTGTGCGCAAAGTTAGAAACGGTTTGTATCGTATGTACTATTCTATCACTTGTCCGGGATTACTCAACGGTGAAGGTACCTGGAGTGAACGTGCATTTATCGGAATGATGGAAAATACCAATCTTTCTAATAATGATGGATGGGTAGATAAAGGGTATATAGTGACGAATGCTTCAGACAAAGGGCTTGAGTTTAATGTTACCGCAGGAGACTGGGCAAACTGCTACTATAAATGGAATGCTATCGATCCTTCTTACATAATTACCCCCGAAGGTGCACACTGGTTGATTTATGGTTCATGGCACAGTGGTATTGTTGCTATGGAACTGAATGAAGTGACCGGTATGCCAAAACAAAGTTTGGGTATTCCCTGGGCTGAAGGCAATGCACCTGCTGAATATGGGCAGTTAATTGCCACCCGCCAAGCGGGTAATCGTTGGCAAGCAAGTGAAGGTCCTGAAATCGTTTACAATCCCCAAACGGAATATTACTATCTGTTTATGGCTTACGATGCTTTGGAAACACCTTACAACACACGCGTCGCCCGTTCAAAGAGTATTACCGGTCCCTATTTAGGCATTGATGGTGCCAATGTTACCGAAGGGGCTGATATGTATCCAGTCGTAACCCATCCATATAAATTCGCCAATAGCGAGGGTTGGGTAGGTATTTCACATTGTGCCATATTCGATGACGGTAATGGCAACTGGTACTATGCCTCACAAGGACGTTTACCTGAAAGTGTAGACAATGCCGTCATGCTGGGACATGTACGTAGCATTCGTTGGACTAAAGATGGATGGCCTCTGGTTATGCCTGAACGTTATGGAGCTGTTCCTCAAGCGGCTATCACTGAAGAAGAATTAATCGGTGATTGGGAACATATTGATCTGTCATATGTCTTCGGGCAGCAAAAAGAATCTTCTACAATGACCTTGACTGACGATCATAAAGTATCAGAAGGAACCTGGAAAGATAGTTCATGGAGTTTCGACGCCGAGAATCAAATTCTAACCGTTAATGGTGTGGACTTGTATTTACAACGAGAAACAGACTGGGAAGCAAAACCAAGAACGCATACTATTGTTTACGCTTCCTATACCGATAACAAGACTTATTGGGGCAAAAAGAGTAAATAGCTTTATTAAGTAAATGCATAATAATCGCTCATTCTCATTCTGAAAAACTGCCTTGAATAGCACCATATTCAGGCAGTTTTTTTGCTTTTATGTTACATAACATATAGTAGTGTAGTTGATACACTCAAAATAAAGTGTTACTTTTACACCCAAAATCGGATAATTATCTCATTTACATTAAAAATAGAACCATGAAAAACAGTTTTCTACTTGCAGGAATTGCCGCACTGATGCTATCTGCGTGCAATAACAAGCCAGCTCAGGAGTTGACTTTGTCCGGTCTCAATCCGGTGGATTTCCAAACAGAAGTAAACAATGCCAAGACGAATCTTTATACTTTAAAGAATAAGTCGGGCATGGAAGTATGCATCACTAACTTCGGCGGTCGCATCGTTTCTATTATGGTTCCCGACAAAAACGGGAATATGCAGGACGTCGTTCTGGGTTTTGACAGCATTGCTGACTATGTAAACATTCCGAGTGATTTCGGTGCTTCTATCGGTCGTTATGCAAACCGCATCAACCAGGGAAGAATTGTATTGGATGGAGACACGATCCAATTACCACAAAATAACTTCGGACACTGTCTGCATGGTGGTCCCCAAGGTTGGCAATATCAGGTATATGAAGCCAATCCGATTGACGACACTACTTTGGAACTGACCCGCATTTCACCGGACGGAGATGCAAACTTCCCCGGCAACGTAACAGCTAAAGTTCTTTTCAAACTGACTGATGACAACGCTATAGATATAAAGTATAGCGCCACTACAGACAAGAAAACGGTTATCAACATGACCAACCACTCCTACTTCAACTTATCCGGTAATCCTGCAAATGCTGCAACTGATCATATCTTATATGTAAATGCAGATAATTACACTCCAGTAGACAGCACATTTATGACTACAGGCGAAATCGCAACAGTGAAAGATACACCAATGGATTTCACTACTCCCAAAGCTGTAGGACAAGATATCACAAACTTTGATTTCGTTCAGTTGAAGAACGGAAACGGTTATGACCATAACTGGGTGCTGAATACAAAGGGTGACCTCTCTCAGGTAGCTGCCAAGATGACATCACCGGTAAGCGGCATCACACTGGAAGTCTATACTAACGAACCGGGTATACAAGTTTATACAGGCAATTTCCTGGATGGAACTGTAACCGGTAAGAAAGGCATTATTTATAATCAACGTGCTTCCGTTTGCCTGGAAACACAACACTATCCCGACAGCCCCAACAAACCCGAATGGCCGACCGTTGTACTGGAACCGGGACAAACTTACAACAGCGAATGTATCTTTAAATTCTCAGTAGAGAAATAATAGTTAACTTTTAAATATTAGAATTGTGGAAGCATTAGATTGGATTGTGATTGGAGTCTTCGCTTTGGCTCTGATAGGTATTATTGTTTGGGTTGTCAGACAAAAACAGAACGACTCGGCAGATTATTTCCTGGGTGGACGTGATGCCACATGGATTGCGATTGGTGCATCTATTTTTGCATCAAACATCGGTTCGGAACACTTGATTGGTTTGGCAGGCGCAGGAGCTTCCAGTGGTATGGCTATGGCGCACTGGGAGATTCAAGGATGGATGATTCTTATTTTGGGATGGGTATTCGTGCCTTTCTATTCAAGAAGTATGGTATATACGATGCCGGAATTCCTGGAACGTCGTTATAACCCGCAGTCACGCACCATATTATCCGTTATCTCTTTAATCAGCTATGTATTGACTAAAGTTGCGGTTACGGTATATGCCGGTGGTTTGGTATTCCAACAGGTATTCGGCATTGAAGAACTTTGGGGTATCGACTTCTTCTGGATTGCAGCTATCGGCTTGGTTTTAATAACTGCATTATATACTATCTTTGGTGGTATGAAGTCAGTACTCTATACTTCTGTATTGCAGACCCCGATTTTGTTATTGGGCTCACTGATTATCCTTGTTCTTGGTTTCAGAGAACTGGGTGGATGGGACGAAATGATGAGAATTTGTGGTGCAGTGACCGTAAACGATCAAGGCAATACGATGACAGAATTAATCCGTAGCAATAGCGATCCTAACTTCCCTTGGCTGGGAGCATTGATAGGCTCGGCTATCATCGGTTTCTGGTACTGGTGTACTGACCAGTTCATCGTGCAACGTGTACTTTCAGGTAAGAACCAGAAAGAAGCACGCCGCGGTACTATCTTCGGTGCCTACCTGAAACTGTTGCCTGTATTCTTATTCCTTATTCCGGGTATGATTGCTTTCGCATTGCATCAGAAATATCTGGGTGCCGGTGGTGAAGGTTTCTTGCCGATGCTTGCCAATGGTAACGCGAATGCCGATGCAGCTTTCCCCACACTGGTGGCAAAGTTGTTGCCGGCAGGTGTTAAAGGTCTGGTAGTTTGCGGTATTCTGGCAGCTTTGATGAGTTCACTGGCATCTCTGTTCAACTCCTCAGCTATGTTGTTTACCATTGACTTCTACAAACGTTTCAAACCCAAAACATCAGAAAAGAAACTGGTAGTCATTGGTCAGATGGCAACTGTAGTGATTGTAATTCTGGGTATTCTGTGGATTCCCATCATGCGTAGCGTAGGCGACGTGCTTTATACTTACTTGCAAGACGTACAATCTGTTTTGGCACCGGGTATCGCCGCAGCTTTCCTGTTGGGTATCTGTTGGAAACGTACTTCTGCGCAAGGTGGTATGTGGGGATTGATCGCTGGTATGGTTATCGGTCTGACGCGTCTGGGAGCCAAAGTATATTATAGCAATGCAGGCGATGTAGCCGGCGGTACATTCAAATATCTGTTCTACGATATGAACTGGTTGTTCTTCTGCGGATGGATGTTCCTGTTCTGTATCATTGTGGTTATCCTGGTCAGCCTGGCTACGGAAGCACCTACAGCAGAAAAGATACAAGGATTGGTATTCGGTACCGCTACTCCTGCCCAAAAAGCGGAAACACGTGTCAGCTGGAACCATTGGGATATTATCCATACGCTTATTATCCTGGGTATCACTGCCGCTTTCTATATCTATTTCTGGTAAAAAGACATTATGAATAAATACTATAGTTCAAATCCCACCTTCTACGTTGGTATCGACTGTATAATCTTCGGTTTCAACGAAGAAGAACTGAACCTGTTATTGCTGAAACGAAACTTTCAGCCGGCAATGGGCGAATGGTCTCTGATGGGTGGATTTGTGCAACAAGGTGAAAGTATAGATGATGCGGCCAAACGTGTACTGGCAGAACTCACCGGATTGGAGAATGTGTATATGGAACAAGTAGGTTCGTTCGGCGAAGTGGAACGTGACCCGGGAGAACGGGTTATCTCCATTGCTTATTATGCACTGATCAATATCAATGAGTACGACCGCGAACTGGTGCATCAGCATAATGCTTACTGGGTAAACATCAACGAACTGCCTCCTTTGATTTTCGACCACCCACTGATGGTGGAGCAGGCACGTGAATTGATGCAACAAAAAGCATCTACAGAACCCATCGGTTTCAATCTGTTGCCGAAGTTATTCACCCTGTCTCAGTTGCAAAGCCTTTACGAGGCTATTTACGGCGAACAGATAGACAAGCGTAACTTCCGCAAACGGATAGCCGAAATGGACTACATCGAAAAAACGGACAAGATTGATAAAACCGGTTCCAAACGCGGAGCAGCCTTGTATAAGTTCAATGAAAAGGCATACCGCAAGGCACCGAAATTTAAACTGTGATTTATTAATATTATGTTGGAAGAACTGAAAGAAAAAGTATTCCATGCCAACCTTGAGTTGGTGAAGCATGGACTGGTTATTTTCACCTGGGGAAATGTATCGGCTGTCGACCGCGAGTCGGGGCTGGTAGTCATCAAACCCAGTGGTGTAAGTTATGACGATATGAAGGCGGAAGACATGGTGGTGGTGGACCTCGACGGCAAGGTAGTGGAAGGACGCTTGAAACCGTCCTCAGACACTCCGACCCACGTGGTACTCTACAAGGCTTTCCCTGAAATCGGTGGTGTGGTACACACCCACTCTACTTATGCCACTGCCTGGGCACAAGCCGGATGTGACATTCCGAATATCGGAACGACACACGCAGATTACTTCCACGATGCCATACCTTGCACGGCAGATATGACAAAGGAAGAAGTGGAAGGAGCGTATGAAATGGAAACCGGAAATGTAATCGTGAAGCGCTTTGAAGGGCTGAACCCTGTACACACACCGGGAGTACTGGTAAAGAATCACGGCCCCTTCTCTTGGGGAAAAGATGCGCACGATGCTGTACACAACGCAGTGGTAATGGAACAAGTGGCTAAGATGGCAAGCATTGCTTATGCCGTCAATCCGAAACTGACCATGAATCCGCTGTTGGTAGAAAAGCATTTCAACCGCAAGCATGGGCCTAACGCTTACTATGGACAGTAAACAATCGACAATTAAAAATTAACAACTAAAAATTAAAGAATTATGAACGCATTTGATCAATATGAAGTATGGTTCGTAACCGGAGCACAGCTCCTGTACGGAGGTGACGCAGTTATCGCAGTAGACGCACACAGTAATGAAATGGTAGCTGGGCTGAATGCCAGTGGAAATCTGCCTGTTAAAGTCGTTTATAAAGGTACTGTAAATTCTTCCAAAGAAGTAACTGCCGCATTCAAGGCTGCCAACAATGATGAGAAATGTATCGGTGTTATCACTTGGATGCATACCTTCTCTCCAGCAAAGATGTGGATTCACGGTTTGCAGGAACTGAAGAAGCCGTTGCTGCATTTCCATACACAGTTCAACAAGGAAATTCCTTGGGATACAATGGATATGGACTTCATGAACCTGAACCAGTCCGCTCATGGTGACCGCGAATTCGGTCATATTGTAACCCGTATGCGCAAGAACCGCAAAGTGGTTGTAGGCCATTGGCAAGACGAAAAAGCGCAAGGTCAGATTGCAGCATGGATGCGTGTTTGCGCCGGATGGGCCGATGCACAGGATATGCTGATTATCCGTTTCGGTGACCAGATGAACAACGTTGCCGTAACTGATGGTGACAAGGTATCTGCTGAACAAGTTTTAGGTTACCACGTAGACTACTGTCCGGTAAACGATCTGATGAAGTACTACAATGCAGTAGAAGACAAAGATGTACAGGCAATGGTAGATACTTACTTCAAAGAATACGACCATGCTCCTGAACTGGAAAAGGCCGGAACTGAAGCTTATACCAAAGTTTGGAACTCTGCAAAAGCAGAAATCGCTCTCCGTCGTATCTTGAAAGACACAGGTGCCAAAGCATTTACTACCAACTTCAACGACCTCGGTGACTTTGACCAAATTCCGGGATTGGCTTCTCAACGTCTGATGGAAGAAGGTTATGGTTTCGGTGCAGAAGGTGACTGGAAAACGGCTGCATTGTACCGTACCACTTGGTTCATGAGCCAAGGCATGCCGAAGGGATGTTCTTTCCTCGAAGACTATACACTGCACTTCGACGGTGAAAAGAGCGCTATCCTGCAGGCACACATGCTGGAAGTTTGTCCGCTGATTGCCGAAGCAAAACCGAAACTGGAAGTACACCGTCTTGCCATTGGTATCGATAGCGAAACTGCACGTCTTGTATTCACCAGCAAGCAAGGTGAAGGCGTAGCCGCTACGATTGTTGACCTGGGCAACCGTTTCCGTCTTATCGTGAACAAGGTGGAATGTATCAAGAGCAAACCGCTGCCCAAACTTCCCGTTGCCAGCGCATTGTGGATTCCGATGCCGAACCTCGAAGTAGGTGCCGCTGCATGGATTCTGGCAGGTGGTACTCACCACACCAGCTTCTCTTACGACTTGACAGTAGAATATTGGGAAGATTATGCAGAGATGGCAGGTATCGAAATGGTAGTTATCGATGAAAATACAACTATCAGCGAGTTCAAGAAAGAACTGCGCATGAATGAAGTATATTACATGTTGAACAAAGCGCTTTGTTAATTATGAAACCAGACGCAAAATCAACCATCGAAGCAGGTAAAGCCATTCTTGGCATAGAATTCGGCTCCACCCGAATCAAGGCTGTTTTGATTGACCAGGAAAACAAGCCCATCGCTCAAGGAAGTCACACCTGGGAGAACCAGTTGGTGGACGGACTTTGGACATATAGCGTTGAGGCCATCTGGTATGGACTGCAAGATTGTTACGCCGACCTTCGTTCAAACGTGAAGAGCCTGTATGATATAGAGATAGAAACCTTGGCGGCAATCGGTGTCAGCGCCATGATGCATGGCTATATGGCATTCAATGATAAAGAAGAGATTCTCGTACCCTTCCGTACTTGGAGAAACACCAATACGGGTGCGGCTGCAGCTGCTTTATCAGAGCTGTTCGTTTATAATATTCCTCTGCGTTGGAGCATTTCTCACTTGTATCAGGCTATTCTGGACAACGAAGAACATGTGAAAGATATCGATTATCTGACAACACTTGCAGGTTTTATCCATTGGCAGATAACAGGTCAAAAAGTATTGGGCATCGGCGATGCATCGGGTATGCTCCCTATAGATCCGGTTACCAAGAACTACTCCGCTGAAATGGTGGCTAAGTTCGACGAGTTAATCGCTCCGAAGGGATACGACTGGAAGTTACTGGATATTCTTCCTAAAGCATTGCCCGCCGGTGAAAATGCAGGTTTCCTGACACCGGAAGGCGCTAAGATGCTCGACGTATCCGGTCATTTGAAAGCCGGAATACCGGTTTGCCCGCCCGAAGGAGATGCAGGTACCGGTATGGTGGCAACCAATGCTGTTAAGCAGCGTACTGGAAACGTATCGGCAGGTACCTCTTCATTCTCCATGATTGTATTGGAGAAAGATCTGTCAAAGCCCTACGAAATGATCGATATGGTTACTACTCCCGATGGAAGTCCCGTAGCCATGGTACATTGCAACAACTGTACGTCCGACCTCAATGCATGGATCAACCTGTTCAAGGAATACCAGGAACTGCTGGGTATACCTGTAGATATGAACGAAGTATATGGAAAACTCTACAACCATGCCCTGACAGGCAATGCGGATTGTGGTGGTCTCATTTCATTCAATTACATCTCAGGCGAACCTGTAACAGGATTTGCAGATGGAAGACCGATGTTTGTACGTTCGGCCAATGACAAGTTCAGCCTTGCGAACTTCATGCGGACGCACTTGTACGCTTCTGTCGGTGTCCTCAAGATTGGTAATGACATTCTTTTCAAAGAAGAAAAGGTGAAAGTTGACAGAATCACAGGACACGGAGGCTTGTTCAAAACTAAGAATGTGGGCCAGAGAGTACTTGCAGCAGCACTCAACTCACCCATTTCCGTAATGGAAACGGCCGGTGAAGGTGGTGCCTGGGGTATTGCGTTGCTGGGCTCATTCCTTGTGAACAACGAGAAGAAGCAACCTCTCGACGCTTTCCTGGACGAGCAGGTGTTTGGTGGGGATGCAGGTGTTGAGATATCACCTACGGTTGAAGATGTAAAAGGCTTTAACGCATACATCGAAAACTATCAGGCAGCATTGCCCATCGAAGAAGCAGCGGTAAGATTTAAAAAGTAATTATTCTGCTTGATAATCATACATTCTGTCATGCTGAGCGCAGCCGAAGCATCTCTTCTCCCATAACAAAGAGAGCAGATCCTTCGACAAGCTCAGGATGACAGATAGATATGCTTGTTCTATTTTAGGTCCCCTCCCACACACTCAAAAACCCTAATACAATATGAAATTAGCCCTTGCCTACCTATTACTTTTCCTCTCCCTTACAACCGGGAAAGCCCAAAATCAACAAAAAGTTACTTATTTTCCCCTTCAAGATGTCAAGCTACTGGAAAGCCCTTTCCTACAAGCTCAACAAACTGACTTACATTACATCCTGGCCATGGAGCCCGACCGCCTGCTCGCCCCTTTCCTGCGCGAAGCCGGACTGACTCCAAAAGTACCAAGTTATACCAACTGGGAAAACACCGGACTGGACGGACACATCGGCGGACATTACATTTCCGCACTCTCCATGATGTATGCCGCTACCGGAGACACAGCCGTATACAATCGGCTGAACTATATGCTCGCCGAACTACATCGTGCACAGCAAGCAGTAGGCACCGGCTTCATCGGAGGAACGCCCGGAAGCCTGCAACTTTGGAAAGAAATTAAAGCCGGGAATATCCGTGCCGGAGGTTTCGACCTAAACGGCAAATGGGTACCCTTATACAATATACACAAGACTTATGCCGGACTTCGTGACGCTTACCTCTACGCCGGAAGCGACCTTGCCCGTGAAATGCTAATTGCCCTCACCGACTGGATGATAGACATCACCGCCGGACTCACCGACCAGCAAATGCAAGACATGCTTCGTAGCGAGCATGGCGGACTGAACGAAACATTTGCCGATGTAGCCGCAATCACTGGTGACAAGAAATACCTGGAACTGGCACGCCGTTTCTCTCATAAAGTCATCCTCGATCCGCTTATCAAAGACGAAGACCGCCTGACAGGAATGCATGCTAACACACAGATACCCAAAGTAATCGGTTACAAGCGCGTTGCCGAACTTTCACAAGATGATAAAGACTGGAATCATGCTGCCGAGTGGGATCATGCCGCCCGTTTCTTCTGGAACACCGTGGTTAACCACCGTTCCGTTTGTATCGGCGGTAATAGCGTCCGCGAGCACTTCCATCCGGCAAACGACTTCTCACCCATGCTCAATGATATAGAAGGACCGGAAACCTGCAACACTTACAACATGCTGCGCCTTACCAAAATGCTCTACCAAGATTCTCCCGACTCACGCTTTGCAGACTATTACGAACGTGCGCTTTATAATCATATCCTGGCATCTCAGGAACCGGATAAAGGCGGATTCGTCTACTTCACCCCTATGCGTCCCGGACACTATCGGGTTTACTCGCAACCGGAAACATCCATGTGGTGTTGTGTAGGTTCCGGTTTGGAAAACCACACTAAATACGGAGAATTTATCTATGCACATCAGAAAGATACACTTTACGTCAATCTTTTCATCCCATCCCAACTTACCTGGAAAGAAAAAAGTGTAAGCCTGGTACAAGAAACACGTTTCCCCGATAACGGACAAGTGACATTGCGCATCGACAAAGCATCTAAAAAAGCTTTCACCATTAGCATACGCCAGCCGGAATGGGCCGACTTCTCCAAAGGGTATAACCTAAAAGTTAACGGCAAAGAACAACCTTCTGCCACAGCTACAAATAACGGCTATCTATCAGTTAACCGTAAATGGAAAAAAGGAGATGTAATCACCTTCACCCTTCCCATGCAGATAAAGTTGGAACAAATCCCTGATAAGGAAAATTTCTACGCATTCTTATATGGTCCCATCGTTCTTGCAGCTTCCACCGGAACAGAACATCTGGACGGCCTGTATGCAGACGACAGTCGCGGCGGACATATCGCCCATGGTAAGCAAATCCCCGTGTCGGAAATCCCCATGCTGATAGGAAATCCCGAGACTATCAGCCAATCACTTCACAAAGAGGACAGCGACCGACTGACATTCAACTATGACGGAAAGGTATATCCGGCATCCGGCAAAGCAATGAAGCTAATGCCATTCTTCCGTCTGCACAATTCCCGTTATGCCGTTTATTTCCATCAGGCCAGTGAAGAAGAGTTTCAAACATTGCGGGAAGAAATGGCGATAGCTGAAAAGAGGGCAAACGAGTTGGCGGGTCAAACAGTCGATCTCATTTTCCCCGGTGAACAGCAACCGGAATCCGACCATGGCATCCAATATGATAAGGCAGAAACAGGCACACACAAAGACCGCCACTTCCGCCGTGCTAAAGGATGGTTCAGCTACCACCTGAAAGTGAAAGAAGAGGCAAGCCGGATAATGATTACCATACAGAAAGGAGACCGCAATAAAACAGCTATTCTTTTCAATGGTGAGAAACTGACCACCAACCCGATAATCGGCGAAGCTGATAAAGATGGTTTTATTACTGTCTGCTATTCTTTGCCCCAGAAAATAGGAGCAGGAGCTTATCCAATACATTTCAGTCCCGACGGAACAGAATGGACGTCTGCTATTTACGAAGTACGTTTATTGAAATAACAACACCGGGTGTTGCCACTATAAACGCTATAAAATAAAGGATATAAAAAATATTATTTTACATCATATAACTAATAACCATTATGAGAAACAAACTATTTTTCAGCAGTGTTCTTTTAGCTGCTTCAGTATCGTTATCAGCACAAAAAAGTGCGACGATTACCTTGCATGCCGACCAAGGCACACAAATCATCCCTAAAGAAATATACGGTCAGTTTGCCGAACATCTCGGCACCTGTATCTATGGCGGACTTTGGGTGGGTGAGAATTCAGATATCCCTAACATCAAAGGTTATCGTACTGACGTTTTCAATGCCTTGAAAGAACTTCAGGTTCCTGTTCTCCGTTGGCCGGGCGGTTGCTTTGCCGACGAATATCACTGGATGGACGGTATCGGTCCGAAAGAAAACCGTCCCAAAATGGTAAACAACAACTGGGGAGGTACGATTGAAGACAACAGCTTCGGTACACACGAATTCCTCAACCTCTGCGAAATGTTGGGCACTGAGCCATACATCAGCGGAAACGTTGGTAGTGGTACTGTAGAAGAACTGGCTAAATGGGTAGAATACATGACTTCCGAAGGAGACTCTCCCATGGCAAGGCTCCGTCGCCAGAATGGACGCGACAAGGCATGGAAAGTGAAATATCTTGGTGTAGGTAATGAAAGCTGGGGGTGCGGTGGAAGCATGCGCCCTGAGTATTATGCTGATTTATATCGCCGTTATTCCACTTACTGTCGCAACTATGATGGCAATAATTTGTTCAAGATAGCCAGTGGTGCCAGCGATTATGATTATAATTGGACTAAAATCCTGATGGACCGTGTAGGCGGACGTATGCATGGTCTTTCTCTCCACTATTACACAGTTACCGGATGGAGCGGAAGTAAAGGAGCAGCCACCCAGTTCAGCAAAGACGACTATTATTGGACAATGGGTAAATGCCGTGAAATAGAAGACGTAATCAAAAAGCATTGCGCCATTATGGATGAATATGATCCTAAAAAGCATGTAGCCCTTATGCTCGATGAGTGGGGAACATGGTGGGATGAAGAACCCGGTACTATTCCAGGACACCTTTATCAGCAAAACACACTGCGCGACGCTTTCGTTGCCTCTCTTAGCTTTGATATCTTCCATAAATACACCGACCGCTTGAAAATGGCGAATATCGCCCAGGTAGTAAATGTATTGCAGTCGATGATTCTGACACAAGGCAAAGACATGGTGCTGACGCCTACCTATTATGTATTCAAGATGTACAATGTGCACCAGGATGCCACCTACCTCCCACTCGACCTAAACTGCGAAATCAAGGATGTACGTGACAACCGTAAAGTGCCCATGATTAGCGCCACAGCTTCCAAGGATAAGGATGGTAAGATTCATATCTCTATGTCCAACATCGATGCCGACAATGCACAAGAAGTCACCATCAACCTGGCAGACGTGAAAGCAAAGAAAGCCGTAGGTGAAATTCTAACTTCTGCTAACCTGGCTGATTACAACTCCTTTGAAAAGCCTAATAATGTAAAATTAGCTCCGTTCAAAGAGGTAAAAATCAATAAAGGAGAGTTGAAGATAAAACTACCAGCCAAATCGATTGTTACTATTGAGTTACAGTAAATCAGCCCAAAAGGCTTATTGTATTTTTAACAAGAAGCAGGCAGGATGCCCAATAAAAAAGAGACTCTTTCTATGTTGTGAATTTCGCATAAAGAGTTATCTTTGTCGCTGTTAAAATTAACAAGTGAGACGTCAACCCGCTTTATTATAGTATTCAATGTATAATTAATATCAATATGAACGACAACAAACTTATGAACCGTGCAGCGGATAACATCCGTATTCTCGCTGCTTCTATGGTTGAAAAAGCCAATTCCGGTCATCCCGGTGGCGCCATGGGTGGTGCCGATTTTGTGAACGTACTTTTCTCTGAGTTCCTGGTGTATGACCCCGAAAATCCATCATGGGAAGGCCGCGACCGTTTCTTCCTCGATCCGGGACATATGTCACCGATGCTTTATTCTCAATTGGCATTGATTGGCAAGTTCACACTGGACGAACTGAAAGAATTCCGTCAATGGGACAGCCCCACTCCGGGACATCCTGAACGCGATATCAAGCGTGGCATCGAAAATACTTCCGGACCGCTCGGTCAAGGTCACACTTATGCCGTAGGTGCTGCCATTGCCGCTAAGTTCATGAAAGCACGCTTCGAAGAAGTAATGCCGCAGACTATCTACGCTTACATTTCTGACGGTGGCGTGCAAGAAGAAATCTCACAAGGTGCCGGCCGCATCGCAGGTGCACTGGGTTTGGACAACCTTATCATGTTCTATGATGCCAATGACATTCAGCTTTCTACTGAGACGAAAGATGTAACCATCGAAGATACTGCCAAGAAATATGAAGCCTGGGGCTGGAAGGTTATCAAGATTAACGGTAACGACCCTGATGCCATCCGTGGCGCTCTGAATGAGGCTAAAGCTGAAAACGAACGTCCGACCCTGATTATCGGTCACACTGTGATGGGTAAGGGTGCACGCAAGGCAGACGGTAGCAGCTACGAAGCTAACTGTGCTACTCACGGTGCTCCCCTGGGTGGCGACGCTTATGTTAATACCATCAAGAACCTTGGCGGTGACCCGACAAATCCGTTCGTTATCTTCCCCGAAGTGGCAGAAATGTATGCAAAGCGTGCTGCCGAGCTGAAGGAAATCATGGCTAAGAAATATGCAGCTAAGGCTGAATGGGCGAAGGCTAATCCTGAAAAGGCTGCCAAACTTGATTTGTTCTTCTCAGGCAAAGCTCCGGAAGTGAACTGGGCAGCTATCGAACAGAAAGCAGGTTCGGCTACACGTGCAGCATCGGCTACCGTATTGGGTGCCCTCGCTACTCAAGTAGAAAACATGGTTGTGGCTTCTGCCGACCTTTCAAACTCCGACAAGACAGACGGCTTCCTGAAAAAGACCCATGCTTTCAAGAAAGGTGATTTCAGCGGCGCATTCTTCCAGGCTGGCGTTGCCGAGTTGACAATGGCTTGCTGTTGTATCGGTATGGCACTGCATGGTGGTGTGATTCCGGCTTGTGGAACGTTCTTCGTATTCTCCGACTATATGAAACCAGCCGTACGTATGGCTGCCCTGATGGAAGTACCCGTGAAGTTCATCTGGACACACGATGCATTCCGCGTAGGTGAAGACGGTCCTACTCATGAACCGGTAGAACAGGAAGCTCAGATTCGTCTGATGGAAAAACTGAAAAACCATAAGGGACACAACTCTATGTTGGTTCTCCGTCCGGCAGATGCAGAAGAAACAACTATAGCATGGAAGTTGGCAATGGAAAATACCACTACTCCGACAGGTTTGATTTTCTCCCGCCAGAATATAGCTAACCTGCCCGCAGGAAATGACTACGAACAGGCTGCCAAGGGTGCTTACATCGTGGCAGGTTCCGATGAAAATCCGGATGTGGTGCTCATTGCTTCCGGTTCGGAAGTTTCTACATTGGTGGCAGGTACGGAATTGCTCCGTAAAGATGGTGTAAAGGTACGTATCGTATCCGCTCCATCCGAAGGTTTATTCCGCAGCCAGGCTCCGGGTTATCAGGAAAGCATTATCCCTGTGGGTGCAAAGGTGTTCGGTCTGACAGCCGGTCTGCCTGTCAACCTGCAAGGTTTGGTAGGTACTAACGGTAAGGTATGGGGATTGGAGTCATTCGGTTTCTCCGCTCCTTACACTGTACTGGATGAAAAACTGGGCTTTACGGCTGACAATGTTTACAAGCAAGTGAAAGCAATGTTATAATATTGCCTGGTGCATACCGGGCGAATGATTATTCGCCCCTACAGGTTGTAACAGGCTTGTAGGGGCGAAACATTTTTAGTCCGGACCTGTTTATAAAACCTATAAATCAATCATTCTACAACATAAGATGAAAACAATTGGAATTTGCTCCGACCATGCCGGATTTGAGTTGAAGGAATACGTTCGCGGCTGGCTGGAAGTTAAGGGTTGGGAGTATAAGGACTTCGGAACATATACTACGGAAAGTTGCGATTATGCAGATTTCGCCCACCCGCTGGCACTGGCCGTTGAAGCCGGAGAGTGCTATCCGGGAATTGCTATCTGCGGAAGTGGCGAAGGTATCAGCATGACATTGAACAAACACCAAGGTATTCGCGCCGCACTGTGTTGGACAGCGGAAATAGCCCACTTGGCACGCCAGCACAATGACGCCAATGTACTTGTGATGCCGGGACGTTTTATCAGTACGGAAGAAGCCGATATGATTATGAGAGAGTTCTTCAGTACGGAATTTGAAGGAGGGCGTCATCAGAAGCGGATTGATAAGATGCCAGTAGGATAATCATCCCAACTTGAAATTTATACTTGCGGCTGCGAAAGCTGACGCTTGTACAAGCGTTACCCTACACTTGTACAAGTGTAAGCATTCGCAGCCGCAAGTGTTTACCGAAGGTTCATAAACCTTTTGCAAGTTCAAGAAGTACAAACACATCAAATTTTACACCTTTTAAGTCAAAAACTCTTCCGTATTTTAGAGTCGCTTTCCGTATTTTTGCCCACATAATCTAATTAACCATTAAAAGCAAAACAAGAAACGCATGAAAAAAGTATTCGGAATTCTTTCCCTGCTTCTCTCGGCTTCATTGGCAATCGCCAACCCGATAGACTTCGACAAGGCTTTCAAGGAGAGTGCAAAGATTGAAAAGCAAATCAAGAAAACATCTTTCTCCAAGCAAACGTATCTCATCACGGACTTCGGTGCCAAACCCGATACCCCGGACGCGCCTTGCCATGAGGCAATCAACCAGGCCATCGTAACCTGCTGCCTGAATGGTGGCGGTACGGTTGTAGTTCCCAAAGGCACATTCTATACAGGCCCCATCACCCTGAAAAGTAATGTTAACTTTCATGTAGAAGAAGGAGCTGTATTGAAATTCTCAACCGACCAAAGTCTCTACTTCCCCGGTGTCATCACCCGTTGGGAAGGAATAGACTGCTATAATGCCCGCCCACTGATTTATGCTTATGGAGAAACAAATATCGCCATCACCGGTAAAGGTACCATCGACGGACAAGGTTCCAACGATACTTGGTGGCCTATGTGCGGTGCTCCCCGCTATGGCTGGAAAGAAGGCATGGTGGCACAACGCAATGGCGGACGCGAACGCCTGCTGATGTACGGTGAAACCTCTACTCCCATTTATAAGCGTGTGATGACACCCGAAGATGGTCTGCGCCCGCAACTCATCAACCTGTATTCATGTAACACGGTGTTGATAGAAGACGTAACTTTATTGAACTCCCCCTTCTGGGTTATCCACCCGCTATTCTGCGAAAGTCTCATAGTGCGTGGAGTATATGTTTATAACCGTGGTCCCAACGGTGACGGTTGCGATCCCGAGTCCTGCAAAAATGTATTGATAGAAAACTGTACTTTCGACACCGGAGACGACTGTATTGCCATTAAATCCGGTCGTAACCAAGATGGACGTAAGTGGGGTATTCCTAGCGAGAACATCATTGTACGCGGTTGCTATATGAAGAAAGGACACGGCGGAGTAGTCATCGGCAGTGAAATTTCCGGTGGATACCGTAACCTGTATGTGGAAAATTGCAAAATGGACAGTCCCGACCTCGACCGCGTCATCCGTATCAAGACCAGCACCTGCCGTGGCGGATTGATTGAAAATGTGTTCGTGCGTAACGTCACCGTAGGCCAGTGCCGCGAAGCCGTGCTGCGCATCAACCTGCAATACGAGAACCGTGAAAACTGCAACCGTGGCTTCACTCCCACTGTCCGCAACGTCCACCTGAAAAATGTGACCTGCGAAGAAAGCAAGTTCGGTGTTCTCATTATTGGTCTTGACGATGATGACCACGTATATAACATCAGTGTTGAAGATTCCCATTTTAATAATGTTGCCAAAGATGGAAATGACATAAAAGGTGCAAAAGACGTAACGTTCAAAAACCTATATATAAATGGTAAACTTGTAAAGTAAGCAAGCCACACTTATCATAATTCAAGCCCGAAGTCGTGACATTCTGACAGAATTTCATTCAACTTCGGGCTTTTTATTTCCTCATTTTTCTTATTTTTCACAGAATACTTGCTCATTGTCTCTAAATAAAAACTATCTTTGTATTCCAATAATCCGGAATTCAATACGATATGGAGCAACTGAATACAATCAAAGAGCTTATCAATCAGGGAGATGTAGTCGAAGCTATCCAACTGCTTGACGAATATCTGGCCAACGCCCCCGCCAACCGGGACGAAGCTTTCTATCTCCGGGGAAATGCCTACCGTAAACAAGGAAATTGGCAGCAAGCTTTAAACAATTATCAATATGCCATCGACCTCAATCCGGACAGTCCCGCCCGTGAAGCCCACCGTATGGTAATGGATATCCTGAATTTCTTCAATAAGGATATGTACAATCAATAACATATAAAAGTAACGTGAATTATGGCAAAGATTAAAGGAGCAATCGTAGTGGACACCGAACGGTGCAAAGGCTGCAACCTATGTGTGGTAGCCTGTCCCCTGCATGTAATAGCCCTCACCAAAGAGGTGAACGTAAAAGGGTATAACTATGCCCACCAAATACTGGAAGATACCTGCAACGGCTGTGCGTCGTGCGCCCAGGTTTGCCCGGACGGATGTATCTCTGTTTATAAAGTAAAAGTTGAATAAATCTGTAAATCAGTAGAATATGGCAGAAGAAGTTGTATTAATGAAAGGAAACGAAGCCATCGCCCATGCAGCTATCCGTTGCGGAGCGGACGGGTACTTCGGTTATCCTATTACTCCGCAATCGGAAGTATTGGAAACTCTTGCCGAACTGAAACCCTGGGAAACTACCGGCATGGTGGTGTTACAGGCAGAAAGTGAAGTGGCAGCTATTAATATGGTGTACGGCGGTGCCGGAAGTGGAAAAATGGTATTGACGTCATCTTCCAGCCCCGGTGTCAGTTTGAAGCAAGAAGGTATCTCTTATCTGGCAGGTGCCGAATTGCCCTGTCTGGTTGTAAACGTGATGCGTGGCGGTCCCGGATTGGGAACTATCCAGCCAAGTCAGGCGGACTACTTCCAGACCGTAAAAGGTGGAGGACACGGTGACTACCGTTTGATTACGCTCGCTCCCGCTTCCGTACAGGAAATGGCAGATTTCGTAGGACTGGCTTTCGACCTTGCCTTCAAATATCGCAACCCGGCTATCATTCTTGCCGACGGTGTTATCGGCCAGATGATGGAAAAGGTGGTATTGCCCCCGCAAAAGCCGCGCCGCACTGATGCAGAAGTTATCGAGCAATGCCCGTGGGCTACTACCGGCAAGGCTAACGGTCGCAAACCCAACATCATTACTTCTCTGGAACTGAAACCGGAAGAAATGGAAAAGAACAATATCCGTTTCCAGGCCAAGTACAAACTGATAGAAGAAAACGAAGTACGCTTCGAAGAAATCGATTGTGAAGATGCCGATTATCTGATTATCGCATTTGGTTCTATGGCCCGCATCGGACAAAAAGCAATGGAACTTGCACGCGAAGAAGGTATCAAAGTCGGTATATTGCGCCCCATTACTCTTTGGCCATTCCCCACAAAAGCCATCGCATCTTATGCCGAAAAGGTAAAAGGTATGCTGGTCACCGAGTTGAATGCCGGACAGATGGTTGAAGATGTACGCCTCGCTGTGAATGGTAAAGTGCAAGTAGAGCACTTCGGACGCCTTGGCGGAATCGTACCTGATCCGGAAGAAATTGTAAGTGCGTTGAAAGAAAAAGTAATAAAGAAATGAACCCTGATAAAATAAGAAGCGTATTGAATATACTCTTCATGATACTCGCTTTGGCAGCTATCATCGTATATTTTGTTGCAAAGGATGATTTCAAACTATTCATCTATGTTTGCGGCGCAGCAATATTCGTTAAGCTGATGGAGTTTTTTATACGGTTCACCAACAGGTGACAAGGGAACAAGTTAACAAGATACAAGGGCCTCGTAAACTGAAGCCTTGTCAACTTAAAAAACAAAAGTTATGACAAAAGAAGATATTATCAAGCCTGAGAATCTGGTTTATAAGAAACCGACTCTGATGAACGATAATCCCATGCACTACTGTCCGGGATGCAGCCACGGTGTGGTACACAAGCTGATAGCCGAAGTTATCGAAGAAATGGGCATGGAAGACAAAACAGTAGGTATCTCCCCGGTGGGATGTGCCGTGTTCATCTATAACTATCTGGACATTGACTGGCAGGAAGCTGCACACGGACGTGCACCTGCACTTGCCACCGCTATCAAGCGCCTCTGGCCGGACCGCCTGGTATTCACTTATCAGGGCGACGGCGACTTGGCATGTATCGGTACTGCCGAGACTATCCATGCATTGAACCGCGGTGAGAACATCACTATCATCTTCATCAACAACGCCATTTATGGTATGACAGGTGGACAGATGGCTCCTACTACGCTGGTTGGCATGAAAACCTCTACCAGTCCTTACGGACGTGATGTACATCTACATGGTTATCCGTTGAAGATGGCCGACATCGCCGCACAACTAGAAGGAACAGCTTACGTAACCCGCCAGAGTGTGCAGACCGTTGGTGCCATCCGCAAAGCTAAGAAAGCTATCCGCAAGGCATTTGAGAATTCTATGGCAGGCAAAGGTTCCAACCTGGTAGAAATCGTTTCTACCTGTAACTCCGGATGGAAGCAGACTCCTGCACAATCCAACAAATGGATGGAAGAGCACATGTTCCCATTCTATCCGCTGGGTGACTTGAAAGATAAATAATCACATGCTAAAAGACTAAGAACAATGAAAGAAGAAATCATTATAGCAGGCTTCGGCGGACAAGGTGTATTGTCCATGGGAAAGATTTTGGCATATTCGGGACTGATGGAAGACAAAGAGGTAAGCTGGATGCCCGCCTACGGACCGGAACAACGCGGTGGTACGGCCAACGTAACGGTTATCGTGAGCGACGAGAAAATCTCCTCCCCTATCTTGAGCAAGTACGATGCTGCCATCATCCTGAACCAACCTTCTTTGGAGAAATTCGAGAGTAAGGTTAAGTCAGGCGGTATCCTGATTTACGACGGATACGGCATCATCAATCCGCCTACCCGTAAGGATATCAAAGTGTATCGCATCGATGCAATGGATGCAGCCAATGAAATGAATAATGCCAAAGCATTTAACATGATTGTGCTGGGTGGATTGCTAAAACTGAAACCGATGGTTACGCTGGACAGTGTGCTCAGAGGATTGAAGAAGACATTGCCCGAACGCCATCATCACTTGATACCGATGAATGAAGAAGCAATTAAGAAAGGTATGGAATTGATTAAAGAGGTATAATTCCATAAGCTCTTACAATAAAAAAGTTAAGCCCTTGCAGAAAGAAATTATTGCAAGGGCTTAACTTTTATAGACTATGCCATAATACATAAAAAAGACTTATTTATAGGGACAACTTCCCGAATCGCGTGCTGTACACCTTGAATTAGTAATACTGCAGACACCCCGTCCGTTTATCACATCATCCGTCAGATTATCACAAGTCACTTTATACTTATCCTTGCCGCTGCCTGCATGCCCGGTAGCCATCAAAATGATATAAAGCACCAGAAGTGCCAATGCAACGAATATCAATATCCAAGTAATTGTAAACACAGCATAAGTTGTCAGAATCATATATCCCCATTGCCAGGTAATCTGCTTCCGGTCTTCCTTCGGCGTATTACGTATCTGATACCAGGCATAAAGAATGATTGCCAAAGCCGAGATGCCCACCAGCCAACCTATAAAAGTCTGACCACCGTCGCCAACCCACTGTGAGATGACAGCAACCACACCCAAAACCGCACCAACTATATAGTAGTTTTTCGATTCCGGCACTACTTCCACACCTGACAACTCGCGCAAACGACCGGGAACAAAACCACTCCATTTGGTCAGTGAGAGGATAACTGCCACAAACGACACTACCACCATAAGCATAATTCCACCAAACAAGAAGGTAATATTCATTATCACATCATAAATGATGCGCCACATATCGGCTTTCTTATCTGCAGAACGGCCATATTGCAAAAAGCGCTGCACAATACGCCACACCGGATAAGCCAATGTTAACACTGCGAAAACAACGCCATACCATAACAGTTGTCCTTCTGTAGCACTTTCTCCCAATATCAGGATGGAAGTTAACATATAAACCAGAAACATCACATATCCCAGCACCATTGTCAGAATCAGCGTGCGGAGGGTACGGAAACTGAATGAAGAAACAATTTCCGTTCCGGCTCTTTTATTAAACCAGCCTTTCACTTTATCAAACTTAAAAAATACGACACACGAAAATATCAAGCCAAACAGACTCAAAAAAGGAACTACCAAGCCCAGAAACAGATATACGTTCTCCATGATACCAGATTAATTATAGTGATTAAATATGTTTTATTTCCGCTTAATTGAAAGATTCATTTTCAGCACTTCCGAATGGGAATAATTCCCTTGGAAACAGCCGTCATAATCAGATCTGCCGCATTGCGCGCGCCCAGCTTCTCCATTAAATGACGGCGGTGTGTATCCACCGTATTAGTGGAAACACAAAGTTCCTGCGCTATTTCCTGGGTACTTTTTCCTTCGGAGATATGTTTCAAGACATCCAACTCGCGCAACGTAAGTTCTTCTTTCCGCCCCTCTTCCGAACGTTTCATCTGATTGCGCACGTGTTCAGCATAGGTGCAATAATAAGTTTCCCCGTCCAGCACGCGCCGGATGGCCTCTGTTATTTTTGTAGCATCTACAGACTTGAAAAGAATGCCGTCGATATCACATTGCATCATGTTTTTTATAAACCAGATTTCCTCGTGCATCGTATTCACGATAATACGTGCTTTTGGAGCCTTTTTCCGGATATGAGTTATAATGTCCAGTCCGGACATATCGGGCAACTCCATATCCAACAAAAAAAGGTCAAAACTCTGTGATGCGATAAGAAGCAAAGCCTCCTGCCCTGTTGAGGCAGTACATACAACTTTTATCTCCGGTAAAGAACATTCCACAATCCGCTTCAAACCCTGAAGCACCAAATCATGGTCGTCCACCAACAAAATGCGTATATCTTTTTCTCTCATTAACCTATTTTTGTATTCTACATTTATGTTGCAAAGAAAAGTGATTTATAAATATACGACATCATCAAAAATAGTGATTTTCGCTTGAAAAGTCAGTTTATTTTTCGGGAAACGGCAGGGGAACCGATAAGACAAATTCCTGCTCACCCGATTTACTGACTCCCATTGTCAAAGCCGCATTGATGCTCTTTGCACGTTCGCGAATTGTATTCAGACCTATTCCGCGCAAAGAAGCCGGAGTGTCAGTATATCCTTTGCCGTTATCGGTCAATTGCAACACCAACTGAGAAGGTTCCATAGAAAGTTTCAACTGTATATCCGTCGCTCCGGAGTGCTTCACTGAATTGGATAATAATTCCTGCACCACCCGATATATTTCATAAGCTATCTGTTCGGGAACTTTCCTCCATTCAGCATCCGTATTCGCATTATGCATAGTGATATGCATGGCAGAAGGAATCGCCAGATGAGCCACATACGCTTCCAAGGCCTCGACGAGGGTAACATACTGAAACTTTGGAGGCATCAGTTCATGAGAAATGCAACGTACATCTCCCCGTACCTGTTCCAACAGCCCTAACAACTCCTGCTGTGTTTCCGGTGTGGACGGCATACACTGCATCTGCATCCCGATACCCAGCAAATCATTACACACACCATCATGCAACTCTTTCGCAAGTCTCGTCCGTTCCTTTTCCAATCCTTCAATATAACGTTGTGCCAACCTGTATTCCTGTTCTTTCTGCATACGCTTCCGGCGGAACATATAATAGAAGGCGAACAGAATAAACGCAAAAGCAAAAACGAGTGCCAGGATAGCCCAACGCATAGTCCGGGCTTCCTCTTCCAGACGCATTCCGTTCAAGCGGACTATTTCAAGTTCCTTTTCTTTGGTTTCGTATTTCACAGTCAATTCGGAAAGTTCTTTCTGGACCTGCTCGGTACGCAGACTGTCCGCTAATGCATAGGCGCGCTCATAATGTTTGGCCGCCTGAGAATAATCCTTCAGATCCTGATAGTTACGCGCCATTTCCAGATACAATTTGTCAACAGGAGAGGAAACATTTTCTCCCTGATAGTCCAGCAAGGACTTCTGAATTTCCAAACTTTCCCTGTAGCGTCCCATCTGAGCAAGCAGCAAAGACTGCATCTCCCGATACCCCAACACCTCGACAGAATTCGCAGGGAGTTCCAGCAGCACCTCCTCCGCTTCACGCATATAATAATTCACCGAGTCCCGCTGATTTATCTTATAAAACATCCGGAGCATCGTAACAATACCTTTCAGCGCATATTTAGGCATACGTTGTCTTCTGCCTTCTTCAAGCACCGCCCGAATCATAGCGATTCCCTCATCATATTTTCCCTGAAGAAACAAGATACTGCCACAAGAATAATTGGCATATAGAATCATATCCATATCACCACTCTTGGCGGCAGCTTCCACCGCACGTTTTCCATAAACCAACCCCTCGTCCAGACGGGAAGTATTGGCATAGAGTATGGATATATTTCCCAGCAGGTTGGCTTTCTCATCCCAGTCGCCATCACGTCTGTCCAGCAACAGCAGAGCCTGATTGTAGCAAATCAACGCAGAATCCGGCATCTCTTTCCGACGATAAATGATGCCTATGCTTGAAATGGAATTTGCCAGTGAAGCCGTATCTTTCAGCCGGGCACTCTCGTCGCGAGAAAACCGGTAGCGTTTCATCGCCTCATCCATGTCACCATGTGAAAAGTAGGTTTCAGCCAAATTTACCAACAGTCCCGTATAAAGAGGCGGCTGTTTGGTTTTGACGGCTTTCATCGACTTCTCAAACCAATATCGCGCAGTGTCCGACGAACGGTAAGCATAATATTCACCCAGCCGGCAATAGGCCAGTGCGATGCTATCATCAACTCCGAGCTTTTCCGCACGTTCCGCGGCAGTTTTCAAACTCGTAAGTTCATCTTGAGCATAAAGAGAAGAAAAAAGTCCGGAAAGACAGAAAAAGAGTATCAGAGTCTTCATATTTATATTGGTTTATAAGATAGTGTGTTTGCAAAAATAGGCAAAAAAGGCTGAATTCCGCAAGCGAATAATTTTTTATTGTATCTTTGCGCCTAATTATGAGACGCATTCTACTAACATACATACTTCTATCAGTATTGGGACTGCTGACAGCGCAGGCACAGCGTACGCTCAATACCTTGGACAACCGTGACCAATATGGAAACCAGGTAGACCCATCCAGACAGCCAGACAGCCTGGATACCGGTACTGATGTACAAAGCATTCCGCCCAAACTCTATATGTGGAAATTAAGCGAAACACTGGGCAACCGCACAATCATACCCGCCGACACAGCCAACCTGAACTTTCAGAACACGAACCTGGTAGACGGTATGACAGGACAATATAACTTTTTAGGCAACCTCGGTTCTCCCCGCCTCTCGCGTGTATTCTTTGACCGGGAAAGTGACGAACCGACCATCTTTATGGCACCATTCTCCAGTTTCTTTGTCCGTCCCGACCAAATGCTTTTCACCAACAGTAACGTTCCTTATACAAATCTGACTTACTATAAAGCCGGTAACAAGATAAACGGTGAAGAACGGTTCAAGTCCTATTTTTCCGTCAATGTAAATAAGCGCCTGGCTTTCGGTTTTAAAATCGACTACCTGTACGGGCGCGGATATTATACCAATCAATCTACCTCTTATTTCAACGCCGGCATATTCGGAAGCTATATCGGCGAACGTTATCAGTTACAAGCCGTGTATAACAACTTCTACTTGAAGATGAATGAAAATGGCGGTATAGCGGATGACGGTTATATCACCCGTCCCGATACGATGGCAGAAGGTAAGAAAGAGTATGAGTCCACCACTATCCCGGTGAAGATGGAGCAGGCTTCTAACCGTAACAAAGACTTTTACGTTTACCTTACGCAGCGTTACCGAATGGGCTTTACGCGAAAAGTACTGAAAGAGGAAGCCGCCAAAAACAATGCCCAGCAAAGTTTTGCTTCCTCCAATACCACTACACCGATAAGGAAAACATCTGCTATTTCAGACAGTCTGGCAACAACCGGACTCCCGGCTGACAGTCTTTTGGCAGACAGTCTCATACAGGCAAACAGCATCCGCCTGGACAGTATTCATAACAGCACTTCCCTTCCGGAAGATACCAATTTCGTCGAAGAATTCGTTCCGGTCACAAGTTTCATCCACACCTTCAAGGTAGAACGGTCACGCCACCGTTTCCAGGCAGTGGAAGATCCGAACGAAAATGCCAACTATAACAAATTCGGAGTCAGCCGCGACTCCACCACAGCATTCAGCGTGAAGAACGTATTCGGTATCGCATTGCTGGAAGGGTTCAATAAATATGCCAAAGCCGGACTGACCGCCTACATATCGCATAAGTACAGCCGTTATGACCTGATGAATAAAGACTCCATAACGACAGACCGCTTCACCGAGCAGGAAATCTACGTTGGCGGTGAACTTGCCAAACGCCAGGGTAAGACCCTGCACTATTCCGTAGACGGTGAAATAGGTATCATGGACAAAGCCCTGGGACAATTCAGTGTAAACGGAAATATGGATCTGAATTTCCGCCTTTGGAAAGATACGGTAAATTTCATTGTACGGGGATTTGTAAAGAACACATTACCTTCCTTCTATATGCGCCATTATCATTCCAACCTGTTCATTTGGGATAATGATAATATGGAAAAAGAATTCCGTACCCGTGTGGAAGGTGAACTTAACATCAGCCGATGGGGTACCAACCTCCGTGCCGGTGTAGAAAACATTAAGAACTACACCTACTTTAATCAGAATGCCGTACCTACCCAGAATAGTGGAAACATACAAGTACTTTCCGCTACGCTGCAACAAAACTTCCGCGCAGGCATTTTCCATTTGGACAATGAGATAGTCTGGCAAAAATCGAGCAACGAAACCGTTCTCCCTCTGCCCCAAATCTCATTATATTCCAATCTCTACATACTGACCACAATGGCGAAGAAAGTACTAACCGTACAACTGGGTGCCGACGTGCGTTATTTCACTAAATATCACGCCCCGGCCTATACCCCTGCCATCCAGCAGTTCCATCTGCAACCGAACGATGACCAGGTAGAGATCGGCGGTTATCCGATAGTCAATATCTATGCCAACATACACCTGAAACGTACACGTCTCTTTGCCATGTACTCTCACGTGAACCAGGGTATGGGTACACGTAATTCTTTCCTCGTACCGCACTACCCCATCAACCCGAGTCTTCTCAGACTGGGTGTTTCATGGAATTTCTATGATTAAAGCCTTTTACGTATGAGAATATCGAAAGCTAAGATTCTGAAATATGCAGCAATGGGCATTATAGCCGCCTGCATTGCCACCTTCTTTCTTAAAAAAGAGAAGTCGCAGGGTCATCCGCGTGATTATGCAGAAATAGCTGCCGAGAAAATCATCCGTGTCGCTACGGAATATAATTCCATCAGTTTCTATGTAGACGGTGATACATTGTCGGGCTTTCATTACGAACTGATAGAAGCATTTGCCCGCGACCGTGGCTGGAAAGCCGCCATTACTCCCGAAATGAGTTTCGACAAACGGTTGGAAGGACTGGCCGAAGACAAATTCGATGTCATAGCCTATGGCATCCTGGCTACCAGCGAATTGAAAGATTCGTTGCTCCTTACCACACCGATTGTACTGAACAAGCAAGTTCTCGTACAGCGGAAAGCCACCTCACCTACCGATTCCCTGTTCGTCAAAAGCCAGTTGGACCTGGCAGGCAAAACCTTGCATGTAGTAAAAGGTTCACCGTCTATCCTCCGCATCCATAACCTGGGAAATGAAATAGGCGACACCATCTATATTCAAGAAATAGACAAATACGGTTCGGAACAATTGATATCCCTCGTGGCTCACGGAGATATTGACTATGCCGTATGCGATGAGAGTATCGCCCGCGCCGTGGTGGATAGTCTGCCTCAGATAGATATCAACACGGATATCAGTTTCACACAATTTTATTCATGGGCTGTCAGCAAGCAATCCCCCGTCCTGCTGGACAGTCTCAATGCCTGGCTCCAGACTTTCCGCTCCAGCAATGAGTTTAAACTCATCTACCGTAAATATTACTCTCCTTCCGACAAGAAATAAGCTCTTTTTTGCTTTAACAAAGCTTTCCACCGAAAATTAGAACATCTATTCTGAAAGGGGGAACTCAATTTCAGCTTTCAGAATTTGTCAGATTCCCCTATTGTTTAGAACTTTGCACCGGATATTTATAAGAGACTATTCATTTAAAGTACTAAACGAAGATGAAAAAGAGACCTTTATTCTACCTATTCTGTATGGTTGCATCCTTTGGAGGACTATTTGTCACCTCTTGCAACGATGATGATTATCCGGGTGCAGCACCCGATGAAATCACCGCCCATTACAGCAGCAAACTATCAGACGGAACACGTGCCAACCTTGCCTTAACTTACAGTGGACATGAACTGATAGGAAAAAGTGTGAACTTCGAAACCAATGACTCGCGGACAGCCCAACTCACCTTGCAATGTATATTACCCCACGAGGCGGAAACCCAGCTGACCGGTATCTCCCTGACTCCCGACGGACAAGGCGGATATACATTTTCGGGTGACGCTACGGGCAGCCAGACCGGGACTACTTTCAGTTACAACGGAACCGTGCAAAAAGGCAAACTGGCACTCGATATAAAAAATCCCCAAATACCAGCCAATCCTTTGGTACAGGCAAAGGACCTGAACTTTGTGAAAGCCGGAGTTGTGTTGCGCATCGCCATAGGCGACATGGATTTAGGAGAACTAATCGAGGGAAAAGTTAACGAATTCCTGAAAGCCGTTCTCAAAGATATCAGCTTCCATACCGATGGCAATATTACCGCTTCCTATTCCGGAATGCAGGAATCCGACTGGAAAAGCTCTCCCGTCAATCTGGTTTCTTTCTATATGACAGATGGGAATACCTTGTATGTCGCCCCAAACGTGGATATGATAATCCGCCAGATACGGCTCAACCAAGCGGTGACACGTGCTGACGACAATCTGATTACCGTGCTCCCCAAGGTATATGCCTTGCTGAATCAGTGGTCTACCACAGGATTGAAACTCTCATATGCAGAAAACTCCATCACCCTCAACAAGGAAGAACTGGACCCCGTCTTTGCACTGCTGAAAGTACTACCGGATGCCATAAGGAACATCAGTATCGGAGAAATCCCCGGCCTGGGAGAAAGTACGATAGGCACATTGGCCGATCTGTCGTCCTTGATCAGCGACCTCAGCCTGACGCTCTACTTCAACGTGAAAAATGCAGGATAATTTAGAAACCACGTAATTAGCATACGTATGAAAAAACAAATATACCTTATAGTAAGCTTCCTTTTGCTGACGGGCACATACGTCTCCGCACAGACTCTGAAAGGACATATCTACGACGCCGGTACAAACGAACCATTGGCGGGCGCCACCGTCACCTACACACTGCACGGCAAGCAGGGTGTCGTTTCCGACATAAACGGTGCATACGAAATCAGCCTCCCCGAAGGCGGAGTCGACCTCATATTCAGCTATGTAGGTTATGATGATATGCTGGTACCCATCGTCATCAGCAGACGTGAGAATATGACCAAAGACATCTACATGAAAGAAAGTACCAACCTGCTGCAGGATGTCGTCGTCAGTGCCGGACGTTTCGAGCAAAAACTCTCCGACGTGACTGTTTCAATGAACGTGCTGAAAGCGAGCGACATTGCACGCCAGGCACCTACGGACATCACATCGACGTTGCAAACCCTTCCGGGCGTGGACATTGTAGACAAGCAGCCCTCCATACGCGGTGGTGGCGGATGGACGTACAGCGTAGGCGCCCGCAGTCTGGTACTGGTAGACGGGATGAGTACACTAAGCCCGAAAACCGGAGAAATCAACTGGAACACCGTACCACTGGAGAATATAGAGCAGGTGGAAGTTATCAAAGGAGCATCCAGTGTGCTCTATGGTTCGTCTGCCCTGAACGGGATTATCAACATCCGTACCGCACGACCGGGGTTAACCCCGCAAAGTCGTTTCAGCACATACGTCGGCATCTACGATGACCCGAAGAATGAAAGTTATGCGTACAGCGATAATACGTTCTGGAAGAATGACAAGTACCCCGTAGAACCCATCTTTCGCAACAGCCTGTACAATGGCATCCGTAAACCCATTTACGAAGGTTTCGACTTCTCACATTCACGCCGCATCGGTAATTTCGACGTCAGCGGCGGACTGAATCTCTTTACCGACGAGGGTTATCGCGAGCAAAGTTACAACAAACGCTTCCGCGCAGGCGGCAACCTGACTTACCATCAGCCGGATATGGGAACGAAGTTTATGAATTACGGCTTCAACATTGACTTCCTGAGCAATAAGTACGGTGATTTCTTCATCTGGCGCTCACCGGCCGAACCTTATAAACCCTCTCCTTTCACCAACATGGGACGTGAGGCAAACAACATCCACATCGACCCTTTCTTTAATTACGTGAACCCCGACAACGGTACGTCCCATAAAGTAAAAGGACGCTTCTATTACAGTTCCGACAATCTTGCCGAACCCACCCAAGGCGCATCCATTACAGACATCTTAGGCAATATGGGTACCGATGCCCAGCAGATACAGAACATCGTGAACGGTGACCTGAGCATACTGGACCCGCTATACCAGGGTATTCTGCAAGGTAACGTCAATGATATAGTGAACGGCGCATTCACGGCACTGGAGAAAGTTTTCCCCAATGCCACCACAGCCGACTATTGCGATCTGATTTCATGGGTTATGAACAACGGTCTGCCCTCAGATATAGGTGCCGTGCTGGAAGGCAAGATACCTTCGGACTTAGTGCCCTGGCTGTCCGGTGTTATGAATCCCACCAAGAACAACGCGCGCACCAAACAAGACAAGTGTTATAATTATTACTTGGACTACCAGTTCAACAAGAAATGGGACGGTGGCGCACAAATCACTGCCGGAACCACTTTCGAACATATCCGCTACAACTCCGCCGTAATGGGCGAAACGCACAACAGCGACAACGTAGCCCTCTTCTTCCAGTACGACCAGCGTTTCTGGGATCGCCTGAGCGTATCAGCCGGCGTACGTGCCGAATACTATCGCGTCAACGAGCATTACCGCGAAGCTGAATCCACGATATTCGGAACGAAAGTGCCGTTCCGTCCCGTATTCCGTGCAGGACTGAACTACCAGCTTGCCGACTACAGTTTCCTGCGTGCCAGCTTCGGCCAGGGTTACCGCAACCCTTCCATTACCGAGAAGTTCCTGCGCAAGGATATCGGCGGTGTAGGCGTTTATCCCAATTACAACATCCAACCGGAGAAGGGTTTCAATGCAGAAATCGGTATCAAACAAGGATATAAGATAGGTAACCTGCAAGGTTTCCTCGATGTGGCAGGTTTCTACACCCAGTATAAGAATATGGTGGAATTCCAGTTCGGCTTGTTCAATAACGCCAACAACCAGATGATTAACAGCATCCCGGGTGCCCTCCTCATGCTGGTGATGGGACAAGGTTTCGGCATTGGCGCGCAATTCCATAATGTATCCAAAGCGGAAATCTACGGTGCGGAAATCAGCACTACCGGAGCCTACAACTTCAACAAGAACACCAAGCTGGTTTACAACTTAGGATATGTGTACACCGAGCCGCGTGATGCAGACTACAAAAAGCGCAACGCCATTGAAGATGCCTATACCGACCCGTTGCAGATGAAAGAGAAATCAAACAACTCCAAATATCTGAAATATCGTCCGAAACATTCTTTCAAAGCCTCGATGGACTTCCAGTGGAAACGCTTCAACCTCGGCGGAAACGTAAACTGGAAGAGCAAAATACTGGCAGTGGACTATATCATGCTGGACGAACGCCCTAAAGAATTGGGTGAATTCGACCTCATGAATACCATCCGCACCATCCTCTTCGGATATGGCAACGGCGAGACACTGGCAAGTTACTGGAAAAAGCATAATACGGATTACTGCACCGTTGACTTGCGTATGGGCGTGAAAGCCACCAAAGAAGTAGCTTTCCAATTCATGGTAAACAATCTGTTTAATAAGGAATACAGCTACCGCCCCATGGCATTGGGCGCCCCGCGCACATTCGTTGTGAAGATGGACGTTACGTTCTAAAGAGAAATCCGATAAATGACTGTGCCCCCGTAGAGTGAAACTTATCCACTCTGCGGGGGCACAACCGTTTCATGTCATGATAACATTGTTTACCCCAAACGGTAACTCCATTTACACGCCGAGGTAAAGGTCGTTACATACCGAGGTAAAAGCCGTTACAATACGGGGTAAAGGTCGTTACATCCTGCGGTAAATGCTTTTACATCATCAGGTAAACCGTATGTAAATGAGATACACTGATAATCAGTTCACTAAGCAAATGCAAGGGTCTCTTTTTAGTTCCTACTTTATATCTCTTTTAGATCACAGGTTTTCCACTTCCCTTAACCATGCTTCTGACGATGCATCACTCGGCATCCGCCAGTCACCGCGCGGACTGATGGAAATACTGCCCACTTTGGGTCCGTCCGGCAGACAGGAACGCTTAAACTGCTGGTTGAAGAACCGGCGGAAGAATATCCGCAACCACTTCTTGATGGTTTCTTCATCATACACACCCTTGAAAGTACGGGCTGCAAGAAAAAATATCTTGGAAGGACGGAAACCGCAACGTAGAAAATAATACAGAAAGAAGTCATGCAGTTCATAGGGTCCTACCAGGTCTTCCGTTATCTGCTTGATGTTTCCGTTTTCATCCGCCGGAATCAGTTCTGGACTGATCGGCGTATCTACAATATCGAGTAGCGTAGCACGTGAAGTCTCATCCATATCATTCTCAGCCACCCACTTCACCAAATGTTTTACCAAAGTTTTGGGTACGCTTCCATTGACACCGTACATAGACATATGGTCACCGTTGTAAGTAGCCCAGCCCAGTGCCAGTTCAGACAGGTCGCCCGTGCCTATCACCATTCCATTGGTCTGATTGGCTATATCCATCAATATCTGCGTGCGCTCCCGTGCCTGGGCATTCTCATAAACCACATCGTGTACATCCATATCATGGTCTATATCTTTAAAATGCTGAACGCAAGCTTCTTTGATACTAACTTCACGGACGGTTATCCCTAAAGAATTCATCAAATCCACAGCGTTCGTATGTGTACGGTCGGTTGTCCCGAAGCCCGGCATAGTTACACCGATAATACCCTTACGAGGCCATTCCAGTTTATCGAACGTCTTGACACATACCAGTAATGCCAGTGTGGAATCCAGTCCGCCGGAAATCCCGACAACTGCACTTTGGGCATGGGTATGCATTAAACGCTGTGCCAGACCGGAAACCTGTATGGAGAAGATTTCTTCGCAACGCTCATTCAATGCAGCACCTTGCGGAACAAACGGATGTGGTTCAAAAGCACGTGTCAGGTTCAAATCCTTACTATTCACATATTCTGTAGATACCCGCACCGCTTCTCCCGGTGCACAATGTGCACGGCAAGCGGCAAATGTAGTATTCACACGACGTTCCGTACGAATATGTTCCACATCTATCTCACTGATAACAACCTGTCCCTCAAAAGAGAAACGATTGCTACGAGCCACCATCGTCCCGTTCTCAAAAATCAACCCGTTTCCCGCAAACACCACATCCGTGGTAGACTCTCCGAAGCCGCATGAACTGAATACGTAACCGGCAATGCAACGCGCCGATTGCTGACTAATCAGCGAACACAGATAGTTGTGCTTGCCTATGCCTTCGTTATCCGCCGACAGGTTGAACAGAATTTCCGCTCCCTGCAATGCCAGTGAGGAACTGGGAGGAATGGTTGCCCATAAGTCCTCACAGATTTCAATGCCAAATGTCGTGTCCGCCATCTCAAACAACAGATTAGCCCCCATAGGAACCACCTGTCCGCAAAGACGCACACTTCTTTCCGACACATCGACGGCAGACGTGAACCAACGCTTCTCATAAAATTCCTTGTAATTGGGAAGATAGGTTTTAGGCACCACACCCAGCACCTTTCCTTTTTGGATTACGACAGCCGTATTCAGCAACATACCGTTCAGTGCCACCGGCATACCCAGTATGGCAATAATGTCCAGTTGTCTCGTATTGTTTATAATCTGTATCAGCTCCATTTCCGCCTCTTCAAGCAGCAGTTGCTGGGCAAACAAATCGCCACATGTATATCCTGTCACGCACAATTCCGGGAACGCAATGATTTGCACGCCTTTCCCTTCAGCAATGATTATCTCCTTTTCAATCTCACGGGCATTGAACTTACAGTCCGCCACCTTGACACGGGGCACAGCCGCCGCCACCTTTACATATCCGTAATTCATAAGGATGTCATTTATAATATTTGACGGCAAAAATACGCTTATTTATCCACAAACACAAAATTATCATTTCTTTCACTCGGTATATCCTAAATTATTAGTACTTTTAGCGGCATTTTTAAAACACGTTATACAAAACTCATGAAAACCCGCAATGCACTCCATAGATGGCTACTTTCCCTGATACTTCTGGCAGGGTATCTCTCCCTCTCAGCCCAAGAAAAGGAAAAAGAGTATGTACTGTTTCTCAGCTCCGTCAGTGAAGAAGAAGCATGGATACATGGTTTCCTGAATGAACTTCGCGGGTATTTCCCTTATGAGGAAAAACTCGGATTGCAGACTTATTTCCTGACAGTGCCGGTGCTTCAGAATAAAGAGGAAGTGAAGCAAGCCCAACAAGATATTCTGCAAGCATGCCCCACTCCCCCAAAAGCTGTCATAATCGTAGGAGATCCTGGATGGTTGGTCAGCGCTCCCATATTCGACGGCCCCTGGAAAAATATTCCCGTCATACTCTGTTATTCACGCGACCGTGTCCCGTCCACATTGCAGACATTACTGGACAAATCTCCTCTGATGCAAGCAAACAGCATAACCATCGAGGAATTCAACAAGAACTATAATATCACCGTATTGAAGCAACCTTATTATATCAAGCAAACCCTGGAACTAATCAAACAGCTCCAGCCGGAAGTCAAACGGATAGCCTTTATCTCTGACGACCGCTACATCAGCGTTGTCACCCGACAATCCATAGAGGCAATCATGCAAAAAGACTTTCCCGACCTGAAACTGGAACTTTTATCATCGGCACAGATAGCCACCGAAGAGTTACTGGACACGCTCACTGTTTATGATAAGACGACCGGTGTCATATACTATGCCTGGCTGCGGCAATATGGCAATAAGCAGAATTACTACTTGTCCGACCACCTCAAGAAGATACTTCCTACCTTCCTGAAAGTCCCGGTTTTCACCCTGGCCGACTTAAATTTGCAGGAGAACCTGTATGCAGGCGGACACTATATTTCCGTACAGGATTTCACAGCCACGGTAATGTCCATTATCAACCGTATCATGGAAGGTGAATCCGCCTCATCCATTCCTTACCAAAGCGGTGGAACTCCCCGCACATACCTTAATTTCTCCGATTTGAAATGGTGCAACATACCGGAAAAGCTATATCCGGAGAATGCTGTTTACTATTTTCAACCTCCCACATTCTATCAGCAATACAAAGCCTACATCTGGATGACAGGCATCTTCCTTACCCTCCTTCTCACCTTTTATATCTTCTATTACACCCATTCCCTAAAACACAAAAAAGAACTCATTCAGGCAAAAGAACGCGCCGAAGAATCAGACCGGTTAAAATCGGCCTTTCTTGCCAATATGAGTCATGAAATACGTACCCCGCTCAATGCTATCGTCGGCTTTTCCAGTATCCTCGCCGAAACGGCGGACACTCCCGAATGCCACGAATACATCAGAATCATAGAAGACAACAATTACCTGTTGCTGCAACTCATCAATGATATTCTCGACCTTTCCAGAATAGAAGCCGGACTACTTGATTTCCACTATACCGATGTAGACATCAATGGATGTATGCATAAACTTGAAGATGCCTTTCACTTCAGGATGCCTGCAAACGTAGAGTGCATTACGGAGTGCGGAATGAAAAAATGCCGCATACATACTGAGAAGAACCGTTTGCTGCAAGTGCTCGGAAACTATTTTTCCAATGCCATAAAATACACCTCCCAAGGAAGCATCACCATCGGTTATAACCCACCCCGGGACGGCAAATTACATTTTTATGTGCGAGATACAGGCTGTGGCATCTCTCCCGACAAACAACAAACTATTTTCCAGCGCTTTGTGAAACTGGACAATTTCAAGCAAGGCACAGGACTCGGACTATCCATCTGCCAGATGATTGCCGAAAAGATGGATGCCACTGTCGGAGTCACTTCCGAAGTAGGCAAAGGATCCGAATTCTGGATAGAAATCCCCTACCAACCCATATAAAAGAGGTGAAAATTACATTTTATAGAATAATCATGCAAAAAAAGATTAGAAATCTTTTGGAAAATTCCCAGAAGTCTTTATCTTTGCAAGCGAAATAAAAATGTAATTATTACAAGTTTGAACTAAGAGAATATGGAAATAGTAGTAGAAAGATTGCAAGAACATAACATTAAGCCTTCAATGCAACGTATCGCCATCATGAAATATCTCATGGAACATCGTACGCATCCGACGGTAGATGAAATTTATACAGCACTGTCTCCTACTATACCTACGCTTTCAAAAACTACAGTTTACAACACACTGAAGATTTTGAGCGAACAAGGAGCTGCACAAACCCTTACTATCGATGAACGTAACACATGCTACGATGCCGATACCAGTCCTCACGCACATTTCCTATGTAAGAGTTGCGGAAGAATTTATGATTTGCCGTGCGACGATGCTGTAAAGAAAGTGGTAGATACGGATATGGATGGACACGAAGTGCAGGAAATCCATTATTATTACAAAGGTATTTGTAAACAATGTAAAGAAGACTAACGTTTTATTATAAAACGAACGAATAACTAATTCAATTAAATCAGAAAGAAAATGAAGAAATTTAGATGTACTGTATGCGGTTACGTATATGAAGGTGATGCCGCTCCTGAGAAATGCCCGTTGTGTAAAGCACCTGCAAGCAAGTTTGTAGAAGTAGTAGAAGCTACAGAAGATGGTCCTCTTACTTTTGCTGACGAACACGTTATCGGTGTAGCTAAAGGTTGTGACGAAGAAATGATTAAAGACTTGAACAATCACTTCATGGGCGAATGTACAGAAGTTGGTATGTACCTGGCAATGAGCCGTCAGGCTGACCGCGAAGGTTATCCCGAAGTAGCAGAAGCTTTCAAGCGTTATGCTTGGGAAGAAGCAGAACATGCTTCTAAGTTTGCTGAACTGCTGGGCGACTGCGTATGGGATACAAAAACGAACCTCGAAAAGAGAATGAACGCTGAATCAGGTGCTTGCGAAGATAAGAAACGCATTGCCACCCGCGCAAAAGCTCTGAACCTGGACGCTATCCATGACACTGTTCATGAAATGGCTAAAGACGAAGCTCGTCACGGTAAAGGCTTTGAAGGTCTGTATAACCGTTACTTCAAGAAATAATGTAAAAACACATTTTGTGTTGATAGAAGAGGATGCATTACTGTATCCTCTTTTTTTTATTCTTTTTTCTACTTTTGATGTCACGTTCTCTTTTCCCGTTCGTCTTATCAATGTAAATGGAACTTAAACAATTTAAAATATCCGTTCTTCCTCTCCGCGATAAGTTATTAAATTATGCGCGGAAGTTGACCGAGAGTCCGGACGATGCGGAAGATGCCGTGCAGGAAGTCCTGCTCAAGCTATGGAACAAAAGGCTTGAACTGGAGCAGTACCGTAGCATTGAAGCGTTCGCCATGACCATGACTCATAATCTCTGCATGGACATGTGGCGCACCAGGCATACCGGCAACGTACCGTTGGAATACGTGCAGGATGCCACTCCCGGCGGAACACCGGAACGGTTGCTCGAAATAAAGGACGAAATCCGCCTGATGCGTGAAATCATCGACTCGCTGCCCACCTTGCAACGCACCATCATGAGAATGAAGGACATCGAGGAATACGAAACGGAAGAGATCGCCAACATCACGGGCTGCAACCCGGAAGCCATCCGGAGCAACTTGTCGAGGGCACGGAAGAAAGTGAGGGAAATTTACCTGCAAACCATACAAGAAAGAAGAAGGAGGAACCAAGCATGAAGATAGAAGAATTAATTGACCGTTATTTCGAGGGACAGACCTCGTGCGAGGAAGAACGCGAACTGCGCCGTTTCTTCACCCGGGAAAATGTGCCCGAACACCTTCAAGTGTACCGTCCCTTGTTCATCTGTCTGGAACAGGAGGTAAAAGCATTCCAAGAAAAAAGTGTCCCTACAGCTAAGCTTCCCTCCCATCGCCGCCGCTTCATCTATATGATGAGCGGAGTGGCAGCCGGAATATTATTGCTTATCGGTATTGCCGGCACCAAACAATACCTTCACGTTACTCCAGAGAATTATGTCATCATTGATGGCAAGCAATACACCGACGACAATCTGGTACGTGAACAAGCTCTTGCCGCTTTCCGTGATATGCGGACCACGGAAGATGAAGTACTTGACCTGATGTTCGAATAATAAAAAAAAATAATAGATATGATTATGAAAAAGTTCATTCGTACCCTGCTATGTTGCCTGCTGTTACTATTCAGCACCGGCATGTACGCCCAAAAGGGGCTACAAATAGCTTCCGTATTCCAGAAATACGGCAACCAGAAAGGGGCTACCTACGTGGAACTGTCCAAAATGCTATCCAAGAACTGGGACATCACCCACTATCAGAGCCTAAAACTGGCGAAAGCAGAAAAAGCATTACCCGAAATTTACCGTTGCCTGGAAGCTGACCGCGAACACGCCAAGAAGATAAAGGAGGTAGTAACTGACGGACAAATACAATCAGGCTACTACCAATTGCCTCCATTACAGAATAAGACCAACCGTTTCATACTGTTCCGGCTCGGGAAGAAAGGTGAAGCGACTCTTATCTATATTGAAGGCGAGATAGACAGTGACGACCTTGTCACACTGATATTCAGCAAAGACTAACTCTGAAAATTATAAATCACAAATTATAAAACTTATGAAACGAATATTCTTTTTATTCCTGCTCATGACTTCCATGACAGTCATGGCACAAGAAAGCATCCCGCAAGACACCACTCTTTACCTCAATGGCCGCAAAGTTGTCATCAAGGAGCGTGACGGCAAAATCAAAGTAAAGATGTACGAAGCCAAGGCTGAAAATGATACCATAGAGAATACACAAGTGTTTGAAGGTGTATATCTGGACGGCCGCAGTATCGAACGGACTACTACCGTATCCGTACCTTTCATGAAAAAGAAAAAAGGCAACTATCGCTTCGATCCGCATTATCCTGCCTTTTACTTTGGCTTCGATAAGCTGGCAGGCGGCAAGCTTCAATATTCCGCCGAGGTTCCACAACTCGGTTCCAAGTCCTGGGAATGGGGTATCAACCTATTCAATACCGGGGTTTCCATCACCCGGAACAATCATTGGGGACTCACTACTACTCTTGGCTTGGCACGCATCGTCCATAAATTAGATGATAATTATGGTTTCGAAAAAGTGGACGGTATCACTGTCTGCCGCCCGGCCGAAGACGTAGACTATCAAAAAAGCTGGCTTCGCTATTGGGCTTTCCGCCTGCCCGTCAGCCTGGAATGGCAGACAAAATTCGGTAGTCGCCGCGCCTTTCTTGCAGCCGGTCCGGAAGTGGAATGGCGTGTGGGAGTTAAATCCAGAGCCAAATATGATAATAAAAAACATACATTGAGTGATAAGTTAAATACCCATCCGCTTGGATTGAATCTGTTATTACAGGCAGGTTACGGTTGTCTGGGATTCAATGCCCGTTTCGCACTCACTTCTCTGTTTGAAAAAAATAAAGGCCCCGAACTCTATCCGGCTTCTATAGGTGTAGGCTTATATTGGTAAATCCATCTCTCAAGATGAAAAAAATCGTCTCCTGAGATAAAAAAATCCGTTCCGTGAGACAAGATAATCCGCCTCCTGAGATAAATCTTTTCATCTCAGGGGACGGATTTCTTTGTTTCCGGTAATCGCTCACGATCTTGGAGAATACCAAAAACATTGTTATCTTTGTCAGTAACTCTAAAAAAACAATCATTTTTATTATGACCAAAGAAGAATTAATGAGAAAAGCGATTGAGCTCTCTACGGAGAATGTCGCTAACGGTGGCGGTCCGTTTGGTGCTGTCATTGCCAAAAATGGTGAAATCATAGCTACCGGAGTGAACCGTGTGACATCTTCGTGCGATCCGACAGCACATGCCGAAGTCAGCGCCATTCGTGCAGCGGCAGCCAAGCTGGGCACTTTCGACCTCAGCGGATATGAAATCTATACTTCCTGCGAACCATGCCCCATGTGCCTCGGTGCCATCTATTGGGCACGACTGGACAGAATGTATTATGGAAACAACAAGACTGATGCCAAAAATATAGGTTTCGACGACTCTTTCATTTATGACGAGATTGCTCTAAAGCCTGCCGACCGCAAACTACCGTCGGAAATATTGCTGCATGACGAAGCTATCAAGGCTTTTGAAGCATGGAGTGGGAAGGAAGACAAGATAGCCTATTAAGAGGCTGTCAACAAGAAGTTAAGAGTTTGTCAGCAAGAAGTCAACTTCTTGTCAACAAGGAATTAACTCCTTGTAAGAGAATCATTTTCAAAGTATTATAAAACAGTAAAATCCCCGAAGTCCTGTGATGCAGGCTCCGGGGATTTTGGTTTAATACACAAGGTATTTGCAATGAAAGGTTATTTGCTTATATGGTTGTTCTTTTAGAAACGCATACCTAAGGTTAATATCACCTGGCTACGCGTATCAGTCAACTTAGCGGCTGCAAGAGGATCTTTCAATCCGCTCGCCGATGAATCAAATGGATAGAAGTCACCTTTCTGCACTGAATATTTGTATGCTAAATCAGCATAAAATGCAGAGCCTCTATAACCGATACCCAACGTATAGTTACTTAACGATTTTAGATTTGTATAATCCGTGTCAGTATTAATAAAATATTCATGATACGCCTTAATAGCATCATTCTTGAAAGCAGAACTACTATAATTATATCCGGCACGCAATGCAAACTGCGGAATTACCTTATACTCAGCACCAATGCGGAATGTATTTACGCCTTTCAGACAGAGTTTGGATTCATTGGTCTGCCACTCCATATTATCTCCATTGTAGTCATAGAACTTCGTTGTCGAGTAGTCTTTATATTCATATTCAGCTCCCAATGCCAACTGAGTTCCCACTGTATATCCCAAACTTAAATTATAAACCCAAGGAGTGTTGATCTTATAATCCTGTTTCATATCTCTATTATCCAGATAATCATAACTATCAACCGTCGTAGTTACAAGCTTGTCTCCTTCATACAATTCCGAAACCAAACGTGCGGAAGTAGCCCATGTCAAATTATAAAAAGTCGGAGTATGTATAGCAAATCCAATACGCAAAGGCGAATCTTCAAACGGACGGACAATGGCACCCAGCTTAAAGTCGAAGCCCGCTCCTGTCACTTTGTTGAAACTTTCCAATGTATATCCGGAACCTGTAGCTTCTCCCTTTTCTGTACGGAAGTCTTCACCATACAATGTATACTTATTATAATTCACATCGTAAGCCCCTATCGTTAAACCAAGATAGAAACGATCATTGAAGTTAAAAGCAACATTAAAATCGAATTGATTTACCCCTCCGCTTTCCCGCGAACGAAATTCGCGTAAATAAGGACGGTCTCCATCTCCCAAGACACTTGTATAAAAGTCATAATTCGTATATAATGGTTTACCATTTTCATCAACAATTGGTTTTCCATCGGCATCCTCAAGTGGATAAGGCGTCTTATCCGTAGTTAGTGACGGACTTATCAGATATCCTTCATATCCCAATGCTGACATCCAACCAATTACATCCGTGTTGAAAGGATTGTTGTTGTCCCACATTGGCTTCGTAATCCCATCGGACATAGCTGCCATCAAGTATGTCTGTGAATGCCCATTCAAGTCCCCTGCCGTAGTCATATTACGGTTGAAAGACTTTACTTTCTGATAATTAAAGGCAAAATTCACATACCGTAATGACGTAACGTTACCAACCTTGGTAGAGAACACAACACCTGCATTGTCAAAGTTCCACCGGTTCTTATCCATATTAAATGACTGCCCGCCATATTTACTTTCTACTCCTGTGCTCGAATAGCCAAATGACGTCATAATATCATTACTGCGATAGATACCGATACCGGCAGGGTTCGTACCGATGGTAGAGATATCGCCACCTAACGCTCCCATTGCCCCTCCCATACCTACAAAACGGGCAGTACCACTTAAATCTTTACTTGCTATATTCGTAGCGTCGTATACCGACTGAGCCCCTGCGCTTACCGAGACAAGCACAGTAAGGGCTGTTAGAATCATTATCTTTCTCATAATTCATTCATTTTTGAGTAAAACACTTACTTATCTTCTTCTTGAGCCGCCACCGCCGCCACCACTGGAACGTGTGGAACCTCCACCGCCACCACTGGAATAGCTACTTCCACTGGAACGGGAACTACTTCCGGAAGAATAGCTGCTACTGGAAGAAGAACGGGTAGAAGAAGGAGTACTATAAGAACGTGAACTACTATTAGTGGAACGATTATTATCATTAGAGTAACTACGCGGAGCTGTTGAACTGCCACGATTATAGGTAGGAGTAGTACTACGTGTTGAAGAACTTCTCACAGAACTACCAGTTCCAGAAGACGACCTCGTTGAACTGTTACGTACAGTTCCTACATTGCTATTGTAAGAAGAACTGCTACGCGTACTGCTCGGACGTGTATAAGTAGAACGTCTTGATGAAGCTGCATCAGTGCGAGTTGACATTCCCGGACGTTGTTCACTTGAAGAACGGGTTCCCACTACCCGACGGGTAGTTGTACTTTCTCCGCGTCTCACTTGTCCACTGGTCCGTCTGGTCGTTACGTCTCTTGTCGTACCGGACACTCTATTTGAACCGGATGTACGCATAGAAGGTGTTGTGCTACGTGTACCGGTGTAACGTCTGTTTGTATATACGCTGCCACCTCCCCAGTGCCCACCTCCCCAGTGTCCACCGCCACCGGGATACCAGCCACCGCCGGGATAGTGATGATGATGGTGATGTCCCCATCCCCAACTCCATCCGCCGTAGAAGCCACCCCAGCCAATACCCCAGCCTCCATAGCCGTAATAAGGCGAATAACCTCCCCAGCCATAATAAGGATAGCCACCCCAGCCATAGGAGTTATAACGCCAATCCCACCATAAGCGGTTGGAGAAAGTGGGGAAAGCATAGGCATACAATCCGTCGGAATATACGTTCCAGTCCCAAGAATTCAGACCATACATGACATCCCAATAATACGGGCTGCTGATGCTCACGGCATAGCGCGGGTTACGGAAACGCACGATACGCATTGCATATTCGTAATCATCTTCCGAACCTTCGAAGCCGTTCACCCATTCACCTTCCGGATCGGGCACTGCTTTTTCTTTAATATATAAGGTATCGTCTTCCATGACGAAATCATTCTCACGCGAATCATAACGACGGTTATATTCGTCTACATCACGTGTGTTTCCTTTACGATCCTGCACTACAACAGTAGTGTTACCCGGCGACGTATAAACCGTAGTCGGTGCATTCGACTTTACTACAATCTCTTCAGCCGGAGCAGTAGCTGTTACCTTTTTCTCCTGCTTCTTTTCCTTCTTATCTTTGGAAGGAACGTAGTAAAGGTCGTCATCTATGCTCTGCGCCGCAACCATCCAGGGAAGGCACAAGGCAAAAAGCGATAAAAAAACAATCTTTTTCATATGGGTGTGGTTTATAGGTTTTACATTAATCCATTTTATCACGTCACAAAGATAGCGATGGGATTTACCGTATACAGGAGAAATTCCCGAAATGATTGTAGGGAATTCCCTAAATACCTTATCTTTAAAGAAGATAAGCGGCATCTCAACATAACTTTTTCATGCAAGCATGAAAGTTCTGCATTCGATTTGCATTATCTTTGCAGATGATAAACAAATATACAAAGAAAGTGGTTCGCCTTATAGAGAAGCTCTTTGTATTTAACAATAAATTGTATTCCAATGAAATATTTAGAATTTACCTTCCGCACTTTTCCCTGCACTGAGACTGTAAATGATGTGCTTGCCGCTGTTTTGGGCGATGCAGGCTTTGAAAGTTTTGTTGAACAGGAAGATGGCATTGCCGCTTACATACAGCAGGATTTGTATGACGAAGCAGCCGTTAAGACGAGTATTGAAGAATTTCCCCTGCCGGATACAAAGATTGAGTATACTTATGCAGAGGCCGAAGATAAAGACTGGAATGAGGAATGGGAAAAGAATTTCTTCCAGCCGATTGTGATTGGTGACCGCTGCGCCATCCACAGCACTTTCCACCACGATGTCCCTAAAACAGAGTATGATATTGTAATCAATCCGCAAATGGCTTTCGGTACGGGACATCACGAAACCACCAGCCTCATTATTGCCGAGTTGCTGGACAGTGACCTCAGTGGTAAATCCTTGCTCGACATGGGTTGCGGCACTTCCATTCTTGCCATCCTCGCCCGTATGCGCGGTGCAACGCCTTGCACAGCTATCGACATCGACGAGTGGTGTGTACGTAATTCATTGGAAAACATCGAACTGAATCATGTTGACAATATTTCCGTATTCCTGGGAGACGCTTCTTCGCTGGAAGGCAAAGGTCCGTTCGACGTAATCATAGCCAACATCAACCGGAATATTCTGCTGAATGATATGGAGCAATATGTACGCTGCATGCAGCCGGGTTCTGAACTCTTCATGAGCGGTTTCTATGTCGACGACATTCCGCTAATTCAGGCGGAAGCCGAACGCAACGGGCTGCATTTTGTGCATCATCAAGAGAAGAATCGCTGGGCAGCCGTAAAATTCAAACTTTAAAACTTATTCATCCCGGGTAGCATCTACCGGAGAAGTCCGGTTGATGCTGCCAGTTCAATTCGGGATATTCCTAAAATAATAAAATTTAAGGCAACTAATTCATTGCGAGTTAGTTGCCTTTTTTGTATCTTTAAGCATTCCCCCTAAAAAACGGTTTGACGGCCAAAACGGGGGTAATCTAAACTAAAAACACATGGTAAAGATACAAAAAATCTCAGAAATCGAACCTCGTTTAGGTTTTACCGAGTTCGATATGCTAAAAAAATATCGTCAAAGTTTTGCTACGAGTGAATTAGGTCGCCTCCATGCTCTGTTTCCTTTCTCGGAACTGGCCCGGGAAATGCATTTGAAGTCCTCTGCTTTGGGGCGTAAAAGTTATTTTTCTCCTGAGGGTAAAATAGCCTTGATGCTCCTGAAGTCCTATACCAACTTTTCAGATTCACAACTGATTGAACATTTAAACGGGAATATTCATTACCAGTTATTTTGTGGTGTTCAGATTGATCCGCTTCATCCACTGACCAATCCTAAAATCGTCAGTGCAATTCGTCAGGAACT
>NZ_FQZN01000023.1 GCF_900142015.1 Bacteroides stercorirosoris
GTAGACATCTTCCTATGCCCGTTGCTGGATATCTTTCCGGACATGGTGCACAGTTATATCATCGAACTGAAGTATGCCAAATACAAAGATCCTGAAAGCCGGGTGGAGGAACTGCGTCAGGAAGCCATTGAACAGGCCAACCGTTATGCAGATACCGATACGGTGAAACGTGCCGTCGGTACCACGCGCCTGCATAAAATAGTAGTGGTATATAAAGGTATGGAGATGAGGGTGTGTGAAGAGGTGTAGCGTGTTAGGTCCGTCCTGCGATAAGAATCAATGCTAAAAGAGGCATGTAGTCTTTCAATTCATTCCGCAGCAATTCTATAGTCCTTTGTTTATAGCGGTTGACGGATTTCACGCTAAGATTTAGCTCTTCCGCTATTTCGGCGTGCGTTTTTCCATTGAAGAAGCTCTCGATGAATACGGTGCGATAACTTTCAGGAAGCTTATTCAGCGTTTCGTATAGCATACGGTATAAGTCATCCAATGTATACACACTGTCGGGTTCGTTTTCGTAAACAGGTGCTTTTTTTCGGATGATTTCCGCATAGTTCCATTCGTATTCCTGATGCTTCAGATAATTGAGACAACTATTCTTCACGCACATTTTGATGTAACCTAATGTCGTATCTGAGTCCAGTTCAAAAGAATCTATCTTATCCCATAGTGAAGCGAATACATCGGAAACAATATCTTCGCGTGCTTCTTTATCTTCAATAAATCTCTTCGCATACAGACAGAAAGGCGCATAGTACTCCTCATAAAGTTGCTTGAAAGCCTGCTCCTTATCATGTCTTAGGAAAGATATTTTCATACTAATTAGATTTTTTGAAGCGTTTTTGTCGGGCAAATATATAATAAGAAAGCTACATAACGACCTTTTTCTTCTTTTTTTTATCGGAACGAAAAAAATATCGTTTTGCCTGTCCCTTTTGAAAATCTCAATTGTACTATATATGTAATTGCAATTATAAATACACTTTTTGAACAGAAATTATGGAAAATATGAATCCCGAATCATTACTACGGAAAGCGCAGGCATTGGGAGATGATATTAAGGAAATAGAATCTATCGATGTGCAGCATGCTTACCGGCGAATGCAACAGAAGATGAAGAGCAGTCGGCGGAAGATGATTTATAATCAGTGCATGCGTTATGCTGCGTTTCTGACATTGCCGTTGCTGATGGCTTCGTTGACTTTGGGATACTTGTATTTTCATAAACCGGTAGAAGAGGAGAAATATGCCGAAGTAACGGCAGCCATGGGTTCAGTGATACGTTATGAACTCCCCGATCACTCCGTGGTGTGGCTGAATGCCGGTAGTACTCTGCGTTATCCGACTGTTTTCCGCAAAGACAACCGGAACGTAGAACTGAAAGGCGAAGCATATTTTGAAGTTGAGGCCGACCGGGAACGTCCTTTTTATGTAAATACATCGGGTGGATTGAGCGTATATGTATACGGAACGAAGTTCAATGTAGCTGCTTATGAAGAGGATGACTGTATAGAAACTGTGTTGGAAAGAGGTAAAGTAAATGTAATCACCCCCAATCGGGAGACAATGGCATTGTTGCCCGGTGAACAGTTACATTATGAGAAACAAAGTCAGAAATGGACAAAAAATAAAGTGGACGTTTACGAGAAGGTAGCCTGGAAAGATGGTAAGTTGATATTTAGAAATGCGTCGCTGGAAGAAATCTTCAAGCGTTTATCGCGGCATTTCAATGTCGATATTCAGTTTAATAATAGGTCCGGAAAAGAATATAGATACCGGGCTACCTTCCGTAGCGAAACTTTGCCGCAGATATTGGATTATCTGGCAAAATCGGCAGCGCTGAAGTGGAAAGTGGAAGATGCGGCGCAGCAGGCAGATGCTACTTTTACAAAAACAAAAATTACAGTCAGTTTATATTAGTAACCTTTTAAAACCCTGAAGAGCCTATGAAATAGCACAAAGATGTGAAAAACAAAAAAGGAAGAAAGCTGTCCCCACAGCCTCCTTCCTAGAGATTTTAAGATTCGCGGCAAAGAGTCTCGCAAACGCTAACCGGGAATCAAACCTTAGTTCATTGAGTAATAAACTTTAGTTAACTGCAAATGTATGAAAAATAATCATTCATTTAATGCATTATGTCTTAAATATGCCTTAAATATAAAACTTCCTTTAACCATGAGGATCAGTCTAATACTACTTTTTGCTGTTATATTACAGCTCCCTGCCGAGAATGTATATGCTCAGCGCACCCGAACATCCTTCTCGATGTCCAATGTTTCGGTAGAACAAGTGTTGAACCGTATAGAGGAAACATCCGACTATGTATTCCTTTATAATAATAAGACGATTCAGACGAGTCGTATCGTGTCGGTAAGTAATAATTCCGGAAAGATTATGGATATTCTTGATGCCATTTTCAACGGAACGAATGTTACTTATACGGTAATGGATAAACAAATTATCCTGTCTACTAAGCAAATCGCTCAACAAGACCCTCAGATTCAGGTAAGCGGAATCGTGAAAGATGGGATGGGAGAACCGCTGATTGGTGTGAACATCAAGGTGAAAGGTGCCCCGAGTGGTGCTATTACAGATATAAACGGACAATTTACTTTACAAGTAAAGAAAGATGATGTTTTGGAAATCTCTTACGTGGGATACACTACCAAAACGGTCAAAATCATTAACGACCAGCCGTTGAATATCATCCTGGAAGAGGATGCACAGAGTTTGAATGAAGTCGTGGTTACAGCTCTTGGTATCAAGCGTGCTGAAAAAGCGTTGAGCTACAATGTGCAGCAGATTAAGCAGGACGAAATCGTAAGAGTGAAAGACGCTAACTTCGTAAACTCCCTGAGTGGTAAAATAGCTGGTGTCAATATCAATAAGAGTAGTGCCGGTGTGGGTGGTGCTGCCCGCGTCGTGATGCGTGGCGCCAAGTCTATTGAAGGCGATAACAATGTGCTTTATGTGATAGACGGTATGCCATTGTTTAATTACAGCAGAGGTAGCGATAGTGGAATTATGGGTGAAGGCAGTGCCGGAACCGAAGGTATTGCCGACTTTAATCCGGAAGATATTGAAAGCCTTTCAGTATTGGCAGGTCCTTCAGCAGCAGCCTTGTATGGTAGTAGTGCAGCTAACGGTGCCATTTTGATTACCACAAAGAAAGGTAAGGAAGGTAAAATGCAGATTTCCTTCTCTTCTTCCGCAGAATTCAGCCGCCCGCTGATGACTCCTAAATTTCAGAATACTTATGGCAATAAACCGGGGGAATATGCAAGTTGGGGTGCAAAATTGGCTACTCCAAGCAGTTATGATCCGGCAGATGATTTCTTTAATACCGGAACAAATTTCATCAACTCTTTAACGTTGACTACGGGTAATGAATTTAACCAGACATTTGCTTCTGTTGCCTCTACTAATTCGAAAGGTATTGTGCCGAATAATACTTATGACCGTCTGAACTTTACAATACGCAATACTTCTAAATTGTTTGACGGCAAAGTGCAACTGGACTTGGGAGCATCTTATGTGAAACAGAAAGATAATAATATGATTTCACAGGGACAATACTATAATCCGATTGTTGCGGCTTATTTATTTCCGCGGGGTGAAGACTTTGAAGCCATAAAGACTTTTGAAACTTATGATACGGGGCGTAATTTCGCTACTCAGTACTGGCCGTTGTCAGACGGACAATTTGCTAACCAGAATCCTTATTGGACGGCTTACCGCAATTTGTTCCCCAATAACAAGAGCCGTTATATGTTCAATGCCGGGCTTACTTATAATATTTTAGATTGGCTGAGTGTGGCAGGTCGTGTCCGCTTTGATAATTCATATGTTGCCAGTGAGCGAAAATTCTATGCTTCCACTTATTCGACTTTTGCCGACACGCAAGGTAAATATGTGTACGATGATTATAAGGATTATCAGACTTATGCAGATGCCATTGTGAATATTAATAAGAGTTTCGGAGATTTTAACCTGATGGCTAACGTGGGATATAGCTATTCTGAGTTCGGATCATTGAAAAGAGGTTATGGTGGTAATTTGGCAACATTGCCCAACGGATTCTTTATTAATAATATTGCTTCTGCCGCCGGTATGGCTTCTGAAGAAGGTGGTGACAGTAAGGTAGCGAATGTTGCAGCTTTTGCTAGTATGGAACTGGGGTGGAGAAGCATGCTTTATTTGACTCTTACCGGACGTAATGACTGGAACTCCCGCCAGGTTAATTCTAAAGAAGAATCCTTCTTCTATCCTTCAGTCGGTCTGTCGGCTATCGTTTCTGAGATGGTAGATCTGCCGAGATTCATTTCTTATTTAAAGGTTAGAGGCTCATTAACAGAAGTGGGTGCACCTATTGCTAAAAGCGGTATGACACCGGGAACTATCACAACGCCCATTGTTGGTGGTGTGTTGCAGCCTACCCACATCTATCCTTATTCAGACTATAAGGCTGAACGGACTAAATCTTATGAATTTGGTTTAACCGCACGTTTCTTGAATAAATTTAATTTTGACTTCACATGGTATAAGTCCAATACTTATAACCAAACCTTTATCGGTGAACTTCCTGAAAGTTCAGGTTATAAGCAGGTTTACCTGCAAGCCGGTAATGTAGAGAACCGCGGTGTTGAAATGAGCCTTGGATACAATGATACATTCGGTGATTTCAGCGTATCTTCTTCATTGACGTTTACCAAGAATACCAATGAAATAAAAGAGATGGTGGAAAACTATGAACACCCACTTAGTCTGGAACCGATTAACATTCCCGAAGTATTGAAGGATAACGGTCGTGTAATTTTGAAAGTAGGTGGAACCATCAATGATATTTATGCTAACAAATTCCTGAAGAAAGATAACCAAGGTTATGTAAATGTGACGGATAAGGGTGAGATTATGCTTGAAACTACCGATCCGGTTTATCTGGGCAAGACTACTCCCGACTTCACAATGGGATGGAACAACTCGTTCAATTATAAAGGTTTTGGTTTGAGTTTCTTGGTCAATGCACGTTTCGGTGGTGTGGTTACATCTTCCACTCAGGCCATTCTGGATCGTTTCGGAGTATCGCAGGCATCTGCCGATGCACGTGACAATGGTGGTGTGATGCTTCCTAACCAGGGCAGATACGACGCCAAGAAATATTACGAATTAATTGGAACAGGTAATAACGACCTGGCAGGTTATTATACTTATAGCGCTACGAATATTCGCTTGCAGGAACTTACGTTGAGTTATACATTCCCTAATTCCTGGTTCAACGGTATCGCAAGGGATTTGACGCTCTCTTTCATTGCTACGAATCCGTGGATGATTTATTGCAAGGCTCCTTACGATCCGGAATTGACTCCGTCAACCAGCACTTATGGTCAGGGAAATGACTATTTTATGCAGCCGAGTGTGAGAAGTTTTGGTTTTGGTGTTAAAGTAAAATTCTAAATATTATGAAAATCAATAAATATAAACTCATTTTGGGAGCTTTTTCCCTAGCTTTTCTGACTGCCTGTGATTTTGAAGCCATCAATACCGATGACTTTGGAATGACACCGGAACGGGGTAAGATGGATGGTATAGTAGTGGGAGGTCCCATTACGTCCATGCAAAGATGTGTAACGTCAGTGGGTACAGTGGCCGATGATACCGATGTTATTAATCAATACCAGGTGGCTTATCATCTTTCTGCTGATTGCTGGAGTGGCTATTTTGCACAAAACGGTACTTGGGATAATGGTAATTGTAACGTTAACTATTATTTGAAGGAGAACTGGGTTTCCGCCTCTTTTACGGAATCTTATACCAATATTCTGCCATTGTGGAAGGAAGTGAAACAAGAATCGGAGAAATCGGATATGCCGGAGGCTTTTGCTTTGGCACAGATACTGAAAATATCCGCCTGGCATAAGACAACGGATATGTTTGGTCCGATACCTTACAAAAATGCCGGTGAAATGATGTTGGTGATTCCTTACGACAGTCAGGAAGATGTATATAAATATTTCTTTGAAGATTTGACGGCTGCCATTGAAGTGTTGACTCCAAAGGCTGAACAGAGAGGGAAGTTGCTCTCAAAATTTGATGTGGTATATGCAGGTGATGTAAGGAAATGGGTGAAATATGCCAATTCACTGATGCTTCGTCTGGCTATGCGTATCAGATATGCTGATGCTACTACTGCACAGAAGTATGCCGAACAAGCTGTTAATCATCCTATTGGTGTGATGGAAAGTAAGGATGATGAAGCTAAGATGGGAAGTGGAGCAGGTTTGGTGTTTGTTAATAATATAGAGACTTTGGCCAACCAGTATAATGAGTCACGCATGGGCTCATCTATGTTTGCTTATCTGGCCGGATATCAGGATCCTCGTCTGAAAGCTTACTTCAAGGAAGCCGCAACTGAAGATGCGGTGCAGGTTGGAACATTAGGAAAGTATAGGGCTGTACCGACAGGACATGCTATCAGTAAGAATGAGTCGGCAGGATTTTTCTTATATTCTCTTCCGAATATTGAGAAAACAACCCCTACCTATTGGATGAGAGCTTCGGAGGTTTATTTCTTGAGAGCAGAAGGTGCTTTGCTGAACTGGAATATGAAAGGAAGTGCTGAAGACTTATATAGACAGGGAATCGAGACTTCTTTCGTTGAAAACAATGTAGCAGCTTCCGAGGTAGTTTCTTATATGAACTCAGGCAGACAGCCTGCGAGCTATACAAACTCAAGACCTTCTGTCAATGAATCAGCTCCTACGCTGGCTACTGCCGCATGGGACGCGACTTCCGATGAACAGAGACTGGAGAAGATCATGATTCAGAAATGGATTGCTCTTTATCCTAACGGACAAGAAGCTTGGAGCGAATGGAGACGTACCGGTTATCCGAAATTGCATAAAGTGGTAAGTAATTACGGACGTTCACAGGGAGTGACAGATGTGAAACTGGGTATTCGGAGAATGATATATCCCGCAAACAGAAGTACTTCGGAGGCGGATAAAGCCAATTTGCAGAAGGCTATTGAAATGTTGGGTCCTGGTGGTGACGCATCCACGACAAATCTCTGGTGGGATAAGAAAGTGCATTGATAACTGAATTTTTAAAAGAAGAATTATTATGAAATACTTGAAAAAAATATTATTCCTGATTCCATTTGCAGGGCTGTTAATGGCTGCTTGCGATGACTGGACAGAATTAGAAAGCAAGGAAATTGACCATGTAGGGGGACATAATACGGATGGCAAGTCTGAACAATATTATGCCGATCTCAGAGCTTGGAAAGAAACCTCAAAGGATTATGGCCGACCAGTTTATTTTGGTTGGTTCAGTAACTGGTCGCCGATTGGTGCCGCACGTAAAGGTTATCTGAGTTCACTACCTGATAGTGTGGATTACATTTCGATGTGGAGCGGTCCTTTTGGAATGACTCCTGAGAAAATAGCGGATAAAAACGATTTTCAAAAAAAGAAAGGCGGGAAACTTTTCGTTTGTTTTATCTTGCATGATATAGGTACAGGCATTACTCCGGCCTCTGTGGCGGAAAAAGTACAAGCAGACAATCCGGATGCGGATGCCAGTGAAATCAAAAGATTAACCAAAGTCGCCCAAGATGAATATTGGGGATTTACCAGCGGAGTGAAAGGTACGGAAGATCATACGGCAGCTATCCAAAAGTATGCCCGTGCACTGTGTGACTCTATTATTGCGAATGATTACGATGGACTCGACATAGACTGGGAACCCAGTGGAGCGGGTGATGGAGATGGAAGTTTGAAGAATCTTTATGATTGGCAAAACCCGGATGAATATATGCCGGGTAAGTATTTGCATGTGCTGGTAGAAGAGTTAGGCAAGTATTTAGGTCCTAAGTCTACTCTGGCTGCGGATGGAAAATATAGATACCTGTTGGTAGACGGTGAATTGTGGAATGTAGACAAGGAATCTGGTCCTTATTTTGATTACTATATTACTCAGGCTTATGGTAATCACGATCTTGATGGTAGAGTAGAAGAGGGACAGGATGCTTTTGGCGAATATTATGAACCCCGGAAACATATATTTACCGAGAATTTTGAATCTTCGTGGGATACAGGAGGAGGTTTACTGGATCAAGCTGCTTATAATCATTCGTCAGGTCCCAAAGGGGGCGTTGGTGCTTTCCGTCTGGATAATGATTATGATAACACTCCTGATTATAAATATACCAGGGAGGCTATACAGATTATGCATAAGGCTTACGCAGACTATATGAGTTCACAAAATAATAAGCCCGAGGAAAATAAATAACCCATAAAATCAGATTAGAAATGAAACGTATTAATTTATATATAAGTATTTTAGCGCTTTTCATCTTTATAGGTTGCAATGACAGTGAAGAAGATATGTTAGGAACTAAAATTTACTTTGAAAATACTCAGATAAAGATAGATGCGGAGGATATTGATTCTTACGAATGTGAAGTAATATCACGTTTGTCTAATTTTCTGAAAGGTGATGTAAATGTAGAGTATCGGATTGGTGATAATAGTTTAGTAGAGGCATATAACTTGAAGAACGGAACGACTTGTTTGCCTATGCCGGCTGAGAATTTTACTTTAACGACAACTAATGCGGTTATTAAGGCCGGTGATATCTATTCAGCTCCCAATCAGATTCAATTAAAGAATCTGCTGAAAGTTGAAGAAGGACTTACTTATGTGATTCCTGTTGTGATGACAGCTGAAGGTGCTCCTATGATGTCCGGTTCGGATGTAGTTTATGTTGTTGTAAAGAAACCTATTTCGATAACCAAAGTGCAAAAATTCAATGGCAAATATCTGGATGTTACTTTACCGGCTTCTGCCAAGAGTTTGTCTTCACTTACTTTTGAAACGTTACTATATACCACTTATTATAAAGTGCTCAGTACTGTTATGGGAAATGAGGGTATCTTAATTCTCCGTTTCTCCGACTTGAAGCATCCGGCAAATGAATTGCAAATAGCCGGTAAGATTTCTGTAATCATTCCGGAGCCGGATATCTTCCAAACAAATAAGTGGTATCATGTGGCATTCACTTATGATTCTGATACGGGAATGGCTACTATCTACGTAAATGGTGAAAAGATTATTGCTAAAAACGTGGGTGATCAGACCTTTAACTTAAATGAAAGATTCTGTATCGGTTATGCTTACGATTATGATCCGAATCGTACATGGCCCGGATATATGAGTGAATGTCGTTTGTGGACTGTGGCTCGTACGGCCAACCAGCTTCGTGATAACATGATGTATGTTGATCCGAATACCGAAGGCTTGATGGGATATTGGAAAATGAATGGTACGGATGTTGAGAAGCGTGATGACGGTTACTATTATGTGAAAGACCAGACCAAGAACAAACTTGATGCTAAGTCACGCAAAGGAAGACGTGGAGAGCCGGGTTATTCAGAAGGAGGTACGGTAGAACCGGAAATTGTGGACATGAAGGTAAAAATCGAATAATAAAACTCATTTGGTTTTTAGTTAGCTTAGGAGAGATTATACCGGAGGGTATAATCTCTCTTCCGATTCATTCGGGATTACTCAACACTTTTTAGAAAGAATCTCTCTCCGATGTTAATATAGACTAAAAATAGTAATGATGAGATAGTATTCTTCTTCTGTGAGTTGTCTTATATACGTTGAGAAACAAAAAAGTGCATACCTCATTAAACTTAATTTAATAATGAAAAACATGAAATCCATTGCAAAGCAGGCAAGTGCTTTTCTACTATTGGGAATGGCGGTTTGTAGCTGTACATATGTGCTTCAGCAACCAGATCACGCATCCTATGTGAATCCCTTTATCGGTACAGGCGGACATGGACATACTTATCCCGGGGCAGTAGTTCCTAACGGGATGATACAACCCAGTCCCGACACCCGCATTTATCAGTGGGATGCCTGCTCCGGCTATTATTATGCTGATTCTACCATCAACGGTTTCTCGCATACTCACCTCAACGGTACGGGATGCGGAGATTATGGCGATATATTACTGATGCCCACTGTGGGGCGGCAAGAGTATCAGTCTATGGGGTCGGAAAGCCAGCAAATGGCTTATGCTTCTGCTTTCTCGCATGAGAACGAGAGTGCCGAACCGGGATATTACTCCGTTTTTTTAGACCGATATAAAGTACAAGCCGAACTGACGGCTTCCAAACGTGCGGCCATTCACCGTTATACTTTCCCGAAAGCGGAAGATGCCGGATTCATCGTTGATCTGGACTACAGCTTGCAACGCCAGACGAATGAGGATATGGTGCTTGAGGTTATCAGCGATACTGAAATCCGTGGACATAAGAAGACTGTATATTGGGCGTTCGACCAATACATTAACTTCTACGCTAAGTTCTCCAAACCCTTTACCTATACTTTAGTCACCGATTCCGTGGCATTGGATGCCGACGGACCACTTCTGCCTACAGCAAAACTGTTATTGCAATTCCAGACCGGAAAAGATGAGCAAGTATTGGTGAAAGTAGGCGTTTCGGCTGTCGACATGGATGGAGCACGCAAGAATGTGGAAGCAGAGATTCCCGGATGGGATTTTGACGGTGTACGCAAAGCAGCCCGCCAGTCATGGAACGATTATCTTGCGAAGATAGATATTGAAACATCGGATGCCGATCAGCGAACTATGTTCTACACGGCACTCTATCATACCGGTATGCAGCCCAATTTGTTTACGGATGCTGACGGTCGCTATCTCGGCATGGATTTAAAACCTCATAACGGCAGTGTGGATGAACCTGTTTATACGATTTTCTCTTTATGGGATACTTTCCGTGCCTATCATCCTTTGATGACGATTATCGATCCGGACTTAAACGAAGCGTTTATCCGCTCGCTCATCCTGAAACAGCGTGAAGGCGGTGTATTCCCGATGTGGGAACTGGCTGGAAATTATACCGGCACGATGATTGGCTATCATGCGGCATCCCTCATTGCCGACGCCTATACAAAAGGTTACCGGAACTTTGATGTGAAAGAAGCATACGAAGCTTGTCTCCGTGCTGCGGAATATGATACGACCGGAATAAAATGTCCGCCTCTGGTGTTGCCCCACCTGATGCCGCAAGCTAAATACTGGAAGAATAAGATAGGATATGTGCCGTGTGACAAGGACAATGAATCTGTAGCCAAGGCTCTGGAATACGCTTATGATGACTGGTGTATTTCCATCCTGGCCAATGAACTGGGTGATGCGTCCAATCAACAAAAATATGCGGAGTTTGCCAAAGGGTATAAACATTATTTTGACCCTTCCACCCGATTCATGCGCGGACTGGATAGTGAAGGTAATTGGCGTACACCTTTCAATCCCCGCTCTTCCAATCACCGTAGTGATGACTACTGTGAAGGTACTGCCTGGCAATGGACATGGTTCGTGCCCCATGATGTGGACGGATTGGCAGATTTAATGGGAGGTCGCGATGCCTTTATAGGTAAACTGGATTCACTGTTTACGGCCGATTCTTCTTTGGAAGGCGAATTGGTTTCCGCCGATATCTCCGGTTTGATAGGACAATATGCGCATGGCAACGAACCGAGCCATCACATAGCTCATCTGTATAATTATGTAGGCCAACCCTACAGAACTCAGGAACTGGTGGATGAAGTCTTGCACACGCTCTATTTCAATGATCCTAACGGGCTTTCGGGTAATGAAGACTGCGGACAGATGTCGGCATGGTACATCCTTAATGCAATGGGCTTTTACCAGGTATGTCCCGGTAAGCCGGTGTACTCCATCGGAAGGCCTTTATTCAATAAAGCAACCATTCATTTGAAAGATGGAAAGACTTTCACTATTTTAGCGCACAACAATAGTCGTGAAAATAAATATGTGCAGAAGATGGTTTTGAACGGAAAGGAACTGAAAACTCCATTCTTTGCACATCAGGATATAGTAGACGGGGGTACTTTGGAATTGACAATGGGCGGTAATCCGCTGAAGTAAGAATTGATAAAATAGAATAGGTATGAGTCGAAATAGTCGTAATCCGATTTCATGGGTGCCCACCGTCTACTTTGCTATGGGACTGCCTTTTGTGGTGCTGAACATGGTGTCCGTATTGATGTTCAAAGGAATGGGCATCAGTGATGCTCAGATTGCTTTGTGGACATCACTGATTATGTTACCCTGGACGTTGAAATTCCTCTGGAGTCCTTTCCTGGAGATGTTTAAAACGAAGAAGTTCTTTGTAGTACTGACACAACTGGTCACTGGAGTAGGATTTGCTCTGGTGGCACTGGCATTGCATCTGCCTGCTTTCTTTGCTGTGTGTATTGCTTTGCTGGCAGTCATCGCTTTTAGTGGAGCGACGCATGATGTGGCTACGGACGGTGTTTATATGTCGGAACTGGATAAACAGGATCAGGCTAAGTACATCGGCTGGCAGGGAGCTTTCTACAATATTGCCAAGATTGTGGCATCCGGAGGGTTGGTGTGGTTGGCAGGCTGGTTGCTGAAGCGTTTCGGTGGAGTGCCGGAAGCTACGGAAGCTGTCCGCCACGAAGCGACCGTGCAGGCCTGGATGATAGTAATGTTGTTGATGGGAGTTATCATGGTGTTGCTGGGACTGTATCACATGAAGATGCTGCCATCCGGCGGAGTGGCCGTTGGCAAATCAACTTCTGCGAAAGAAACGATGCAACGGCTGGTAGAGGTGATTAAAGACTTCTTCCGGAAGAAGCATATCTGGTATTATATCGCTTTCATTATCATTTATCGTCTTGCCGAAGGTTTTGTGATGAAAATTGTTCCTCTGTTTCTGAAGGCGGAACGTGCTGTAGGCGGCTTGGGGTTGAATGAACAGGAAATAGGATTGTATTATGGTACTTATGGGGCGGCAGCTTTTGTGTTGGGGTCGCTTCTGGCCGGATATTATATCTCCCACAGGGGATTGAGCAAGACTTTGTTTTCATTGTGTTGCATCTTCAATCTACCGTTCATTGCTTATACGTTGCTGGCCATTTACCAGCCGGAAAACGGAATGTTGATTGGCGGTGCCATTGTGCTCGAATATTTCGGCTACGGTTTTGGTTTCGTAGGGCTTACACTGTTCATGATGCAGCAGGTGGCTCCAGGAAAACACCAGATGGCCCATTATGCTTTCGCTTCGGGAATCATGAATCTGGGTGTGATGCTTCCGGGATCAATCAGCGGCTTTGTCAGTGATGCGCTGGGGTATAAGACCTTTTTTATTTTTACGTTGTTTGCGACGATTCCGGCTTTCCTTATCACTTATTTTGTGCCGTTCACATATCCGGATGCAAAGAAGACTGAATAGTAATAACTATAAATATAATAATAATTATGAACAACAAAATTTCAATGCCTTGGGAAGAACGTCCGGAAGGCTGCACAGATGTAATGTGGCGTTATTCACAGAATCCGGTTATAGGCCGCTATCATATTCCTACTTCCAATAGCATTTTCAATAGTGCGGTAGTTCCGTTTGAAGATGGATTTGCCGGTGTGTTCCGTTGTGACAATAAGGCGGTGCAGATGAATATCTTCGCGGGATTCAGCAAAGATGGAATCAATTGGGAGATAAACCACGATCCCATCTGCTTTAAAGCCGGAAATACGGAGATGATAGAGTCCGAGTATAAATATGACCCGCGTGTGACCTGGATTGAAGACCGTTACTGGATTACCTGGTGCAACGGCTATCACGGACCTACAATCGGCATCGGCTATACTTTTGATTTTAAAGAATTCTTCCAGTGTGAGAATGCTTTTCTGCCTTTCAACCGCAATGGAGTACTTTTCCCACAGAAGATAGACGGGAAATATGCCATGTTGAGTCGTCCGAGCGATAACGGACACACTCCGTTTGGAGATATCTACATCAGTTATAGCCCGGACATGAAGTATTGGGGAGAGCATCGTTGTGTGATGAAGGTTACCCCGTTCCCCGAAAGTGCATGGCAGTGTACGAAGATAGGGGCAGGCTCCGTGCCGTTCCTGACGGAAGAAGGCTGGTTGATATTCTATCATGGTGTGATTACCACCTGTAACGGTTTCCGCTACTCCATGGGGGCTGCCATTCTTGATAGGGAGAACCCCGCGAAAGTATTGTATCGTACACGTCCGTATCTGCTTGCACCTGCTGCTCCTTATGAATTGCAGGGAGACGTGCCTAATGTAGTATTCCCTTGTGCATCCTTGCAGGATGGTGATAAGGTTGCAGTGTATTACGGTGCAGCCGACACGGTGGTAGGGATGGCTTTTGGTTATATTTCGGAAATCATAGCATTTACGAAGAAAAACAGCATTGTATAGTTAATCCCTTAAAGAATCGTCGACTATGAAACGTATTTTATTGGCTTACACACTTTCTGCCCTTTGTCTGCTTCCGGCGTTTGCCGGAGGTGGAGAGGGTTCTTTACCTATAAGCTATGTCAATCCTTTCATCGGTACTACCAACTTTGGTACCACTAATCCGGGAGCGGTCTGTCCCAATGGTATGATGTCCGTGGTTCCTTTCAATGTGATGGGATCAGAAGATAATAAGTATGATAAGGATGCTCGTTGGTGGTCTACTCCTTATGAGTATCACAATTGCTTCTTTACGGGTTATTCGCATGTGAATCTGAGTGGTGTAGGGTGTCCCGAACTGGGATCTTTATTGCTGATGCCTACTACAGGTGAATTGTCTGTAGATTATAAGGAATATGGAAGTCGTTATAAAGATGAACAGGCTTCTCCGGGATATTACAGTAATTTCCTCACTCGCTATAATGTAAAGACTGAGGTGTCTGCCACTCCCCGCACGGGTGTTTCACGTTTCACGTTTCCTGCCGGGCAGAGTCATATATTATTGAATTTGGGTGAAGGACTGACTAATGAAACCGGTGCTTTCCTGAAACAGGTGAGTGACACTGAATTTGAAGGTATGAAATTATTGGGAACTTTCTGCTATAACCCCCAGGCGGTATTTCCCATTTATTTTGTAATGCGTGTCAACAAGCAACCGGCATCCGGCGGGTATTGGAAAAAGCAGCGTCCCATGACCGGAGTTGAGGCTGAATGGGATCCCGACAACGGACGCTACAAACTTTATACCCGTTATCGTAAGGAAATAGCCGGAGATGATATCGGTGCTTTTCTTACTTTCAACACGACGGAAGGTGAACAGATCGAAGTGCAAATGGGAGTTTCTTTTGTCAGCATCGAGAATGCCCGTCTGAATCTGGATACAGAGCAAAGTGGAAAGAATTTCAGTCAGGTATTGGCTGATGCCCGTATGCGTTGGAATGAGGATCTTTCGCGTATCCTTGTCGAAGGCGGAACGGAAGAACAGAAAACTGTCTTTTATACTGCTCTTTACCATACATTGATACATCCCAATATCCTGCAGGATGTCAATGGTCAGTATCCCGCCATGGAAAGTGGTCAGATTCTGACAACAAAAGGAGACCGTTACACTGTTTTCTCGCTTTGGGATACGTATCGTAACGTTCACCAACTCCTTACGTTGGTTTATCCCGAACGTCAGTTACAAATGGTGCGTTCCATGCTCGATATGTATCGCGAACATGGTTGGCTGCCCAAATGGGAACTCTACGGACGTGAAACGTTGACTATGGAGGGCGATCCGTCCATTCCTGTCATCGTTGATACCTGGTTGAAAGGTTTACGTGATTTTGATATTGATCTGGCTTATGAAGCTATGTATAAATCTGCCACTTTGCCCGGTGCCGAGAATTTGCTAAGGCCGGATAATGATGATTATATGTCATTGGGATATGTTCCTTTGCGTGAACAGTACGATAATTCAGTCTCTCATGCATTAGAGTATTATATTGCGGATTATTCTCTTTCCCTGCTGGCGGATGCATTGGGTAAACGGGCAGCGGAACAGGGTAAAAAAGCAGAAGCGCGGAAATATCAGGCTGATGCCCGTCTTTTTTATAACCGTTCATTGGGATATAAACACTACTACAGTAAGGAATTTGGTACTTTCCGTCCCATTCTGCCTGACGGTCAGTTCTATTCACCTTTCAATCCGAGACAGGGAGAGAATTTTGAACCGAATCCCGGTTTCCATGAAGGATGTGCCTGGAATTACAGTTTCTATGTTCCCCACGATGTGAAAGGGCTTGCCCGTCTCATGGGTGGACAGAAACCTTTCATTGAAAAACTTCAGCGTGTCTTTGATGATGGTCTCTATGATCCTGCCAATGAACCCGACATTGCCTATGCTCATCTCTTTTCTTATTTCAAGGGTGAAGAATGGCGTACGCAAAAGGAGACTCAACGGCTTTTGCAAAAGTATTTTAAAAATGCTCCCGATGGTATTCCCGGTAATGATGATACCGGTACCATGTCTACCTGGGCTATCTTTAACATGATAGGATTTTACCCCGACTGTCCTGGTGATCCGTATTATACTCTTACTACGCCTGTATTCGATAAGGTGGTGATTCGTCTTGACCCTGATACTTGGGGAAGTGATAAGCTGGTGATAGAAACTGAGCGCCCTTCAACAGAGTCCTTATACATTCGTGAGATGGAGTTAGGAGGGAAGAAATTATCCCGCTACCGCATCAGTCATGAAGAACTGGTAAAAGGTGGAGCGCTGAGATTTATACTTCGATAGTATAGGAGGTGACAAACCTATCTTGCAATACCTTGTCGACAAGAAGTTAAGAGTTTGTCAACAAGAAGTTAACTCCTTGTCATCAAGAAGTTAACTTCTTGTAAGGGGCTGATAATCAATGTTTATTTTACGCTCTGGTCTTGTGTAAGTTATCACTGTATTCAAGTAGGTCTTTTCTGTAAAAGCGGATTATAATAAAATCGGGTGACTGCAATCACTTGCCATCACCCGCTATCTTACATTTTTTCGTGTTTCAAAAATGTTCGTAAAGAGAGAATTTATAGTTTTTTATTTCATAGGTTCTACTGTATAACCTTGTTGTTTCAATAGTTTCAGTACTCCATTGCTGCCCGGTAAGTGTCCGGCACCTACTACAAAGAGAGTAGGAGCATCTTTCATGATAGTCGGCATTTTCTCAATCCATGCTTTGTTGCGGTTATCCAGCAAAGCTTCCATTTCACCCGGCATCGGATCACAGGAGTTGCCATCCCGTTCTTCCATAAGTTTCAGCATCTCATCCAGATTTTGGGCTTTATATGCCTCATTCAGTCGTTTAGTCTGATCTATCGTTTTTTCTATGTCATTTGCGAGGCAATAGAGTAAGTTTGCCTGGCGTTGCAAAGTTTGGCTATTCAAGAGGACATCGAGTTGGGACTGGATGCTTTCAAGACCACCCACTTTCTTACCGGACTGTATGGCTTGTTGTTGAAAATAAGTGTCCAACTGTTCTTGAGGGTTGAAACCACCTAAGTGTTTCATACATAATATCACAGTCAATTGTTGGGTGATGAAAGCCGGTTTATACTTTCCGAGCATGGCAATGTCAGCCATCAGGTTTTCTTTTACTACTTTTCCCACAACGTCATATTGTTCGGGAGTGAAAAGAGCCTGAAGAGTGGTATCTCCTGCTATCATCATATTTTTTTGCATCAATTGCATAAATTCGGGAGATGCTGCTTCGGACATGACAACCTCTCCGTATACTTGTGCAGTTCCATCAATAGCCTGTGGAAGTCCGGCGATGCTATCTTTTATACTTAATGGTACTAAATGGTGTGTGCCTAAGATATATGAGGGCTTTTCCTGTCCATTACCGGAGATTTTCCAAAGCAATTGTGCATTGGAATTCAGCGCAATGCTGATAAAGAGGAGAATACTTAAAATCTTCTTCATTGTTTTTCCTTTTTAAAGTTCATTTGTTATTTATTTCACCCTTCCTCCGCAAAGCCAGTATTGTGTATAGTACTTTTCATTAAGGGCACTAACTATTACCCCCTGACTGGTGCTGGCATGGATGAACTTTCCATTTTTGAGATATATGCCCACGTGCGCCACTTTCTTTTTAGATGCACGGCTGGTGAAAAATACCAAGTCTCCCTCACGCAGGTTACGGCGGGCGACCTTGTTGCTTTCTTTGAGTTGACCGTCAGTACTTCGGGCCAGGCGGATGTTATATACTCTTGTATAGAGTTGCGACACCAGGCCGGAACAGTCTGTCCCGTGTTTGCTGTTGCCACCTGCACGGTAGGGGACACCTAACCACTCCGCAGAGGCAATATACAACTTATGGTTGTCTTCTTTATCAATATCTATTCCCAAACGGACGGAAGCTTTAGCCAATGCCTTGTAGTCGAGGCGTGGTGCTGAGGTACGACAGGAACTTAAACTAAATGCCAGTCCGACAAGTGCAACTATATATAAGAAGTATTTCTTCATGCCTGTTCCTCTTCTTCAATTTCTTCTTCTACTCTGATATTGAAGTAGTCTTCAAGCTCTTTCTCAGCCGAATTGTTTTCATTCCGGATATCACGGATAATCACGCCATTCTCCAACAGGGCAATGCGTGGACATACATCTACCGTATGATTCAGGTTGTGGCTTGAAATGATAACCGTGGCATGATGATCTTCATTGTACTTCTTCAGCAGGTGCTTGATGATGGACTGAGAGCTCGGATCGAGGAAGTTGAACGGTTCGTCCAGAATCAGTAATTGCGGATGATGCAGCATAGCTGAGATAATGCCGATTTTCTGCTTGTTTCCGGCGGAAAAGTTACGGATGAATTTCTTTTGTCCGATCACCTCATTGTTCATGAAGCGTTCAAAAGGAAGCAGGCGTTCGTCCACTTCTTCTTTCTTCAAACCATACATTTTACCAATGAAGTAGAAATATTCCTCCGGAGTAAGGTAATCAATCAGAAAACCGTCATCAATGAAAGCGCCTGTGAATTGTTTCCAGTCTTCACTCTTGCACACATCAATGTCGTTAATAGTCACATTACCTTGGTCTGCTTGCAGCAGATCCAGTATCAGACGGAAAAGCGTAGTCTTACCTGCTCCATTGTTACCTACCAAGCCTAACATATCGCCTTGTTCGATGACATATTTTTCAATATCTACGGCCTTCTTTTGTCCGAAGTTTTTTTGAAGTCTGTTAATCTCTATCATATTCGTAATTATTTTTGTCTACTATCGTGAAATCCTTCCATATTCTTATATCGGCGCTTCATGAAGCGGTAATACACATTTCTCAACCACCACCTTGAGGTTGCGATGAACAGTATGCCGATAGCAATGAGAATCCATGGTGCAACCTCTTTACCAACCGTCGCTTTTAATGCAAAGAGCAACAGCAACGGCACGCCGAACGCTCCTCCCGATATGAGGTTTTGTAGCCCTGTACCCACATTCTGACGACCGGTCATCTTTGCATTCAGGTCAAGGGTCTTGTTGTTATATACCGCCAGTTGGAACAGGCAGCAGTAAACAGCCCCCGGAACAAATACGAGCCATGAAACGCACGTCAGTACAGACACTCTACCCGTTACCATACCCGGAATCATCAATACGAATGGAATGATGAGGGCCAGGCTGTACAAGATATATTTGGCGCGCAACAACGAGTAGATGGATTCCCTGCGGCTCATCAGTCCGTCGATGTAATTACCTTCATAGCTCATTAGAGGTGAGAGAAACAGAATGCCGAAAATGATATAGTTATAAAGTACGAAGAAATCGCGCATACCTCCGTCGTAAAGATCAGAAAAACTGATAATGAGGCTGAACATCAACACTACTGCGGTGATGGAGTAGAGTGATTTCTTGCATACTTTGTTGCGTAGCAACAGTTTCAACTCCAGCCGGATATATTCACCGATTTCACCGTAGCGGTCCAGAAACTTATATTCGGATACGCTCTTTACCTGTACGGTGGTATCTTCCACTTTATTCAATTCGTTGTAGATCAACTTTTGCATGATGCTCCGGTTGATGAGGCACATGATGGCAATGGCTACCAGAGTACCGGCAAATATAAGTAGATTTCCGGTGATGAATCCTTCGCCCAAATCAATTGAGAGGGCGAACAACGGACTGTTGTCCGGAATGAAAAGTGCTGCTGCAATACCGCCATATACGGCTACCGGTAGGAGGAACCACCAGATACGCTCGTCCATCAATGTGCGGCACAGTAAGTACCAATAATTATTGAATATGATCAACAACCAAATACCGATGCAATAAGTTACCACACCTGTCACTCCATAAAATTTGGTGACGGTGATGATGGCGAACGGAACAAACAGGAAGAGCCAGAACAGATTGAAACTGTTAAGTCCGGAGCGTAAAAGCAGAAAGTCTATCAGGCGGTTCCGTTTGACGGGAAGTAGTAAGTAGGGTTTGACTTCCTGTGTAGGTGTTTTCAGGAAGGGCAACCGTAAAAGAAAGTCAAGAGCAAGTATAAATACCAGTCCGCTGTTCATGACATGGTAGGCTTCCTTTGCTCCGCCATCGAAGGCGAAGGCAAATGTTGTCCCGAAAAAGATAAGGTAACCAGCCCAGAATACACTCATGAAGTACATCCAAAACTTTCCGAATTTACTCTTTTCGTACATCGGATGCCGCTTTTCAGCCAGCTTTCCGTGCTTACGCAGTTCGAGAAATAAGTTCATGCTATTTTATGATTAGTTATTAATTTATACAGTGACAGGATGATAAGGTGATAGGGTGATAAGATGGTGCTTTCCTTGGCTTATCACCCTATTTCTCTTCTTATTTTTTAGGTACCGTCATCGTTACTTCGATTTCGTTTCCTTGTTTCAGCAGGTCAGCTGCAAACTTCTGTATATCTTTGGCGGTGATGTTGTTTACAATGTCTGTATAATCTTTGGTCATATCCAGTCCACCATAGTAGAAGTAGTCGTTCAGGTTGTTCATCCAGTATGTATTCTCCTTCTGGTTATCGGCATATTTCTTCAACATGTACTCTTTTACTTTCTGCAAGTGTACGTCAGACGGACCTTCGGCTGCCAGTTTCTTCAACTCATCTACTACAATACCGGCCAGTTTGTCCTTCTTTTCCGGATCTGTCTGGAAGATGATCTGCATCAGCAGTTGTTCTTTCGGATACTTCTGCAAGTTGCCGATGCAATTTACACCGTATGTGCCGCCTTCTTTCTCACGAACTTCTTCGGTATAAACCATGTCGAGAACCTGAGTCATACAGCTCAGCAGGATGTTATTCTTTAGGGTGTAAGGAGCTTTTCCGCTATACAGGAATACGATGGTAGCTGTAGGAGTCTGTTGTTCCTTGGCATATTCATTCTTATATACACCTTTGCGGATATCCATTTTGGTATCTTTGAATGTCTCCTTGCGATTGATGACAGGAAGTGCACCCAGATATTCTGCAATCAGCGGTTTGGCCGTTTCCAGGTCAATGTTACCGACAAAGTAGAATGTAAAGTCGCTGGCATCTTTGAAACGGTCGTTATACATTTCCAGAATGCGGTCATAATTGATTTGGTCTACCATTTCCGGTTTGAGCAACACTACGCGCGGGTGGTTGCCATACATAGCTCTCTGTAAAGTGTCGCTGATGGAAGAAAGCGGATTTGCTTGTGCACTTTCCAGTTGTGCTTTTGTACGGCTCTTGTAAGATTCGAATGCTTCCATATCCTTGCGGGGAGCTGTGAATGTGAGATATGTCAGTTGCATCATGGTTTCGAAGTCTTTCGGAGAGCAGGTTCCGAATACGTTTTCGGTTGTTGCGCCTAGACCGGCTTGAACAGATACTTTTTTACCTGCCAATACTTTTGTCAGGTCTACTTTGCTGAAGTTGCCCAGACCGCCTGCAGCAATTACATTGTCCATAACGGCGAAGTTCAGTGCATCTTTATCGGGGAAAAGAGACTTACCGCCCAAGCTGGTACCCTTCATACGGATTTCGTCAGCTTTGAAGTCAGTTTTCTTGATGTAAACCGTCACACCGTTAGAGAGGACAAGTTTAGTGCTGCCATAAATCTCACCGTCTTTCTCAGAAACGATTTTGCCGCCTTTGGGTGCTTCCTTCATCAGAGGTTCGTCAGATACTTTGTCTACGTAAGGTTTCAAATCGAGATTCTTCATGCCTTTCAGCAGAGCAACAACTTCTTCTTTCGTCGGGTATTTCAATCCTTCTTTCTCGGGACCGGCAATGATAACCACCTGATTGCTATCCGGAACGAGTTGCTGCATTACCATATTCATGGCTTGTACAGGAATGTTCGGAGCCAACTGGTTGATCATGGCATATTCGGTTTCGATGCCCGGAATAGGTTCTGCATCCAGGAAGTTGCGTACATATTCGCGTACATAGGAACCGTGTTTGGTTTTCTCACGTTCATTGTAAGCCGATTCCAGACGTTGCAGGTAGTTAGCGCGTGCACGTGCATATTCTGAATCGGTGAAGCCGAATCGACGGGCACGTTCTGTTTCTTGCAACAGAGTTTTCATAGCACCTTCAATGCCGTCGGCTTTGCTTGAAGCGTAAACATTAAGGGCTTCTTTCGTCTTGGACAAGAAGAAATTACCATAAGAGCTGCCTGCACGGTTGAATGGAGGGTTGGCGCTTTGGGTAATTTCACTCAGACGGGCATTCAGCATGCTGGTAATCATGCTTACCATATATTTGGAAGCCAGGTAACCTACATTATTCTTTTCGGAATCAGGAGTTGCATCTTGTTTGAAATAGAGTTCGATAGACGGGTCGTCTACTTCCTTATCTGTGCCGATGGCAACGATAGGTTCTTTGTTGTCTGCTACCGGGAAGTATGTACGTTCAGCCGGATTTTCGGGCTTTTTCACATCAGCAAATACTGCTTTCAGTTTAGCTTCTACAGCGTCAACGTCAATATCACCTACGATAACGATGCCTTGCAAATCGGGACGATACCATTTGTGGTAGTAGTCGCGTATATCCTTATAGGGGAAATTGTTGATAACATCGATAGAGCCGATGGGCATGCAGTCTGCATACTTGTCGCCCGGATAAATAACGGGGGACAGATCAGTGTAAACACGCAACATACCACTGTTACGGCTACGCCATTCTTCACGGATGACTCCACGTTCTTTGTCTATCTCGTCATCTTTCAGCAGGATGAAGTTAGACCAGTCGTGCAGGATAAGCAAACAGGAGTCCAGGACATTGGGACGGTCGATGGGAGCATTGCTGATATTATAAACGGTTTCATCAATGCTGGTATAAGCGTTCAGGTTTGTACCGAACTTGATACCTACGGTTTCGCACCAGGGGATGATGCCGAGACCTCTATCATCACCGGGGAAGTTTTTTGTGCCGTTGAAAGCCATGTGTTCCAGGAAGTGGGCAAGTCCGCGTTGTTGCGGTTCTTCGAGGATGGAACCTACTTTCTGGGCGATATAGAACTCGGCCCGGTTTTCGGGTAATTTGTTATGACGGATGTAATAAGTCAGTCCGTTGTCCAATTGACCGATACGGACATTTTTGTCAACGGGGAGGGGCGGGAATTGCATTTGCTGTGCCACCGCTTGTTGGAAACCGGTACATAACACTAATGCTACAACCAGTAAACTGCGAAATAAATGTTTCATATTCGATGTAGATTAAAATTGTTTCTTGTCCTATTTGTCGGAGGGGGTAGGAGGAAATCACAGGGGAGGGGAAAGTTTTTTGGAGAAACTGGTGCAATAATGAAGCTAATGATTAAGCGGTAGTATTTCCATTCCCCTCTTCCAGTCGGAGGAGGGGTGCCCAAAGGACGGGGTGGTAGGTGAGAAAAGAATTCCTTATTCTTATTGATTAATAGGTATTTTATTGTTTTACCTACCACCTCCCCCTACGGGTGCTCCTCCTCCCGAGAGGAGGAGAATGGAGATAGTATTGTTCATCATTTAGCTCATATCTGCTACAGGAATGAATAAGTTCCGCCAATAGCTTTTATTGTCTTACTTATCCTTTTATCGTCTTACTTATTCTTTTATCGCTTCACGAATACGGACCAGTTTTGTCAGCAATCCTTCCAGCAAATCCAGTTTCAGCATATTGGCACCGTCACTCTTGGCTACTTCGGGATGCTCATGCGTCTCAATAAACAATCCGTCGGCACCTACTGCAATACCGGCTTTGGCAACTGTCTCAATGAGTTGCGGCATACCGCCTGTCACTCCGCTTGTCTGATTAGGTTGCTGCAGAGAGTGGGTAACATCCAGAATAACCGGATAGCCGAAAGTCTGCATTTCAGGTATGCCACGATAATCTACGACTAAGTCCTGATATCCGAAAGTTGTCCCGCGCTCGGTAATCATAACTTCCTTGTTTCCGGCTTCTACTACTTTTTCCGCAGCAAAGCGCATGGCAAGAGGTGAAAGGAATTGTCCCTTCTTGATATTGACCGTTTTTCCCGTTTTAGCAGCGGCAATCAGGATGTCTGTCTGTCGGCAAAGGAATGCCGGGATTTGCAGTATATCCACATATTCGGCTGCCATTGCTGCCTCTTCGGCGGAATGGATGTCAGTAACGGTGGGCACGCCGAAAGTGTTATGTACTTTTTCCAATACTTTCAATGCTTTCTCGTCACCTATGCCCATAAATGAGTCCAGACGCGAACGGTTTGCCTTACGGTAAGAACCTTTAAAAACATAGGGAATTTGTAGTTTCTCTGTGATGGCTACTACGCGTTCGGCGATGCGCATTGCCATTTCTTCTCCTTCGATAACACAAGGGCCTGCCAGTAGAAAGAAGTTTCCCGCAGGATTATTTTTCAGTTCAATCATGTGAATAAGTTATTAAGCAGTTAATTTCAGTTTGGTATAATCAGTGTAATCGCTTCATGCATTATCCCGATATCCAGTGGAAAATGCCGGTCGAGGATACGTCCGTCCAAATCTACCGAGGCATTTTGGGCGCGCAGCACCTTTACTTTCTGGGTCCGGTAAGGCATCACGACTTTATGATTTAATATGCGGCCTTGAATGAGCATCCATAAGCCGGATATAAGTTGCAGTAACTCCGGGCGATAGATGACAGATACATCCAGCCAACCGTTGTATGGAACCGCACTCGGTGCCTGGCCATATCCCCAGGCGCTGCCGATGCACACCGTCATGATACGTCCCCGGATATGTTCTCCATTTATTTTGAGATGCATACGATAGAGTTTCCGTTCAAAGATAATTGAGATGAGGGCCATGAGGTAAGACAGGTATTTCATTCCCCAGAACCGTTTGGTCTGATCGGTGATTTTTACAATACGGGCTCCCAGACCAATGTTGATGGCATTGAGAAAATAGCGTGTCACGTGCTTCTCACCATCGTAATAGTTACAAAATCCGACGTCTATTTTACGGCGACGGTTATTGATGATACAATCCACGGCATCTTTATATTCCGAGGTCATTTCCCAGTATTTGGCAAAGTCATTGCCGATACCGTTCGGGATAATGCCTATGGCGATTTCTCTTTTGTTTTCTGCATTGGACGACATGATACCGTTGATGGCATCATTTAGTGCGCCGTCACCACCTACAACGACAATCGTGCGGTAACCATTGTTGGCAAGAATACCGGCCAGACGTTCCACTGATCCGAACCCTTCGGACTGCACGTAGTCATAAGACACGCCTTTGCTGTCCATGTATTCTTTGATTTCTTTCCACCGCTTCTGCACTTTTCGGGTGCCGGCTTTGGGGTTGTATATCACTCCCCACTTTTCGGGCTCTACACTCATGACGCAATTTCTAAATTATAAATTATGAATGATGAGTATTCAACTCTCAATTCTTAACTCTCCACTTACAAAAGTACTAATTCTCTTTGAGTTTCGCTTGTACAAAAGCGATCTTTTCTTCCATTGGCAACCCGGCATCCATCCAGTGGATGGTAAAACCACGCCGTTCCATACCGCGGAACCAGGTCATCTGGCGCTTGGCAAATTGATGGATAGCAATCTCAAGCTCCTTATACATCTCTTCGTAAGTCAGTTTACCAATGACGTAAAGCGTCAGATATTTGTATTCCAAACCGTAATAGATAAGGTCATCCGGCTGAATACCTTGCTCTATCAGGCGGCGTACCTCGTCCACCATTCCCTCATCCAGACGTTGGCGCAAGCGGCGGGATATCTTTTCGCGACGCAATTCCCGGTCTATGTCTACACCGATGATGAGGCTGTTCAGTTTGGGAAACGCACGTTCGTCTACCGGGGTATGGGCATAATACTCTTCTATCTCTATGGCACGGATGGCACGCTTGGCAGTGTCTACGTCCGTGGTATTATGCAAGGATTTGTACTGTTTCAGCATTTCGGTCAACTCTTCCAGAGACTTGTCGGCAAGCCGCGTGCGCAATTCTGCATTTTCGGGAACCGGCAGCAATCTGTATCCTTTCAGCACAGCTTCCAGGTACATACCTGTGCCTCCACACAAAACAGGGAGTTTCCCTTTTTGTTTAATAGTCTCGTACGCTGTCAGAAAATCACGTTGATATTCGAAGACGTTGTATTTATACCCTGGGTCGGCAATGTCAATCAGATGATAAGGGATTTGTCTGTCGTTCACGGTGTAGTCTATGAGATCCTTACCCGTGCCGAGGTCCATACCGCGGTAGATTTGCCTGGAGTCCGCACTGATGATTTCTGTGTCGAGAGCATCTGCCAGTGCTGCGGCAAAAGGAGTTTTTCCGGAGGCGGTAGGACCTAATATAGCTATCAAATCATAGTCAGGCATAAGTCGTTTTGATTATTTGGGCAAAGATAATGCAAACTGAAAGCAGTACAAAATAAGCTTGCTTATTTTTAATGCTGAGGTGCAGCTTATCTTCGCTTTTGGCAAAGATAATGCAAACCGGAAGCAATACAAAATAAGCTTGCTTATTTTTAATGTTGAGGTGTAACTTATCTTCACTATAAAACAAAGATATGAAAAAGGACGTGAAAAAAGAAACTGCTTCTCTTAAATGGTGTTATAAATACACTGTTTCCGTACACGGAGCTTGCTAATTTCGAAAAAGTGCGTACCTTTGCAATGTGTTTTTCATAGTATTAGATTTAAGGTTAACAAAGGTTGGAGTACAGCGGTACTCCTTTTTTTATGCCCGTATGTCATGTACCGTTCTCTGAACGGATCTTATCTGCATCTGACAGCAAGCATAGTTATATCATGAAACAAGCAATGTTCCGGATGAATACATTGCTTGTAATCATCCGGAACATTGCTTGTTATTTTATTCCTTTTCAGGACTGATCATTGAAACTTCTACCTCGTTCTTCTGTTTGAACAAGTCATCGGCAAACCTCTGAATATCTTTAGCTGTAATGCTGTTTACCATCTGTTCGTAGTCTTTTACAGGGTTCATTCCGGTGAACAGATATTCGTCGATGCTTCCCATCCAGTAGCTGTTTTCTTTCAGGTCTTCGGTATGCTTCTTCAGCATGAACTCTTTTACCTTATTAAGATTGGTTTCAGAAGGTCCTTCTTTGGCTATGTGTTCTATTTCCGCAAAGATGATTTTCATCAGTTTCTCCCGTTTAGAGGGTGCTGTGTCGAAAATGACTTGCAGTCCGGCTATCTCTTTAGGATATTTAGAGAGGTTACCGCCTACATATACACTGTAAGTTCCGCCTTCATCTTCACGCACTTTCTCTGTATAAACCAAGTCCATGACCTGGCAAGTCATATCCATCAGAATGGTATTTTTAAAATCATACTTGCAGGTACCGGTAAAGCAAACGAAATTGGAGGCTTTGGCTGTTTCCTGTTCACGGATGAACTCATTCTTGTAAACTCCTTTGCGATATTCGATTTTGTTATCTTTGAATGATTCCTTACGGTTGATTGAGGGCAATGCTCCGAGATATTCGGCGATAAGCGGTTTCATTTCTTCAATGTCCACATTACCGACAAAGATGAAGGTGAAGTCGCTGGCATCCTTGAAACGGTCCTGATACATTGCCAGTATCTTGTCATAATCCATCTTGTCTACCATGTCGGATTTGATACGTAGAGTACGGGGATGTCCCATTCGCAGGGCATAGGTGACACTGTCTCCGAATGCCGTCATGGGGTTCATTTCCTGGTTCAGCCATGCCGCTTTGTTACGGTTCTTGTAGGATGCGAAAGCATCATCGTCCCGGCGCGGTGCGGTAAATGTCAGATAGGTAAGCTGCATCATTGTCTCAAAGTCTTTTGGAGAGCAGTAGCCGTTGACGGACTCTGTCTTGTCGCCGATACCGTAACCCACAGAAGCTCTTTTGCCTGCCAGTATCTTTTCAAGATCTACGGTGCTGAAGTTGCCCAGACCACCTACGGAGACGGCATCCAAGCCATTGATGTTGATGATTTCCGAGTCCGGAAATAGTGAACTTCCGCCCAGACTCACACCTTTCATAATAATCTCATCAGCTTTGAAGTCAGTCTTCTTGATGATTACTTTTACTCCGTTGGATAATGTCAGCATGGTAGTGCCGAATACGTCGTCTTTTTGTTCGGAGATGATTTTTCCACCTTTCGGAGTTTCTTTCATCAGGGGCTCGTCTGATACTTTGTCGACGTATGGAGCCAGTTCCTCGGCTTTTACATCATGCAGAATCTTCTTAATGGCATCTTCTGTCGGCATTTTCAGATTCTCTTTTTCGGGGCCGAAGATGGCGACCACCTGATTGGTGTCCGTTACAAGTGTTTGCATCATCATGTTCAAAGGCTCTACGGGGATGCTCGGAGCTATCTGGCTGATGATGCCATATTCGTTTTCGATGCCCGGTATGGGCTCGTTATCAAGGAAGTGACGTACATATTCATTGATGTATTCGTCGTTCTTGCGTTTGTCACGTTCGTTGTAGGCAGATTCCAGATTGCGCAAATACTCGGCGCGGGCGCGTTGGTATTCGCTTTCGGTGAAACCGAACCGGCGGGCACGTTCCATTTCGCGAAGTAAGGTGGCAATACCGCTTTCTACTGCATCTTCCTTGCAAACGACGATGCCGGTGAAGGCTTGTTTGGTTTTTGCCACGAAGAAGTCTCCGTCATAGCTTCCTGCGTAAATGTACGGAGGGTTAGCTTCCTGAAGCAGTTCGTTCAAACGGGCATTTAGCATATTATTGATAAGGTTGGTAGCGTAGTTTTCCACCAGATATCCAATCTTGTCTTTTTCTGAATTAGGAGTCGCCTTATGTTTGTTGAAGACGATGGCTTGAATATGAGGCTGTTCCTTATCCCGGGCAATAAGTACGATAGGTTCTTTATTGTCATTTACCGGATAATATTCGCGTTTGGCAGCGTTGGGTTGTGCGGGGACATCGGCGAATAGTTTCTTGATCTGGGCTTCGACGGCATCCACATCAATATCTCCTACCACAACGATACCTTGCAGGTCGGGACGATACCATTTCTCATAATAATCCCTTAATGTTTGCGGTTTGAAGTTCATCACCACGTCCATGGTTCCGATAGGAAAACAAGTGGCATACTTGGTTCCGGCAAACATGGCGGGGAGTAGTTTCTCCTGGAAACGCTGCATGGCGCTCATACGTGTACGCCACTCTTCGTTGATGACGCCACGTTCTTTATCAATTTCTTTCGGATCCAGTGTCAGGTCGTTGCTCCAGTCATGCAGAATCAGTAGGCAGGAATCGACAGCGCCTGGAGTATTGACAGGAACGTTGGAAATGTTGTAAACGGTTTCGTCTACGGAGGTGTAAGCATTCAGATTTTCACCGAATTTTACTCCGATGCGTTCCAGATATTGTTTCAGTGCATCACCCGGGAAATGGGTAGTTCCGTTGAAGCACATGTGTTCGAGAAAGTGGGCGAGGCCGCGCTGGTTTTCCTCTTCCTGTATGGAACCTACTTTTTGGGCGATATAGAAATCGGCACGGTTGGCAGGGAGATTGTTTTTGCGGAGATAGTAAGTCAGGCCATTATCCAGTTTGCCGATACGTACATTCGGATCGACGGGAATAGGAGGTTGCTGCTGCGCGAGAGCTTGTTGGAAGTTACAGCATACAATCAACGCTATAACCAATAAACTGCGGAATAAATGTTTCATATCTATGAAGATTAAGATGAATATTGTTCTATTTGTCTGAGAAAAGGGGAATGAATCACAAAGGAAGGCTTTTTTTTATAATTATGACTGTTTCTCAGGCAAATATTTAGGTGAATAAAACATATCTATCTTCTTTCGTCCAGCATCTTCCTTGTAGGACATTCGTGGTTGTCAATCGGAAGTTTCACCTGTTTCAGGTCATCCAGTTCATGTATCGGGCGTTCGATGTCGTAGGGAATCCGCATACCTGAGTATTCCATGAAGTAGAGCAGGCAGGCGTCTTTCCACCAAACTGCATCGCGTGCCTGTATTTTCAGGCGTGATTGCACGTCTTTGAAACGTTCCGTGTCGATATAATTTTCTGTTAAATCCCATATCCTTTGGAAACTTCTGACCTGCTGCACCCCTTTGTCATATCGGTAGCAGAGTTCGTCCCAGAGGGTACGTCCGCTTTGCATGGTGTGATTCCACGGGGCGTGGTGGAACCACAGCAGATATTCATCCGGACAAGTGCTGATGTCGTCGTAGAGGTGGCAAAGCGAGTCGGGATATTGGGCGGTGGCATTACTTCCGGTATGGCTGCGGTCGAAGCCGATTCCGGCTTTATCAGCCTTGTGATAATAAGACGGCATCCAGTCGGGACGTGCGCCGGGAATATCACACCAAGGTTCGGGACCGTAATGATGTCCCCAGGCAAAAAGGTGGTGGAGGCCGAGAGGCATCATGTAGTCTACTACGGCTTCACGGCTTTGCATCATCAGCTGTTTTAATGAAGAATGAAGAATGAGGAATGAAGAATTAATTGAGATATCGGACTGTAAACGTTCTTCATTTCCTTTCCCAAATTCTTCATTCTTCATTCTTAATTCTTCATTAAAGAACGTCTGTTTCAACCACTCTTCCGCTATCGCTTCAGCGGATAACTCAGGATTCCAGGCGAGGCGGCCGAAAGCATACCAGTTGGACTGTGCAAAGGGATGTCCGCACCAGTTGGCATCGGTTCCGATGTTGGCAACGCCCGCCATTGCTTTCAGTGAAGAAGGTTGTACGAAATCGAAGAACTCTTTCCACATAGGGGCGAGGTAGACGAGGTGGTTGGAGAAGCCTAGATATTCTTGTGTAATCTGGAACTCAACCATCTGTGCGGTCTTGGGCATGGCGCCGAACAGGGGGCTGTATGGTTCGCGCGGTTGGAAATCGACCGGGCCGTTCTTTATCTGCACGATGACGTTATCGCGGAATTGTCCGTCCAACGGTTGGAACTCCAGATAAGCCTGTTTGGCGCGGTCGGCATCACTGGGGCTGTAAACGAAGGCACGCCACATGATAATACCTTTGTAAGGTTTCACTGCATCGGCCAGCATATTGGCACCTTCGGCATGGGTGCGGTTGAAGTCGCACGGGCCGGGCTGCCCTTCGGAATTGGCTTTCACGAGGAAGCCGCCGAAGTCGGGGATGAGGTGGTAGATTTCTTTTGTTTTGTTCTTCCACCAGGCGATAACTTCTTTGTCCAGCGGGTCGGCAGTAGCAAGGCCGCCCAGTTGCATGGGGGAAGCAAAGTTGATGGAGAGATACACACGGATGCCGTATGGGCGGAATACATCTGCCAGTGCTTTTACTTTCTCCAGATATTCGGTGGAAAGGATTTGTGAGGAGGCGTTTACGTTGTTGATGACCGTACCGTTGATGCCGATGGAAGCATTGGCGCGGGCATAGTCCGCATAGCGGTCGGAGAGGGTGGAAGGCAGAGCTTCCCAGTCCCATAAGGACCGTCCGGCATACCCCCGTTCAATGCTGCGGTCCAGATTATCCCAATGATTGAGGATGCGCAGATTGTAAGCGGGACTTTCCTTGATATTCAGTTTAGAGAGGTTTTCTGTACCGGTGTCTTGCAGCCTCAGCAGGTGGAAGGCTCCGTAAAGCAGACCGCGCTCCCCGGCGGAGGTGATGGTTATCTTCCGGCCGTCATCCGAAGTGAAGAGGCGATATCCTTCTTCACCTAAAGCACGTGTTTCTTTGTTGCGCTGGAGGCTTAATGTAACGGGCACGCCTTTCCAGGCTCGGCGCAACTCGGTGGCGGCGATGCCCAGCATGGGCGATTGCTTGTTGCAGGATATGGTTGCATTCCCGTCTGTGGAGTAGCGGAGCCACAGGCGGCTTCCATTCTCGGCTGAAACGGGAAACAGAAAGCATATCATAAAGAGTAGGGAAAGTAGTTTCTTCATAAATAAGAATTATTGATTGCTGTTTTAATCCAATCCTTCGATGGTAATGATACGTCCGTCGGCATCGTATTCCAGTTCGCATACTTTCAGACTGCGCAACCAGGTGCGTCCACCGGAAGGTACGCTGTCGTGATGGAACAGATACCATTTGCCTTTGTATTCCGTAATGGCATGATGGGTGGTCCAACCTACGACCGGGGTAAGGATGACACCCTGATAGGTGAACGGGCCATATGGGTTGTCGCCGATGGCATAACACAGGCGGTGGGTGTCTCCAGTGGAGTAGGAGAAGTAGTATTTTCCGTTATACTTGTGCATCCAGGAGGCTTCGAAGAAGCGGCGGTCGTTATCTCCGGCAGTCAGTGGCTGGCCGTTCTCGTCCAGGATGACTACGGCTTTGGGTTCTTCGGCAAATTGCAGCATGTCCGCACTGAGCTTGGCAACGCGTGCGGGGATGGACGGTTCATTGTCTGCGGGGAAAGTAGCACCGCTTTCCAAAGCCTTGTTGTCACGGTAACGTTGCAATTGTCCGCCCCAGAGGCCGCCGAAGTACATGTAATAGTTATCGTCACCGTCATTCAATACGGCGGGGTCTATGCTGTAACTACCGCGCATCGGGTCGGGCTGAGGGATGAATGGTCCTTCGGGACGGTCGCTGATGGCAACACCGATACGGAAGATATCGTTCTGGTCTTTCAGGGGGAAGTACATATAGTATTTTCCGTCTTTCTCGGCTACGTCGCAGTCCCAGAGTTGGCGTCCCGCCCAGGGGATGTCTTCGGTGGTGAGCACGAGGCCGTGGTCGGTGATTTCTCCGTGCATCGGATCGTCGGTGGAGAAGACGTGATAGTCTTTCATGTTGAAGTGGTCGCCGTTGTCATTTTCGGGGATGCCGCTTTCCCAGTCGTGCGACGGGTAGATGTAAAGGCGGTCGTTGAATACGTGAACGGCGGGGTCTGCCATATAATCTTCGGGTACTAAGTATCTTTTTTCTTTTTTCACGGTGATATTGTTTTTGAGTTATTGTTCGTTTCAGTTATTAGTATTTTCATAATTTCCTGTTGCGTAGATGCCTACCATTGTACCTGTGAAGCCGCCGGCTGTCTGCGTGCTTATCAGGTCGGCGGAAACAGGTTCGCCTACTTGCATCCACTCGCCTTTGGGATTGGTGGCGTAGCTGAAAGTGTAGTTCACGGCATCGTTTCCTTCTACTTTCAGATAGATCTTTCCGTCGGCTTTGGGCAGGGGAGTGCTTGCCTGATTGCAGAGCTTTCCACGGCTGTATGCTTCCAGTGAGAGAGCGGGTTTACCTTCCTTATCCAATGTTTTTCCGAAGCGAATATAGCAATAATCATCGTGGAAACAGGTGATGCCTGCAAAATCTCCTTGCTCCCGGGGGGTAAAGTCGAGGGCAGTCTGGGCGGTGAAGGTCCAGTTGTTTATCCAGCGACCGATGGCGGCGGGTTGCCGTTTGTCGTTGAGGTCGCTGCTGCTGGCGGTCAGTGTCAACTGGCCTTTGCTTCCTATCTCATAGCAGGGCACCAGTGGGGTGCGGATGAAGAAGGCTTCCTTTGTCAGTCCGTCGGCCGTCCAGAGCGGGGCAGGGCCGTAAGGACGATTGGCCGTGTACGTGATAGTTTCGCCTTCGGGCAGAATTACCGGCTGGTCTTCTTTCCAGGTGACGGGGAGCAGGAAGGTTTCGCGTCCCATTACGTCGTGCCCGCCTTTGTAGGGACGAACACCGAGGAAGACGGCATACCAGTCGCCGCCGGGTGTCTGTACGAGGTCGGCATGGCCGACGCAGGTGACGGGGTTGGGACGGCCGTCCGGCAGTCCGCGTTGCGTCAGTATCGGATTGATGGCACAGGGCTTGAAGGGGCCGAAAGGGGTGTCGGCAGTGAAGATTACTTCCGAATGATCAGGTCCTGTTCCGCCTTCGGCAGCCATCAGATAATAAGTTCCGTTGATGCGGTAGAGGTGCGGTCCTTCTATCCAGACGGGGTGCTGCGATTTGTCCACACCACCATCGATAATCATCTTTTGTTTTCCTACGGTACAGCCATTCTTCCAGTCGAATTCACGTATCCAGATGGCCCGGTGACCACTGTATTCCGGCTTTCCGGCGGGGGCGTCGTTGTTTACGATGTATGCTTTCCCGTCTTCGTCAAAAAGGAAACCGGGATCGATGCCACCCACTTCGGGCAGGAATATAGGATCGCTCCAATTGCATTTCTTCGGGTCGTCGGTGGTGACGAAGAAGTTGCCTCCGCCATCTACGGCGGTGGTTATCATGTAGAACAGTCCGTTGTGCGGATTGTATTTGATGTCCGGGGCGTAGATGCCGCCGCTGATGCGCAGCCCGTCGTACATGGGTAGCTGTGAGGGGCGGTTGAGGACGTAGCCCAACTGTTCCCAATTCGTCAGGTCCGTACTGTGCCAGATGGGCACGCCGGGGAAAAAGGCGAAAGAGGAATTGACTATATAATAATCGTTTCCTACGCGGCAGATGCTGGGGTCGGGGTAACAGCCGGGCAAAACGGGGTTTTGCAATTGACAATTGACAGTTGACAATTGACAATTGGCTGCGCCGTCACGCTGCATAGAATTGTCAATTGTCAATTGTGAATTGTCAACTGAGTAGCTGAATTCGTAGAATTTAGCTACTCTTGGTTCCAGAATCTCCTTTAGGAAAGGTTTGGGTTGATAGGAACGGTCGAAGAGTAGCGGATAATCGCGGCGTCCGGCCACAGGCCAGTCGTTCTTCCAAGAGTCGCCGTCCGATACTCCCCAGGCCGTCACGCGGGTGATGACGTCGGAGTGCTTGATGAAGAGTTCCATGAACGACTTCATGCGGGCGTTCCATAACCGTGATATGCTGTCCGGAAGAGATTCGGGATAAGGATTCAGAGCTTTCTCGAAAGCTACTTTATCAGCAATGTTCGCTCCACGGTTCAGGGTGGGGAGGGCGCTCATGTCCCATTCCGTAATCATGATTTTGGCACCTGTGGCAGCAAAGGCGAGGATGCTGGTTTCATAATCACCGATGCTTGGGTAGTCCAGTCCCATGTGTCCTTGCATGCCGATGGCATCCACACGCAGACCTTTCTCTTTCAGTGAGCGTACCATGCGCACCACACCGTCCCGACGTCCGGGGTCGTGCATGCCATAGTCATTGTAGTATAGTTCCGCATCCGGGTCGGCCTCATGGGCAAACTGGAAAGCGAGCGGGATGTATTCTTCTCCCAGTATCTCGTAGAATTTGCTCTGGCGGTAGCTTCCGTCTCCTTCAATGGCTTCGTTCACCACATCCCAGCCTTTGATGCGGCCTTTATACCGCCCCACGATGGTGTGGATGTGATCCTTCATCCGTTGTTTCAGGACTTCGGGTGAGACATTCCGTCCTTCGTTGTCTACGCAGAACCACGGGGATAATTGCGAATGCCATATCAGGCAATGCCCGATGATGGTCATTCCGTTCTCTTCACCAAACTTTACGAATTCGTCTGCCAGGGTAAAGTCGTAGCGGTCTTCTTCGGGATGAATTACTTCGCTCTTCATGCAGTTTTCTGCCACGATGGAGTTGAAGTGGCGTTGCACGATGCGGACTGCGCTGGTGTCGCGCCCTGCCGCTTGTTCGGAGTTGAGGGCGACACCAACAAGGAATTTATCACCGATAATATCTTTCAGAGTCGGGTCTGCAACTGTGGGTTTGTCACTATTGCAAGCTATCAGCGCAGCAGTGCAGACGGATAAGGCTATATTCTTTAATTTCATGCTATGGTTTAGTATGATTAATAATCAGTTTTATTTCTCCGTTCGGTCAATTCCGCTTGTATCTGTTCGTTATACTTCTTCGTGATGGGATAGAAGTACAAGGCAATTACGCCGATGAAGAACGTCACCGCCGGGATGATGCTGGACGAGAGCACGATGCCATGAATGGCCGATTCGCTTTGAGCTATGCCCGCTCCCGATACATATCCGAAGCCGGAAAGCAGGAAACCCAGGATAGCACCGCCCACACCCAGACCGGCTTTCAGGGCGAACACTACACCGGCAAATACGAACCCTGTTGCACGGCGATGGTTCACGTATTCCGAATGGTCCGCCACATCGGCAATCATTGCCCAAAGCAACGGAACGGTGGGGGCATATGCCAGGCTCTTCAGGAAGTTCAGCACAAACATCGTCTCCACATCCGTCTCGTTAGGGAAGTAGAAGAATGCCGTGAACAAGGCCGTCAGCGCCAGACAAACGATAAATACCGATTTCTTTCCGAAGCGGTTTGCCAGGAAGCCGGACAAGAAGATAACACCGAAGAACTGCACGATGGCTCCCAGCATATTGAACACGCCGAAGCCGACTTCGTATGCCTTTTCGGGACTGCTGACGATGAGTCCGAAGGCGTTCAATATCGTATATCCCACACTGTCGCTGGCTTGTGTAGCCACCAATCCCAGTTTATCAAGGAATGCATACAGCGCGCCTGCATCTACATAGTTTTCAAAATAGTAGTTCATGGCACTTCCCCACATGGCCAATGTTGTGAAGAGGAAGAGTGTCAGGATAAACATAGCCCGCCAGGGGACGTTCTTGAATACATCCTTTATATCTTTCTTAGTATCTGTCTTCTGGCTTGCCGGCGGCGTGATGCGTTCGCGGCTGGAGAAGAAAGTGATGACCAGGAACACGAGACCAATCACTGCAAACAGGGAGATGGTGCACAACCAGCCGTGCCCCTTGTCACCGCTCTCACCCGCAAATTTGCTTACCAACGGCAGCGTCAGACCTTGTACGACGAACTGCGCGATAGTGGCAGCCACGAAGCGGATGGAGGTAATGCTGGTGCGTTCCTTGATGTCGCTCGACATCACACCACCCAGTGATGCATACGGGGTGTTATTGAAGGAGTAGAGCGTCATTAATAAGGTATAGGAGATGGTTGCGTATACTGCCACCAGTCCTTTGTCCTCGATGCCGGGATTATAGAATGCCAGTACGTAGAACACCATGAACGGCAATGCTGTCCAGAGTACCCACGGGCGGTATTTGCCCCACTTGCTCTGTGTCCGGTCGGACAGTATACCTACGGTCGGGTCGACGAAAGCGTCCACAATGCGGGCAATCAGCATGACCGACCCGGCAATGGCACCTTCCAGACCGAATACATCGGTATAAAACTTGGTTTGATAAATCATCATCATCTGGAACACAAGGTTCGCAGAGCAATCTCCTAAACTATAACCGATCTTCTCGGCCATAGACACTTTTTGACTTAGTGCGTTCATAGTGCTGTATTATTGTTATTTTTTAGTTTTCTGTTCCTGTTCCCGGCAATCCTGCCATACACTTTCGGCTGCACGGTTACCCAGTGTTTTCTTGTCCAGTGGATGAATGTCGTTCCATTCGCCCAGGTCGCTGTTGCGGATAAGACGGGTGTTCCGGTTGCTTTCCGCCACCCGTGCCTGTTCCTTGCGCATTTCAGCCCAGGCCCGGCACCCACCTGTATCTTCTTTCGACAGGAAGTCTGCCAGTTCAACGATATAGAAGGGCAGTTCCGGATTGTTGAATGTGCGTCGCCAGTCGGCAATCATGGCTGTCAGCAGGCCGGCATATTCGTTGCGGCGGTCTACGTTCGACTCCCCCTGATACCAGAGTACGCCGCGTATGCCGTAGTTTTGCAGCGGGGCAATCATGGCATTGTAGAGGCATATCGGTTTGTAGCAGAAGAACATCATTCCCGGAGCAGGGGGCATGGCGGCGCCCAACCTGTATTTCCATTCTCCCAGCAGGCTCACTTCTTCGTTTCCGCATATAATCTTATAAGGTTTCTCCTTGACGAAATGCGGATAGCCGTTGTTGCTGATGAGGCGTACGGTGACGGTATTCTTTCCGGCTTTCAGCACACCTGCCGGAACGGTATAAATGCGCGGCGGGTATTGATAGGAAATCGTTCCGACAAATGTGCCGTTCACATACACAGAGTCAGCGTCTACCATACAGCCTAAACGCAGGGTTGCTTCCTGGCCGTTCCAGCTCTGCGGAACTTCCACTTCCTTGCGGAACCAGTGCGAACCATTGATAGGGTTCAAACCATTGCTTCCCCAGTCGGTGGAATATAAATCAACCGTCTTCCAGTCTTTGTCATCATAGTTGGCGGCATACCAGGGAGTGGCTTCATGCAGTCCCGCATCCCCGCGATAGAGGGAGACGTTCCAGCGATGGAAACTCTGACCTTCCGTTTGCTTGATACTTTTCAGGAAAGCATCGTCTTCATACTGCCGTTTATCATTAATATACTTTGGAAATTCTTTCAGTCCTTCTTCGCTTATCCAGGCCTCTACGGGCGTCCCTCCCCAACTGGAATTAATCAGTCCGACGGGAATACCACTCTTTTCGTACATGGCTTTGGCAAAGAAGTAAGCCAGTGCCGAGAAGTCCATCACATTCTTTTGTGTGAGGGGTTTCCAGTCTGCATAATCCGGAAGGTCCTCCTGCGGTGCATGGAAATTGAAAAGATTAGGTACTTTCAGCAGTCGTATCTCTGTGTTTTCATAAGCAGCAATTTCATCACGGAACATATCCGTTACCCGGCTGACAGGCAGCTCCATGTTAGATTGTCCGGAACATAACCAGACGTCTCCCACCAGAATATCTTTCAGTTCAATGTCGTTTACTTGCAGGACGTAGGGACCACCGGGTTTCATGGCGGGCAGGGTGATGCTCCACTTGCCGTCTGCGTCTGCCGTAGCGGTGTAAACAGCTTTTAGTTTTCCGCTTTTCACTCCGTTAGGGGTGGCATTTTTCAGAAATCTTACCTGTATGTCCTCACCTGCATCAGCCGTTCCCCATACTTTGACGGGTTGTTCGCGTTGCAGTACCATTCCGTCAGAAATCAAGGCAGGCAACTTTACCTTTGCATCCACCCTGGAAGTGGCGCAAAAGCAAAGCAGTACTGCCAGACTCAACCTAACTTTATTAAAACTAACCTTATTCATATCTCGTTTTATCTTTTTAGTTCTTCTTTTGATAAACTGTCAGTCTACCTTAGTCTGACTACACGATTACCTTAGTCTGAACCTTAGTCTACCCTAGACTAATCGTTAGTCTAAGTCTTAAAATATGTTATTTATACTCATACAGCTTCACGTGCAGGATGCGGAAATCCCCCACCGATATGCGTACATGGCGTCCCTGATGGTCCTGATCGCCATTCAGCCGACGAATATACGAGAACGTACCGTCTTCATTCACCTTTACCTCGTCCACTGAACCAATGCCACAACGGGCACCCTTCCACGTCACCTTATCACTTGTCACTTTCTCCCCCTTGCCTCCTGTCTGGGCGAAACCGTCTTCGCCCAAAGCCTGTGCCTTGGTCTGGTTTTCAGTGGTCTTTTCAAATTCGATGACGATGCCGCTGCCTGCTACGATATATTCATTCGGAGCGAGTCGCAGCAGGATGCCGCCTCCTTCGGGCCATGTGCTGCCGTCCCGGGCGCGCGGGTCCCAGGGTAGGGTGAAGAAGTGGCGGCAGATTATCTTTAAATCATCCTGATAGAGGATGCGTTCTTTATTTTCCTGGTCGAAGAGTAATCCTTTCATTACACCTTTGCCTTGATACCGGGTCAGGAGAGGCATCGACTCTTTCAATGTTTTATAGCTTTTTACCAACGGGGCGTTGGGGGAGTCGGAACCGTCTTCAATGGAGAACGGGCTGATGCCGATGGCGTCGTGTTCGCCGAAGATATAGAAAGCCCTTACACCATTATTATCCGTCAGTTTTATTTCGGGGATGAACAGCGGGTTGTTGTGCAGTTTGTATTTAGCTACCCAGTCCGTGAAACCATTGTCGTACAGGTCGGGTGCAAGTAAATCAATGCTGGGTGCTCCGCAGTGCCATACGTCGATAAGATGTGCCAACGGACCGGCGGAAGGATATTCACCGGGTTTGCGGTTGCGGCTGTTCATGGCTGCGTTCACATAAAGCGGAACATTATAGATAGACCGGGCTTCCTGCGCCATTCTTTCCACATAGCGGGCATAGTGCCAGGCCATAAAAAGCTCGTCGGTATAGATGTCGGCCCCGAATACTTCCTGCCAGGTGCCTTGCTTCTTGCAGCCCTGGCTTTCCCATTTTCTGAGCATTTCAGGATGGAGCGTCTTCTTGTTCTTTTGCAGGTACTTCATCAGTTCAGCAGGAACCGGCGCATTGAACAGCGCATTGGCTTCTTTGGAGTAGTCCCTTGCATTTTCCAGCATACCTATCTCATTTTCTATTTGTATCATGATGACGGTGCCTTCCTCTTTATCAATGTCTGCAATGTGTTTCATCCACCCGGAAAAAGCGCGGCTGTCTGCCTGATAAACATTTTCGGAGAATGCGCTGGCTATTTCGAGTGGTTTTCCGCTTTGGGTATAAGCGCGCGGATATTTCTTATAGTTTTCCTTGAACCAAAGGGGAGCATAGCAACTCATGGAGTTCTTCCAGGCTCCGAACCAGAGGAAGACTACTTTCAGACCGTTTTGCCGGGCCTGACGGATGACTTTGTCTGTGAGTGTGAAGTCGAATTGGCCTTCTTGCGGTTCGGTCAAATCCCAGTATGCCGGAACGAGTACTGTGTTCAGTCCCATGCGTTGCAGTTTCGGGAAAATACGTTCGATGTCTTCTGTGCAGGCAGCAGATGAGTTTCCTAATTCACCGCCTAAGATAAGAAAAGGCTTGCCGTCCACTACCAGTTGCGTGGCAGTACCTTGTTTCTGCAATGTACTTCTCTGGGCATTTGCTTGTCCGAATGTAATAAGACTGATTGCCAAAAATAAAATCCAATTCTTCATTGTTTGCTGGTATTGATTTGAACTGTTTCGTTTATCGTACATCTTCCTGTTTCAGGGGGAGGAAAGGGCGTTTTGTTACAAGATTTAATGGAGAATTTGGTAAGGCCGGAGCCTTACCAAATTTCCTGTCTTCACTCATTATTCAGCAGGAGTCTCCTCCTCTGTTTCATATGCATTCTTCCAGTCGTCACCGCTGAAGTCTTCGCTTATATCTTTTCCGGCAATTCCGTCGCATACGCCTTTATAGGCATGTTTGCGTCCGTAGTTTGCGTCGAATAAGTTAGGAGTATCACCGGATAACCAGTATTCATGCTCTGCGGCATTGTCGCTCAGCGTCCAGATAGTGATACCTGATTGTTGGGCCTCGGGAACATTCTCTTTGTATGATTCGAAAATCATCTGGTAGACGTTTGCCTGAGTCTCCAACTGTTCGGCAGAAGGACTGGAAGTTCCTAACGCCACATCCAGTTCGGTGACGCGAACCAGCTTGCCGGTAGCGGCCATGGTCTGGAACATGGCATCGATTTGTGCTCTTGTGATGCTGGCGGCTTGTACGTGCATCTGGGTACCGATACCGTCAACAACCTGTCCGTTATCCTCAATATATTTCACGAAGTCTATCAAGGCAGCCAGCTTGCTTGGGTTTGTTTCCAGGTTATAGTCATTGACATAAAGTTTGGTATCGGCAGGCGCATATTTGCGTGCATACTCGAAGGCCTTCACTGCATATTCCTTTCCGATGTAGTACCCCCAATAGAAGTGATCGCTTGCCCAGTTCAGGCTCAGACCACTTGCCGGATCTTCTACAGGCGCTGTGTCGGGAGCATCGTCTCCGTTGCTCATGAAGTTGCCGTCTATGCCACGCCATTGGTTGTTGTCGGCGATAGGCTCGTTGATGACATCCCATTCCGTTACGCGGTCCATTCCCGGATGTTCCAGCATGCCTTTAATCCATGCTTCCATGGCACCCAACAGGGCGGTTTTCTTTTCTTCGGCAGTCTTGAACTTATAAGTGATGCCACCGTTGCTTCTCGCTGCCATGGTCGCTACGGCAACTTCCTCGAACGGTTCGGTAGATATTATTACATCATCAATCAGATACGTACCGGCTTTCAAGCCTAAATCGAAATTAATGCCCGTAATGTTTGCGCCCGCTTCAATTTCCCACTCTATGCGTTGCCATTCGGAGGCGACTACTTGATTGGGCTGGTAATTGGTATCACCGCTTCCGGACTCTATCGAGGTTGACATACGTGCCGAACCTGACCCCGAAGCCATCTTTATATAATAGGATATGTAGAGTTTGGTGCCTTTGGTGACGGGTTGGAGCAGATCGCTGTGAATCTGTACTTTCCACTCTCCACCTGCATTATCCGCAGCATTGACTACTTGCAGACAGCCTTTTGCTTTGTTGCCTTCCGAGTCGTTCCAGGTGTTGCATCCGTCGTCACCGTTCCATTTACTCCAATTCTGGATATCTTCCGTGAAGCTTCCGTTCACCAGTAAATTGGTTCTGTGCGCATCAGGGTCTTCAATCTTCTTGCCGAACTTGAAGTCATCCACCCACAGATTGCTTCCCGGCGTTCCACCGAACTGGATACCTATGCGTTCAATGTCTTTAGTATCACTTTCTGTATAGGTAAATTCACCTGTGCATCGAATCCACTCGCTTGGTGCGGTGAATTTCTCTTTATAAATACCTCCATAAGATGCATTCTGGCCTATAAACTGAACTTCAAGCCCGGCATCCGATTTTACCCAGAATGAGTAAGCATATGTTACTCCTATCTCAAGCACTCCGGTAGGCCAGAACAACTGACAATCATAATTGACGTTTGTTTCATTGGTCATCGTGAAATGCAGGGCATAGTCACTGTCATGCCCCGGTTGTTCTACGGCATAAGTATATTTACCCCACAGACCTGTCCAGCCTTCTGCGTTTCCGCCTTCAAAGCCGTAGTTGCCGACAATGTTCTCGCATACGTCGTCATCATCTACTTCGATGATTACTTCCGGGGCAATCAACGATTTCAGATACGTTTGTCTTTGTTGAGTGTGCCAAAGGAAGTTGTGCCCGTATATCTTGATATCGGCAGGCACTGCGTTCAGGAATGCATCAATGGTCGTGAAGTCCAGATCACCATTGTTCTTTACCACAGACGAATGTTTCATCGCATTTCCCGTAGTGAACATCTGAAAGTTAGCATCGGCCACGGCTTTGTATGCCGCGTCATTGATATACAAGTCGGCTCCCAGGCCAAGACCTATTGTCATATTGGGCGTATACTGTGCCGCATAGGTCTTGATATAGTCATAGTTCGCTATCTTTTCCTTTAAAGCGAGGGGAATGTCGGAAGCTGTGACACTTCCGTCGGATTCTTTCCATTCCATGATCTGGTCGTCGCAACTACTCCATGTCAGTGCGCAAACCATTAGCGGAAGAATAATTCTATTTAGTTTCATAATTCTTAATGTTTAATTTGTTTCTACTGAGTTTATTCCGTAGTTTCTTCATCTTCGGGATAGTCGGAAATCACGATGTTCTTGCAGGGTACTACGCGCCAATTATCCAGGTAGATGCGGCTTGCGAAAGCGGTAGATGTGACACTCACATCCTGATAGGTGAAGTCCGTATTTACGAAACCGATACCGAAGTTCCTGTAAGTAGCGGCATTACGGTCGTCTACCACATTCTGGAATACCGGACTTTCTTTATCCTCTATCATAGTGGCATACTTGTTGAATTTGCTAAATGGAATGGTTACAGTCTGCCAGCCCGTGGTTGAGAATGGAACAATGGCACCATCCTGAATCCAGGGTACATAGAATGCCACTTGGTTGGAAGCACCGTCGTCGTCGGAACCGATACCGGCGAAGTTGAAGTTGTTGACCAAGCATATCTGTAAGTGTCCGGTACCGCTCCATGTGTCGGGCACGTAGACGTCGAACTGCAACGCTACTTCACTCAGTGGAGTGGTTGCCGGGATGTAGGAATACATACGGCTCCAGTCGTCTGCCGCATCATCGTTGCCGGCTGTCCAACATTCGGACACACGGGGTTTGCCGGATATGACTCCTGCATCTATCAGACGTTGGGGAACAATCTGAACGCATTTGCCGCGTCCGCTGTCGTATGGATCTTCCACGAGGTCGTCGGCATTTATCATAGAGCCGGTTTCTGTCCAGCTCCAGAAGCCTTGGGTGCCTTTGCCGTCGAAGTCGAGTATCACACAGTCTGTAAAGTTGAAGTAAGCCGGGGTGGCAGCTTGTCCGTTGGCACCTTCGGAGTAGATGGAACCACCTGCCGAAACATTTTCAGGCATGATGAATGAATACCATTCACCGTCTTTGTCACTCTCGATGTCGGTTGTGATTTCCGTTCCGCCGGGCAGGGTTACTTTGGTGGTTTCCTGCAGGCCTGTTCCGTAGACGGTAACTATTTCTCCGGCTTTGGGCATCGTATTGTTGATGCCGGTTATCGTAGGTGAAGCTGCGCGAATGATGAAAGGATAGTCCAGCGTGGCGTTATCTTTCGCAAAGCGGATGACATTGCGGTCTTCTTCTTCGGCCTCTTCAACGGGCGTATTGCTGTTGATTTGGATTAGCATGGAGTGGTCTGTCACATAAGCGCGGTTGAAGTAAGTTTCATATCCGTTGATGTAGACTTTCTTCATGCCATAGAGCCCGCTTCCTTCTACCCGGATCAGTTGTCCGAGGCGTGCAAAAGTTACGGGACGGTCGGGTACGGATGATTCGTAGTCTTCCAGATAGATCTTGTCAACTACTATTTCTACGCTTTGGTATTTGCCGTCAAAGTATTCATCCTCCTCATTGCATGAGGTGAGGCCTGCTGCCAGGCATGACAAGCATAATATCCATATATATTTTAAGCTTTTCATATCTTCTTATAGTTTGTTATTCATTGAACAAATCATTTTCTGTAACTTCTTTTGCACCGAATTCATAGGCTACGGGCTCGTTATTTAGAAGTGGGTTACGTCCACGGTCTACGTCCGAAATCGGCAATGTGAGGTTGGCTGATGTAGCGGTGGAAACTCCGGTTCCGTCAGAAGTCTTTGCATATTGGCAAGTTTCGGTTTCGTCCCATTCGTAGCCTGCATTACGTTCCTGGCTGTTCAGGTAGTTCACCACTTCCTGTTGCTGGTAATAGGAACGGCGCAGGAGGTCATACCAATATTGTCCTTCCAAGGCGAGTTCGATGCGGCGTTCGTAGTGGATGTTCTCGTACGTGATGCTTGTCAGTTCCGGCATGCCGGCACGTTTGCGCACTTCGTTGAAGGGATCGAGGGCTGCTTTTTCACTGGTCGAAGCACTGTTGCCGAGGACTGCTTCGGCGAGGTTCAGATATACTTCCGCCAGGCGCATCATGTAGGTGTTGAGGCCGCTGCTTTGCGAGTAGCTCTGTCCGTTGTCATCAATCTTGCCTATCACGTACTTCTTGAAGTTACATTTGTTGTCATAGCCGGTTTCGGTCACATTATATGTGTAGCCGCCGTTCTTCGTATTAAGTTCCGGGTAGTATTCGCCTACGGTGGCGATGGTGCAGTGGCGGCGTATGCGGTCCTGAGGATCATAAGTGCGCACAAGGTCGTATGAAGCGTATGTGGCGTTTCCCCAGTTCTGTTCGCCTACCATGGTCGACCAGCCGAAATAGGTGGTCATGGAGTTGTTGCATCCCCAGCCGATGGCATCCGTACTGCCTTGCAGCCATTGCAACTGGAAGATGGACTCGCTGTTATTGTTGCATGTGGCTGGCGCAAACAGCTCGCTGTAATTATCGAGCAATGAGTATGGGCCTTCATCGATTACTTTCAGGGCAGCCTTGCGCGCCATATTCAGATAGTAGGTGTTGCGCGAACCACGGTTGAAGTCGGTAGCGATATTGCTGCCGTTGTATTCACCGTCGGTGGTGAGTCCGGCCATAGAGAGATACATGCGCGAAAGAAGGGCGTAGGCACTGTAGCGGGTGACACGACCCACATTGGAAGCTGTCTTGCTGAGGTTGACTGCCGCGTATTCGAGGTCGCGGATAGCAAATTCTATCACATCAACGCCCCGGTTGGCGGGGACAACGGAATTGCTCACTTGCTCCGCAGTGTTTTCATAGATGATACCCTTGTTCCACAGAGAACCGATGTACCAATAGGCAAGTCCGCGCATGAAGCGTGCTTCGGCATAAGCTTGTATCTTGGCCGCTTCGCTGACCTGGGGGCCGGAGTAATCTCTGATATTATTGATGGCATAATTGGACTGTGCCACTACGGAATAGAAAGAGCCCCATGCATCTTCAAGCCCCGGACTCAATGCTGTTTCCGTGAAGTTGGTATAAGGATAGATATAGTCGGACCAGCGGGCAGTGATGTTGTTGGCGCGTCCGTCTCCCATACTGTAATAAGCCTTATCGTTGAAACTGTTCCACACATAATTATAAAGCGGTGCGGTGGCTGCTTCCAGAGCTTTGTCACTGTCGAAGAAGGTTTCCTGATTGGCGTTGGTGCTATTTTCATGTGTCAGGAAGTCCTCGCAGGAACTCAATACCAGCGAACCGGCCAGTGTTGCTATGATGAATATCTTATTTTTCATATGTATAATTCATTTTAAAAGATTAGAAGGATATGTTTAATCCGAATGTGTAGATGCGGGGCGAAGGATAACGTCCGTAGTCCACACCGTTCATCAATGCATCTCCGTAGATGGAACCTACTTCCGGGTCGAGACCTTTATATTTGCTCCAGGTATACACATTCTGTATGTTGGCGTAGATTCTTGCATTGCTGAGACAAATCTTGTTTATCCATTTCTTCGGGAATGTATAGCCGATAGAGATATTCTGAAGACGGATGTAGGAAGCATCTTCCACAAGCAGGTCGCTGATACGGGTAAAGTTGTTGTTGGCATCCGACTCTTGCAAAGCGGGCAATGTGGTGCTGGAACCATTGATTACATGTAGGTTACGGTAATCATCGTCCGGACCGTTGGGGTCTATCAGGCCTACCAGGGCATAGTTCAGCGACGACTTGAGGATGTTTCCGTTGGAACGCGGGTCTTCAATGCGGTAGCGGGTCAGGTTGAGCGCCTTGTTGCCGTAAGAGCCCGAGAAGAATACTGTCAGGTCGAAGCCTTTGTAAGAGAACGTATTGCCGATACCATAGGTGAACTTCGGTTCCGGGTTTCCGATGTAGGTGCAGTCTTCGTTGTTGATGACACCGTCGCCGTTGCGGTCTTCGTAGATATAGTCGCCTATCCACGTGCTGTTTTTGGCAATCGTGTTACCTTCCGGAATGGCTACTTGCTTCACGTTGCCGTCAGCGTCTTTGCGGTAGAAGTCGGTCGGTTCGTCGAAACGTCCGATTACTTTATATCCCCAGAACTGTCCGATAGGCTGCCCTACGGTTGTTTTGGTGACGATGTAGCTGGCTGAACTGGGTTGGTAACTCTTTTCGATGGACGAGTTGTCGGTGTCGAGTTCCAGAACTTTGTTGCGGTTCAGTGAGAATACGAGGTTCGATGTCCATTGGAAGTCCTTGTTCGTGATATTGGTTGTATTCACGGTAAGTTCAAAGCCTTTGTTCTCAAGAGAACCTACATTACCCCAGGGATTGGATGCCGCTCCTTGTCCGCTCGAACCGAGATAAGCAGGTAGAGGGAGCTGGAGCAGAAGGTTTTTGGTCTTCTTATAATATACATCGGCAATCAGCTCGATACGGTTCTGGAACAGGCCGAGGTCTATACCTACGTTGTAAGAGTGCGTAGTCTCCCAAGTCAGGTCCGGATTGGCGGTATTGCCTGTCAGTACGCCGGTGCCCCAAGGGGTAGTCTTGTAGGAGAGGAGTGCCATATACGCATAGTCGCTTACATTCTGGTTACCGGTGGCGCCCCAGCCTGCACGGAGTTTCAGGTTGTTGATGATTTCATTGTTTCGCAAGAATGACTCTTGTGATGCGCGCCATGCAAGGGCTACTGCGGGGAACCAACCCCATTTGTTGCCTTTGGCGAATTTGGAAGAACCGTCCCGGCGGATGGTCGCCGTCAGCAGGTAACGTTCGTCGAAAGAGTAGAAAGCACGTCCGAAGAACGAAGCGATGGAATTCACCACGCGCGAGCCGGTAGTGGTGGAAGTGGTGATGTCGCCTGCACTCAGGTCGGGAGTCGTGTTGCTGAGGAAACCTGTAGCGGTGCCCACTTGTGTCTCCCAGTTGGATTGTGACATTTCCTGGCCTACCATGACGTTGATGTTATGTTTCTCTGCAAACGTATTGTTGTACGTCAGGATGTTGCGCCATGACCAGTATTTGGTATTGGTTTTGGTCCACTTGGAAGTACGTGTGTCACTCGTCTTGATGCCGAACTGGTAATCGGGCTGATAATAATAATAGTTGTTGAAGTTCCAGTCGGCGGACACTTCTGTCTTGAAGGTCAGTCCTTTCAGCAGTGTTGCTTCCAGGTAGGTATTGAAACGGAAGTTGGTCTTGCGGTTGTTATTGGTACGTATGGAGGCAAGTCCCACCGGATTTTCGGGCATCCACACATCGTCCGGACCGTCAAATGAACCGTCGGGAGATGTAACGGCAACTGTGGGTTGCTGTATCAGTGCACTCATGATGGTATTGTTGTCAGTACCTACATTCTGTTTGGATTCGGCAAACGAGAAGTTTACGCCGCCACGCAGCCACGACTTGATTTCAGTATCGACATTGGCACGCAGGGAAAGACGGCGGAAACTGGAACCCAGCGCAATACCATCCTGGTCGAGGAAACCGCCGCTAAAGGCATAAGTCGTCTTGTTGTTACCGCCACTGACAGAGATGTTGTGGCTCGTCATGAAAGCTTTGTTGAACAGTTCGTCCTGCCAGTTGGTTCCTTCGCCAAGCAGGTCGGGGCGTACGAAAGAGCTGCTTTGCTCTACCAGTCCCAGGGCCGAACGGTCGTTGTGATGCTGTGCATACTGGCGCAGGTTCAGCATGTCGAGCTGTGTGGGCATCTCCTGCCAACCGGCATATCCGTCGTAAGTCACCGTTGCTTCTCCTGCCTGTCCGCGTTTGGTGGTAATCATAATGACACCGTTCGACGCGCGCGAACCATAAATAGCCGTTGCCGAGGCATCTTTCAATACGTCCATAGACACGATGTCCGACGGGTTGATGCTGGACAATGGATTGCTGTTTTCATCATCGGTGGCAGAGTCCACTACCACGCCGTCTATCACGAAGATGGGCTGGTTTGTGGCATTCAGTGAGTTGATACCACGGATGCGGATGGAGGTGGATGCACCCGGAGTACCGGAGTTGGCCTGTATCTGTACACCTGCGGCACGGCCTTGCAACACCTGGTCGATGGAAGTCGGCACCGATTTCTTGATGGCTGCATCGTTCACCGATACCACAGAACCCGTAAGGTCCGAACGTTTCATTTGTCCGTAGCCCACTACTACCACTTCATCCAGCATTTCAGTATCTTCCTTCATGGTAACGTTGATTTGTGTCTTCCCGGCTACAGGAATCTCTTGCGTCTTGTAGCCCACAAATGAAATGACGATGGTACTGTTGGATGGAACATTCAGAGTAAAGTTACCGTCGATATCTGTAATGATACCGTTGCTGGTGCCTTTCTGCACTACACTTGCACCGATAACCGGTTCGCCTGTGGTGTCTGTCACAACACCCTTCACAGTAACGTTCTGTGAAAATGCCCATATAGGTATCAGGCATAATAAGAATAGAAGCCCCAATGGCTTAAAATAATAATTTGTGCATTTCATAATGAAATTAATTAAATTGGATAACAATAATATTCTCTTTAATAAAGATGTGAAGACATGTTTTTCATTCTCAAGTTTTCATACTATACATTTATTGGATTAAAGGGTTAAACTTCGCTTTTCGTTTGAGACAAAGGTATTTGTTTAATCGGATATACGGGTGAAAAATTGTAGCCTGTGTTACATTTAAATGTAACATGACTTTTCCCTGCGTTACAAAATCATTCGCTGGGGTTACGTCGGACAGATAAATGATACATAAAACGTTTATTCCGCAGGAATATCCTTCTGGTCCCACCTGTATACTTATTCCATCTTGCATGGGAACCGAACATAGATGAGTCCTATCTTGAATACCTAAAACATCCCCGTCTTATCAACGAAAACACCCGGATGTTTTACCCCAAAACATGGGGATGTTTTACCACATAACATCCGGGTGTTTTGCCCTAAAACATCCGGGTGTTTTCGGTATTCAGTCCCGAAGTGTTCTGTGCTCACTCCCTATGTGTTCTGTGCTCACCCCCTATGTGCAATGGGTAGTACTATCTTAATTCATTCAGGGCAACCGCATCAAAAGTTTGCTTCATTTCTGTAGGGTTTTGAATATATTTTAGACACGGATTACACGGATTACGCTGTTGCAGTATATAAAAACAACAGTGTAATCCGTGTAATCCGTGTCTTAAATCTCATTTATCATTTGCCTCATTACTTTTCGGTTTTGAACGAAGTGATGATTTATTTTTTAGACGCGGATGACACGGATGACGCAGATTTTTTATTTATTGATGTGACAGCGCAGCCTTTAAATCCGTGTCATCCGTGTCATCTGCGTCTAAGAGATTGAATACATAGGCTAAAATCATTTACCTCATTTCTGCACCGTTATGAATATATTTCAGACACGGATTACACGGATTACACTGTTGCAGTATATAAAAACAACAGTGTAATCCGTGTCTAAAATCTTAATTATCATTTGATTCCTTTCTGCACCGATACGAATAAGAATTTTAGTGCGGTTACCCTGTAATTCATCCGATAGTCAGGAACATCTCGAAAGTTTTTCTTATCTTTGCTTACCTTTAAGTATAGAATGCAATGAAAACAGTTCGTAACCACCTCCCCCTTATCATCTTATTGCTGTGTTTGCTTGGCTTGCCGGTGTCGGCACAGACCGGTAAATTCTACTCTACCAATAACGAACTCTCCAGCAGTCTTATCAATCAGATATTCCAGGATGAGAGAGGGTTCATCTGGATAGCAACGGAGTATGGGCTGAACAAGTTCGACGGACTTCGCTTTTCCAACTACAAACACATCTCGGGTGACTCTACTTCCATTAAAAATAACTACGTGCGCACGCTTTTTGAAGACAATGAGCAAAACTTGTTGGTAGGCTGCATCGACGGACTGATGAAGTATGACCCGGAGACGGACAGCTTCCGTGAGATACCGATGATGCGTGCCGGTAAACAGGTTTTTCCGCACGTCACGCAAATGCAGAAGTTGCATAACGGTGAAATCTGGATAGTAACTACCGGACAAGGTATTTTCCGTCTTGATGAGCAGCGGCGGCAAGCTCTCTCCATTGACGAAATCATGAAGCAGGTGAACTATAACTTCCAGTCCAATCTTTACGAGGACTCTCATTATAATATATGGATAGGCACCGAAGGACACGGGCTGATTTGCTATCTGCCTGCAACGAAGGAAGTGCGCGTCTACAGATATCCGGTGATTAATGACAATTACGTGTCCGCCATTACGGAGGATAAGTATGGAAACCTGTTTGTGGGAACTCAGAAGCAGGGACTTTCACGTTACGACCGCGAGCAAAACCGGTTTGTGTCTGTGCCTTATGAAGGTGGTGGAACATTGTCCGTCTATTGCCTTACCGTGGTGGACGACCGTCTGCTGATAGGTACTGACGGGCAGGGGCTGAAAGCGTATAACCGGATGACCGGGAAAATAGAAGATTACAGCATCAACTCCGCCCCGCTGGACTTTTCGGAAGGAAAGATACACGCCATACTGGAAGACCGGGACAAAAACCTGTGGCTGGGATTATTCCAGAGGGGGATTGCCCTGATACCGAAACAGGAGAACCCGTTTGAATATTATGGCAACAAGTCCATCTATTATAATCCCATCGGGCAGGGGTGCGTGATGTCTATTTACCAGGATAGCAATCATCACTTGTGGGTGGGGACCGACAATGAAGGCGTATACGAACTCAGTGCCGAAGGGAAAAGGCTGCGGCATTATCAGCCGGGTAGCAGTCCGCGTTCTGTTGCCAACACCATTATGTGTATGTATGAAGATACAAACGGGGACTTCTGGCTGGGCTCTTACACACGGGGGCTGGCAAAGCTGAACCGCCGGACGGGAGAGTGTGAATATCCGTTGCCCATCGACAACGAAAAGATATTCTCCATAACGGAAGACCGGCATAAGAATCTCTATATCGCAACCTTCGGCTCCGGTTTCTATCAATATAACCTGGTGACGAAGACGTTGAAACATTACGAATCGTCCAAAGACGAGACGGGCGACCTGACCCGTAATGAACTGGCCAACGACTGGGTGAACTATATCTTTTGTGACAGTGAAGGGTTGATTTGGCTGGGACACTATAAAGGCATCAGTTGTTTCAATCCGGAGAACGAGAGTTTCATCAACTACCGCAAGGTGAACTCTCTGATTGAAGACCGGGTGGGATATGTGTTGCAGGAAGACCATGCCGGAAACATTTGGGCAGGTACAACAGACGGATTATATCGTTTCGATAAGAAGACTGAAGAACTGAAGTGCTTTACGATAGCGGACGGTCTGCCCAACAATGTGATTTGCGGACTTTGTGAAGATGCAAGGCATAATATCTGGATTAGTACCTATATGGGCATTTGCAGATATGATGTGGCGAACAACCGTTTCATCAATTATTATGCGGGAGACGGTTTGCAGGGAAATGAGTTCACGCACGGAGCCTTCTATAAGGACCGGGCTGGGAAAATCTATTTCGGCGGCATTAACGGTATCACTTATTTCTCACCTTCTTCCATTGGCAGCGTCCTGAAGGATACCCGGGTCTGGATCACGGATTTCTTTATCTTCAACCAGCCTGTCCGCAAAAATACGCATTCGGGACGGCATCCCGTTATTTATACTTCCGTGCTCGATGCGAACCTGTTCCAACTGGCTCATCATGACAATACGTTCAGCATTGTTTTCTCTACGTTGCAGTACAACAATCCGGAACAGATATCCTATCAATATAAGATTGAAGAACTGAGTAACCAATGGCTCAGTACCGAGCCGGGTGTGAACCGGGTGACGTACAATAATCTTCCGCCGGGCAAATATACTTTCCAAGTGCGGGCGTTGAGCCACGGCAATCTTTCGGAGATACGTACTGTCAAGATTCTGATTACTCCGCCCTGGTATGAGATGTGGTGGGCATATTGCATCTATGTGTTCCTGTTCGGCCTGTTGGTGCTGGGCATTGTCAACTATATAGTGTCCCGTATGCGTCATCGCCGGGAAATCATGAAGCGTGAGCATGCCGAGCAACTGAATGAGGCGAAGTTGCAGTTCTTCATCAACATCTCCCATGAGATACGCACTCCGATGACGCTCATCATCAATCCGCTTGAGAAGTTGCTGGCTGAAAAGAAAGGCGGGGAGGTGCAGAAGACGTATCTGATGATTTACCGGAATGCACAGCGCATCCTCCGGCTGATAAACCAGTTGATGGACATCCGTAAGCTGGATAAGGGACAGATGTTCATGAAATTCAGGGAAACGGACATGGTGGGCTTTATTGAAGATGTCATGCTGACTTTCGACTATCTGGCACAGAAGAAGAAGATACATTTTAGCTTTGAACATACCATGCCTCAACTGAAGGTATGGGTGGATATGAATAACTTCGACAAGATATTGATGAATATCTTCTCCAACGCTTTCAAGTACACGCCGGAACAGGGGGAGATAACAGTGAATCTTTCTACGGGGCGTGATGCCACTCGCCGGGATGCCTTGAAGGAATATTTTGAAATAACGGTGACGGATAGCGGCATCGGGCTCGACCGTGAAAAGATAGAGCGCATATTCGAGCGTTTCTATCAGATAGATAATGATGTGACGAAGTCTAACTTCGGTACGGGAATCGGTTTGCACCTGTCTCGTTCGTTGGTGGAGTTACATCATGGGCTTATCCTGGCGGAGAACCGGGAGGATGCTGCGGGAAGCCGTTTTGTTATCCGTATTCCGTTGGGGTCGGCACATCTGCGGGCTGACGAACTGGAAGATGTGGAAGTGGCAGCTACGCCTCATGCGGTATTTGTGAAGCCGGAGAAGCCGGATTTTGAGGAAACATTTGGGGAAGAAGGCGCGGAGGAAAAGAAAGCGGGTAAATCGAAAAGCCGTCTGCGTATATTGATAGCGGAAGATGAAGAGGAGATCCTCTCTTATCTGAAAGAAGAGTTGGAGGGCGACTATCGGATTATGATGTGCAAGAATGGTAAAGAGGCTTATGACACGATTCTTGCGGATGCTCCCGACTTGGTGATCAGTGATATCATGATGCCGGAAATGGACGGTTTGTCTCTGTGCCGGAAGATAAAGCAAAATACGAATGTCAATCATGTGCCGGTTATTCTGCTGACGGCCAAGTCTAAACCGGAAGATACGATGGAGGGCATGGCGACCGGTGCGGATGCCTATATGGTGAAACCTTTCAACACGGAGTTGTTGAAGAGTACGATTGCCAATCTGATTGCTAACCGGAAATTGCTGAAGAGTAAATTCAGTGGTGCACAGCAACAGGAGGGTAAGGTAGAAAAATTGTCGATGAAGTCTGCGGACGAGATACTGATGAGTAAAATAATGAAAGTGATTAATGAGAACCTCTCCAATCCGGAACTGAATGTGGAGATGCTGGCGGCGAACGTTGGCTTGAGCCGTGTTCATGTGCACCGGAAGCTGAAAGAACTGACAAACCTTTCGGCACGCGATTTTATCAAGAATATCCGTCTGCAACAGGCTGCCGCCTTGTTGAAAGAGAAGAAACTGACAGTGTCCGAAGTGGCGTACGTGACGGGGTATACGAACTTGTCACATTTCTCCAGTTCTTTCAAGGAGGTTCATGGAATGTCGCCTAAGGAGTATATGCAGGCACACCAAGGATAGCTTAAATCATTCTTTTATTCTTTACCCTTCCATATAGAGAGTATTTTCCGGCGTATCAGGAGTATGTTCAGGGCGGATACGGCTATGAACAAGATACTTCCGGCAAGAATGCAGGGCAGCAGGGAACCCGTTTCCAGTTGTGGAAGAAGGGTTTGTAGCACACCTGTATAGTAACTTCTCAGCCATGCCACGCCACAGATGGCAAGGAATAGTACGAGAAGGTTTAATCCTACGGTCAATATATGATAGGGCATTGCCACTTTGGAAGGACTGTAGCCTATCAGCAACAGGTTTTCCAACTTGGCGGTATTTTTCTGGAGCAGCAGGAATACGCTCAACATCAGGATGTAGAAAGACAGGATGCTGATGAACAGTCCCACACCCGAAACGATACCTGTGATGAGGCGCAGGAAGTAAGTTGTCTTTCCGGCGTCCAGGTTATCTCCTTCGGTTTCATAGTTCTTCTGCTGGAAATAGTCGGTGATGGCTGTATCCGTGGGGTTCTTTACTTCTACAATAAGGCGTGAAGACTGTGCTTCTCTTTCGGGAGCAAATGTCTTGTTTGCCCATTCCATGAACGATTGCGGAACGAGGATGGTATTCAGGCGGTTGGAGAAACCGACGATGTTTCCTTTGTACTGTTCCGTACGTCCGTTGCCGCGCATGATGATGTCCATCTGTATCAGTCCCATTACGCCTTCCGACAGCTTTGGCAGGTTGCGGCTTTGTGCAAACCCGAAGTTGTAAAGGTTGAGGTAGTTGCGGGGGATGATGATAGGTATGGTCTGTGTCTCCTCGTCGAAATGCCACTTGTCCAGACTGACGTCGACAAAGGCATCGGGAACAGATTCGAAAAACATATCGGTGGAGATGCGGATGCCGGCCTGTTGCATTCCCAGTCCTGCCGATACTTTGAAAAGGGTGGGGGTAAAGGCGCCTACGCTACGCGTGAAGGGCTGGGCTTCCAGTTCCTTGATTTCTTCTTTGGAGAAAGTGTTGCTTTGTCCGGTAAGGCTGCCGAGGGCGCTGATTTTTTTCGTAGCGATGATATAATCCTTTTTCATGAAACTGTCTCCCTGCGTGAAGACGGGGAGGACATCCTTATAAAATTGCACGCTTAGCAGTACAATCAGCATTCCGAAGATGTTGGCGAGAAAAAAGCCGCTCAGTTGCCCGATGCTGATGTGTTGGCGAAGAAGTTTCCAAACAAGTCTGTTCATTGAAGTTTGAGGTTATTGTTAAATGATAATTTAGCGGCTTTGCCGCTAAAAATTGACAATTGACAATTGACAATTACCATTCGGAACGATTGTTTAAGCACAATATAGCGCAGCCTAATTGTTAATTGTCAATTGTCAATTGTCAATTTTTAGCGGGCATCCGCCCGCTAAATTATCATTTATAGTTTTAATATTTTATTGTAGTCCAGTTCTATATGTTTCCCGATAGAGGTCACCACCACTCCCGCACCTTGCTTTGCGGCCTCCTCGGTCAGCATGTGTCCCATGAGTGCACTGTTATTATCATCCAGGTGACTGATCGGTTCATCCAGGAAGATGAAGTCGAACGGTTGGCATAGCGCACGGATGAAGGCTACGCGTTGCTGCTGGCCGAAAGATAACTTTCCTGCTTTTTCATCTGCTTTGTCTGCGATGCCGAGCGTTTCGAAGAGGGAAAGGATTTCTTTTTTCTTCTTATGGTTGGTAAGGCGGTTCTTTAATTGTACGTTTTCCAGCGCTGTCAATTCGTGGAAGATGCGCAATTCCTGGAACAGCATGCTCAACGAATGTTTCCGCAACTCCACCCATTCGTGGATGGATAGCGAACGGATATTCCGTTCATCGAAATTGATGATACCCTGGTAGTCGCGGCGATACCCGTAGAGATAGCTGCATAGAGAAGATTTACCCGTGCCGGAAGCGGCTTCAATCAGATACCGCTCTCCCTTTCGCAGCACAAGATCCTGGTGCCATACGTCGGATGTGATGGCATCCCGGTCGGCAAACACTTGGGGAAGTGTTTGCCGCAGATGAATGATTTCCATTATTGATAGGGATTAGATACCTGCAAACTCTTTGATAAAGTTTACAATCTGTTTCAATGCATTTACGTTTTTGTCTTTCAGCTGAATGACCATTTCTGCATTATTCTCTGAGACAATTTCCATATATGAAACCTTATCAGCCAAAGCAATGGCAGTCGCATATTGTGCTCCGCCGTATTCGCCCATCATCTTCACTACCGGTAATGCAAGCACTGCTTCCATATTCAGTACGAGAGCACAATTCTTACCTTTTATGCCGGCTGCATATTCTGTATCCTTAGCTGACGGATCAACTGTCTTATCTATGTTTTTGTATTGCATTTCGTCATTCGTAGCATATAAATTGTTTCCATGTACCCCAAAGAAAATATTCATCATTCTGGATTTATATACGTATTCATTTTCTCCCAGTTTCAGGATGTCTTCTCCACGTTTCAGACCCAGTTCGTTTTTCTTCTCGTACAGCATTTGTATAGGCGTGGCACTCTTAACATTGGCATATAGCAGGAAGGTAGGAGCATTATTCATGGTAACATTGATCAATCCCAGTGTAATATCCTTCTGGAATGTGCCGAACAATTCTTTTACTTCATTAGCCTTGGCTATAGAGAAATTCTTTTGGAATTCTTCATTCTCCGATAATAGGTTGTAGACTTCTTCTCCATTGACTCCTCCGCTGATAAGCATCAGGGTAGATTTCGGGAAATTTTTCAGGTAGGTGTTCTCTATCGGCCGGCTTGCTTTCATTTGTTTGTCAAGCATGGCTTGCAGTTCGGGACTTTCCGTGACGAAGTTATACTTCATACTGATTTTTCCTTTTTCGAAAGAGATATTTGCCAGTACCTGACAGCTTTTCATGTCGAAGGTTTGGGGCATACCGAAATTGAACTGGTTAGAATATGCTCCCATCAGACTTCCCGGAGTGAATAATATGTCGATGTCTCCATTTGCCTTCTGCATCTTTTTGAAGGCACTGGTCGAAACAATGCTGTTTTCGTTTGTCTGCTTCAGCAAAGCGGGTAGGCCTTGCTTGATTTTCTCAAGTTGAGTGGCGCCTTTATAGCTGATCAACATTAAAGTAGAAGGAGTATAGGCTATAAATACCTGGTTACCCATTTGGGTGAACTGATATCCGTCGCCACTATTGATCGGTTGGCAGATCTTTTCTTTTTCCAGTGTTTCAAGCGCAGTGTGAAGGTCATCTTCGTTGATAACTTTGGCTACCGCACTGGAGTAAGGAAATGACTCGGAATTGAAAATATATATGGGTGCCGATATGTCGATTCCCGATTTCTGAGAGTCTTTCAGTATCATTTCTACTTGTTGGAATGTGGCGGCATTCATACCATCCTTCAAGGCATCTATCAGCTTTTGTTTAGCTTCTTTGTTCTCCTTGTCGTTGAGTCCTGCTTTGTCGGCCAGCGATTTCATGTTGATACTGGCTACTACGGTGGCATTGGCAGGAATCACATTCGTGTATTCCGATTTCTTGGAACATGCGCTGACAAAGACCATCAATACAGCCATCAACGCCAAGTGGGGAAACAAACTTTTTTTCATATCATTCTTGATTTTAGTGTGATTATCATTGATTTTGTAAATTCAGTATGTGGCAGGCTACCAAAGCTGCTGTCTCCGTGCGCAACCTCGACCTTCCCAGACTGATAGGTGTAAAGCCGTTCTCCATAGCCTTTTTCACTTCCTCTTCGCTGAAATCTCCTTCCGGGCCTATCAACACCAGTGCGTCTTCTCCTTTCCGGAATATATCTTTCAACAGAGGTTTTTCGCCTTCATAACAATGTGCGATGAATTTCTGCCCCTTGAAAGGCCGGGTGATGAATTTATCGAAGTCGGTCATTTCATTCAGTTGTGGCAGACGTGCTTTGAGAGATTGCTTGATGGCGGACACAAGTATCTTGCTGATACGTTCCGTTTTGATGACTTTCCGTTCGGAGAAGCGGCAGTTCAGAAAAGTCAGTTCGTCGAAGCCTATCTCGGTGGCTTTCTCTGCAAACCATTCCGTGCGGTCCATGTTTTTGGTGGGAGCCATCGCTATGTGCAGATGCCCACTCCATAAGGGTTCCTGATAGGTGGTTTCCAGGATATTTACGATACAACGCTTGTTGGTGGCGGCACTGATTTCTGCGCGGTAGAAGTTACCTTTACCGTCAGTCAGAGTTATTTGGTCACCGATGTTAAGGCGTAACACGCGGACACAGTGTTGTGCTTCCTCTTCGGGAAGTTCGGCATGAGTCTGTATATCGGGTGTATAGAATACGTGCATAAGTTTTTATTGCTGATTTTTTCGTTTGGTTATTTCGTCCCTGATATGGGCGGCGCGTTCGTAGTTCTCATTGGCGACGGCCTCTTGTAAGGCCTTTTGTAGCATCTCCATGGTGTCTCCATGAAAAAACTCGTCGTCGTGCGGGGCGGGATTCTCTCCCATTGGGGCTATACTTCCCGCTTCATTTTCTTTTCCGGTTTTAAGTTGTTCCGATTCCAATATCTCTTCGTAGATGAAAATCGGGGCTTTCATCCGCAAAGCCATAGCCACTGCATCGGATGTACGGGCGTCCATACGGATGATGGCGTCGTCTGCTTTCAGATAAATATAGGAATAGAATACACCGTTATCCACTCTGTAAATAAGCGCGCGCATCATCTTTACACCTAATACTTCCAGACATGAAGCGAAAAGGTTGTGTGTCAACGGACGTGGCGGAACGATCCCTTTCAGACCGATTAGCATCGCCTGAGCTTCCGCCGCACCGATAATCACCGGCAATTGGCGTGCGCCGTCCACTTCTCCCAACACCAGTGCATAAGCTCCTGCCTGTTCCTGACTGTTGGAGATGTTTAGTACTTCCAGTTCTACTTTCTTCTTCTTATCCATAAGGAGGCTTTTTTGAGTAATTAGTAGTCAGTAGTTACTACTTACTACTATCTACTTACTGCTAATTCCTTTTTCCGGCTGATGCTTGTACTTGAATACCAAGGCAAACAAGATACCGATAACCAGTGCGTAGGCGGCAAAGATAAACCAGATCTCGGGCCACTCACGACTTACCAGTTTGCCATCGGCATATACTGAGAAAGCATCTACTACGGCACCGCTGGCATATCCTCCAATAATGGCGCCTAAACCATTGGTCATCATAAAGAATAACCCCTGGGCACTGGCGCGGATATTGGAACTGGTTTCTTGTTCAACAAACAACGAACCCGAAATGTTGAAGAAATCAAACGCCATACCATAAACAATCATGGATAGGATTAACATCCACAGGCCGGAACCCGGATCTCCGAAGCCGAACAATCCAAACCGGAATACCCATGCAAACATACTGATCAGCATAACCTGCTTGATTCCGAAATGTCTCAGAAAGAAAGGTATGGCGAGAATGAATAATGTCTCGGACATCTGCGAGATTGATAGCAGGATAACCGAATGTTTCACTCCGAAGGAATCTGCATACTCAGGGATACTGGCAAAACTACCCAGGAAAAGGTCGCCATACGTATTGGTAATCTGCAACGCTGCTCCCAGAAGCATGGAGAATAAGAAGAAAATGGCCATTTTCTTTTTTTTGAATAATACAAATGCATCCAGTCCTAAAGAAGAAAGCAATGATTTGTTTCCTGTTTTGGCAGGTTTACATGCCGGTAGGGTGAAAGAATATAGTCCCAGTATTAGTGCAGATGCACCACCTACATAAAGTTGGGCGCTTGAGTTCTTGAATCCGGTAAGATCTACTGCCCACATCGCACAGATAAAACCAATGGTTCCCCATACGCGAATGGGAGGGAAATCTTTAATCAAATCACACTTATATTGTTCAAGCGAATTGTACGAAACTGTATTGGCCAGTGATAAAGTCGGCATATATACCAATAAATTGAGTAACATTGCCCAATACATCTGGTCATATCCCGTAGCGGTAGAAGCATAGAAAAGACAGGCAGCTCCTATAATATGGCAAAGTCCGTATAAACGTTCTGCATTGAACCACTTATCGGCAATGATACCAATGATACCGGGCATAATTAGAGAGGCAATGCCCATGGTTGCGAATATTGCGCCGATTTGGCCTCCTTCGAAGTGGAGTTCTCTACCCATGTAACCTCCCAATGAAATTAACCATGACCCCCATACAAAGAATTGCAGGAAGTTCATGATAATCAAACGAACTTTTATACTCATGACTTTTCTAAATTTGTGTTTCTCTTTTTACATTAATATTAGATGCAAATATAATATTTTCGTTGATTGGGTGAGCAATCAAATTAATAAAAAGCGCATAAAAGTGAAGAAAGGTGAAGAATAGATGGTAAAAAGCGGAGTACTTAGGGGTATATAAAAAAAGAAGGCTATCTATCCCAGACAGCCAATCTTTATTAACCTTAAATCTAATACCATGAAAAACACAGTGCAAATATAGTGGGTTTTATGTTATACAACATAATGTTTGGCTTATTTTCTGCTTTGTATTAACATCTTTTATTATATATGATGCTTTTTAGCCTTGTTGTAGGGGATAAAGTGCAGTTTTTGCTAAGATAGTATTAGCTACTTTTACTTCACTTGCCTATCTTTGCTTTATGAAAAGCAGAATCTTATCAGTTGCCATATTCGGTCTGAGTATAATGGCACAGTTGACAGCTCAGAATTTCACTTCTTTACGAGAGCAAATTCAGTTAGCGGGAGAATGGCAGAGTTCTTTAGGCCCTTGCCGTTTACCGGGTACGACGGATGAAAACCGCTTGGGGGAGAAAAACAAGGATACTTTGATTGCCTATCAGCTGACGCGTCTCTATCCTTATAGCGGCGAGGTGACCTATACCCGTGAGATAGAAATTCCCAAGACTTTCCGGGGCAAGAAACTGTTTCTGGTGATGGAGCGTACCAAACCAAGTACTTTATGGGTGGATGGCGACAGTATTGGCAGTTACGGACATTTGTATGCGCCTCATCGCTATGAATTACCCGTTTTGGCTGCCGGAAAGCATCAGCTGAGAATACGGATTGATAATTCACCGACTTCCGTTCCCAAAGAAATACAAGGTTCGCACGCATGGACAGATGCTACACAGACAAACTGGAATGGTATTTTGGGAGAGTTTTATATCGAAGCGGTGTCGGATGCTTTCATCCAGTCGGTGCAAGTATATCCGCAAGTGGATAAGAAACAGGCATTGGTGGTTGTGGAAGTGGATGCGGAGAAAGATGGAAAAGGCACGCTTGACGTTGAGGGATATGCCTGGAATACTCCCGGAAAGCATACTTTATTGCCACAACAACTTGCTGTGCATTTGAAGAAAGGACGAAACAAGGTTGAGATACCCATAAGTATGGGGGATGCCCCTTTATTGTGGAGTGAGTTTCACCCTGCGCTTTATAAACTGAATGTGACACTTCGTTCCGGAAAGAACCGGGATAACCGTGTGGTGGATTTTGGTATGCGTAAGTTTGAGGTACAGGGCACGCAGTTCGTGATTAATGGTTACAAAACTTTCATGCGGGGCAAGCACGATGCTTGCGTCTTTCCGCTGACGGGATATGGACCGATGGATGTGGCATCCTGGCAGCGTGTCTTCCGCATAGCGAAACAGTATGGCATCAATCATTATCGCTGCCACTCTTTCACCCCGCCGCGTGCTGCACTTGAAGCGGCTGACATAGAGGGCATTTACTATCAGATAGAGCTTCCTTTGTGGGGTTACATCAAGCGGGAGAATACGGGGCTGAATGATTTTCTGAAGAGGGAAGGAGATATGTTGCTGGAGCATTTTGGAAACCACCCTTCGTTCATGATGCTCGGTCTGGGCAATGAACTGGATGCGGAGATAGATGTGGTGCGTGAGTGGCTGGATGATTTCCGCAGTCGTGACAACCGGCATTTGTATTGCTACGGTTCTAATAATAACCTGGGTTGGAAGGGCCCGCAGGAGGGGGAAGATTTCTTTGTGACCTGCCGTGTGGGTGGGGGAGACGGATACACCACCCATGTGCGTGCTTCCTTTGCTTATGTGGATGCTGAGAAAGGCGGTATTCTGAATAATACCCGTCCGGCTACCGATAAGGACTATTCCGGTGCCATCGCCCGCTGTCCGCGTCCGGTGGTGGGGCATGAGAACTGCCAGTTCCAGATATATCCCGATTATGGTCAGATTTCCAAATACACCGGTGTGCTTTATCCTTATAATCTTGAAATCTTCCGTGACAGGTTGAAAGAGAATCATCTGTCCTCTCAGGCGAAAAGTTTTCATCAGGCCACCGGACATTTCTCGATAAAGTGTTACAAAGCGGATATGGAATATGCTTTCCGTACTCCCGGTTTCGGAGGGTTCCAGTTGCTCGATTTGCAGGATTATCCCGGACAAGGTTCTGCATTGGTAGGCATTCTGGATGCTTTTATGGACAGTAAAGGTATTGTTGAGCCTGAAACGTTCTATGGCTTTTGTGCGCCGCTTGTTCCTTTGGCGCTGATGAAAGATTATTGCTGGCTGAATACGCAGCGGCTGCATATCGATGTCGCTCTTTCCAATTATGTGGAGGGTGATTGGTGCGAACCTGTCCGCTGGAGCCTGGTTTCGGATGATGGCGGTTGGAAACGCGAAGGGCAATTGTCCGCTTCCGTCTTTCAGGGTGAGGTGGGGCGTGTGGGGAGTATTGAACTTTCTCTCTCTGCGATAAAGGAAGCCCGGCGTCTGACATTGACTCTGTCCACAGGTGAGTATCGCAATTATTACCATCTTTGGGTATATCCCGACGAATCTGCCGAACCGGAAGGTGCTGTTTATGTAACTTCCCGGTTGGATGACGACTTAAAAAAGAGATTGGAGAACGGTGCATCCGTTTTGTTTATTCCTGAGCATGACAGTATTCTTGTGCAGAGTGTGGGCGGTATGTTTACTCCTGACTATTGGAATTATTCCATGTTCAAGACTATCTCCGAGAATGCCGGAAAGGAAGTGTCTCCCGGAACACTGTCCATCTTGACCGATCCCATGCATCCGTTGCTGAAATACTTTCCAACAGAGGATCATAGTGATTGGCAATGGTGGAGCATTGCCCGTAATTCACGCCCTATGATACTGAATGCGACTCGCAGTGAATACCGTCCGTTGGTTCAGGTGGTGGATAACATCGAGCGAAACCATAAGTTGGGATTGGTTTTCGAGTTTGCTGTCGGCAAAGGGAAAATATTGGTCTGCATGACGAATCTTCGGGCCATTGCCGATATGCCTGAAGGAAAACAGTTTCGCACTTCCTTGCTACGATATGTAAAGTCTGATGCTTTCCGGCCTGTGGAGCAACTTACCTGGGAAGAGCTGAACGCACTCTTTCACGCCGATATCAATCAAAGAATGATTATCGGGGTGAAGAATGAGTCGGATTATACGATAGGGAATGATTGATTAGCGCCTATTCCACATACAGCACCAATCCCTTCAGATATTCCCCTTCGGGATGATAGATATTCACCGGATGGTCGGCAGGCTGCGTCAATTGGTGCAGGATGCGCACGCTACGTCCGGACATGGCGGCAGCCGTAAAGACAGCTGTGCGGAAATTTTCCTTGCTGACAGCCTGCGAACAGGAGAAAGTGAACAGGATGCCTCCCGGTTTGATTTTCTCGAAAGCTTTCACATTCAGTTTGCGATAGCCTTGCAGGGCATTGCGCAAGGCATCCCGGTGTTTGGCAAAGGCGGGTGGGTCGAGGACAATCAAGTCATACTGGTCGCCCATACGGTCCAGATATTTAAAGGCATCCTCGGCAAAGGCAGCGTGACGGCTATCACCCGGGAAATTCAACTCTATATTCTTATTGGTAAGGTCAATCGCTTTGGCGGAACTGTCTACAGAATGTACCAGTTTGGCATTGCCACGCATGGCATAAACGGAGAAACCGCCCGTGTAGCAGAACATATTCAGTACCGAGCGCCCGTTTGCATAGCGTTCCAGCAAAGAACGGTTTTCGCGTTGGTCTACAAAGAAGCCTGTCTTTTGTCCTTTCAGCCAGTCGATGTGGAACTTCAGTCCATACTCCATGGCTACGTTGTCCGTGCTGCCTCCTTTCAGGAAACCATTCTCCGGATAGAGGTCGGCTTTGAAGGGCAAGGTCGTTTCTGATTTATAATAGATGTTCTCTATCTTGTCACCCATCACTTCGCTGAGGGCTTCGGCTATCTCCATGCGGTCGAGGTGCATACCGGCCGAGTGTGCTTGCATCACGGCGGTGCGTGCATAGATGTCTATTACCAATCCGGGCAGATTGTCTCCTTCGCCATGTACCAGTCTGTAAGTATTGTTGGTAGGATTCCCGGCAATGCCGATGCTGCGTCGCATCTCATAGGCAATGCTGAGTTTACGTTTCCAGAAATCGGCATCGATGTTTTCGTCCTGCCGGAAAGAAAGTACGCGCACGGCTATACTACCGATCTGGAAGTGTCCTTTGGCGATAAATTCCTTCTTGGAAGTGTAGATTTCAACTACCTCGCCTTCTTCGGGTTCACCGTCAAAGTGGGCGATGGCACCGGAAAACACCCAGGGGTGAAAACGTTTCAATGACTCTTCTTTGCCTGATTTGAGATATACTTTGTACATGGTTGGAGATGATTATTAACTATTGATTATTTCTTCTTTTTCTTCGTCCGGTGCCAGTTCGTAGTCACCGCTGATTTTTAATTCCTGCAATCTGTTGTAGATGTTGAGGCAAGCCCATGCGTCTGTGGCTGCGTATTGCTTCTGAGGCTCAGTCAGGTGTTCGGCTTCCCAGTTTGAAAGGCGTTGTGCCTTAGATATTTTTTCTCCGAACAGTATACCGTAAATCTTCTGCAAACTTTTGTCCTGTATGCCAAATATGCGGACATACTCTTGCAGTTCGATGCAGGCACGTTGTTCGAAAGGGGCGCGTTTGTGCAACATCATGAAGTCGTCCCGCAAGGAAAGGCCGATTTTGGTAACCGACGGACTTTCCAGTAATGAAATGATGGGAAGCGTCAGTCCTGTCAGGTTCAGGCGGAACAGAAAGCAATCTTCTTCCGAAGATACTTGCAGCAGGGCTACCTTGTGCGATTGCCCTTTGGTGAATGACGGACGTGTTTCGCTGTCGATTCCCAGCAAAGGATATTGCTTGAGGTAGGTTACAGCCTTTTCGGCTTCCCAGGGGGTCTGGACAACGTGTATCCGTCCCGGGAAGAGTACTTTCGGCATATTTTTGATCGTTTCTTTATTGATTGTTCTCTTGATAACCATAATTTATCTTTTTATTCGTGATGATGGTGACCATGACAATGGCAATCATCATCGTCGCAATCGCAATGGTCATGGTGGTGTCCGTCGCAATCGCATTCGTCGTCGTCAAAATCCTCGTCTTCCGTTTCTTCATCGTCAGATTGGTGGTACTTCACGTCGTGCAGGGCGCGGAGGGTGTTCACCAATGTCTGTCCCCAATATTCCCTGAACTGTTCCTGGCAGATGACCAGGGAGTCGTTCATGGTTTCATTCAGGCCCAGCTGGAAGACAAAAATAAAGTCTTTGATGGCCTGGTAAATATCCGCCAGGTCTTCGGAAATATTCTTTTTGATGGGCTGGTCGCTGTAGACCATATCTTGTATGAATACGTCCAGATAATCGTCCTTATCGGCGAGGATGCCGGCAAGGTTGATGCGGAGCACTTCATACGTCTCTTCCGTTACATAACTTTCGGGTGCTTCGTCACCGAGCATTTCGGTTTCGGGCAACATAGCTGCCTTGAGGTAGAGTAGTGGGAGTATCTTTAATGAGGTATCGACAAATATATCACGTTTCATCGTCTCCGCCTGTTCCAGGAACTTGCAGAACTCAGCGGCTACGGTGACGAATTCCACTACATTACGGTCGAATATCACTTGGCTTTCTTTTTTCATATATGCTTGATTTGGAACGCAAAGATAGTGCAAACCGAATGCAGTAGCAAATTTATTTGCATTTTGCTGAGGTGCGGCCTATTTTCGCAGAGCAAAGGTATGAAAAAGGTTTGTTTCTTCCTAAGAAAGTAGCTTATACCTTAGATACTTTTGTTTATTATCACATGATATTCGTTTCCCCGTTTTTTTCTCCGGTTGCTGATTCCGAATTTGTGAGTGCACGTCCGAAGTAGGCCACTTTGTTGATGGACAGCCGGTCCTTGGTCTTTTTTTTGTAGAAAAGAGATAATTTCCATAGGGGTCATCCATACACCTTCTTCTCCTTCTGCCGCTGCGCGGAAGTGGCAGAGGAAAAGCTGTTCCAGCTACCTGAGTTCAAGTTATAAAATGCGACAAACGATTTCATTGGCTTTATTGCCCTAAACGGATAATTTGTTTCTCCGTTTCCATTCCACCGAGTATCCCCCAACCGTTGTTTATGTTGCAATGTATTTGTATTGCTTCCGTATAAGCATCTTGATCGGTTATCCGGTAGAGCATAATAGACTTGAGATAATAATATAAATCGCGTGTAATAGACTGCAACTCGATAACGGCGTGAGGGTGCTCGCCAAGCCTCAAACGGGTTTCTATCGAAAAAGTGTATTTTTTGCCGTTAAACAAATGATCATCGAATACATTGGAAAAGTAAGCAGCCCATCCACCATAGCTTTTAGTTAGTTGCTCATTCATGAAGATAACATCAGATGAAGAATAAATATCGCTGTATTGCAATATCTCTTCTGAATCATCCGCTCTTTTGTCGTATGCGATACTTCTCACTTTTAAGCGGTAATAGTTAGATTCATTACCCGGATCAGTGATACGAAGTGTAATGCGAGCTACTGTATCTTGTGACATGTCAGACAAAGAACCTGAACTTGTGTGTCCTTTTTCATAATATTTCTCACAGTTTAGTACTTCTAATTGTTGGATACCCGGAACAACTGTTTCGGCAAAAGCGGGTTCTAAACCATCTGCTTTTACACGTAGTGCTATGTGATCACCACTTTTGGGGATATAATCACTTGTATAATTAAAGTGTAAGGGGGTGTAGCGCATGGTGTATTTTTCTTGCCCATTGACAGTCAGTTCTACTTCAGCTTCGGACATGACAGCTTCTTTTTCATAAAAAGGATCAGGGCGTGTTTCGTATTCCCAATAATCCATATAATTGAGAGCTGGTACCTCCGTGAACAGATATGCACGAGAAATTGATGCAGTGAAAACTGTATCTGTAACGGCCAGAGCATTAATTGTAATGCCTTGTAATTTACTATCACCTTCTTGAAAGTCTATCACGTGTTCACATCCCCATATTATGAGAACGGACATGCAGGCTATCATTAATGTTCTGAAATTCATAACGTCAAAATTTTAAGGTGTAATTTAATGAGGGCATGAAGGGGAACATACAAATCCCCTTTAGCACTGTCTTGTTTTTCTCATACCCGATATAGATATCCGACACATTTTGCCGATTATAGAGGTTATAAATGGATAATCCAAGAATACTTTCTCCTCTCTGGTGCTTTATAGAGTAATTTGCGCTGACATCTAATCGGTGAATATCAGGGAGTTTATAGCCATTACGCTCAGAGTAGGTGTAATAACGGGAAAATTTACGGAAATAAGCCACTCCGTCGGGGCCATCACCATACCGGTCACCGCCTAAATGCGAGTCACCGGAAGAGGCTTGTCCGTATGGGTCGTATTCATCCAGTTTTCCGCCATACATAGCTGTAGTAGCCAAAATACCTCGTCTGCCGGTTTGATAGGTCCATGCCGCAGAAATCTCCCAATGTTTCTTGAAACGATGTAATATCACGATGTTCAGATTGTTACGACGGTCATTTCCTGCATAGAATTTCTGTCCGCTACTTATCTCTTGCCCTGTACGAGCATATTTTCTTAATGATTTTGACCATGTGTAGCCTATCCAACCAGTTGTGTTCCCTATCTTCTTTTGCAAAAGCAATTCAGCTCCATAAGCGTATCCTTTACCTAATGCGATCATTTTCTGCCAGTTGCCCGAAGAAGTCATATAAGAAGCACCCTCACGATAATCCATTACATTGTCTGTCAGCTTGTAATATCCTTCTATTGAAAAAGCTATGTCTTTACTCACTGCATAATTGTAGCCCAATGCCCATTGATCTGCTTTCATCAGTGGAATGTCTCGGGTAATAGGTATCCATAAGTCGGAAGGCATTACCAGATTGCTACTGCTCAAAAGATGAATGCCTTGCGCCATACGGGCATAAGAAAGTTTCAGTGCCATATTATCAGTCAATAAGTAGCGTAGAGAAGCTCTGGGTTCTATCGACTGGAGTGTTTTGCCTTTCACGGCAAACAATGTGTAGCGTAATCCCACGTTTATTTTCCACCGTTTTGCCGGCATCCAATCATCTTCTACATAGAAAGCTACGGTTTTCAGATTTAGCTTCTCTCCTAACAGAGTGTCTACCGATTGCTCTTCTTCCTCATAGTGGTCATCCAACCATGCTTTGGTGTATGTCCGTTTATAAACATCCACTATGGGGGTGAATTTTTGCAGAGAGATTTTGGCCCCCCAGCGAAGATTGTGCCGTATCTGCGGCGTGTAATGGAAGTCTACCGCTAATGCTGCATCGTCAATACCTGAATTGTATTGCACATAAGAATTCTCTTCATACAAGCGAATTAGCTTTTCTGAAAGAGCGTTGGTTACATCGTCTTTGCGGTTATGAATTCCGGATGTCATCTTTAGCCGGTAATTGTATCGGCTGTAACTCAGATTAGTATTTATCGAGAAATGTTTATTGGTTACATGCGTCCAAAAGAGGCTTGAAACAATGTTTCCCCATATGTTGTCAGTTGAATTAGCTTTCTGGTTGTCATATTTGTGCATGCTGGTGCCATCTGCATGGTTCTCGTTAATTCGATACTGTTGCCTGCTGTCTGTTGGCGCCGAATTATTCACGTCTTTTCCCAAATAGAAGACAGCGGATATTTTGTCTTTAACAGAAAACTTGTGTACCAGTTTAGCATTGATATCATAGTAATTCATATGTGAATAGGGTTGTAGAACGTTCGGCTTATCATATACTTTTTCTAGCATAGGTTGTACTATAGCGTCAAAATAAGATAAACGTGCCGCCACATTGAACGAAGTGGTACCTTTGCGAATGGGACCTTCCAAGTGCACTCTTGATGATAGCATGCCCAGACTTATAAGTCCTTGATAGTTTTCAAAGTTACCTTCTTTCATGCCGATATCTACCACACTCGAAAGCCGTGCGCCATAGCGTGCCGGAAAAGCGCCTTTATAAAAGATGATGTTCTCAATCATATCTGTATTCAGTGCAGACACAAAACCTTTCAAATGTTCGGAATTATATAGAGTGGAGCCATCTAATATTATCAAATTTTGATCATAATTACCACCTCTCACAAAGATACCGGCAGTGCCGTCGCTGGCAGACTGCACGCCAGGTAGTCGTTGCAAAGCTTTCATAACATCTACTTCGCCAAATAAAGCCGGTAACGCTTTGACTTGTGCTACTGGAAGCTCTACTGCACTCATTTGTGAATTATTTACTCCAAAATCACGTTTGGGAGCATATACTTGTACGTCTGGTAGACGGTTGTCTTGAACCATTTTAATCACAAGCAGAGTATCTTGTCCGGGTGATAGAAGGTGCGTCTGTGTGGTATATCCCACATAACTGAAAATTAGCTCTATCGGTTTGTGCGGTGGAAAGTGGAATTTGAAGAACCCGGCATTATCCGTCGTCTGGCCGTATCTTTCGGATTTAGAATAGACATTGGCTCCCTGTAGTGCTGCACCGGATACTGCATCTTTCAGATATCCGGTGACTGAAACTGTTTGTGCACCAAGCTGCAAATTGCTTAAGAAGAACAGCCATACAGTTAAAAGAAACGCTTTCATCGCCATTTATAGTTGATTTCCTAACCCCTTCTTTCTTCTCAAAACAGTATTTTCATACCCGCCATGCCACAGCCGGTACTGCCTGCGCCACCTTCGGCAAAAAGAGCCAGATGTTTTGCGAAGTTCCACTCCACACCTATCGGCATCACTTGCCAAGCTATGCACTTATCGTTTTCCATAGTGGTGGAAGATGAATCCAAACCCTCAGATGAGGGCTCAAAAAGGGTCATTTTCCCTTTTTTTACTGACATCAATCCGATGCCTGCACGTGAATAAAAAGAAAATTGATTTAACCGGAGCCAGGTATATTTGCCGGTAAACATCACTGTGTGGCATGTGTTTTTGATTTCTGCCAACGGTATGGATGAGCCCAAAACAATATCCCGTTTCACCGTATTATAAGAATAAGAAATGCCGATTGCCAATGGATCAGAAACATGAAACAGATATCCTATGTTAATTGTACCGGAAAATTTCTTATTATTAGTGGAGTATGGGGCATTTACAGTGGCATTCACTGGTAGATTCGGTTCGGGAACAGACGCTATCGGCGCTAAACCGTAACTTACAAACAATTCATGTCTCACTGTGACTTCCTGAGCATGTAGTATTACTGCAAGCAGCAGGGTGAATAATGATGATAGAAGTTTTTTCATACATGAACAATTGTTGTGCTCCTTGCTAAAAAGGTGCGTTATATAATATATTATCTTTAGTAAAAAAGTGCAATAATTTTACGTAGAATTTCATACAGCTCTTTATTCGCAGCTCATTTAATCTCCCTTTTGTTCATCTTGCTAGCTTTCTCTAGTAATATATAGTTTTTAGATAATACACAAAGCAATAGTTCATGCAAACCCTTACTGTATATCGTTTTTCCCAAATATATCAAATAAATGCTAATTTTAATCAAGGTGGGCTGCTTTTTGTATTGTTTTAACATTGTAGTTTGGGTGTCATTTTGATACTTATTTCAGTATAGCTTCTGATTCAGAATTATGTTATATAGCTGTTCTAATGCTTGCCACCACTATGTTTTTTACTACTGATCGTCTGTTATGTATCCTAAATAGTGTAAGTATGCAAGTGAAAGCATATATAAACAGTGAAGATAGATGGCAAGTTTGTTTGTGAATGTGATTGTTTTCTTGCATCTTCTAAAGAATCTTTAGAAGACAAGGTTGAGAAGAGAGCAATATTTTTATTACTTTTGCACCAATCTATCATTCATTTACTAAGGAATTCTATTTCATGGCTAAGAAAAATTCTACAAAAGATACGGAGCAATCTCTTTCCTTGTTTGGCAAAATAAGGGCAATCTTCAAAAACGAAACCATTCACTTTATTGTCGGACTGGTACTGGTCATATTTTCAGTCTATCTATTGCTGGCCTTTTCTTCGTTCTTCTTTACGGGGGCGGCGGACCAGAGTATTATCGACTCCGCTAACTCACAGGAACTGGCTTCCGTCAATAATGGTGTGAAAAACTATGCCGGTTCGCGCGGTGCGCAGTTGGCAAACTATCTGATTAATGATTGCTTCGGCATTTCATCTTTCTTCATTCTTGTGTTCCTTGCGGTGGCAGGATTGAAGCTGATGCGTGTGCGTGTGGTTCGCCTCTGGAAATGGTTTATCGGCTGCTCGTTGTTGCTGATTTGGTTTTCTGTCTTTTTCGGTTTCGCGTTTGTGGAACAGTATCAGGACTCTTTCCTGTATCTGGGCGGTATGCACGGATACAATATCAGTCGTTGGCTGGTGTCGCAAGTCGGTACGCCGGGCGTGTGGATGATTTTGCTGGTGACTGCTATCTGTTTCCTTATCTACCTCAGTGCGCGTACTGTCATTTGGTTGCGTAAGTTGTTCAGTCTCAGTTTTCTGAAACGCAAGCAGAAAGAGGAAGAAGAAAAAGAAGAGGGGGAAACACCGGAAGAATTTACAGACTCCTGGACGGCAAAGGGGAAGAAAAAGCCTGTTCCTGCTTCGGAAGTGGCGGAAACTGATATCAAGGAAGATGAAACTCCCGTTGAAGTCCCTGAACCTGTGGAAGAACCGGAGAACGAAATAACACTGGATTTAGGTGGTGTGACTGAAAAAGAACCTGTCAAGCCGTCTCATGGGGAAGTATCCATGATAATAGAAACTCCTGCTCCGGATCCTGTGCCTCCTGTCGTGGAGAAACCTGCGGTTGCCGAGCCCAGTTTTGAGGTGGAGACTGTGGAAGATGAAGAATATAAAGGTCCTGAAAAGGAGCCGTATAACCCTCGTCTTGACCTTGAGAATTATCGTTTCCCGTCCGTCGACCTGATGAAACATTACGATAATGCCGAGCCTACCATCGACATGGCGGAACAGAATGCCAATAAAGATAAGATTATAAACACATTACGCAGCTTCGGCATTGAAATCAGTACGATAAAAGCGACTGTAGGTCCTACGGTGACGCTGTACGAGATTACTCCGGAACAAGGTGTGCGTATCTCCAAAATCCGTGGTCTGGAAGATGATATCGCCCTCAGCCTCTCGGCATTGGGCATCCGTATCATCGCGCCTATCCCCGGAAAAGGAACCATCGGTATTGAAGTGCCGAACTCCAACCCGAAGATTGTTTCGGGACAAAGCATCATCGGAAGCAAGAAGTTCCAGGAGTCCACTTATGATTTGCCGGTTGCCTTGGGTAAGACGATTACCAACGAGGTCTTCATGGTTGATCTGTGCAAAATGCCGCATATGCTGGTTGCAGGTGCCACCGGTCAGGGTAAGTCGGTCGGACTGAATGCCATCATTACTTCCCTGCTTTATAAGAAGCATCCGGCGGAATTGAAATTTGTGCTCGTAGACCCGAAGAAGGTGGAGTTCAGCATCTATTCGGTGATTGAACATCACTTCCTCGCCAAATTGCCCGACGGGGAGGATGCCATCATTACGGATGTGACCAAAGTAGTGCAGACGCTGAATTCTATCTGTGTGGAAATGGATACCCGCTACGACCTGCTGAAAGCTGCCCATGTGCGTAATATCAAAGAATATAACGAGAAGTTCATCAATCGCACGCTGAACCCCGAAAAGGGACATAAATTCATGCCGTATATCGTGGTGGTGATTGACGAGTTCGGCGACTTGATCATGACGGCAGGTAAGGAGGTTGAATTGCCTATTGCCCGTATCGCCCAGTTGGCGCGTGCGGTAGGTATTCACATGATTATCGCTACGCAACGTCCGACCACGAATATCATTACGGGTACAATCAAGGCGAACTTCCCCGCACGTGTCGCGTTCCGTGTGTCTGCCATGATAGACTCACGCACCATCCTCGACCGTCCGGGTGCTAACCAGCTGATTGGTCGCGGTGATATGTTGTTCCTGCAAGGGGCTGACCCGGTGCGTGTGCAATGTGCCTTTATCGATACCCCGGAAGTGGCGGAAATCACTAAATTCATTGCCAAGCAGCAGGGCTATCCTACGGCATTCTATCTGCCCGAATACGTAGGCGAAGATGGTGGCAGTGATTTGGGAGATGTGGATATGGGGCGTCTCGATCCGCTGTTTGAAGACGCTGCCCGCTTGATTGTCATTCATCAGCAAGGTTCCACTTCACTTATCCAGCGTAAGTTCGCTATCGGCTACAACCGTGCAGGACGATTGATGGACCAGCTGGAGAAAGCCGGTATTGTGGGACCGGCGCAAGGCAGTAAAGCGCGTGAAGTGCTCTGTGTCGATGAAAACGACCTGCAAATGCGGCTGAACAATTTACTGTAATTCCTGTTAAATAAATGATGAAGAATGTTCTTTTAGTTTATATATGTTTGTTCGGCCTGTTGCTTCCGGTTTCGGCGCAGCAATTGGATGCCAAAGAGATATTGGACCGTACGACTGATGCTTTTCGCCAGGCGGGAGGCATACAGGCGGAGTTTACTGTCCGGACTTATGCAAAAGGTGTGTTGGAAGGGACTTCTACCGGAGTCATCCGTCTGCAAGGAGAGAAATTTCAACTGGAGGCTGACGGAGTGAAGACCTGGTTTGACGGTCGTACACAATGGAGTTACCTTACCGGCAGTGATGAAGTGAACGTTTCCGAACCTACTCCGGAAGAGTTGCAGAGCATCAATCCTTATGCCTTATTGTCTATTTACAAACAGGGATACCATATAAAGTTAGGTAAGACGAATACTTATGGTGGTAAATCAGCCTATGAGGTGATATTGACGGCTACTGACAAAAAGCAGGATTTGCAATGCGTCATTCTCTATGTTGACAAAGCCACTTTCCGCCCTTTGTGCATTAGTATGACACAAAAAGGGGGAAGTAGCGTGGCTATCCGCATAACGTCTTATAAATCGGGACAGGTTTATAATGACAGTTCTTTTACTTTTGACAAGAAGGCTTATCCGACTGCGGAAGTGATTGATTTAAGGTAAGGACTATCTGTCTCAGAATAACGGATACTTCGAGATCTGAATAATTTATGATATAAGTGTTGAAATACTAAATAATAGAATGATTATGGAAACAGAAAAAGTAAAATGTCTGATTGTAGGTTCTGGCCCTGCCGGCTATACGGCTGCGATTTATGCGGGACGTGCTAACCTTTCTCCGGTGCTTTATGAAGGATTGCAGCCCGGCGGTCAGTTGACGACTACTACGGATGTGGAGAACTTTCCCGGTTATCCGGAAGGTATCAGTGGCCAGCAATTGATGGATGATTTGCGCAAGCAGGCGGAGCGTTTCGGTGCCGACCTGCGTTATGGTGTTGCTACGGCTTCTGATTTAAGCGCAGCTCCTTATAAAGTGACGATTGATGGAGAAAAAGTGATTGAAACAGATACATTGATAATTGCCACAGGTGCTACGGCTAAATACCTGGGACTGGAAGACGAAAAGAAATATGCCGGTATGGGTGTCAGCGCATGTGCCACTTGTGACGGTTTCTTCTATCGTAAGAAAGTGGTAGCTGTGGTTGGCGGCGGTGATACGGCTTGTGAAGAGGCTGTCTACCTGGCCGGACTGGCAAAGAAGGTTTATCTGATTGTGCGTAAGCCTTTCCTGCGTGCTTCTAAGATTATGCAGGAGCGTGTGATGAAGCATGAGAATATTGAAGTGCTGTTTGAACATAATGCGGTAGGGCTGTTCGGGGAGAATGGTGTGGAAGGTGTTCATCTGGTGAAACGTATGGGTGAAGCGGATGAAGAACGTTACGATCTGGCTATCGACGGTTTCTTCCTGGCTATCGGTCATCAGCCGAATTCGGACATTTTCAAGGCTTACCTGGATACGGATGAAACGGGTTATATCATTACCGAGGGGGACAGTCCGCGTACGAAAGTGCCGGGTGTGTTCGCTGCCGGTGATATTGCTGATCCTCATTACCGTCAGGCTATTACGGCTGCGGGTAGCGGTTGTAAAGCTGCGCTTGAGGCAGAACGATACCTTTCTTCCAAATGTCTTCTCTGATTTCTGACAGATAAAGAAAGAGGCTGTGCAGCATTTTGGCACAGCCTCTTTTTCTTTTAATATCTCTCTTTTTTATTAGTACACCTCTATTTCGTCTACATATAAGTCCGAAGGAACAATATCTTCCGGTGTGTCTTTGCGGCAGTCTATGCCGTTACGCAGAGTTCCGCCACTCTTTAAGGTCACTTTAATATAGCGTGCCTCAGTCGGAGTGCATTCCACAGTGTCGGTGAACATCTTTCTGCCATGTTCAGGATATTCGCGGGTGGTATAGGAGGCTTGCCCTATTTCTTTGAACTCTTTGCCATCATTTGATACCTCTACGCGGGCAGCACTTGCAGGAAGTACGCGGAAAGCGGGGTTATAAAACGTTCCGAAAGTTACTTTACTGATAGTGACCGGATTCTCCATGTCAACGGAGAATATGAGTTCATTGTTGTTTTTCTCGTTCAGGCTGAAAGCTACCCACGGTGTGAAAGAAGCGATGTTGCCGCGTTTGCCATTTGTCAGCCCCAGCGTAGTGGTGTCTGCACCTAACACGTCATTCTCTCCGATGATGTCGCCGTTCATCCAGCCGCAAGGCGGAACCGTAGTGTATTGTTTTCCGGCTATCAGGTTTGCGTATAGCTTTTTACCGTTCACTTTTCCCAGCATCTTGCCATCCTTGAAAGCAGCAGCCTGCAAATCGATACTGCCTTCCCAGATGAATGGTTCGGTGTAGAGGTCGGACTTGGCGGTCGGGGCACTTCCATCGGTTGTATATCTGATTTCAGCGTCGGGATAGAATGTCTCCAGCACAGCTTTCAACGTGCCGTCGTAAACATGAGTATTGATGTTCACATCAAAGAAATTGCGGCAGGCTTTCACATTCATGGCGTCCATACGTTCGAAGTCTTCTACCATACGGCTCCGGAAGCAATCCCAATTTTTCCTGTTATTCTGCGTCCAGCCTGTTTCAGCTATGGCTACGGCACGGGGGAATGCCTGATAGTCACGGCGTTCGTCATTCTGCATATATTCGTTCCATATATTGCCTTGCACACCGATGATATGTTTCTTTACCAATTCTTCCGAATCATCAGGAACAGGGTTGTAGCTATATGTTTTCTTCAGCGTCTGATATCCGCCGATGGTGGTGGGTGCTGTTTCCGGTTCTTCCTGGTATTGATCCAGATATGCGTAGGGACTTGGAGTCATGATGGCATCGTGTCCGGCTTTCGCAGCGTTTAAGCCGCCCTGCACTCCGCGCCATGACATGACTGTGGCATTGGGAGCCAGACCACCTTCCAGAATCTCGTCCCAACCGATGATGTTCCGTCCTTTGCTGTTGAGGTATTTCTCCATACGGGTTATGAAGTAGCTTTGCAGCTTTTCTTCTTTTGTATGCTTCTTGCCGTCAACGGCATTCGGGGTAGTGTCGTCTTTCAGACCTAATTTCCTGATTAGTGCCTGGCAGTGGGCGCAATTTATCCAGGCGTCTTTAGGACATTCGTCACCACCGATATGGATATATGAACTGGGGAACAATTCCATGACCTCATCCAATACTCCCTCCAGGAACTGGAACGTTTCTTCTTTGGGACAGAACACTTCTTCGAATACTCCCCATGTGCCGGTTACTTCATAAGTGGTGTCCGGCCTGCAAGATAGTTCGGGATAAGAAGCCAAGGCGGCGATGGCGTGTCCCGGCATCTCTATTTCGGGGATGACGGTGATATATTTGCTTGCTGCATAGGCCACTATGTCTTTTATTTGCTCTTGCGTGTAGTAACCTCCATGCTCTTTTCCATCGAAGATTTGCGGCCAGTTGACATAGTAATAGTCTATCAGTGTCTCTTTCCGTTTCGAACCTACCTCTTGTAGTTTCGGATATTTCTTGATTTCTATCCTCCAGCCCTGGTCGTCTGTCAGATGCCAGTGGAAAGTGTTCATCTTATGCATGGCGAGCATATCGATGAATTTATAAATATAATCGGTAGTGGAGAAATGACGGCAGACATCCAGCATCAGACCACGATAGGGGAAACGGGGAGCATCTTCAATTTCTACGGCAGGCAGAGACCAGTCGGCACGTTTCACGGTTTCCTTTCCATAAATGGCAGGGGGCAACAGTTGATACATGGTCTGTACGCCATAAAAGAAGCCGTTGGGATGGGATGCTGAGAGGGTGATTTCATCCGGAGCGATGGATAGTTTATATCCCTCCTCAGGCATTCCGTCTATCGTAACAAAACGGATGTCAGGCTGTTCCGCATTCTCTTGCGGACTGGCTTGCAGGGAGATACCGGAGATTAGCTGGATACGGGCAATCAGGCTGTCTGCAATGGCTTGCACTTCAGGAGTACAATCGGCGGTGACGACAGATACTTTATTGCTCAGTTGGAAACGCCCTTCCTGAGGGGTCATTTGATTAGGCATCGGAACGACGTTATACTCGTTCACTACCTCTTTTTGGCTTTGCTGACAACCGGGGGAGGTTAGCAGCAAACTTGCTAAAAGCAAGGAACTTAGTCCTTTTTTCATGGCATTAATGTGTGTTAAGTTTATAAATTGGATCTTTATCCTATTTTGCTTATTTTCTTCAGCTTTTCTTCGTCGATGATTTTTATCTTGCGTCCGTCAATGGTAATTAATCGTTCTGTAGAAAATTGTGACAAGGTGCGGATAGCATTGGAAGTTGTCATATTGGATAGATTTGCCAAGTCCTCGCGTGACAGGTAGATGCTGAGGGTAGAACCATCTTCTTCCAGTCCGTAACTTTCTTTGAGGAAAAGGAGCGATTCGGCCAATCTTCCGCGGATATGTTTTTGAGTCAGGTTGACAGTGCGCTCGTCGGCAATGCCCAGGTCGATGGATAACTGTTTGATAAAGAATAAGGCAAGGTCATTGTTTTGTGCTACCAGTGTAGTGATTGCACTCATTGGTATCAGACAAATCAGAGAGGGTTCGAAAGCTGCAGCGGCAGTAACATAGTCTTCTTTGGCGAAGTAGGCGCGGTAACCGAAGTATTCAACGGGTTTAATCATGCGGATAATCTGGCTTCTTCCTCCGACACCATCCTTGTAAATCTTGACTTTTCCACTCAAGAGGCACATGAGGTATTTCGGGGTCTCACCTTCGCAATGAATGACTTCATTTTTCTTATAATTCTGGAGCGTAAAATGGTTAGCGAGAAATTCCCGCTGCTCTTCATTCAGGGGCTCCCACATATCGGCTATCAGCTCCGGAACGTTCACGTCTGACAAATTCATTTTTACCATAACTGCTGCAAAACTGTGTTATACAGCACAAATGTAAAAAGAAAAAATTAAATATTGCACAAAAGAAAGGAAAAGATGCAGTTTGAGGGTGTGAAAATGATAGTTTAGCGGCAAAGCCGCTAAACTATCATTTGGTAAACAGCAGTTCCCTATATTTCGGCAACGGCCATATTTCATCATCGACTTCCATTTCAAGATGATCGATGTGGTCACGAATCTTTTCCAGATACGGGCGGACATTCTCCTCATAAGCAAAAGCCTTATCTTTGTAGCAATCCATGTGGTTGGCTACTTTACGGGCTTCCGTCATTTCGCGTACCAAAACCTTAATGGCGGTTACACGCTTGGATATTTCACGTATCAGCTCTTTGCGGTCGGCGCTCAATACTTCGTATTCTTCGGGAGAGAAAATCTCCTTGAGCCCGCGTAAATTCTCCAGCAGGCGGTTTTGGTAGCTGACTGCGATGGGGACGATGTGATTGATGGCCAAATCGCCTAATACACGGCTTTCGATTTGCACTTTCATGGTGTATTTCTCCAGTTCCACTTCCAGGCGGCAGGCAAGTTCCGTATCATTAAAGATGCGTTCGCCTATCAGTACGGAGCGGGATTGATTATCCGTGTAATGCATCAGAGCCTCGGGCACGTGGCAGATGTTGGTCAGCCCGCGGCGGGCGGCTTCCTCTTTCCACTGATCCGAGTAACCGTCACCTTCGAAGCGGATGGCTTCGGAAGCGATGATAGTCTCCTTTAAAACGCGGAAGATTGCTTCATCTTTGCCGATGCCTTCTTCCATCAGCTTATCAATGGATGCCTTGAATTCATTCAGCTGGTTGGCCATGGCAGCATTGATGGCAATCATGGCGGCGGCACAGTTGGAAGAAGAACCGGCGGCGCGGAATTCAAAGCGGTTACCGGTGAAGGCGAACGGAGAAGTACGGTTGCGGTCCGTCGTATCGAGAAGAATTTCGGGAATACGTCCGATTCCTAATTTAAGGGTTGTTTTTTCTTCTGCCGTCATTTTGTCGTTGCCTACCTGGCGTACGATATCATCCAGAATGGCGGATAATTGTCTGCCCAGGAAGATGGACAAGATGGCGGGGGGGGCTTCATTAGCGCCCAGACGGTGGCTGTTGCCCGCACTCATGATGGAAGCGCGCAGTAAGTTCTGATTTTTGTAGACCATCATCAGGACGTTCACCAGGAAAGTGAGGAAAAGCATATTTCCTTTCGGATTCTTGCCGGGTGCGAAAAGGTTGATGCCTGTGTCGGTGCAAAGCGACCAGTTGTTATGTTTTCCCGAACCGTTGACACCGCTGTAAGGCTTTTCATGCAGCAAGACGGCGAAGTTGTGTTTACGGGCGATACGTTTCATCAAATCCATTACCAACTGGTTGTGGTCGTTGGCAAGGTTGGCATTTTCGAAGATGGGAGCCAGTTCAAACTGATTGGGAGCCACCTCGTTGTGCCGTGTTTTTGCCGGGATTCCCAGTTTATGGCACTCTATTTCCAGCTCCTTCATGAAAGCTGTCACCCGTGGCGGGATGGAACCGAAATAGTGGTCTTCCAGTTGTTGGTCTTTGGCAGATGAATGTCCCATGAGTGTACGTCCGGTCAGACATAAGTCGGGGCGGGCGTTATACAGTGCGGAGTCAACCAGGAAATATTCTTGTTCCCAGCCCAGGTTGGTGAAGACACGGGTCACATTCTTATCGAATAGCTGGCAGATTTCTGTGGCAGCCTTGTCTACGGCAGCAAGCGCTTTCAGCAATGGAGTTTTGTAGTCCAAAGCTTCACCGGTGTAAGAGATGAAGATGGTGGGAATACACAATGTGGTATCTACCACAAAAGCGGGAGATGAAACATCCCATGCAGTATATCCGCGGGCTTCAAATGTATTGCGGATGCCTCCGTTGGGGAAAGAAGATGCATCCGGTTCCTGCTGGATGAGCAGTTTGCCGGAGAAACGTTCGATTACGTTTGAATTTTCTCCGAACTCGATAAAGCCGTCATGCTTTTCGGCTGTACCGTCTGTCAGAGGCTGAAACCAGTGGGTGTAATGGGTCACATTAAGGGATTTAGCCCAACTTTTCATACCGTTTGCAATCAGGTCTGCCACTTCGCGATTGATGGGAGTACCTTTCTCAATGGCATCTGTCACAGCTTTGTAAGCTTCCCGGGGGAGATATTCCTGCATCTTTTTACGGTCGAACACATGGCTTCCGTAGTAATCGGATAATTTGTTCGAAGGAGTAGTCACTTCAAGAGGGCGTCGGTTGGCAAGCTCTTGCAAGGCATAAAATCTCATTTTTGACATATTAGTCTTCCTTTTTTGGTTGTTGGGCGCAAAATTATATGTTTTTTCTGAAAGTACCCCTATGTTTTGAGGGGTATTCTTTGAAAATTGTATGTTTTTTCTGTATGTACCCCTAATTTTGTGGGGTGTTCTGTGAGAAAGTGCTTTTTACATTTAATGATTTATGTCCTTTATCTGTGTTAGCGGTGTATCTGAACCGTATTACTTCTGTAATTTCTTCTGTATTTTTTCATGTTGTTTCTTAAAAAAAGAGGTATTTCATCGTTTTACAACCTTTTTTTCTATATTTGTCCCTATATATTTGGAGGTAATACGGTTGAGACACATCATATATATAGGAACCTTACTATGCTTTTTGCTTTCTGTTTCTCTGAAAGTGCATGCATCTTCTATGCCTTCTCCTTATGATATAAAATCGCTCTCGGCGGACTCTATCATGAAGAAAGTCATCTTCTTTGCTCCTTTTTACGAAACTATCATCGACGATTACCGGGCGGAACTCTATATTAAAGGAAAGGTGAATATCCGTAAGAAAAACCATATCCTCCGCTTTATTCCCACGATGTTCCGTATCAGAAAGGGGGTACGGGAATATCTGATGGAAACATATAGTGATCTGCATTTTACCGCTCCCGATATTTATGACCAGAAAATAAAAGCCAGTGTCGGCACTTCTTCCGAGTTTTGGGAGTTGGACGGGCGTTTGCCGGAATATTTTCATGTCAATATCTATGCTTCCACCTTATTATATGATAAGCTTCTTTCGCCTTTGGCCCCGAATGCGATGAAGTACTACTCTTATCATATAGATTCTGTCATGGGGAAGATGCACGAATTGCAGTATAAGATCAGTTTCAAACCGAAAAGTAAGAGTTTCCAATTGGTTAGCGGACACATGGTTGTGAGTGAGAATGTTTGGAGCGTACGCGAAATGCACTTTATCGGACGTTCTGAAATGCTGCGTTTCAACAATATGATACGTATGGGTGATGTGGGCGAGTCGGATGAATTCTTGCCTGTGCATTACGATGTGGATGCTACTTTCCGTTTTCTGGGCAATGTGATTGATGCCAATTATATTGCTGCCCTTGATTATAAATCCATCATTCAGAAAGATCCTTCCCAGTTGGAGCGAAAGCGGTTGAAGAGCAAATACGATCTGTCCGAGTCCTATACGCTGCGCACCGATACAAATGCTAACAAGACAGACAGTGCTTATTTTGCGAGTTTACGTCCTATTCCGCTTTCTTCGCATGAGCAGGAGTTATATCAGGATTTCTTTCTGCGCCGTGATACTTTGCAACGATATAAGAAGCCTAAAAATAAGAATCTGGAATTTTGGGGACAGATCGGTGATGCGCTTATCAGCCGCTACACTGTGGATCTTTCGAAAATGGGAAGTGTGCGTTGCTCGCCGCTTATCAATCCGTTCTTGTTGAGTTATAGCGGGAATAACGGTTTTTCATACCGGCAGGAATTCAAGTACAATCGTCTTTTTACGGGTGACCGCTTGTTGCGTATTGTCCCCAGGCTGGGTTATAACTTTAAATATAAAGAGCTTTATTGGTCGGTCAGGTCGGACTTCGACTACTGGCCACGCAAACGTGCGGCATTTCACGTGAGTGTGGGCAATGGGCACCGTATTTACAGTAGCCGGATGTTGGATGAGCTGAAAAATATGCCTGACAGTATTTTCGATTTCGATCGGGTGTATCTGGATTATTTCAATGACTTGTATCTGGAGGTGCGCCACAGTTGGGAAATCGTAAACGGCTTGTCGTTGGATCTCGGTTTCTCGATGCATAAGCGTACAGAGGCGAATCGTTCGTTGTTTGTCACTACAAAGTCCGTCCAGTCGGAGTCGGAGAAGGAAGAGGGGCCTACCACTACTCCTCCTGCATGGGAAGAAAAGATGCGTCATTCATATAATAGCTTTGCCCCGCGTGTACGTCTTACGTGGACTCCCGGTCAGTACTACTATATGAATGGTGACCGAAAAGTAAACTTGCATTCCAAATATCCCAGTTTTTCGGTAGATTGGGAGAGGGGCATTGATGGGGTCTTTAAAAGTACCGGTACGTATGAACGTATCGAGGTAGATATTCAGCACTCCATTCCTTTGGGATTGATGCGCGATTTTTATCTTCGTTTCGGGTGGGGGGCTTTTACCAATCAGAAAGATATATACTTTGTGGATTTTGCCAACCTGACCCGTTCCAACCTTCCGGTCGGTTGGAATGATGAGATTGGCGGTGTTTTCCAGTTGCTTGATGGGCGTTGGTATAACTCTTCCCGCAAGTATCTTCGTGGTCACTTGACGTATGAGTCCCCTTTCTTGTTGCTGCGCCATTTGGTGAAATATACGCAGCATGTGCTGAATGAGCGTCTTTACCTGAATGCATTAGTCATGCCGCATCTGAATCCTTACGTTGAGGTTGGCTATGGCATCGGTACAAATATTTTCGACTTTGGAGTTTTCTGCAGCTTCGCCAATTGGAAATACCAGGAAATAGGTTGTAAATTCACGTTCGAGTTGTTTAACCGATGATATGTGAATAAGTCTAATTTGCACTTTTCCCTTATTAACTTCCTTTAGATTTTACCTGTTTATATGTTATTGTAGTTTTGAAAAAAGCTGTTTTGTGTTCTATAACATGCAATGACGTATGTGTTGAAAGTATTCTATTTTCGTTGATTTTCAGCTGCTTAGTTGGTGTTGACGTATTGATAACGTATTCTGAATTTTGAATTGACGTATTTAAGAATGGGTACTTCAAGTTGCTTTTACGTTCATTTATCATATGTTTGCAGTGTTCAAATGAGAACAAAACCGAGAATTGTTAATCTTAATTTAGTGAAACTTATGAAAAAGTTATTATCAGTTTTATTTTTACTAAGCTTTACCTTATTAGCTTCTGTGTATGCGCAGGATATACAGGTAAAAGGTACGGTGGTAAGCGGTACGGACAATGAACCCTTGCCTGGAGTAAATGTGGTGGTGAAAGGTAATGCCGCTACAGGAACAATCACCGGTATAGACGGTGAATTTACTTTGTCGGTTCCTTCCGACGCAGTTCTTTCCATTTCTTATATAGGGTTTAAATCACAGGACATTTCGGTAAATGGCAAACATGATTTTAAAATCGTGCTGCAGGAAGATGCGGAAGCGCTGGATGAAGTGGTGGTGGTAGGTTACGGTGTGCAGAAGAAGAGCGTGGTAACGGCAGCTATCAGTCGTGTTAGTGCTGAAGAACTGAATGCATCGAAACCTTCACGTGTGGAAGATGCTTTGAAAGGTAAGGTTTCGGGGGTTCAGATTACTCAAAGTTCTGGTCAGCCGGGATCAGATTCCAAAGTGCGTATTCGTGGTATTGGAACTGTCAACAACTCAGATCCGTTGTATATTGTTGACGGTATGGCGGTAGATGGCGGTATCAACTATCTGAATCCGGTAGATATTGCTTCTGTTGAAATTCTGAAAGATGCGGCTTCTGCTGCTATTTATGGTGCTCGTGCTGCTAATGGTGTAGTATTGGTAACTACGAAAAGTGGTAAATCAGGTAAGACTACCATTAATTATGACTTCAGTTATGGCTGGCAGAATCCGTGGAAGAAGAAGTCAGTGCTGAATGCTACTGAGTATATGACAATTATGAATGAGATGGATGTGAATGATGGTAATCTTCCCCGTTACACGAAAGATCAGATTTCTAAGGCTGGCAATGGAACCGACTGGCAAGATGAAACTTTCAATTATGATGCTCCCATCCAGCAACATCAAGTAAGTATCAATGGCGGTAATGACAAAATGCAATATTTTCTTTCTTTAGGCTATTTCAATCAGGAGGGTATTGTTGGCGGTAACTATGGTAAGTCGAACTATGAACGTTGGAGTTTGCGTTCAAATTCTACTTATACTGTATTTGAAGATGATAGTCGCAAATTTTTGAACAAGTTGAAGGCGGGTGTGAATATCGGTTATTCAAGAGGAACTTCTACAGGAGTTGAGACAAACTCTGAGTATGGTTCAATCTTGGGTAGTGCCATTGCGTTTTCTCCACTGGTTTCAGTTTACGCTTCAAAAGAAGAGAGTGAAGCAATCCTGAAGCAATACCCGACGGCAGTAACCGATAAAGATGGCAATGTATTTTCCTTGCCTCCTTCGGGATATCAGGAGTTGGCTAATCCTGTGGCAATGTTAAACTCACCTGAACTTACTAAAAACAATGAAGATAAGTTTGTCGGATCATTTTGGGCGGAACTTGATATTCTGGAAGGTTTGAAGTTTAAGAGTAGCTATGGTGCCGACCTTGCATTTTGGGGTGTTGATGGCTACGGCTTTGAATACTACATGGGCTCTATGAAAAAGAATGAGCAGAGTTGGGTAAACAGTGAAATGAACCGTGGGTTCAGATGGCAGGTGGAGAACGTATTGACCTATTCTAAAACTTTTGCGGAAAAACATAATCTTTCCGTTGTATTAGGTCAGTCTGCATCCAAATATACGGCACGTACATTGAAAGGTTGGGATTATAATCTGTTGGAGACCGATCCTCTTAAAGCTAATATCAATTCTGCTATTGGCGACCGTGACAAAGAGCGTGTAGAAGGCTATACGGACGACGGAGCTGATTTCGCTTCTTTGGCTTCTTACTTCGGTCGTTTGGACTATAACTATAATGAGCGTTACATGGTTCAGTTTACATTACGCCGTGATGGTTCTTCACATTTTGGCGCTAATCATAAGTGGGCTACTTTCCCGGCTGTATCTGTGGGATGGAATATATGGAATGAACCTTATCTGGAAAATGCCAAGCCAACTTGGTTTGATACCTTTAAACTTCGTTTCAGCTGGGGTAGGAATGGTAATGAAAAGATTGGTAACTTCCGCTATGGCTCTTTGATGGATGGTGGTCAGAACTACTATTTCGGTGGTGGTTATGTTGTATCAAGTGAGGGTAAGACCGGAGTAATGCAATACGGTTCTTCACCGGCAGCTCTTGGTAATCCTGATATTAAATGGGAGGAATCCGAGCAGATTGACCTTGGTTTTGATGCCCGTTTCTTTAATAATGCTTTGAGTTTTGGTTTTGACTATTTCAAGAAGAGAACAAATGGTATGTTGATGGATAAACCTATTCCTTCTTATGTGGGACAAAGTGCTCCGATGTCTAATTTGGGTGAAATGGAAAACTGGGGGCTTGAGTTCGAATTGGGGTGGAAGCAGCAGATAAAAGACTTCTCCTATCATGTCAGTGCCAATGCTTCATATTTGAAAAATAAACTGATAAAGTTGGGTAATGCATCCGGTGAAGCTAACTATGAAAATGCCGGTGCTTCCGGTGTTGGCGACTATGTTCATGGTAAGAATGGTGAAATATGGCCTTATTTCTATGGTATGAAGACAAATGGTTTGTTTCAGAATCAAGCCGAAATCGATGCTTATGTAAATTCTAAAGGTGAAAAGATGCAGCCTGAAGCTCAGCCGGGTGATGTTCGTTTTGTAGACTTCAATAATGATGGTTCTATCGATGATAATGATAGAACGAAAATAGGTAAAGGCATGCCTGACTGGAGCTTTGGTTTCACTTTGGGGGCTGAATGGAAAGGCTTCGATTTGAATTTATTTTTCCAAGGAACTGTTGGGAATGACATCTTTGACTTTGCACAACGCGGTGATATCCCTGCTATGAACCGTCCGACTTGGATTATGGACAGATGGCATGGTGAAGGAACCTCGAATTCCATTCCTCGCATGACTTCCACTAATCCGAACAAAAACTGGCGTTCTTCTGATCTGTATGTGAAGGATGGCTCTTATTTACGTCTGAAAACAGCTCAGTTGGGATATACATTGCCGGTTAAATTGACCCGTAAATTTTCCGTTCAACGTTTGAGAGTATATGTATCTGCCGAGAATTTGCTCACATTTACCGGTTATGACGGGTTTGATCCGGAATTGGCTTCAGGTAATTATACCACATTAGGTGTTGATAAAGGCATCTATCCGCAATCAAGAACTATTTCTGTGGGTGCAAACATTTCTTTCTAACTTTATAAAAAATGATATGATATGAAAAGGTTTAAAATATTTACAATAGCAGCTCTTTTGTCATCTGCATTAGTGACTACTTCCTGTGGCGATGATTTCCTTACTGCAAGTCCTACGCAGAAACCACTGGCCGGAGCTCCTGCAACAGAGGGTGCGATTCTTTCTTATTTAGGTTCTGCATACCAGATTCTATTATTTGATAGTTATGCCAATAATAACTATAATGGCATTTTGCTTATGTCCGACCTTCGTTCTGATGATATATATAAAGGTGGTGGTGATGCAGGTGACCAGGCACAGCTCTATTCTTTGTCTCAATTCTCAATGAGTTCGAGAGAGGAACTTGGTTTATGGAATATCTACTATACAGGGCTTGCACGTTGCAACAATACCATCATTGCCTGTCAGAATTCAACTGGTGTGAAAGAAGATAAGGTTAAGCAATATAGTGCGGAAGCTCATTTCTTGCGTGCGTATTATGTACATTTATTGTGGAAGCTATATGGCAATATCCCTTATTTTGAAGCTCCTTTGGAAGATCCTTATGTTGCTAGACAATATACTGCTGATGAGATTTATGCTGAAATTATGGCCGATTTGGATGTAGCTTGTGAAGATGGGGTACTGTCTATGACTACAAATGCGAAAGATGATGGTACAGTGACAGATAGAGGGCGTGTTTGTCGTGCTGCAGCGCTGATGTTGAAAGCGCGTGTTGTCATGTATCAGAAAGATCAAAGTAGATATGCGGAAGTTGCCAATGATATGGCTACTATCATTAAAAGTGGTAAGTTCGATTTGATGACTGATTTTGATGCTATGTGGCTGGATGAGAATGAATTCTGTGTGGAATCTATTTTTGAGAGTAATCAGTTGCCCGAAGGCAAAACCTGGTCGACCGGTTGGCAAGGATATGGAACAAATTTACCGGCATTTATTGCTCCTAACGGTTTGATTGATCCGGATGGTGTGTTTAATGGTGGTTGGGGATTTGCTCCTGTACGTCAGTCGGCCTATAACATGTATGAAGAAGGGGATTTACGTCGTGATGCTTCAATTAACGACTGGAGTGCAGCTGAATATGCAAGACGTTTTCAAGATACCGGTTTATTCCAACGTAAGTATGCTGCCCGCAAAGGATATAATCCTCCTCCCGGTGATACAGATTTGAATTATTGTAATAATCTACGCATTTTCCGCTATGCAGAGACTCTGTTGAATTATGTCGAATTGGTAAAAATGGATGGTGTTGCTGAGCAGCAAGGGGTTGATGCGCAATCCTGTCTGGATCAGATTCGTAAGCGTGCATTCGGTAAGGATGCTTCTATTCCTGCTACTGCTGCTAATATTAAGGCTGAACGCCATAAAGAATTTTTAGGCGAAGGTATGCGTTTCTATGATTTGGTACGTTGGGGAGATGCTGCTTCTGTTCTGACGGAGAATAATACGGAATATAATTCAGTTCGCAATTATAATGAAAATAAAAAGTATCTGCCCATTCCTCAAACAGAGATTGATAAGACGAAGGGTACTGAGTTTGAGCTGAAACAGAATACGGGTTACTAAATCGATGATAACACTTAAAAATAAAAATAAATATGAAAAATATATTCAAATCAGGGCTTTGGGCGATGTTGGCCTTAGTCGTAATGACTGCTTGTGAGCCTCAGGAGAGTGATGATTATTCACTGGGAGTGCTTGGTACGATCTCTCTTGAAGAAATAACTTATACTAAAGCAACCACCGAAAGGAGTGGTAATGAGATTGTCTTCACGAATACGGTTAACACCAAAGTCCCTTATTCATTTGTCTGGGATTTGGGGAATGGAGTGACTAGTAAAAGTAAAACCGTCACTGGCCAGTATCCGGAGAAAGGTGACTATACTGCTACTTTGACAGTCTATACTGCTGACGGTGACGCTGTTTCCAAAGTTATTCCTTTACATTTTGATAAAGATGATTTCAGTTTGCTTGATATTCCTCTTTATAATAATCTGACCGGAGGGGCAAGTGCTGCAAACGGAAAAACCTGGGTGTTCGACCGGTATAATAACTTCACTAAAGAAGTGGCGGAAGCCGTAGGCAAGTATGAAAGTCCGAAACCTACTATTGTAGGAGATGATATCAAAGGCCATATTGGCTTAGGTCCTGTGGGCACTTATGCACAGAATTGGTGGGGAGCCGGTGCTGATGAAAAAAATAAATGGACTATGTATGATATGAAGTTCACCTTTATCCAGGCAGGATTGCAGTTGAAGATTGAAACCGAAGGCAAGGGATATGGACGTTGGGCTATAGCTAATGGTAAGCCGGGAGCGGTTCAGGAAGGAGAAGATACGTCTTTCGATTATGCTGGTGGTTCTTATAATTTTGCTTTGGACGATAGTGGAGTATTTCCTCAATTAACGCTGACGGGTGACGCTTTCTTGGGCTATTATTGTGGTACTCAGACCTATGATATTATTTATCAAACGGATGAGGTGATGGCTTTACGTGTATTGAATACGACTGAAAATCAGGATTGGGTATTCATTTACTGCCGTGAGGACTTGAACGTCGGCGAACCGCCTATCGTGAAAACCCCCAAGGTAATTCCTTTGACAGAAAACTTTGAAAAGGATGAGATTTTGAACTTCATAGCTCAGGATATGGGTGATAAGAGTGGTGTTGTCGACAATCCGGCTCCGGTACCGGTTAATGAATCGAATAAAGTATATCGTTATCAGAAATCAGATTCATATTACAGTAATTTATCATTTACGACGAAGGACTATACTTTTGACCTGACTACTCAAAACAAGATTCGCATGAAAGTATTTGTACCTTCTTATAATGATTATACCACGGTTGCTAATGTTGCAGGTGAATGGATTACTATTAATCAGTTGCAGAAGCAAATAGTTGTGAAACTGCAAAATAGCGATATGGGAGACAACGCATGGGAAACCCAAGCTGAAATTACGAAGAAAGATCTTGCTACTGATAAATGGCTTGAAATAGAGTTTGACTTCAGTGATGTGAAAGATCGTCAGGATTTTGACCGGATTGTTATCCAATTCGGTGCCGAAGGACATGCGGCTCCCGGCATATTCTTCTTTGATGATTTTTCATTTAAGGAATAAAGTGTAGTTTAACAATTAAAGAGACGGTTGCTTTTTTCGGGCAACTGCCTCTTTATTATTCTCAAAATATGAAATTTATGACTTGTTTGTGGTTAATGCCGTTTATCCTTCTGGCGGGTTGTGGCAATAATAATTCGGTGTCAGAAGAGCCGCAGGGAGGAGAAACACTTTCGATGGAAGTAACTCCGGCCAACATGCAGATGAGTGCAGCGGGAGAGACGTTTACGATTGTCGTGAAAGCTGATGCAGCATGGACTGTGAAAACTGATGGACAGTCTTGGTATTCACTGTCTGGAGGTAGCGGCCACAAGGGTGAAACTGCCCTAAAAATCACAGCTCTAAAAAATGCTACTGACCAAGAACGTACAGCAGTATTATCTTTTGCTATGGGTACGGATTATAAGAAAGAATATACCTTAAAACAGGCTAAAGGTGAGATTGAAAATTATGTTCCGGAGGGCTATACACTGGTCTGGCAAGATGAATTCAATGATACGCGTTTGACTGACGGTAAACCTGCATTACCTAAAACTTCCGCTTGGTGGTATGAGACGGGCAATAGCGGTTGGGGTAATCATGAAATACAAAATTATGTTGCTGGCTTTTCAGGAACAGATACTTGTTCAATTGTCTCAGATGGTACGTTGAAAATCATTCTTCAAAAAAGAGGAAATGAAGTACTGTCCGTTCGTATGAATAGCATTCAAAGCTGGAAGTATGGCTACTTTGAAGCTCGTCTTAAGCTCCCGAAAGGTAAGGGAACGTGGCCTGCCTTCTGGATGATGCCGAAAAACTACACAGCTTGGCCGGATGACGGTGAGATTGATATCATGGAAGAAGTTGGGTATGATCCTAATGTAATATTGTCTACGATTCATTGTAAAGCTTACAATCATTCTATTGGTACTCAAAAATCAGGAACGATGAAGGTACCCACTGCACAGACTGAGTTCCATATATATGCGGTTGAATGGACTGAAGACTTTATTAAAGGATATGTAGATGGTAAATGTTACTTTACTTTCAATAATGATAAGAAAGGAAATAAAGATACTTGGCCTTTTAATGCTCCTTTCTATCTGAAGTTGAATCTTGCGTGGGGTGGCGATTGGGGAGGTGCCCAGGGCATAGATGAATCCGCCCTTCCGGCAACTTATGAAATTGATTATGTACGTGTGTTTCAGAAAATATAATTGAAGAAGTATGAAAGCTATGAAATTTTTCTCCGCTTGCCTGTTTCTGCTGCCCTTTGTCTCTTGCACCCAAGTGGCAACCAATAAGGGCGATGCGGCAACAGAGAAAAGAGTGGAAGCACTGTTATCCAAGATGACCTTGGAGGAAAAGATTGGTCAGATGAACCAGATTTCCTCTTATGGCAATATCGAGGATATGAGCAGTTTGATTAAGAAAGGTGAAGTCGGTTCTATTTTGAATGAGATAGACCCGGTGCGTATCAATGCGTTGCAGCGCGTAGCGATAGAGGAATCTCGTTTGGGGATTCCTCTGCTGATGGCACGTGATGTCATTCACGGGTTTAAAACGATTTTCCCTATTCCGTTGGGACAGGCGGCCTCGTTCAATCCTCAGGTTGCGAAAGACGGTGCACGGGTAGCGGCTATCGAAGCTTCTTCCGTGGGCATTCGCTGGACGTTTGCACCGATGATTGACATTGCCCGTGATCCCCGTTGGGGGCGTATTGCCGAAGGATGCGGGGAAGATACTTATCTTACTTCCGTGATGGGAGCCGCTATGGTAGAAGGTTTTCAGGGAGATTCTCTGAATAATCCGACATCGATAGCTGCTTGCCCCAAACACTTTGTGGGCTATGGTGCAGCCGAAGGCGGGCGTGACTATAATTCTACATTCATTCCTGAACGCCGCTTGCGCAATGTTTATTTGCCACCGTTCGAAGCGGCTACCAAGGCAGGTGCAGCTACATTCATGACTTCCTTCAATGACAATGATGGTGTACCCTCAACTGGAAATACCTTCATCCTGAAAGATGTACTTCGCGGTGAATGGGGATTTGATGGATTGGTAGTGACGGACTGGGCTTCTGCCAGTGAGATGATAAGTCATGGTTTTGCGGCAGATCCGAAGGAGGCGGCTATGAAAGCTGTTAATGCAGGAGTCGACATGGAGATGGTAAGTTATACTTTTGTGAAAGAATTACCTGAACTGGTGAAAGAAGGAAAGGTGAAAGAAAGCACAATTGATGAGGCTGTCCGAAATATATTGCGCATCAAATATCGTTTGGGCTTATTTGATAATCCTTATGTGGATGAAAAACTTTCATCTACGGTGATGTATGCTCCTTCTCATCTGGAGGCGGCTAAACAGGCAGCTGTTGAATCGGCAATTCTGTTGAAAAATGACAAGGGGATATTGCCGTTGCAATCATCAGTGAAAACAGTTGCCGTGGTTGGTCCTATGGCTAATGCTCCATACGAGCAGTTGGGCACATGGGTATTTGATGGTGAAAAGAACCGTACTCAAACTCCGTTGAATGCCATTAAAGAAATGGTTGGGGATAAGTTGCAGGTAATCTATGAACCAGGCTTGGCATATAGCCGTGAAAAGAATCCGGCGGGCGTGGCAAAGGCTGCCTCGGCTGCTTCACGTGCAGACGTTATCCTGGCTTTTGTAGGTGAAGAATCTATCCTTTCGGGTGAAGCGCATTGTCTGGCCGACCTTGATTTGCAAGGTGACCAGAAAGCTCTGATTGCTGCTTTGGCGAAAACCGGCAAACCGGTAGTGACTGTCGTGATGGCAGGTCGTCCGCTGACTATCGGTAAAGAAGTGGAAGAATCGGCTGCTGTCCTTTACTCGTTCCATCCGGGCACAATGGGTGGACCTGCATTGGCAGACCTGCTTTGGGGCAAGGCTGTTCCGAGCGGAAAAACGCCGGTTACTTTTCCGAAGATGGTAGGACAAATTCCGGTGTACTATGCTCATAATAATACAGGTCGGCCGGCTACGCGAAATGAAGTGTTGCTGAATGATATAGCTGTTGAAGCGGGGCAAACCTCATTGGGATGTACTTCTTTCTATATGGATGCGGGCTTTGATCCTTTGTTCCCGTTCGGCTATGGCTTGTCATACACTACATTCAAGTATAGCAATGTCAAGCTGTCTTCGGCTGCATTGAAGAAGAATGAAGTGCTGACAGTAACATTTGATTTGGAAAATACGGGTAAATATGAAGGAACGGAAGTGGCTCAATTGTATGTACAAGATAAAGTCGGTTCCGTAACACGTCCGGTGAAAGAACTGAAACGCTTTGCCCGCGTGACGTTGAAACCGGGTGAGAAGAAGAGTGTTTCGTTCGAACTTCCCATCAGCGAGCTTGCATTTTGGAACATTGATATGGCTAAGGTTGTAGAACCGGGAGATTTTGCTCTTTGGGTGGCTTCCGACAGCCAATCCGGTGAAAATGTTTTCTTCAAGGTAATAGATTGATTGGTGATTTTAAGGTTAAAAAAGAGAGGGGCGGACCGTGATGGTTCGCCCCTCTTGCAGTTGATACAATGGCTATTCTACTAACTGTTTATGTCGGGTCATTTGATACGTCTGTAACCGTAAACGGCATTAGCACCCAGCTCTTCTTCGATACGGAGCAGTTGATTGTATTTTGCCATACGGTCGGAACGGCTCAACGAACCGGTTTTGATCTGTCCGCTGTTAGTGGCAACGGCAATGTCGGCAATGGTTGAATCTTCCGTTTCTCCGGAACGGTGGGAAGTTACGGTCGTATATCCGTGGCGGTGAGCCATTTCTATGGCATTTAAAGTTTCGGTCAGGGAGCCGATCTGGTTTACCTTAATCAGGATGGAGTTGGCGCAACCTTTCTCGATGCCCATAGCCAGGAAGTCGACGTTGGTAACAAAAAGGTCGTCACCTACCAATTGGCAGCGGTCGCCGATACGGTCGGTAAGTTTTTTCCAGCCTTCCCAGTCGTTTTCACTCATACCGTCTTCGATGGAGTCGATAGGGAACTGATTGATGAGTTGTTCCAGATAATCAATCTGTTCGTCGGCTGTGCGTTTCTTGCCTTTTTCACCTTCAAACTTCGTATAATCATATATACCGTCTTTGTAGAATTCGGAAGAGGCGCAGTCCATGGCAATCATGACATCTTTGCCTGGTTTGTATCCGGCAACCTTGATAGCGGCGATAATACTGTTCAGGGCATCTTCCGTACCTTCCAGGTTGGGAGCAAAACCTCCTTCATCGCCTACGGCAGTGCTCAGACCACGGTCCTTCAGAACCTTTTTCAATGCGTGGAACACTTCGGCACCCATACGCAGACCTTCACGGAAAGAAGTCGCACCTACGGGACGTATCATGAATTCCTGAAAAGCGATCGGGGCGTCACTGTGAGAACCGCCATTGATGATGTTCATCATCGGTACGGGCATCACGTAAGTGTTGGTACCACCGATATAGCGGTACAGAGGTATGTCGAGATATGCGGCTGCTGCCTTTGCTACGGCGAGAGATACGCCGAGAATGGCATTGGCACCTAAATTTGATTTGGTTTTGGTTCCGTCCAGTGCCAGCATGGTATGGTCGATACCCATCTGATCGAGGACAGACATTCCGATCAACTTCGGAGCGATAACATCGTTGATGTTTTCCACTGCTTTCAGCACGCCTTTGCCACCATAACGTTGTTTGTCGCCGTCACGGAGTTCCAAAGCTTCGTGTTCACCGGTAGAAGCACCGGAAGGGACAGAGGCACGGCCCATAAAGCCTGATTCCAGAATTACATCTACTTCCACTGTGGGGTTTCCTCTTGAATCGAGGATTTCACGTCCGATAATCTTTGCTATTTTCATAATTATGATATTATTTGTAACTATTTTAAATAAGGAACAAGAAACAATCGGCTTTTGTTCAGGAAAATAGTCCTGTAATTACAATTAGATTATCATTTTCCGTTAACCATTCCTCCTGCCAGTGCCGCCAGTATTCCCAATGTGATGCTTATTAAGGTATAGAATATGAATGTGCCGTAAAATCCATTTTTTAGTAAAGTAAGCCCATCATTAGAGAAAGTGGAGAAAGTGGTGAATCCGCCGCAGAATCCGGCAGTCAATAACAAACGTACTTCGGGGGAAAGGTTGAAACGGGCGGAGAGTGCGTAAAACAACCCTATCAGGAAACTCCCGAAAATGTTGACTGTGAACGTTGCCCAGGGAAAAGAGTAGGGGATAATTCGTTCGTGCAGGAGTTCTTGCACATAATAACGGAGTACGCTCCCCGTTCCGCCGCCAAGAAAAACGTATATCAATTCTTTCATTTTAATTATATATTCTGCTTACATTGTCCGCAAAGGTACAATTTTTCATTTATATCGGGTTTATATTCCTGTTTTTCTCCTTTGTACTTAAAAAACAGAAACTAAACCAGTTATGCAAACGTTTGCCGGTAAAACATCTATATTTTCATTTTATTCCTTCTTTTGCATGTCTTTTCCTGCTTATATTTGCATCACGATTATCATTCTAAAATAATTCAAATCATGAAAAACATGAAAGTTATCAAATTGTTCTGTCTCCTGCTCTTTTTGTTTGTGGGCAATTGGGCAATGGCTGAGAGTATTACCTCTCCTAATGGACAACTGCAACTGAATTTTTCAGTAAACGCACAAGGTGAACCGATCTATGAACTTTCCTACAAAGGTAAAGCTGTAATCAAACCCTCTAAACTTGGTCTGGAACTGAAAGATGCTCCGGGACTGATGAATGGATTTACACTGGCAGATACCAAGACTTCCACTTTCGACGAAACTTGGGAGCCGGTGTGGGGCGAAGTAAAACAAATCCGTAATCATTATAACGAAATGGCTGTGACGCTGAATCAGAAAGCGCAAGATCGTAATATGATTATCCGTTTCCGCCTATTTGACGATGGTTTAGGTTTTCGTTACGAGTTTCCTTTGTCCAAGAACCTGAATTATTTCGTTATCAAGGAAGAACATACTCAGTTTGCCATGACCGGCGACCATACTGCTTTCTGGATACCGGGCGATTATGATACGCAGGAATATGATTATACAGAGTCTAAACTTTCTGAAATCCGCGGTTTGATGGATGGGGCAATCACTCCAAACTCCTCGCAAACCACTTTCTCTCCGACAGGTGTACAGACTTCTCTGCAAATGAAGACTGCCGATGGGCTTTATATCAACTTGCATGAGGCTGCTTTGATAGATTATTCTTGTATGCACCTCAATCTGGATGATAAGAATTTCGTATTTGAATCTTGGTTGACTCCCGATGCGAAAGGAGATAAAGGCTACATGCAGGCGCCCTGCAAATCTCCGTGGCGTACGGTTATGGTAAGTGATGATGCCCGTGATATTCTGGCTTCCAAATTGACGCTGAATTTGAACGAGCCTTGCGCTTATAAAGATGTTTCCTGGATTAAACCGGTGAAATACGTTGGTGTATGGTGGGAGATGATCGCCGGAAAGAGCACGTGGGCTTATACGGATGATTTGCCTTCCGTGAAATTGGGTGAGACGGATTATACCAAGACCAAACCTAACGGTAAACATGGCGCTACCAATGAAAATGTGAAACGCTATATTGATTTTGCTGCCGAACATGGTCTCGACCAAGTGTTGGTGGAAGGTTGGAACGAAGGTTGGGAAGATTGGTTCGGTCATTCCAAAGATTATGTATTCGACTTTGTGACTCCATACCCTGACTTTGATGTGAAAATGTTGAATGATTATGCCAAGAGTAAAGGCGTGAAACTGATGATGCACCATGAGACTTCCGCTTCTGTACGCAACTATGAGCGCCATATGGATAAAGCTTACCAGTTTATGGTAGACAATGGTTATAATGCGGTAAAAAGTGGATATGTAGGTAATATGATTCCTCGTGGCGAGCATCATTATGGCCAGTGGATGAACAATCATTATCTTTATGCAATAACCAAAGCAGCTGATTACAAGATTTGTGTAAATGCTCATGAGGCAGTACGTCCTACCGGGCTTTGCCGTACTTATCCTAATCTGATTGGTAATGAGTCTGCCCGTGGTACGGAATATGAGGCTTTCGGTGGCAGTAAACCGTTCCACACCACTTTGCTTCCGTTCAACCGTCTTATCGGTGGTCCGATGGATTATACTCCGGGTATCTTTGATACGAAGCTGGAATTCATGGGTGACAAACCTCATGGACAAGTACAGACTACTCTTTGTAAACAATTGGCTCTTTACGTAACGTTATATAGCCCGTTGCAGATGGCTGCTGACTTGGTTGAGAATTATGAGAAGCATATGGATGCTTTCCAATTCATCAAGGATGTAGCTGTGGACTGGGATGACAGTAAGTATCTGGAAGCTGAACCGGGTGATTATATTACAGCGGCTCGCAAGGCAAAAGGTACGAATAATTGGTTTGTAGGTGGTATCACTGATGAGAATGCACGTACTTCTAATTTTACTCTGGATTTCTTGGAACCGGGAAAACAATATGTAGCGACTCTTTATGCTGATGGAAAAGATGCTGATTACAAAGAGAATCCTACTTCTTATCAGATAAAGAAGGGTATTGTGACGAACAAGACCAAGATGTCTGTGAAACTGGCACGTAGTGGTGGTTTTGCTCTCAGTCTGATTGAGGCTACACCGGCAGATAAGAAGGCTGTGAAGAAATGGAGATAAAAAGAAAATTCTCAAATCAAGAAGTACTCTCAAATTAGGGTAAAAAGAGGTTTTTTATTAGGCATTAGGTTGTACCCCGCAGGAATATTTTCTGTGGGGTATTTTTTTTATTGTAAATAATGTACTGAGTTATTGTTTGTTGTCAAATTAGAATGGATTTTAGAGGTCTTGTTGTATGACTGATATTGTTCTGTGTACAAGGAATTAAGAGTCTGCTTACAAGGAGTTAAGAGTTTGTTGACAGGAAGTTAATTCCTTGTCGACAAACTCTTAACTCCTTGTAAACGACTAATTCTCAGTGTGGTTTGAATCTGGCTTTATTGCTGGTGTGATGAATGAAAATATGTAAAATAATTTCCCTTGTTATTTTGTATGATAAGCATTGCTTGTATCGGGCTACACCTTTTGCCTCGAAGGGTGTAGCCTTGCATATAAAAAGGTGTAGCCATCCGGGATAAAAGGTGTAGCCCTTTTGGAGGCCTCTTATAAGTACTTGTAGCTGGGGGGAGGGGCATAAATGACTATTTATAGTATTTATTCAGCTGTAAAAATAGAAGAAATTATAAGGAATATAAATTGTATAGATAATAATGTTTTTTTTTAGAAGTCATAATTCTGTATATCAACTCATTAATATGTCAAATCAAGATTCATTGAAATTATTTTTATTAAACATTTTGTTCTTTCGAAAATCCCCCTTATCTTTGCGCTCATTAAACGAACGATTAATCTACGCTTTATTCTATTAAGTCTTTCGTTTACAGTATATTACAGTATATAAGAAGTAGAAAACTGTGCTTTTTCAGCAAAATCAGCTTTTCCAGTCTTCAAAAGTGCCTGTTTGTACTTCCTGCGATAGGGAGTTTGAATTTTGGCCATTGAACGTAGCTAATTCACCATCACGAATTTACGTTTTAACCGGAAGGAATTTTCATTCCCCGGTGTCCCCAAGAAATATCCTGACGAGAACAGTTAATTATTGATGAGCTCTCAATCTTCCATTCTGAATTCTGAATTTCACTGGTATGCATTGCGTATCACTTATAGCCGGGAACTCGTTCTGAAAGAGTTTTTGGACAGGAATAATATTGAAAACTTTATTCCTATGCGTTATGAATATGTGATGCGGAAGGAGCAACGTATTCGTAAACTCGTTCCTGCCATACATAACCTGGTTTTCATTTATTCCACTCGTAAGAAGATTGACGAAATTAAGGAGGAGAATGCAGTTCTTTTGCCTCTTCGTTATATAATGGATCGTGAGACGAAGCAGCCGATTATTGTTCCGGAAATCCAAATGCGTCATTTTATAGCTATTGCCGGTTCTTACGACCAACAGGTCATTTACTTGCCACCTACAGAATATTCCATGCAGAAAGGAGATCGTGTTCGTATCACCGGTGGTGTTTTCGAAGGCGTCGAGGGTATATTTGTCCGGGTGAAAGGTGATCGTAGGGTTGTTGTATCTATTCAGGGAGTTATGGCGGTAGCTACCACTTTTATTCATCCTTCCCTTATTGTTCCGATAACAGAAGAATAATTCATAGTTTATAATTTATAATTCATAATTATATGAAGTCTCAAATCGATGCTTTGCGTCAACTTACGCATGAGCTTCTTTATCGGGTCAGTCCGAAAACCCTGTGGGTATGTTATGTTAATAAGCGAAAGTGAATTATCTTTGCGGTTATATTTAAACAACAACAATCCAATGAATTC
>NZ_FQZN01000026.1 GCF_900142015.1 Bacteroides stercorirosoris
AAGCTAAATGGAATGAGCCCGGTACAATACCGAGCTCATTATGAAGAGAATTTATAAAGTTATAATTTAACGTCCAACTTTCGGGGGGCACTTCAGAAACATTCCGACACAACCTCGTTAAATATAAAGTAAAGTAACGACAAGTTACCTTTTCCCGTACATCTTTTCATAGTAATGCTGATAATCACCACTGGTCACCTCTTCCACCCAGTCCTGATTATTCAGATACCATTCGATAGTCTTCACGATGCCGACTTCAAACTTCGTTTCGGGATACCAGCCTAAAGCGTTGGTTATCTTTGTCGGGTCGATGGCATAGCGTTGGTCATGACCGAGACGGTCTTTTACGAAAGTAATCAGGTCTTCATTAATCCAGCTGATATCAATCTGGCCGTCTTCACCTTTTACTTTCTTCTTCAGTACTTCGCGGTACTCCGGATTTTCCGTCATCAGGCGATGGATGGTAGCGATAGTCAGCTTCACAATTTCAAGATTGGTCTTCTCATTGTGCCCTCCTACATTGTAAGCCTCACCTTCAACGCCTTCGCGAACCACGAGGTCGATAGCCTTGCAGTGGTCTTCCACATACAACCAGTCGCGCACATTGCTTCCGTCACCGTAAACGGGAAGTTTCTTTCCCTCCAGAATATTCTTGATAATCAACGGAATCAACTTTTCGGGGAAGTGATAGGGACCATAGTTATTGGAACAGCGGGTGATAGTCACCGGCATCTTATAAGTATCATGATAAGCCATTACCACCATATCCGCACTGGTCTTCGAAGCACTGTAAGGGCTGTGCGGGCAAAGCGGGGTTTGCTCCGTGAAGTAGCCTTCGGCACCCAGTGAACCGTACACCTCGTCCGTAGAAACCTGATGATAGCGCACACCTTTACGCCAAGTGGGATAACCATTCTCATCCTTACCTGTCACCCAGGCACGACGGGCGGCATCCAGCAGGTTTTGCGTACCCAGAATGTTGGTAACCAGGAAAAGCTGCGGGTTCTCGATGCTGCGGTCCACATGACTTTCGGCAGCAAAGTTCACCACATAGTCAAACTTGAATTTGGCAAACAGTTCGTCGGCAAGTACCCGGTCGCAGATGTCGCCTTTCACAAAGAAACAACGTTCGTCATCAATGTCATTGGCGATAGTACCAAGGTTTCCGGCATAGGTTAAGGAATCAAGTACGACCACTTTCACATCATCGTGTTTGGCCAGGATGTACTTGATATAGTTGGCACCGATAAATCCGGCGGCACCGGTTACGAGATAAGTCTTCATGTATCTAATTATTAATTGTTAATTATCAATTGTCAATTGCTTAGCGGTAGGAGTTGGCAAGATCCATCAGGTAGGTACCATATTCCGTTTTGCCAAGTTGTTCGCCAAGACGATAAAGCTGGTCGACATTAATCCAACCCTTACGCCAGGCTATTTCTTCGATACAGCTTACACGGAAACCCTGACGGTTCTGTATGGTAGCCACAAAATTGCTCGCTTCCAGCAGGCTGTCGCAGTTACCCGTATCGAGCCAGGCAAAACCACGGCCGAAGATTTCCACTTTCAGCGTACCTTCATCCAGGTAGAGGCGGTTAAGGTCGGTGATTTCATATTCGCCACGGGCAGAAGGTTTGAGAGCGGCAGCCTTGGCGGTGACAGTAGAGTCGTAGAAGTAAAGGCCGGGAACTGCATAGTTGCTCTTGGGGTGCTCAGGTTTTTCTTCGAGGGAGATAGCCTTTCCATCCGCATCAAATTCTACTACACCGTATGCACGCGGGTCCTTCACATAATAACCGAAGATGCACGCTCCCTTTTCGATAGAAGCGGCACGTTTCAGCATGGCAGAGAAACCTTGACCGTAGAACATATTGTCACCCAGAATAAGGCAACCCGGTTCACCGTTCAGAAATTCGGCACCCAGCACGAAAGCCTGCGCCAAACCGTTGGGCTTCTCCTGTATCTTATAAGAAAAGGACATTCCCAGTTCTTCTCCCGTACCGAGCAATTCGCGGAACATGGGTAAGTCACGTGGAGTGGAGATAATCAGCACTTCGCGTATCCCCGCCAGCATGAGCGTGGAAAGCGGATAATAAATCATCGGTTTATCATAAACCGGCATAATTTGCTTGGAAATAGCCTTAGACAAGGGGTAAAGACGGGTGGCGCTGCCACCGGCAAGAATAATTCCTTTCATATTTCAGTTCTTTTTTCGGTTGATACAAATATAGAATAAAATAAGAAGGAGGACCACGCCCCACGGCTCTCGTAAATCTATTCAGATTGCAAAAATAATGTAAAGCGGATGCAGTACAAAATAAATTATTTATTTTTAATGCTGATGCATTGCCTGTTTTTGCGCTACAAATTTCAGAAAAAATTATAACATGACAAAATAATAAAGCATAAATCAGCCCGCCAGTTCTATAACTTCAAGGTCTTTGAACGTTCCGCCGTCTATGATGAAACGCACCATAGTACGCACCTTATGGAATCCGGAGATGCCTGCCGCACCCGGATTGATGTGAAGCATATCCAGCGTTTTATCATACTTCACCTTCAGGATGTGCGAGTGTCCGCTAATGAAAAGTTTAGGCGGACGCACCAGAATACTTCCCCGGATGGAGGGGTCGTAATTGCCCGGATAGCCGCCGATATGCTTGATGAGCACCTCAGCGCCGTCGACAGTGAAACGGTTGATTTGCGGATAGACGGCACGGATATCCTGCCCGTCTATATTGCCATACACGGCACGAAAAGTGCGGAACGCCGCCAACTTCCGGGCCACTTCCAGCGAACCGATATCACCGGCATGCCAGATTTCATCGCACGTCTCAAAATATTGCAGATACTTTTCATCCCAATATCCGTGCGTATCGGATAATAAACCAACTTTTGTCATTTTTCTTTTGTTTATCTGTGCAAAGGTAACTATATTTGGGGAAATCTTTGTCAACTAAAGAAATTATGGAGAACAGATATTTCAAACGGGACATAAGTTGGCTGTCATTCAACTACCGCGTACTACTGGAAGCGGAAGATGACAGTCTGTCTCTGTATGAGCGAATTAACTTCATTTCCATTTACTCGTCCAACCTGGAAGAATTCTATAAAATACGTGTGGCGGACCATAAGGCGATAGCCACCGGCGCCGCACAAAGTGACGAAGAAACCGTGCAGTCGGCCATCGAACTGGTGGATGCTATCAATCTGGAAGTAAACCGCCAAATGGAAGACCGTATACGTATTTACGAACGGAAAATACTTCCTGCACTGAAAAAGAACCATATCATCTTCTATCAGAGCCGCAACGTGGAGCCATTCCATCACGACTTTGTACGCCGTTTCTTCCGGGAAGAGATTTTCCCGTATCTCCAGCCCGTGCCCGTCTCCAAAGATAAGATAGTCTCGTTCCTGCGGGATAACCGTCTGTATCTTGCTGTACGCTTGTTTCCGAAAGGAGAGAATGGAAAAAAGGGAGAAGCTCAATACTTCGTCATGAAACAGCCGTACAGCAAAGTGCCCCGTTTCATAGAATTGCCCAAAGTCGGAGGGAACTATTATCTCATGTTTATTGAAGATATCATCAAGGCGAACATCGACACCATCTTTCCCGGCTATGAGGTGGACAGCAGCTACTCCATCAAGATTTCGCGCGATGCGGATATCCTGATAGATGATGCCGCCAACACTTCCGAAATCATCGAGCAGGTGAAGACCAAGGTGAAAAAACGCAAGATAGGAGATGTCTGCCGTTTTGTATACGACCGTGCCATGCCGCAGGATTTCCTCGATTTCCTGGTGGACGCTTTCCGCATAGACCGCCGTGAACTGGTGCCGGGCGACAAGCACCTCAACCTGGAAGACTTGCGCCATCTGCCCAACCCCAACCCGAATATACACTCCATACGGAAGCCGCAACCCATGAAGTTGACTTGCCTCAATGAGCGGGAATCCATATTCCAGTATGTGGAAAAGAAAGACTTGTTGTTGCACTACCCCTATCACTCATTCGAGCATTTCATTCATTTCCTGTACGAAGCGGTGCACGAACCTACCGTACGCGAAATCATGGTAACACAATACCGGGTTGCGGAAAACTCGGCCGTAATCAATACGCTGATAGCCGCGGCACAAAACGGAAAGAAAGTCACCGTATTTGTAGAACTGAAAGCCCGTTTCGACGAAGAGAACAATCTCGCCACCGCCGAAATGATGAAAGCTGCGGGTATCAACATTATATATAGTATACCTAAGTTGAAAGTACACGCCAAAGTAGCCCTTGTTTTGCGCCGCAACAAAGAAGGTAAGAAACTAACCAGCTATGCTTACATCAGTACCGGAAACTTCAATGAAAAGACTGCTACGCTTTATGCTGATAGCGGTTTGTTCACCTCCAACCCTATACTTGTCAACGATCTGTATAATCTATTTCGCACCTTGCAGGGAAAGGAAAATCCGGTATTTCACCGTCTGTTGGTGGCACGCTTCAATCTGATACCGGAACTGAACCGCCTCATCGACCATGAAATAGAACTGGCCGGGAAAGGAAAAAACGGCCGGATTATCTTGAAGATGAACGCCTTGCAAGACCCCACCATGATAGACCGCCTGTATGAAGCATCGCAAGCCGGAGTCGAAATAGACCTGATTGTGCGGGGAATCTGCTGCCTGATACCAGGCCAGTCATACAGTCGTAACATCCGTGTAACACGTATTGTAGATACTTTCCTGGAACATGCCCGTATCTGGTATTTTGGCAATGGCGGCAACCCGAAACTATTCCTCGGCTCACCGGACTGGATGCGACGTAATCTGTACCGCCGTATTGAAGCCGTCACCCCTATACTGGATCCGGAATTAAAACAGGAATTGGTTGATATGCTTTCTATCCAGCTTGCGGACAAGCGCAAAGCCTGTTTCGTGGATGAAAACCTGCGCAACTGCTGGAAATCAGCCCACCCGCAGAAAGAAAAGGTACGCTCGCAATACACTTTCTACGAACTTCTTAAATCAAAGATTGAAGATCCCGGATAAATTGAGAACTTATTTTGTAACACTTCTGTAACATGTATGACATTTCCCTGCAATACGATTTGCGTTCCTTTGCAGCCAGAAATAAAATACATCATTATGGAAACTATTTATCTATGTATTGTCATCTTCCTGTTCGTCCTCGCGGTGTTCGACCTTATCGTGGGCGTCAGTAATGATGCAGTCAACTTTCTCCAATCGTCAGTCGGTGCAAAGGCTGCTTCTTTCAAAACCGTGTTGTTTATCGCCGGTATAGGCGTATTCATCGGTGCAGCGTTGTCCAACGGGATGATGGACATCGCCCGACACGGCATCTACCAGCCACAACACTTCTACTTTGCCGAAATCATGTGCATCCTGCTTGCCGTGATGCTAACGGACGTCGTGTTGCTGGATGTTTTCAACACAATGGGTATGCCGACCTCCACTACGGTATCAATGGTATTCGAACTATTGGGAGGTACTTTCGCACTGGCACTCATCAAAGTACACGGTAGTGACACACTGGGACTTGGTGATCTCATCAACACCGACAAGGCACTATCCGTCATCATGGCCATCTTCGTGTCCGTAGCCATCGCTTTCTTCTTCGGTATGCTGGTGCAATGGCTGGCACGTGTTGTGTTTACTTTCAACTACAAGAAAAAGATGAAATACAGCATTGCCATTTTCGGAGGTATCGCCGTTACATCCATCATCTACTTCATGTTGATAAAAGGTTTGAAAGACAGTTCATTCATGACTGCCGAAAACAAGCAATGGATACAAGACAATACAGCAATGCTCATCGGTATCAGTTTTGCATTCTTCACCGTGCTGATGCAGATATTACACTGGCTTAAAGTGAATGTGTTCAAAGTAGTAGTCTTGCTGGGTACTTTCGCACTGGCACTCGCCTTTGCCGGCAATGACCTGGTGAACTTCATCGGTGTACCTTTAGCCGGATATTCTTCATTCATCGATTTCACAACCAATGGAACGGGTACCTCACCGGACGGCTTCCTGATGACTTCACTTCTCGGTCCCGCCAAGACACCCTGGTATTTCCTTTTCGGAGCAGGTGTCATCATGGTATATGCTCTCTGCACATCAAAAAAAGCACATAATGTAATCAAGACTTCCGTAGACCTTGCCCGCCAAGACGAAGGAGAAGAAAACTTCGGAAGCACACCTATCGCCCGCACATTGGTACGCTTCAGCATGACGCTATCCAACGGGATATCCAAAACAATGCCTGAAGGCATGAAACGCTGGCTCGACACACGCTTCCGCAAGGATGAGGCCATCATTGCCGACGGTGCAGCATTCGACTTGGTACGCGCTTCGGTAAACCTCGTATTGGCCGGTCTGCTCATCGCATTAGGAACTTCACTGAAGCTGCCTCTTTCCACTACTTACGTAACTTTCATGGTCGCCATGGGTACATCGCTCGCCGACCGTGCCTGGGGACGTGATTCCGCCGTATTCCGTATCACGGGAGTGCTGAGTGTCATCGGAGGCTGGTTCATTACCGCCGGAGCTGCATTCACCATCTGTTTCTTCGTGGCTATGGTCATTCATTTCGGAGGCACATTCGCTATCATCGCGCTGATTGGCTTGGCAATATTCTCACTAATCCGAAGCCAAGTGATGTACAAGAAGCGTAAAGCCAAAGAAAAAGGTAATGAGACAATCAAGCAATTAATGCAAAGTAGCGACAATACAGAGATTCTGGAATTATTGCGCAAACATACCCGTGAAGAATTGGTGAAGATTCTGGCATTTACAGAAGAGAATCTGGAACGTACCACGACCGCTTTCTTGCATGAAAACCTTCGCGGACTGCGCCGTTCTATGGGAGCCGTGAAGTTTGAAAAGCAGCTCATCAAGCAGATGAAGCGTACAGGCACTCTTGCCATGTGTCGTCTGGATAATAATACGGTGCTGGAGAAAGGTCTCTATTATTATCAGGGCAATGACTTTGCCAGCGAACTGGTATATAGTATCGGACGCCTTTGCGAACCGTGCCTCGAACATATAGATAATAATTTCAAGCCGCTGGATGCCATTCAGAAAGGTGAGTTCTCGGATGTGACGGAGGACATCGTTTACTTGCTGCAAGTATGCCGTCATAAGATGGAAAACAATGATTACGAGGATTTTGAAAATGAGCTTCGAAAAGCCAACGATCTGAACGGACAGTTATCACATTTGAAACGTGAAGAATTGCAGCGTATCCAAAGCCAGTCCGGCAGCATCAAAGTCAGCATGGTTTATCTGACAATGATACAGGAAGCCCAGAACGTTGTCACCTATACTATCAATCTGATGAAAGTAAGCCGTAAGTTCCAGGCGGAAGAATAAAAAGGTATCAGTTTCTGTACGTTTTGATTTTTTCACCACAGAGGGCACAGAGTTTTATAATTATCTATAGAATAGAAGTATAAAACTCTGTGCCCTCTGTGTCCTCTGTGGTGAAAAAACTTATTGCACCGGAACCGGCATCTTCAACTTCACGTCCGCCCAATCCGACCATGTAGGAGAAACCATATACTGCGGTTCCTGCATCTTACCAATCAAGGCAGTAGCTTTCTTCACTTCAGCGTTGGTCTTCTCAAACAATTCACGCATTGTCAGGTCACCTTTCGCATCTTTGATGCACTTAATCAGGAAGTAAGTGTAATATCCCTGCTTCTTATCATGATAAACGCTGGAAGTCTGGTCACCGCTACTGGATGAGAAACTCAACGTATTTCCCTGCGGCAGACCCGCTTTCGGCACCACGCGCACGCCTTTCTGAGCCAGCAACGGAGCGGCACTCTTATAACCACCGCTGAAACAAGCATCGAGGAACACGTAAGCGCCCTTAATCGGATAAGTAGCCAGACGCTTATACAAGTCTCCCAAAGAAATACCCAGACGGATATTCTTACCCGTAATGTCCACCGGCAACAAATAAGGCTCTTTCGTAGCCTCATCATTATTACCATGACCGGAATAATAGAATATCAGTTCAGCTTCGGGATCAGTACTTGCCATGTTCACCAGCCAGTCAAGCTGTTCATGCATCATACCCGCCGTAGCGTTGGGCACCACTTTCAACTGCCCGTCGGGCACGCCAAACGTACGTACACAATATTCACGGAACACCATAGCGTCATTCACGGCATAAGGTACATTGATTTCGGCATTGGCACCGGTCATACTGTAATCTTCATTACCTATAATCAACGCATAGCGATGACGGTTCACAGCACCTACCGGAATATCTTTCAGCAGCTCGGTGGTAAGACCCAGAGAAACATTCTTGAGGTCTACAGCCTTACGGACAGCACCGTCAATCTTGATAGTGCTTGAGGCCGTCAGATACTCACCCACCTTTACTTTATACGCTTCGCTCAGATAAGAAGAGCGGGAATCTTCACTCACATTCACCATTACAGCAACGGAATCGCCATCGAAACGCTTGTTCACCAGGAAGCCATAGTCCAAAGTGGCCACATCACCCGGCGCAATACTGTCTATCACCATTTCCGGGGTATCCGTCGTAAATACGTTGTTCGGTAACTTGAAGTTCAGCTTCACATTGCGGGCGGTTTTAGTACCGAAGTTCTGCAAGGCAAGTGTCAGTTTGCCATTCTTACCCAAAGTGATGGACGAACCTTCGGAAGCAAAGAACTGATGATCGGCTACACGCAAACGCGGCATGGCATACTCCTGAGTGTTCACAATCAATTCCGACGGGTCTGCATCAAAACCATTTGCCTCGAAAGCATAGATATTAATCTTAGCCAGTGCCGAAGGCATCTCCTTCTTCACCAGATAGCGGAAAGTGTATTGTTTGGACGTTCCGGCCGGAATGTTACCCCCATCCAATTCGCGGGGACCATCGAAGTATTCATCATATCCCTGCTGTTCGGAAAGACGGAGGCGAATATTATAAGCATCTCCCTGTCCATTGTTCGCAATCGTGAATTGAACGGCAAAACTTTCACCGGCATCTATCACCTTATTATTATTACCGTCGATAAAGCTGTCCACATGAATCACCAGCATGGCAGGTTCCACCGGTACAGGAGCTGCTTCTTGCTGCTGGGCCACTCCTTCGGTCTTCTTCAACGCTTCATTGTAAGCCAACAGACGTGAAGGGAACGATGTATAAGAAGCACCGTCTGAAACGATTTTCATCAACACTTCATATTCCGCTTTCATATCCATGTACTGATATACACCCGCCAGTCCCTGCATATACATCTTGGATGAAGGTTCTTTTTCCAGGATTTTCAGAAAGAGGTCTTTGGCATCCAGCAAATAACCGGAAGCACGCTGACGCACCAAAGCATATTCATTATCATTGGCAATAGTGGCACCATTGTTCACAATCTCCGTAGCCACATTGAAGTTGACGCGAGCCAGTCCGGTCAGCAGTTCAAAGCTATCGGGGTGAAGGGCATACAGACGTTTGTAGATGTCAAGCGCTTCCTGATTCTTGCCCTGACGTTCCAAAAGACGCGCCTTGATAGGCAACACTTTGTCGTTGTTGGGATCCACCTCAAGAATGCGGTCGATAGCGGACAACAGCTTCGGCATGTTATTCGTAGCGATATGTACATTCACCAGATTATAAAGGAAGTCGAGTGAAACGGGATACTTGGCAATAGCCTGCTCAAGAATACGCTCTTGCTCCGAATAATTCTTCTGCGACTGGTATATCATGCTCATATACACATAGCAGTCTTTCTGCTGCGTGTCTGTTCCTGTATTCAGATATTCCTGAAAATACTTCAATGCCTGCGAATACTTTTGCAGAGTATAGGCAGATACTGCCGCATAATACACCACAGAAGCATAACGGTTGTCTTTAGGCAGCAATTCACTTTGGAATATCTTCAACCGGGGCATCTCGATATAAGCCGCCGCAAAATCCAAAGCCTTGGCCGGTTGTTTCTGTTCGGAGTAGTACACTGCACCGTTCAGCAGATAAGGGTACATAGCACGCAAGCGGTTCTTGGCGCCACTCAAATACTGACCGTTATCCGGTGCTTCAACAACCTTCATGAAGTTCTCGTAACTGTCCAGCAGATAGCCGTACATACCAGTCACGTTCGTTCCTTTATCGCGCTCACTTTCAAAAAGCACATATTGCTGGTTGGCACGTTTGGAAACGGCAGCGGCGTCTTGCGCCGCTACCTTTCCCCATGCCCCCAGCACAAGAATGATTGTCAGTATAAAAAATTTATTCATGATAATTATTTTACGGGGAAAGCATTCATTATTACAAATTCCACATTAATCTTGCGGAACTCACCACCACGTTCTTTGGCAACTTCCACATGATATTCGTATTCGTTTTTGGTGTTATCCAGTGTAGTCACATTCTTTTCAATGTAATCCTTCACACCTGCCGCACGCATCAGGGCCAACTGTTCATTGGTAGTAATGCCTGAGGCTTTCGTAACCGTGATATTATCAAGATTACCGTCCTTATAGTAAGGTTCATCAGTAAATTCTCCATATTGTCCGTTATAAGCGATACGTCCGCGGATAGGACTTGCATCGGCAGAACCGGTGATGATTACCTTCACCTGTTTGCCTTCGGACAGATATTTGGCGAAGTCGCCTTCGAAAGCATTCTTGATAATCTTCATCAAAGACATGGCGGCATTGGAGCGTTCAATCTTATAACCACCTGACGGGAAGTCTTCCTTAGCCGAGAATTCCTTGTTGATAACTTCGTATTGATATCCCACTTTGTAGTTCAGGATCTTATTACCGTCAGCATCCACACCCGGAACAACCTCAGTCTTCACGTCAATCTGGGTGTTTTCCGTAATCAGCTTATCCTGCTTCTTCTCTTCGATTACGGCTTCTTTGATTTCTTTCAACTGAATTTCCTCGCGGCTTGCCTGCTGCATAATTTCCAGCGGAACAAAGTTGTCATCTGCCTCGAGAGCCGTCAACTTGGTACGACCGATATTATCATAGATATATACCTTGTTTGTAGTCTCATTGCGCACCTCTACATAAGCCAGCTCAAATTCATCCTTATCATTCAACACGTACACTGCATTATCAAATTTCAGGTTCTTGGCATCCTTAAAGTCACCGACCTCACCTGCCGGCACTTCGAGAGCGATGGCTGGTAATGCGTTGAAACCGATGTTCAGCATATTCTTGGAAGCATCATAGTCACCCACAAAAGGATTATCGATAGAGATACGGTCACCTGCCAGTTCCGTTGCCACTTCCTGGGCAAACAATTGCTGTTGTTTCAGGCGTGTTTCGTCATTTACACGAATAGCATAATCTTCCAAAGACTCACCTTGCATCATTTTTACCCATTCATTCATTTTAGCATCCACTTCCTTGCCCATCAATTTGCCGAAGAAAGGATTCAGACCGTTAGCGTCCCAAAAAACAAGTTCTTTGGCACGGTTGGAAAGCATGAAAACATCATTCGTCTGTTTGTTCACAAAGAAACGGCTGGCCGTTATACCGCCCGGATTTTCATTCAGAGTTTGTTCGGGCACACTGTTCTTCAAGTTCATGATGACAATGGAATTTCCATCTTTAACCACACTGATATATTTGCCCTCCGGATGGAAAGAAGGAGAAGTCAAGGTGCCGCCTATTTTATCGAAAATATCTATCTTGTCCCATGTCTTCGTATCAAAAATAGTCAGACGCTTGTCTGTTGTCACAGCTGCCATCTGTGAAGCATCGGTGGAAAAGACTACTTCCGTCACTTCGGCAGGCATCGGAATAGATTTGCGCAATTCTTTTGTCTGGAAGTTCCAGATATCAATGTTCTTGCCGGTTCCGGCGGCAATGAAGTAATTGTTGGGACTCATTGATAAGGAAGTAGCTACGCTTTTTCCCTGAATATAAGCCTGAGGCAGATATTCCTTGGTATCATAAATAATGATTTCACCCAGAGAATTGGATACAATGAAATTACGGGCATCAGCACCATAGCACATAGCAACAGACACAATGTCACCCTTTGAGGCGTTTTTCATCAACTCGGCACCTGCCGGTCCGGCCACATGGAAATCCAGATTCTTTCTGCCTTTCAGCTCTTTGCTCTTGCGCTGTTCTTTCAGTTCGAAGAGTTTTTTGTTCCGGTCACGGAAAGAGTATATGCTGACAGCCTTCTTTCCCCTCATCAACGCCAGTGAACTACCGGTCGGATTGAAAGCTACCTTATCAACATCTCTCAAATCTACAATAGGGATATCACGAATTGTCAGCAGAGCACCATCCGACAGAAAAGCCGTACAGAACGTCGTATTATCGAATGCAGTAATACGTTTAGCTGAAGAAAAGCTTCTCTTCGCCTCTACCTGAGCCATTGCCTGACTGCAAAAAAGGGCAGCCGCAAAACAAAGAGTAATACCCTTAATCGGGCGGAACCACATTTTCATTTCATCCATACCTTTCAATGTTTATAACAGTTTATATTTTTATACTATTTGCAAATATAAACATTAATTTCCTATCAAGCGGTCAACAAATTCTTGTTTTTTTTGTTCAGAGAGCCTTTTAACAGGATAAACGGGCAAAAAACAAGATTAAAAGGATGAAAAAGGCGACTATGTGGAGTAAATATTTGTCACGGAAATCCGTGACAAATATTAAGAATATTTCAATCCCAGTTTTTCGGCACGCTGCAACATAAAAGCGCGCGCAGCCTCGTATTCATTGGGGATTACGCCATCCAGAATAGCATCTTTGATAGCACTTTTCAGAGCACCCACCTGCTGGCAAGGCTCCAAATTGAAAGTCTTCATGATTTCCTCCCCACTGATAGGCGGCTGGAAATTACGAATACGGTCACGTTCCTCAAGGTCTTTCAGTTTTTGGCGCACCAGTTGGAAGTTATTCAGGAAGCATTGCTTGCGTTCCATATTCTTAGAGGTTATGTCCGCTTCACACAATGTCATCAGATCATCAATGTCATCTCCGGCTTCAAAAAGGAGACGGCGGACGGCAGAGTCAGTCACCACATCATCGGCTATCACGATAGGCCGCATATGCAGACTCACCAGCTTCTGCACGTATTTCATCTTTTCATTCATCGGCAGTTTCATCTTACGGAAAATTTCGGGTATCATCTTCTCACCAATGAAGTTATGATTATGGAACGTCCATCCTGCCCGCGGTTCCCAACGCTTAGTAGCCGGTTTCGCTATGTCGTGCAACAGAGCAGCCCAGCGCAACCAGAGGTTATCCGTCTTGCGGCTGATATTGTCCAACACTTCCAACGTATGATAAAAATTATCCTTATGTGCTCTCCCATTACGAGTTTCCACTCCTTGCAAAGCCACAAGTTCGGGGAAAATAAGTGATAACAGACCGGAACGGTCCAAGTCTATAAGGCCCTTGGAGGGCACGGGCGAAAGCAATATTTTATTGAGTTCGTCCGCTATGCGCTCCTTGGAAATGATGGAAATACGTTCCTTGTTGCGGCACAGGGATTCAAACGTGTCGTCATCAATATAAAAGTTCAGTTGAGTGGCAAAGCGTATGCAACGCATCATACGCAGAGGGTCGTCACTGAATGTAACATCCGGATCGAGAGGCGTGCGGATGGTCTTTTCTTTCAAATCTTCGATACCACCGAAGGGGTCTACTAATTCTCCGAAGCGACTTCGGTTCAGGCAGACAGCCAATGCATTGATAGTGAAATCACGGCGGTTCTGGTCATCTTCCAATGTGCCGTCTTCAACAATGGGCTTACGGGAGTCGCGTTGATAAGACTCTTTGCGTGCACCAACAAATTCCACTTCCGTTCCACGGTATTTCACTTGTGCGGTGCCAAAGTTTTTGAATACAGCCACATGTGCCCCGCGTCCCAGGTGCTTGCCCAGTGCCTCGGCCATCTCTATGCCACTGCCAACTACTACAACATCAATATCCTTAGAAGGGCGTTGCAGGAAAATATCACGTACATACCCACCGACTGCATAACATTCCAGTCCCAGTTCATCTGCCGTTTCGGATATTTGCTTGAATATGTCGTCACTGAAATGTTGTTTCAGTTCTTCTGCCGTCAACTCTATCATATACTATATCTTAAAAAAATGGTAATTTAGCGCTCCGCGCTAAATTAAATTACAAGCTACCAACTACAGGTGACAAGTACCTTTCGGGGTGATATGTAAGCCTGTAAGGCTTTTATCTTATAGCCCAGGGCAACGCCCTGGGTAATGAATACCCCACAATCCTACGCCCTGTAAGGGCAAAAGCCCATTATGTACTGTCATGCCCTTACAGGGCGCAGGAATAAAACCGCCTCAATCCCCCAGGGCGTTGCCCTGGGCTATAAGATAAAAGGCTTTCAGCCTACGAGGCACTGGCACAACATACCATGCCGAAGGGTACTTGTCACCCGTAGTTGGTAGCTTGTCACTTAATTTAGCAGCTTCGGGCTGCAAAGATACGGATATTATTTCTAATTTTGCCCTCACTAATATAAGAACAACAATTATGAAGAAACTGATACTTCTTGCATGCCTCTGCGGCACGCTCTTCTCTTGTGAGAATGTAGAGAAAAAGGCCGGTGAAAAACTGAAAACCGCCCGTGAAGCCTTCGAACGCGGAGACTACAACGAAGCAAAGATACAAATTGACAGCATCAAGATACTCTATCCCAAGGCTTTTGAAGCCCGTCGTGAAGGTATCGGCCTGATGCAGCAAGTGGAACTGAAAGAACAGGAAAAAACACTTGTTTATCTGGATAGCCTGCTTCAAAAGAAGCAGGCAGAAGTGGATGCCATAAAAGGGAAATTCACTTTTGAGAAAGATGCCGAATACCAGAAAATCGGCAATTACCTGCATCCTTCACAAGTGGTGGAGAAGAACCTACACCGCTCCTTCCTCCGCTTCCAAGTGAACGAGGCAGGACAGATGACCATGACCTCTATTTATTGCGGTCCGTCCAATATTCATCATATCAGCGTGAAAGTAGTTGCTCCCGATGGCAGCTTTGCTGAAACACCTGCTTCCAAAGACAGTTACGAAACCACCGATTTAGGCGAGAAGATCGAAAAAGCGGATTATAAGTTGGGAGAAGATGGCAACGTTATCGGATTTCTCTATTTAAATAAGGATAAGAACATCAAAGTAAACTATCAGGGCGAACGCCCCTATTCTACCACTATGAGTCCGGCAGACCGCCAGGCAGTAGCCAGCGTTTACGAATTGGCGCAATTGCTGTCATCCATCACCCAGATTAAAAAAGAGATGGAAGAAGCCAACCTGAAAATAGAATTTGTGAAACGGAAGATGCAGGAAAGAGGAACCCCAAAAGAGGAAGCACAAGAAAAATAAACGCCGAAAAGCACAAGGTAAAAGCATAGAATACCCTTCACTTATGTATTCGTTCCACATCCTCTCTATATACAAAGAAATCCCTCATCATGCAATGAGGGATTTCTCTATTCTTAATATTAAAACATCACCACTGTAACTGCGGCAAGAATCTGCTCAGGCAAGTGCGCAATGCACTCAATGTAATGGGTTTCACCAATACTTCCGAAGCTCCGGCAGCCATTGCATTTTCGCGGTCGGCCGTAAAAGCGTAGGCGGTCTGCATGATGATGGGGAGTTCTGTCTCCTCTTCACGGATGATCTTCGTTGCTTCCAGACCATTCATGATAGGCATCTTGATATCCATAAGGATAGCTGCTGTTTTTCCACGGTTTTCTTTGAACAGACCAACCATCTCTTCACCGTTCTTTGCCCATAATATCTCGCACTTCTTACCGATAATAGCTTTTATCAACTTAAAGTTACTATCATCGTCTTCCGCTACAAGTATGAGCGGACGGTAATCTTCTGATAAATTCACTGTTTCCATGACCAAGGTATTTTGTTTAATGAGGCAAAGATATAAAAAATAATATAAATATATCTTCTTTAGAGAAGATAAGCTGCATCTCGCATAACTTTTTCATGCAAGCATAAAAGTTTCGCACTCAATTTGCATTACCTTTAGATAGATAAGCTACACCTCAACATAAAAAATGAACGAGTTCATTTTATTCTGTCCTCGGTTTGCATTACCTTTGCGCCTCAATTAAAAAATAGAGTATGATTTCAATAGACGGACTGGCCGTAGAATTCGGCGGCACCACCTTATTCAGTGACATTTCCTTCGTTATTAATGAAAAAGACCGCATCGCCCTGATGGGAAAGAACGGAGCGGGTAAAAGTACCTTGCTGAAAATATTGGCAGGAGCGCGCCAACCCACCCGTGGCAAAATATCGGCACCCAAAGACAGCGTCATCGCTTACCTGCCCCAGCACTTGATGACTGAAGACGGACGAACCGTATTCCAGGAAACCGCCCAGGCTTTCACCCATCTGCATGAAATGGAAGCGGAAATAGAACGCCTCAACAAAGAGCTGGAAACGCGTACCGACTACGAAAGTGACAGTTATATGGAACTGATTGAAAAGGTTTCCGCCCTAAGCGAGAAGTTTTACTCCATCGACTCTACCAACTACGAAGAAGATGTGGAAAAAGCTCTCCTCGGACTCGGTTTCTCGCGTGAGGACTTCAACCGCCAGACAAGCGACTTCAGCGGAGGATGGCGCATGCGTATCGAATTGGCTAAACTTCTTCTCCAGAAGCCGGACGTATTGCTGCTGGATGAGCCGACCAACCACCTCGACATCGAAAGTATCCAATGGCTGGAAGATTTCCTTATCAATAATGGCAAAGTTGTAATCGTCATCAGCCACGACCGCAAATTCGTGGACAATATCACCACCCGCACCATTGAGGTAACAATGGGACGTATCTACGATTATAAGGTGAACTATTCCAAATATCTGGAACTCCGCAAAGAACGCCGCGAACAGCAGCAGAAGGCTTACGACGAGCAGCAGAAATTCATTGCCGACACCAAAGAGTTCATCGAACGTTTCAAAGGCACATACTCCAAGACCCTGCAAGTGCAGAGCCGGGTAAAAATGCTGGAGAAACTGGTATTACTGGAAGTAGACGAAGAAGATTCTTCAGCGCTGCGCCTGAAATTTCCACCGTCACCACGTTCAGGAAACTACCCCGTCATCATGGAAGGAGTAGGAAAAACATACGGTGACCATGTGGTGTTCAAAAACGCCACGCTGACTGTGGAACGAGGCGATAAATTGGCCTTTGTCGGCAAAAACGGCGAAGGTAAGTCTACTTTAGTGAAGTGCATCATGAAAGAGATTGAGCACGAAGGCACACTGACCCTCGGACACAACGTACAAATCGGCTACTTTGCCCAAAATCAAGCTTCCCTGCTGGATGAAAATCTGACCGTATTCCAAACGATTGACGACGTGGCAAAAGGCGAGATACGTAATAAAATACGCGACTTGCTGGGTGCATTCATGTTCGGCGGTCCCGAAGAATCCATGAAGAAAGTGAAAGTGCTATCCGGTGGAGAGCGTACCCGGCTTGCCATGATTAAGCTGCTGCTGGAACCGGTGAACTTGCTGATATTGGATGAGCCTACAAACCACCTCGATATGAAAACGAAGGATATTCTGAAACAAGCTCTTCTGGATTTTGACGGAACTTTGATTGTAGTAAGCCACGACCGTGACTTTCTGGATGGACTGGTTACCAAGGTGTATGAATTCGGCCACAAACAGGTCAAAGAACACTTGAGCGGCATCTACGAATTCCTGGAAAAGAAGAAAATGGAGTCACTCCGCGAACTGGAGAGGTAAACGTTCCTTAACAGGACTTCTGCAACTTTTCCACCGTCATATTGTTTCACTTTTATAAACCTCTAACTACGAGAATAATGAAACAATATGACGCTATAATAATAGGCTTCGGTAAAGGTGGAAAATTGCTGGCTACCGAACTGGCCAACCGTAACTGGAAAGTGGCGGTTATCGAACGTTCCCCTGAAATGTACGGCGGAACTTGCATCAATGCAGGATGTATCCCTACCAAAACCATGATAACCGAATCGGAATTTGCCGAACGTGTGTATCAGAATGACTATAACAAACAATCCAAGCTATATGCCCTTGCTCTGAAACGTAAGGATAAATTAGTTACCTTCTTACGGGAAAAGAACGTTGAGAATCTGACAAGAAATCCCAACATCACCCTATACGACGGAACTGCATCCTTCATCTGCCCCGACACGGTAAAAGTGATTCCTTCACCCGAAAAAGAGGAAGCAGCTTTTGAATTATCAGCTAAGGAGATATTCATCAATACCGGCTCCACGCCCATCCTGCCTGCCATTGATGGGTTGAAGAACAACCGGTATGTGTACACCAGCGAAACGCTGCTGCATGCCGATATCCTTCCCCACCACCTGCTGATTATAGGAAGCGGAGCCATCGGACTTGAATTTGCAACCATGTATGCCGGATTCGGCAGCAAAGTCACCATTCTGGAAGCCGGTAAACGTTTCCTTCCGAAAGCGGACCGGGAAATTGCCGAATATATACTGGAAAGCCTCAAAAGAAAAAACATAGAAGTGCGCCTGAACGCCCGTATACAGTCTCTTCATGACACAACGGACGGCATCACCGCCGCCTATACGGATGCTTCGGACGGTACACCCTATTTCCTGGAAGGTGATGCCCTGCTGGTAGCCACAGGACGTAAGCCAATGATAGAAAACCTCAATCTGGAAAAGACAGGTATACAAGTCAATGCGCAAGGGGCGATTGTAGTCGATGAGCAACTACGCACCTCCGTGCCGCACATCTGGGCTTTGGGAGACGTCAAAGGCGGAGAAATGTACGATTATCTTTCTATTGATGACTTCCGCATTATCCGGGACACTTTGTTCGGAAAAAAAGAACGCAGCACAGAAGACCGGTATCCGGTACCTTATGCCATCTTCACCGATCCGCCGATGGCGCACATCGGACTGACCGAAGAAGAAGCTATGAAACGGGGGTATCCTATTAAGGTATCACGCCTCCCGGCATCAGCCATCCCGCGTGCACGTACCTTACAAAATATGGACGGAATGTTGAAAGCCATCGTGAATACCGATACGGAAAAGATTATAGGTTGCTCCCTCTTCTGCACCGATGCTCCGGAACTCATCAACCTGGTGGCATTTGCCATGAAAACCGGACAGAAATCTTCTGCTCTGCGTAACTTTATATTCACTCACCCTAGCATGAGTGAAGGTTTAAATGGATTATTCAAGGCTTTTTAATAACTTGTATTTGGTAATTAAGCGGTTAACGACTATCTTTGTCCACAATTTAAAAAGGAGGAATGAAGAATAAACGGTACATCACATATTTTCTGATATTCATCAGCATGGTCATGCTGGTGGTACCTGTTATTCCTCACCACCATCACAGCAACGGGTTGATATGCATGAAGAATGATATCACCCCCAGTTGTTGCGGACAACAACACGCCCCGGAAAATGAGCATTGCTGCTGCGACACGGGATGCGTCACCACACATTTCTTCCAACAAACTCCCACTTCGGACAACGGATGGTCGCATCCGGACTTTCCGTTAGTGATTACTTTATTCTCCGAACCACTTCTAAGGCTACTCATTCTACCCGAAGAAAACGGGCAAAGACAGGAGTGCATATACCATGAGTCACTTCATGGCACGTATCTCACACGTGCCACAGGTCTTCGCGCACCTCCGTCTGTTCTTGCTTAATCAGAAGTCTGCAATTTTGTTGCAGGCCTCATTTTCTATTTTTGTACCCAATTAAAAGCAAGAACAAAATATACCATCATGAAGAAATTTATTTTTATGGGAGTCATAGGACTGTTCCTATTGGGCTCCTGCAACAGCAAGTCCGGTGACGGACATGAAGGCCATAATCACGAAACAGAAAAACACGATCACAAAGGTTGTGACCATGATCACGAACATGAGGGAGAAGAACATAACCATGAAGGAGAAGATCATGACCACGCAGGTCACGACCACGGCGGAGAAGCTGCAGGCGGACATAATGATGAAATCATTCTACCTCCTGCCAAAGCGCAAGCTGCCGGTGTGAAATCCAGCGTTATCGAACCGGGAATATTCCATCAGGTCATTAAAACCAGTGGTCAGGTAATGGCTGCACAAGGAGACGAAAGCGTTGCCGTGGCTACAGTGGCGGGTGTTGTTTCTTTCCGTGGAAAGGTGATTGAAGGCATGAGTGTGAGCAAAGGCACGCCGCTGGTGACTTTGTCTTCCAAGAATATGGCAGACGGTGATCCTGTAGAACGTGTACGCATCGCCTACGAAGTATCCAAGAAAGAATACGAACGTATGAAAGCCCTTGTCGGAAATAAGATTGTATCCGAAAAAGACTTCGCACAAGCTGAACAGGCGTATGAAAACGCACGCATCAGTTACGAGGCCGTAGCCAAAAACAACTCGGCAAACGGGCAGGCTGTGACTTCTCCCATCAATGGATATGTAAAAAGCCTGTTAGTGAAAGAGGGAGATTACGTGGCCGTAGGACAACCGCTGGTCAGCATTACACAAAATCGCAAATTGTTCCTGCGCGCCGATGTTTCAGAGAAATATTATCAATATCTGCGCACCATTGGTTCGGCCAACTTCTGCACTCCTTATAATAATAAGGTGTACACACTGAAAGACTTGGACGGACGTCTCCTCTCCTATGGCAAAGCCTCAGGTGGAGATGGCGGATATTATGTGCCTGTTACTTTCGAATTCGACAACAAAGGTGATATCGTTCCCGGCTCATTCGTAGAAATCTTCCTGCTGTCTTCACCCATAGAAAACGTGATTTCCCTGCCCCACTCGGCACTTACTGAAGAGCAAGGCAGTTTCTTTGTCTATCTGCAACTGGATGAAGAGGGTTATAAAAAGCAACTCGTCACGCTGGGAGCCGACAACGGCGAAAATGTACAGATACTTTCAGGTGTGAAAGCCGGAGACCGTGTGGTAACCCAAGGAGCTTATCAAGTGAAATTAGCAAGTGCCACGAATGCTATTCCGGCACACAGTCACGAACACTAAACTTATTTACTATTTGACAAGTTACTATTTATTATTTGGCTGTGCAATGCGTGAAGCTGATGATAAGAATAGTAAATGTCAAATGGTAAAAGACAAGGTGTATCAAATAGTAAATAGTAAAATAGTAAATATATCATCGTGTTAAACAAGATTATACATTTCTCACTCCACAACCGCATCCTGGTGCTTGTAGCGTCGGTGCTGTTGCTGATAGGCGGAACTTATACCGCCATGCACACGGAAGTGGACGTATTTCCCGACCTCAACGCACCGACAGTCGTCATCATGACAGAAGCGAACGGCATGGCGGCAGAGGAAGTGGAACAACTCGTCACGTTTCCCGTAGAAACGGCTGTAAACGGTGCGACAGGTGTACGCCGCGTACGTTCTTCCTCTACCAATGGTTTCTCCGTAGTTTGGGTAGAATTTGATTGGGATACGGATATTTATCTGGCACGGCAGATTGTCAGCGAGAAGTTGGCTGTTGTAAGCGAAAGTCTGCCCAGCGGAGTAGGTAAACCGACTCTGGGCCCGCAATCATCCATCTTGGGTGAAATGCTGATTATCGGTCTGACAGCCGATTCCACTTCCATGCTCGACCTGCGCACGATAGCCGACTGGACTATCCGTCCGCGATTGCTCTCTACAGGCGGCGTGGCACAGGTGGCAGTATTGGGCGGCGATATTAAAGAATATCAGATACAACTGGATCCCGAACGGATGCGCCATTACAGTGTTACGCTAAACGAAATCATGAACGTAACACGCGAAATGAACCTGAATGCGAATGGCGGCGTACTGTATGAATACGGTAACGAATACATCGTGCGCGGGGTACTTTCTACCGACCGTGTAGACCAACTGGCACGTGCCGTAGTACGTGGTGGAACTACCTCCGGCAGCGCTCCTATCCTGCTGGAAGACATTGCCGACGTACATATCGGCGCCAAATTGCCGAAACTGGGCACGGCATCGGAACGAGGCAAGGCAGCTGTATTATTGACTGTTACCAAACAACCGTCTACCAGCACCCTGGACCTAACAGAGAAACTGGAGGCTTCCTTAAAAGACTTACAGAAGAACCTGCCGGCGGATGTAAAGGTCAGCACAGACATCTTCCGCCAAAGCCGTTTTATCGAAAGTTCTATCGGAAACGTACAGAAATCATTGTTTGAAGGGGGCATCTTCGTAGTAATTGTACTGTTCCTGTTCCTTGCCAATGTACGTACAACGGTGATTTCACTGGTGACGCTACCGCTTTCACTGATTACTTCATTAGTGGCACTGCATTATATGGGCTTCACCATCAATACCATGAGTCTCGGTGGCCTGGCCATCGCCATCGGTTCGCTGGTGGATGATGCCATTGTGGACGTGGAGAACGTGTATAAACGACTGCACGAGAATAAGCTGAAACCTGTGGAAGAACGGCTCTCAATACTGGAAGTAGTGTTCAATGCATCCAAGGAAGTGCGTATGCCTATTCTGAACTCCACGCTGATTATCGTGGTGAGTTTCGTACCTTTATTCTTCCTTACCGGTATGGAAGGACGTATGCTGGTGCCACTGGGTATTGCGTTCATCGTAGCATTAGCGGCCTCTACGGTAGTAGCATTGACAGTGACACCGGTGCTTTGTTCCTATCTTTTGGGGAAAGACAAAAAGAAAGAAAGCAGCGACTCTTTCGTGGCACGCAAGATGAAACTGTGGTACGGCTCTGCACTGGCTTTCGTTCTTGGACATAAGAAAATCGTATTGGGGAGCACCATCGGCCTATTCGTGGTAGCCCTCGTATGTTTCTTCACTTTGGGACGTTCATTCCTGCCGCCGTTCAACGAAGGTTCATTCACCATTAACATCTCTTCTCTACCGGGCATCTCTCTGGAAGAAAGCGACAAAATGGGACATCGTGCCGAAGAATTATTGCTCAGTATACCTGAAATACAGACCGTAGCCCGCAAAACGGGACGCGCCGAACTGGACGAGCATGCGCTCGGAGTGAATGTGTCGGAAATAGAAGCGCCCTTCGAGTTGAAGGACCGCTCACGCAGCGAACTGGTTGCTGACGTACGCGAGAAGTTAGGAACAATTGTAGGAGCTAATATCGAAATAGGACAACCTATCAGCCACCGTATAGATGCTATGCTTAGCGGTACAAAAGCTAACATCGCCATCAAGCTGTTCGGTGATGATCTGAACCGTATGTTCACTTTGGGCAACGAAATCAAAGGAGCTATCCAAGACATTCCGGGCATTGCCGACCTGAATGTGGAACAGCAGATAGAGCGTCCCCAGCTTATCATCTCGCCCAAACGGGAAATGCTGGCGAAATTCGGTATTTCATTGCCTGAATTCTCCGAGTTCGTCAATGTTTGTCTGGCGGGTGAAACTGTTTCGCAAGTATATGAGAAAGGTAAAAGTTTCGACCTCACTGTACGTGTACGTGACGACCTGCGTGACGAAATGGAGAAGATCCGCAACCTGATGATAGATACCAGCGACGGCAAGAAGATTCCATTGAACTACATTGCAGAAGTACGTTCGGCAATGGGTCCGAACACCATCAGCCGCGAGAATGTGAAACGGAAGATCGTTATCTCTGCCAATGTTGCCGACCGCGACTTACGCAGTGTGGTGAATGATATTCAGGTACGGGTAGATAAAGATATCAAGCTGCCGGAGGGATATCACCTCGAATATGGCGGTCAGTTTGAAAGCGAGCAAGCGGCAAGCCGCACACTGTTGCTGACATCACTGATGAGTATCGTGGTTATCTTCCTCTTGCTTTACAGTGAATTCCGCAGTGTGAAGGAAAGTGCGATTATACTTATCAACCTGCCGTTGGCACTGATTGGTGGTGTGTTTGCCCTGTTCATGACGACGGGTGAGGTCAGTATTCCGGCTATTATCGGTTTCATCTCGTTGTTCGGTATCGCCACACGAAACGGTATGTTGCTCATCAGCCACTACAACCACTTGCAACGGGAAGAAGGAATAGGAGTATACGACAGTGTTATACGCGGCTCAATGGACCGGTTGAATCCGATTTTAATGACAGCACTGTCTTCTGCACTGGCACTTATTCCGCTGGCATTGGGAGGCGATTTGCCAGGTAATGAAATTCAGAGCCCGATGGCAAAAGTTATTCTCGGAGGTCTTTTAACTTCCACGTTCCTGAACGGTTTCATCATTCCGATTGTTTACCTGATGATGCACCGGAGGAAAGAAGTTAAATGATAATTTAATGAAGAATGAAAAATGATGAATGAAGAATTTGGCTGCGCTATGCAAGCATGCCGCAAAATAATTCTTCATTCTTCATTCTTAGTTCTTCATTTCGATAAATTATCATTTATATAACCATTAACAATATCAAATATGAAACGTTTTTTTATAGTCAATATTTTCATTTTCCTTCTATATGGAGGAGCAAGTGCCCAATCAGTCGGCATAGACGAAGTACTGCGCCGCATAGAAGCGAACAATAAGGAGTTGCAAGCCAATGCCCAACTCATCACTTCGCAGAAGTTGGAGAACAAGTCGGGGAATAATCTTCCCGACCCGACCCTTTCTTATTCCCACCTGTGGGGAGCAAAGGATAAGAACGAGACTATCGGTGAGCTCGTTGTTTCACAAAGTTTCGACTTCCCCACCCTCTACGCCACACGTGGACAAGTGAATCGTTTTAAAACCGGTGCTCTCGATGCACAATCCACCGCTTTTCGCCAGCAACTGTTGCTGCAAGCCAAAGAGGTATGTCTCGACATTCTTATGCTGCAACAGCAACAAAAGTTACTGGATGAGCGTCTGAAACAGGCTGAAGAACTTTCCACCTATTATAAGAAACGTCTGGAAACAGGAGATGCCAACGTTCTGGAAACCAACAAAATCAACCTGGAATTACTGAACGTTCGTACAGAGGCACGGACCAACCGTACCACACTGGAGAATAAATGGCAGGAACTGACAGCGCTGAACAGCAACCAGCCGTTACAAATTTCGTCTCTCGGTGAATATCCGTTGTACCCGTTGCCGACAGATTACGAACAGTTACGTGAAGAAGTGATTGCTTCAGATGCCGCCTTATGGTCATTGAACAATGAAAGCGCCGCCGCCCGCAAACAAATCTCTGTCAGCAAACAAGGCTGGTTACCTAAATTGGAATTGGGTTACCGTCGCAATACAGAATCGGGCACCCCGTTCAACGGTGTTGTAGTCGGTTTTTCTTTCCCAATATTCGAGAATAGAAACAAGGTGAAGATAGCGAAAGCACAATCCATGAATATCGACTACCAGAAAGAAAACGCAACCTTGCAGGCAGAATCTTCATTGACACAGCTTTATCGTGAAGCCCAATCATTACAGGCTTCCATGCAGGAATATCAGGAAGCGTTCAGTTCGCAACAAGACCTCGCATTGCTGAAACAAGCCCTCACCGGCGGACAAATCAGCGTGATAGAGTATTTCGTGGAAGTCTCCGTGATTTATCAAAGCAAACAGAATCTGCTGCAACTGGAGAACCAGTATCAGAAGGTGATGGCACAGATATATAAGAGTAAATTATAAAGATTATATACAATAGCAAAAGAGGGTTTGAAAAATTCAAACCCTCTTTTGCTATCTATCACAACTTCGTAACCTTCCCCATAAAGAGAATCGCCCCTGTGCTCTTCTCCTTTATCATGAAAGCAAAAGGAGAGTCTACATAGAAAGGTATGGTGACGGGGAGTCCAGCAGAATCAAGCATTCCTCCTACGGTAACCGCTGCGGCTTCAGTACCTTCTTCATCTACATTTATATAAGTGAACTGCTGCAAAATTCCAACGTACAATTCAGCCGCAGACATTTTGGAGAAATCAGCCTTATTACCGTCAAAGGCATCCTTCATCCCCATAGCAATCATATCATCTATAAGCGTCTTATCATACTCCACTTTGAAACGGGGAAGTTTAACCTGCAACTGTTTGCCAGCCATGTTACTGTTCCATTCTTTCCAGTTCTCAGAAGTCAGTTCAGACAAACTCTCATCCAACGTTTTACCTCCTGACGGCAATAATATCACCATGCTGAAAGCCTCATTCCCATAAGGTAATTCTGCGATGGAGAATGTCGAATTCTTAGTATAGTTAAACATTTCAGTCTGATTCATCATGTTCACTTTCTGCTGCGTACCGTCAGAATTGGTAAAGTTCTCCTGCCGGGTAGCCGACTTCTCAAACTGGCTTGCCCAGATACCTTTGAAGTAGAGTGCATTGAGCAAATACATACGCGCATTCGCAGGTATTACTTTAATTACTTCCTTTATACAATCATTCGTCTGCTCGGCACACCACCGGTTTATCACATCTTTCGCCGTGGGAGATGTAAAGTCAAGTTCCTGTACTTGCGCATCATACATCTGCTTATTCACGTTGACAAAAGAATCGTAAACCTTAAAACCTTGCTTTACCCAAATGGAGTTGGCTATTCCCAATTGGGTAGTGTTGTCCAAATCCAGCAAAGCAGTGGTCAGTTTCTGATTATAATTATTCAGATCATCAAGAGAGAAAGAGGAAGCGGGAAATCCCAGCACGTCCTGCATTTCAGTAAGCGTATTGCCCGAAGCACCGTTACTAATCATGGACAAACAGAGCGAAGCGCTTAACGGAGAGACAAAAACGTTCGGTTTCTCATCTTCCGTGTTGCATACCTGACTAAAGAAACGGAATGCAAAGTCGGTATTTGCATCCAGCAGACTTTGTTCCACACGGGTTAATGAGATGTCTTTACGTGGTTTAGGCTCTGGTTTGGAAGGATTTTCATCATTCTGACAAGCTGCGAGGATACTGAGTAGGCTTAAAGCAGCGATGGTTTTCTTTAGCATAAGCGATAGTATTAGTTTCTATTAAGTTATTCTGTTAGAATAAATGCATAAATTGATGAAATACTGCATCATATAATAAATAAAATATAAATCTTTCCTATCTTTGCCCCGGTTTTGTTGGAAGACACCTCCCGGTGTACTCCATGAAAAGGGAATTGGGTGTAACTCCCAAACAGTCCCGCTGCTGTGAACTCATATTAAAGAATTTGCCAATCACCTGTGCCACTGCCGGTATTCGTACGGTGGGAAGGCGGCAAATCCGGAGTAAGTCAGAAGACCTGCAAGACCTGTCATTCCTTATGCCTTCGAGGAAAGGGCATGAGATGCATATATTTTTATAGTTTTTCTGTTTATGATAAAGGATAATCCATACCGGTGTGTCCGGCTACGGCTTTGTTTGTATTGTCTTGTATGCTGTTTTTGTGCCAACTTGCAGGCACAGCAGACGGGAGATTCCATCACGGGGAAGGTGCATGCCATTCCTGAGGTGGGGATAAAAGGCAGACGCGTACCACAAAGAATATCCGTAGCATCGCCTATACAAGTCTTTGGAAAAAGTGAACTGGAGAATCTCGGCCTTCAAAATATGGCTGATGCAGTCCGCCGTTTTGCCGGAGCGAATGTCAGAGATTACGGAGGAATTGGCGGTTTAAAGACTGTTTCGGTTCGAAGCCTGGGAGCTACCCACACAGCAGTGTCCTATGACGGGGTAGCGGTCAGCAATTGTCAGGCAGGACAAATAGATATCGGACGTTTCTCGCTGGATGATATCGACATGCTTTCTTTATCCATAGGACAAGATGAAGATCTTCTGCAGTCCGCACGCTTATTCGCCTCGGCAGGTGTACTCTCCATTTATGGCAAGAATCCACTGGAAGATACTGATAAGCCATACACTTTCAAAGGCCAGGTCAAAGGCGGTTCTTTCGGATTTATCAATCCTTCCGTCACTTGGGCGCAACGTATTGCTCCACGTACCACTTACAGCGTAAATGGGAATTACCAAAGGGCGAATGGGAACTATCCCTTTACACTCGTCAACGGTAAATACATCACCGAAGAAAAACGACGGAACTCTGATATACAATCATGGCATGCGGAGGGCAATCTCTACCATACGATGAAGGATAGCAGCCAACTACAAGTCAAAGCATACTATTTTGATTCCGAGCGAGGCCTGCCCGGATCTATCATCCTATATAATAACAGTTCCAATGAACGGTTGTGGGACAAGAATTTCTTCGTACAAGCGCAATACCGCAAGGACTTCAGCCATGTATGGGCACTGCTGGCACAAGCCAAATATAACTATTCATGGAATAAATATGAAGATACGGATGTGAAATATCAGGATGGAAAGCAGACGGATATAAACAAACAGCAGGAATATTATCTCTCGGGCACCCTGCAATGGCAACCTGTCCGTTCTTTCACTGCCTCATGGGCAAACGATTTAATCCTGAACACCCTTGACAGCAATATGCCCGACAGTCCGCTTCCGATTAGATACTCATGGCTTTCGGCACTGAATCTGAGCTATCAATGGCAAGGACTGACCGCTACCGGAACATTGGTACATACCCTCATCACCGAAGAAGTGGAGAAGGGGAACCGTCCCGACAACCGTCATCGCCTCTGTCCTACAATATCATTACTTTACCGTCCGTGGAAAGAACAGAGCCTCTTCCTGCGAATGATGTATAAAAGCACTTTCCGCGTTCCCACTTTCAACGACCTTTACTATCAACGCATAGGAAACACTAACTTACGTCCCGAAAAGGCGCAGGAGTTCAACCTGGGAATCACCTGGAGCGGTTCGCCTTTTTCCTTTACCGACTATGTGGCTCTGACCATAGACGGATATTACAATAAAGTGGATGACAAAATCGTAGCTTTACCCACTACTTACGTGTGGAAAATGCTGAATTATGGTAAAGTAGACATCACAGGTGCAGACGTGACATTACGCACCGCCATCCCACTCAACCGCCGCATTTCATTAACCCTTACAGGTAGCTATACTTATCAGAAAGCAATAGATGTAACCTCGAAAGAAGACAAAAATTACAAGGACCAGATACCTTATACGCCCGTGCACAGCGGCAATGCCTCCCTGTCCGTTGAAACACCCTGGGTTAACTTAGCCTATACCGCCACCGGAGTGAGCGAGCGTTACTACTTGCCACAAAACATCAGAGAGAACCGCATTGACGGTTATGTGGAACATGCCCTTACCGCCTCCCGCACTTTCAGCCTCGGTAGCTGTAAACTGCGCCTGCAAGCGGAACTCATCAACCTGACTGACGAACAATATGACATCATAAAATATTACCCTATGCCCGGACGCTCATTCAGGCTGACGGGCAGTATTAAATTCTAACTAAAACCAAAAATAAAATGAAAGTAAGAAGTTTATTATGGAGCGCACTCTGCATGTTAGCGCTTTCAGTAACGTTCTCCTCTTGTAGTGATGACGACGACGACCCGTGGGACGATAACGGAAGTACCGTAGAATTGCCGCAACGGCGGGCATTTATTCTGAATGAAGGAATGTCCAAAGCAAATAATGCCGGCATTGCCTTCTACGCTCCTAACAAGGATGCCAAAGATAGTCAGAACAATTTCATTTCAAATATTTACCTCAAGCAGAACAATAAAAATTTAGGGGATACCGGGCAGGATATCATCGAGCATGAAGATAAAATTTATGTCATACTCTCAGGCTCTAAAGTACTGCTCAGACTGAATGCTGCCGGCGTGGAAGAAGCCCGGCTTTCCTTCACGGAAGAAGACGGAGACCCGCGATATATGGAAGCGGAAGATAATAAAATCTATGTAACGTTATATAGCGGAAAGGTAGCTCGTATAGATGCTAATACATTGAAAATAGAAGCATACGTGACAGTAGGCAAAAATCCGGAACAAATAGTAGAAGAAAATGGTAAACTTTATGTAGCTAATTCAGGTTGGGGAGAGGGAACCACCGTATCCGTCATCGATATAGCAACATTTACTAAGGACAAAGAAATAGAAGTAGCACTTAACCCCAATTTATTACTTGAGGCAAACGATGAAGTATACTTGATTTCCTGGGGAATTTCCTGGACAACACCAGCAGTTCCTTACGCTTTCCAACGCATCAAAAGCGACGGCACAGTCGAGAATATCAGTGTTGCCACACACTTTGCCGAGCATGATGACATCATTTATCTGGCAAATTCCACTGTAACAGACTGGGAAACCTATGCAGGTACAAACAGCTTTTTCAGCTATAACACCAAGACTCACGCACTCAATAATGCTACATTTATGAAAGACATGCCTCAGGAGCTGGGTACTACAGCAATCCGAGGTATCAGCATTGATGATAAGACGGGCGATATTTATATCTATACTTACGGTACCGGAGTTACTAATGGCGATGTTTACCGTTTCAAGAATAACGGAACATTTATCGAAAAGTTTGACTGCGGTGGTATATTCCCCAGCAAAATAGTCTTCTTGTAATGAAACAAATTTCTCTCTTTATAGCCCTTTGTACTGCCGTGTTACTTCTCTCCGCCTGCAGCGGAAGAAGTAACACTGCTTCTATCTCTGCTCAAGGCGACACCATCCCTCTGCGCTACTCCGAAAATCTTTCTATCATAGACAACGGAGACTACACCCTTGCACAACTACGCAATCCCTGGGATACCGCCAAAGTTCTGCATACTTATATATTAGTAGACAAAAACCAGCCCCTCCCCGACGGACTGCCCGCAGGAACCGTGGTGCGCACTCCGTTAAACAAAGCCATAATCTACTCCTCCGTGCATTGCAGCCTGTTGAAGAATCTCAATGCATTGAGCAGTATAACCGGTGTCTGCGACCTGAAATACATTAAAATGCCGGAAATAGAAGAAGGCTGCCGCAACGGTTCGATTACAGATGTAGGTGATGGCATGAACCCCAATATCGAGAAAATCATAGACCTGCACCCGGATGCCATACTTCTCTCCCCTTTCGAGAACAGCGGCGGTTACGGAAGGGTAGAGAAACTGAATGTCCCCATCATAGAATGTGCCGATTACATGGAAACATCTGCATTGGGACGTGCCGAATGGATGCGTTTCTACGGCCTGTTATTCGGCAAGCAGCAGGAATCCGACAGTCTGTTCGCATCTGTGGAACGGAATTATAATGAACTAAAGGCTTTAGTAGCACCCATTTCATACGCCCCCTCGGTGATGTGTGATTTAAAGACAAGCTCCACCTGGTATACTCCGGGCGGCAACAGCACCATCGCCAAGCTATATGCCGATGCGGGCGCCAATTACATTTTCCAAGAAGATACACATAGCGGCTCGCTTCCCTATCCCTTCGAGGTCATCTTTGAGAAAGGGCAGCAAGCGAACTGTTGGTTGATACGCTACAACCAACCCACAGACAAGACCTACAGCGAACTGGAAAAAGAGTTTGCACCTTACGCCGGTTTCCGTGCCTTCAAGGAACGGAATATCTACGGATGCAACACCAACCGGGTACCCTTCTACGAAGAAACGCCCTTCCAACCGGACTGGCTACTGAAAGATTTAATAAAAATCTTCCATCCTTCAATGCTGGAAGGATATGAGTTGAAATATTATAGTAAATTAGCGGACTAAAACTGAATGATTTGAAAGGCAAAGGATATATATATGGCATAGTGCTGTCGGTTCTCATCCTCCTATTGATGACCGCCAATCTTTGGTTGGGTTCGATCAGCATTCCTGCCGGAGCGGTATGGGATATTCTGTCGGGCAATGAAGTAGAGAAAGCCAGTTGGAGTTTCATTATTTGGGAGTCGCGCCTGCCGCAAGCCGTCACAGCACTGCTATGTGGCGCGGCATTGGCGGCATCGGGACTGATGCTGCAAACCGCTTTCAATAATCCGCTGGCAGGTCCGTCCATTTTAGGAATCAACTCAGGAGCAAGCCTGGGCGTGGCACTCGTGATGCTGGCAGGCGGTGGAAGCATTGCGACAGGTATATTCACCCTGTCCGGTTTCTTCTCGGTGATACTGGGAGCTTTCATCGGGTCGATGGTGGTAATGGGACTTATCCTTTTCTTCTCCACACTGATTAAAAGCAACATCATGCTGCTGATTACGGGTATCATGATCGGCTATATCACTTCTTCCGCCATTTCATTGCTCAACTTCTTCGCAACGGCCGAAGGGGTACATTCTTACATGATATGGGGCATGGGTAACTTCGGCGGTGTATCATTGCAGCAACTGCCTTATTTCTCCGTATTTTGCCTGGCAGGCCTGTTGCTCTCCATCCTGCTCATCAAGCCACTGAACGCCATGTTGCTGGGTACACGATATGCCGAAAACTTAGGCGTGAACATCCGCCGCACCCGTAATCTGTTGCTGATAGCCACCGGATTGCTGACCGCTGTCACCACCGCTTTCTGCGGACCGGTCGCTTTCATTGGTCTGGCCGTTCCGCACATCTCCCGCCTGATGCTGGGGACATCCAATCACAACTCTCTGCTCCCCATCACCTTGCTGACAGGTGCAGCCATTGCCCTGCTCTGCAATCTTATCTGCATCCTGCCGGGCGAAGCGGGCATCATTCCGCTGAATGCGGTGACCCCGGTACTGAGTGCGCCCGTTATCATATATGTAATCGTAAATCAACGTAAAATACAATATTTTAACTGATGGAGAAAGCTGTTATCACTGCGAATGATTTGTGCATCGGATACCGCTCGGGGAAGCAAGAGAAACGGGTGCATGAGCATCTTTCTTTCCGCCTCTTCCCCGGAGAACTGACCTGCCTGCTGGGGGCCAACGGAACAGGTAAGTCTACCCTGCTTCGCACCCTATCCGCCTCGCAGCCGGCTTTATCAGGAGAATTGTTTATTCAAGATAAGCCTCTATCCGGTTACTCGGAGAAAGAACGTTCGCGCACCATCGGCGTCGTACTGACGGACAAGACACAGGCAGGCGGACTGACGGTATATGAGCTCGTAGCCCTGGGACGCCAACCTCACACGGGCTTTTTCGGCAGACTGAACAAGTCAGACCACGCCATCATTGAGGAAGCATTGGAAGCAGTGAGCATCAGCCATAAAGCCCAAAGCTATACCGCAGAATTATCGGATGGCGAACGGCAAAAAGTAATGATTGCCAAAGCATTGGTACAGGAATGTCCGCTTATCCTGCTGGATGAACCTACCGCTTTCCTGGATGTGGTGAGCCGCATCGAGATTATGACTTTACTTCACCGTCTGGCCGTAGAACAGAATAAAGCGATTTTACTTTCCACCCACGACATAGAACAGGCATTGGTGCTGGCGGACAAACTATGGTTGCTTTCCAAAGAGAACGGACTGCAATGTGGAGTCACGGAAGATATGATTCTGAGTCACCGGATGGATAGTTTATTTTCCCGTACTGATATCCGGTTTGATTATGCACATGGCGTGTATTATCCGAAAGTGGACAGCCAACGCAATATCATTGTAGAAGCAAGCGATGAAGTATTATTGCACTGGACAACAAATGCACTGAACCGTCACGGATATACTTGTTGTCCCGCTTCTACGGCAGGAGCAACCGATTTGCCACGCTTACAGGTGTTGTCCGCCGAAGATTTCAGACTGCACAAGGAAAAGGAGTACACATTCCGTTCTTTCGAACAGTTACTTGCCAATGTCTGAATAGGCTGTGGTATTCAAAATAATCCTCATACTAAAAGACGACGGATAATATATCCGCCAGGATTCTATTTATTGTTCTTTTAACAAGCCTCCGACGGCTTCAATAAAGGCGGTTGCTTTAGGCATCAACTCGTCTATTTCCTCTTCATTCGAATAGGCAAAATCATCATAATCGCTACTGTGCCGACGCTCGAAAAGCAGGGAGAAGCAACGCCCCAACTCGCGAGACAAACGACCGGTAGCTACAAAATGCAATCCTATCATCTGTTTGACACCTGAATGGGTGCCGGGATTTACCTCGTGCTTGATAAGTAGCGCAACTGCTGCATAATAGCAGGCATAATAAAGGCGGTTAACTGCCGTATTATAATATCCCTGTTGTTTCAGATAGGGTATTTCCTTTAAGGTTTCTTCGGCGCGCTGAAATCGATAGTTTGCCAATGCCTCAATGTTTTCACGATTTAATTGCTCTTTCATAACACAATTCCTTCTTTCATTACATTCATACAAAAGGGAGTTTGAAAAGGACGGTTCTCCCAAATCTTTTTTAATAGGACACGTGCGTTTATTTGCACTCCCGTCTCAATTTCAATGTCGTAGAGCGGGGTAATGATACGGTCTTCTTCTTTAACGGTCAATTTATTGCCGTCAACCAATACCAGCAAATCAATATCGCTGTCAGGACGAGCATCTCCACGCGCTTCACTGCCATACAAAATGGCTTGCGCTTCCGGTGCCACTTGAGCCAAAGCCTTGCGTATCTGTTCTACAATTTGTGGACGTTTCATATTCATTACCTTTTATTTGCGAACAAAGTTATATAAAAAAAAAGGAAAGGCAAGAGATGCAACGACTTATTTCTGTATTGTTTAAGGATGGCAGACTGAAAAGGGATATCAAAAAGAAGCACGCAAATTATACTTGAAAAATCTGGTTGCTGTAATACAATTAACTACTTTTGCAACATAAAGTAATACGAAATAATATGGAAACAGTAATAAGAAAACAGGCTTCTTTCCGCCTGCGTGAAGACTTGTTACAGGTCTTACAGAGAGAAGCCCCAAAAGCCAATAGAAGTCTTAATAATTTCGTTGAAAGCACCTTGATGGATGCTATGTATTCAGAGCCTAATGAAGAAACGCTGGCAGCTATGAAAGAAGCTGAAAGCGGCATAGAGCTTGAAACGCTTGAGTTGGATAGCTTCAAAGATTATGTTAAGTCTTTATGAAAACATTGAGACAAACAAGTCAATTCAAGAAAGACTTAGTTACTACTCAGGTATAATACATGTTGACTATCAGGAGTTATCTGTCATGCTGAGCGTAGTCGAAGCATCTCCTATCCAGCTTCTGTCAAGGGCAAGAATTGGCTGTACGAAATAGTCGAGACCTATAGATTTAATGAGTGTAGTACCATGGTCATAAACCTTAGCTTCACCACCTTCGGCTATTTCTTCACCCAATGAATCATGGAGACACTGTTCGACATTATCTATCCAAACTCCTACAGATTTAGCCCATGTCTCTATTCTTAAAGCTTGCTACGTTCCGCATTGGAGCTCTCTTTTGAAATCGTTGATTCTTTTAATGCCATGATCTGTTTTAGTTTTTGCTCCCGCGAGTAGGGATGCAATGACATGACACGAACCTCCCGCTGAGCAGCCATGCTGTTCAATCGGTGAAAATCGTTTATATACAAGTTGCCCGCTGATAAATTGTTCTGCATAACAATCTAATTTAGCCAGACCATCAGGTGTAAAACCTTCACTGATAACAGTATCTATTGACACCCAAAAATCTGAATTATTCATTATCCTATTTTATCTGTTTGTACAAAAATATATATATAATTCGAATTATGCAAATTGATATTTGAGGGCACTGCCTCCCTTCGTCCAATCGGATTTGTAATCCGATTGATTGAGTATAAGGATTTGTAATCCGCCCATGCATAGTAACCCCGATATACTTAGTCGAGTCTGAAGAGGTATTTTTGTACTGGCGATATTTAAGTACAAACCCACTGATTTCAATTAATATTTTCACTACTGATTATCAAAAGATTATAAGATATTAATTCTTTGTCTACAAGAAGTTAGGAGTCTGTCAACAAGGAGTTAACTTCCTGTTGACAAACTCCTGATTTCTTGTAGACAGGCAAAAGGAAGCATTTTTATTCTTTTACAAAAAGATGAGAAGAAGAAAATAATCTGCCAAACACTTGACATCGCCTTTTGGATATTGTATATTTGCAACGTTATAATCTATACAGATTTCACTTTTAACTTAGAATCAACGGAGAGGTATTCGCCCCTCCGTTTTTTGTTCCCCTGCACTTCATAGTCCGAAACGATACGCTTATACCTGCAACACCTTACGCACCTATCTGCATCAGCCATCACTGGTACAAGCGTCACTCATCATTGGTACAAGTGTAACACCACACTTCACTGTCCATAATGCCACACCTTAACTTCCCCAATGCCATTCATTTACACTACTGAGATGTGGCATTGCGAATGATGACATGTGGCATTCCGGGCGGTGAGGTGTGGCATTCCAGATGATAAGCTGCGTACATCACCCCGTTAGACAAGCACATAGTTAATAATACATAAATCAACTCTTGACAAGAAATGGCAACCATTATGATTTTAATTATATCATTATGCTTACTGCCTATGAGCCTCTTCAGATAAATATCTCATTTTATTTCCATAATTAATAAAAAATCAGAGCGTATTTACGCATTCTTTTTATGCAGAATGAAATGCCTATAACAAACCATCTGTACGATTATAAATTAATCCCGGCAGCGGACAAGATTAATATCTCTTCCGGCAAATATCCACTCCGTATCCTCCACTCTTGCGGATAAAGATTATTAGCCCGGTTACCTATATTCTTCACAAAACCTAAGGGAATATTCGTATAAGTCAACAACACATAACCGCGCGGAGCTTCAGCGGAAAGCACGATTGCCTCTTTACGCAAATAAGCAATAGCCTGCTCATACGACACTTCTTCACGGGGGAAAATATCATCACGCAGTACTTGGCTCATGGCAAGGGCATGACTAGGAATCAAATCCTTCCCCTTCACTTCGGCAAGGGCAACACCCGCCTGAATGACACGAAGAGATTGCTGCAAAGACGACAGTTCCGGCAGATAATCTTTTGGAAAAGCCGTGATATTCGTTCCGTTTACTGAAAGTTCATAATCATCCGGAGAAAGAAGCCATCCCCGTGCAACGGCCAATTGCTCTTTGGAAACGCCGGAAACCACCTTTTTCTTTCCCTGCGCAGGAGCTGATTTATACCGGGTTTGCAGGCTGTCCGCCTCCGGTTTGCGAAGCGCGGCAAGGAAAAATCCCTCACCTTTCGCCCGATGGGGAAGGAAACGATAAGCAGGAAAATCATCTCCGGCAAGCAGGTTTCCGGTGATATTCCAATCATCGGAAACGTTCACCGGAAGTATCTCCGCGCCAAATTCATCACGGATCCAGCGGATATTCTCTTCATCTTCCTTTGTATTATAGGTGCAAGTGCTATAAATCAGCAATCCGCCCGGCTTCAGACTGGACCAGATATCGGAAACGATACGCCTCTGCCGTTGCCAGCAAATATCCACATTCTCCGGACTCCACTCGCTCACCGCCACAGGGTCTTTACGAAACATACCTTCGCCCGAACAAGGCACATCGGTCAGTATTACATCAAAGAAGTCCTCCAAATCGGCAAAGTCCACCGAGTCATTGTTGGTTACAACTACACCGGGATGCCCCCACTTCGTCAGATTCTCCGCCAGAATCTGAGAACGGTTACGGATTACTTCATTGGCTACCAACAGACTGCCTGCCGGCAATACACTACGGGCGTGCGTAGATTTTCCGCCGGGCGCAGCACAAAGGTCAAGCATCACCGCGGGAGTTTCACCCACATATTGCTTCAATGCCTGTTCCACAAACATGGACGACGCCTCCTGCACATAATAACAGCCTGCATGAAACAGAGGGTCGAAAGTAAACGTCAGACGACGGTCGAGATAACAGCCCGTAGAAGACCAGGGCACACGTCCGGCACAGCCATGAAAAAGACTGAATGAAGCGTCGGGCAACTTCGCTTCATTCAGCCGGATACTTACGGGCTGCTCATCATTCAGAGCATCAGCCAGTTTGTTATATTCTTCATCTCCCAGGAGGGAACGGGTACGGTCTGCAAAAGATGCGGGTAATTCCATATGCCAAATCGTTTTTTATGTCCGCAAAGGTAATGCAAATCGAATGCATAACTTTCATGCTTGCATGAAAAAGTTCTGCTGAGATACTAAAAGCTGAGTTTCACCCCTGCGAAATAGGAACGGGGCGCACCGGGACCGTAAATATAACCGGAATCCCGGCTCGCTCCCTTGTCGAAGTCATCCTGGTAGGAGTTGAAAATATTCTGTACGCCAACGTTGAATTGCAGGCAGATACCCGAAAAGTCCACATCGTATACCACTTTCGCCCCCAGTTCGAAAAAGTCCGGACTCTTCACCAGCAAGTCGGCCGTGCCGTTTACTTCGGACATCAGGTGGGGTACGTACATCTTGCCCGTGTAATTACCGTTCAGAGCTATCGAAAGCGCCTTCGCAGGTGTATAGGTAGCAGTGAAATAACCATAGACATCGGGCGTACGCAATATCTTGTCGCTATGTCGTTCCGCATCCGACAAATGTTCCTTGTCCGCACTCCACTCTTCGGGAGAATCATACATGCTGCGTTGTACGGTGATTCCTGCCTGCAATTGGATTTTATCGCGCCAGGCTATTTTCCCTTCCAGCGTACCACCATATACTTTCGCGCCGGAACCGTTGACACGGGTTTGTATCAGATAACCGGAACCGTTCGGGTCATCTACCGGAGCTGTCAGTACAAAGGGGTCGGACAATTTAGTGAAGAAGCCTTCCACCAGCAGGTTCGCCTGGAAATCACCGAAATAATGATACCAATCCACCGAAGCGTTCACGCTGCGCGAACGTTCTTCTTTCAGATGTTTGGAACGGACGATAGAAATCAGTTCACCGCCTACGTTACTGATGTGCAAGTCTTCATCGAACGCCTGTGGGGCACGAAATCCTTCGGCATAACTGAAACGGATATTTACGTCCTGCGTAGGATTGTAACGGACGTTGGCCCGCGGACTGAAAACGGCTTTATCCATGACACTGTTTTTGTCTACACGCCCACCGATAAGAAAGCTCCATTGCTCGTTCTTCCATTCATTCTGAAGATAAGCGCTCGATATATTCACGATCTGTTTCAGCGGAACGGGTGTGTACTTGGCAATCAGTTGTTGCAGGCGGTCACCCGTAGCGTCCGGTTCTTCCACCAGGGCCTTATCACGATATTTCTGAATATCCGTTCCCCTGTCGTGCAGGTCGTCGTGGTTAAACTCCAATCCCCCTGTGAGGTCGGAAGGCATGAACAGGAATTTATCGAAATGATAGATATATTGTGCGCCCAACACACCGGTAAAGTCGGTTGTGGTGCCGTATGCACTGTAATAACTGTCACGTTCGATGTGCTGTGCAGAGGCATATACATTGAATGTATGTTTCTGGTCTTTGGAGAAAGCGCTGAATTTGAGTCCACCCGTATTGATGGAATGTCTGATTTGTTCCACCAGTCCGGGCTCTCCCGAACCATTGAGACCGGCATCTTCGGCAATATGGGGCGGCAGGTCGAAGCGGTTGCCGCCGCGACGGAATTCTTCCATGTGGTGATACTCCAGACTCAGTTTGGAGTAAGGACTTGTCCGGTAGTATGCATTGACGCCCACTGTCTGATTCTTCAGCTTAGGCAGTTCGGAGAAGCCGTCTCCGTTGGAGTCCCACGCTGAACGGTGTCTGTTCTGCCCATAAACGTAGGCTCCCATCTTGTTGTCCGAAGAGACCAGGGAAAGGTTCAGCGTAGTATTGTTGTCGAAAGCGCCGGAACCGTCGAAGTTGGAAATGCTATGGGCAAATGAACCGGAATTGCGGATAGGTTCTTTCGTGATGATATTCACCGTTCCGGCAATGGCGGAAGAACCGAACAGGGCGGAACCACCTCCACGTACCACCTCCACGCGTTCTATCATGTTTGCCGGAATCTGCTCCAATCCGTAAACTCCCGCCAATGCGGAGAAGATGGGGCGCGAGTCTATCAATATCTGCGTATATTTTCCGTCCATACCATTAATGCGTACCTGCGAATAGCCACAATTCTGGCAATCAGTCTCCACACGCACCCCCGGCTGGAACACCAGTCCTTGCGACAAAGTGTGCGAATTGGTCATATCGAACAACTTGGGAGTAACCACCTTGACCAGCGTAGGCGCCAGGCGGCGGGCAGTTTCATTACGGTTGGCAGTGACCACAACCCCATCCAGGGCAACCATGTCTTCTTCCAGCTCAAAGTTTTCCTCCAGCGTTTTACCGCGCTTCAGCATCACTTTGCGTTCCTGCGACTTATAACCCACTGCACTGACGTACAACGTAAATTCTCCTTCAGGCAGATTTTTCAGGAAATAGTGACCTGAAGCGTCAGTCATGGTTCCGATAGTGGTCCCTTTCAGGGCTACCGTCATATAAGGAAGGTGTTCTCCCGTATTTTTTTCTATCACGTGACCGATGATATTGGCATCGGTTCCTCTTAAATCTTCTGCATAAATATCCCGGGAGAGCAGTGCACACACCACTCCCACCACGAAAACGATATATTTTTTCATGTAGTTTCTTTTTATATTAATGAATTATTAATGAAGCAGCCCAAGCCACTATTCCGCATGGTAATTGTTTATTGTCAATTATCAATTGTCAATTGTTTTGCGGTGGGGCCCGAAGACTGATGCCGCAACGTGCCTTTACGCACTTGATACGTTCCACACCCGGAACGGTCAGTACGCACAATAGAATAAGGAAAGCCGGTGCGACAAAAAGAACGGCAGGCAGAGAAGAAGTTACAAAGGAGGAAAGGAAGAAAATCGTTTCCACCTGTGTTTCCGTATGTTCATGCTCACCTTTGAAGGGATGGGAATGCACAATAATCACTCCATTTACCACATGCGAGTGGGTAAACAGAGTAATCCCCCCTAAATATGCAATGAACAGTAAAGGAAGAAACCATTTCAATATGTTCCGTAACTTCTCCAAAAAGCGTTTTTAAGATATGTCGGCGAAAATAGTACTAATTACAATAACATGCAACCGTATTCAGTTGTTTTAATCGCTTTTACCCTCAAAATACCTATATCTTATTAGTACAAGAAGTGCAATACTACATAGCGATTAAATTATTGCTGGTTTCTCTCTTTTATAATCGTGAGGAACTAAGAAATTGTTTTGAAATGATAAATGATAATTTAGCGGCGTAGCGCTGGATCAAGGTTTCCTTTCGGCATACTCATTGACGTGATAGTACCTGGTAGGCTGAAAGCCTTTTATCTTATAGCCCAGGGCAACGCCCTGGGGGATTGCCATGTGTTTCTCTTTGCACCCTGTAAGGGCATTACAGCACACATAGGCTTTTGCCCTTACAGGGCGTAAGATTGTGGGATCACCCATTACCCAGGGTGTTACCCTGGGCTGTAAGATAAAAGCCTTTCAGGCTTAGGGGATGCACGCTGATAAATTATCATTTATAGCCTCAGAAAACAAATTCTAATCTTTTTCCCCCATTTATACCGGCTTTCTAAAAAAATATTGTCTCTTTGCAACTTTCTAACTAACATCATACGTCTAATACACAAAGAAACAATAAAAAGTAAAACATTATATGATTATGAAACGGATAATTTTAGCACTCATCGCCGCCATGACATTATGCTCATTGGTACAGGCAAAGAACAGAACAGTTACAGAAAACGACAGTCTGGGGAACAAAAAACGCGTAATTGAACTGCGCGATACCACCATCGACGGGAAAACAGTAACCGATACGCTCAGTATCATGACCTATGAAGGCAGCAGCTCAAGCAGCGGAAATGACAAAGGATGGAAACACCACAACAGTTCCAACTGGGACTGGGGCTTCGACCTGGATGGCAAGACCTCCGAAACAATCATCTCCGTCACCGCCATTGTCTTCATCTTCGGATTGCCCCTGCTCATCGTCTTCACGGTATTCTTCTTCAACTACAAGAACCGGAAAGCCAAATACCGTCTTGCAGAACAGGCATTGGCCAGCGGACAACAACTACCCGAAGATTTCTTTAAGAATGCGGAAAAAACAGAAGATATCCGTACCAAAGGCATCAAGAACATCTTTATCGGTGTCGGCCTGTTCATCTTCCTCTGGGCCATCACCGGAAATTTCGGAGTGGGATGCGTCGGATTACTGATCATGTTCACAGGATTCGGACAATTGGTTATCTACTACACACAAGATTCTAAAAAGAGCAACAAAGAGAGATGAGCCAACTCAATGATATATCGTTAGTCGCACAGGTCGTGGTGTTTCGCAACACCAGGGCCTTCGACCAGTTGGTGAAGAAGTATCAGTCGCCCGTGCGACGGTTCTTCCTCAACCTGACTTGCGGCGACAGCGAATTGAGTGACGACTTAGCGCAGGATACGTTCATCAAGGCTTATACCAATCTTGCCTCGTTCAAGAACCTGTCCAACTTCTCTACCTGGCTTTACCGTATTGCATATAATGTATTTTATGATTACCTTCGCAGCAGAAAGGAAACAGCCGACCTCGATAGCCGGGAAATAGATGCCAACTGGAATACCACCCAAGACGACGTGGGACAACAGATGGACGTTTACCGGGCGCTGGCGACACTGAAAGAAATGGAACGAACCTGCATCACGCTCTTCTACATGGAGGACCAAAGCATCGACAAGATCGCAGGTATCACGGGATGTCCGGCGGGAACAGTCAAAAGCCATCTCTCGCGGGCGAAAGATAAAATGGCTACTTACTTAAAACAAAATGGTTATGACGGAAACAACTGATGATAAACTCTTGCAGAAATTCTTCTCTGCCAACCGGAAAGAGATAGAAGACAACGGCTTCAGCCGTCGCGTGATGCACCACCTGCCCGACCGGTATTACCGGATTTCGCAGCTGTGGAGCTTGTTCTGTTTTACCCTTGCCATAGTACTGTTCTTTGTCCTCGACGGCCTGCAACTGGTGCTGGGTACTTTACGGGAAACTTTCACCAGTGCCCTGGAAAGTGGTGCAGCGGAAATCGACCCGAAATCACTGATTATAGTGGCAGTAGTGCTTCTCTACTTCGGTTACCGCAAGATTTGTTCTTTGGCATAAAGTTCGTTAGCTCTTGCAATAAATCCGTTTGCCCTTGCAATAATTTAGTTAGCCCTTGCCTGTTTTTTGCAGGTAAAGGGCTAATTTTTTTTAACTGACCAAACATTTCTCACCATTATATTGTATCTTTGCCAGCTCTAAATTGAAAACTAACTAAGCGTAAGAAGTTTTGAGAAGAACATTATTCATCATATTATTATCTACTTTATTTTTTATAGGAAATATTCATGCGCAGGTCATCACCAGTGACTCGCTCGTGATGCACTATCTGCACCAGCAAGGCATTCCGGTCACCGGCAACAACGAAGTGAAACTTCTGATGAGCGGCCGGGAAAAGTTTATCGACCTTTTCGAGGAAATACGCCATGCCAAACATCACATCCATCTGGAATATTTCAATTTCCGCAACGACTCCATAGCCAATGCCCTCTTCGACCTTCTGGCGGAAAAAGCCCGGGAAGGTGTAGAAGTGCGTGCTCTGTTTGATGCTTTCGGCAACTGGTCGAACAGCAAGCCATTAAAGAAACATCACCTGAAAGCCATCCGTGACCGCGGAATCGAGATAGTGAAGTTCGATCCGATCACTTTCCCCTGGATTAATCATGCCATGCATCGCGACCACCGGAAGATTGTAGTTATTGACGGAAAAATAGGATACACCGGCGGCATGAACATTGCAGACTATTACATCACCGGACTGCCCAAAGTCGGCCAATGGCATGATATGCACATGCGCATCGAAGGAGATGCGGTGCGTTACCTGCAAGGCATCTTCCTCACAATGTGGAACCTGGAGACCAAGCAGCACGTGGGCGGCCCTGTCTACTTCCCCGATATGCCGCAACTGCCCGACAGTATAGCTGAAGAAATAGCCATCGTCGACCGCACTCCGCGGGAGACTCCACGTGCCATCAGCCACGTCTATGCAGCGTCCATCGCAGCGGCACAACACAGCATACAGATTGTGAACCCTTATTTCGTTCCGACAAAATCTATCCGGAAAGCCATCAAATCGGCCTTGAAGAAAGGAACGGAAGTAGAGATTATGATACCTGCCGTTTCAGATATTCCTTTTACTCCAGAGGCTTCTTTTTATATCGTTCACAAACTAATGAAGAAGGGGGCCAAAGTTTACCTCTTCAACGGAGGTTTCCATCATTCCAAAATCATGATGGTGGACAGGAATTTCTGTACCGTGGGTACGGCCAACCTGAACAGCCGCAGCCTGAGGTATGATTACGAAACAAATGCATTCATCTTCGACCCGGTAACTACCCATCAGCTGAACGATATGTTTGAACGGGACAAAAAGAATAGTACCCTACTCACCCCCGAAGTCTGGAAAAAGCGTTCCGGCTGGAAGAAATTTGTAGGTTGGGTGGGCAATCTGATGACACCGTTCCTCTAATTTTTAACCGGAAATTATTCTATCTGCCGAAGTTTAATTACCTTTGGCGAGGCAAAAAAGATTGCCTCTTTTGTTGTTTATAATTCGTAATCTGCAATCATGAAACAATATTTAGACTTACTCAATCGCGTACTGACCGAAGGGGTACATAAGGAAGACCGCACCGGAACCGGTACAATCAGTGTATTCGGCCATCAGATGCGCTTCAATATGGATGACGGTTTTCCCTGTCTTACCACCAAAAAATTACATCTGAAATCCATCATATACGAACTTCTATGGTTCCTGAATGGTGATACGAATGCCAAATATCTGCAAGATCATGGCGTCCGCATCTGGAACGAATGGGCAGATGAGAACGGTGATCTGGGACATATCTATGGTTATCAATGGCGCTCTTGGCCTGACTATAAAGGAGGCTCCATCGACCAAATCAGTGAAGCGGTGGAGACAATCCGCCGTAATCCTGACTCCCGCCGCATCATCGTCAGTGCCTGGAATGTAGGGGATCTCAATAATATGAATCTTCCTCCCTGTCACGCCTTCTTCCAATTCTACGTTGCAAATGGGCGATTAAGCCTGCAACTCTATCAGCGCAGTGCGGATATCTTCCTCGGTGTGCCATTCAATATCGCGTCATACGCTTTGTTGTTGCAGATGATGGCGCAGGTAACGGGACTCAAGGCCGGTGACTTTATTCATACTCTCGGCGATTCACATATTTACCTGAATCACTTGGAACAGGTGAAGTTACAACTCACCCGCGAGCCTCGTCCTCTACCGCAGATGAAGATTAATCCGGATGTAAAGAGTATCTTCGATTTCAAATATGAAGATTTTGAATTGGTGAATTACGACCCGCATCCACACATAGCAGGGAAAGTATCAGTTTAATTATGAGCTATAAATTATGAATTAGCTGCGCTATCATAACTCATAATTAATAATTTACAATTAATAATTATATATCATGGTTAGTATCATTGCCGCCGTGGACCGCAACTTAGGTATCGGCTTTCAAAATAAACTTTTATTCTGGCTTCCTAACGACCTGAAGCGTTTCAAAGCATTGACCACGGGAAACACTATCATCATGGGAAGAAAAACCTTCGAATCCCTCCCCAAAGGTGCATTGCCTAACCGGCGTAATGTGGTTTTATCTTCCAACCCTGAGACTCAATGCCTTGGCGCAGAAGTTTTTCCCACCCTTGAAGCCGCCTTACAAAGTTGCAAGGCCGAAGAGCTGGTGTATATTATCGGTGGTGCAAGCGTCTACAAACAGGCGATGCAAGTGGCGGATATGCTTTGTCTGACAGAGATTGATGCCGAAGCACCTCAGGCTGATGCTTATTTCCCGGTCGTAGACTCAAATGTATGGCATGAAAAAAGCAGGGAATCTCACCCTGCTGATGAGAAACATCCCTGCCCTTATGCATTTGTGGACTATGTCCGTAAGTAAATTCTAATCTTCGTCTACTTCCACCATTATCGGCATTTGCCGTTTGATGGCTTCATGGAAAGATATCAAAGTCTCAGTACGTGCCAATCCCAGCGGCTGTAATTTATCGTGGATAATACTCAGCAAATGATGATTGTTGCGTGCATAGAGTTTGATAAACATATCATATTTTCCTGTTGTAAAGTGACATTCCACGACTTCCGGAATAGCCTCAAGCGCCCTCGTCACTGCATCAAAAGATTCAGGATCTTTCAGGTAAATACCAATATAAGCGCAAGTCTCGTAACCTATTTTTTCCGGATCAATAACATATTCCGAACCTTTCAAAATACCTAAATTCGTCAGCTTTTGTATGCGTTGGTGTATAGCGGCTCCCGAAACATTACAAGCTCTTGCCACTTCAAGGAAAGGAATACGGGCATTATCTGCAATCAATTTCAGAATCTGCTCGTCTAAAGTATCCAATTGATGATGTCCCATTTCTAAATTTATGATTAATAAATAACGATTATTTCACCGTATTCTCATACGATAATGTGCAAAGTTAGCGAAATTTTTCCCAATAAAAATACGATTTATTACTTTTCTTGCTAAAAAAAGAATAAACCCGCACGCAAAACTTTTTTCATGCAAGCATGAAAGTACTGCGCTCAATTTGCATTATCTTTGGAAAAAAAATAAGAATGTTATGAAAAGATATCTTACACTCGCACTGTGCTTACTGATAGTAACAGTAAGCCGTGCACAAAACTACACCGAGTATTTTGCAGATAAAACACTGCGTGTCGATTATATCTTTACAGGAGATGTTTCGCGGCAGAACGTATCTCTGGACGAATTATCCGTGTTGCCGTCATGGGCGGGAAGACGTCACCATCTATCCGAATTACCCTTGCAAGGCAACGGACAAATCATTATGAAGGATTTGGAAAGCGGAAAAACAATCTACACGACTTCTTTCTCTTCCCTCTTCCAGGAATGGCTGGAAACTGACGAAGCTAAAGCTGTCTGTAAGGGATTTGAGAACACATTCCTGTTGCCGTATCCGTTACGTCCCGCAGAGATTGAAATCACACTTTTGAGTCCAAGAAAAGAAGTGAGAGCCCATCTGAAACATATTGTCCGCCCGGACGACGTACTCATCCACCAGAAAGGGCAAACACATATCACTCCGCATAAATACCTGTTAAAGAGTGGCAATACGGATAAATGCATCGATGTGGCCATCCTTGCAGAAGGTTATACACCTGAAGAAATGAACATATTCTACCAGGATGCGGAAATTGCCTGCGAAAGCTTATTCTCTCACGAACCGTTCAAAAGTATGAAGGACCGCTTTAATATTGTGGCTGTTGCCAGCCCCTCTGACGACAGTGGCGTGAGTGTTCCCCGATTAGGCGAATGGAAATATACTGCATTCAATTCGCATTTCAGCACATTCTATTCCGACCGTTACCTGACCACCCGCCGTGTGAAATCCATCCATGATGCCTTAGCCGGAATACCGTACGAGCATATCATTATCCTTGCCAACACCGAAGAATACGGTGGTGGTGGCATATACAACTCCTACACCTTGACCACTGCCCATCATCCTATGTTCCGCCCGGTAGTCGTACATGAATTCGGCCATAGCTTCGGCGGACTGGCCGATGAGTATTTCTACGATGACGATGTCATGACAGATACATACCCTCTGAACGTGGAGCCCTGGGAACAGAATATAAGTACCCGCATAGACTTTGCATCCAAATGGGAAGATATGCTTGCTAAAGGTACCCCAATCCCCACCCCGGCCAGCGAACAGGCTAAATATCCCGTAGGGGTGTATGAAGGAGGAGGTTACTCTGCCAAAGGTATCTTCCGCCCTGCTGACAACTGCCGTATGCGCACCAATGAACATCCTACATTCTGCCCGGTGTGCCAACGTGCACTACAACGGCTAATTGATTTTTATACTAAATAAAAAGGGAACTAAACTTTTAAAAAACAGCATTATGATCAGACTTCAGCGCATCAGCACTGCTGATGGATTTTTGTATGAGTACATGGAACAGTTGATAACCACTGCCTTCCCGCCGGAAGAATATCGCCCGTTGGAGGAACTGCGCCTGTACACTGACAACAAACCACATTTCCACAATAATATCATTTTCCATCATGATACTCCTGTGGGATTCATCACCTATTGGGATTTCGGTAAGTTCTATTATGTGGAACATTTTGCTATCGATCCTGCTCAACGCAATGGCGGACACGGCAAGACTGTATTAAGCCATCTATGCCAGTTACTTCAACGCTCCATTGTTTTGGAGGTAGAAACACCAGAAGAAGAGATGGCACAACGACGTATCAACTTCTATAAACGCCAAGGCTTCGTACTATGGGAAAAACCGTATCTGCAACCACCATACAGGCCCGGAGACAATTATCTTCCCATGCTGCTCATGGCTTATGGAAATTTAGAATGTGAGAGAGATTTTGAAACTGTAAAAGAACACATATACCGGGAAGTATATAACATAAAAGGATAAAAAATAAAGGGCGTTTGTTTCGAACAAACGCCCTTTATTTATATAGTTTAATCTAACTTCTTACTGACGCGGTTGCGCAGAATAGTTAAGTTTCAATGCATAAGCTTTACGAAGAGCTTCTTTGATATCTGTTACGATACCCATTTTCGTATCTTGGTCTACTTTCAAAGAAACAGTCATCTGCGGCTGATCCTCTTCTTTCATACTGGCACGTTCACCAATAATATAGTCTTGGATCTCAGCAACTTCAGCATAGCTGTCATTCAATTGGATACGGCTTTCATTACCCAGCTTCTTACGGAACTCGGCTGTAGGTTTTCCTACATAAATAAATGTAACCAAAGATTTCTTTTCCAGTTTTTCCAACTCAGTAGCTTGCGGAACCTTAAACTCAACCTTCAATGTTACCTCACGCATTGTTGTTACAATCATAAAGAAGAACAACAAAGTGAAGATAAGGTCAGGCAGAGAAGAAGTATTCAACGCAGGCATTTCGCGTTTACCAGTCTTATTAAATTTTCCCATTACTTCTTTTCTCCGTACTTTTTAGGTTCTGCCTCAGAGATCTTCTGAGGATAAATATCACGAATCGCTTTTTGTTGGTCTTCGTCCAAAGCAGCATAGTCCTTTCCCCATTTTTCCTGAGCCAATTCATCTCTCAGCTCATTGTAAGCAGCTACCAGTTCGTTCTGAACTGCCAGATATGCTTTATAGGAAGAACCACGGTCGCAACGCAAAGAAACTACATGCTTTTCCGTAACCTGCATGGTACCAAAGAAAGGAATGTCTTTCGCATGCTTTTCCGGTTTGGTCTCATCATTATACGGGTTGGCAATGAATTCTTTTGCCTTATCTCTCAATTGATCTACGTTGACATATTCTCCATTAGCCATCAACTGGTCGTTCATGTTCAAGAAGACTGTCATAACGTTACGCTCCTTAACCTTATCTGAATCATCCTTTCTATCTTCGGTTTCGGGTGGTGGCGGCAAACGTCTTGCCAAACCACGGTCTGTATCCATAGAAGTCGTAATCAAGAAGAAGATTAACAACAGGAAAGCGATATCCGCCGTAGAACTTGAGTTTATATCAGGAACTTTTCTTTTTCCTTTTGCCATTGTAATTACTCCATTAAATTGAGTTGCCTCAATCGATTATGATAATTTCTTTTTAATACTACTGAAAAGCATTGCAAGGACAGTCGCACCCAGCAAGAAGTAGAAAGAATAAAGGAACATATCAGTTATTTTCAGCCAGAACGGAACATTATCTGATCCATCATATCCTTGAATAACAAGAGGTTCACCGCTACCCATAGACCATGCAATAAACATTACAACGATCAGCAGAATAACGCCAATCAACGACTTCAAAGCCTTTACAGGATTATCTTTCAACGCACTACCAAACTGCAAGATAAATGCAGCTACCGTAGCAATTATAGCCAAACCTAACAAACCGTAAACCAAATAAAGCAAGGTATCAGTTTGTGCAGGCTGCCACATTTCAGGGTCAACGCCCATCAGTACTGCATCGCCCTGAGCATCTCCACCGAAGTAGAACAAGCCCAGCACTACCAAGATGGCAGCGAACATTACGTACAGTACGTAGTATGATACTTTATATGATAACTTAGCCATCTCAGATATTATTTTTTGTATTTCAAGTTATATTTGATAACCATATCCAACAAAGTGATAGAAGAATCTTCCATTTCACTTGTCAAAGCTTCAATCTTAGCCAGGATATAGTTATAGAATACCTGCAGAATCAAAGCAACGATCAAACCGAAGATAGTTGTAATCAAAGCGACTTTCATACCACCTGCTACAACCGTCGGAGAGATATCACCTACTTGTTGAATCTTATCAAATGCCTGCACCATACCGATTACAGTACCCAAGAATCCCAAAGACGGAGCCATTGCGATGAACAGCGTAATCCAAGAACATCCTTTTTCCAAATAACCAGCTTGTACACCACCGTAGGAAACTACTGACTTCTCAACTACGTCAATACCCTGATCAATTCTCATCAGACCTTGATAGTAGATAGAAGCGATAGGACCTCTGGTGCTACGTGCGATGTCTTTAGCAGCTTCTACGTCCCCTTTTTCCAAAGCAGCTTCAATAGCAGCCAAGAATTTCTTTGTGTTGATTTCAGCTAAGCTTAAGTAAATGATACGCTCGATACAGAATGCAAGACCAATAACCAAAGCGATAGCAACCAAACTCATGAAAGATGCAGTACCTTCAATAAATTTAGTTTTCAATTCTTTGTGAATACCACCTTCTTCTGCTTCTACAGTAGCATCACCAGCAGGAGCTGCCTGAGCTGCAGGAGCAGCTTGTTCTGTTTGTTCAGCTGCAGGAGCGTCTTGAGCCTGAGCAAGTTGAGTTGAGCCAAATGTTAAGACTCCCATCACAGCAACAATTGCAAATAACTTTTTCATTGTGTGTCTAATTTTTAAGATTAATTAATTAAATTGTTTATTATATTCATTTATTGTTTTTGTTTCCTTCTTTCATTCTGCGGAGAGACGGGGATTCGAACCCCGGATACCCTTTAGAGGTATACACGCTTTCCAGGCGTGCCTCTTCAACCACTCGAGCATCTCTCCAATAGACGCCTCTTTCTAAAACGGCTGCAAATTACAAAAAAAATGCGAACCACAAGCGTTTTCAGCTACAAATGTATTCTTTTTTTCGTTCCTGCCCTTCATTCTCCCCATTTTATCTTTAATAAAATCTCAAAATTAATAAACTTTAAAATCTTTGCAACGTTATTTGAGCATTCCAAACACTTTTAAAGCGTTTTCAGAAGTTACGTTTCCAACAGCCTCCGGAGACATCTGATAAACCTCGGAAACCTTCTTCAAGGTATCCTTCACGTAGGCACTTTCATTTCTCTTACCACGATTTGGCACCGGAGTCAGATAAGGGGAATCTGTTTCGAGAACAATCTTTTCCAAAGGTATTTCCAACAAAACTTCCGGAAGATGGGACTTTTTAAAAGTGACCACTCCATTTATCCCAATAGAGAAACCGGAAAACTCCAAAATCCGGGCAGCTTCATCGGCAGTGCCCGTAAAACTATGAAATATTCCTTTCAAAGGGCAGCTTTTATAAGGTTCCAGCACCTTATATATATAATCAAAAGCATCCCGGCAATGAATCACCACAGGAAGATCATATTCCAGCGCCCAATTGACCTGTTTATCCAATACAATTTGCTGTTCTTTCAGAAAGGTTTTGTCCCAATAGAGATCCATGCCAATCTCTCCTATTGCAACATATTCTCCAGAAGATTTTAATTCACGCGCCACAATTTCCAACTCTTTCACATAATCGGCGTTCACTGAAGTAGGATGCAAGCCAATCATCGGGAAACAATATCCCTTGTAAGTATTACATGCCGAAAGCATCGCATCAATAGTCGTACTGTCAATATTGGGCATAAATATATGGGTAACGCCCACAGCACGTGCACGTTCAATAACCTGTGGTAAATCTTCTGAAAATTCCTCTAAAAAAAGATGGGAATGCGTATCTATCAATCTCATTCGTTCGCTTCTTCTTTTCGTTTCTCGCCGGTACGGTAATAGTAAATCAGCCCGTAATCACGGCATAAATCCAAACGTTTCTCATTCGGAGAGACATCTTCGAATTTCTTCTCTACCTGATTCCAGATATCCAGTATCAGTTCATCCGCAGTAGTCCGCATGGCTGAAAGAGCTTCCAGACTACGCGCAGTCAAACTTTGCAGATTCTTCTGCCTGTCATAGCTATCTGTAAAAATATCATAATGCACCCTGACTTTCGCAATTGTAGGATTATAAATAGGAATTCCGCCTTGTGAGGTCCGTTTGGCTTCTCCATCTATAATTTTCCTCCCCCACTCCACCAAAGCGGCTTCTGCAGACAAATCCGGAACGTTCGTGCTATTAGCCGGCAAGCCATAATATGCTTTATGCGCCACACGAAGTTCCAAACGAATCACTGCCAGATTCAACACCTGAATAAAATGGGATATGTACAGACGCGCCATCTTCACATTAGCCTGATGTTTACGTCCGGCCTGGGACTGACGTTCAAAACATTGAGAATAGTAAGACTGGGCAGCTTCAAACCTTGTCAGGAAATTCCGGGCTTCAGTCAACGTCTTCAAAGAAACTGCCAAATCATAGAGGTTATGGGTGTCAACTTTTGCAACCACCGCTTTCAGTGCCCGTATTCTCGCCTGGTCTGTATTTGGTAATCTTCTATAAGGCATACTTCCAAAAAGCAAAACTACACTTCTCTGTGCATCAGATTTTCAATTATCTTTTTAAGTTCTTCTTTCTTCTCTTCGGCAAGACTGACAGCTGCCAGACTTTCCATTGCACGATTACTATATTCCGACATTTTATCTTCGCAAATCTCTTTCACACCAATCCGGTCATAAAGTTCCGTGACAGCTGCTATTTTCTCAGCCGGCTGAAAGTTTTCTGCATTTATCCAACCGTTCAACTGATCGCGCTGTTCCGCATTGGCATGCTCCAGCGCTTTTATCAGCATATATGTTTTTTTATTACAGAGGATGTCTCCACCGATATTCTTTCCAAATACTTTCGCATTGCCGTACACATCCAGAAAGTCATCTTTCAGTTGAAAAGCGACTCCTATATGCATACCAAAATCATACAGACGCTCGGCATCTTCCACTGAAGCACCGCCTAAACGAGCACCGATCTTCAAACTGGCAGCTAATAAAACCGCAGTTTTCAGACGAATCATTTCCAGATATTCTTCCGCCGTAACATCATTCCTGTCCTCAAATTCCATATCCATCTGCTGTCCCTCACATATTTCAAGAGCCGTCAGACTGAAAAGGTCCATTACTTCTTTCAGAAAAGCCTGAGGACACTCTGCCATAAACTGATAAGCAAGTACCAGCATGGCATCTCCCGAAAGAATGGCGGTATTATCATTCCAAACCTTGTGAACTGTTTCTTTTCCTCTGCGGCGGTCGGCACGATCCATCAAATCATCATGCAGAAGGGTATAATTATGATAAACTTCGATACCTGTGGCCGGAGCATAAATACGGGTTACGTCTTCCTGATACAAATTATATGCCATCAGCATCAATACCGGGCGAATGCGTTTTCCACCCATAGACAAGACATATTCCACCGGAGCATACAACCCTTTGGGAGTGCGCGTAAACTGCAAGCCAGCGATATGAGAATTAAAATTTTCGAGGAGCTCGGAAGCTGTAAACATAGTGATAGTGAATTAAGGAGAATAGAGACAATAAAAAGAGGCTGCTTTTCCGGCAGCCTCTTTTTTATATAGATAACGTATTACTGCAATCTGAACATTACAGGCACCGTATACTTAACACGTACCGGTTTACCACGCTGCATACCAGGTTTCCATTTCGGCATGGTACCGATTACACGGAGTGCTTCTTTGTCAAGATAGGGGTCAACACCTCTTATGACTTTAGCGTCTACAATACTACCGTCCTTGTTAACAACGAACTGTACTGTTACGCGACCTTGAGTACTATTTTCCTGTGCGATGGTCGGATATTTGATATTCTTACTCAAGAACTGCATCAAACCAGCCATACCACCATTCGGAAATTCAGGCATCTGCTCTACAACTTCAAAAATGGTTTGTTCTTCCGGTTCTTCTTCTACAACTGTTACAGGCACATATTTTACTTCTACTGCCGTACCAGTTTCTTCCGAAGAGGCGATTACGGTTTCTTCCACATCAGCATCGTCAGCTACGATTTCCAAAGTTTCGTTGATCGGAGCCACTTCTGGAGGAGGAGGAGCAACCTTTTCTTCCTGTTCAGTGATAGGAACCATTTCTTCTTCAAAATAGAGATCAGTCAGGGCCTGGCTCGTATCAATTTTGATATCGCGCTTTGTCCATTCAAATGCAATAAACATAAAAGCAAGCACAATAACATAACCAATAAGCATCCAAGTCGATTTCTTATTCTCCAAATCTGCTTTAGGTGTTTTTTTAATTTCCATAATTATAATATTATTTTAACGTGTTTCTCATTTTGGGCAAATATAGCACTTTTTCTGCAAAACGTTCAGCCGTACTATCTTTTTTAAGACAATATACACCCATTTTTATTTTTTTTATCCTTCAAAAAGCACACCTGCGCTTTTGTGCCACAAATGTAACGAGATATTTTAAAAATACCGTATCTTTGGCAATAATTTTAAATGAAATGTTGAAAAAGTCTTTTATAACGGCGCTACTACTCCTGATTTTCTCCGTTTTACGTGCACAAGACGGAACCAGCGCCTTTCAATTTCTGAAACTTCCTTTTTCCGCTCATGCCTCAGCATTGGGTGGAGAAAACATTTCTATCATAGAGGATGATGTGACTATGGCTGTTCAGAATCCGGCCCTTCTCTCCTGCGTGGCGGATAAAACTCTCAATCTGAACTATATGCTCTATATGGATGGAGTCAATGTTGCCGGAGCTGCATTTGCACGGACTGCAGGTGAACGATCCACATGGGCGGTTACCGCCCAGTACGCGGACTATGGAGAATTGAAAGAAACCACCGAAGAGAATATTGAAATCGGAACTTTCTCCGCCAAAGATATCTCCATATCGGGCATTTATACTTATGATTTAAGCGACTATTGGAGTGGTGGCGTACGTACCAACTTCATCTATTCTCATTACGACAAATACTCTTCATTCGCCATCGGCGTTGATCTGGGACTGAATTATTATTATCAGGAGTCTGATTTTTCCGCCTCACTCGTTGCACGTAATCTGGGAGGACAGCTCAAGGCTTTTGAAGAACGGCACGAAAAGTTACCTGTCGATGTGCTGTTAGGTTTCAGCAAACGGCTGGCACACGCCCCGTTCCGGATTTCCTTAACCCTGCATGATTTGACACACTGGAGTGCCTCAGCCACAGCGGCAAACAATTTCGGAAAGAAATTGTTAAATCATATTGCCCTCGGAATCGATTTTCTTCCCACCGACAACTTTTATCTGGCAGCCGGATACAATTTCCGCCGTGGAGAAGAAATGAAGATTAACGGTTCCAGCCACTGGGCTGGTTTCACCTGCGGTGCAGGCATACAACTGAAACGGTTGAAAGTGGGGATGGCATACGCCAAATACCATGTAAGTTCATCCTCTCTCATTTTTAATCTGTCATATACCTTATAATATATAATAGTATAACTCAAAATGAAAAAGATAACTATCGCAATCGACGGCTTTTCCTCTTGTGGGAAAAGCACTATGGCAAAAGACCTCGCCCGGGAAATAGGCTATATCTACATCGACAGTGGCGCCATGTACCGTGCAGTCACTCTATACAGTATAGAAAACGGCATATTTCAAGGAAATCAGATCGATACGGAAAGACTTCAGAAAGAAATCGACAATATCCATATCTCATTTCAACTGAATCAGGCAACCGGACGCCCGGACACTTACCTGAACGGAGTGAACGTAGAAGATAAGATCCGCAGTATAGTAGTTTCCTCACGCGTCAGCCCCATTGCTGCTTTAGGATTTGTACGTGAAGCTATGGTGGCCCAGCAACAGGCAATGGGAAACTCCAAAGGTATCGTCATGGACGGACGTGATATCGGAACCACCGTCTTTCCTGATGCCGAACTGAAAATCTTTGTGACTGCCACGCCCGAAATCCGTGCACAGCGTCGTTACGATGAGTTGAAAGCCAAAGGACAGGAAGCAAGTTTTGATGAAATTCTGGAAAATGTGAAGCAACGGGACTATATTGACCAGAACCGGGAAGTAAGCCCGCTTCGCAAAGCGGATGATGCATTGCTGCTGGACAATACGAATATGACTATTCCTCAACAAAAGGAATGGTTACAAGAACAATTCAACAAAACCGTTAAGGGATAAAATAAAAAGGGTGTAGCCCTGAGCCATAAAGGGTGTAGCCATCCGGGGCAAAGGGTGTAGCCTTGGGTAGTAAAGGGTGTAGCCCTTCGAGGAGATAGTTTACTACCTATATTTCAAGCTATTAGATTATGGTAAAAGTAGAAATAGACGAAGGTTCCGGCTTTTGCTTCGGTGTGGTCACTGCGATAAATAAAGCTGAAGAAGAGCTGACCAAAGGTGGTACTCTGTACTGCCTGGGAGACATTGTGCACAACAGCCGCGAAGTGGAACGCCTGAAAGAAATGGGCCTCATTACTATCAACCATGATGATTTCAACCATTTGCGCGATGCCAAAGTATTATTGCGGGCCCACGGTGAACCACCCGAAACGTATGAAATAGCCCGTCGCAACAACATTGAAATTATTGATGCCACTTGCCCGGTAGTACTCCGGCTACAAAAAAAAATAAAGCAAGAACATACACAGAAGAATGACGAAGATAAACAAATCGTCATTTACGGAAAAACCGGTCATGCAGAAGTCCTCGGACTGGTGGGGCAAACCAGCGGAGAAGCGATTGTTATCGAGAAACTGGAAGAAGCCAAAAAACTTGATTTCAGCAAGAGCATCCGCCTATACTCGCAAACCACAAAGTCACTGGATGAATTTCAAAATATAGTGGAATACATCAAGGAACATATTTCACCGGAAGTCACGTTTGAATATTACGATACTATCTGCCGCCAGGTAGCCAACCGCATTCCGAACATCCGGAAATTTGCAGCGTCACACGACCTGGTATTTTTCGTTAGCGGAAAGAAAAGTTCCAACGGAAAAATGTTGTTCAGCGAATGCCAAAAGGTTAATCCTAACTCCCACTTGATAGACAGTGCCGAAGAGATAGACGGTTCCTTATTAACCGGAGCAACTTCTATAGGAGTGTGCGGAGCAACCTCCACTCCGAAATGGCTGATGGAAGAAATTTCAAAGGCAATTCAATCTCGCCTTACAGGACAATAAGTCACCGTTTTGAAACAACAAATTAACATTAAATATGAATAACGCCCTCAGCTTTTTGCTATCTTTGCCGAGCGAAAACAGGCTGCGGTGCAGCGATTATTAACATCAAACTAAAAGATTGTTATGGGAACAGTTAAGTGCATAGGTATTTTGACATCCGGTGGTGATGCACCGGGGATGAACGCCGCTATTCGTGCGGTGACACGCTCTGCTATTTACAACGGACTACAAGTAAAAGGTATATATAGAGGTTACAGAGGTCTGGTAACCGGTGAAATCAAAGAATTCAAGAGCCAGAACGTAAGTAATATTATACAACTGGGCGGTACAATTTTGAAAACAGCCCGCTGCCAGGAATTCACAACACCCGAAGGACGCCAGATAGCGTATGATAACATGAAGAAAGAAGGTATCGACGCTTTGGTTATCATCGGTGGTGACGGCTCACTGACAGGTGCCCGCGTCTTCGCACAGGAATTCGATGTACCGTGTATCGGATTACCGGGTACGATTGATAATGACTTGTACGGAACGGATACGACCATTGGTTATGATACTGCTTTGAATACGATTCTGGATGCAGTAGATAAGATTCGCGATACCGCTACTTCTCACGAACGTTTATTTTTTGTCGAAGTTATGGGACGTGATGCCGGTTTCCTTGCTTTGAACGGCGCCATCGCATCGGGTGCGGAAGCAGCCATTATTCCGGAATTCAGTACGGAAGTCGACCAACTGGAAGAGTTTATCAAGAACGGTTTCCGCAAATCCAAGAACAGCAGTATCGTGCTTGTAGCCGAAAGTGAACTGACAGGCGGTGCCATGCATTTTGCAGAACGCGTGAAGAACGAGTACCCTCAATATGACGTACGCGTTACCATTCTCGGTCACCTGCAACGTGGTGGAAGCCCTACGGCTCACGACCGTATTCTTGCCAGCCGACTCGGTGCAGCTGCCATTGATGCAATCATGGAAGGACAACGAAACGTGATGATCGGTATCGAGCATGACGAAGTGGTATATGTGCCCTTCACTAAAGCGATCAAGAATGATAAGCCGATTAAGAGAGAGTTGGTGAATGTTCTGAGAGAATTATCTATTTAATTCGCAAATATTTCAAGTTATAATAATGGGTGCATCCCGGACGAATAATCATTCGTCCGGGATGCACCCATTATTATAGCCACTTGGCTACAATTTCTTCCGTTTTATCCCACAACTCTTTCATCTGTACATGGTGAGTGTACTTTTCAGAAAGCACCTTAGGATGGCAACTCACATTCAGTGTTCCGGTACGTTGCCCCGCTTCCTCATTCAGCAACAAACTAACTGCCGTTGCCGCACCTTGCCGGGGAGTACGGATGAACGGACGGAAAAACACATCTGTCAGCGGGTCAAACCACATATGCATGGTTATAATCTTAGTGGAAACAATACCCGGATCTGCAGCATTGACAACAATTCCCTTCTCCTTTACCCTTTCCGCTAAAGCTATCGTAAACAGGGTCAATGCCAGTTTCGTATTACTATAAATCGGGATGCGCCAAAAAGCACCTTTCTTTCCACGCAGGAAGAAATCCGGGAAATCCAGTTTGCCAATGGCATATGTACAGGATACCATGTTCACAATACGGCTCCCCTCACCCATCAATGGCAGCAACTTACGGGTCAGAAGATAAGGACCTACGTAGTTGACGCTGACGGTACGCTCCAAGCCATCTTCGGTGATAGTTCGGGCGGTTTCCATGGTTCCGGCATTATTCATCAATAAGGTGATTACTTCGCCCCGTTGAAGGAGGATATTGGCAAAGGAAGCCACGGAAGATAAAGAAGAAAGATCAAGCGATACTATCTCAAGTGCCGTATTTCCGGTTTCCTGCATTAATAATTGCCGCTTTGGTTCTGCAAGTTGCGAGTCACGGCACGCCATGATTATTTTATATCCGGCAGAGGCAACGGCACGTGTAATCTCCATTCCCATGCCACCGTCTGCCCCGGTTATGATTGCAAGTTTCTGTTCCATCAATTATATAATAATGAGAAAGTATGTCAAAGCAAAAATCACTGTCATCTAGCTATTACCCTTCAGCCTCAATATTCCTGATTTCCCGTTTCAGGCAAGCCGGAAGTTCTTCATTTAAGTGTTGATGACATGCCATCTCGATGGAATACATCCGGGCAATGCAGTAATTGCTATGCTTACAATTGCAACGTGCGTTCTCCTCTTCGCGCATACGGTTGACAAAGCCCGGTTCATTGAGCAATGCACGCGCCATCTGCACGGCTTCAAAACCATCATCCAACACCTCATCTATCTTTTCACGAGACACTAAACCACCCACATACACCAGCGGCATCTTGATTTCCGCCCGAAACTTCAACGCATCCTCCAGGAAATAGGCCTCCTTGAATGGGACAGTCGGAATCATCCATTTTCCTACCATCCGCACACCATACTTCAGCCACCAGCAATCCATATAGTGAGTCATAGAACGAATAGGCATCCGGCCACGCATCACATACATAGGAGCTTTACTAACAAAACCTCCGCTCAACACCAATGCATGAGCGCCCGATTGCTCCAGACGCCTTGCCACCTGCATCGTTTCATCCATTTCCATACCGCCACGAAACCCGTCACGCATATTCATCTTCACCAATACAGCCATATCGGTTCCGGCAGCTTTCATCACTTCTTCCATCACCATATCCATAAAACGCATCCGGTTTTCCAGCGAACCACCGAAGCAATCCTTACGGTGATTAGTATAAGGAGAAAGAAACTGAGAAATCAGATATCCGTGTCCGGCATGTATTTCAACGGCATCAAAACCTGCTTCACGAGCCAGATTCACAGCACGGCCATACGCACGTGCCATCTCCGGCAATTCTTCTTTTTTCAAGCCACGAACGAAAGTAGGTGAATAAAGATTGAAACCGGTGGAAGCTCCGACAGGAGTAACACCACAGATACTTTTATGCGACATATTGCCGCAATGTCCCAATTGGATAGCCGCAGCAGCACCTTCGGCATGTACAGCATCAGTCAGTTCCTTTAATCCGGGAATGATTTCAGGCCGCATCCACAATTGACGGTCGAAGGATAATCCACTTTGAGTGACGGCTGCATAGGCCACAGTAGTCATACCAATACCCCCAGCCGCAACTGAGCGGTGATAGTCAAGCAACATTTGCGAAGGAACATTACCCGGACACATACTTTCAAATGCCGCCGAACGGATAGTACGGTTCCGTAACGTCAGCGGACCAAAAGTTACAGGAGTAAACAACTTGCTCATGAGTATTATTTATGATTTGTGATTTATGATTTATAAGAGAGAGATTAATAGAGAAAGGGGAAAACACGTTTCCTGTCTCCTACCTCATCTCCAAATTCTTCTTTATAGTGATGCCAAATGGCATTGGCACGCGGAACCAGATTGGCCACAGTCCACCACAGGAAAACGAGTCCGGAAAGCGACCACGTCAGTATCGCCCAGCCCGTCCATTCCACTATCTCACCGAAGTAATTGGCAGAAGTGACATAACGATACATACCTCGCGATGGCAGGTAGTGCTGTGTATCTCCCGGTTTGCGCAAATGGCGGATGATGTAATCAGAATACCAGTTAATAGCCATGCCGGTGAAAAACAATAATACCCCGATAATAAACTGGGGAGTCATCAGCCAAGCAGGTGTATAGAGAGTAGCGGGTGCCAGATAAAAGAGCCATTCGCCCTGCATGAAACCATTCAACAGGTTGAACACCACTCCCATCAGCATAATGGCAAGCGGCATCCGGCCCTTCCCCTTCAGCAATAAAGGGAAAATAAACGCACGCTGAAAATAATGCAGTTGAAATAAAAGGAAGAAGATCAGCGGAACAAGCAAATGATAACGGTCGGAATTCCACCAAAGTATTGCCATCACAATAAATACCGGTGCCTCCATCAGTATCCAAGCCAGTTTATTGTTAATCGAAAAGCCCCACGATGCCGTGCGGAACATTCCATACCCCGCCTTGATAAAGTAAAGTGCGATAAAAACGAATAGTGCGATGATGCTCATCACACCAAGAAATATCCGGAAAGTCTCTTGCTCCATACTGTTTCGATTTAAGTACGGGCAAAGATATAGAAAAAGGGGGAAAAAGAAAACTTTCTCCCCCTAAATAGTTTACAAAAACTTATCGTTTCTTGATAGGCACATAAGCTGTTTCTTCGAGCACATTCTTGTAGGCCGGACGGATGATGCGCTTACCTTCGAAGTTCAATTCTTCGTTACGGTGGGCACACCAGCCGACGATACGGGCCATAGCAAACAGCGGCGTAAAGATTTCCTGCGGCAATCCGATCATCTCATAAACAAAACCGGAATAGAAGTCAACATTGCTCGATACTGTCTTTCCGTTATTCTTCACACGGCCGAACACTTCGATGGCACGCTCTTCCAGCAGTTCAAGGAAAGCAAATTCACGTTCTTTCCCTTTCTCTTTGGCAAGGTCTCGGGCCAGTTCCTTCAATAAGATGGCACGCGGGTCGGAAATCGTATAGACGGCATGGCCGATACCATAAATCAGTCCGGTCTTGTTATACACTTCCTTATTCAGCATACGGGTGAAGTACGTGTCAATCTCGTCCACATTCGTCCAGTCCTGTATGTTCTCCTGCAAATGGTGAAACATATCGGCCACCTGAATATTCGCGCCACCATGAAGCGGGCCTTTCAGCGAACCGATACCGGCAGCAATTGCTGAGTAGGTATCCGTTCCGGTTGAAGAAGTGACGCGAACGGTGAACGTAGAGTTGTTACCACCCCCGTGTTCAGCCTGAAGCACCAACAGGAGATCGAGGGTACGGGCGTCCAGTTGCGTATAATCACGTTTCAGCATATGAAGGAAATTCTCGGCAATCGAAAGATTCTCCTGCGGATGGCGGATATGCAAGGAACGGCCGAAAGTGGCATGACGAAGCATATTGTATGCGTATGCAATGATAGTGGGGAATTTGGAAATGAGGTCTATGCTCTGACGCATCAGATTATCGCGGGAAGTGTCATCAGCTTCCGGGTCGAAGCGGTACATTTCGAGTACGCTGCGTGCCAGGATATTCATAATGTTGTTTCCTTCCAACTCAATGATATTCATCTTGGTTTTCTGCTCCAACGGCATGTTATCATTGATAAGTTCGCGGAAAGAAGCCAGTTCCTCTTTATCGGGCAGATTACCGGACAGCAGCAGATAGGCCACTTCCTCAAATCCGAAACGCTTCTCCTTCACAAATGCGTGGACAATATCTTCCACATCATATCCCCGGTAGAACAGTTTACCCGGAATCGGCTTCAAGCCACCGCCGGGAATACGTTCGTAACCCACTACGTTACCAATCCGGGTAAGCCCGACCAACACACCCGTGCCATCTTCATTACGCAAACCGCGTTTCACATCAAACTTGGAGAACAATTCAGTATCAATCCGAACAGCTTCCTTCATATTCTCGGAGAGCTTATAAACGATGTATTCCTTCTTCATTTTCGTATCGTTTTAATCGTTAGTATTATTTTTCTATTCTTTCTACAATCTCCCGCGTAAAGGCAGAAGTAGACAAAGAGACGCCGCCGGGCATGAAGCGCGCCAGGTCGGCGGTGGCACGGGCATCGAGGAAACTGCGTTCCAGGGCGTGTTCTATCAGAGAGGCCGGTTCTTTCCAGCCTAAATATTCGAGCATCATCACGGCGGAGAGGATGATGGAGCAAGGATTCACTATATCTTTGCCTGCAATATTCGGTGCTGTGCCGTGTGTGGCTTCAAAGATGGCATGCCCCGTCTGGTAATTGATATTCGCACCGGGAGCGATGCCGATACCACCCACCATTGCCGCCAACTGGTCGGAAACATAATCTCCATTCAAATTAAGGGTGGCTATTACGGAATATTCTTCGGGAATCAACAAGGTGTTTTGCAGGAAAGCGTCCGCTATGCAATCTTTAATGACCAAACGTCCGTCAGCCAATGCCTCACCGAATTCACGCTCCGCCAACTCATAGCCCCACTTCTTGAAACCGCCTTCAGTAAACTTCATGATATTGCCTTTGTGTACCAATGTTACGGAAGGCAATTTGTTTTCGAGCGCATAGCGACACGCAGCACGCACCAGACGCTCCGTTCCTTCTTTGGAAACAGGCTTCACACCAAACGATGACGTATTGGGGAAACGTACTTTCGTCACGCCCATTTCGTCATGCAGAAAGCGGTAGAATTTTTCCGCCTCCGGTGTACCCGCCTCCCACTCGATACCTGCATAGATATCTTCCGTATTCTCACGGAACACGCACATATTCACTTTTTCCGGATGGCGAACCGGAGAATGAATGCCTTGATACCAGCGAACCGGACGCAGGCACACATACAAATCCAGCGTTTGGCGCAACGCTACATTCAGAGAGCGAATACCACCGCCGACAGGAGTCGTCAACGGGCCTTTGATACCCACTTTGTAGTCGCGAAAGGCTTCCATCGTTTCATCGGGCAACCACAGGCCGCACTTTTTGAAAGCCCGTTCGCCTGCCCATACTTCCATCCATTCAATCTGCCGCTGCCCACTGTAGGCTTTCTGCACGGCAGCATTCACAATAGCCTGCATGGAGGGGGTCACTTCAACTCCCACTCCATCACCCATGATAAAAGGTACTGTAATTTTATCCATTTCTTATCTTGCATTAAGGGCAGAGCCGGCACGGAACCAACTTATCTGCAATTCATTATACGTATGTTGAGCTTCAAAACTTTCTTTCGTCCCATCTTCATGGTGAAGGACAACTTTAAGGTTACGGCCGGGAGCAAACTCCGTCAGGCCGATTACCGAAATCAAATCGTGCTCCTGAATTTTATCGTAGTCGGCTTTGTCCACGAAAGTCAATGCCAACATTCCTTGTTTTTTCAGATTCGTTTCGTGGATGCGAGCGAAGCTTTTTGCCAGAATCACGCGAACATTCAGAAAACGGGGTTCCATAGCGGCATGTTCACGGCTGGAACCTTCGCCATAGTTTTCTTCGGCAACTACAATAGAGGAAATTCCTTCGGACTTATACATTTTTGCCGTACCGGAAACCGGCCCGTAAGTATTGGTAGAGCGATTCCATACACTATTAGTTTCCCCATTGAAAGCATTCACGGCTCCCATCAGCATATTATCCGAAATATTCTCCAGGTGTCCACGGAATCGGAGCCACGGACCTGCCATCGAGATATGGTCGGTGGTACATTTCCCCTGCGCTTTAATCAAGAGAGGCATATTCAGTAAATCAGTGCCTTCCCATGCCGGGAAGGGTTTCAGAAGCTGAAGCCGTTGCGAATGAGGATTCACCGTGATTTCCATCTTCTCACAACCGGGAGCCATATATCCCTCACTACCTTCGGCAAAGCCTTTCGGCGGCAGTTCTTCGCCAACAGGTTCGGAGAGTTTCACTTTTTCGCCTTTACAGTTCACCAAGGCATCTGTCAGTGGATTGAAGCAAAGGTCTCCGGCAATTGTCAGTGCCATAGTCAGTTCGGGAGAGGCGACAAAGGCATAGGTATTCGGATTGCCGTCCGCACGTTTGGCAAAGTTACGGTTGAAAGAAGTCACGATGGAGTTCTTGCGGGTGGGGTCATCCGTCTCACGCTTCCACTGCCCGATGCAAGGGCCGCAGGCATTCGCCATAATGGTAGCGCCAACTTTCTCAAAAGTTTCTATCATTCCGTCACGCTCTGCCGTAGCCCGTATTCTTTCGGAACCGGGATTCACGATTAAGGGGGCGGCAACCTTCAGATGCTTCTTCTCAACCTGACGGGCCAGAGAAACGGCACGGCTCAAATCCTGATAAGATGAGTTGGTACACGAACCTATCAACCCTACTTCCATCTTGCGCGGGTAACCGTTGGCCAATACTTTCTCGGCAAATTCTGAAATAGGTGTGGCGGCATCCGGCGTGAAAGGACCATTGATATATGGTTCCAGTCTGGAAAGATCGATCTCAATCACCCGGTCGTAGTAGTTTTCCGGAGCAAGCATGATATCGGCATCTGCACGAAGGTCTCCGGCGACGGAGTCTGCCATTCCGGCCACTTCTTCCCTTCCGGTAGCTTTCAGATAAGTGGCCATGCGGTCGTCATAGGGGAAAAGTGAAGTAGTTGCACCCACTTCGGCACCCATGTTGCAGATCGTAGCTTTTCCGGTGGCGGACAAGGAAGCCGTACCCGACCCAAAATACTCGATAATGGCATTTGTACCGCCTTTTACGGTCAAGATGCCTGCCAGTTTCAGAATGACATCTTTCGGAGCAGCCCAACCGCTCAACTCACCTTTCAGGTGTACACCAATCAGGCGGGGCATCTTCAATTCCCACTCCATACCGGTCATCACGTCTACCGCATCGGCACCACCGACACCAATGGCAACCATGCCCAGGCCACCGGCATTGGGGGTATGAGAGTCTGTCCCTACCATCATTCCACCGGGGAAAGCATAATTCTCCAATACTACCTGGTGAATGATTCCTGCTCCCGGTTGCCAGAAACCGATACCGTAACGGGAAGAAACATCGCGGAGGAAATCATAGACTTCTTCATTCGTTTTGGTAGCCGTAGCAATGTCTTCTCGTGCGCCTTTATAAGCCTGTATCAGATGGTCGCAATGCACTGTAGAAGGTACAGCGGCTTGTTCACGGCCTGCATTCATGAATTGCAGCAATGCCATTTGTGCCGTCGCATCCTGCATTGCCACACGGTCGGGACGGAAGTTCACATAGTCTTCTCCCCTCTTGTAGTTCTTCACTCCTTTCTCATCATACAGATGAGTATACAAAATCTTTTCCGCCAGCGTCAACGGGCGTTGCAGCACAGCCCGCACGTGTTCTATTTTCCCCTTATAGGCAGCATAAAAGGCCTTTAACATTGTTACGTCATACACCATAATCACTTGAATTTTTAGTATTTCAATATTGTAAAGATTACAAATTAATATAATAAACAAACTAAAATACATAAAGGTTTAACAAATTAAAGCATTTCTTCGTGCAAAGGAGAAGAATGATTACCTTTGCGGGAAATCTATGCGATAAATGATAATTTAGCGGCGTAGCGCTGGAGCAAGGTTTCCTTTCGGCATACTAATTGACGTGATAGTGCCTGGTAGGCTGAAAGCCTTTTATCTTATAGCCCAGGGCAACGCCCTGGGGGATTACCATGTGTTTCTCTTTGCGCCCTGTAAGGGCATTACAGCACACATGGGCTTTTGCCCTTACAGGGCGTAAGATTATGGAATCATCCATTACCCAGGGTGTTACCCTGGGCTATAAGATAAAAGCCTTTCAGGCTTAGGGGATGCACGCTGGTAAATTATCATTTATCTCCATATATCATTCCTTTATTTATGAATAACGAAAAACTTCTTTCCCCAACCGATCATCTCCAACGGCAAGAGCTCCTCCTGCGCATGGAATACGAATATGAAAAAGAAGAGTTCAAGCGTCAGACTGAAACCATGGGTGTCACCCGCAAGGTGAAACGGGGACTTTGCTGGTATCCTGCCACTCCCGGACGAAGTTACTACAATTCACTGAATCAATTGGTAATAGAAATTACACATACTGAAGATACTGATATAGAACATAATTTCGAGTTCGGGCGTCCCGTATGTTTTTTCCGGCAATCAGTGGATGGGAAAATCACCTATATGAACTTTACCGGTACCGTCAGTTATGCCGATGAAGCAAGAATGGTGGTAACCATGCCCAGTGCAGGCGCCATTCTGGAACTACAATCAACGGATAACCTCGGTGTACAGCTTTATTTTGATGAGACTTCCTATCGTACCATGTTCGAAGCCCTCTCTGACGTACTCCGTGCCAAAGGCAACCGTCTGGCAGAATTGCGCGACATCATGCTGGGCACTCTGAAACCCGGCTCCCGCGAACTCTACCCCGTACGTTTCCCCTGGCTGAACTCTACACAGGAAACTGCCGTAAATAAAGTGTTATGTTCACGCGACGTATCTATCGTACATGGCCCTCCGGGAACGGGAAAGACAACTACTCTCGTAGAAGCCATTTATGAAACGCTTCACCGTGAACCCCAAGTCATGGTCTGCGCCCAAAGCAACACTGCCGTCGACTGGATTAGTGAGAAACTCGTAGACCGTGGCGTCAACGTCCTGCGCATCGGTAATCCCACAAGGGTAAATGACAAGATGCTTTCGTTTACTTACGAACGCCGCTTCGAGAGTCATCCCTCCTATACCGAGCTTTGGGGCATCCGCAAAGCCATGCGCGAGATGAATGGGCACCGTCGCGGCAGTTACGAAGAACGCGAAAGTGCCCGCAACCGCATGAGCCGCCTGCGCGACCGCGCCACACAACTGGAGATACAAATCAATGCCGACCTTTTCGACTCGGCACACGTCATAGCATCTACCCTGGTCAGTAGCAACCACCGCGTACTGAGCGGCCGCCGCTTCGGCACATTATTCATTGATGAAGCTGCCCAAGCACTCGAAGCCGCCTGCTGGATAGCTATCCGCAAGGCCGACCGCATCGTGTTGGCAGGCGACCATTGCCAGCTACCTGCCACCATCAAATGTTATGAGGCCGCCCGCGCCGGGTTGGAACATACGCTAATGGAGCGTATCGTTACAACGAAACCCTCCGTTGTCTCCCTATTAAGAATCCAATATCGCATGAACGAAGCCATCATGAATTTCCCTTCACAGTGGTTTTATGAAGGACAACTGGAAGCTGCTCCCGAAATACGCCACCGCGGCATCCTCGATTGGGATACTCCCATCACATGGATAGATACCTCGGAGATGGAATTCAAAGAAGAATTTGTCGGCGAAACCTTCGGGCGCATCAATCGGGAAGAAGCCCACTTGCTGCTGAAAGAGTTGGAAGACTATATCCAACGCATCGGCGGGCACCGCATTCTCGACGAACGGATAGATTTCGGTATCATCTCGCCTTATAAAGCGCAAGTACAGTACCTTCGGAACAAAATAAAGACAAGCGCCGCCCTGCGTCCTTACCGCAGCCTGTTCACGGTTAATACCGTAGATGGTTTTCAGGGACAGGAACGTGATGTCGTCTTTATCAGCCTTGTCCGTGCCAACGAGGACGGACAGATAGGTTTCCTCAATGACCTGCGACGGATGAATGTTGCCATCACCCGTGCACGTATGAAACTGGTGATACTGGGAAATGCTGATACACTAAAACAGCATAAATTCTATCATAAACTTATTGATTATATCAGAGAGATTTCAAAGGCATAAAAGAAGAGGAGAAGCTTTTTGCTTCTCCCCTATGCAGTATACGTCCTGAAGCTAAATCAGGATTACAGTTACAAATATGTTAGTTGTTCTCCGGACGCAACTTACGAACCGTAACAGCCGTCTGCCACATTTCACTTTCGCGCAACTGGCGAAGTTCTTCGTTCAGTTTGTCACGATAATCGGGTTTAGAGTTGCTGTCGATAGAAATCTGAGCCTCGTTACCGGACTTAACGCTTGCATACAGTTTTTCAACTACCGGCTTGATAGCATCGTGGAACGGAGTCATCCAATCCAAAGCACCACGCTGAGCGGTAGTAGAACAGTTAGCATACATCCAGTCCATACCGTTCTTTGCGAACAAGGGCATCAATGATTGAGTCAGTTCCTCCACCGTTTCGTTGAACGCTTCTGACGGAGTATGACCGTTTTCACGCAATACTTCGTACTGAGCCAACAGCAATCCCTGGATAGCGCCCATCAATGAACCGCGTTCACCGGTCAAATCGGAAGTGGCTTCGCGAGTGAAAGTTGTTTCAAACAGATAGCCTGAACCGATACCGATACCCAATGCAATGGTTCTGTCCATAGCCTTGCCCGTAGCATCCTGATAGATAGCGTAAGAAGAGTTCAAGCCGCGGCCTTCGAGGAACATGGTACGCAATGAAGTACCGGAACCTTTAGGAGCAACCATGATAACGTCGATATCTTTCTGAGGAACAACGCCCGTGCGGTCGCTCCAGGTGATAGCAAAACCATGAGAGAAGTAAAGAGCTTTGCCGGGAGTCAGATAAGGCTTGATAGTAGGCCATACAGACATTACGGCTGCATCGGACAACAAGCACATGATAATAGTACCTTTCTCACAAGCCTCTTCGATGCCGAACAGCGTTTCGCCCGGAACCCATCCGTCTGCCACTGCCTTTTCATAAGTCTTGCCCGGACGCTGTCCAACGATTACGTTGAAACCGTTGTCGCGCAGGTTGCATGCCTGTCCCGGTCCTTGTACGCCGTAACCGATTACTGCAATTGTTTCATCTTTCAAAATCTCACGAGCTTTTTCCAAAGGAAATTCTTCACGCGTCATTACGTTCTCAGTAACACCGCCAAAATTCATCTGTGCCATTTTCTTTTTTTAGTTTTTTATTTGTGGCTTGCGCCAACTAATTGATTAATAAAATTATTTCTCTGTAAATATCACTCTTGAACGGCAAACCACTTCGCTGCCATTCTTTTTCACTTCAATGTCGAAAGCCCCGTCTCCCAATTCATCTTTATAAAAGGTGAGTTCGTCGCCATAATAGCTTTCGGCCACGTATGCCATCTCAAAACGACGGATGCGTTTTTCTTTATACATCTCTATCGGAAACAAATCCATGATGTGCTCGATGTAACGGATGCTGTTCACATGGCCGTTGATGTCGATATCACTGTATTTCGCCTTCACGGCGGCTACCGGTTCGGCAGAAGTCACCTTGATGCGTGAAGGTTTCTCAATGGGACAAAGTTCGTCACACACATAATCCACAATGCTGCCTCCGTGCAATGCCAGCAAATCGGCGGGCTTACGGGTGTTAAGGTTAATCATGGCCCATACGGAACGTGCATAACCTATTTTATTGCCTTCCTTATTGAGCAAGGCAAAATTACGGTCGGTGAAGAGGCGGTACACATTCTCTACCCAGGTCCAGATGGTGAAATCCTCATATTGGTAAGGCATTTCATCCAGTTCGATGGCAAGGCGCGAAAGCACCCACGTGTAGTTGTCTTCGTTCAACGTAGCGATGCCGAAACCGCGGTCGCTGGCATGGAAGCCGGCACAGTTCAGCAGGTGGTTGCCCAGCACACCCATCGTAAGGCGTCCGGTAAAGTCCACATGGAAGGGTTCCGCTACGAACTTGTATTTCCCTATCTTGTCATTCTCACTCATTGTCCTGCTCCTTTTCTTTTTTCAAACGATATTTGGCTTCACGGTCGGCAAGGTATTCGTTCACACGTTCAAAGCAACTGGTGGTGATGGCCACACGTCCCGAACGCACGAATTGGAGTACACAGTCGAGGGCACGCAACTCGTCATACAGGTTGGTAATTTCTTCACCCATGCCGTTCTTCTCCACAATAGCGAAGACGGCATTCACTTCTACGATACGCGCATTGTATTTACGGATCACCTTCGATACTTCCGGCTTTTCTTCCAGCGTAGGAGTGGTTATCTTGTAAAGCGCAATCTCGTGTTGGTAAATCTCATCATCCGTGAAATAGTGCGCTTGCAGCACATCTATCTTCTTGGTGATTTGCTTCGTTACTTTTTCGATGGTGTCTTTGTCCGTCCATGCGGTAATGGTGTACTTGTGTACGCCCTTGATGGACGAAGCCGATACATTCAGGCTCTCGATATTGATTTGGCGACGGGTAAACACAGCAGTCACCTGATTCAGTAAACCGGCGAAGTTCTCTGAATGAACGATTATCGTATATAATGTCTTGTCCATATTAAATGAAGAATTAAAAATGAAGAATGAAGAATTAGCATTCCAACAACATCTGGTTTACCGAACCACCCGGAGGCGTCATCGGCAATACGTTGCCTTCTTCCATCACACAAGCTTCCAGCAGGAACGGACCGTCCGTAGCAAGCATCTCTTCTATCGCACCTTTCAGCTCTTCACGCTTCATCACACGGCGTGAAGGGATTTCGTAAGCGGAAGCTATCTTCATATAATCCGGATTCAGCATCGGAGTGAATGAGTAGCGACGGTTGAAGAACATAGCCTGCCACTGGCGTACATTGCCCAGGAAGTTATTGTTCAGCAAGATAATCTTCACAGGAGCTTTCTGTTCCATAATGGTTCCCAACTCCTGAATGTTCATCTGCAAACCACCATCACCCATAAATACGCAAACCGTGCGGTCGGGACGTCCGAAAGTTGCACCGATGGCGGCAGGAAGTCCGAAACCCATCGTACCCAGTCCGCCGGAGGTGACGATGCTGCGTTCCTTGCTGAATTTGAAGTAACGGGCAGACATCATCTGATTCTGACCGACGTCGGTAACCAATATGGCTTCGTTGTTTGTCGCCTCACTTACAGCGCGCACCACTTCGCCCATGCTCAGTGATTTGCCCGCCGGATGAAGTTCGGGGCGGATTACCTTTTCATCTTCCACCTTTTCGTAAGGGAGGAAGCTATCCAGCCATTCCTGATGAGTGGCAGGGGTCAGAAGTTCCGTAACGGCGGCAAGAGTTTCCTTGCAATCGCCCAGTACGGCAATGTCCGTCTTCACATTCTTATCTATCTCGGCGGGGTCGATATCAAAATGGATGATTTTCGCTTGTTTGGCATACGTGTCCAGTTTTCCGGTCACACGGTCGTCGAAACGCATTCCCACGGCAATAAGCACATCACACTTGTTGGTGTTGATATTAGGGCCGAGGTTGCCGTGCATACCCAGCATACCTTTATTCAACGGATGTGCGGTGGGCAATGCAGAAAGTCCCAGCATGGTGCAACCGGCAGGCATTCCGGCTTTCTCGATGAAAGCACGGAGTTCTTGCTGCGCACCACCGAGTTCAACGCCCTGTCCCACCAGTACAAGCGGACGTTCGGCGTTATTTATCAGCTCGGCAGCCTGACGGATAGCCAGGTCGTCCATTTCGGGAACAGGCTGGTAACTGCGGATATAATCCAGTTTGGTGGGAATATATTCTGTCTTTTCCACCTGTGCATTCTTGGCAAAGTCCAGTACTACCGGACCGGGACGGCCACTCTTCGCAACATAGAAAGCACGTGCTACAGCCCAGGGCACATCTTCGGCGCTACGTATCTGATAGCTCCACTTGGCGATAGGCTGCGTGATGCCCACCAGGTCTACTTCCTGAAAAGCGTCCGTACCCAAAAAGCCTGTGCCTACCTGTCCTGCAATGACCACCAGAGGGGTACTGTCTATCATAGCATCCGCAATGCCGGTAATCGTATTTGTAGCACCGGGACCGCTGGTCACCAGGCAAACACCTACCTCACCCGATACACGGGCAAAGCCTTGTGCGGCATGGGCAGCACCTTGTTCGTGCCGAACCAAGATATGGTTCAATGTCTTCCGATGGTCGTATAAGGCGTCGAATACCGGCATGATAGAACCACCCGGATATCCGAAAATGGTCTTTACCCCCTGATGTTCCAGAGAACGCATCAATGCTTCGGCGCCTGTTATCATATCTTTCATTTCTTCAATTTTCAAGTTTAACTCTTCACTCTCAATTCTCAACTTTCCACTAAATAAGTCTCACAGCTCCTTTATCTGCCGAGCTCACCATACTTGCGTATGCCTTCAGACTCTTTGAGACTTCGCGCGTGCGGGTGACGGGTGTCATCGGACGGGCAGCCAGTTCTTCATCCGTCAGTCTGACGTTAATAGAACGTTCGGGGATATTGATTTCGATAATATCCCCATCCTGGATTTTACCGATATTGCCTCCGGCAGCCGCTTCGGGAGAAACATGCCCGATACTCAGCCCTGATGTACCGCCACTGAAACGACCGTCCGTAATCAGCGCACATTCCTTACCCAGATGGCGCGATTTGATATACGAAGTCGGATAAAGCATTTCCTGCATACCCGGACCGCCTTTCGGGCCTTCGTGAGTAATGACCACAACATCACCGCTGACAACTTTTCCGCCAAGAATACCGTCACAGGCAGCTTCCTGTGAATCGAACACTTTGGCTGGGCCGGTGAACTTCCAAATGCTTTCGTCCACACCCGCAGTCTTCACCACACAACCGTCCTGGGCAATGTTACCTTTCAGAACAGCCAGTCCGCCGTCTTTGCTGTAAGCATGTTCCAAGTCGCGGATGCAACCTTCGGCACGGTCTGTGTCCAGTTCCTTATAATAAACATCTTGTGAGCCCAGCACCAGATTGAATTTTCCGGCGGCAGCACTCTTGTACTTCTTCACGGCTTCCTCGCAAACATTAGGACTGGTAATACTGTATTTATCAATAACTTCCGCCAGCGACCTGCCGTCTACGCGTTTCACGTCCGTATTGACTAAGCCGCCTTTGGCAAGCTCGCTCATGATAGCGATGATGCCTCCGGCACGATTCACGTCTTGAATATGATACTTCTGAGTATTCGGGGCAACCTTACACAAACAAGGAGTCTTGCGGGACAGCATATCAATGTCGTCCATCTTGAAGTCAGCCTCCGCCTCGTGCGCCACAGCCAGCAGGTGAAGCACAGTGTTGGTTGAACCACCCATCGCGATGTCCAGCGTCATGGCATTCAGAAAAGCCTGACGGGTAGCGATGCTTCGGGGAAGTACGCTTTCATCCCCGTTTTCATAATATTTATAAGCGTTTTCCACAATCAGTTTCGCGGCATCCTTGAAGAGCTGTGTACGGTTGGCATGAGTGGCCACAATGGTTCCGTTGCCCGGCAATGCCAGACCGATGGCTTCGTTCAGACAGTTCATCGAATTGGCGGTAAACATACCGGAACAACAACCACAAGAGGGACAGGCATGTTGCTCAATCTGAGCAACATCGGCATCACTTACACTCTCATCCGCCGATTTAATCATAGCGTCAATCAAGTCGAGATGCTGCCCATTCCATTCACCGGCTTCCATCGGTCCGCCGGAAACGAACACCGTAGGGATATTGAGGCGCATGGCAGCCATCAGCATACCCGGAGTGATCTTGTCGCAGTTACTGATGCAAACCATCGCATCCGCCTTGTGCGCATTCACCATATATTCTACGCTGTCGGCAATGATATCGCGTGAAGGAAGCGAATAGAGCATGCCGTCGTGTCCCATTGCAATACCGTCATCAATGGCAATCGTATTAAATTCGGCAGCAAAGCATCCCAGCTTCTCAATCTCAGCTTTCACCTGTTGTCCTATCTCGTGCAAGTGCACATGTCCGGGAACAAACTGCGTAAATGAGTTGACTATCGCGATAATAGGCTTTCCTAATTGTTCTTTCTTCATGCCGTTTGCCATCCACAACGCACGTGCACCTGCCATACGGCGGCCTTGCGTGCTGAACGAACTGCGTAATTGGTGTTTCATCTTCAAATCTCCTTTTAATTAAAAAGCCTCTCTCACGTATGGTGAGAAAGGCTCCTAAATTGATATCTTAACGTACGAATACATACAATAACCTTTCTCACGCTCTTGACTCCAAGACCACGACGCGAATAATATGCAGGACTGCCAGGTTAATAGATGTATGCAGATTCATAACTTAATTTACTTTACTGTTCTTGTTAATTGTGCTGCAAAGGTAAGGGCTTTTTTATAAACTCCAAACAATTTGAAGAAAAAAATGAGATAAATATGATTAATCGTAAGAAAACACCGCTTTTAAATCTTATTTTATCACTTATTCAGGCTAAAAATAAGTAATTTGCCTATATCTTCAAAAGAAAACAGAGTCCTATCAGAGCCATGTCTGCTCCGTATTTTCTCCACGTCTATAGCAAAAGGAAAAATACGGAGATGATGTGGAGCAGGTGTGGAGCAGGTGTGGACCGGATACGGAGATAGTATGGAGATGCTATTTGGGTGTGTTTTCCTGAATTTCCTCCCTACCCATCCCTCCTTTCAGATTTATTTCGTACCTTTGTCGCTTCTTGAAAAAAGAATTATTCATAAAAAAGACAGAATATGGAAACAGTAGAAAACAAGTACATTACCGTAGCTTATAAATTATACGCTATAGAAGATGGTGAAAAAGACTTCACCGAAGAAGCAACAGCCGAACATCCGTTCCAATTCATTTCCGGTCTGGGTTTGACTTTAGAGTCTTTCGAAGACCAAGTGAAGGATCTGAAAGCTGGTGATAAGTTCGACTTCACCATCGCTTGCGCAGATGCTTACGGTGACTTTGACGAAGAACATGTAATCGACCTTCCGAAGCAAATCTTCGAGGTAGACGGCAAGTTCGACAGCGAACGTATTGTAGCAGGTAACATCGTTCCTCTGATGACCGCCGAAGGTCAACGCATCAACGGAACTGTACAGGAAGTTAAAGCAGACGTAGTTGTTATGGATATGAATCACCCGTTAGCAGGTTGCGACCTGAACTTCGTAGGTGAAATCGTAGAAAGCCGTCCGGCAACTAATGAAGAACTGGCTGAAATCGCCCGTATGATGAGCGGTGGCGGATGCAGTTGCGGTTGCGACAGCTGTGGTGAAGATTGCGGTGACGGTTGCGGCGATCACGACCACCAGGGATGTGGATGCGGATGCAATCATTGATAATTGAAAAATGAAAATTGACAATTACTATGCAGCATACAGCGCAGCAATTGTCAATTTTCAATTATCAATTGTCAATTCTTCCCCGTCATTATCTCCAGCACCAGTTTATCCGTTTCATTCATTCCTTTCGACCCTATCTTGGTCAGATTACGGATACTTTGATCCACATCTTCATCAATAATTCCCTCTACAGAAGTTACACAACGGTTTTCCATGGCCATGATGGCGGAAAGAACAGCGGTAGATACACCAGTGGTTACTTTCAACGCACAGCTGGGCTTCGCACCGTCACAAATCATACCCGTAAGGTTGGCTATCATATTCTGAACGGCATAAGCCACTTGCTCATAAGTTCCCCCCATCAGCCACGTGATGCCGCAACTGGAACCGGTAGCAGCAACGACGCAACCGCACAGAGCAGATAAACGTCCCAGACTTTGTTTGATATAGATCACCGTCAGATGACTCAACATCAGGGCACGTATCAATTCTTCTTCCGATTTTCCATTCTCTTCGGCATACACCAAAACCGGCAGAGTAGCGGATATACCTTGATTACCACTGCCCGAATTGCTCATCACCGGAATCATAGCTCCTGCCATACGGGCATCACAAGCGCCCGAAGTATAAGAGAGGATATGCGAAAAGACACTATCACCCATCACTTTATGCTCGTAAGCGCCACGCAATATCTTACCCAGGCAATGACCATATTCGCCTTCGAACGAACGTTCGGCAGCAATTTTATTCAAACGGGCAGTTTCAAGGATGAAACGAATCTCATCCAACGGAGCATTTAAGGCAAAATCATAAACTTTACGCAAGCTCAGTTCTACAGTTTCTTCTTCCTCTTCATCCCCTGCCACATGCTGTTTCTGCAACAGGATTTCTCCGTTATGTTCTATATATATAAAGGTGGTATGTCCTCCGGCAATCACTGCAGTGGCCCGGTTATCTCCGGCTTCACAGCAGATTTCAATATACAGTTTTTCTTCGATATTCTCTTTCAGCGAAATATGGATGCGTTTTTCCTCAATGAATCGCTTTCCTTCTTCCACAGCATCGGGGGTACTGTCTTTCAGCACTTCCAGTTGATAGTCCGATTTTCCAATCAGTGCTCCCAGCGCAATTGCGATGGGCAATCCAATCATCCCGGTACCCGGAATGCCCACTCCCATAGCGTTTTTCAGAATATTAGCACTTAGCAACACATTGATTTTTTCAGGTTTCATTCCCAGTGTTTCTGTTGCTTTAGCCACGCATAACGCCACTGCAATGGGTTCTGTACACCCAATAGCAGGCACAACCTCCTGATGTATCAGGTCGATTATCCGTTTTCTCTCTAACTCAGTTATCATTATTTCACGATTTTTAATGGACACAAATTTAGAAAAAATGTTTTTAATATGGATGCAAAGTCTTCTATTTCAAAAAAGAAACTTAACTTTGCGCCCGAGTTTTACATTATTAATAACCAAAAACTGAATTAAATGAAGATTAAAACGCTGACCTCGTGTTTCTTTGTGGCACTTGCCCTATCTTCTTGTATACAAGACGAAGCGCTTAATTCTGAAGCAGCCATTGATGGCTGTACAGGTGCTGATGTGCAATTGGCAAACATCAATGCAAAAGATAAAGTAGTCGATGTATATGTAAATAACGGTGCAGATCTTTCAAAACAAGAATTGATGTTTAATTTACCTGAAGGAGCCACTATTAAAGCAAACGAAACTAAATCAGGAGATAACGGAAATATCTATAATTTCAGCGAAGGAGACAACTCTCGTTCATTCACAGTAACTTCAGAAGATGGCAAATTTTCACCTACTTACAGAGTCAATCTTAAAGCCCCTGAATTGCCAACTTCCTATCATTTTGAACATCTTGTAACTACCGAAGAGCCTTTCCATATCATATATGAAGAATCTTATTCAGCAAAAGGTGCCTGGCAATATTTGCAATGGTCCAGTGGAAATCCAGGCTATAAGTTAACCTTTATGGCAAACGGAGCTACAGATTATCCAACCGTACTGGTAGATGGCGGTCATGAAGGTAAATGTGTTAAACTGGAAACTAAGGATACCGGAAGTTTCGGATCAATGGTAAAAATGTATATTGCTGCAGGAAACTTATTTATTGGCAATTTTGATGTTGGAAAAGCATTGTCAGGAGCAAGCGGTGCACTAAAAGCAACAACTTTCGGCTTCCAATTTTATAAACGTCCCGTGGGACTCAGAGGATATTTTAAATATAAGGCCGGTCCTGTTTATACAGAAAATGGGACGCCTCAAAATGGGCCTAAAGACAGGTTTGATATCTATGCTATCATGTATGAAGCTGACGAAAATTCATTTATGCTGGATGGTACCAATGCAAAGACTTCTGACAAATTGGTATATCTGGCACAAATAAAAGAAGAAGACGCAGTGGAAACTGATACTTGGACTGAATTCAGATTACCGTTTGAATCACAGAATGGAAAAGTACTCGATAAACAGAAACTCCAGAATGGAAAATATAAACTTGGTATTATATTCTCTTCAAGCATAGACGGAGATCGGTTTAAAGGTGCAGTAGGAAGTACGCTCTATATAGATGAGGTGGAATTGGTGTGTGAGGATATCTAAAAAGCAAAAATGATTATGAAGAAATATAATAACATTATTATTATCACATTACTGCTGGCAGTGGTGGGAATTACATCTGTAAAGGCACAGGGAGACAGAACCCATAGCATTACTCAATCATATCTTCGAGGTTGGGAATATTCATTGAAAGCAGGATTCAGCATTGGAGGTACAGCGCCATTGCCTTTGCCCAAAGAGATACGCAAAATAGATAGTTATGTTCCCAGTATGGCAATCTCTATTGAAGGTAATGCCACCAAATGGTTAGATGAAAAGAAAATATGGGGATTAACTTTAGGACTGCGCCTGGAAAACAAGAATATGACTACAGAGGCTACCGTAAAGAACTATGGTATGAAAATTATCAATACCAACGGTGGAGAGTTGGAAGGCTTATGGACGGGAGGTGTGAAGACTAAGGTTAAGAATTCCTATCTTACGGTACCCGTACTTGCCAACTATAAAATCAGTAAACGTTGGAAACTTGTAGCTGGCCCCTATTTTTCTTACATGTTAGAAGGAGACTTCTCCGGTCATGTTTATGAAGGACATCTCCGTACACCTGACGAAACCGGTTCACGCGTAGAGTTTTCCGGCGAAAGCATTGCAACGTATGACTTTTCTGACGATCTCCGCAAATTTCAGTGGGGTATTCAGTTGGGTGGCGAATGGAAAGCTTTCAAACATCTGAATGTTTATGCTGACCTGACTTGGGGGTTAAATGATATCTTCAAGAAGGATTTCAATACAATCTCTTTTGCAATGTATCCTATTTATCTAAATATAGGATTTGGATATTCATTCTAAAGAGAATTTATACATAAAAGAAACGGGAGTTATCAGTCTTTTGATAACTCCCGTTTCTTTATATATATATCAGGAAAACTATTTAGGGATATTCAGTAAATGTCCCTCTTTCTAATAAATTAAGAGAACAGTTTTACTTTACGTGAGCTTTTCTCTTAATTTTTTTCTGTAAAGTCT
>NZ_FQZN01000016.1 GCF_900142015.1 Bacteroides stercorirosoris
AAGTGTTCGCAATTGATTGAAACTCAGGTGTATGCAAGGGTGTCAAAGCCCCGGAGGAACACCCTTTTCTGAACAGGACATAGAATGGAAACGGAAAAAGAGTCTGAAATATGGTACGCCATGCGTGCCACGTACCGTAGAGAGCCTGATGCTATGCGTCTTCTTGAAAAGGAAAAAATGGGTTGTTTCATTCCCATGCAATACAAGATCAGCATAAAGAAAGGTAAGAAAGTCCGGGTTCTGGTTCCTGTTGTCCACAACCTGCTTTTTGTTCATGCCCGTCCTTCGGATGTGAAGCGCATCAAATCACAGGTAAGCTATTTGCAATACATTACGGATACCCGTAGCGGTCAGAAGATTATTATCTCCGACAGTGAAATGCAACGTTTTATTGCTGTAGCCGGTACTTACAATGACCATCTCATGTACTTCCAACCTGATGAGCTGAATTTGTCCAAGGGCACGAAAGTCCGTGTCATCGGTGGTGACTTTGCGGGACAGGAGGGTGTTTTCCTGAAGGTGAAGGGTGCCCGTGACCGCCGTGTGGTTGTCGAGATACAAGGTGTCATTGCCGTAGCCATGGCCACCATCCATCCGGACCTGATCGAAGTAATCAAATAATTGGCTGTTGATAATCAATGATTGCTCGTTGACAGTTGATAAATCATAAATCTGAAATCATAAATAAAAATAACTATGTCTCTTTCTGAAGAAACACTTGCTCTTCAGCGTGCAGCGCACGATCTGATGTATTTAGGTATGGACGGGAATCCGGTTTATAGCGACGACCTTTCCCGCCGTAACGGTGAAGTTTATCGCCTGACTACTGCTTTGTATAATTCCGGTGCCAAAGGTTCCACAGTGGAAGAACAGGCGAACGTTTGTCTCGCTCTTCTGATGGGCTATAGTGCCTCGTTCGTAGATCACGGTGAGAAGCAGCGGCATGTTCAGGAGGTGTTAGATCGTTGTTGGGACATTCTTGAGGTTCTTCCCGCTTCGTTGCTGAAACTCCGTCTGCTCACTGCCTGTTATGGCGAGGTGTTTGATGAGCCTTTGGCGGATGAAGGTCGTACTATCATTGCTTCCTGGGATTCCACATTACTCACTGTTGAACAACAAGAAGCTATTGAAGAGTTTCAGAATGTGGTAGATAATTCCTATCCTTGGGAGTATATTGACGAATAAGAATAATACAATTGGCGGATTCTTTAAGACATAAAACCATTCATGGTGTTGGGTGGAGCTTCATTGATAATATATCCAATTCCGGCATCACTTTTTTGGTGGGACTTGTACTAGCCCGTTTATTGACTCCCGAAGAATATGGTATCATGGCTATGATTGCTATTTTTATAGCAATTTCTAACTCCATTATAGACAGTGGTTTCTCTAATGCACTGATACGAAAGACACGTATAGAACGAGTTGATTATAGCACTGTTTTCTATTTTAATCTGACAGTCAGTATTCTTATTTATGCACTACTATATTTAGCTGCCCCTACAATCAGTGTATTCTTTAAGGAGCCTGTTTTGCTGGCAGTTATAAGGATCATAGGCTGGGTGCTGATAATCAATGCACTTGCCATTATTCCCCGTACCCAGTTTGTAAGAAATGTGGATTTCAAGACGCAAACCAAAGTTTCTTTGATATCTTCTATTAGCAGTGGAGTAATTGGAATAGGAATGGCACTGGGAGGAATGGGAGTATGGAGTCTAGTCGGTCAACAGCTTTTCCGTCAATTTTTGAATACTTTGTTTTTATGGGTATATAGCAAATGGCATCCGGTATGGGAATTTTCTATGAAGAGTTTTAAGGAATTGTTTGGCTTTGGTTCCAAATTGTTGCTTTCAGGATTACTGGATACTATCTATAAAAATATCTACTACATTGTAATCGGACGTTTCTATACTTCTGCTCAGTTGGGGCAATATACTCGTGCAGAGCAGTTCAATATGATATTTTCCAGTAATCTTACCTCTGTTGTTCAGCGAGTCAGTTATCCGGTTTTAAGTTCCATACAGGAAGAGCCGGAACGCTTGCGGGAGGCGTACCGGAAAGTGATCAAGATTACCATGCTGATAACTTTTGCCTGTATGTTGGGATTGGCTGCGGTTGCGAAACCATTGATTCTGATTTTGATAGGTGAAAAATGGTTGCCTGCCGTTTACTTCTTGCAAATCATCTGTTTCAGCGGTATACTCTATCCGCTTCATGCCATCAACTTGAATATCCTGCAAGTAAAAGGGCGTTCGGATTTGTTTCTGAAACTGGAAATCATAAAGAAAATTATAGCTGTGGGGCCTATCGTTGTGGGTATTGCTTATGGAATTGAATACATGTTGTGGGGTAGTGTCTTGACTTCTTTTATCGCTTATTTTTTGAATAGTTATTATTCGGCTAATTTGATAAACTATCCTACAGGTGAACAGCTAAAAGACATATTACCCACTTTTCTGATTTCTTTTGTGGTGGCGGCATTTATGTGGAGTGTTTCTTTCTGGAATATTTCTGTTTACGCTCTGTTGCCCATTCAGCTTTTTGCCGGAATCTTGTTGGCGCTGTTTATATATGAAAAGTTGCATCTTGACGAGTATCTTGAAGTCAAGCAGTTGGTGCTTTCTGTATTGAAGCGTAGATAAAAATTAAATATATATTTATTGTAGTAAAAATGGAAAATAAAGTAATTACAGTTACTTCCCCATTACTTCCTTCATTGGATGATTTCATTCCTTATTTGCAGGATATATGGAATCGCAAGTGGTTGACCAATAACGGTCATTATCATCAGGAGCTAGAGAAGGCGTTATGTGAATATTTAAAAGTACCTTATATCAGTCTCTTTACTAATGGTACATTACCTCTAATGTGTGCTTTGCAGGCATTGCGTATCACAGGTGAAGTGATAACCACTCCCTACAGTTTTGTTGCTACTACTCATTCCTTGTGGTGGAATGGCATCAAACCTGTGTTTGTGGATATTGACCCTGATACTTGTAATATTGATCCTGATAAGATAGAAGCCGCTATTACTCCTAAGACTACCGCCATCATGCCTGTGCATGTCTATGGTAAACCTTGCGATACGGAACGTATTCAGGAAATAGCCGATAAATATGGTTTAAAGGTAATTTATGATGCTGCTCACGCCTTTGGTGTGGAAATAAATGGACGATCAATATTGAATGCCGGCGATATGTCAACATTGAGTTTTCACGCTACGAAGGTCTATAACACAATTGAGGGTGGTGCTTTGATTTGTCATGATGAAAAAATAAAGAGACGTATTGACTACTTGAAGAATTTTGGTTTTGCGGGAGAGACCGAGATTGTTGCTCCGGGTATTAATGGTAAGGTAGATGAGATACGTGCAGCTTATGGTTTACTTAATTTGAAGCAGGTGGACTCCGCTATTGAGGCACGTCGTCAGACAGCCATTAAATATCGAAAAGTTTTAAAGGATGTGGAGGGTATCAGTTTTATGGAAGATATGCCGGGTGTCCGTCATAATTATTCTTATTTCCCCATTTTTGTAGATACCGAGAAATATGGCATGACACGTGATGAACTTTATTTCAAGATGAAAGAGCAAAACGTGTTAGGGCGTAGATACTTTTACCCGTTAATTAGTGAGTTTTCTACATATAGAGGATTGGAATCTGCCAAGCTTGAGAATTTGCTGGTATCACATAAAGTAGCAGATAGTGTGATATGTTTGCCGATGTATCATACATTGAGTGAGGAAGAAATAAATAGAGTAATTAAATGTATTGTAGATGAATAAAGAAATTTATATATTAGGAGTAGGACATAATACTTCCGTTTACATCGATTTGGCAGAAGCTTGTGGGTATGAAATTAAGGGATTATATCACTATAATGGTGACAGAACTGGTGATATAGAACATGGATATAGAGTGTTGGGCTCTTTTGACGATTTGTTTTCACTACCCTCTTTAGTCGGAATGAATTTAGCCTTGAGTCAAGGAGATAATGCTATTCGTTCACAATTGTTTGACAAAATATTGCAGAAGGGGGGGAGAGTACCTTCTCTCATTCATCCAACAGCTCAAGTTTCTAGATTTGCACAATTAGGTAATGGAGTAGTCATTCATATAAATACTGTTGTACATCCAGATGTTATCATAGGAGATAACTCAGTTCTGTCGTATAATGTATCAATATCCCATTCTACAACGATCGGTAATCATTGCTATATTGCATTTGGAGCCATGATAGGTGCCTATGTAACTATTGCAGATTTTGCTTTTATTGGTATTGGTGCTAATATAATAAGTGGAAAAGTTGATACGATTGGTTATAATGCTTATGTAGGTGCTGGTGCCTTAGTGACTCATTCTGTAGAAAAAAATACTGTTGTTGCAGGGGCTCCTGCGAGAATTATTAGAGTGAAGTCATAATATAAATATTAAGGGTTTTACTTGATAATTTATTTCACTTTAAATAATTCTGTAAACTGCCGAAAAAATAAAAATACTTCATGTTTTCCTGGATGATAAATTCTTTAATTTAGTTTCTGATTTTTTTATGCTTTGAATGGAGTTGAGAATTTGTATTGTTATACTCACAAATATAAATGTAAAAATAGATGGATGAAAAAGTGGAAATAAACAAAGAAGAGCGACCATTGATGGTCACCATTCGGTGTATCACGTACAATCATGAGCCTTATATTCGTCAATGCCTTGAAGGTTTTATAATGCAGAAAACTAATTTTCGTTTTGAGGCTATTGTGCATGACGATGCTTCAACTGATGAAACAGCGAAGATAATACGTGAGTATGCAGAAAAATATCCGGATATTATAAAGCCTATTTTTGAGACCGAAAATCAATATTCAAAACTCGATGGTTCTATACAACGCATAATGAGTGAACATATTCATGGGAAATATGTAGCGATGTGTGAAGGTGATGATTATTGGATTGATCCATTAAAGTTGCAAAAGCAAGTGGATTTCTTGGAAAGTAATCCGGAGTATAGTATGTGTGCTCATAATGCTTTTGTTTTTTATCAACAAAAGAATGATGTTTGCCTTTTTAATAAAACTTCTTATAGTGGAGAACTGCCGGTACATGATGCTATTCATGCTTGGAAGATTCCGACTGCGTCTATATTAGTATTGTCAGAAGTAGCTAAGGAATATCCTTCTTGGCTGGCGGTGATATATAGTGGTGATTATTCTTTAATTTTAAGAACTTTGTTAAAAGGAAAGATATACTTAATTAGTGATATAATGTCTGTTTATAGAATTAGTTATGTTGGTTATAGTGCATCTGCCTTGTATAAAGGAAAAAATATATTTATGTTGGAACAAAGGCTAATTTTACTGGAAAGTTTTTTACGAGGAACAGGCGGAATGTTTGCTATGGAGATTGAAAGTAAAATATCTTCTTTAAAAGAAGAAATTGTTTTTCAAGAATGTAAGGACAATCGCAAAATACTTCGCCTATTGTTTACTCCTATATTCTACAAGAAACTCTTAAATAAAATTCGTAGAAAATGTTAGTTAGTGCTGTTCTGACATTTGCTTTTTGGTGGACTGTATTATTGAGAATGATAAAAAAGAAAGGTTTTACTTCATCAACCTTCTTAATATCTATTTATACGTTGTCTTTTTTATGTTCAGTATTGCTTATTATTTTGGAGTTTCAACAGAAGAATCCTAAAATAGATAACTATTCTTTTGGATATTTATTTTTGACAGTATCTCTTTGGTTATATTTATACCCATTTATTGAAATTAATGATTCTAATTTTGAATATCTTAGAATTCCGAGTAAAAAAATAATAAAATGTATTTCTGTTATACTTTCAGTATGTTCTCTATATTCAATTGTTTTTTATTTGCCTGTTGCTTATAAAATGATTGCTGTTGATATAGCTGATATCGCAAATGTTCGATCTATGGTAACAACTGGAAATCATCCGTTTATAGAACCTAGTATAAAAAATGGCTTAGCCAAATTATTTGCTTTTTTATATAACCTTCAACTAACTCTTTTTTTTATTAATTTAATCATAGATAAAAAGATACGTTTTTTTTCTTGGGTAATTTTATTTTCTAGTCTGTCATATCCTGTTTTTGTTCTTGCTTTTATGGGAAGGGATGGAATTGTCTTTTGGATTTTTTCTTTTATTTTTTCATTTTTGTTGTTTCGTAAATATTTGCATAGTGGAATATTAAAAACACTGAAAAAAATTACAGTTGTTATATTTTCTTTTTTTCTTTTCTTCTTTTTAATTATTTCTGTGGGAAGATTTTTAGTTGCAAATGAGGATGCTATGCAGCTTTTTGAATCATTGTTATCGTATATAGGGCAGGGACCAATTAATTTTGCAGAATACTATTATATTCCTAATATGATTTCTGATGGAGGTCAATCTTTATTCTTGCCTTTGGTAAAGGATGTAGATCTTAATTATAAAAACCAAGTTGATAGTTTGCTGTATAATTATGATATTGTACCGTGGATATTTAAGACATTTATTTCTTCAATTTATACAAGCATTGGCTCACTGTTTTTATTAATATTTGGATTAATATTGTTGTTTGTATATAAATATTCATTTAAGGAAAAGAAAAAAGGAGTTTTATCTTTTCCTTTTGTACTAGTTTACACTGTATTTTTTACAGTATATAGCCAAGGGGTTTTTTATTTGACTTATTATCATAATATTGCTCATCTGAGTGTATTACTCATTTTTTTATTGGCATTGTTTTCATCCATAGGCTCATCTGTAACTATTAAATTGTAAAATATGAAATTATTATATATTGGTTGCTTTTGTGAACCGTCAACAGAGCGCCTAATCGGTAGTCGAACTCGCATAACGATTAGCACAACAACTTTTCAAAAAGCCCTTTTACAAGGTTTTAAAGAGTTGGAAAACAAACTTGATTATATAGTGAATGTTCCAGATATTGGAAGCTTTCCAATGCGTTGTTCCAATCTTTTTTTCCCTCGATCTGAATTTGAATATGCTTCGATGAAAGGCGTAAACGGGGCTTTCCTTAATTTTACTTATCTAAAGAAATATAGTATTTATCATTCCATTATTAAGGAAGCTTCTAAATGGTTGGACTCACACAACGGAGAAAAAGTAATGATATTGGTTTATTCTATGATTTACCCCTATTTAAAGGCTGCCATTGATTTAAAACATAGGTATCCTAACGTGAAAGTAAGTTGTATCGTTTTGGATTTGCCTGAATATTTTGGAGATAATACATCTTTTCTTTATAGGGTGTATGGCAAGGTTACTACGAATCGGATTTATACGTTAGTTCCCGAAGTTGATTCTTTTATTATTCTTACAGAGTATATGAAAGATAAATTGAATGTTGGTACTCGACCTTGGTGTCTGTTGGAAGGTGTGTATAACCCCATAGAAGTCGCTTCTCAAAAGAAAAGGAAGAAAACAATTCTCTATACAGGTAAACTGGATGCTCGTTTTGGCATTCGTGATTTGATCGAAGCTTTTAAAAGGATTGACGATGAAGAATTCTCATTGTGGATATGTGGATTGGGCTTAGATCAGGCTTTTGTGGAAGATGCTGTAAAAAGCGATTCTCGTATAAAATATTGGGGACTTGTGGAGCAAAAAAGAATTTTTGAAATGCAACGAGAAGCTACATTATTGGTTAATCCTCGTAAAGGTGGAGCGGAATACACAAAGTATTCTTTCCCATCGAAGACTATGGAATACATGGCTTCGGGTACACCGACTGTTATGTATAAGCTACCAGGACTTCCTGTTGATTACGAGGAGCATTTGGTGCTAATGCCAGATAATTCGCAGGAGACATTTACTGCTATTTTAAAAGAATGGGGAAGCAAAGAGCAGGCTGAACTAGATGAATTTGGCAAACATGCAAGACTGTTCATATTGAAGAATAAGAATTCTGAAATTCAGGCAAAGCGATTAATGAATTTTTTGTGTACAGATCAAAAATGAGAAAAAGGGTTTTATTTTATTCAAGTGTGAAATCTATTGAGTTGCTCAAGACTCAAAAATTTTATCAGATAGATATTGCTTTGCTGGAGGATTTGGGATATGAAGTCTTATTATCTCACAAGATATTGGATAGTCTTTTGTTTTGGAAATATGATATTCTATTTTCTTACTTTTATAAATACTCGTTTTTTGCTGCATTATTGGCAAAATGTTTTTGGAAAAAGACTTATTTTACTGGAGGTGTTGATGCTTTGGATGCAAATTATGCTTCTACTCGTAACTATAGGATTCAAGTGTTGTTTTTTAAACTCTGTTATTGGGTTGCCAATTCTTGCATAGTCGTGTCGCAATCTGATTTGAAGAATATCACTCAAATACTTTCTTCAAAAAAGAAATTAAGTTATAGTGAGCATGCGATAGATACAAAGCAGTTTTTTTCTGATGCTCACAAAGATAAACTGTTTACGACAGTTGTATGGATGGGAGGAGAAGGTAATGTGAAGAGAAAGGGAGTGGATAGAGCTTTGAGAATTTTTGCTGAGTTAAAGAAGATTCCTGCATTTTCCGATTACCGATTTATTATTATGGGGCGGAAAGGAGAGGGGACAGCTTTTGTTCAATCTATAATTGATAAATATGGTTTGAATGATTCTGTAGAATTGACCGGAGAAGTGTCCGAAGAAAGGAAGATAAGCTTTTTGAAGCATTCCGAATATTATTTTCAACTTTCATTATATGAAGGTTTTGGGTTGGCGGCGTTAGAGGCTTTATGTGCCAATAATGTTTTAATCCATTCAGGAAAGGGTGGTTTGGATAATCCTATTTATAAGACTCAACTATTATTTGATATAGATAATGACTTTGATAATGAGTTGTTAAATTTGATTAATAAGTTAACATCCTTGAAATCAATGAATTTAACTGATGAGAATCTGAAATATTATGATATTCAGAGAAGAAAAGAGGATTTTGAGGCCATTATCACACACAATAATCGAAATTATCAATTGAACTAATTTTTTTGATTTGTAATAGTCAAGTAGTGGCGGGGTAAGTAGTGAACAACTCTGTTAAGCGCCAACTCATTTTCACGTAACCACTTATTTCTCGATTACTACTATAGAGCATGAATTTTAAAGTTAATATAAAGTGTTATGTCAATATTTAAAAACAAAGTTTTGTTGATTACTGGAGGTACAGGTTCTTTTGGTAATGCCGTACTCCGTCGTTTTCTTGACAGCGATATCAAGGAAATTCGTATTTTTTCGAGAGACGAAAAGAAACAGGATGACATGCGTCATCACTTGCAGAATCCTAAAGTGAAATTCTATATTGGCAATGTCCGTGACCGTCAATCTGTAGATGGAGCGATGGTGGGCGTGGACTATGTGTTTTCCGCAGCTGCCTTGAAGCAGGTGCCCAGTTGTGAGTTCTTTCCATTGCAGGCCGTACAGACCAATGTGATTGGTACTGATAATGTGTTGGAATCTGCTATAGCTCACGGTGTGAAAAACGTAGTTGTGCTTAGTACGGACAAGGCCGCCTATCCCATCAATGCTATGGGTATCAGTAAAGCAATGATGGAAAAGGTAGCTATTGCTAAAGGTCGTGCTTTGGGTGATGAAGCAGGGACTACCATTTGTTGCACCCGTTACGGAAATGTAATGGCAAGCCGTGGTTCTGTGATTCCTCTGTGGGTGGAACAAATTAAAAACAGTAAACCGATTACGATTACAGATCCGAATATGACCCGTTTCATGATGACGCTGGATGATGCTGTGGATTTGGTAATCTATGCATTTGAGCATGGTCACAACGGAGACTTGTTTGTTCAGAAGGCTCCGGCTGCCACATTAGATGTTTTGGCTCAGGCCTTGAAGGAAACATATGCGCGGCTAAAACCTGAATATGGCGATACGGAAGTGAAAAATATTGGTACACGCCACGGTGAAAAGCTGTATGAGACTCTGGTAACCCGTGAAGAGATGTCTAAAGCCATTGATATGGGTGAGTATTATCGGATTCCTTGCGATACCCGTGACTTGAACTATGATAAATTCTTTACGGAAGGTAATGAGGATATTGCTCGGATAGAGGATTACCACAGCCACAATACCGCTCGCCTGGATGTGGAAGGTATGAAGAAACTTCTTCTGAAACTTCGCTTTATTCGCGAAGATCTCGGACTGGAGGAGAAGGTGAAAACTACGGAAATAAAGAGTGAATAAGTTATAGAATTGTTTTATGAAAATTTTAGTAACCGGTGCTCAAGGGTTTGTCGGCCGGAATTTAGTATCGCAATTACATAATATTCAAGAAGGGAAAGCCCGTAATTATGGAATATCGGGTGAAAGCCTGACTGTCTATGAGTATGATTTGGATAGCGATCCTTCCGAACTGGATATTTATTGCAAACAAGCAGATTTTGTGTTCAATTTGGCAGGTGTCAACCGCCCGAAGGACGAGGCAGAGTTTATGAAAGGAAATTTCGGTTTTGCCTCCACATTGCTTGATACGCTGAAAAAATATAATAATACGTGTCCGGTGATGATATCATCTTCCATACAGGCTGCCCAGGACAATCCTTACGGTGAATCGAAACGTGCAGGAGAACGGCTGTTGTTTGATTATAGTAAAGAAACGGGTGCAAAGGTGCTGGTATACCGTTTCCCGAATGTTTTCGGTAAGTGGTGTCGTCCCAACTATAACAGTGCAGTGGCTACATTCTGCAATAATATCGCTCATGATATACCCATTCGGGTTAATGACCCTTCGGTCGTGATGAACTTGGTATATATAGACGATGTGGTGGACGAATTGATTTCAGCATTGAAGGGCAAAGAGCATTATGTGGAGGAGTATTGTACAGTGCCTGTGGTGCATACGATAACTCTTGGTGATATTGCGGAGCTGATAAAATCGTTCAAGCAGATGTCCGATACTTTGGCGGTACCTGATTTGAGCGATGCTTTTACGAAGAAACTTTATTCTACCTATCTTTCATATTTGCCAAAAGATAAATTCTGTTATCCTTTGAAGATGAATGTGGACGATCGTGGCAGTTTTACTGAAATTATTCGTACTGCCGACCGTGGACAGTTCTCGGTGAACATTTCCAAACCGGGCATCACGAAAGGACAACATTGGCATCATACCAAGAACGAAAAGTTTGTGGTGGTGAGCGGACATGGGCTGATACAGCTACGAAAGATTGGAACGGAAGAGGTGGTGAACTTCGAAGTGAGCGGTGAAAAAATAGAGGCGGTAGAGATGATTCCCGGATATACACACAATATAGTTAACCTTTCTGAAACGGAAGATTTAGTGACTTTTATGTGGTGCAACGAATGTTTTGACCCGGAACATCCGGATACTTATTTTGAAAAAGTTTAAAACAATGGATATAAAATTGGATTATTCTGATATCAAGTTTCAGGAGAATGGTAAGCTGAAACTCTTGATTATAGTAGGCACTCGGCCTGAAATTATCCGTTTGGCGGCCGTCATCAACAAGTGCCGTAAGTATTTTGACTGTATTCTGGCGCATACCGGACAAAATTATGATTATAATCTGAATGGTGTGTTTTTCCATGATTTGAAGCTGAAAGATCCTGATGTGTATATGGATGCAGTGGGGGATGATCTTGGTGCCACAATGGGGAATATTATCAATGCCAGCTATAAACTGATGGTGCAAGTTAAGCCGGATGCTGTATTGGTATTGGGTGACACTAATTCCTGTCTGAGTGTGATAGGTGCTAAACGCCTTCATATCCCCATCTTCCACATGGAGGCTGGTAACCGTTGCTTTGACGAGTGTCTGCCGGAAGAAACCAATCGCAGGATAGTGGATATTATTTCAGATATGAACCTTTGTTACTCGGAACATGCACGCAGATACCTGAATGCTTCGGGGGTGGCAAAGGAGCGCACATACGTGACAGGTTCTCCTATGGCTGAAGTGTTGCATGAGAATCTGGAAGAGATCAAATCTTCGGATATTCATAAAAGACTGAACTTGGAAAAAGGACGATACATCTTGCTTTCTGCCCATCGGGAAGAGAATATTGATACAGAGAAGAATTTCTTGTCGCTTTTTAAGGCAATAAATTCGATGGCGGAGAAATATGACATGCCGATTCTTTACAGTTGTCATCCTCGTAGTAAGAAACGGTTGGAGGCGAGTGAATTTGAACTTGACAGTCGGGTGATTCAGCATGAGCCACTCGGTTTCCACGATTACAACTGTCTACAGATGAATGCATACGCTGTGGTATCGGATAGCGGAACACTGCCGGAGGAAAGTTCTTTCTTTACCTCTGTGGGGCACTCTTTCCCGGCAGTCTGTATCCGTACCAGTACGGAACGTCCGGAAGCGATGGATAAAGGCTGTTTTATCTTGGCAGGTATTGATGAACAGTCATTGTTACAGGCGGTTGATACGGCTGTGGAGATGAATAAGAATGGTGACAATGGGTTACCTGTACCAAATTATACCGATGAGAATGTATCGACTAAAGTTGTAAAGTTGGTTCAGAGCTATACGGGAGTGGTGAATAAGATGGTTTGGAGAAAATTCTGATTATTCGGAGATGAATATTCTTTTTTTGACACTTTCCCGCATTTCGGATATAGAGGAAAGAGGAATTTATACGGATCTGATGCGTGAATTTGTTCGTCATGGACATACAATATATATTGTAACACCGGCAGAACGGCGCTTTCATCAATCGACTAAAATGCTGGATAGCGGAAATGTGAAGATATTAAAAGTATGGACATTCAATATACAGAAGACTAATCTGATAGAAAAGGGAATTGGTACGTTACTCTTGGAGTATCAATATCAGAAGGCAATTCAAAAGTATTGGCGGAATGTAAAATTTGGTTTGGTCCTTTATTCGACTCCCCCGATTACTTTCAATAAAGTAATAGCAGCGTTGAAGAAAAAGGATGCCAAGACATATCTTCTTTTAAAGGATATATTTCCTCAGAATGCTGTTGATTTGGGTATGTTCTCCAAAGGAGGTCTTCTCTATAGGATGTTCCGTAAAAAGGAAAAAAGACTATATCAGTTGTCAGATTATATCGGTTGCATGTCTCCGGCTAACATAGATTATGTATTGAGGCATAATCGTGAGGTTGATATCCGTAGAGTAGAGGTTTGTCCCAATAGTATAGAACTTTGTAAGGAAGAAGAGCAAGCCTACCCCAAAGAGATTTTATTTCAAAAATTGAATATTCCCACAGATAAAATACTTTTTATTTATGGGGGGAATTTGGGACGCCCGCAAGGTATTAACTTTCTGATAGAGGTACTTGCGGCCAATGAAAAAAGGAACAACTCGTTTTTTATCATAGTGGGTAGTGGTACTGAATTTATGAAGATTAAATTGTGGTTTGATACAAATGCACCGCATAATGCTTGCTTGTTATCTTCACTTCCCAAACAAGAATATGACAGTTTGGTAAGAGTTTGTGACATAGGTTTGATATTTCTGGACAGGCGTTTCACGATCCCTAATTTCCCGTCTCGCTTGCTCTCTTATTTAAAAAACAGAATACCGGTATTGATGGCTACTGACAGGAATACGGATATAGGAGAAATAGCTAAAATCAACGGTTTTGGCTTATGGACTGAAAGTGGAAATATAGAAACTTACATGGAAATGGTTGACTTAATGGCTTCTGATAGAGAACGGATTAGGATTATGGGAGAGAATGGATATTCATATTTAGAGACTAATTATACAGTGAATTGTAGTTATGATATAATAATGAAGCATTTTGAATGATTATGTATTCTTGTTTTCTGAAGCGATTCATTGATTTTGTAATAGTGTTTTTGGTATTGGCAGTTATTTGGCCGATATTACTTTTTATGGCAATCTGGTTGCATTTTGCCAATAAAGGTGCCGGTGCTTTTTTTACTCAGGAACGTCCTGGAAGGCATGGTAAGATTTTTAAAGTCATCAAATTCAAAACAATGACTGATGAATGTGATGAAGATGGCAACTTATTGCCGGATGAGAAACGTTTGACAAAAATAGGAAAATTTATTCGTTCTACTTCTATTGATGAATTGCCGCAATTAATCAATGTATTGAAAGGTGATATGGCTCTGATCGGCCCTCGCCCTTTAAGAACTTATTATTTGCCTTTGTATTCTAAAGAACAAATGAGACGCCATGAAGTGCGTCCAGGAATAACTGGCTGGGCACAGATTAATGGAAGAAATAATTTGAGTTGGACAAAAAAGTTTGAACTGGATGTTTGGTATGTAGATCATTGTTCTTTTTATTTAGATATGAAAATTGTATTTATTACAATCATAAAAGTTTTTATTAGGGAAGGAATATCTAAAGAGGGAGAAGCTACTACTGTGCCTTTTAATGGGCATAATTGAAGGAAATGAATATGAAAAGTGTTATTATTGGTGCAGGCACTTATGGAGAAGTCTATCTGGCTTATCTTCAGGAAGCTGGTGTCGAAATTGTAGGTTTTTTGGATGATGATCCTAGGTATATCAACCAAAAGGTATGTGGCATTCCTGTGTTGGGGAAATTGGATTTTCTTGTTTGTTTAAAAGATGAATATGATGTTGAAGCTGTTTATTGTCCTTTAGGAAATAATAAATTGCGAGTTGAAATATTAAAACGTGCGTTAAGTCTGGGATATGAGGTTCCTAATTTTATTCATTCTACAGTATGCTTATCTCCAAATGTTGAAATAGGAAAAGGTGTTTATATTCTTTTGGGGGCTCATATCATGCCGTACACAAAAATAGAAAACTTTGTAATGATAAGTATGGGAGTAAATGTTGCTCATCATTCTATATTGCACGAAGGTACTTTTCTTTCTACAGGAGTGAATTTTGGGGCATCAATTATTGCGAATAAATATGCATATATTGGCATTAGTTCTACTATAATGACTGGTGTACACGAATTAGGTGAAAATTGTCTTGTCGGTGCCGGTGCTGTAGTTATTAAAGATGTACCCCAAAATGCTGTAATGGCAGGGATACCTGCAAAGGTTTTAAAATATAAGGAATAGATATTTTGCATTCCTAATGATTGTTGTGAAATTAGGTAAGTTGTTGCGTTGGTTATTTATTCCTTATTACATAAGGCAGAAATAACTTTCTTTTTACTTCTCGATGTGTTTCTTTTTTAATCATAATAATTTTATGGACAAGAGAATTTATCTTTGCCTGGCTCACATGAGTGGCAAGGAACAGGCTTTTATAAAGGAAGCTTTCGATACGAACTGGGTTGTTCCTTTGGGGCCCAACGTAAATGCCTTTGAAAAATCTTTGGAAGATTTTTTAATTGACAATGGGGAATTGACAATTGGCAATGATAGGAAGCATGTGGTTGCTTTATCTGCCGGTACGGCGGCCATACATCTGGGACTGATCCAACTTGGGGTAGGAGCTGGTGATGAGGTGATCTGTCAGTCGTTTACATTCTGTGCGTCAGCCAATCCTGTTGCTTATCAGGGAGCAACTCCCGTGTTTATTGACAGTGAGGAGGATACCTGGAATATGGATCCCGTTTTGCTGGAGGAAGCCATTAAGGATAGGATTGCGAAGACAGGCAAGAAACCTAAAGCGATTCTTCCTGTTCATCTTTACGGTATGCCTGCCAGGATTGATGAGATTTGCGCGATAGCCGCTAAATATGAAATCCCTGTGCTGGAGGATGCTGCGGAAGCTTTGGGTTCTGAGTTTAAGGGCCGGAAGTGCGGTACTTTTGGTACCTTTGGCGTGTTGTCTTTTAATGGTAATAAGATGATCACTACTTCGGGTGGCGGCGCTTTGATCGTTCCTGATGAAAGCACCAAGAAGCAGACTATGTTTTACGCTACGCAGGCTCGTGAACCTTTCCCTCATTACCAGCATGAGAAGATCGGCTACAATTATCGCATGAGTAATATCTGTGCAGGTATCGGTCGTGGTCAGATGACCGTATTGGATGAGCATATTGCGCATCACCGCCATGTACATGCTCTTTACGAGCAGGCTTTTGAAGGTGTGGACGGTATAACGTTGAAATCTAATCCTGATGATCGTTTCAACGCTAATTACTGGCTGTCTACTATCTTGATAGACCCGGCTAAGACCGGTACTGATTATGATGAGGTCCGCTGTAAACTGGATGAGCAAGGGATTGAGACCCGTCCTTTATGGAAGCCTATGCATCTTCAGCCTGTTTATGCCCATAATCCTTGCTATGTGAATGGTGTTTCTGAACGTTTGTTTAATATGGGTTTATGTATTCCTGCCGGTCCTTGGGTAACGGATGAAGATGTGGCATATATTGTAGAGCAAATAAAAGGTTGTTGCATGAAGTAACTTATAGTTTATTGTAGACAGATTTCCACATAATTGTGGAAAAAATACTCAGAACAGAAAAATACTTTTTTTTCATTGCTACATCAAGTGGTTGATATATAGTTAAATATGACTTTGATTATAGCTTTGGCATGCGTCTTGCACTATATTATGTGAGAGCTAACAAGAAATGTTTAACTTAAACAATTAGAATTATGAAAAAGTTATTTTTAGCAGTAGCATTGGTAATGGGATTGGGTACTTCAGTAGCATTTGCTAACAACATGGTATCAGATGTTGAAATCGTAACGATGATAAATGAGTTTAAACCGATTGATGTAAAAGAACTTCCGCAGGCTGTTCTGGATGCCATCAAAGAAAACTACTCCGAAGCAACCATCAAAGAGGCAGCCGTTGAAGTTGCTGAAGATGGGACTAAGACTTACAAGGTAACATTGGTGGATGCAGCCGGTACAGAGAATCCGGTCCTTTTCAATGAAAAAGGAGAGGTTCAGAAGTAATAGGTCTTTATTTATATCATAGTAAAAGGGAGGGGCAGAAATTTGATTTACTCATATCTGCTTCCTCCCTTTTTACTTTTATTTACTATTTGTATCTTTTTACATCGGTAAATTGGCAATTATGTCTTTTGAACATATTGGTAATTTACCCTCTTGCCCCATGTTTACGAATACTGTGGCGCAGAGTACTGTCCATTGGTCGCCATAAGTCATGGTACTGCTATGGTTGTAACCTAAACAATGCCCGTATTCGTGGAACATAGCTTGTCGGGGATAGTTATGAGGATTGGATCCCAGTGGTGTTGCATCAAAATAGACTCCGGTATAACAGTAGTTCGCCAATCCGTAAGTGTTGCCGCCTCCCAGACCGCCGACGCCTGATACGCACCCCAATACGAGTCCTCCATGACTGCGGATTCTCTGGCGTAATGCATCCAGATTGATGGCATTTCCTCCGTTATCCTTCAGTTTGCCTTCATATTTGTTCATTTCTGTGTTAAACTCTTCGGAAGAGAACATGAAAGCCATATTGATAGCCAATGCTACCCCGTGACGACATAATAATGGATTCATGTGTCGCCAGTAAGCGTGTCCGTTATCGGCTGAATAAGCAGAGAAACGGATGAACCACCGGCTGTCTATCTGTTCTATCTTCTTCATATACGGATCTTCCGTCCGGATAATAAGCGTGACATCGTCACCGGAAAGTTCCGGTTGTGCAGGTATCACTATCTTTCTGCCGCTGCTGGTGGTGAATGTGCGGTCAGAACCTACAACTGGCAATGGGAAAGTGGCTTCCATGAAAGGATAGATTACATCGAAATGTGCCAATTCAAGGAACTCAGTACTGATATTATTGAATCGACATAGAATCGTCACATCATGGATAGTAACCGGTGAGAAGAATTTAACCAGTAATTGATGTTCATCCGAGATAGATACTTGTAACGGTGCGTTTGCATAAAAGGAACGGTGCTTGCTGTCATAGAAGATATCTCGTGGCTCGTTGGCTAAAAACATAGTGTCAGTCCGGAAGCGGGAGAAATCTTCTTCACGGATATAAAGCAATCCGTCCTGGCTTTCCGGATGCCGGTAATCAATGCTGATGTGGGATATACGGCCTGCCTCGATTTTGCAATTGCTGAAGCGGTATTTGTGTACGAACGATGTGCCGTCACTGCGGTCTGACTCGATCGTTACAACTCCGGAAAGTGCCTCTTTACTGGGCAATGAGTAAAATGAACGGCTCTCCGTGATGTCATAAGATTCAATACCTTCCGTACCGGAGTATTCGCCATTTGCACTGAGACCGGTATATATTCCTTCAGCATCATCAAATGTGATGTCGATTTTGCGGATAAAACGCCACATATAATCGGACGAGACATTCAAGTCTATATCAACTCTACCTACACATCGCTCCAATGTCACCGTCTGCGATTCCGCAGCTTGTTCCTTGCCAATATGCAGCTCTATTTTTTTGTAAAAATAGACATCGTCAAGAGGGGCTTTTGCCACCTTATTCAGCAGCCAGACGTCTGACAATTGCTCAGGTTCGTTGATCGTCGCATTTGATTCCGCACTCGTGGTAGCTAGGAATACAACCGTATAGTCACCATATTCCAATCCTTCAATGGTCAGTTTGGAGAAGTCTGCTTCCAGCTTTTGATACAACGGTTTGAGTATTTCTCCCCGGTCATTGGCAATGGCATACCACATGCGGGCAATCTGTTCCGGTTCACCGTTGCGTGTCCGTATGGCAGAAGTGTCATCTTCGTGCAATCCAAGAAGAAATGTTACCTGGCCGGAGGCAGGTGGCATGAGACCGTATTCCTGCTCAAGTTCGTTTGAGCAGCTTGCCAGCAACAATGCCAGAAATAATAGGATTATTTTTGTAATCTTCATAGAATTCCTCCTTTATTTTTTTACACAACGTAAGGATGCGAACGCTTCCATCTGCAATTGTTTTTCGGTGATGGCAGTGGTTTCCTTGCCTTCAAACGGCAACCAGTAAGCCCATGCATAACCACCCGGACAGCCGTTACGTTCGCTTGTCCATAACACGGCTCTTTTTCCGAAGGCGGGATTATTGGTGGTAGACTTGTCACCTTTTCCGCCTGCCAAGGGGATGATAAGGTAACGTCCGGTATCTTCTGAAGTAAATTTCACATAGTGTTGTGTTCCTGTTACACCGGTCGGGGTAGTCAGGGTTCCTTCGCCAACGTGGAGTGTAGCGGTTATTTTTTCTCCGTTTCCTGCTGTGTAAGTGCCGGGAATTTCCTGTCCTTTGGGGAGAAGAGAGTTCAGTTCGCTGCGGGTTGGCACACGGTAACCTTCCGGACAAGGCATATGGGTATCGTTTTGCCAGGGTGCGTCGGCAGTCTGGTTACCCAGATTGTTTGAGGGGCTATATCCTTGCCAGGGGATATACATATACTTCCGTCCATACTGGAACAACCCACCGATACTGCTGATCCAACCATTATGGTACATCTCCTCAACAGTAGCACCGTCTAAAGGATATACCTGGTCTTCCAGATCCCGGCTGCGTGCATTGAACGCCATCCATGTGCTACCGCCCATTTCAACTGTTTCAATCTGCTTGTCGCTCGGAGCCACACGAATTTCTACATAATCATAAGAGCCGGTCAGCAAAGCATTTTTTAAATGTACCAGAATTGTATAGCCCAGTCGGCCACTGCCTTGTGCGGCCACTGATACATTGAATGCCGACACTATGCCTTCTGTTTCTTCAGATACCGACATTTCACTGAGATTCACGCCACTATCAGTACCCTCAGTAGTTGATATGTCAATCCGGGTGTCGGAAACAAATGCCAGCTTCATGTCACTGACTCCTGTGGCGGGTACCTCTACTATATTATTCTCATAATCTACTGTTACTCCTTCCGGAATTTTAGATTGGGAAGCATTAAGCAGGATACGATGCTCCGTATCAGGTTTCCCGATAATCGTTTCGCCTTCTTCCCAAGGCTTGATTTCGAAGATTCCTTCTACTGTGGCACCTGCATTGAGTACTGACAGTTCGTACACTTTGTTACGTTCTATACTTGGTAATTGCATTTTTAGTCTGATGGGGATTTCATCGTATGTACCCCGCAGGATGATATTTACAGGACGTGTACTCTCGAAAATGCGGAATATTCCCTGTTGTTCTCCACCGAAAGCAGGCTCAAATTTCTTTAAGTAACTTACTGTTTTATCTGATGCGGAAGTGTTTTCGATGAACGGATATGTTTCAGCCGGAGCATCCTCTACGATTACTTCTTTGATTAATGTTTTGCTGTCTGCTGTGGTATTCAGGTCTATACGGGCTACACCGCGTTTCATGCCAACGTTAATTTCCTGACCACTGCGTGTTTGGGGAGTACTTTCTAATTCAACAACTGCAGCCATAAAGTCAGGAGCTGAATTCTCGTGCAGTCCTTCGCCGATGGTCATATTGCGGAATTCTTCTTCGGTAATGTTTCCTTCCTGAACCGGAAGTGTCACTCCGGTGAGGAAGTATAGCCGTGATCCGTTGAGTGCGGAAATACTGGACTGGCCATTGGATTCGGGAGTCAATTGTTGCGTTTTGTACAGGTTGCCATCGCTGAACTGGAAAACAGACACATCCCGTAGCTCCTCAGAAGAGTCTGAACCGGAAGTCGTAATACCTTTTACCACTAATGAATAAGCTTGTTGTTTGCCTTCTCCCTCAGACGGTGCATCGTCTGAGCAGGCGCCTAAAAACAACGTTCCGAGCAGGGCGGAAACGATGATCTTTTTGTAAGGGTGATTCATGTTTTTTGTAAAATGTTATATTGAATATTGATACTTCTTTCGGACTTTTTCCGAAAGCGGGTGCAAAAATATATAATTTTTCAATATGAGGAATTCACCTTCCTATAATCTTTATTGCTTTCCTTTTGTAATCTCAACACTTTTTGTATCTTTGTTCTCAACCCCAAATCTATTACAAAATGAAAGTACTAACTATCCATGATCTGAAAATTATCAGGAAAAGGGCAGAAGGCGCGCTCTTGCTACGTGAAGAAAGCAACGAGGCGGTTACGGCACAATGCTGTGGGTTGGCATTGGGAACCGGGCATCTGCAAATCCTGATCTGTGGTGGTACAGGTTGCAAGGCATCCGACAGCCACATCATTGCTGAACGTCTTCAGCAAGCACTCGAGAGAAATAATATTGCCGACAAGGTGGACGTTATCACTACCGGTTGTTTCGGCTTTTGTGAAAAGGGACCTATCGTAAAGATTATCCCTGATAACACGTTCTATACCCAGGTGGTGCCTGATGATGCCGACGAGATAGTCGGCGAGCATATCATCGGGGGACGGAAAATAGAACGGCTGCTCTACATCGATCCGAAGACGGAGAAGACCGTCAGTGACTCCAAGCATATGGACTTCTATCGGAAGCAGATGCGTATAGCACTGCGTAACTGCGGTTTCATTGATCCGGAAAACATTGAAGAATACATTGCTCTGGATGGTTATATGGCATTGGCAGATAGTCTGCTCCATAAGAAGCCGGAGCAAGTGATTGACGTGATAAAACGTTCCGGACTTCGCGGACGCGGTGGTGGTGGTTTCCCCACAGGGAAGAAATGGGAGTTTGCCCATAAGCAACAGGCTGATATGAAATATGTGGTGTGTAATGCTGATGAAGGAGACCCCGGTGCCTTTATGGACCGCTCCATCATGGAAGGTGATCCGCACTCCATTGTTGAGGCAATGGCAGTTTGCGGTTATTCCATCGGTTCTCCGAAAGGATTGGTATATATCCGGGCGGAATATCCGTTGGCCATACAAAGATTGAAAATAGCTATTGCCCAGGCACGTGAATACGGGCTGCTGGGAAAGAATATATTCGGTACGGATTTCAGTTTTGATATTGAGATACGTTACGGCGCGGGAGCATTCGTATGTGGTGAGGAAACTGCCCTGATCCACTCTATGGAAGGGAAGCGCGGTGAACCAACTTTGAAACCTCCTTTCCCTGCCGAAGCCGGTTATTTGGGCAAGCCGACCAATGTGAACAATGTGGAGACGCTTGCCAATATTCCTATTATTCTGACGAAAGGTGCGGAATGGTTCGCGTCTATCGGCACGGAACGTTCGAAAGGGACAAAAGTATTTGCCTTGGCCGGTAAGATTAATAACGTCGGCTTGATAGAAGTGCCGATGGGTACGACACTGCGTGAGGTGATTTATGAAATTGGCGGTGGCATTAAGGGAGGAAAGAAATTCAAGGCTGTGCAGACGGGTGGACCTTCGGGAGGATGCCTGACGGAAAAGCACCTGGACACACCAATTGACTTTGATAACTTGCTGGCGGAAGGCTCGATGATGGGATCCGGTGGTATGATTGTAATGGATGAAGATGATTGCATGGTTTCTGTGTCACGTTTCTATCTTGATTTTACGGTGGAAGAATCATGCGGAAAATGTACGCCCTGCCGTATTGGTAACAAGCGTCTGCTGGAACTGCTGAACAAGATAACCGAAGGACGAGGCACGATGAAAGATCTGGATGCACTCTCTACATTGGGAAAGGTGATAAAAGATACTGCCTTGTGCGGGCTGGGACAGACTTCACCCAATCCGGTACTGTCTACGCTCAATAACTTTTATGATGAATACGTGGAGCATGTGAGGGATAAAACCTGCCGGGCGAAGCAGTGCAAATCATTACTGACTTATACCATTAATCCGGAATTGTGCATTGGCTGCCATCTTTGCTTTAAACATTGTCCGGCGGATGCTATTCTGGGTGATGTGCGCAAACCGCATGTCATCAATCCGGACAAGTGCATCAAGTGCGGCATGTGTATGGCACGCTGTAAATTCAAAGCAATCAATGTAGTTTAAGGGAACTAAACTGAAAGAAAATGGAAGAAAAACAAATAACCCTGCAAATAGACCGCCATTATATTACCGTGCCTGAAGGCTCGACTATCCTGGAAGCCGCACGGAAAATCGGTATAGATATACCCACCCTTTGTCATATTGATTTGAAGGGCACTTGCGTTAAGAATAATCCGGCCTCGTGCCGCATCTGTGTCGTGGAGGTGGAAGGACGTCGTAATCTGGCTCCTGCCTGTGCTACCCGTTGTACAGAAGGAATGGTAGTACGTACCAGTACCCTGCGTGTGATGAATGCCCGCAAGGTGGTAGCTGAACTGATACTTTCGGATCATCCGAATGATTGCCTTACCTGTCCGAAGTGCGGCGACTGTGAGTTGCAGACTTTGGCGTTGCGTTTCAATATCCGGCAGATGCCTTATAATGGTGGGGAGCTTTCGCCTCGTAAGCGTGAAGTCACTTCGTCCATTGTGCGGAATATGGATAAGTGTATATTCTGCAGGCGTTGCGAGAGTGTATGCAATGAAGTACAGACGGTAGGCGCCTTGGGAGCCATTCGCCGTGGTTTCAATACTACCATTGCTCCGGCTTTCGATAAGATGATGAGTGACAGTGAATGTACTTATTGCGGACAATGTGTAGCTGTTTGTCCGGTAGGGGCATTGACGGAACGCGATCATACCAACCGTCTGTTGCTGGATTTGGAAAATCCGGATAAGGTGGTCATTGTACAGACTGCTCCGGCCGTTCGTGCGGCTCTGGGAGAAGAGTTCGGACTGCCTGCCGGGACGTTGGTAACGGGAAAGATGGTATACGCTCTTCGTGAATTGGGCTTTGATTATGTATTTGATACAGACTTTGCCGCCGACCTTACCATCATGGAAGAGGGTGCCGAGATATTGAACCGTCTGACACGTTATATGAACGGGGATAAATCCGTTCGCCTGCCTATCCTGACTTCATGCTGCCCGGCATGGGTGAACTTCTTTGAACATCATTTCCCCGATATGCTTGATATTCCTTCTACGGCACGCTCGCCGCAGCAGATGTTCGGTAGCATTGCCAAGACATTTTGGGCGGAGAAGATGGGCATCCCGCGTGAAAAGCTGGTAGTGGTATCAATTATGCCTTGTCTGGCAAAGAAGTATGAGTGCGACCGCAATGAGTTTAAGACAGATGGCAGTCCGGACGTGGATTATTCTATTTCCACCCGCGAGCTGGCACGGCTTATCAGACGGGCTAACGTAGGCTTTACGCTACTGACAGATAAGGAGTTCGATCAGCCGATGGGAGCTTCAACGGGTGCAGGTGTCATCTTTGGAACGACCGGTGGTGTGATGGAAGCAGCATTGCGTTCGGTTTATGAGATTTATACCGGACGGACATTGGAGAATGTGAACTTTGAGCAGGTGCGTGGCCTGGCCGGTGTGCGCCGTGCAACGATTGATCTGGATGGCTTTGAACTGAAAGTGGGTATTGCCCATGGTCTGGGTAATGCACGCCATCTGCTGGAAGATATTCGCCACGGGCGGAATGAGTATCATGTGATTGAGATTATGGCATGTCCGGGGGGCTGTATCGGTGGTGGCGGACAACCGTTGCATCATGGCAACTCGGAAGTGCTGTATGCACGTGCCAATGCACTGTACCGGGAAGATGCACAGAAGCCTTTGCGCAAGTCGCATGAGAATCCGTACATCAAGACGTTGTACGAGGAATATCTGGGCAAACCGCTGAGTGAGACTGCAGAACGGTTGCTGCATACGCATTATTTCAATAAGGCGATTGATTAACTTATTAAAACGGAGAAACTATGTCAGATATCAAATTAGCCTGTGACGTTGCCGAACAAGTGCGTGCTATTTGTGACAAGCATGGCAACCAGCCGGGCGAACTTATCAATATACTTCATGAAGCGCAGCATCTGCACGGCTATCTGCCGGAAGAGATGCAGCGCCTGATTGCTGCAAAGCTGAATGTTCCGGTGTCGCGTGTGTATGGTGTGGTAACATTCTATACTTTCTTTACGATGACTCCTAAAGGTAAACATCCTATTTCGGTGTGTATGGGAACGGCGTGCTACGTACGTGGTTCGGAGAAATTGCTTGAGGAATTCAAGCGCGTGCTGGGTATCGAAGTAGGGGAGACTACACCGGACGGGAAGTTTTCACTCGATTGCCTGCGTTGTGTAGGAGCGTGCGGGCTGGCACCGGTGGTGATGATTGGGGAGAAGGTGTATGGAAGGTTACAGGCGGTGGATGTGAAGAAAGTACTGGAGGAGTTGGAATAGTAACTTCCCGGAAAAAGGAGTGTGTTCTCCGGGCAAATAATCATTCACCCGGAGAACATTTAATAACTGATCTTATCAAGTATCCCACTTAAATGTGCAATTGCTATTCCATAATTTGTCATCGGCACTTTCTGTGTCTTTGCCTGCTCGATGCGGCTCAGTACATATTTGCGGTTGAACATGCAGGCACCGCAATGGATAATCAGATTGTATCCGGATAAATCCTCAGGGAAATCATTTCCCGAAACGATATCTATCTTTAATCTTTCGCCGATTCTTTTCCGCAACAGGCGGGGGAGTTTTACTCTTCCTATGTCTTCTGTCAGTGGGGCATGCGTACAGGCTTCGGCTATCAGTACATGTGATTGCTCTGTGAGGCCATCGATAGCGGCGGCGCTTTCCACGTAATAATGTATATCTCCTTTGTAACCGGCAAAGAGTACGGAGAAAGAAGTGAGACGGCTTTCTGCCGGTTTCTGTTGATAGACAGTCTGAAATACTTGCGAGTCTGTAATAATCAGTTGGGGTGGAGAGGCGAGCGCACGTAATGTATCTCCCAATTTATCGGTGGTGCAACTCATGACCAGACATTTCCGGTCCAGTAATTCGCGGATAGTCTGCACTTGGGGGAGAATCAGACGTCCTTTAGGGGCCTGAATATCTTGAGGCATGACTAATAATACCACATCTCCTTCCTTTACCAGATTCCCGGTGATGGTTTGTTCTCCGAAGTCAGCAGGAAGTTTCTCTAGGATAGTGCGATGAATTTCGTGGATGCCGGTACCACTTTTGGCACTTACAATGACGGGATGTTCTCCGTAAACTTTTTCAATCTGTGCAGCCCGGGACCCAATGTCGGGGCGAATATCGGATTTATTAAGGATGAGTACTACGGGGATATTCCGCTCTTTCAGGCGTTTTATCCATACTTGTTCTTCTTCATCTCCATTTTCGCAAAGGAACAGGGCGATGTCTGTTTTCTCTATGACTTTCAGGGTACGCTCCACGCGCATTTCTCCCAGTTCACCTTCGTCATCAAATCCCGGAGTGTCTATGAATAGGCAGGGGCCGAAAGGATAAATTTCCATCGCTTTCGTAACCGGGTCCGTAGTGGTGCCGGGCGTGGGGGAGACGAGGACGGTATCTTGCCCCGTCAGTGCGTTGACAAGACTGGATTTACCACTGTTCCGCCGTCCGAAGAGGGCGATTTGCAGGCGGTTGGCGTTAGGAGTTTGGTTCATAGGCTTAGAATCTGAAATCTCTTTTTCCGTTTTCTATCTCATGCAGGTTTCGCATCGCTATTTCCTTGATCTTTGGATTAGGAATACGTTCCATCTCTTCGTGAATGAGGCGGGTACCTTTCTCCCGGGTTTCCGGTGAGGCGTAATCTTCCAGATATTCTTTCAATGTCATCAGTGCGTTGGGTTGGCAGCAGTTGGCTATCTGACCCCGTTTGACGAGCGACATGAAACGGTCGCCCGTGCGTCCTTCTCGGTAACAGGCGGTGCAAAAACTGGGGATATGTCCCAGGTCGAGCAACCAGCCTACCACTTCATCCAGCGTGCGGCGGTCGCTGACGTCAAACTGGGCGGAATTTTCTTCTTCCGTTTCCGGCACGGCATATCCGCCCACGCTGGTGCGCGAACCTCCACTGATTTGCGAGATACCCAATTCGAGCACCCGTCGGCGTACAGCTTCCGATTCGCGGGTGGAAATAATCATACCCGTATAAGGAACCGCAATGCGCGTAACAGCTACAAGACGGCAGAACATCTCATCCGAAATAGCATTAGGGAAATCTTTCGTTTCGATATCGTCAGCGGGACAGATACGTGGCACGCTGATGGTGTGCGGGCCTACACCGAATGTGGCTTCCAGATGCTCGGCATGCATCAGCAGGCCCACAAAATCGTAACGATAAGTATTCAGACCGAATAAAACGCCTATACCGACATCGTCGATGCCGCCCTGCATGGCGCGATCCATGGCTTCGGTGTGATAGGAGTATTTGCTTTTCGGTCCGGTGGGATGCAAGTTTTCGTAGTTCTCCTTGTGATAGGTTTCCTGGAATAGAATATATGTACCGATTCCGGCATCTCGCAGACGGCGGTAGTTCTCTACCGTTGTGGCGGCGATGTTTACATTTACCCGCCGGATAGCACCATTCTTGTGATGAATGCCGTAGATGGTCCGGATAGATTCCAGAATATATTCGATAGGGTTGCGGAGCGGGTCTTCACCGGCTTCCAGGGCCAGACGTTTGTGTCCCATGTCCTGCAAGGCGATGACTTCCTGCCGTATCTCTTCCTGTGACAGTTTCTTGCGTGCTATCGTATGGTTCTTGGCGTGATAAGGGCAATAGACACAGCCGTTTATGCAGTAGTTGGAAAGGTATAGCGGTGCGAACATCACGATGCGGTTGCCATAGAATTTTTGTTTGATTTCCCGTGCCAGGTGGAAGATACGTTCTGTCAGGTCCGGCTGGTCGCACTCCAATAGTAAGGCGGCTTCGCGGTGGGACAGACCTTTGCACAAAGCAGCCTTTTCAATCAGGCTTTCTATGAGCGCGCGGTTGTTTTTATTGGAAAGGGCATAGTCCAGCGTATCCAGAATTTCCTGATGATCGATGAACTCTTCCGCTTGTTTTGATTTAACATTGTACATAACTATAATCTCCTCTTTCTTTCGATATTCGGTAGCCTATAGCTGCCAACTTCTCTTCTAATTGCTGTAATCCTTCTGCGGCTTCGGCACCAAGAGAAGCTTTGTTGTCATAAAGTGTATATTTCTCCCGTTGGTCGCGGGGGGAAAGGTTGGGCATTACCACGTTGGCTCCTGCCAGTATTCCGCGTTCTCTTCCGTCCGGTGAGAGGGTGGCCAGTGCCGTTGTTGAAGGTAGTAACACTTCGGGATGCATCAGGCGGAAAATGGAAAGGAGTTTTAAGGTCATTTCTATACTCCCCGGAAGGGCGGTGGCGAACGGGGTGTCGTGATGCGGGATGAACGGGCCGATACCTATCATTTCCGGATGGAATTGTTCTATGAAAAGAATATCTTCCACCAGATGGCCTATGCTCTGTCCGGGGCTGCCTACCATAATTCCCGTCCCGGTCTGATATCCGATTTCCTTGAGCCACGTCAGGCATTGCAGCCGTTGTTTTATGGACATACCGGCCGGATGCAGATGGCGGTAATGCTCTTCGTTGTGCGTTTCGTGCCGCAATAAATACCGATTGGCTCCTGCCTGGAAAAAGCGTTCGTAAGCTTCACGGGATTTTTCGCCTAACGATAAGGTTATGGCACAATCCGGAAACTCCTGTCGGATGGAAGAGATTGTTTCAACCGTCCAAGCATCTTTTGTAGCCGGTGTTTCGCCTCCTTGCAATACAAAGGTGCGAAAACCGAGTGTATATCCTTCACGACAACAATCCAGAATATCCTCCTGTGTCAGCTCGTAGCGTACAACATCTTGATTCTCTTTCCGTATGCCGCAATAGTAGCAATTATTGCGGCAACGGTTACTTATCTCAATCAGCCCGCGAATAAATACCCGATTACCAAACTGTCCGAGTGCCACCTCCCGTGCCTGCTCTTGCAAGTATTTTAGGGCATCGGCATCCCGGCAAAGCAGCAGAGCTTTGTATTCTTCTGCATCTAAATAGTGCTCTTGCCGGAGTTTAGTAATCAAATTTTTCATTCTATAAAAGTTGATAAGTTACTAACCATTCACTACTTACTACTTGCTACTAACTACTTATCTAATAAGTCTTTTCCTGTTTTGCCAATTCCTGCACAAACTGACGTTTGCCAGCTGCAATTTCATTATGTGTGCAAGGCCCTGTGATACATCCGCCCTCACATGCCATCACTTCAATGAACTGTCCTGGAGCTTTGCCTGATTTGGCATAAGCACGCAGAGAACCGATTGTTTTCTTATCCAGATTAGCCACTTGGATAGCATTGATCTTGTCAGCTTCCTCTTTCAGATAAGCCTTTACAGCCCCCATCACGCCACCTGCCTGTGCAAATCCGTGGGCTTCGCGTACGGATGCGAACGACATGCTGTAAGGATGTGCCTGTTCCAGTTGGATATCCAGTCCGTCCAGTACCGATGCCACTTCTTCGAAAGTCATGACAAAATCCACTGCATCATCCCATTGCGCTTCTTTGCGTTTAGCCACACAAGGACCGATGAACACTACTTTTGCATCCGGATGTTTCTCTTTCGCGATACGTGCGGAATAGTACATGGGCGATCCGGTGCTTGATACATAGGGCTTCATTCCCGGCACATGCTTATTCACCAGTTCGATGTACGACGGACAACAGGAAGTGGTCATGAATTTCTGCCCTTCTTCCAGTTTCTCTATTAACTCGTGCGCTTCATTGCTGACGGTATCCATGGCTCCCTGTGCCACTTCAATGACATCTGCGAATCCTACGGCTCTGAGGGCGCCATAAACTTGTTCAATAGTTGTTTTGAATTGTCCCAGAATGGATGGGGCGACGATAGCTACTATCTTTTCACCCTTACGTATCTTATGTAGGATGTCGAATACCTGTGACACTTCGAAGATAGCTCCGAACGGACAAGCGTTGAGACATTTTCCACAATAGATACATTTACTCTCGTCAATATGCTCGATACCTTTTTTATCCTTGCTGATGGCTTTCACCGGACAAGCTTCTTCACAGGGTACGGGGATATAGACGATTGCATGATACGGGCAACTCTTGTGGCAGATACCGCAACTGATGCACTCGTCATGGTCGATCCATGCCTGTCCGCTTTCTTTCACGTGGACGGCCTTTTTAGGGCAGTTGGTCTGGCAACTGCGGGCAGTGCAGCCACGGCAAAGATTGGTGATTTCGTAATTGATCTGTACGCAAGCCGAACATGCTTCGTCAATCACGCACATGATGTTATCTTTTGGTTTTCCGTTTTCTGCACGGTAGAGTGCACGGGCTGCGTACTCTGACAATGGGGTTAATTCGTCATTTTCATCCTCCATATCCAAGCCAAGTAGCGGCAGCGATTTGTATTTCCATACGGCACGCTCTTTATGTACGCAGCAACGTCCGGCATGTTTTGATCTTCTCGGACTCAGTTCGATGGGAAGACGGTCTATTTTTTCTATAAGTTCGTTATCTCTCCACAGTTTTACCAGCTCTGTCAGCAATCTGTGGCGGACAATCATAATGTTGTTGGTAAATGCCATAATATTTATATCGGAATTAGTTAGTTGGTAATTACCGTGCAAAGATAACGATTGTTTCTTATTCTAATGGATAGCTTTAATCATATTCTTAACTATCGCAGGCCCTTCGTAGATGAAAGAGGAATAAATCTGTATCAGATTCGCTCCGGCTGCCAGCATTTGCTTGGCATCTTCAGGAGTCATCACACCGCCTGCGCCTATAATCAACATGCCTCTCTCGCTGTGGGAGCGCAGGTATTTTACGGCCTCGATAGATTTCTTTCCGATTCCTTTTCCACTTACTCCACCTGCACCGATAGCTTCTAACCGGGCGGTTGTATAGGGGGATAGGTTTGAACGGTCCATTGTAGGTCCGGTGGCTATTACTCCTTGCAGTTTGTAAGCTTGGATGCAATGGAGTACTGCATCCATTCCTTCAGTAGTAATGTCGGCGGGTATTTTCAGGAGTATAGGGCGATAATTCTTCTGTTTATTCCGAAAATCGGTGAGCGTTTCCAGGACTGTATGCATCAAGGTGGCTTCTATGGAACCCCAGTTCAGCGTGAAGTAGTCGGCCAAGCTATACAATCCGGCGTATAACCGAAGAAAATCGTTCACGACTTCCTCCTTTTCCGACCCGGGATTCTTATTGATGTTGACTCCGAGTAGATATGCATCTGTTTTGTATTCTAAGCGACGTTTTACGACGTCTAATCCGGGATTATTAAATCCGGTCCTTGAAATCAGTGAATCAGCTTTCGGCAGACGGAAAATGCGTGGCTTAGGGTTGCCGGGCTGACTGTCGGGTGTCACTGTTCCTATCTCGATAAAGCCAAATCCGAAATCGGAAAGTTCATTGAAAGCTTCTGCGCTTTTATCAAATCCGGCAGAAAGCCCGATTCGGTTTTTAAAGACGAGCTGGTTCCAGACCAATTGCTTATCCGTAGCTTTGTAATAGCGGCGTACCCAGGAACGAACGAATGGTAAGTGGCTGTAGCACCGCAAAGCGGACAGTAGGAGAGAGTGTACTCTCTCGGGGCTCAACAAAAAAAGTAACGGACGAATAATTTGCTTATACATGACATATTCTGTTTAATTCGTTACAAAACTATGCCATTCTGCCCGGATAACCTATTCATACTCTTTTATCAGACATAAAGAAAAGTTATATTCTGAATGGATAGGAATAGGGAACGAGAATGAATGGAGACAAGTTTTGGAAATAGCCCATATATTTAAGTAAGAGAGAGTGTATATAATAAATCCAATGTAGATTCTGTATATACTCGGTATAAACTCGGTGCAAATTCGGTTAAATGTATACTTTTATGGTAAAGAACCGAATTTGTTATGAGTAGCCAGTAAGTATATATAAGAAAATAAAGGATGAAGAAGAGTCTGTCGTGCAGGATTAAAGAAGTGTGAATAATTCCTTTAAGCAGGCTATAACTTCTATAAACTTTGTTTCTTTGATATTAGTGTTTTATCTTTGTATCATAACCAAACAATAACATCAGATAATGAAAGATTTTATTTATTATGCTCCCACGGAAGTAGTGTTTGGAGCAGCTTCGGAAGAGAAAACAGGAAGACTGGTGAAACAATATGGTGGAACGAATGTTCTGGTACATTATGGTGGACAGAGCGCTGAGCGCTCCGGTTTGCTCGACAAGATTTGCCGGGCATTGGAGGCGGAAGGCATCACCTATATTAAATTAGGTGGGGTAGTGCCTAATCCCCGTCTGTCGATGGTACATGAAGGTATTGAGTTGTGTCGGAAAGAGGGTATTGATTTTATTCTTGCCGTAGGTGGTGGTAGTGTCATCGATTCTGCGAAAGCAATTGCTTTTGGTGTGCTTTATGAGGGTGATGTCTGGGACTTCTATATGGGCAAAGCGAGAGCGAAAGCTTGCCTTCCGGTTGCTGCCGTACTGACGATTCCGGCGGCAGGTAGTGAAATGAGTAACAGTACTGTAATTACTAATGAAAACGGTGACTTGAAGAAAGGCTACTCCAATGATTTATGCCGTTGCAAGTTTGCGGTGATGAATCCGGAACGTACCTTTACGTTACCCAACTATCAGACAGCATGTGGCGTGACGGACATTATGATGCATACGATGGAGCGTTATTTCTCTCATGATGACGACATGACCGTGACGGATGCCGTGGCCGAAGGTATTCTTCGCACCGTGAAGGACAGTGCTTTTGAAGTGCTGAAAGTCCCGGAAAATTACGCTCACCGTGCACAGATTATGTGGGCCGGCAGCTTGGCACACAATGACCTGACAGGATGCGGAACCACCGGAGACTGGGCTACACACCAGCTTGAACATGAATTGAGTGCTCTTTTCGATGTGGCTCATGGTGCAGGTCTGGCGGCTCTTTGGGGAAGTTGGGCGCGATATGTTTATAAGGAAAATGTGACACGCTTTGCACAGTTTGCCGTAAATGTGATGGGAGTGACGAATGATTTTAAATCGGCTGAACATACAGCTTTGGCGGGTATTGAAGCCATGGAGAATTTCTATCGTGCTATCGGGATGCCTGTCAGTATCTGCCAACTGATAGGACGGCAGGCTACGGATGACGAAATCAGAATGATGGCGGATAAGTGCAGTTCCGGCGGAAAGAGAACGACAGGAAATTTGAAGATATTGTATCGTGAAGATATGGAAAGCATCTATCGGATGGCAAATAGATAATATTTTCGCGGCACATATTGTTTTTCAAATGAATTTTCGTTATCTTTAGGGGCATATATCAAATTGGGGGTAATAAAAAAGTCCTGACCCACAGGCAAAGAACATGAGAATACATTTTGAAATTAAAGAAAAACTGCCTGAAATTATTGAAGAAATCTTGCATGGTGAAAGATGGATTACTTCTGTAAAGGAAGATATTTCAGGTCGGAAACTGGTTGTCATTCGCGATCCGAGCTATGCCTCGGAAGCGACAGTAGAAATCTATGCTCGTGAAATAACTATCAAAACAGCATGGTCCAACTATACCTATCGTTTGTTTGTTCTGGGCAATAATGTCTGGTGTGAATATAATGGGGCGTATCGCGGACTCTTGGAACAGAATTTATTGCCATCCATCACTCCTAAAGAGAGTCTGTTGGAATCTGAAGTGTTATCCAGCTCTTTGTATGGTCAAGAGAAAAGGAAACTGAGGGAATATGCTGAAGACAATCTGAAATTGAAAAAGTTCCGGCGTGAGAACTTTAATGAAGACCGTACGGGGGTAGCTCCGTTCGACCATCCTAAAAGGGTGTATGATGAGTTCATTAAAGAAGATTACGTGGTTCCATCGTCTAAAGAAGAGTAGGGTGGCGATATGATAATAAGCGCCAGCCGCAGGACGGATATTCCTGCTTTCTATTCGGAATGGTTTTTCAACCGGATAAATGAAGGATATGTCCTTGTACCGAATCCGTATAATCCAAATATGATAAGCAGGGTCAGTTTAGATCCTGCTGTCATTGATTGTGTAGTGTTCTGGACAAAGAATCCGGCCCCGATGATTGAGAGACTGGATAGACTGGCTGACTACAAATATTATTTTCAGTTTACACTGAATCCCTATGGGACGGAACTGGAAAGTAAATTACCATCGCTTGACAGGCGTATTGATACTTTTAAGTATCTTGCTGATAGGATAGGAAAGGAAAAAGTGGTGTGGCGGTATGATCCGATTCTTACGAACGAACAGTATACAGTAGTTTTTCATCAGGATAAGTTTGCTGAAATGGCAGTAGCCCTGCAAGGATATACGGAGAAATGTATGCTGGGGTTTATCGACCATTATCCGCATGTGCGTGCTTCTCTTCGTGAATTCAATATAGAGCCATTAGCAAAAGAGGATATTGAGGCGATGGCGGTCGCTTTCAGGAAAACGGCGGATGAGCTGTCGATGGAACTGGATACTTGCACCACCAGAGTAGATTTATCTCATATAGGCATTCCAAGTGGCTTGTGTGTGGATAACCGATTGATTGAAAGAATTACAGGCTATCCCATTCTCTCCCGTAAAGACAAGAACCAACGGGATATCTGCCGTTGTGTGGAAAGCATCGATATCGGTACTTATGAAAGCTGCCTTAACGGGTGCATTTACTGTTATGCGATTAAAGGTAATTATAATACGGCTAAATTTAACCGTAGCAAGCACGACAAGAACTCTCCGATGCTGATTGAAGAAGTTGGAAATGAGGCTGTGATTGTGGAACGGGAAATGAAGAGTCTTCGTACTGATCAGCTTTCTTTATTTTAAAACAACCGTATCTTTATTGTCTTCTGATTCTTTTCGAGAAGAAACTGATGTCCTCATGAAAACAATTATGAGTTTGATTGTTGTATAACATCGATTATTCTTAATTTTGCGTTTACTTAATTTATAGAAAAATGAGACAGGAAACAGAGCAAGAACTATTGAAGAAGATAATTGGCTTCCAGCGGGAAGAAATCACATCGTGCATCATATACAAGAAGCTGGCAACTATTGAAAAAGATCCGGAAAACCGGAAAATCCTGCAACGTATTTCAGAAGATGAAAGCAGGCACTATGCTACGTTGCGCAGTTACACTCATCGGGAAGTTACTCCCAATCGTTGGGAAATCCTTTTTTATGTATGGCTGGTACGCCTGTTAGGCATTACATTCGCTGTTCGGCGGTTGGAGCTGGGAGAGAAAGAAACAACGAGTGTTTATTCTCAGTATCCTGATATGGAACATTTTGCTGAGATGGCGCAAGACGAACAGCATCATGAAGAAAAACTCATAGGAATGATTAGCGAGGAACGATTGGAATATATGGGGGCGGTGGTGCTTGGTCTGAATGATGCATTAGTGGAATTTACCGGAGCATTGGCAGGCTTTACGCTGGCATTGAACGATACGAAACTGATAGCTTTGACCGGAAGTATTACAGGTATTGCCGCGGCACTTTCTATGGCTTCTTCCGAGTATCTTTCTACAAAATCGGAAAAGACACGAAACAAGCGTCCGGTTAAGGCGGCTATTTATACAGGCATTGCTTATATCATCACCGTGGTAGCTTTGGTGGGGCCGTTCATTCTTTTGTCGAGCCCTGTCATGGCGTTATGCATTATGCTTCTGATGGCATTGCTCATTATTGCTTTCTTCAATTATTATTATGCCATAGCCCGGAACGAGAGCTTCAAACGTCGCTTCTCGGAAATGGCAATACTGAGTTTTTCTGTAGCTGGGATAAGTTTTCTGATAGGCTATTTATTGAAGACGGTGACAGGGATAGAAGCTTAAAGAAAGGTTCTCGTCGTATGATTATAAAAAAATCCCTGAGGTGTTAAACTTCAGGGATTTTCTATTATAGTCAATTGATGAAAATAAACTGAAACTATATTTTCGAACTGTGCAACTTCTTATAAAGCTCTACACGTTCGGCTATTTCAGCCTGAGATAGATGAGCCGGAAGCTCAATCGTTGTCCGTGGAGTGATTGCTACAAGGATTACTTCTCCCACTTTTTTCTTGTGCTCTTTGATAGCATTCTCTGTTAATTGATTGGAAGACCCTGTCTCTGGTCGGATAATACTCTTTTTCATCATATCGAATTGTTTTTTAAGTTTTCATTTTCGCTGGGACTAATTGGCAGGTTGCTAAAAGAAATTCAGTGTTCAATGTACTTATCACTTCTTTCACACTGCGTATTTTGTCGGAGAGGAAAGCGTTGCTGCCTGCAAATGCATATCCTCTTTTCATATTGCCTTTGGCTGCATTATACAATGCCTTGATGATGCAATAAGGGCTTTTCTGATAATCGCACGTCTTGATGCAATGGAACGAACAACACTTTGGCTTTTCCTGCCCTTTCTCTACATTGCGGATAAATTCTCCGTCGATGGCTCGTCCGGGCATACCTACAGGACTTTCGATGATGAGAACATCTTCGGGCTTGGAATGAATATAGACCTCTTTGAAAGTTTCCGAAGCATCACACTCCTGGGTAGTTACGAAAATACTTCCCATTTGTACGGCCGAAGCTCCCAGTTGCATGAACCGTGCAATGTCTTCACCTGTGGAGATTCCACCTGCGGCAATTACGGGAATGTCTTTTTTTTCCTTATAACTTGTTGCGATAGCTACTACTTCAGGTATCAATGCTTCCAGGGCGTATTGGGCATCTTGCAACTGTTCTTTCTTGAATCCCAGATGCCCTCCGGCTTTGGGACCTTCTACTACTATGGCATCAGGCAGATAATTATAATTCTTCTCCCATTTGTCGCATATTATTTTTGCAGCTCTTGAAGAAGATACGATGGGTACCAACTTCGTTTTGCTTTCCGGCGTCAGGTATAAAGGTAAGTCGAGAGGAAGTCCTGCACCGGCAAAGACTACGTCGATTTTTTCGCTTATGGCAGTGCGGACCATCTCTGCATAATTGGAAAGGGCCACCATGATGTTCACTCCGATGATTCCTTTCGTTTTTTGGCGGGCTTTGTGAATTTCTTCTTTAAGCCCGCAAATGCATTTTTCGGTATAGTCGCCTTTGCCTTTGGGGTATAGCAGACCTAAGCCTGCACATGAAATAACACCTATGCCGCCTTCATTGGCAACGGCTGATGCTAAGCCGGATAATGAAATTCCGACTCCCATTCCACCTTGTATGATAGGTGTTTTTATCTCTATATTTCCAATAAAAAATGGTTTCATAAAATTGATATTGTAACAAGACTACAAGCGGATAAATATACTTCTGGTATTCTATTCGTTTAGCGATGTTCTTTTCTTTGTATTGTTGTTTTTGATTGATAAAAAGCAAGAACAGAAGATTATATCTCCTGTTCTTGTTTGTAGGGTAGACATTAATAACGTCTGGAATTATATCCGTTGTTGCGGGGTCTTTCTTCGCGAGGGCGTGCAACGCTTACTGAAATCGTTTCCCGGTCGTATTCTGCTCCGTTGAGTTCGTCAATTGCTTTTTGTCCTTCTGCATCGTCGGTCATTTCTACAAAACCGAATCCTCTGGATCTTCCGGTTTCTCTGTCCATAATAACTTTAGCTGAAGAGGTTTCTCCATACGCTGTGAATAATTCGTTCAAGTCGGCATCATTTGTGCCAAAGCTTAAACCTGAAATGTAAATGTTCATTTGAAATTTTAATTAAATAAATACTAATGTAAGAGTGAGGGGATAATTAAAGGAGAGGTCTGCTTAATAAAGGATAAAAAGAAGAACTATACGATAACGATTCGTAACTCAAACTGCGACAAAGGTAATACAATAGTTGGAGACGGCAACTTTTAATTCATGATTTATTAATAAAAAAGCGATAATTGTTTTTTATTTGCATTAGGGCTTCCTATGGTATATTGCGCTTTTCCTTAAAGATGAAAACCTTTTCTTTTCTAAGGCTACACCCTTTTCCCAGGATGGCTACACCTTTTGGGGTAAAGGGTGTAGCTATCCGCGATAAAGGGTGTAGCCTTTTTAATGTGCCTTACAGATACTCGTGGGCAGTATGTTGATTAAATATTTGCCAAGGAGATTTTATACAATACATGTCTGCGTAAAGGATGGTCGGGGCTGACCAACGGGTGATTGAATTCTTTATCTTTCATCATACCTATCTTTTGCATCACACGCTCCGAACGTTTATTAGGGAGTGAGGTGAAGGAATATAATTCCTTCAGTCCCAATGTCGTCTTTGCATATTTCAGACAGGCGGAAGCCGCTTCTGTGGCGTATCCTTGATTCCATACTTCGGGAATCAGACGCCAGCCTATCTCTACGGCTGGGGCAAAGTCTACATCGAACGTAACGTCATGCAATCCTACATAACCGATAAATGCATGGTCTTCTTTCTTTTCTACTGCATACAATCCATATCCTCTGGATGCGAATTCTTTTCGGATACGGTTATAGAAGTCGAGGGTTTCTTGATAGGAAAGTTTGTTGAGGAAGAACTCCATTGCCTTGTCATCACTGTTCAGTCGGGCAAAAACGGGGATATCTTCTTCTTGCCAGTCGCGCAGAATCAGGCGTGAGGTTTCAATGTATTGTTTGGGAGATGTCTTCATATTGTTTTTCAGACTATTTCTTTATAGATGAATACAAAGTTACTACAAATTGTCATATTATGAAACTTCTTGCCTATCTTTGCGGCCGGAAAATTGGCCGTGGCATCTCTAGCCCGCATGGAAATCCGGGTGCAGCGTCACGCTGCTTATAAGAAAATTCTGTATGCAAAATTTGGTAAAGAAGGAATATCGGATTCCTTTTATTTTGGTTACTTCCCTGTTCTTTTTATGGGGATTTGCACATGCCATACTGGATGTGCTGAATAAACACTTTCAAGATGTGCTGGTTATTACACGTGCCCATTCGGCATGGGTGCAAGTGATGTTTTATCTGGGATACTTCGTGATGGCTATCCCTGCGGGACTGTTTATCAACAAATATGGCTACCGTAAAGGGGTGGTCTTCGGTTTGCTGCTTTACGGGATAGGCTCCCTGCTTTTCATTCCCGGAGAATACTGGATGTCTTTCAATTTCTTTCTTCTCTCCCTGTTTGTCATAGCCTGTGGACTGGTGTTTCTGGAAACAGCCGCTAATCCTTACATGACGGAGCTTGGTGACCGTGAAACGGCTGCCAGCCGTCTTAACTTGGCGCAGTCATTCAATGGCTTGGGATGCATATGCGGGCCGCTTATCGGTGGGTTGTTATTATTCTCGGAAGGGGGTGAAAGCAATATATCCTTGCCCTACACATTGATGGGAATTATAGTGCTGATGGTGGCACTGGTGTTCTATAAAATCCGTCTGCCGGAGATTGTGCATGGAGAAGATGAGGAAGAACTGGGCGAGGGTGGAGCACGTGGGCTTTGGTCGCATAAGCTGTTTATTTTCGGTATTGTCAGTCTGTTCTGTTATGAGATAGCGGAGATTTCAATCAACAGCTTCTTTATTAATTATGTGGTGGATGACGGCTGGATGAATGCCCGCGATGCTTCTGTGGTGCTTTCGTTCGGTGGTTTGGGATTGTTTATGTGCGGTCGTTTTGCCGGAAGCTGGATTATGCGGTATATCCGGGCGGAGAAGGTACTGTTTTTCTGTGCGGTGGGTACGGTTGTTACTACGGCTTTGGTGGTGCTTGATCTGGGAGTTTTATCATTGGTAGCCCTGTTCATGGGATATGCTTTTGAAGCTATCATGTTCCCCACCATCTTTGCACTTTCACTGAGAGGATTGGGGAACTATACCAAGCGTGCATCTTCCTATCTGATGATGTCCCCCATCGGGGGAGCGATAGGACCGCTCATGATGGGGTATGTGGCCGACCAGACGAATATGTCTTTCTCGTTTATTGTTCCGTTGCTTTCGTTCGTTGTGGTGTTGCTTTATGCCTGGAAAGTAAAGCAATGTTCGCTCTGCTAATATCCGAATTTCTCCGCAGCCTTTTCCATCTGTTCGATGATGGCGACTCCGAAGGGACAGTTCGTTTCGCATTGCCCGCACTGGATGCACTCTGAGGCGTGGTGTGTGAGGGCTTTGTAGTGTTCACGCACAGTCTCGGGTATCTCGTTCTGGGCAATGGTCAGGTTGTAGTACTTGTTTACGCTTGCTATGTCGATGCCTACGGAGCAAGGAGCGCAATGTCCGCAATACATGCAATGGCCTTTCCAGGTGAACTTTTCCATGCCTGCCATGACGGCGGTGTAGTCTCTTTCTTCTTTGCTGGCGGTGCACCAGTCGATGGCTGCCTGCATCTCATCACAACTTCTGCACCCCACCATGATGGAGGCAACAGCCGGACGGGTCAGTGCATATTCAATGCATTGCACCGGAGTCATAGCTTTGCCAAAGGGTGAATTGGTTTCACTTAGCAAATCTCCGCCGCCATATACCTTCATCACATCGAGGCCTACACCTTTCTCTTCGCACAGTTCGTAGAGCCTTTCCCGCTTCGGATCTATGTTCTGCAGGGAGTGGGCATAGTTTTCATCGGCCCATAAGTCATCTACGTTTTCAGTGGGCGGTTGCAGGTCGTAGCAAGGATTGATGGAGAACATCAGCACTTCAATCAGTCCACTTTCCACAGCCATACGTGCAACGGTGGGGTTGTGGCTGCTCAGTCCGATGTGGCGGATTCTGCCTTCTTCCTTCAGGCGCAGGGCCAGCCGGATGACGGGACCGTTGAATACTTCATGAAAGTCTTCTTCGCTGTCCACATAGTGTATCATGCCGATATCCAGATAGTCGGTATTGAGGCGTGCCAACTGGTCTTCGAAGGAGGCGATTGCCTTGTCGATGTCGCGTGTACGCAGGTATTGGTCGTTTTCCCAGGTGGTGCACAGATGCCCTTGGATGATAAATTGCTCGCGGCGGTCTGTCAACGCTTTGCCGATGTTGCTGCGTAAGTCGGGGTTGGAGGCATACATATCAATAAAGTTGATTCCTTTACTGATGGCGAAATCCATTTCTGCACATGTCTGTTCTTCTGTTTTGCCAACGAACCCTTCGCACCCTAATGCGATGGCGCTGACTGACAAACCGGTGTTTCCTAATGTTCTATATTCCATGATGTTTTCTGTTTCTTAATACGCTTTCGCGAAGTTACTAATAATTTCCGTTCTTCCATTGCCTGAACCTTTCTAAACCTTCTGTTAATACTTGCCGGGGGCAGGCTATGTTGATGTGGACAAAGCCTTCTCCGGTGTCTCCGTACATGCTGCCTTCGTTCAGCCAGAGTTTTCCCTGTTCCAATAGCGAGGTTACTATATCTTCTGAGGTACGCTTTAATGCGGAACAATCCACCCACACCAGGTAAGTACCTTCCAGCTTCGTTACGGGGAGCTCCGGCAGATGTTCGGCGAAGAAACTCCTCAGGTAATTATAATTATCGAACAGATACCTTTTCAGTTCTTCCAGCCATTCTTCTCCTTCATTATAGGCGGCTATCAAAGCCTCTACTCCGAATGGATTTACGTCGCAGACTTCGTTTATATTGATGGCTTTGTCTATCTTCTTGCGTACATAGGTATCAGCGGACACGATGTTGGCAATCTGGACTCCTGCCAGGTTGAACGCCTTGCTGGGGGAAATGCAAGTGACGGAATTCATCAGGAACTCCTGCGATATGGAGGCGAAAGGCGTATAGGTATATTCCGGAAAAACCAGTTCACAATGAATTTCATCCGCTACTACCGTTACATGATTCCGGAGGCAAATCTCACCGATGCGTATCAGTTCCTCCCGGTTCCATACTCTTCCGACAGGGTTGTGAGGGTTGCACAATAGTAAGAGTTTGACTTTACTATCGGCAGCCTTCTTCTCCAAGTCATCGAAATCAATCCGGTAAGTTTCGTTCTTATAAATCAGTGGGTTGGAAACGATTTCACATCCGTTGTTTCGTATGGATGAGAAGAAGCAATTATAGACCGGAGTCTGTACCAAGACTTTGTCGCCGGGGCTGGTCAGGGCTTTTATGATTGCCGACAGCGCCGGTACTACTCCGGAGGTATAGATAATCCACTCTTTTTCTATTCTCCAGTCGTGGCGTCTTTTGAACCAGTTGATCGTTGCATTGTAGTAAGCATCGGGCACGCGGACGTATCCGAAGATGCCATGCTCCACCCGCCTTTTCAATGCTTCCGTCACGGCGGGTGCTGTGCGGAAATCCATATCGGCTACCCACATCGGCAATACACCCGGGGTAGTGGCAGAATCCCATTTATAGGAATTCGTGCCCCGGCGTGGAATGATTTCATCAAAGTTGTGCTGCATATTGCATCTCTTCTTGCGTTTCGTCAAAACAGGTCCGGTCGTCCCAAAGTTTCAGTTTGCAGTTGCCGGGGGCCTTTATGTTCTCGTCTATGATGACGGCTCCGTAACTTTCGGCCGTGATGCTTCCCGTGCGTGGGTTCTTTATGCTGTGAACCGGGCCTTTGATGGTGGCCTGGAGACTGCTGTATTCAAATGCAAGGTCGGCATCATCGGCCATTGTGCAGTTTTCCATAATCAGGTCGTGGGCATAACAGAGTGGTTGCGTGCCTGAAATCTTGCAGTTCACCAGACGCAGGTTTCTGGAATGCCAGCCCAGGTATTCGCCGTTCAGTTCGGAATCGTATACCGTTACGTTTTCCGTATTCCAGAAAGCATCTTTGGAGTTGATGATGGCATTGCGGATTTCCACGTTCTTGCAATACTGGAATGAGTAGTTGCCGTTCTGGCTGTAATTTTCGATGCGTATGTTCTCACCGTGTATGAACAGGTAATCGGCTTTGTCAATCTGTACGTTTCTGAGTTCTACATTGCGGCAGAACCAAAGGGTTTCCAAGGCATTGGGAAGTTGCACGTTTTCCAGCTTTATCCCGTCCATTTCGCGGAACATCTTCGGTGCTTCCACTACGGTATCCGTCATTTGTACATTCTGCGAGTACCAAAGTGCGGCACGGGCACCTTCTGTGAAGAAACAGTTCTTTATAGTGAAGCCATTGTTGTGCCAGTATGGGTATTTCCCTTCGAAACGGCAGTTCACTGCCACGATGTTGCTGCATTCTTTCAATGCGGACTCACCCGCATGGATGGTTACATTTTCCAGTTGGAGGTCGTGAGTGGCAAACAGGGGGCGTTCGCCTCCGAATTCTTTGTTTTTGATAATTTCCATAATATCTTTGTTCTTATTGTAGTTCGAATGTTACGGTTACACTGCCCGAACCGAGGGCGGATGCCAGTCCCGAAGGGTTGTTTACACGCCCCAGGCGGGTGTAGCTGTAGGATGTTGAAAAAGTCTCATAGAAAAGTACCAGACAGGAGCCGCCGTAAAGCATCAGGTCGCCCGTGCGGATGGTTCCCGGGTTGGAAGATGCGGTAGGCAGGTTTCCCGATAGGTAGAAGTACTTTTCGTTGCCGTTCAGTTCGGACATGTTTATGGTCATAGGCAGTAATGCCTTGAAGGCTGTTGCCGCCGCATTGTTTTCCAGTGTGGCATTGAATGAGGCGGAGCCGACTGTTATTTTTAGATTGTTGCTCATAGGGTTATCGTCATCATCGTCGTCATTGCCGGGATTAACCGGAGGCTCATCGTCGTCTGTACTTCCCGGAGGTATCTGTTGCCCTGTTTCGGGTATAGGAGCATCGTCGCTGCATGATGTGCCCCAAACGGACAATGTCAACGTCATAAAAATGAGTACTAAGTAATATTTCATAATCTTCACGGTATTATTTCAGGTATTCCTTAAAGAAAGAGTCCAGCTTGTTGAACGGGATGAGGCTGACCCGGTCGTAAAGGTCCACATGGCCTGCACCGGGCACGATGTATAATTCTTTGGGTTCGGCAGCCTTGCTGTAGGCGTCTTCGCTGAATTCGCGTGAGTGTGCATTCTCTCCGGTGATGAAAAGCATGGGGCGCGGTGAGATGGTTTCGATATCGGCAAACGGATAGAAGTTCATGAACTTCGTGTTGCTTGCCAGGGTGGGGTGCGTGGTGGTCAGGGACGTTGCACCTTCGGGGGTGAATTCTCCGCGTTCTGTACGGTAGAATTCATAAAACTCGCGTTCAATCGGAGAGGAGTTTGCCGTCAGTTCGTGTACGGTGCCGCCGGTATATTTCGTTTCTCCGCCCAGAAATTCTACATAACGTTGTTCGGCGGCTTCGGCAATGATTTGTTTCCTTTGTTCTAGGGTCAGTGCGTGTTTCAGTCCGTTGCGGCTTGCTGTACCCATATTATACATGCTGATGGTTGCAATGGCTTTCAGACGCGGATCGATTTTTGCCGCACTGATGGCGAAACTTCCACTGCCGCAGATACCGATTACGCCGATACGGTTGCGGTCGACGAACGGGCGTGTACCGAGGAAATCGACTGCTGCGCTGAAGTCTTCCGCATAAATCTCCGGAGAGACGCTGTTGCGTGGTTCTCCTTCACTTCCTCCCCAAAAGGACAGGTCGATGGAGAGGGTGACGAAACCGTGTTCGGCCATCTTGATCGCATAGAGGTTCGCACTTTGTTCCTTGACTGCTCCCATCGGGTGCCCGACGATGATTGCGGGATACGTTTCTCCTGCTTTCATATCTTTGGGCAGGAAAAGGTTTCCGGCCACTTTCATTTTGTACTGGTTGGAGAAGGATACTTTCTCCATGTTTACTAAATCACTTTTGTAGAAATTGTCTGCATCGGTTTGTGCCGAAGCACTACCTACGCCGAGCATCATAAAGGATGCCACTACTGAAAATAATATCTTTTTCATATTTTCTTTGGGTGAATGATTAATGAGAATTGATGTCTATTACTTACATTGCAAAATTACGGTGTAAAAGTGATACTCTTTGTAGATGGATTACAGACATAATAACCCAAATTACAGATTATCGCATTGTATACAGAAAACATAGACAAATACTTCTTTTATAATCGCTTATTTAAAAAAGCTTCATTGTGCTACGACTTTCAGTTTTATTGTTTTCGAAGATTGCACCGTGCGAATTCTCAGAACAACGAATACTATGCTGACCGCAAGAAACAGCAAAGAACCGATTACGGAATAGCGTGTATCGAAGAAAGTGATAAATGCTCCGCAAACTGCCGCACCTACCGTTGTGCCCAGATTGGCTGATAATAGGAACAAGCCGTTAGCGAAATCCGGAGCTTCGGGAGCGGCTTCGGTTATCATATACTGCATGGTGTTTTGCCCGTATCCTGCCAGGATACCCAGAATCAGGATAATGACAGCCATTGCCGCAAGCCATTCCCCTAAAATGAATATACATATATAAAAGGTGAATAGTGCGAACGGAATGAAAGTCATGCTGCGTATCGGGTTGGTGGCTAACTGTTTTCCTGCAATGACGTTTCCGATAATATTGGCAAGCCCGTATATCAGCAGCAGGACGCTGATGACACTATAAGAAACTTCCGTAACCGTTCTCAGATAATCAGACATATAACTGAAGAATCCGAATAAAGCACCGTTTATCAGGGTGACAGCAATAATGGAATACCAGATAATCTTCTTTTTCAGCACATTGAGTTGCGTACCGTAAGATAGCTTTTCTTTAACGGGCATGGAGGGTATGAAAAGGATGGTGGCCACAAATACCAGCGCATTCACCACTGTGAAAAACATCATTCCCATTGTAAACGACACCTCACTCGCTATGTAGCTGGTCACCGGTACACCCAATACCATGCCGGCGGATACTCCGATGAAGACTTTGGCTACAGCCTTCGGAGCTTTCTCTTTGCTGACAGATGCGGCCGCTACCGTGAAAGCCATCGATACATATACAGGATGAAGGAAAGCCGGAAGGGCACGGGTTATCAGTAGTAGGGTAAAGTTGGAGGTAAGCATCGAAATGATGTTGCTCAGTGTGAAGACTCCCAGTGCCAGCAGCATGACTTTTTTCCGGTTTATGCCCGAGAAAAGTAGCGGCATAATGGGCGCTGATATAGCCACTACCAATGCGAATATACTGACTGTCCATCCTGCTTCGGGAACGGTTACGTGGAAATGCTCGGCTATCAGGGGGAGGATTCCAATCACTCCCATTTCCGTATTGATGATTCCGAAGACTCCTGCAGTGAGGATGAATACGAGCAAAGCACTCGAACCGGGTTTCAATTTATTAGTCTGTCTCATAAATTATATGGTTCTTTGATACGTTGATTTCTATACTGCAAAGTACGGAAGAACTCATACAAATCTTGGTAGACAAATTACGGGAGTGATAACCCGAATTACAGATTGTGGGATGCTGGAGAATAAATTGATAGCTATTGCACCTTTAGCCTGAAAATAAAAGCGCAAACAGACTATGGAAACACATCGTTTCAGTCTGTTTACGCTTCTCTGTGAGAACTCAATGATTCTATTATGATTTCAATTAACGGATAAAGTTTGTCCGTACCAAAGGTTCTGCTTCCGGGTGCTTCTGCCCGTCAGCCGCATTTTTCAATAACCAGGCCATATTTCTGCCTAACATTCGCATAGTCTGTAATCCTTCCGCATCTTGCAGGACATCGCCCGGCATCATTCCATGAATGATATTCCAATATTGGGAAGAAACAACAGGCATATGGTTTATTGTGAAATACTTATTCAATCTGTCAAGAGTGGCACTGGCTCCACCTCTCCGGCAAACAGCTATTGCCGTAGCCGGTTTGTACTCCATCAACTCCGAGCTTGAATAGAAAAGACGGTCTAATAGGGCGCACAGCGAACCATTGGGACCGGCGTAATAGGTCGGTGAGCCTACTACCAGTCCGTCAATACCTTCTTCCAGTTTCTGGCGGATGTTGTTGTACAATTCATCTTTAAAGATACATCGTCCCAATTCAGTACAGCGATTGCAGGCTATGCAACCTTGTACGGCTTTTGTTCCGATAGAAATGATTTCTGTTTCTACTCCGTTTTCATTCAGCGCCTTTGCTACCTCCAATAAAGCCAAATGTGTATTTCCGTTTTTCCGGGGACTTCCATTTATCAGTAATACTTTCATCTTTTTTTCTTCTTGATATTAATTATATTCGTCAGACTTTGAAGCGTATATTTATATTAAAAACACTGGCATGACTTATAAGGTTCGCCCATCCATCCATCAACGATAGGATTTGTCGAAAATTCCTGCGCAGTCTTCATCCGTCATTTCGCAAGGATTGGCAAGGAATAATCCTCCCTGCATGGAGCGGGCACCTCGGGCAAGCGTCATGGATTCTTCTTTCTTGAACCCGTAATCGCTCATCTTCAAATCGGCCACACCGCAATCCTCCTGCAATTTGACAAGTGCTGTGATGAAATCTTCTGGCTTGTCGGCATTTTCAATGCCCATTGCTTTTGCCATTTTGATGAACTGCTCGTCGCAGGCATGACGCTCGATGAAGAACTCATAGAAAGCACGGGAAATCATAATCAGCCCTGCGCCGTGAGGAAGATTATGATGGTAGGCACTCATGGAGTGTTCCATGGAATGTTCGGCCGTGGTGCTTGTCAGTTGCATGGTGATGCCTGCCAGCGTGCTGCCGTATGCGACGTGTTCTCTTGCTTCCATATCATTTCCGTCTCTGACTGCACGCGGAAGGTATTTCGTGATATTCTCGATGGCGGACAATGCAATCGCTTCGCTCAGAATATTTACACCGTTGCTTATCATTACCTCTGTGTTGTGGAACAAAGCATCGAATCCCTGGTATGCCGTGTATTTGGCGGGAACCGTTTTCATCAGTTCCGGGTCTACGATGGCAAGAACGGGAGTCAGTTCCGGTGCGCCGAAACCGATTTTCTCATTCGTGTCGGGATTGGAGATAACGCCCCAGCAGTTGATTTCGGAGCCTGTTCCTGAAGTTGTGGCAATGGTAACTATGGGCAAGCCTGGATTTTTCAGTGGCATTGCTTTGCCGGTGCCGCCAAAAACATAATCCCATAAGTCGCCCGGATTCGTTGCCATTGCCGCTATGGCGACTGATGCATCGAGTACGGCACCTCCTCCGAGAGCCAGAATAAAATCGCAGGCATTTTCTTTAGCAAAAGCGGCTCCTTCCATGACGACGCTTTTGTACGGGTTTTCCATAATCTTGTCGAAGATGGCATACTCTATGCCGGCCTTTTCCAATTGTTCAATCGTGCGGTCGAGCGAACCGTTGACTTTGGTCGACTTACCATTTGAAATCAAAAGCAGGGCTTTCTTGCCGGGCATTGTCTGCTTGTGCAGATTGTTCAGTTCGCCTGCGCCGAATAGAATGCGGGTAGGGTTGTAAAAAGAAAAATTCATTCTTGTATTCATACGTCTTTCAGTTATTTAATTTGTAATCGTTTTAATGGTTCTCCATAGGGAACTATCGGATGCTGCAAAATTAGCTGTCTTCCTGCGATTGCAGGATACCCGGATTACAGATTGAATAACCCTTTTTACAGTTTCTGCGTATTCTTGTAGCGGATTTGAACAGAGCGAGCTCTGTATCCTAATAGTACGGACATCATACGTACCTGGTACGGAGCAGACACGGAGCCGTCCGGCTACATTTTAAAACTATATCTTAATATTCTTGAAAAAATATATTCAAAACAGAAATTATTCCTAACTTTGTTAGCACTAAATAACCCCCAAATCATTTTAGCTAATGAAGAAACTTATTCCTATCGTATCCCTGTTCCTTTTGGCTTCTCTTTGTTCGGTAGCTTCGGAAACCGGGGACAGGACTATTCCTGCCGATGTGATTCAGTTGTCCGACAGTTTGAAACGTCAGTATGCCCCGGACAAGCGGGTGGCTCTTTTCGATGTTGATTATTCTTTCTCAGGTAAAAATGTGATGCTGCGTGGTGTAACAACTTCGCCTGAAGCAAAGGCGGCATTGCTCAGCGGACTGTCTCAAGCCAATTACAAAGTGATGGACTGCCTGCAAGTGTTGCCGGATGAGGCTGCCTTGGAAGGAAAAACTTATGGCATTTTAAACGTGTCGGTGGCGAATCTTCGTGTTGACCCGGATTTCTCGTCAGAGATGATGACGCAAGGATTGATGGGTATGCCTGTCCGTGTGTTGCAACGCGATGGCTGGTATCGCATCCAGACACCGGATAATTATATCGCGTGGGTGCATCGTGTAGGTGTTCATCCGGTGACGAAAGAGGAACTTCATGCCTGGAACGCTGCGGAAAAGATTGTGGTAACTTCCCACTATGGCTTTGTTTATTCCGAACCGAACCAGACTTCCCAGACTATTTCCGATGTTGCTGCCGGCAACCGTCTGAAGTGGGAGGGGACGAAAGGAGCGTTTTACAAGGTTGTTTATCCCGACGGCCGTACCGGATATATTTCTAAATCCATCTCTATGCCGGAGAAGAAATGGCGTGCGGCCTTGAAGCAGGATGCTGCCAGTATCATCCGCACGGCACATACATTGATGGGAATTCCGTATCTGTGGGCAGGCACTTCGTCGAAAGGAGTGGATTGCAGCGGTTTTATGCGTACCATTCTTTTCATGCATGATATTATCATTCCCCGCGATGCCTCGCAGCAGGCCTACGTAGGCGAACATATTGACATTGCTCCCGATTTTAGTAATCTGCAACCCGGTGATCTGATATTCTTCGGGCGTAAAGCTACGGCAGACCGTAAGGAACGTGTGGTGCATGTGGGAATGTATATCGGCAACAAGCGTTTCATTCATTCGCAGGGTGATGTCCACGTCAGCAGTTTCGATACTGCCGACGATCTTTTCGATGAATATAACCTCGGCCGCCTGCTGTTTGCTACGCGCGTGTTGCCTTATATAAATAAGGAGGCGCCTCTTAACACTACGGCTACCAATCCTTATTATGAATAAAGTTTTATCCTAAAAACGAATATTATGCAAAACAGAAGAGATTTCCTGAAGACAGCCGCCTTTGCCGCATTGGGTTCCGGTATGGCAATTAACAATGTGTTTGCAGGGGAAAGTGCTCCGGCATTGTTCAATATCAACAGGCGTGGTGTGAATGCTAAGATGAAATTGCGCTTCTTTCCATACGAGCTGAAATTGCGTCACGTGTTCACTGTAGCTTCCTACTCGCGTTCCACCACTCCTGATGTGCAGGTGGAAATCGAATATGATGGCATTATCGGTTATGGCGAAGCCTCCATGCCGCCTTATCTGCAACGTGAATTGGGCACGATGGATAGTGTGCTGGCTTTCTTGAAGAAAGTGCAGGATGGCATCGGGCAGTTTCCCGACCCCTTCCAGCTGGAAGACATTCTGGCATACGTAGATAAACTGTCGCCGGGAGATGCCGCCGCTAAGGCTGCTGTTGATATAGCTTTGCATGACCTCGTGGGCAAGCTGTTGCAGGCCCCTTGGTACAGGATATGGGGACTGGATAAGGATAAAGCTCCTTCCACCACTTTTACCATCGGCATTGATACGCCGGATGTGGTGCGTGAAAAAACGAAAGAATGTGCCGAACAGTTCAATATCCTCAAGGTGAAACTGGGGCGTGATAATGATAAAGAGATGATTGAAGTTATCCGTTCCGTAACCGACCTTCCTATTGCAGTCGATGCTAATCAGGGTTGGACGGATAAACATTATGCTATCGACATGATACATTGGCTGAAGGAAAAAGGTATCGTGATGATTGAACAGCCGATGCCTAAAACTCAACTGGACGACATAGCCTGGGTGACGCAGCAAAGTCCGTTGCCTATTTTTGCTGATGAGTCGTTGCAGCGTCTGGGTGATGTGGCCGGACTGAAAGGAGCGTTCCACGGCATCAATATCAAACTGATGAAATGTACCGGTATGCGCGAAGGCTGGAAGATGGTGACACTGGCGCGTGCGCTGGGCATGAAAGTGATGGTGGGATGTATGACGGAAACTTCATGTGCCTGCTCTGCGGCCGCACAATTCTCTCCTGCGGTTGACTTTGCCGATCTGGATGGCAACCTGCTTATCGCTAACGACCGTTTCAAAGGAATGGAGGTGGTGAAAGGTAAGATTACGTTGCCCGATTTACCGGGTATCGGAGTTGTGAAATTATAAGCATCATCTAATACATTCTTATTATGAAAAAAGCATTGTCTGCTTTTACAGTACTCTTTCTCTTTGCCGCCTGTACTCCCAAACCGGAAAGTAAGCCCTATACTTGGGAAGATGACCTGCACCAGCGCCTCCTCACTGACTTCTCCCGCACGGAAGCCCAGGTGAAAGATTACATTCGCAAGTATATCCCTGATGTAACCGATGAACAAATGCACCAGTGGGAAGCTTCCAAAGCCTTGGAGTGCATGACTCTGGACGGTGAGAAGCGTTATTTCCGTAATGCCGGCCCTAATCTGTTCCGCGTTGATTCCGCCTGCTATAAAATAAAGGTAGCTAAGGACGGCATTACCCCCAGCGGAAGCGAAAAAGTGAATATGGAACATTTGCCTGCAGTGATCGCAAGCGTAAAAAAAGGAGATAATCCTATTGTTGCCCCCAAACGGATGCATGTCACCTATACGCTCACAGTAGATAGCAATGCCGTTCCTGCGGGAGAGCTTATCCGTTGCTGGCTTCCTTATCCGCGTAAGGATCAGCCGCGTCAGCAAGATGTGAAGTTTATCTCCGCCAGCGAACCGAATCCTGTCTTCTCTCCGGAAGAATGTCTTCACAGCACTCTCTACATGGAGAAACGTGCCGTGAAAGATAAGCCGACCGTGTTCTCCGAGAGCTTCGAATATACCTCCAATGCCGAATGGCACAATCTGAAGCCCGAAGATATTCAGCCGTATGACACGACCTCCTCTCTATATAAGGAATATACCGCCGAACGTGAGAAGCACATCATCTTCTCGCCGCGTATGCGTGAACTTGCTGCCAAATTGACAGCAGGTGAGACGAATCCGTTGCTGAAAGCCAGGCGCATCTTCTGTTGGGTGAACGATAACTTCCCCTGGGCTTCCGCACGCGAGTATTCCACCATAGAGAATATTCCCGAATACGTATTGGATAACCACAAAGGAGATTGCGGGCAGGTCAGCCTGCTGTTTATCACTCTCTGCCGCATCAGTGGTATTCCCGCTCATTTTCAGAGTGGTTTCATGATGCACCCCCAGGCATGGAACTTGCATGATTGGGCGGAAATTTACTTTGAAGGTATCGGCTGGGTGCCCGCCGACCAGTCATTCGGCATTCCTACCTTTGCCCGCAGTGCGGATGAAGAATATTTCTTCCTGGGTGGTATCGATTCCTGGCGCATGATTGTGAACAGTGACTACGGCATGCCGTTGGTTCCCGAAAAGAAATATCCCCGTAGCGAAACCGTAGACTTCCAGCGTGGTGAAGTGGAATGGGAGGGAGGCAATCTTTACTTCCCCAAATGGGATTATCACATGGATATAGAATACCTTGATAATTAAGCAAATATCAGCCTCTTAAAAACAGATGGTCTATTAGGGTCAAACAGATGGTCTGTTTACCCCAAACGCACCGTCTGTTTGACCTCAACAGACCATCTATTTTAAATGAATAGACGGTCTGTTTCTTTTTTAACGCCTATCTGCCTTATTTTCACGTCAGTAATAGTGCATAAATGTAAAATTGTCAGCCTCTGTCGTTAACCGCTGTTAAGCCCTAAAAGTTCACTGTTAAAAGAGAACAAAAAAGAGTGACAAGCGGAATAACTGAACGATTTTTGTCGTTATTTTAACGTCGAAATGTTAAACGAAACTTGAATATTAACAATTAAAAGAATAGAAGATTAATATGAAACAGACAACAAAAAACATTCTTGGGGTTGCAGCTATCGTACTTCTCAGTTCAGGAGTAGCAGGTTTAACCACCTATAAGATGCTGCAAAATAAAGTGCCTGCCAATACTGCCAGTGCATTTAATGAAATGTTCGAGCAAAATCCGAACGTACGTTTGGCCGCTTATAATGCTGTCGATGCGCAGCCGGTAGACTTGACACAAGCAGCGGAAAATTCGATTCATGCTGTAGTACATATCCGCTCCACTCAATCTTCCAAAGTTCAGGAAGTGGAAGTGAGAGACCCGTTCTCTGAATTCTTTGGCGATTTCTTCGGTGGTCGCGGCGGTACACAAAGACGCCAGGTGCAGACTCCCGAACGCACAGGTTTTGGTTCGGGTGTCATCATCTCCAAAGATGGATATATCGTAACGAACAATCACGTAATTGACGGTGCGGATGAAATCAGTGTGACGCTGAACGATAACCGCCAGTTCAAGGGACGTATCATCGGTACGGATGCAGAGACCGACTTGGCTCTGATTAAGATAGAAGGTGACGACTTCCCCACAATTCCGGTAGGTGACTCTGATGCACTGAAAGTAGGTGAGTGGGTGCTTGCAGTAGGTAATCCTTTCAATCTGACTTCAACAGTAACGGCAGGTATCGTTAGTGCCAAAGCGCGCTCTTTGGGCATGAGTCAGCAGACCGGTAAGCAAAGCATCGAATCATATATCCAGACTGATGCCGCTATCAACCAGGGTAACAGTGGCGGTGCATTGGTAAATGCAAGCGGTGAGCTGATTGGTATCAATGCTGCCCTTTTCTCTCCGACAGGTTCAAATACTGGTTATGGATTTGCGATCCCTACCAGTATTATGAAGAAAGTAGTTGCCGACCTGAAGCAATTCGGTACTGTACAACGTGTGAAACTGGGTGTGAGTGTAACCGTGCTTACTGAAGAACCGGGCGACACGCAGGTTGCTGATAAAACAGGCAAGAAGTTGAGTGACATCAAGAAGGAAGCCAGAGAGAAATATGGTGTTATTGATGGTCTTTGGGTACGTGAAATCGTTGATGGAAGTTCAGCGTCAGGTTCCGATATTAAGGTAGACGACGTAATCATCGGCATGGATGGCAAGGCAATTCACAAATTTGCCGACTTGCAGGAAGCTTTGGCAAAACATCGTCCGGGCGACAAGGTGCAGGTGAAAGTGATGCGTGATAAGAAAGAAAAGAATATTGAAGTTACGCTGAAGAACGAGCAAGGTACTACGAAAGTAGTGAAGAATGCCGATATGGATATTCTTGGTGCAGCCTTCCGTCCTATCCCCGATGACTTGAAGAAACAACTCAACCTGGGTTATGGACTTGAAGTTACGGGAGTTAGCAACGGCAAAATGGGGGAAGCCGGTATTCGTAAAGGTTTCATCATCCTGAAAGTGAACAATGTACCGATGAAGACTGTGGAAGATATGGAAAAAGTGATGAAGGAAGCTTCAAAGACTCAGGAACAAGTGTTGTTCATCACAGGTATGTTCCCCTCCGGAAAGCGCGCCAGCTATGCGGTAAGTGTTGCTCAGGAATAAAAAACGAATGATAAAGGATAATTTAAGGTAAGAAGATTGTAATATTAGCTAACAAAGAAGAAAAAGGGTGTCGGCAACTAACTTGTCGGCATTCTTTTTTGTTTATATAGTATAGTGAATAAGATAAAAAAGTTAGGGCAACTTAGCTTGTAACTAAATAAAATGTCGTAACTTTGCAACCCAAATCTGTTTTAGAAGAATGAGACAACTTAAGATTACAAAAAGTATCACTAACAGAGAGAGCGCTTCTCTTGACAAGTATTTGCAGGAAATCGGTCGCGAAGACCTCATAACTGTCGAAGAGGAAGTGGAGCTCGCTCAACGCATCCGCAAGGGTGACCGTATCGCACTGGAGAAGTTGACACGTGCCAATCTGCGTTTCGTTGTATCTGTGGCCAAGCAGTACCAGAACCAGGGTTTGAGTTTGCCCGACTTGATTAATGAGGGTAATTTAGGACTGATCAAGGCCGCCGAAAAGTTCGATGAAACACGTGGTTTCAAATTCATCAGTTATGCAGTATGGTGGATACGTCAGTCCATTTTGCAGGCTTTGGCAGAACAGTCGCGTATTGTGCGTCTTCCGTTGAACCAGGTAGGATCGCTGAATAAAATCAGCAAAGCATTCTCCAAGTTCGAGCAGGAAAACGAACGTCGCCCGTCGCCCGAAGAACTGGCAGATGAACTGGAAATCCCTGTTGATAAAATCTCTGATACGTTGAAGGTATCCGGACGCCACATTTCGGTGGACGCACCTTTCGTAGAGGGAGAAGACAACAGCTTGCTGGATGTGTTGGTAAACGACGACTCTCCTATGGCCGACCGCTCTTTAGTGAACGAGTCTCTTGCGAGGGAAATTGATAGAGCACTTTCTACGTTAACCGATAGGGAAAAAGAAATCATACAGATGTTTTTCGGTATCGGACAACAGGAAATGACATTAGAAGAAATCGGCGACAAATTCGGTTTAACCCGTGAGCGTGTGCGTCAGATTAAGGAAAAAGCAATTAGAAGATTAAGACAAAGTAATCGTAGTAAATTGCTCAAGTCTTATTTGGGATAATAAGAAATATCAATTTCCGACAAATAGAAGGAATTAAAAACCGGTAGGTCATGCTTTGGCCACCGGTTTTTTTGTTATCTTTGCCGCAAAGATTAATGTGCTCATAATCATTCAGGCTGATAGCGCAGCAGGTTAGCACATTATCATATTGTCACATTAACACATTATTATTATGAAGTACGTTCGTATACTTTTTGCCGTAGCTTTAGTTTTTATGGTCTGCTCGGCATTCTCGTTCAAGAAAGCTAAAGGAGAAAAGGCCGTATATGCATTCGGCGTTGCCGCCTCGTTCAATGACACAGTGGTGTACTTTACCGCAATCCAACCGTTGGATAGTGTGGAACTGGACAAAAATGGTTTTCTGCCTAAGCGTGACCTTTATACGTATCAACTGAAAAACTATCTGGAATACGATTTGAGATGTCCCGACTATACTTGCATGATTTACTTCTCCGAGAATAAGAGCAAACTGGAAAAGGAAGCTGCCAAAGTGAAAGGCAAGTATAAGAAGAACAAGACAATAGTGCTGATGCCTATTGATTCTGAGGCTTTCCGTTTCAAGAAACCGGAAGAGTAATCATTTTCACTTCCTTAGCCTGAAATGAAGATTTCATTAATTTATTGTTTACTGCCATGAAAAATCAGCTTTATTTTCTTCTGTGTATTTGCATCTCTATATTATTGATAGCCTGCGGTGATAACAATCAGGACCCGGATATTATTGCCGTAACGGGTATTGAATTGAATAGGACTGAGCTTGCATTGGAAGAAGGTGAAAGCGAAACTCTGGTAGCTACCATTACTCCGGAGGATGCTACAAACAAGAGGGTTACCTGGAAATCAAGTAATACGAGTGTGGCTACGGTTGATGCGAATGGTAAGGTAACGGCTTTGAAGATGGGAAGGGTAACTATACTTGTAGTTACCGAAGATGGTGGAAAGTTTGATGTTTGCACCGTGACTTGTGGCGATGAGATTGCTGAACCCGAAGTGTCTGTAACTGGTGTCGAACTAAATAAGAATAAGCTTTCGCTGATAGAAGGAGAAAGCGAGACTTTGCAAGCGACTGTCATGCCTGACGATGCGACTAACAAAAGGCTGACTTGGAGTTCGAGCGACGAAAGTATAGCAATGGTTGATGCAAGTGGTAAAGTGACAGCCTTACGGGCAGGCAAAGTGGCTATAATTGTGCTTACGGAAGACGAAGCGAAGAGTGCGACTTGTGAAATAACCATTGAGCCGGCAACTCCTCTGAATGGAAGTCGTACGGTTTTAGCCTATATTGCAGCAGACAACTCTCTTGCTCCTTTTGCTTCGCTGGACTTGGCGGAGATGAAGGTAGGTATGGCGAAAGTGAAGGATACCAGTGTGCATTTGCTGGTATATATAGATAACGGTTCGTCCGCCCGCCTGCTGGAATTGAAAAATGTAAATGGAGCAGTTACGGAAATTGAGGTGAAAAATTATGGAAGCCGTAATTCGGTGGGTGTATCTGAAACTAAGGAAGTCTTTGCAGATGTATTTCTGAATTCCCAATATAAAGCTGACAGTTATGGGTTAGTCTACTGGTCGCATGGCGACGGTTGGCTTCCTTATCCGTTGCGTGCCGATACCCGGTGGGTGGGGCAGGATAAAAGCAACGGCGATAACAGAATGAATATTTCTGAATTTGTTGAAATATTGGTGGCGGCTCCTCATTTTGATTTCATTTTGTTCGATGCCTGCTTTATGCAATCTGTGGAAGTTGCCTATGAGTTGCGTGATTATACAGACTATTGCATTGGTTCTCCGACGGAAATTCCCGGTCCTGGTGCTTCATATGAAGAAGTCGTACCGGCCATGTTCTCCGCAGATGATGCAGCTGTGAATGTTGCCAAGGCTTATTATGAGCCTTATGCGGCTAAATACGCTGGAGGTGAGAATATTTCGAATGATAACTGGACAGGTGGAGCCTCTGTGTGTGCGTTGAGAACGAATCAATTGGATAACTTGGCACGGGTTACAAAACAAATTCTGCCTGAGACAGTTGATAAATTGCGGCTTCGTGCGGTTGCATTTGATTATGATAAACGTAGTGGTTCTGGTGGTTATGATAATGGGCGCGTAGGGTATTATGACTTTGTGGATGTGGTGCGTGAGATTACTACTGATGCCGCCTATGCAACATGGAAGCGGGCTTTTGATGCAACTGTGGCCTATTGGGCTACTACCCCTAAAAACTATTCTTCTTATGTAAGGATGTTTACTATGGAAGGCACTGACGGCGTGTCCTGTTACATTCCTACTACATCCAACAATCTGACGGATAAAGCATACCGCTCTACTGAATGGTACACAGCTGCCGGTTTTGATGAACTGCCTAACTGGTAGTCATCTTCTCTTTTTCTTTGTTCCCTATTTCTTAAATAGTGCTAATAGGTACTGTCAGTCTGTATATTATGATAATTTCCTTTGGAAAATATTCGTAATTGGAAAACAATATATATCTTTGTTTTGTTCTTATCTAAAAAAGGCAGTAATATGAAGTATGTGATTATTGGTGGAGTTGCCGGAGGAGCTACGGCAGCAGCCCGTTTGAGAAGAATTGACGAGAAGTCTGATATCCTTTTACTGGAGAAAGGCAAGTATATATCCTATGCCAATTGCGGTTTACCTTATTATATAGGTGGAGTCATTGCTGAACGTGAAAAATTGCTGGTGCAGACACCGGCTTCTTTCGGTCAGCGTTTCCGTGTGGATGTGCGTGTGGAAAATGAGGTGACTGCCATTTCCCCGCAAAATAAAACGATTACCATTCGCACCGCTGACGGACGCGAGTATGAGGAAACGTATGATAAACTCTTATTGTCGCCGGGAGCCACACCTGTCCGGCCTCCATTGGAAGGTATCGATTCTGAAGGTATTTTTACCCTTCGTAATGTCGAAGATACTGATCGGATAAAGTCTTATCTTACGGAACATGCCGTGAAACGTGCGGTTGTAGTGGGTGCAGGCTTTATAGGTCTGGAGATGGCCGAGAATCTGCATCATGCCGGAGTTGCCGTATCTGTTGTAGAAATGGGTAACCAGGTAATGGCGCCCATTGATTTTTCAATGGCTGCTCCTGTTCATCAGCATTTGATACAGAAAGGAGTTTCCCTCTATTTGGAAGAAGGTGTTACTCACTTTCAGCGTTCGGAGAAAGGTATTACTGTCTTTCTGAAGAGTGGAAAGACAATTCCTGCTGATATGGTGTTGCTCTCTATCGGTGTGCGTCCGGCAACGGCTTTGGCTAAACAGGCCGGTCTGAAAATAGGAGAGGCGGGAGGTATTTGGGTGAACGAATATATGGAAACTTCCGAGAAAGATGTTTATGCCGTAGGTGATGCGATTGAGTATCCGCATCCTCTGACCGGGAAACCGTGGCTTAACTATCTGGCAAATCCGGCAAACCGCCAGGGACGTATCGTAGCTGATAATATGGTGTTTGGCAATACTGTTACTTATGAAGGTGCTATCGGCACTTCCATTGCCAAAGTCTTTGATATGACAGTTGCTTCTACAGGACTTGCTGCCAAGCGTTTGAAACAATGGGGAATGGAGTATCAAAGTTCCGTCACTCATTCTGCCTCCCATGCAGGCTACTATCCGGATGCGCTTCCCCTGACTTTGAAATTGACTTTCCATCCTGTTACGGGAAAGTTATATGGCGCGCAGTGCATCGGTTATGAAGGTGTGGACAAGCGCATTGACCAGATTTCCGGGCTTATCAAACATGGCGGAACAGTTTATGATTTGATGGAGACGGAGCATACTTATGCGCCTCCATTCTCTTCCGCAAAAGATCCTATCGCTATTGCAGGCTATGTAGCTTCCAATATCATTACTGGCGCAATGCCTGTCATTACCTGGCGTGAATTGGTGGAGCAGAAGGATAAGCTGTTGATGGTGGATACCCGTACCGCAGAAGAATACTCTTTCGGTACGATTCCTGGGGCGGTAAATATTCCTTTGGATGATTTGCGGGAACGCATTGCAGAAATTCCGAAGAATCAGCCTGTGGTAGTGTTCTGTGCTGTTGGATTGCGAGGCTATCTTGCACAACGCATTCTGATGGGGAATGGATATGAAAATGTACGTAATCTTTCGGGAGGCTATAAACTATATTCTGTCGCAGTAGCCCCGTTGCCCGCTCCATCCGAGGCGGTTGTGCCGGTTCGTAATCATCCGGTTACTTCAAAGGAATCGCTGAAAATTAATGCCTGTGGCTTGCAATGTCCGGGACCTATCATGCAGGTGAAGAAGGCGATGGACGCCCTTGAGCCGGGAGAACAAGTGGAAATCGTGGCGACTGATGCAGGATTTGCACGTGATGCTTCGGCTTGGTGCGATACAACGGGTAATCGTCTGGTAGGAAGTCATGAAGAAAAAGGACGTTATACGGTGGTTATTGAGAAAGGTGATCCGGCTGCGTTTTGCCCGTCTTCTGCCGGAACTATGGCAGTGGGAAGAGGAAAGACGTTGATTCTTTTTAGTGATGATCTGGATAAGGCTTTGGCTACTTTTGTATTAGCAAATGGCGCTGCGGCAACTGGCCAGAAGGTAACGGTTTTCTTTACTTTCTGGGGGCTGAATGTTCTGAAAAAAGTACAGAAACCGAAAGTCAGGAAAGATATTTTCGGTAAGATGTTTGGTATGATGCTTCCTTCCAGCTCTTTGAAGCTGAAGTTGTCTCAGATGAATATGTTTGGCATGGGAAGTCGTATGATGCGTTTTTTGATGAAACGAAAAGGTGTGGACTCTTTGGAATCGCTTCGTTCGCAGGCGCTTGCTCAGGGAGTTGAATTTATAGCCTGTCAGATGTCAATGGACATGATGGGGATTTGTCGTGAAGAGTTGCTGGACGAGGTAACTATCGGTGGTGTTGCTACTTACATGGAGCGTGCCGATAAAGCCAATGTCAACCTTTTCATATAGTTATTTGTTTATTAACGATAACGAAAGAAATAACAATATATGGAAGACTTATGTAAGATACGTGATATCTATCGGGCGATAGCCGAGTTTGAAACCCAGTTCATACAGCAATACAATCTTTCGCTGAATGAAGGAATGTTGCTTTGTGCACTTCTGGAGCATCCCAGACTTACTTCTGGTGAAATAGCGGAAGAGTTGGGGCTTACTCATTCCAACACTTCCAAACTGATTCGCTCAGTGGAAGAGAAGAAACTGATAGCTCGTGTTGTAGGCAAAATAGATAAGCGTCAGATGCATTTCTCCTTAACGTCAGAAGGAAAAGAACAGATTAATGCAATAAAGAGCAGTACCCATGAAATGCCTGCATTGTTGCATCAAGTCATATCCATGCTGGAAAAATGAAAAACTCGGATATCCTTATTTAACAATGTTAATCAGGAATCTGCCTTTTTTATTTCTTCTCTACAAGGAGTTAACTTCCTGTTGACAGACTCTCAACTTCCTGTCAACAAGAAGTTAACTTTAACACTGTGTTAAAGTTGATATTTCGTGTGCTCCTTTTTATGGGCTATACTACTTTGGTTATCAGAATAGTATCTTTGATTCTCTGCTCTTCTGAGCTTTTCTTCTTCTCCTGTCTTTTTAGGCGTTAGTTGTGATTCTTACTATTATTTCCGGAGCTTATTTTCTGATTGTTTCTTGAAAAAAGCAGACGTTACGGTATAAATACCCTCAAGAGATTATTTCTTGGTTTTCTTCTTTTACCTATGCCTACAATAGTTGTAGCTGCTTTTCGGGATGGCTACACCCTTTTGGTATTATCGCTTACGTTCTCTTCATGCGGAGATATTTCCATCTCCACCTTCAAAATCATTAAAACTTTTCGTGGATTTTGCTTAAGATTGCTTTAATTTGCAGCTAATATAGTAAGCAACGTAGCAATCAATATAGCAATTAGACATGCAAAAATTATTATCCTTGCCGCCTAATCTTGTGTCGGCATTCTATGAACTGGAAAATGTAGATCGTACAGAATGGTTTTGTACGTCTGATCCTGTTGGCATGAAACTTGGGTCGGGCGGGGGGACAACCTGGCTCCTGCGAGAATGGTATAGAAATCAAAAGACAGAGCATTCAACCGAGAAACGAATCCTGCTGCATGCAGGCGGACAAAGCCGTCGTTTGCCAGGATATGCCCCTTCGGGAAAGGTATTCACACCGATACCTGTGTTCCGTTGGGCGCGCGGCCAGAAACTGGGACAAAACTTGCTGTCTCTGCAACTTCCGCTCTATGAAAAGATAATGGAACGGACACCGGAAAAATTACGTACACTGATTGCCAGTGGCGACGTGTATATACGTGCAGAGAAACCTTTGCAGGAAATACCGGATGCGGATGTCGTATGCTATGGATTGTGGGTAGACCCTGTTTTGGCTACACATCATGGCGTATTCGTTTCGGACCGCAAGCAGCCTGAAGCTTTGGACTTCATGTTGCAGAAACCATCATTGCAGGAATTGGAGAATCTTTCCAAAACCCATCTGTTCCTGATGGACATAGGCATCTGGTTGTTAAGCGACCGGGCAGTGGAACTGCTGATGAAGCGTTCGCAAAAAGAAGAAGGTGCCTCGGATAAGAACATTCCATATTCGGATTTGAAGTATTACGACCTGTATTCGGATTTCGGTTTGTCACTGGGAAACCATCCGCGTATTAATGATGAAGAACTGAACCAATTGTCCGTAGCCATATTGCCGTTGCCGGGCGGCGAATTCTATCATTACGGCACAAGTCGCGAACTGCTTTCTTCCACCGTTACGTTGCAGAATAAAGTGTATGACCAGCGTCAGATAATGCATCGTAAAGTGAAACCGAATCCCGCCATATTTGTGCAGAATGCGGAAGTGCACGTATCCCTTTCCTCAAAGAATGATAGCCTCTGGATAGAGAATAGCTGTATTGGCGTATCGTGGACAATCGGTTCCCGGCAAATCATCACAGGAGTACCGGAAAATAACTGGACGCTGACCCTTCCCGATGGAGTATGCGTAGACATTGTCCCTCTTGGAGAAAAAAGCCGGGCAGTTCGTCCGTATGGTTTTGACGATGTATTCAAAGGAGACACCCGGGACGAAAAGACATTGTTTCTGGGGATGCCTTTCCCGGCATGGCTGACAGAACGTGGCTTGACGGCAGATGATGTGACCGGAAGGAAAGATGACTTGCAGGCTGCGGGAATTTTTCCTGTTGTGGCAGATATAGGACAGATGGGGAAGGTGCTCCGTTGGATGGTCTCGGAACCGGAGTTGACGGAAGGTAAGGAAATCTGGCTGAACAGCCAACGCCTTTCTGCTGATGAGATTTCTGCACAGGCCGATCTGCGCCAGCTGTATGCACAGCGTGAAAACTTCCGGAAAAACAATTGGGAATTGCTGACACGCAATTATGAGAAAAGCGTGTTCTATCAGTTGGATTTAGCGGATGTTGCAGAAAATTTTCACCGCCTGGAGTTGAAGAAGCCGGATGTGTTGCCGGCTGATGCTCCTCAGATGCAACGTATTCATAATCGTATGCTCCGGGCGCAGATAGATAAACTGGACGGAAATGATTTCCGGGATGATGAAAAAGAAGCTTTCGGCCTGTTGCGCGAAGGATTGCTGACGGATTTGTATGAACGCAAAAGCCGTCCGCACCTGAATGTATATAGCGATCAGATTGTATGGGGGCGTAGTCCTGTGCGTATAGATGCTGCCGGTGGTTGGACAGATACTCCGCCATATTCTCTTTTTGCTGGTGGAAATGTGGTGAACCTGGCAATAGAACTGAACGGTCAGCCTCCCTTGCAGGTATATGTGAAGCCTTGCAAAGATTTTCACATCGTATTGCGTTCTATCGATATGGGAGCGATGGAGGTAGTGAACGATTTCGATGAATTGCAGGATTACTGCAAGATTGGTTCCCCCTTCTCCATTCCGAAAGCGGCGTTGACGCTGGCAGGTTTTGGTCCCGTATTTTCGGAGGTGGCCTATCCCTCTTTGGAAAAACAGTTGCAGGCATTCGGCACAGGTATAGAAATAACTTTATTGTCCGCTATTCCCGCCGGTTCGGGCTTGGGAACCAGTTCGATACTGGCCTCTACCGTATTAGGCTCTTTGAGTGATTTCTGCGGCCTGATGTGGGACAAGAACGAAATATGCCGCCGTACTCTTGCCCTGGAGCAACTGTTGACGACAGGCGGTGGCTGGCAAGACCAGTATGGCGGTGTGCTACAAGGCATCAAACTATTGCAGACGGAACCGGGCTTTGTGCAGAATCCGCTGGTGCGTTGGCTGCCCGAACATCTTTTCACGCATCCCGAATATCGCGATTGCCACCTATTATATTATACCGGAATAACGCGTACAGCCAAGGGAATCCTGGCAGAAATTGTACGTTCCATGTTCCTCAATTCGTCTGTTCACTTGGGCATACTGGAAAATATGAAGGCACATGCGCTGGATATGGCAGAAGCTATTCAGCGAAATGATTTTGAAACTTACGGTGCACTGATCGGCAAGACCTGGACGCAGAATAAGGCTTTGGACTGTGGCACGAATCCTCCGGCGGTGGAAGCGATTATCGACCGTATCAAGGATTATACACTGGGATATAAATTGCCGGGTGCCGGTGGCGGTGGCTATTTATATATGGTGGCGAAAGATCCGCAGGCGGCATTGCGCATTCGGGAGATATTGATGCAAGATGTGCCGAATCCGAGGGCGCGTTTTGTGGAAATGGCGTTGTCGGGGACGGGATTCCAGGTGTCAAGGTCTTAAAATACTATTCGTGATGATAAGGCCCGCCGCTAAGTATATTCATTGCCCGGTACAACTGTTCTACGAAGATAAGCCGCACCATCTGATGCGAAAAAGTCATTTTGGAGAGAGACATCTTCTCGTGTGCCGCCTGATATACTTTTTGTGAGAAACCATACGGTCCTCCGATAACGAATACAAGCCGTTTGTTTACGGTATTCATCTTGCGCTTCATATAGTCTGCGAACTCTATGGAGCGCATTTCTTTTCCTCCCTCGTCCAGCAATACGATGACGTCGCCCGGCTGGAATGCCTTGCATATCAATTCCCCTTCTTTTTCTTTCTGCACTTCCATTGAAAAGCTCTTGGTATTCTTCAATTCCGGGATGACTTCCATTTCGAATGTCAGATAGCGTTTGGTGCGCTGCACATAGTCGTTAATGGCGGTGATAAAATGCGGTTCTACTGTTCTTCCTACGACGAGTAAGGTTGTTTTCATGCTGCTTAAGTTATGATTCGCGCACAAATTTAGCGCTTTTTTATTGTATTCTACAATAAATGCTTACCTTTGCGTATCATTAATACTTGTGATTATGAAAAAACGAGTAGTTTTGCTGTTGACCTGTCTCTTCATGTGGATGTCCTCGCTCTTTGCGCAGGATGTGCCTGTGGGGGTGATTGTGGCCTTCAAGAAAGGAAACTCTCAGGAACTAAACAGGTATCTGGGTGATAAAGTGGATTTGATTATCCAAAATCGCACGACCAACGCTGACAAGCAAACGGCGGAAGGAGCCATGGCCGGTTTTTTTGCCGATAACAAAGTCAGTAGCTTTGATGTGAACCACCAGGGAAAGCGCGATGAGTCGAGTTTCATCATCGGTACTTTGGCGACTAAGAACGGAAACTTTCGGGTGAATTGTTTCTTCAGAAAGGTACAGAACAAATATGTCATACATCAAATAAGAATAGATAAGACGAATGAATAAGGAAGAAGAATTGATTGACAGGCTGATAGACCTCGCCTTTGCCGAAGACATAGGCGACGGCGACCATACCACCCTTTCATGTATCCCCGCCACGGCGATGGGTAAATCCAAACTTTTGATTAAAGAACCGGGCATATTGGCCGGTATCGAAGTAGCCAAGGAAGTTTTCCACCGTTTCGATCCGACTATGCAGGTAGAGGTGTTCATCAACGATGGTGCGGAAGTGAAACCGGGCGACGTGGCTATGGTGGTGGAAGGCAAAGTACAGTCTCTGTTGCAGACGGAGCGCCTGATGCTGAACATCATGCAGCGCATGAGTGGAATTGCCACTATGACACATCGATATGCCGAACGGCTGAAAGGTACGAATACACGTGTGCTCGATACCCGTAAGACTACTCCGGGCATGCGTATCCTTGAGAAAATGGCAGTGAAGATTGGTGGCGGTGTAAACCATCGTATCGGTCTTTTCGATATGATCTTGTTGAAAGACAATCATGTGGACTTTGCCGGAGGCATTGATAAAGCCATCAACCGTGCCAAGGAATACTGCAAAGAGAAAGGCAAAAACCTTAAAATTGAGATTGAAGTACGCAACTTCGATGAATTGCAGCAGGTGCTCGATCTCGGCGGTGTAGATCGGATCATGTTCGACAACTTCACGCCCGAAATGACGAAGAAAGCTGTGGATATGGTAGCAGGCCGTTACGAAACCGAGTCTTCCGGCGGCATCACGTTCGATACGCTGCGCGACTATGCCGAATGTGGCGTAGACTTTATCTCAGTCGGCGCTCTGACCCACTCCGTGAAAGGATTGGATATGAGCTTTAAAGCATGTTGACAAAGACAGAAAGCCGTATTTAAAGAATAGCAGGAAGCTTCTCATAAGTTTGCCATCATATTGCAATCTTTATGAGAAGCTTTCTTCTTAAAATGCACCAGGAAAGCATGGAAAAGATAGACTGGAATAAAATAAAAACTACTATTAAAAAATGGAAGCCGGGCGAGTATGTACGGCAAACTTCTATTGTTGTAATTGGTGTGCTGATAACTTTCGTTGGCAGCGAGTTGGTCACCAGATGTTCGGAACAGGCGGATATTAAATCTACTATGTTGCTGATTGGGGATGAACTGAAAAGTAATCGGAAGAACTTTGAAGAGATTATGTCCGAGTTCAGTGAAGATGAACGTCTTTCTGCTTTGTTGGTGGAACATGATATGGATATCCGCTCAATACCGGAAGATTCCTTGAAACAATTCCGCTTCATTTTAGGGCACATCCGCAGCTATTCTTATACCCAGAATGCGCTGGATATACTTAAAAGCTCTATGCTGATGCAGAAAATATCTGATAAGGAGCTTTTGCTGTCGCTGACTGAGATATATGAGACATTAGAAGGATGTAAACTGACTATGAATGGATATTATGATATGAAGGAGGAGGCGTTTCATCCTTTTTATTTGTCACTGACTGATGAACAAATAAGCACGGTAAATGAAGGAGGCTGGGAAGCATGGGAAATATACGTTTCGGATAAGAAACTGAGAAACTTTCTGAGAATCCCCCAGAAGTATTTTACTCCCGATTATAGAAAACGTGTGGGGCAAAAGCTTGATAAGATGATACGAACTATTGAAGAGAAATATGGCTCAAAATAAATGCTTATGGGAAATATCGATAAGATAAAGTCTACGGTTAAAGGCTGGAGACTGGGAGATTATTTCCGTCAGTTCAGTATTGTGGCGGCAGGTATCATTGTAACTTTTTGGGGAAGCGATAAGATTACGGAGCATAGTCGTCAAAAAGAGGTACGGGCTGCGATGCAACTGATTACGGAAGAATTGGAGTATAATAGGAAGGAGTTGTGCTATATAAAGCACTTGCTGGATATAGACAGGCATATGAGTTCTTTGTTGATAAAGCATAAAATGGATGTATCAGGAATACCGGCGGATACTTTAAGCAAATATGACAAGCTTTTCAATAATATGAATGAACTCTCGTATAAAACTGATGCATTGGATGTGCTGAAAGGTTCTTCGTTGATGCAGTATATTTCAGACAAGCGTTTGTTGCAGGATATATTGCAAACCTATTTTGAGTTGGGGAGGCGGAAGAAAGATGTCGGTGATTACTATGCAGCAAAAACAGATGTACTTATGGGACTTGTTATGTCCAGGAATGTAAAGTTTGCTTTGGAAACTGACAACGACTTGCTGGATCAAGTCTCATTTCTTATAAGTAATGATGAATTTGTCAATTTCGTCATAATGGTACCCGGTTTCTTGTATTGGGATGAATTTGATGAACTGGATGAAATGCTTGACAAGCAAATACAGACTTTGAAAGCAAAGTATAAATAATCTCCGTTCTTTAACTTCTTTTTAGATATAACATTGCAGCATTCTTCGGAAAGCTGCGTCTAACTAACAAATGACGCGAAGAGGCGTCCGTTAAAAAGAGCACTGACGTTGGAAAATGATATAGAACTGATAGAGGGCTGCCGGGCAGGGAAAGATTCTGCTCGTAAGGAACTGTACACCCTTTATGCCAAACAGATGCTTGCGGTATGTTACCGCTATACGGGCGACGTGGATGCGGCGCATGACGTATTGCACGATGGGTTCATCAAGATTTTCACCCACTTCACTTTCCGGGGCGAATGTGCATTGGCAACGTGGGTGACAAGAGTAATGGTGACACAGGCAATAGACTATCTGCGAAGGCAGAAACGCATCACCCAACTGGTGGTGAACGAAGAACAATTGCCCGACCTGCCCGACGAAGCAAGTATAGCCGACAATGGCGACCGCCTCTCCGAAGAACGATTAATGGCATTTGTGGCAGAATTGCCTGATGGATGCCGAACCGTTTTCAACTTGTATGTGTTTGAAGAAAAATCGCACAAGGAAATAGCGGAAATGCTTGGGATTAAGGTACATTCATCCACCTCGCAATTGCATCGCGCCAAAAATTTGTTAGCAAAAAGAATTAAAGAATATACAGAGTATGAAAGGAAATGATGAAATAACCGGTTTGTTCCGCAGTCGCCTCGCTGGTGCAGAGATGACGGTACGGGATGGCTTTTGGGAAAAGCTGCAAGGCGACCTTTCGAAAGCCGGAGCCGATGCGACGGATGCTTCCGCAGCTGTTGCATCCGGACAGGCTGCCAACTTATCCGGGCAAAAACAAAAGAGTTTCATCCTTACTCCACGGTTCTACCGGGTGGCGGCTGCCGCTTCCGTAGTATTGGTGTTGGGAGCCGCTTCCGCTGCATTCTGGTATTTCTCTCCGAAAGAAGAAATCCAGGAAGCATTTACGAAGGTCGCTACCCTGACACCGGAAGGTAGTCTGAACGGAGACGCGGTACAGGAGAAATTCCCTTCTATCCATGATACCAACCCGACGGCACAGAAGCCCGGTCACAAACATCCGGGACAATCTTCATCCACTGTGGCGCTTGCTTCAAGCGGTGAAGAAGATGAATCCGTATCTGTCACCGTTTCCATTACAATCAGGCAGCGCGTATACGGCAACCATCAGCAGGGAGGAAATGGCATGTATGGCCAGAACGCTTCAACTCAGAATGGAAATGGTTATCATGTGACAACCGATCCCGTAAATACAACACCCGGTACTGATTCTAACGCTCATTCCAAACGTACGGATGCCGCGTTGGCAAGTACCAATGTTGCAGGCAAAAAACAGAACTGGGCTTTCAAAGCCGGAATCGGTACATCGTTACCAAAAGGTGATTTCGGAATGCCTTTCACTGCCAACTTTTCAGCAGAACGCCGTCTGAATAAACATTTCTCCCTTGAGGCAGGTTTACAGTACAACCGCTTGGATGGAGATCATGCATTGCATACGTTGGCTGTTCCCGTGAAACTGAATGCGATGCTGGCAAGCAATTCCAAAGTAGACTTCTATGTTACGCTGGGTGGAGCCGCCGAGAAGTGCATAGCCGGAGCGGAAGACAACGGTTTCGGTGCAGAACCTATACAATTGTCCATAGCCGCCGGTCTGGGTGTCCGTTATAAACTTAACGACCGGATAGCCCTGTTTGCCGAACCTACGGTGTCCCATCATTTTGATACAGACTCGCAGACAAAAACGCTGCGTACGGAACGTCCGACGAACCTTAACCTGCTTTGCGGTGTTCGTATGACATATTAACCTTAAAACAATACAATAATGAGAACTCTATCTCTATATACTATACTCGCTGGCGGACGAATCAATATCCGCTCATGTCGTGCCGCAATGCTGGCGTTGCTGCTTTGCCTTTCTCTTTCTTTTGTGTCGTGCACGGAGGAAACGCTTGATTACAATAATCCCGATGTGGATTTGTTTGTGAAGCAACTGAAGGGCGGAAAGTATTCGGTAGAAAGTCCGGAAGGTCTGAACACTGTGCCCCGGTTTACCGTTGACGATATAGAAGGTCTGTTGAAGTATGCTGAAGACCTGACGGTAATCCCTTCTTTCCCGTTGGCGCCGGTTTCTTATTCGGCTGGAGGCAAACTCCGTTTGGGGGAATGCATCTTGTGGACGGTGGAGACCATCCGTCTGGGACAGAATGCTTCGATGGGTTGTAAGATGGTGCATGCGGATGCGGAAAATTATGAAGGCATCTACTTCTTGTCCGATGACGAAGTGCTGGATGCCGCCGCCCGTTATCGCCGTTGGTGGGAGAGCCGCAAATATCCCCGCACGATGTGGACCATAGACCCCTGTTACGATGAACCGCTTTGCGGAAGCGGATATATGTGGTGGTAAGACAATAAATTAATGAGAAAATATTGCACTATAATCGGACTGCTTTTTGCAGTAGTCCTTCCCCTTTGCGCTCAGAACTGGACACCTCAGGACTCTCTGCGATTGCGCCGCCTGCTGGACGGAGAGGGGGAAGTGAAGTTGAATCCGAAGGTACTGGAAGAGTTGGGAATAGACCAACCCGTAGGTAAGCAACTGATGTCAACGGAAAAACAATGGCTGGATTTCAACACGGCACTGCCCGAAGTACCGAATGTGCCGAAGAAGAAAGTGATTCTAACTTTGCGCCCTTATACGGCAAATACAAAATACAACTGGGATCCGGTATATCAGAAGAGGATTAAAATAGATAAGAATACGTGGCGTGGCGATCCTTTTTATGAGCTTAAATTGCTCAAGATTTATAGTGACTGGGCGAAACATCCTCTGGATAAGGGCATACGCAAAAGTATGGATGAGATTGAGGCGACCGGATTACGCTATCGGGTGACGGAACGGGCGAATAATATGGCGGTGGGCAGTTGGCAAGGTGCTAGTGGCGGAGGTATAGGCGGGTTAAATCTTATGGCACCTTTCACCAAAGATTTCTGGAATCCCAAAGGACGCAAGCGTCGTGCCCGTACTCTGGAAGTATTGAAGGCATATGGTGACTCTATAACGGTGTCGAGAAAAGCACCGGCCAAGGCTATTAGTAATTAAGGAAAAGATTTGTTTATTAAAGGATGTGTTTATTATAGGGATAATTGTTTTATCTTCATTTGTATTATTTGCGCACCCGGTCATACGTATGTTGTATATTCGTATTTCCGGGTGTTTCTTTTATGACAAATCGTCTTTTTGTCCGAACCTTTCATCCTTTTTTCTTGTTTCTTCCTAATAATGCCTAAATGAAGGAACTATGAACAGAATTACTTCCCTTTTCGGAATAAAATATCCAATAATCCAAGGCGGTATGGTTTGGTGTAGTGGTTGGCGCCTGGCGTCGGCAGTAAGTAATGCGGGTGGGTTGGGCTTGCTTGGGGCAGGTTCGATGCATCCCGAAACATTGCGTGAACACATCCGTAAATGCCGTGCCGCTACGCATCACGCTTTTGGAGTGAATATTCCGTTGATGTATCCGCAGATTGAAGAAATCATGCAGATAGTAGTGGACGAGGGAGTCAATATAGTATTTACCTCCGCCGGGAGTCCCGCCAAATGGACGGGATGGCTGAAGGAGAGAGGTGTGACAGTGGTACATGTGGTTAGTTCTTCCCGCTTTGCGATGAAGGCCGAAGAGGCGGGTGTGGATGCTGTGGTGGCCGAAGGCTTTGAAGCCGGAGGACACAACGGAAGGGAAGAGACTACCACTTTGTGCCTGTTGCCTGCTGTACGCGCGGCTACAACTTTGCCGTTGATTGCTGCCGGAGGAATTGCTACGGGCGAAGCTATTCTTGCTACCCGTGTGTTGGGGGCGGAAGGTGTGCAGATTGGTACACGTTTTGCACTGACGGAGGAAAGCTCCGCCCACGAGTATTTTAAGGATTACTGCCTGCGTTTGCAGGAGGGGGACACGCGGTTGCTGTTGAAGAAACTTGCTCCGGTACGCCTGGCAAGAAGTAATTTCCGCGATGCGGTGGAGGCTGCCGAAGCTGTGGGGGCGACTCAGGATGAACTTCGCATTCTGCTGGCGCGGGGACGTGCCAAGAAAGGCATCTTTTATGGAGACCTGGAGGAAGGAGAATTGGAGATCGGCCAGGTTTCAGCGTTGCTTTATGGCAGGCAGATACAGACTGTGGCGGAAGTGATGCAGGAGTTGACGGAAGGATATAAAAAAGCGTGGGATGCATTGAAAAGATTAGAGAGAGAATAGTTTCACGAGACGAATAATTGGGTCTTGTGATGTGAAAATATCCGTCTCGTGGGATGAAATGATTCGTCTCGTGAGGCGGATTTTTATTTTATCGGGGATGTGCCAAAAATCTTTTTACCACAGATACGTGGATTTGCACAGATTATAAAGTTGGGTATAAATCCTGATATTCCTGCCAATGTAAAATGAAAGTTATACCCCAATTACGGATAGTATAACCCTTATTACAGACACCTTATTATCAATAAAAAATAATTCATATCTTTGCTGCTGTTCAAATACTTAGGATTATGGAAAAGGTTATAAATCTGGATAATGTGGATCAGTACAATAATTTGTACGGACTTGAAACATTGCACCCTTTGGTAAGCGTTGTCGACCTTACGAAAGCGACGCGGGCGGTCAATCAAATACAAATGCATTATGGCGTTTACGCACTTTTTCTGAAGTTGGCAAAGACTTGTGATATTAAGTATGGCCGCCAGTCTTATGACTATCAGGAAGGTACTATTGTCTGTTTTGCACCCGGACAGACGATTAGTGTGAGCACGGTTGGTGACCAAATCAGCCAGCCCGTTTACGGTCTCGTCTTTCATCCCGATTTGATTCACGGGACTTCACTTGGGAAAACAATAAAGAACTACACCTTCTTCTCCTATGCAGTGCATGAGGCTTTGCATCTGTCCGACCAGGAAAAAGAAACCGTGATGGACTGCCTGAAGAAAATCAGCATCGAACTGGAACATCCCATAGACAAGCATAGCAAGTCATTGATTGCAATGAACATAGAACTCTTGCTCAACTATTGCATGCGTTTCTATGAGCGCCAGTTCATCACCCGCAGCAATGCGAATAAAGATGCTTTGACGAAGTTCGAACAACTGTTGGATGAATATTTCCAGAGTGGTCTTCCGATGCAGGAGGGGTTGCCGTCAGTGAAATATTTCGCAGACAGGATTTATCTGTCTCCCAATTACTTTGGTGATATGATTAAGAAGGAAACCGGGAAAACACCCCAGGAACATATACAGACAAAGGTCATCGAACTGGCCAAAGAGCACATCCTCGGAGCGGAAGAAACCATCAGCGAGATTGCTTACAGGCTGGGATTTCAGTATCCGCAGCACCTGAACCGCCTGTTTAAGAAGCGCGTAGGCTGCACCCCGAACGAATACCGACTGCAAAATTCATAGCTTTGAAAAAGGATATATTGAACATAGAGACTGTACATCAGTGTAATTGTTGCCTGGGCAACAAGACACTGCATCCGCTGGTGAGTGCTATCGACTTATCCAAAGCCAACGTGATGCAACGTACCATCAAGTTCGACTTTTACACCCTGTTATTGCTGGAAAGTGAATGTTGCGACTATATCTATGGACGTAAATACTACGACTATTCCAATGCCACCCTGTTGTTTCTGGCTCCGGGAGCATCTATCGATATGAATGACGGGAAGGTTCTTCTCCAAAAAGGTTGGCTGCTGGCATTCCATCCGGACTTTCTGTGTAATACCTCTCTGGAGCAGCACATCAGGCATTGTCCGTTCTTCTCTTACAGTCCCAATGAAGCGTTGCATCTGTCGTTGCGTGAGAAAACGAAAGCTGTGGAGTGTTTCTGCAATATTGAGCAGGAATTGAAGCATGCGATAGACTGCCATAGCAAGGTGTTAATCTCAAGATATATAGAATTGTTGCTGGATTATTGTTCCCGCTTTTACGAACGCCAGTTCATTACGCGGAATGAGGCGAATAAGACAATATTGTGTAAAATGGATACGCTGCTGGATGAATATATCCGCTCCGGGCAGTTGAAGACCAAGATATTGCCGACCGTAAAGTATTGTGCAAATCTACTTCACTTGTCGCCACGCTATTTCATGGACCTGTTGAAGTTTGAAACGGGGAAGAACCTGGACGAATATTTCCAGTTGAAAAGGATAGAGATAGCCAAGAAAATGTTGTCTGCCAATGAGAATACCGTTGGTTCGGTTGCCGAAATATTGGGCTTTTCAAGCGTGCAATATTTCAGCAACCTGTTCCGCAAACTGGTGGGGGTAGCCCCTAATGAATACAGGCTTTCACAGAACTAAGTACTTTTGATGTTCTGCGATATCCACATCCCTATATCTTGTTTGCTAAGCGCTGCCGCCATGAGGTCGGGAAATTTATCGGGTGTACAGGCGAAAGTCGGTACACCGATATTTGCCAGAAACTCCGCATGACTCTTGTCGTAAGAGGGGGCGCCGTCGTCATTCAGTGCAGGCAGCACGATGAGTTGCACACCACTGTTCACTAAAGATACGAACTTCTTGCGCATTTCCCGGGCATCGCCACCTTCATACAAGTCGGTAACCAGCACGAGTACCGTATCCTGCGGACGGGTAATCACTCCCTGGCAATAGGTCAGGGCGCGGGCGATGTCCGTACCTCCACCCAACTGCACACCAAAGAGAAGGTCTACCGGGTCTTGTAAATCATCGGTCAGGTCTACGACTGCCGTATCAAATACTACCATCCGTGTGCTTACTGCCGGAATGGAAGCCAGCACCGAGCCGAATATTCCGGAATAAATCACCGATGTTCCCATTGAACCGCTCTGGTCCAGACAGAGGATGATGTCTTTCATCGCTTTCCGCTTCCTGCCGTAACCGATGCGCACTTCTGGGATAATCGTCTTATATTCTGGCTGATAATTTTTCAGGTTCTTGGTGATGGTGGTTTTCCAGTCTATTTCGTTATAACGCGGATTTCTCTGGCGGGCGGAACGATTGAGTGCTCCCGTCACAGCCTGTTGGGTAGGGGCGGAGAGTTTGCGCAACAATTCATCCACTACTTTGCGGACTACCTGCCGTGCCATTTCCTTGTTCTTTTCCGGGATTACACGGCTGAGCGACATCAGCGTAGCTACCAGATGCACATCCGGCACTACGGTTTCCAGCATTTCCTTTTCCGTCAGCAGTGAGGTGATGTTCAGCCGTTTGATGGCATCGCGTTGGATGACTTGTACCACCGTCTGCGGGAAAAACTCGCGGATGTCTCCCAGCCAACGGCTTACTTTCGGGGCGGATGAGCCGAGTCCGCCGCGCCGGTCACTGTCGTACACAGCTTCCAGAGACTGGTCGATGCGTTGCTCTTCCTGCGTCAGCGTGATACCTGTACCGTCGGCCTCGTTTCCACCCAATATCAGGCGCCATCTTTTCAGATATTCTTCTTCCATTGTTTACTCTTTACTTCGTTTCAATTCCTAATAATTGGCGGATCAGCGGGATTACTTTGGCAGCTTCCGCCTCATTGTGGGCGGAGACTGTGACCGTCTGCGTCTGTATGCCGCCTGCACCGCTTGCTTTGGCTTTTTCGCCCAGTTTGCGGCGTTCCGGTGGGGTGAACTCGCTGAATGTGCGTTTCAATATGGGGAGCAGTTCCATGAAAGTCTCCTTGTCCTGTCCGCATACCCAGTTGTTTACAAGATTCCAAAGATTGTCATCCAACAACAGGATAGCTCCGGAAGAACGGAGAAATCCTTCGAACCAGTATGCCATGTCTGCCGGAGCGTTGCCGACGGAAGAATAGTAACTGAGGGTGTTCTGTGCCTCCTCCGGTGAAATGTCCCCTTTGTCGTTCAGCAAGCGTGTGGCATAGCCGGACAGCAACGGATGCACATTGACGGAAGTGCGCACCTGGCGGATAAATTCAAGCCACATGGTGTTCAGTTCCGGATCGTTGAGGGTAGATACCGCATAGTCCGTAGACACCAGTTTGTTGAGAATATCCGCTGCCGCCTCTTCATCGATATTGATGCAGACAAGTACGCCGCCCGCAAGGATACGGGCAATCATGGCATGAAGCATATTACCTACTTTAGAGAAATCCAGATTGCGCACATTGCCATAACGGACGATGCTGACCAGGTCGGGAACGGCTTCCATCATTTCGATAATATCGGTAGAAGCAGCCGAAAGACGGTCGAGTTGTACGGTCATGGCATCTACTAAATCCGGCAGATTGGCGGGAATCACCCGGTCGAGCAGATGGGTGAGTTCCGGAATATGCCTTATCTCTCCGGTCTGTTTGAGCAGATACTTTTGGGTGGCTTCTTCCAGTGTATTTCCCCAGATAGCTTTCTCGATGATGCTGATAATCTGTTCCGGTTTGTGGTAAAGCGTCCATTTTTCTTTGAACGTACCTTTACCGTCGGAGCTGCCCGGGATAGCCCAATCTATTTCTAAAAGGTACAGGCGGTGGAAGAAGATACTTCTTTCCAGATCGTTCGGTTTACGAAGGTCGAGCGTCAGTTCTTTGATTTCGGCGGTAAACGGAACGCGCAGCCGCTTTTGTACCTTTTCCACATCCACCAATAGGGGAACTTTGGGAACATTGTCCGGAACACGCCCCAAACGGTCGCTGATGATAAGTTCCTCTTTGATGATTTGCAGAAGGATGTCGTCGCCAAAGCCCATGACGGTGGTAATGGCTTCGTTGAACTCTGCCAGCGAAGGGGCGGGGAGGTTGCGCAAAGCAGCCGTCACCTGTGCCAGACGAACCGTTTCGATGACGTGGGCCACTGAAATATCCATGTTCTTCTTGCGGAAAAGCGAGGCGGCCTGACTGATCCAGAGAGTACCGTCATCTTCGGGATGATGCCAGAGATAATGATACCAGCCGGGAGACTCTATTCCCGCTCCGTACCCGCTGCGGAAGGAGAGGCGGTCGTAGGTCCAGGGTATCCAGGTACATTCCACTTTTACTTTGGCAAGTCCTTTCAGCAGTTCATTGTCTTCTTTCACTTTGGGCATATTCTCAAGTGCAGGAACATGCCAGGCACCACAAACCACGGCGATACGTTCGAAGTTCTCTTTCTGTGCCGCACGTATCATCTTGCGCATCCAGGCTTCACGGAGCAGGTCGCGGGGAGAGGTATGTTTGGGAAGTTCTTCACGTAGTGCGGTGACCGCTTCTTGCACTGCCAGAAATACGTCGGCACTGTCTTTACGGTGCTCGATGGTAGTTTCCCACCAACATTCGCCATCCGTATATCCGGCGGCTTCCGCCAGATAGTCGAAAGGGTCTCTGTATATATCGCCGGTTTCTTCTTCGGTTTCGGAGACAGTTTCCTGTTCTTTTGCACTTATTTCCGCTTCTTGAATGCTTGTTTCTGTTTCAGCAATAACTTCCTGTGCCGTCTCTTGTCCTTCCGGTTCGTCCTGCGGCGTTTCTTCTTTTTCCTCTTTGGCAGGCTTTTGACTCAGCGCCATAGAGTGTGTCAGAGGCAAATCGAAGAAACGCAACGGCACTTCATTGCGCATTGCATAACATATCGTCTGCCACTCCGGAGAGAACTCGGCGAACGGATAGAACACGGCATTCTGCGGCTGGTCGGGCTGATAGGCAAGCAGGGCAACGGGTGGTTCCATTTGCTCGTTCAATGCACATGGAAGCAATGCCTCAGCTTCTGCCGGACCTTCCAGAAGGATAAGGTCAGGCTGTAGCTCCTGCAAGTATTCCAATACATTCCGGCACGAACCGGGACCGTGGTGTCTTATTCCTAATAAATGAATGGACATTTTTTGAGTCTTTTAGTTCATTAAGATTTTATTTGATTAACAGATGATTTGACAAGAGTAACTTCATTCTCCTCCCAGGAGGAGGGGAATTGAGATACTCCTTTGAGACACTCTTATCAAATCATATCTCTTGAAGCCCGGTAAATATCTTTCCATCCATCGCGGTTCTTCACAACCGTCTCCATATACTCCTGCCATACCACCTTATCCTGTACGGGATCTTTCACCACTGCACCCAGAATTCCCGAAACAAGGTCTTCGGCATGTATCTGCCCATCTCCGAAATAACCTGCCATAGCCAGACCATTATTCACTACGGAGATAGCCTCAGCCGTACTTAATGTACCACTGGGTGCTTTCAACTTCGTTTTTCCATCATTGGTAGCTCCCTGCCGTAGTTCACGGAAAATGGTTACTACACGACGGATTTCTTCAAGTGCCGGTTTCTCTGCCGGAAGTTGCATCACCTTTTCAAAGCTTTCCACGCGACGGCGTACAATATCTATTTCTTCATCAATGCTATCCGGCAGGGGCAGGATAACAGTGTTGAAACGACGTTTCAAAGCACTCGATAAATCATTGACTCCTTTATCGCGGTTGTTGGCAGTAGCAATGATGTTGAATCCCCGTATTGCCTGCACCTCCTTATTCAATTCAGGAACGGGAAGCGTCTTTTCAGAAAGAATCGTAATCAGCGTATCCTGCACGTCCGAACCTATACGGGTTAATTCTTCGATACGTCCTATCTTGCCCTCTTGCATCGCTTTCATAATCGGTGTTTGCACCAAAGCCCCTTCACTCGGGCCTTCCGCCAGCAGGCGGGCATAGTTCCATCCGTAGCGAATCGCCTCTTCTCCCGTTCCGGCAGTACCTTGCACTATCAGCGTGGAATTGCCGGAGATGGCCGCAGCAATATGTTCGCTCACCCAGCTTTTCGCTGTACCCGGAAGCCCGTAGAGCAAAAGTGCGCGGTCTGTTACCAGTGTGGCGACTGCAATCTCCATCAGGCGACGGTTACCTATGTATTTAGGTGAAACCTCGAATCCGTTTTTCAGTTTGCCCCCCATCAGGTAAGTAACTACGGATTGCGGAGACATCTCCCAGTTCTCGGGAACAGGATTTGTTTCATTCTTTTTCAGTTCGTGCAACTCTTCTGCGAATTGCTGTTCGGCATGTTGTCTAAGTAAGGTACTCATATCGTTTTTATATTATTTATTGTCATTGAACATGGTATTTATTTTCTCTTTCATTCTCATGTATTCAGTTATCGACCGACTGAATTTTGCTGCGAAGTGGTCCGCTTCATTTGCCAGTGTATATTTCTCCAGTTGGGGATATACTTCCCGGGGCAAGTAGAGCGCCAAGCGTTCTGCGGTCTCTTTGGGAGGATAATAATAATCGCTTTGGAACAATCGCTGCAACACCCGTGCGGAGAACTTTGGTCCCCACTGTTTTCCGTCTTCGTTATACCAGGAGTCGAGGGCGCTGAGGTTCTTGTTTGTGGTCTGGAAGTCGATCTCTTCCCGTTGTTCCGGTGTCAGCAATCCTATCAACGAAGCAAAATGATGTTCGCTTGCATCTTCTTTCAGCGTTTGGTAAGCCCATAAGTTATCATTGAAATTCACTATCGGCAGGCGCAGGTTGAAGTATTGGCTGAATGGCGGCTTTTTTGCCAGTTTGGCGGCTGCCTTTTCCGGAGAACAGTCGTATAATTCTGCCCAGAAACTGAGGGGTACACGTTCCGCAAGCTGACGTAGAAGAAATTCGTCGTCCTTCTCCATTTTATTGGGGCTGACTTCTTCCAGTCCTAATTTCTTTAGTTCCGGAGTAAAAGCGATTTTCTCATACGACCAACCCAGCAGCATCTTATAACGGAGTTTCCCGCGTAGCATCTCGCAGTATGTCTTTACCAATTCGGAGTCGGGCAGACTGCATAACAGCCGACGGGCGGTTTCTTTTACATTGCTACTCCGGTCGGTGGTGATAATTTCTTGTAGGAAAGGTTCATCCTTCTTGCTCAGGTTGATACGAAGGCACTGTATCAGTTCGTCACGGTGGGCGGCGGACTCGTTTTTCAATTCGGTTTGCAACAAGGCAAGTCCCTGTTCCGGGGCTTCTTTTCTCAGACGTTGCAACATTCGCTTCCGTTCTTCGTGCGAGGCGGTTTCCCAAGTCTCGTTTCCGGTGTCTCCCCAGTCGGGAAGTTCCATGTGCGAGAGTAGCCAGCGGCCACGGTTTCCCGTCAGCAAAGAGAGCAATGACTGTTCTTCGTGCTTGTCGGGGTTGTTGCGGTCGTAGGCTCGGGAGATTAACGGGCGCAGGTAGAAAGGCGGAATCAGCTTGTTGCATTGCACTGCTTTCCGGTAAGCATATAATAAGAGGTATCGGTTGCGTTCGTTCACCATCTGGACGAGCATTTCGCCGACGGCACGGTCAAAGTAAGGCAGGCTGTCTTCCGGAGCTTCACTGATGGCAGTGGTTTCTTCGGCGGATTGCGGTTCTGTTCCGGCACGCTGATAGGCGAAAGTTAACGCTGCTATCTGATAGAAAGCGGCTTCCGCATCTTCGGCTTTTTCCTGCAGGAGGCGGAAGTTCTCTTCCAGTGCTTCCGGGAAGCCGGACGGGGTGAATTCTTTGGTTGCAGTTCCGAGTAATGCTGCATTTATGATTGGCTCAGTTATGTTCATCTCTCCAAATATAACAGTTAGATTGATACCACATCGTGTTCAGTTCCCAGCAATTGGCATCCGCCAGCAGGAAAGCGGCAAAAGGCTTTCCGCCTGTGACAGCAAGGATGTCTGTTTTCGTTGTTTCCTGCATCTGCACAGGCATGCGTTCGTCGTTCACGTCTTGTATGTACAGTTGCTTTCCTTGTGCGGACAACCTGATGTTCTCTACCAATATAGGTACGTTTTCGGCAAACGGATTGACTTGCAGTGTTTCTCTGTATCGGCTTGCGGCTTCCTGCAGGTTGCTGCAAAAATGCGGAACGTATGTCTCACCGGATAATTCGCACTCCTTGAACAGTGCGCGCAGATTGCCTACTCCTTTGTAGAAACAGAGTTTGGCGTGATAGATGCTTCCGGGCACAAGGTTGTATTCGGGCAATGAGCCGGGAGTCGTGAAGCTGAGGTAAACGGCGAAACGGTTGCTTTGCTGGCCATGCAGCCAGTAAATATCATTGTTCAGCTCATTCACCTTTTGGCTCTTTTTGTGGAGTACTATCCATTGGTCTTCAACGGCTTCCCCTGCCAGCACCTCTTCTTTGGCCTGCGGGTAACCTATCTGGGTGCGGATTTCATTCTGCCAGTCTTCCGGTTGCTGTTCCAGGTTTTTATAAGCTTTCATCAACAGATAAAGCTTTCCGAGTTGGTCGGTCAGTTTGTACTTCCAGGTTTCATCGTAGAAGTTGATTTCTTGAATGCTTCTCAACCGGTTGGCAAGTCCGGGAGCCTGTGCATCGACCATGCGGCGGGCAATACCGTCAAAAAGAGTATAAGCCCGTTCCGGTATGTTGATTAACCCGTTGCGCAACAAGTCCTTCATCCAGATTTCCAGTTCGTCTATACCGTTCAGCACTTTGGTATGGCGCATGGCTTGCCGTTTGGCTTGTGCCGCTTCGTCTACGGGAGCATCGCTTTTGGCTTTCTGCTCTTTCTTTTCCGCTTTTTCTTCCCGTTTGGAAAGCCAGGCGGTCACCCAGTCCGGTTCGTCCGCTTCTTTGAATAAATCAGTTTGCGCGGCATACAGAAATAAAAGTCCCAACCCGTGTTTACATGGAAACTTCCGGCTTGGGCACGAACATTTGAATGCAATATTTTTTGTATCGACTACGGTCTGGTATGGAGTCTTTCCACTTCCCTGGCAGTGTCCCCAGATGGCACGGTCACTGTGTTCCAGCAGTACCCATTTGGCTTTTGTCGCTAAGCCTTTTCCCGCTTTCACGGAAGCGGCATCCGGGGCTAATTGTATAATTTGTTCTTCTGTTAGATTTAATAACATGATTATCGTGGTCTGTTATTACTATATTTTGATTTGCAAGTATAGCGTTTTTTTTCTGTTTTCCGGCTTTCTTGAGGAAAAGAGTAAGAAAAACATGTATATTTGTGATTGAACAGAAATAAGACTATCTAATGAATACTGATTTTATAAACCTGACAACAGAAAACCTTGCCAGTGAGCATTTATGCTGCATTATCCGTAGTAAAAAGCATCATCCGGGCGTTGAAGCAAAGCGGCAATGGCTTGCAGAACGCTTGAAGGAAGGGCATGTCTTCAGAAAGTTGAATGTGAAAGGCTGCGTTTTCATTGAATATGCTCCTCTTGAAATGGCTTGGGTACCTATCATTGGCGACAACTATTATTATGTGTATTGCCTGTGGGTTACGGGTGGTCCGAAAGGAAGTGGGTATGGGCGCGCGTTAATGGAGTACTGCCTGGCTGATGCCAAGGAAAAAGGTAAATCCGGTGTTTGTATGCTTGGGGCGAAGAAACAAAAATCCTGGCTTTCCGACCAGTCATTTGCGAAGAAGTTTGGCTTTGAGGTGGTTGATACTACCGATAATGGGTATGAACTGCTTGCACTTTCTTTTGACGGAACAACACCTGAGTTCGCTCCCAATGCTAAGAAATTAGAGATTGAAAACAAGGAACTGACTATTTATTATGATATGCAATGCCCCTATATCTGTCAAAGCATTGAGAACGTAAAGCAGTATTGTGAGGTGAATGATGTTCCGGTCTCCTTCATTCAAGTAGATACGTTGCAAAAAGCAAAGGAATTGCCTTGTGTTTTCAATAATTGGGGTGTATTTTATAAAGGAAACTTTGAAACCGTGAATTTATTGTTGGATGTCAACTATTTAAAGAGAATACTCAAAAAATAGAAATAGATTCTCTTTTTTGATTATATTTGCCTCATAACTTTTAAAATACCACAGTTATGAGAAAAGTACAACTATTGTTAGTTTGTTTAGTGCTTTCAGTGGCTGCTTCTGCTGCTGATAAGGTAATTAAGTTGCCAAAACCCAATTTGAACCGTGCCGGTACGGTAATGAAAGCATTGTCCGAACGTCAGTCTACACGCGAATATGCTTCGAAAGCATTGAGTCTTGCTGACTTGTCGGATTTGTTATGGGCTGCTAACGGAATCAACCGTCCGGAGTCCGGAAAGCGGACCGCTCCATCGGCTTTGAATAAGCAGGATGTAGATGTGTATGTGGTACTGCCCGAAGGAAGCTATTTGTATGATGCGAAAAATCACCAGTTAACTCTGGTTTCTGAAGGAGATCATCGCGATGCTGTTGCCGGTGGTCAGACTTTTGTAAAAACGGCTCCGGTATCTTTGGTACTGGTCAGTGATGTTTCCCGTTTTGGTGATGCTCAGAAAACACAAAATCAGTTGGTTGGAGCTATGGATGCAGGCATCGTCTCGCAGAATATCTCTTTATTCTGTGCCAATGCTAAGTTGGCTACAGTGCCGCGAGGTTCGATGGATGCCACTCAGCTAAAGAAAGTCTTAAAACTGAAAGACGCTCAGATTCCGATGCTGAATCATCCTGTGGGCTACTTTAAATAATGAAATGAATAAAAGAGATGAGGAGCAGAATCAATACAAAAATTGATTCTGCTCCTCATCTCTTTTATTATAAAGTAGAACATTTACTGAATGCCTTTTCCGGAAGAAGAACTCCCTAATAAACTTTTACTATACTCCCTTTCTTCTCTTTCTCAATTTCCATTCAAAAAGGAGAGATAATACTTAGAATATCAACAAGCCCTCAACGAAACTTCAGAATCTGTGTGCAATTTCAGAAGTTTTTGTTTTAATACATATTTATTTCATAATTTCGCCGCATCTTATAATAAGATTAAGATGCTGGCAATCTGAATCACGCATACATCTATTTAATGAGAAAGCAATATATAATAATTATTCTGTTATTGTTCAGTGGTATATCAAAGTGCACTGCACAAAAAGTAGCAATAAAGACAAATCTATTCTATGGCCTGTATACCCGTACACCTAACCTTGGGGTGGAGTGGGGGCTTTCGCCACGCGGCACGCTGGAATTGGGAGGTGGATATAACTGGTTCACTCCCAATCAAACCACTTCTCATCAGAAGCTGGTACACTGGTTGTCGGTGGCGGAGTATCGTTACTGGACATGTGAGAGATTCAACGGACATTTCTGGGGAATACATGTTTTGGGAACTCAGTATAACATTGCCGGGCACAAATTACCTCTTCTGTTTGGCAGCGATTCCAAACAGTTCCGATATGAAGGTTGGGGAGCGGGAGGTGGTATATCTTATGGATATCACTTCTTTCTTGGTAATCACTGGAGCTTGGAAGCCAGTATTGGGGTAGGGTATGTGCGTTTACATTACGACAAATTCAAATGTGAGACTTGCGGAGAGAAAATAAATACAGAAAACCGCAACTATTTCGGTCCGACAAAAGCGGCTATATCACTTGTATACCTTATTAAATAACACTCAATGAACAGATTTTTAATATATTGGATTTTGACCATACTACAGGTAATTCCTGTGTCCGGGGAGACTTTTCCAGAAAAGAAATGGTATATAGGAAATATACAATCAACCCCTCTTGAGCTGACTCAACAAGGAGACTCCTTACACATACGCATACTTTATGGTTTTGATGGAGTGAAGGTCAGTTCTAATCATTCCATACAATTGATTCCGGTCTTAAAAGGATCCGATATGCAAATGGAACTGCCGGAAATCTCAATAAAAGGGCGCAACAACTATCATACATCAAGGAGGAAACTCGCCTTGATGGATGATATGGAACTTGAGCTTTACCGGTCCGAAGCTCCGTTTCAGATCCTGAAAGGATTTGGAAGTGACGGAAAGCGGCAAGTAGAATATTCCGTATCCATTCCGTTTGAAACGTGGATGGAAGATGCGCGCCTGGACATCCACGAGGAAGTGATGGGCTGCTGTAAACCCGGCAAGCTGATATCCGCTTCTCCGCTTTTCAACATGGTTGCAATGGAAAAACTCCCGGTTACGGAGACGTACCAGGTTATTCCGCATATCAGTTATGTCCAGCCTGAAGTTGAACCTGTCAAGCGCCGTGAGGTATCGTGTGAAGCATTCCTGGACTTTGTTGTGTCGAAGACCGATATAAAAGCGGATTATATGAATAACCCGGTTGAACTGAAAAAGATATCTGATATGATTGAAGAGGTAAAGGGAGATTCAAGTATAATAGTCCGTGGAATATCCGTGATAGGTTATGCTTCCCCCGAAGGCTCCTTCATCTTTAACAGACAGCTTTCCGAGGGGCGTGCAAAGGCGCTTGTCCACTATCTTCTGCCTCGTTTCTCTTTTCCTGAAGAAATGTATAATGTGGAATATGGAGGTGAGAACTGGGACGGTTTGCGCAAAATGGTTGCAGAGTCCGATATGCCTGAAAAGGAAGGCATTCTTGACATTATAGACCATGTACCCGCAGCGATAAACTATAAGACCAATACCAGTCGCAAAAAGTCATTGATGCTGTACAAGCTGGGTAACCCTTACAGGTATATGCTCCGTGAATTTTATCCGCATCTGCGGAAAGCCGTTTGTAAGCTGAATTATGATGTTCAGAATTTTGATGTGGAACAGGCAAAAGAGATGTTGCGCAGCCGTCCGCAAAATCTGAGTCTGAATGAAATGTATCTGGTTGCGCTTACTTATGATAACGGGTCGCCGGAATTTATAGAGTTGTTTGAAACGGCGGTACGGATATTCCCCAATGATAAAACCGCTAATCTGAATGCAGCTTCGGCCGCACTTTCACGCGGTGACACCATTCTTGCTGAGAAATATCTGCAGAAGGCTGATACCACTGTTCCTGAATATCAAAATGCTATGGGGGTACTTCTCCTCTTAAAGGGAGATTATGAACAGGCAAAGGTATACTTGAATGAAGCTGTGGAATCAGGATTGGAGCAAGCACATCTCAATCTTAAGGAGTTGGTTAAGAAAGAAGAGAATGCCCGGTTGATAAGCAAACAGAACAATTGATTTTTTATATACCGTGATTGACAATAATCATTTTATTAACTATTATAAAACATAAACAAAATGAAAACAAGGAGTTTTCTGTTATCAGCATTGGCGGCATTAATGCTTGCAGGCTGTAGTGAGGATGCCCGTGAAGATGAGATTCCGGGTAATGTTTTGGTCGGGAAGGCATATCTGTCACTTTCGTTGCAAAGTCGGACGAGTACGCTTACAAGGGTAGATAATGTAAAAACGGAGGATGGTTCTGCTGAAGAAAGCAAGGTGGAAACCGTTACGGTTCTGTTGTTTGATAAGGATGACGTGTGTCTTGATGTAGTAAACGTTCCTTCTGGAGACATAACTGTAGGGAATAGTGGTGGAAGTACGCCTCCTACTACTGCTACAGCCAGTAAGGCTCAATTAGTTCCGGAGAAAACCAAGAAAGTATTTGTGGTTCTCAATTCTGCTTCCAAATGGACTTTTACAAAAGAAGCTGTAGTAGGAAAAGCATGGTCTACAATCAATACTGCTATTGATGCGGTGATTGGTGATGTTGCTACTGCTAGTAAGTTTATGATGGCGAGTGCGGGTACGCCGACTGATGGGGCATTGACACCGGTAACTGTGCATAAACCGACAACATATACTGCGGAAGATGTGGCAGCTGCAAAAAAAGCAGCAGAAGATGCTCCGGCTACCATCAATGTAGACCGGTTGAGTGCAAAAGTGCAAGTCTCGCAGGCTTCTGGTTTTACAAAGCCTACAGGTTCAAATTTCACTTTCAACGGTTGGGAATTAAGTGTAACTAACAAGAGTGTGAGATTGTATAGTGACCTTGTTACTTATGATAATGCTACCCCGGGAGCTGTTTATCGTCGGGATAAGAACTATTTGGAGAGCGAACAACCTGATGTTACTAGTAATAAGGAAGAGAATATGGACAAAGCTTTCAATTATCTAAAAAATATTAAGAATGTAAGTGAGAATATGCCTGCCGTAGCGCAAATTGACAACGCAAGTCTATATTGTCTTGAAAACACCATGGAGGCTAAAGCGCAACAACTGGGCTTTACGACTAAGGTGGTAGTAAAAGCCCAGTATACTCCTGACGGTATAACTAAAGACGCAAATTATTTCTCTTGGAAAGGAGCCTATTATACACTGGAACAACTTAAAGCTGAATATCTGAAACATAGTGACGGCACGGGATTGAAAGTAGACCTACCCATATTCTTGATAAAAGCCGGGGTTATGTCACAAGCGGAATTCGATGAAGGTCAAGACAAAAGGAATGAAATTGTCGCCAATCTTTCAGAAGGTGCTGCAGCTAATCAATTAAATGCAAAAACCGGTATCATCGGACGTTTCTGTGCCGTACGCTACTATCACGAATCTGTCTGTTATTACGACGTCTTGATCCGTCACGACCAGAATATTACAACTAAGATGGCTTTAGGCAGATACGGTGTGGTACGCAACAACTGGTATAATATTGAACTCAATAGTGTGAGCGGTCCCGGAACCCCGTGGATTCCCGATCCGTCTGACCCTGATCCTACCAATCCCACTCCTCCGGATACTGATGATGATGAAGCGGACGCTTATCTCTCTGTAAAAATCACTATCAATCCATGGACTTATTGGTCACAGGGTGTTGATTTGCATTGATAAATGGGAATCGAAACACACATAAAGAAATACATGATAATCCTTGCCGTCAGCTTGATGGCAGGGATTACCGGTTGTGATGTCCTTCATGACGACCTCAGTCAGTGTGACCTTTTTCTTAGATTCCGTTATGACTACAATATGGCAAATGAAGACTGGTTTACCGAACAAGTGGAAGAGGTGAAAATCTTTGTGTTCGATGCAAAAGGGAGATACCTTCAGACATTAACCGAAAATGGTGATGCGCTGAAAAGACCGGACTACCGCATGCCGGTACCATATCGTATGAAAGGCTGTACGGCAATTGTTTGGGCCGGAAAGACAGATAAATTCTATTCGCTTCCTGTAATGACCGCAGGTGATCCGGTTGATAAATTGACTCTGAAGTATGAGCCTGAAAATAATATAAGTAGCAACCATCTTGATGCGCTATGGCATAGCGGTCCTTTGCAAATGTTTTCTCCGGAGGGCATCAGTAATACGGAAACTGTCAGTTTATTGCGTAATACCAACGATATTACGTTAAGTATTACACGTGGAGATGGCTTGACTGACATGTCAAAATATGACATCAAACTTGTTGGTGCAAATGGTTCCTACGACCATAAAAATAATTTTGGAGATATAAACAAGGATATTATTTACTATCCCTGTTCAGAAGAAAATGATGCTAAGACACCTTTCAAGGCACAACTGCATACTCTCAGATTTGTGAAGGGCAGCAATATGTCTTTTTCCATAACAGAAAAGTCATCCGGGAAATCAATTGATATAGGAGGTCAGGCGGTCATTAACCTTATTGACTATCTGCTGAAGAGCAAACCGGATACGATGAGCGAGCAGGAATACCTTGACCGCAGGTATCAATGGGATATTAATATCCGTATTGGTGATGAGGAAGAAAATGGTTACATCGCATTGTGCATAACCATTAATAACTGGATCTACTGGTTTCAACCAACAGATATATAAGCCATTTCTGAAATGAAACTTCGGCGTAAGAGAATGAAAATGACTATAAACATAAAATTTCCGGCAGTTGTCTTGCTTTTAACAATGCTGGCCCTCTTAACTTATTCTTGCAGTGACGAGAATGAACCGGCGGGTACAAGTATTTATCAAGGAGAAAGGATACCACTGGGCATTACTATGGGGGCACGCAACACTACCGATGAAGATAAAGTGATAAAATCCGTACGCGCCATTGTTTTTAATGACAAGGACCAACTTGTGTATAACGCAGTTTCCGATGCTTCCATAAACGATGATAACACATTTACTGCAACAATCAGGGCTGCACGGGGATACAACAATATTTACATCATCTGTAATGAGACGACGGAACTGACGGAAAAACTCAACGCCATTAAACGGGAAAATGAAATAGAAAACGTGACATTCTCAGCCGTAGGTATCGTTGCTCCTCCGCCTATGTATGGAAATGTGACACATGCTTATGTCGAATCCCGTAGCGACGGGTCAAATGCCACCGTTATAGTTAATAATGTCAGAATGACCGAACTGCCGATAAGTGTGACACGTATGGTGGCCCGTCTTAGCTTTACAGCTATTAAAAATATAACCAATCCGGATGAAGATTTCAAAGTAGCCAAGCTCACAGTTAAGGTATGCCGTATGCCGGTCGGTACACCCATAGGAGAAGGGCAGCCATCTACAGGCGATGTCTGGTCAGACGACCTTGCGATATCAGGAACAGGCACGCTTGACAATAATGGCGATTATACTATAAAAGATAATAGCTATACTATTCCTGCCGCACTGGATTTCATAACAATTCCTGCCACATATATTCCTGAGCACTTGCTATCCCAACCTGAAAATGCTTCTCAGGCAACCTACCTTAAGATTGACGCACAGTGCGTACTTAAAAACGGAAGTTCTCAGGTGCTGAACTGCGTTTACCTCTTGAATATCGGTCAAGAGCCTCCCAAAAACTATAACCTGACACGAAATAACCATTATCAGATATATGCCACCATTACCGGTATGGGGGCAATGGGGCTATATGCGCAAATAGTGGCCATGGAGGAACATGATATTACCATCAACTGGAAACCTATCGACGGACTGGTCATTGTGAGCGACAAGGCGGCAGATTATGACGCGGTTGCCGATACATCCAAAAATGTCAATATCTGGAATGATGTCAGCGTTTATTCAGGTATACTGAAAGCATATCATTCGGAGACGGGATATAAGGATGTATTGTTCAAATATGGCAGCTTGATAGCCGTGCACAGCGGCACAAGTGCGGGTGAGGAGTTTATAGCTCCTGCCAGTGCCAGTGTACTGAACGATGTACTTTGGTATCCCGGTTCATACGATCCCTTAAGCATCAGCGGGTGGACAGGTATTCCCTACCTAAACACAGGCGGAATACCTGCAAATAACACCGTAGACCAGGTTAAAGCCGGGGTGGGAGATCCCTGCAAGCTGGCCGGACTTTCCGAAACCCAGATCAAGGCTCAAAACATTGTGGATAACGGGCAGTGGCACATGGCTACCCCGGATGAGAACAAAGCCCTGATAGCGGCATCGGATAACGAGAATAATTCATACGGTTATCCTTCTTTCCATTGGCTGCTTTCCCCGCATAACCGGTATAGAGACGCGGGCGGTGTATCTCAGGGGGACCATTCCAATGGAGGGTATTGGACCGATGACGCTTCGGTATTCGAATTCTCCGGTAATCCATCGGGTGCAAGTTTCCAAAGCGGTAAGGACAGGCAAAGTGCCTATATGATCCGCTGCGTGCGCAATGAAATACCGGAAAGCAAGATGGAGGCGGGTACCATTTCCAGTCCTACTTATCAGGGAACCGAAAAAGGTGGAAATGCTTATTTCGGTATAAAATCCAATGTGCCTTATTGGACGGCAACGCTTCTCACGGGAGAAGATGCGGGAACAGCGGATACGAGCGATTTCTCGTTCGTATCGGGTGACATCGTACATACGACCCACGGAAGCAATACGGAAAATATACCTGTATACGTCAAACGTAAAGAAAGCGCTTCACCGCGTTCATTCAGAGTGAAGGTGGAAGGGGTCGGTTTGGACGGACAGACAAGGAGCATATTGCTCACCGTCTCGCAAAGCGGATATGATTTACGTGCTACTACCGGATTAAGTAGTCTGGGTAATATACCTCAAACGGGAGATACTTATACGGTGAATATCCAGCTTACTCCGACGGATATCTCCATACCTGCCGGAAAACTGTATTTGCAGGTTATTTATGGAGGCGTCCAAAAGTGTCTCAGTACTATAGTGGAGACTGCATCGAATACGTATAGTTATTCTGTCTCGATAACAATTCCTGAGAACAGCAGTCCGAGTCCTATCAATCTTACTGTTAATATTCTACTGGAGAAAGATACTGGAGTGACAGTTCCTCTCGGCAGTCCGTCAATTACACAAAGCGGCTACTGATGTCCTCTCCCTGGATGAAAACTTGACAATAAACATATATGATATGAACCTAAGAACAAAATATAAAAGATATTTCCGGACAGCCTGCACCACCTTGCTGTTGCTGGCGTTCGTGGGCTGTGCAAAAGATAAACTGGCAGAGTACGGTCCCGGTGACGCTACCGGTAAGGTGGTTATGGTCAGCCTGAAAGTCGGTATTCCCCCAGCTATAGAGCCTGCATCAACGAGCGGATATGCCGCCGCTAAGTCGCTTTTTAGGGATAGGAACGATTCCGGATTGCCGTTTACAGTGGCTTTGGAACAGGGACAAGAGCCACATGAGGTAACTACCCGGGTGTCTGACGGCACGACCAAGTTACATAACCTTTGGCTTTTCCAATTCGATGAGCACGGTTCCATTAACGGAAATCCTCATAAACTGAGTGATGCGGTAACAGCCATAAATGATTTGATGACGATAGATGTCCCCCTCGTAGTATCAGAGAACCAAACCTTATACCTGTTGGTATTAGGCCCCAAACTTAACTATGATATGAGCGGAGTGAGCACTCTTGATGAACTCAAGAATTGGAGTTTTGACTATCTTATTAATGTAGAAGGGCATACCCAATCGCTTATCACCGCAGATGATGAAGTGCCGCTGGCCGGAGAAGTGTCAGGTGTCACTGTGGTGGACATCGACGGTGGTAATCGTGGTCTGGTAGAATACAACAAACCGACCGGCTTTGTGGGAGGCATCGAAATCGAGAGGTTGATGGCACGCGTTACCTTACGTTACAAGTTCGAGGTGGAAAATTACCGGTTACAAGGTTTGAAACTGCTGAATGTGAACAATACTATCCGGCTCACCAATCCTGTAAAAAATACCGATGCGGATACATACGCCACATTTGAAATGGATCAGTTGGGTGAGCCCGATTCCAATGGCTATTACTCGGCAACATGGTATGTAGCGCAGAATCGGCAAGGGACGGTCGCAACTATTCTGAGTGAAAGCCAGCGGTACTACAAAGTGGTCAATAAGGCGCCTTCAGGTGCTGCGCCGCCACTGGGTACGCAGATAGAGGCATGGGCATACCCTACTACCGGAACAGACGAATACGCGATCTACCAGATGTATGTTGGGAATAACAACACCGATAACTTCGATGTGGAACCCAATCATTTTTATAATTTACGTACTGCCATAAACGCAGAGATAAACTCGGCGAAGAACGATGAACGGATCAGGGCATATACCACCAGCCAGTATGTGGAATTTTTTTCCAGCCTTAACGTAAAGGCTTCCGGGGCATCATTCAGCTACACCCAGTACAACAAAGCGGGTGTCGATTATGACCTGGATGCAGCTTATAGTGTCCGCCCGATAGTTATACAGACTCAAGGAAGGAAAGTGGAAGTGGAAATATATACTGACGCAGATTGTACGCAGAGAGCCGATAAGGGAAGCAGTTGGCTCCTCTTGTCTTCCTCTTCCAACTATACGGATGCATTCAATAATGTTAAAGAGCCATTGGATACCCGTGTTACGGCAAGTTCCATACTTCCCACTCAGGTGAAGTTTTATCTCTATAATAAGGAATACATTTACGATGATGACGGCAAACTGGTCGACCCGGGTGAATCCGATAAATCAGGAAAGCGTTCTTTATACATTAAAGTAACTACTACGACAGAGGGTGAAGGAGAAACATTGCAAACTTTCCATATATTCAGACTGGACCAGCGCCCGGCAGTATATGCCGGGTGTTTTGGAGGAGAAAGAGACACGGACGGAAACTATACAATGGGATTGGTGCATGACAGACCGAAACGTAGTGTATACCAGTATGACGTACCATCGGGTAAATTGGAATATGGTTACAATGCGATTGTAACAGCTGATTATTCATACGGGACGGATGACGTGTATTATGGAAAAACCGCAACGGTAAACCTGGCCGAGAATATAAAGAACCTTACTTGGAGTGGTAATATACCTGTCCCGCAGAAAGATGCTTCCGGACATATATTGCTATATCAATATCAACACCCCGCTAGTACATTTTCTGCAAGGGCTTGCTATGATAAGAACCGGGATGAAGATGGAAACGGACGAATAGAAGGGGAGGAGTTAAAATGGTATTTACCGGCATCCAATCAACTGATTGGCCTCTATATCGGCAGTCTATTAGATGCCAGCAGCGGGCAAACAATTACAGAAGATGGAAGTACTTCTGCCAAAAGGTGGTATTACGGGCTTAACTCTTACTATAAGACTGAGGGTAGTGCAAGGTGTGTAAGAGACATCCCTCTCCCTTCCGTTACTTATTAATGATAAAATGAAAATATAAAGAATAAAATGAAAAGAATAACTGTCATAATCTTCGCGTCCCTTTTTATCTTGCTAAAGGGATATTCCCAGACAATAGAAGTCTATGAAGATTCAAGGGGAAACAAGTATGCGGCTATTAATTCGAAAGATTTGCCGAAACAAAGGATCAGAGATAAAAGTGCTGTCTTTTATAACAACATTCAATTATACGAGTACACCCCGACTGGTCAAGATACGAATCCTATTATTGATACTAATGGCAACCCTGTTTATGCGGACAGGATTATCCGGCATATAGATAGCATGTATGATGCAGGCAAAATCAATAAGACTGTATCTGCATTTTTTATAGTCTCTCCGGATATCGTATATAGCGATGGCAATGATAGCGAGGGAAAAGATAGTGGAACGCAAACAATGAATTGGGCTACGGCAAATGGCTATCTCGCTACGGCAAACAGTAATAGTTATAGTACGGAGAAGAATATTGCCGTTCCCAAGGGATGCGCTATGTATCGGGGGAAAGACGGTCAGGACGCTCCGGGAACATGGCGGATACCTACACTGCGTGAAGGAAGCCTGATTATGATTTATTATAAGGAATTAGAGGCTACAGCTACCCAAGATACCGATTGTAAAGCATTTGCCTTATCTGACATAGCAACCACCTATTGGTTAGCGACGGAAAATACAACTTCTTCTCAAGCATGGTCAATGACAATTTATCCTGATGCGACAAGAGTGAAATATAAGTCTGTCAGAGATCTCTCCAAGGCAAGCTACTATTATCTCCGTTGCATCCGGGATATTCCGCCGGAATGAACTATCAATCTATAAGCAAGATTTTTCTCAGCCAAAAGCCGAAGAGTGTATAATCAATCATCAAACAAAATGAAAACAATAAAAGCTGAAATGTTACTGGTGGAAGGTTCGTCGTTTCCTGTCATTCAGGAGGTTTACGACCCTTTGAGCAGAAGGCGTAACGGAACCATCACTCCGCAGGCTCCCATTATTATTACCGGATGCAATTTAGAGATGCTGACGTGGGAAAACACAAGATTATGTATTATTCCCGCAGTAAACGACAAGATACTGATAGAGCTTAACAATGTGCACAGATGCTCAGAAGATAAAGTTTGTGCAATCCTTCCGCAAGTTGACGAGGGCGAATATTTTCTGGCACTGAAAATCTTGATGAAAGATAAAGAATGTTTTATCTATATTTTCTCTGAGCCGTTGATTGTGAGTCTAAAAAGATATGGAAGAGTAGATATGTATCCACATTACTATGATGGGGATAAGTGATTGCTATTTATGATGCAAATAAAACAAATCTGAAACCAGACATATTATGGTAGTGAGAAAAAATAACGAATATGATCAGGCTGATACTTCGCCTGAGTTTGAAGAGTTCAATGTTTACACGGATCTAAGTGATTTACCTCTTGATGGAAATCCTAAATATCTTGATGAATGCATTGTAGGAGTATGTACGGAAGGTTCTGCCTTTTTCAGTGTGTTTTCCAATAAGCGAAAAGTTATCAAGAACGATTTGATAACAATTTTCCCTTACCAGTTAGTCTGTGTGACTGATTTTAGTGAAGATTTCTCTATGACATTTCTTAAGGTGCCTAAAAAGATGTTTTTAGACACCATTTGTGGCACATATAGGCCTACTCTTGAGTACTTTTTTTATATGAGGAAAAATTTCAGCTTACCTATGTGTGAGGAAGAGTGTGACCGGTTTATTCATTTTTGTTATATACTATCTTTCCGCATAGATTTACCATGCAGCTATTTCAGGAGGGAATCCATAATGAATCTTTTGAAGGTTTTCTTTTGGGATATGTATGTATCGTATAAGAATAGTCCACAGTCGGAAAAACCGATAAAGTATACCCATAAGGAAAAAAAGATGTTCGACTTCTTTTGTCTGGTAATAGAATATCATACAGTCAGTCGTGATGTCGCGTTTTACGCGGAAAAAATGCATATTTCCCCTAAGTACCTGACAATGCTGATGACGGAAAATAGCGGACGTTCGGCCAAAGAGTGGATTGTTGAGTATACCATTCTTGAAATCAAGGCTCTTTTGAGGGATTCGAGCCTGGAAATTAAGGAAGTGGTTTCACGAACCAACTTTCAATCAAACTCCGTAATGACCCGTTTTTTTCGTGAATATACGGGGATGACTCCAACTGAGTATAGGGAAAGAGAGTCTTTCTGAGTGAGATGATACTGCGGAAGCGGCGTTGAAGCAAATTGGTGAGAAAGATTATTTGATACCTTATCAGGCTGACGGGCGTGAAGTGATAAAACTCGGTGTGGAATTCAGTGCTGAGAAACGCAATATCAATCGCTGGCTGACTGTAATGTCATAATAAAAAGGGTTATCCTCTTCAAGAAGATAACCCTTACATTACATGTATTTACTCTATTTTTTAGCCTTTTGTTTATTTGGCATCTTCAATAATAGAACAGATACTAACCCGGTTCCAATCCGGTTCTGTGAACATGTCACCCACTCCCTGACCTTCGGCAGTAATACGTGACGGGTTGATTTTATACTTATTCACCAAGATTGTTTTTACAGCTTCGGCACGCGCTTTAGCTATTCTTGCATTGACTTCGGCACTACCTTCCGGTGAAGCGTATCCCTTAATTACCACTGTTGTATTTGCGTATTTCTTCATGTAAGAAGCTACACGTTCCACATTTGGCAACTGAGAGGCATCGACTGTAGATCTACCTTGTCTGAAAGTAATGATGGATTCCGGAATACGGCTGGTTTCCACTACCGTCTCAACAGGAATTACCCGGTTCTGTAAGTTATTGACTTCCTGTTGCAGTGCACTGATCTTCTGTGCGTCAACATTGATCTGACCGTTCTTCTCATTCACTTGCGAGCGAAGATTATTGATAGAATTGTTCAGGTCGCTTATCTCGGCCGGATCATAGAGTTTCGCCAAAGTGAAGTGATGACTTCCGTTGCTGCCACCAAAGTGATAAGCTACGCCTGCCGTCAGCTCAAATGCCGCATTGTTCGCATTGAAGCGGCTCCGGTTGTGTTCACCTTGCATATCATATACCAGTGCCGGTTTCACTCCTACCGTCCAAGCTTTAGCTTCGCCAAGGTTGAAGTTGAAGTTCAGTCCGAAACGACTGGACCAGGAATTCACATCTCCAGGGCCGTCCATGTAGTAGTGCAGCCATCCCGCACCGGCCACGGCTTCGACTTCGAATATGCGGGGAACGCCCGTATAACCTGCGAACAGGTTCATCAAGTTGACCTTGCCCAATAAGCTAAGGTCGGAAACATCGAAAGCTGTCTTGCTATTCGTAGTATTTATATATCCCATACCTTGAACACCCAGTCCGAAAACAGGAGTCAGTTGCTTGGTAAACTCAAGTCCCAAAGCCGGACGGGCGTTCTTAAAGAATGCGCTGTGGGTTAGGGGAGTTATCATGCCGGTTTTTAGTTCTACAGACCAGTTGTCTGTGAATTTGCTGCCTTGTACAGTAGTCTGAGCATTCGCTGTGAGTGCTGCTGCTACAAAAACTGATAGAATAATTGACTTTTTCATAATTAAAATAATAATTAATTGGTAATATTGCAAAATTCTTATATTCTGAAGCGTTTTGCCTTTTCTTCAGAATTTGAGAAATTATGAGTTTAGGTTATTATGCTAATTTTCCGTATTTACCTTGATTTGCTTGGGTAAATATCTAATGTTCAGTGACTAATTCCTTTTTCATAATTTTATTTCTTTAATTCATGTTTAAGTTTGCTATTTGCTTATGACAACATTGTGTCTGAAGAATAGTTCGATAACCGAAAGTGAAATTAACAAGAATTTAGCATTGTGTAATTTGTGTTTAAATCAGGGCACTTGCTCAATAAATATATGTCAGCTGATTCATAACAGTATAGAAATGAGTTTTCACCACAGAGTAACACAGAGTCTCACGGAGTTCTATTCTTTTGATTTCAAATTGATTAAACTCTGTGAGACTCTGTGTCCTCTGTGGTGAAAAGATTCATAACCGCTCCGGAAAGAGATAAATACTGATTAATTGAAATCCATATCTAAAATCTCGTTTGCCTCAAATCCCCATAAAAGAAACCAGTTTAGATTATTGAACGGATGCCCTGACTCGCTCAAGATTCAGAATCTGAAAAATAGTTTTGTGCAATTTGCTCTCACTACTCTCACTGATATGTCAATGAATTGTCTCTTAGAGTATTAATTATAGTGATGGCAAAATAAAAAGTGAGAGCAACTTGCTTGCCCTCACTTCGCTTTTAACAGTTCTACATTTTAACTTCTTCTGTTACACCATAATAGCCCGGATTCGCCACATATAGCGGTTGTGTCAGAATTCCGATATTTTTCAGCTTTCCTTCCTCTTTCAGGCGCCGTATATGCCTCATTGCAGTCGATTTCATCATACCGCACACTTTTTGGAAGTCACATCTGGTCAGCATCCGGTGTTCGCTGAAATAATTCGTCAGCCGTCGGTCAATTTCTTCGTCCGTCAGTTTATTGGAGTGCCCGTTATGCTTGATGTTTTTCAACTGGACGGCGCCGATTTCATTTTTCAGAGTCTGGTCCGCCCGGAACTTGACGCCTTTCAGTTTTACTTTCGTATTTTTCCGTTTCGTATCTTTGGTGATTTCACCCGTGCAAGTCAGAGTGGGGTGGAAATAGCCGATCCCATCCAGATGCACCTGTTTGCCTTCTGCCAGTTCGTCGCCCATCGCATGCGACAGGGCATCGAGCACGGCGCTTACATCCGTTTCCGTTAGTGAGCAACGTTCTTGAATTTTTCGCCGCAGCCTGGCCGTGTCCGCTGTGCCGTTGAGCGTGATGCGTGCGTGAAGTTTCGTTTCTTCCTGAGGTTGGCTTGGGGCCACCGGGTTTTCATACCACTCGAATAAGATTGCCATCGTTGTTTGTTTTTAAATGAATGATGCATTAATTTGTTTTACATAAGGGATAGTTACGTTTAGGTAACGGCAGGGGTGTGCGTCAACCAAGATTGACAGCTCTGCCAACCTTGGTGAACGGTTCCGTCAACCCATATTGACGGGCCTGTTCACCTGGGTTGACACCCTGTTCCCGTTACTGCAAATATACAAAATAAATAAGGGTAAGTCAAGTGATTCCTTATGTTTCTCTCAATTATTATTGATGTATTTTGATTGAAGTGGCGCAGTTGGATTTTATTTCAGTAAATGTGCAATAAATAGTCCTGAAAGCTTGACTTTGCCTTTCTAATGTTGTACTTTAGCAGTCCCGTAACGGGAAGGCTGTAAATAAATAAATTTCAAAAACATAATTGGATGAGGATCACCTTGATAAGACATGACAAAGAGAGTGGTAAGGAAATGCTCACAGTCTGTGACGCCGGTGTGCTGATGGAGAAAATGAAATCGGAAACAAAAGCCGGGTATGTGACAGGACTCCGAACCGTCCTGCCGGAACTGGAAGGAACCCATGCGATGTACGAGCATATTGACAAATTGCCGCGTATTTATCCCGCATTGGAGTATGCCCGTACCAAAGATGGCGGGCGGAAGATGAAGCAATACAACGGACTGGTGCAGCTGGAAGTGAAAAAGCTGGCAGGTTTGGGAGAAGCTGACCTGGTGAAGCGGCAAGCCATGTTGTTGCCGCAGACTTTCGCCGCTTTTTGCGGTTCCAGCGGAAAGAGCGTGAAGATATGGGTGCGTTTTGCCCTGCCTGACGGAAATTTGCCTAAAAGGGAACAGGAGGCGATGCTTTTCCATGCGCATGCTTACAGGCTGGCTGTAAGTTGTTACCAGCCGTTACTCCCGTTTCCCATTACTTTGAGAGAACCTTCGCTGACACAAAGTTGCCGCATGACGCTGGATGAACAGCCCGAATATAATCCGGCTGCCGTATCGTTTTGTCTGGAACAGCCCTTCTCCATGCCCGGAGAAGAGACTTTCCGGCAACGTCGCCTGGCGGAGAAAAATCCGTTGCTGCGGATGGAGCCGGGCTATGAGACTTCGCAAACATTTGTCATGCTTTTTGAGAGTGCGCTCGACAAGGCTTTCCGCGAGCTGGAGAACTGGAGGCGGGGCGATGATTTACAGCCTTTGCTCGTCCACCTTGCCGAACACTGCTACAAAGCAGGCATACCGGAAGAGGAAGTGGTGCGGCAGGTGCTGATTCATTATTATCGCCAGTCCGATGAGCAGACGGTGCGCACTATACTTCATAACCTGTATCAGGAATGTAAAGGTTTCGGTAAAAAGAGCGCACTGACTCCCGAACAGGACACTGCGTTGAGGCTGGAGGAGTTTATGGGACGCCGCTATGAGTTCCGCTATAATACGGTCTTGAATGACCTTGAGTTCCGCCAGCGCGATTCCATTCATTTTTATTTTAAGACTATGGACCGCAGGGCGCGCAACAGTATTGCCATCAATGCCCTGAAAGAAGGTATCCGTGCCTGGGACAGAGATGTGGAACGCTATCTGACGTCCGACTTCGTACCTCTGTACAATCCGGTCGAGGAGTATCTTTGCGGTGTGGGCCGCTGGGATGGGAAAGACCGCATCCGGGCGCTTGCCGACCTCGTGCCGTGCAACAATCCATATTGGCGGGATCTGTTCTATCGCTGGTTTCTCAGTATGGTGGCGCATTGGAGGGGACTCGACCGGCAGCATGGCAACAGTACGTCGCCTCTGTTGGTAGGTGCGCAAGGCTTCCGGAAATCTACGTATTGCCGCATTATTCTGCCACCCGAGTTGCGTTTTGGCTATACGGACAGTCTTGACTTTAAGAGCAAGCAGGATGCCGAACGCTATCTGGGGCGCTTTATGCTGGTCAATCTGGATGAATTTGACCAGATTAATCTCAATCAGCAGGGCTTTCTGAAACATTTGCTTCAGAAGCCGGTGGCTAATCTGCGGAAACCTTATGCGAGCAGTATTCAGGAGGTGCGCCGTTACGCTTCGTTCATCGGTACGAGCAATCAGATGGATTTGCTGACCGATCCCAGTGGCAGCCGCCGTTTCATCTGCATTGAGGTGACTGCACCTATCGATACGAATGTTGCCATCAATTACAGGCAGCTGTATGCCCAGGCCATGCATGATATATATAAAGGTGAACGTTACTGGCTGGACGATAAAGATGAGGCGATTCTGAAACAAACCAATCGCGATTTTGAACAGGTCACTCCGCTTGAGCAGCTTTTCAGTAGCTACTTCCAGCCTGCGGAAAGTGAAGAGGCGGGAGAGTGGCTGACTGCCATGGAAATCTTCAACTATTTGCAGACCAAGACCCGGGACAGATTGTCAATCAGTAAAATAGCATGCTTCGGCCGCTCACTTCGGAAACTGGACATTCCTTGTAAGAAGTCGAATAGGGGGACGGTTTATCTTTTGGAGAAGGTGGGATAAGGTTGGGGCCGATATCTCAAGTACCCATTCAAACTGATAGCCCCCATCAGCCAACCAAGCAGCGACCTCATCCCCCTCTGCCTGCATACCCTCTACATGGAAAGCAACAGCTTCAGCAATAGCCTGTTTCATCCCTGCTGATAGAACCAGAAAACAAACATTATAAATACATATGAATGATATTTCATTTTTATAGTAGAAAATAAGAATTAGCATTATATTTGATTTTAGTACTAAAAAATAGACTTCTGAATAAGTTCTTCTTTTCTGTAACATTCTGAACTTTCCCGTATCTAAAGGGTAAATCAAAAAACGAATGATAATGAAGAAACTATTTTTTATCTTAGTGGCATTTTTTGCTTCTTCTTTCTCTTTAGCGCAAGATTATCCTTTTTCAGTAGTCAAGTCAGGAACGGGGAAGCAAGCTATTGTATTTATTCCCGGCTTTGCCTGTTCGGGAGATGTATGGAAGGAAAGTGTTGAAGTGTTGAAGGAGGATTATACTTGCTACGTTTTGACGATGGCAGGCTTTTCAGGGGTTGCACCGGAAGAGAATCCTTCATTTGAGAGTTGGAAAATGCAGATAGCCCGGTTTATAAAAGAGAAGAATATAGAAAAGCCGATTCTTATTGGTCATAGTATGGGAGGAGGGTTGGCACTTGCAATTGCGGCTGATTTTCCTTATCTTGCCGTGAAAATTGTAGTAGTGGATGCTCTGCCTTGTTTAATGGCTCTGAGTAATCCGGAATTTAAGCCAGTTCCTGCTAAGGATTGCTCGGAGATGATTAACCGGATCACTGCGATGAATGAAGAACAATTCGCCCAGATGCAAAGAATGAGTGCTGCAAGTCTTACTACCGATTCATCGAAATTCGATGAGATCGTAAGTTGGGGATTGAAGTCCGACAGGGAAACATTCGCTAAAATGTATTGTGATTTCTCGAATACCGATTTGAGGGAACGGATAAAGAGCATAACAGTTCCTTCTTTGATTTTACTGGAACCTCATTTCAGGAATATAGAAACAGTCATAAAAGAACAATATAAAAAATTGCCTACAGTGCAGTTTGCATATGCTAATAAGGGGTTGCATTTTGTGATGTTTGACGATAAAGAGTGGTTTATGAATCAGATACGTGAATTCATTAAAGAATAAATAGTGGAATTTGAAGTAATATATAAGGAATACTGGGGCAAAATATTCCGTTTGTGTATGGGATACGTAAACGACTATAATTTAGCGCAGGATATGGCTCAGGACACATTCATCAAGGTCTGGCAACATCTGCCTGCTTTCAGGAATGAAGCCAATATCAGTACCTGGATATTCCGTATTGCAACCAACAATTGCCTTCGTCAATTGGAGCGGCAGCAACGAATCGTTTCAACCGAATTACCTGTTGATTTACCCGAGGAGGAAGTTGTAGATATCGAACCTCAGATTCGCATATTGTATAAGTCTATAGCCGAACTTCCGGAGATAGACCGTATCATTATTTCGCTGGAACTGGAAGATGTCAGGCAATCGGATATTGCACAAATCGTAGGATTGTCCGAGAGCAATATCCGGGTGAAAATCCATCGTATAAAAGCGTTGTTAACAAAGAAAATGAAAGAGTATGGAAAATGATATAGATATTAGGGAGTTGTGGAACAAGCAGGCGGTTCCGGCTGTTGACCAGGCCGACATACTTGGAAAAATAAAAGGTTTCAGAAGAAAGGGGATTATGAGAACGACAATTCTCAATGCAGTCTTATTGCTTACTATTCTTTTTATCATCTTTATCTGGGTATACTTTAAACCACAATTGATGAGTACCAAAATCGGTATTATACTGTCGATTCTGCCAATGGGAATGGCTCTCGTTTTTAATAATGGCTTGACTTCATTATATAGGAAAATAGACGAGAAACAGTCGAATATGGATTACTTGAATGCTTTGCTAAAGGTTAGAAGCAAGGAACATATCATGCAGACCAAACTGTTGAACCTCTATTTCATTTTATTGTCCGCAGGGATTGCACTCTATATGTATGAATATACTTTGAAAAGGTCTTTACTATTCGGTGTGGCAGCATATTCTGTTGTACTTTTATGGATCGGTTTTAATTGGTTCTTTTTGCGACCGAGAATGATTGAAAAGAATAAGCGAAAGATGGGAGACTTGATAAAACAAATAAAGAAACTCTTATGAATTTCAGGGCCTGTATAGTCTCTAATTCTCAAATGCTGATGTAAAGAGCACTATTAGTCTATTCTGTTGCGGTAGAATTAAAGAAGAATCTGTAAATTTGTAGCAAAACAGATATGCATTATGCCTGAAACAATTCCTCAATTCTATAAGAGAATACAATGCTACGACCCGAGGCCGGATGCCGTTTATTCCAAAGAGAAAGAATATTTCAATCTCTTCTTCCGGCAATGTAACTTCGGGACGGTGCAATTCAGTTATCGGGATTTCTATAAAGTGACTCTGATAGTGGGGACGGGAAAATTGTATTATGCCGATAAATGGATATTGGTGGACCGTCCTGCCTTGTTGTTTTCTAATCCTTTGGTGCCTTATGCGTGGGAGTCAGTCAGTGAAGAACAGAAAGGAATGTTTTGCATCTTTAATGAACAGTTTGTACGAACGGAAGAGAAGAACGGCTCTTTAGCAAATACGCCTTTGTTCAGGCTGACGGGTGATAAGGTTTTCTTTTTGGATGAAGTGCAATTGGCAAATGTGCAGAACATATATGCCCGGATGCAGGAGGAACTGCAATCTGACTATGCAGGCAAGTCCGATGTATTGCGGTGTTATCTGCATTTATTGATACATACGGCTGTGAAGATGCAGGATATCAATCAGTATGAATCGCATCCGAATGCTTCGCAACGCATTGCCGAATTGTTTCTTGAACTATTAGAAAGACAGTTTCCGGTAGATTACCCCCGTGCCACACTGATTTTGCATACTCCTGCCGATTATGCCGACCGGTTGTCCGTACACGTCAACCATCTGAATAAGGCTATTAAAGAGACTACCGGAAAAACGACATCCGAACTGATTGCCGGAAGAGTCGTCAAAGAAGCTACCCAATATTTGCAGCATACCAATCGCTCCATATCTGAAATTGCATTCAGCCTGGGCTTTGAATCTATTTCCTATTTCAGTAAATTCTATCGTAAACATACCGATCAGTCACCGACCAAAGTGCGGGAACAGGCAACTATTTGATTTGTACAAATGATGCTTTGAATAGTGCTAATCCATCCGTGTGCTATCGCCTAATTTTGCATCGACTTAAATAGTAGAATTATGAAGTATAGAAAATTAGGTAAAACGGATGTGCAACTGTCTGCAATAGGGTTGGGTTGCATGGGGATGAGTGCTGCGTATGGAACGGCGGATGAGAAAGAGAGTATGGCAACGTTGCATCGTGCCCTGGAACTTGGCGTGAACTTTTGGGATACGGCGGATGTCTATGGCAATGGAGCCAATGAAGAACTGCTCTCTAAAGTGCTGTGCGAAAAGAGAAATCAAATTTTTATTGCGACGAAGTTCGGTTTCAGGTTGCGTAATGAGAAAGGCAGCGTGTTTGGTGGAGGCGAGAGCTATGTGGATGGCTCTCCCGCATATGTCAGGCAGGCGGTGGAGAAAAGCCTCAGACGGTTGAAGATTGAGACGATAGATTTGTACTATGCCCACCGGATAGATCCGTCTGTTCCTGTTGAGGAAACGGTAGGGGCGATGGCTGAACTGGTAAAAGAGGGCAAGGTCCGTTATCTGGGACTGAGCGAGTGCTCTCCCGAAACTTTGAGGAAAGCTAATGCCGTGCATCCTATTGCCGCCGTTGAGAGTGAGTATTCTTTGCTGACTCGTGATGTGGAAAAGGAAATAGTGCCATTGACGAAAGAATTGGAGATTACCCTGGTGCCTTTTTCACCTTTAGGCAGGGGACTGGTGACTAATACAATTCGTGTGGAAGCTCTGGGAACGGATGATTACCGAAAGCATCTGCCCCGCTACAACGGCGAACATTGGGAAAACAATCAAAGGTTATCTGCCGGATTTGCGGAAATCGCAGCGGGGAAGGGGATTACTCCTGCACAGCTTGCCTTGGCCTGGGTGTTGGCACAAAGTGAAAATCTCATTCCTATACCGGGAACCAAACGCTCCCGGTATCTGGAAGAGAATGCAAAAGCTGCTGATGTGGATTTGTCTGCCGAAGATATTGCGGACATAGAACATCTGTTGAAGAAGTACCCCAATGTCGGCGACAGATACAATGAGCGTGAATTCAAGTTTGTAGGTAAATAAGCATCGGGGGCAACCTCCGGATATTTATTTCTTCTTCAATTTGAGAATCCAGTCTGACATATCTTTCAGAACTTCCGGACTAATTGTTTCTTCCAGTTGTCCGTATTCGCTGATAGTACAAGTCTTGCACGCTTGAAATAGATGGTTCAGGCCGGGATATTCTTTAGTGGTGACTTGCTTGTTTCCGTTGGATTTCACCCACTGCTCCACTGCTCCGAGGTTCATGTCGGCGTCTACTTGCAGGTCTTTCTCTCCATTGAGAGCCAGGACGGGGCATTTGGTCTTCTTTAAGTCGGAAGTAGGGTCATATCTCATGAAATGCAAATACCAGGGGGAGAGCATTGAGTTCATTTGAGCCTCTGCCTGTTTCATGACATTGGGGTCTTGCAGTTGTCCGGGAGAAAGCGTTTGCGCAACATTGGCATACAATTCCTTCCGGATTTCTTCTGTACTCTTATCCTGGGTTAATAAAGCGTAGCGGGTGCGTAGCACGGGTTTAGTCAATTCCCATGCAGCATCCGGCATACCGCTGGATTTGGAAATCATCTCACTTTGTTTTAGTATCAGACTGTCTCCCTGAATGGTGGCGCCTGCCAACGAAACGATGAAAGCCACTTCTTTATTCCGGGCAGCCAGCATAAAAGCTATGGTTCCTCCGGCACTGTGCCCGATGATTCCTATCTGTTTGGAATTTATCTCTTTCCTGCTTTTCAGATACTGGAAAGCAGCTTCCGCATCGCTGGCAAAATCTTCATTCGTGGCAGATGCATATACTCCTTTCGACTCACCAACGCCTCTGTCGTCACAACGCAGAACGGCTATTCCGTTGCGGGTTAAGTAATCGGCAATCACTAAGAAAGGTTTATGTCCCATGATTTCTTCATCCCTGTTTTGCGGGCCACTACCAGTCACTAATACTACCGCCGGAAATTTACTCCCTTGTTCAGGCAAAGTCAATGTTCCGGCAAGTGTGATGCCGGCTTGCGGATTTTCAATGGTTATGTCTTCCACTTTGTAAGGGAAAGGCGGTTGAGGCTCTTGTGGACGGTTCATCTTGGCGGATTCTCCTTTTTCCAAATCTAATTTCAATGGAATGCCTTGTGTGAAGTTTCCATATATCTTGTTGTCCGCTCCGAGTTTTCCCTTATAAGAGGCATGTATATTGGGAATCTGAATCGTTAGTACCGAATCTTTGAAAAGGGTTGATTCTGTAGGAATACCCTTAACTCCCTGATCCGGACTGTCGCAGGTGGATGTATAACCTTGTTCGGTCTTTTGCAGATTGAAGCAAATAGTGAGTGAACTGGTAGGGAGTGATAATTTTCCGTTCCACGCACCTGAAATATCCTGGGAATAGATGCAAACAGGAACAAGTATTCCCATTAGTAATAAGGCAAACTGTTTCTTCATCAGAGTAATTTTTATATGTATTGATTGTCAAAGTTAGTAAAAGAAATGACAAGGAAATAAATATTCATTCTAAATATCACCGGCAGATGCGAAAAAACATAATTTTAAGTCAGGTGTGCAAGTGGAATTATGACAGGAATGAATATATTTGCGGGTTGTAATTTCATGGTAAGAGTTTATTCATAAATAAGAGATTATTAAATGAAGAAATCAATCCCCCGGTATACATTTTATAAGCATAAGTATGGGAGTGAACTTTTAGTGGATGTCGTGGAACTGAAATACGTGAAGCGGTTTCTGGCTGAAGGGGCTGCGCATACGTTGACTTATTATGATATTACTTTCATTACGGAAGGAGAGGGGAGATTCTCGATTGATAATCAGATATGTGAAGCAATTCCCGGTGATGTGTTCTTCTCCAAACCCGGCGAAATACGGAATTGGGATACAGCTCATATTGCAGATGGTTATGCGCTGATTTTTGAAGATGAGTTCTTGTCTTCCTTCTTCAAGGACCCTTTGTTTGTGCAACATCTCCCGTTCTTCAACCTGGAAAAGACAGCTTCTAAACTCCATTTGTCTGATGAACTTTATAAGCGCATGATGCAGCTTCTGCATGATATAAAGGCAGAAATCGACTTGTACAGACAGAATGATATACATGTGCTGAGGGCATTGCTTTACGAAGCTCTTATGCTGCTGAACCGGGGGTATCTGAATATGCTATCTCAGGGAGAGAAGGATAAGGAAGCCGGCAGCATTCACGTCAGCAGATTTGTAGAACTGGTCGGAGCGAACCTGAAAGAACAACATTCCGTCCGGTTTTATGCGGATAAGCTCTGTATTACTCCCAACTATCTGAATGAAGTTGTGAATTCGGCAATGAACCTCAGTGCCAAACAATATATCCTGAATAAGATTATGGATGAGGCTAAAAAGCAGCTCATCTATACCGATATTTCCATATCAGACTTGTCATTTGAACTTCATTTCTCTACTGTTGCTTATTTCGTGCGTTGTTTCCGGCAGTGTACGGGAGAGACGCCATTAGCTTACCGGAAACTGTATAAACCGTAAAAAGTGCTATTTCTCCCTTGGTTTTTATTGCATTGATGTTCTGTGTCGTGCTTATCTTTGCCGCAACAATAACCCATAAAATAATGAAATGATGAGAGATGCAGAGAAAACAGTAGGAGGTATGATTGATAAGTTGAAAACCGCTTTCATCGGTTCGATAGATGCAGAAGGTTTTCCGAATATCAAAGCTATGTTGCAGCCCCGGAAAAGGGAGGGGATAAAAGTTATCTATCTGACCACGAACACTTCGTCAATGCGTGTTGCACAATACCGGAAAAATGACCGTGCAAGTATTTACTTTTGTGATACGCGATTCTTCAGGGGAGTGATGTTGCGCGGCACAATGGAAGTGCTGACGGATGCCTCCAGTAAGGAGATGATATGGCAGGAAGGCGATACCATGTATTATCCGGAAGGTGTGACGGACCCGGATTATTGTGTGCTGAAGTTTACGGCAATTTCCGGGAGGTATTATAGTAACTTTAAATCGGAAAGTTTTGTAGTTGACTAATAATCAGATGGCTTTATCTTTTTAATACTAAACTTGTCTTTTTTGTGTTAGCCTTTGTCCATTTTGTGTCTTTTCTCTCGGTTGATATAGCCTAATTTTGCATGTAGTTTACTACTGACTATGTAATTTTAATATTGTATTTATGAGACAAAAGTACTTAAAAATCGCTATGATTGTGATTGCCACAATTGTATTCAATGGTCTGATGACAGGATGCGTGGAAAAAGACGTATATAACCCGGATGCAGGCAAACAACCTTTACCTGATCCGGATGAATATTTTGGTTTTGAAACGCGTGGTGATGTGAAGCTTCTGGTGAACTATAATGTTCCGAGTTTTACTGCTCTTGTAGAGGTATATGACGAAGATCCTATGGTGGAAGGTACGTCGGTGAAAAAAGAAGGGGTGGAGGCTATATTCAAAACTTATACGGATAACAACGGAAAGTATGAGGGGAAAATGAATATACCGACCTCAGTGGAGAAAGTTTATTTATGTACGGAAACTTGTGGACTGCCAAGATGTGTGGAAATGAAAATTAAAGACAATGCTGTTAGCTTTGATATGAGTGTGAAGCAGTTAAGACCTTCTACACGATCTTATTCGTTTGGTGAAACAAAGCCTCCGTATACTATTGATAGGTCTAAGAATCTTTATTCACTGTGTAAATGGGGAGAGAAAGGAAATCTTGCTTCTAGTAAGGATTATATAAAATCTGTGAATCAGGTTGGTGATGAGAAAATTTCAGATGTAACAAAGCGCCTGAAGAAATTTTTCAATCCATATAATATTGCGGATGTGAATAATTCAAGTTTATTTTCAGCCCCCGAGGTTACTAATATAAAGATAAAAGAAAAAACAAAATTGGATGTTGTATTCCTTGATCGGGATGCTTCTTATGATAATACGTTTGGATATTATTTTTATAAAACGTCTGATCGCGTAGGTGTGAACAATGTGAAGAAATATATTGTATTTCCAAATGTTACTTTCTCGGCATATGAAGGTCAATTATCTATATTAAGCTGTGGAAACAAAGTACGTTTGCTCTATTTTGATGAGAACGGTAATGCCGCAGAAGAATTTCCGGAAGGATATACGGTAGGCTGGTTTCTCTATGCTGATGGATATAATGGCTACAAACATGATTCTGATGTTAAAGAGAATGAAATTAGGACGAAAGAACTTCGTACTTCTAATGAAGTAATGATAACTCAGAATGGATTTGTTACAGTGAAAGATGAAAAGAGTGGAAAGACCATTATAGGTGTTGAAGATGGAGCGAACCAAAGTTACTGTGACCTCTTGTTCTATGTAGATGCCACTCCGGAAGGAAGTATTGACGACCCTAATAGACCTGTTATTAAACCTGACGATGGTAAAGAGGATCCGGAACCGGATCCGGTAGAACCTCTTAAAGGTACGCTGGCGTTTGAAGACATCTGGCCTTCGGGTGGTGATTATGACATGAATGATGTAATAGTGGAATACAGGCGTGAAGTTTCTTTTAATACCAAGAATATGGTAACAAAGATAGTCGATACATTTACTCCGGTACATGATGGCGCTACATTCTTAAATGCGTTCGCTTATCAGATAGATCCCGGACAACTTGGTAAAGTGACTTCAACGGATGTAAAAGTAGAAAATGAAACATCGTCCATTATAGTGACACCTAATGTTAAGGAAAGTATTGGCAAGACGTATACAATAACCAGAGAATTCAATGCTTCTTTTAAGAAGGATGATTTGAAAGGTTACAATCCATATATCATTGTAAAGTATGCTGATGGGCAAAAGGATAGGGCAGAGGTACATTTACCTAAGCATAAAGCCACATCTTTAGCTAATCAGTCGCTTATCGGCACTAATAAGGATGCTTATTACATTGACCGTGAAGGAGCATATCCGTTTGCCATTGATATTCCTGTATTGGGCTTCAAGCCGGTAACAGAAAGGCAGCGTATTGACAGTGAATATCCTGATTTCACGAAATGGGCAGACTCAAAGGGGGCCAAATATACAGACTGGTATGAAAATTATACCGGTCCCCGGAAATAATCTAATTGGTGGGGGATGGAGCAAGCGGACAGCCTATGGCTGAATGGTTTGCTCCATTTTTTTGTTTTTATGGTTTCAGTATGCTCTTTATCGAATTTAATTACTACTTTCGCTTTAACCAATGCCTGAACGGGCCTTATATATGAAAGGATTTCTGATTATAAAGAATATTATTCTTAGTAAGCAAACACTTCTTCTTGTTTATATTTTAGTTTGGGGTATGCAGGCGTATGGCTCCGCTAATCTCCCTTCTGTTTTCCCACATAATTATCAATATAAAAGTTTTAAGAATATATATTTCCCAATAGAATCAAATATTGTAAATGCAATTTTTCAAGATGACACGGGACTGACATGGATTGGTACTAAAAGTGGCCTGTTCTCTTATGATGGATATCAAATCTATAAATTAGCAAAGGAAACCGATATAGAATATGCCAATATCACTGCAATAGTACAGATAAGTAAAGAATATCTGTGTATCGGGACTAATAGGGGATTACGTTTTTTTAATTTGCTTACTGAGCAATTTGAGAACCTGTATCCGGCTACTCAGGTGGTTAAATCCGTCCGTTCCTTGGCTGTTTGGCACGATAAACTTTGGATTGGAACTAATGATGAAGGATTACTGTATTATGATTTCCAGAATGGATCTATTTTGCACCTGCCATTAGAGTCCGGAAAAAGTAAATCAATTGTTTATGCATTTGCACCTGCAAATGGCAAACTTTATATAGGCTCTTATGATGGCTTGAGTTGTTATGACCCCATAAAGCAAGTGAGAGAAACAGTCTCATTGCCTGAGCAATTCCGGAAACTGATGGTAAATTCATTGCTGTGGGATGAACAACAAAATTGCTTATGGATTGGGGCGGAAGGATGTTTACTCCAGTATTCTTTTAAAGATTCTCATGTAGAAACATCTCTCGCATTGCCGTCAAATACTTCTAAAGCGTTGGCTTTTGATAATAAAAATAATATTGTGATCGGTACGGATAATGGCTTGTATATTTATAGTCGGAATCTGGGGAAAGTCAACCATATACTTCGTGATTTGCAAAATGAACAATCTTTGTGTAATAATGTGATTTCATGTATCTATATTGACAAAAATAATAATGTTTGGTTAGGTACTGATTATGGCATATCGTTGATTATTGATGACTCTGCTTTTCAGTTTATTCATATTTCAGAATTGATAAATGAAAGGAATGGAAATCATTTTACCCATATATATAAGGATAGCAAAGGAGGGTATTGGCTAGGAGGAACAAACGGGCTTTTGCTATTTGGAGAAAATGGTGACGTGAAATGCTTTAATACAGAGACCCCGGACGGTTTACTTCTGCACAACCGAATCAGATGTATATATGAAGATCGTGATCATATCATGTGGATTGCTACGGATGCCGGGGTGGCAAGGTATGATAGAAAGAAAAAGAAGTTTATACATTACAATATAGTAGACAGGCTGAATCAGAAGAAAGCTAATTGGGCATATGATGTTTATGAGAATAAATATGGTTATTTATGGATTACAACCTATCTGGGTGGAATATTCATCGTTGACAAGCAAGAATTGCTTGCACACGATCATGAGGCTTTATTTCGGGCGGAATGGAATTTATCCGACTCACTTGTTTCAACAAAGTTTAGTGAGATTGCCTATCAGATAGAGGCTGATAATTATGGTTTTATGTGGGTTAATACTCAAAAAGGATTAGCCCGGATAGACTGTAAATCCCGAAAAACACGCATACTGGACATTTGTCTGAATCAGATGATTTATGATGGAATACAGTCTATTTGGTATTCGTCGGACAATGAACTTTATAGAATCAATGTACTGACTTGTGCCATTGAGAAAATAGGTGAATTAGCCAAAGGAAGTCTGGTGCATTCTTTCGTATTGGAAAATAAGAATATCTGGGTTTCGTGTACAGAAGGAGTCATGGCATGGGATGTAACTTCTTTGCAGAGAACGGGCGTCGCATTTCCAGGAAGGTATTATCAGGCAGGATTCTATGACAAGCAACATGAGGTTATATTGTGGGGAGGATATGATGGGATATCTTATATGCCCACTCATGCTATAAAGAAAGAAAAGAAAGCAAGTCCGGTTATTATAACAGCTGTCAGAAGCAATGACAAGCGATTGCTACCTATGGTGGATTATATCGGGAGTAGTATCCGATACCAGAATAGGATAGAGTTGCCGCATACGGAGAAGAATCTGACATTTGAGTTTTCTACATTAGCTTATTCGTCGGAAACAGAGTTCTATTATCGTTTAGGAAATACGAAGCAATGGAATAAATTGGAGCCGGGACGGAATTATATTTCTTTTGCCAATTTACATCCCGGCAGGTACAAGTTGTTTATGCGGAGTGGGAACTCTGATAATCCCCGGATATCTCCGGTTACGAAGTTTGGCTTTACCATTTTTCCGCCATGGTATGCGTCGGTGATAGCGTATATTATATATACACTTATATTGGCAGGTATCGCTTTTATTATCATAAAATATATCCGAAGGAATATCAAGCTGAAATATGAGCGTATAGAGAAAGAGAAAACATTAGAATTGTCAAATCTGAAATTAGACTTCTTCATTCATATTTCACATGAACTCAAGACTCCTTTAAGCCTGATTATAGCCCCTTTAAGTACTCTGATTACAGAAATTAAGAAGCCGGAACATAAAAAGCGGCTGGAGTCTGTATACGGACATGCATTGAAATTAAATTCATTGATTCATGAAGTTCTTGATTTCAAGCAGGTTGATTGTGCAAGTGAGAACACTTTGATTCGCTCTAATATCGAATTATGTTCTTTTACAAGGAATATCCTGGATACTTTCTCCATGGCTTTTGCATCGAAAAATATCAGGCCGGTCCTCATATCCGATAGAGAACAAATATGGATGAATCTGGATATGATAAAAATGGAATCTGTAATATCAAATATAATCACTAATGCGATTAAATTCATTCCTGCTGAAGGGGGAAAAATCGAAGTTAGTATAATTCAGGAAGCTGAAACGGTGACTATACAGATTTCGGATACCGGCAGTGGCATAAGGCATGAAGATCTTCCTTATGTCTTTATCCGCTATTTTCAGAGTAAAAACAAAGAGAGACGTAAAGATGGAAGTGGCATTGGGCTGTATATAGTTAAGAAGTTTATAGAACTGCATGATGGCCATGTCAGCATTAATAGTGCTGGCGATAAATGTGGAACTTTAGTTACCGTAACCTTACCTTTATCCGGTGCAAACTGTATATCTTCCGTGCAGAACAGTTTTCAGACGGATCAACAATTGAGCCTGCTTTCGGGAAAACCCATATTATTGATTGTTGATGATAACGTTGAAATGGTAACCTATCTGGTGGAAGCTTTTTCTAAAGAATACTGTTGCCTGTATGCTTTAAATGGAAAAGATGGGATAACCATTGCCTCAGAACACCATCCGGACATAATTCTTGTAGATCAGATAATGCCGGAAATGGATGGAATTGAATTCTGTAAGGTGATACGCAAAAATTTGCAAATAGCTTTAGTACCTATTGCGATGTTGACAGCGAAGGATGATAAAGATACAGAACTCAAAAGTATGAAAGCAGGAGTAGATGCGTTTATAGCTAAGCCGTTTGATATTGATAAACTGGAACTGCGGCTGGAACAGCTACTTAAAACCCGGCGCAGGTTGGAGAAACGACTGAGTATTGAAACAATCGGGCAACCTGTACAGATACAGGAGAAAGAAATAGATACAGGGAAAGCATTTATAACCAAACTTGTTGCCATCATGGAAGAAAACATGGAAAATACAGAATTCAATGTTTCTATGCTTTGCCAATTAGTGGAGATGGATAATAAACAATTGTACCGGAAAGTAAAGCAGTTGGCAGGAGTCACTCCCGTAGATCTTATTCGCCGGATAAGAATGAAGAAGGCAGCTGCTTTATTGTCACAAAACAGGTTCTCTGTTTCGGAAGTGATGTATATGGTCGGCTATTCAAATCCATCTTATTTCTCGAAATGTTTTGTAGCCGAATATAAAGTTTCTCCGAGTCAATATGCATCAGAACGGCAGAATACGGAAGGTTGAGTTTAATGGACAAGAAATTCAGATTTCTTCCAATGCATAGTATTGATAATCCCGGAGTATGGTTTGCAGGAATTGTTCCTGTCCGCCATCCCGGGGTGTGATTGAAAGAATTTCCTGCACTTTTTTGGCAAGCTGCACGATGTGCCGTGCACGGTCCTTTTTCCCGGATTGCAAAGTCCGGGTGATTACATTTACCTGTTCCAGTGATAAGTCGGCGGCTTGCGGATATGTGGGGCGGTAATCTTTTGTCAGATAATCGAATTCGTCAAGACTGACGTGTATCTTGCGGTAATTCTTATCCTTGATAACCATTGTGCCCGCGGCAAGGTCGCCCATCCTTTGACTGTTTTTGGTCAGCAAAATCACTAATACTCCGAGTCCTCCGGTGACGGGAATATCAATCGGGAAGAGAAGCCAGCGAAGCAGATAAGAGCCTATGCTCGGAGTGGAACCATCGGCTTTCACCACCCGGATGTTCATGAGCTTCTTTCCGAGGCTCTGCCCGTGGTTGAACATCTCACATAAAAATGCATAGAATAATACAGGCAGATAGATGACTGCAAAAAAAACAATCATAGTAAAATCCGAAGATACCTGGAATTTAGAGAGCAGGGTTGCTGTGGAATATACATAAAGTCCTATCAGGATATAGTCGATGACTAATGCCAGAAATCGTTCGCCAATGCTGGCGGGTGTTTGGCTGATACGGACGAATTGCCCCGTGATTATAGTAGATTCTGCCATTTCCGATTGAACATTTTTAGTATTTCGTTGCAAATATATCATTATTCTCTTATTTTTGTTACCGATTTCAGACAAAACTCATCCGAAGTCCTCAAGAAAAGTATGAAAGAAGTAACGTTCATCCGTCGGAATATTGAAAAATGGAAAGAAGCCGAGAAGGTGGTGGAGCAGGCTACAAGCTTGTCTCCCGACAGGCTTGCCGACGCATATACGGACCTTACTGCTGACTTGGCGTTTGCACAAACGCATTTTCCAACCTCCCGCATCACCATTTATCTGAACAATCTCGCCTCGGCGCTGCATAATAAAATTTATCGGAACAAACGTGAGAAATGGTCGCGAGTCATCACTTTCTGGACGCAGGAAATACCTCAGACCATGCACGATGCGCGTCGTGAACTGCTTGTTTCATTTCTTATTTTCATTGTCAGCGTAGCGGTCGGGGTGATTTCTACTGTGGGTGACCCCGATTTTGTCCGTCTGATTCTGGGAAATAACTATGTGGATATGACATTGGATAATATAGCCAACGGAGAACCTATGGCAGTGTATAACGGTTCTTCGGAAGTTCCTATGTTCCTGGGAATCACACTGAACAACATCATGGTTTCCTTCAATTGCTTTGCAATGGGAATCTTAACCAGCTTCGGTACAGGATATATGCTTTTTGCCAATGGAGTCATGCTGGGCTCTTTCCAGACCTTCTTTTTCCAGCATGGTCTGCTTGGCGAGTCCATGCTTGCCGTATGGTTGCACGGAACACTCGAAATCTGGGCTATCATTGTGGCCGGTGCTGCCGGACTCGCTTTGGGAAACGGATGGCTGTTCCCCGGAACCTATTCAAGGCTTGAATCTTTCCGGAGGGGAGCCAAACGAGGGGTGAAGATTGTGATAGGCACCATCCCTGTATTTATCATGGCAGGATTCATTGAAGGCTTTATCACCCGCCACACCGAATTGCCGGATGCGCTGAGGCTTGGGCTGATTCTTACTTCCCTGGCATTTATTTTATTCTACTATATTTATTTACCTAATAGAAAACGACATGGAAACAGAGAAACCTAAAATTGCGTTGTACGTAAAACGTTCTTTCGGTGAGAAGTTTAATGCATCTTTCGATTTTATAAAAGAGAATTGGAAGTTGATGCTGAAGTATGCAACCTATTTGCTTTTACCGCTTTGTCTTGTCCAGGCATTAAGTTTGAATGGACTGATGACTTATACGTTAGGCATGTCCGGTTTTCTGGATAGTGGATTTCCTGACTCTGCTATATTGTCATTCTTTTCTTACTACAGTCTGTATATGCTTCTGTTGATAATAGGCATTGTTTTGCTGACTGCATTGGTTTATGCGATGATCCGGACTTATAATGAGCGGGAGGGACGCTTGCAGGGCGTCACGTTGGGGATACTGCGGCCTATGTTGCTCCATAATGTGAAGAGGATGTTTATATTGGTTTTCTTCGGATTAGTCCTGACGATGTTGGCCAGTCTGATTATCGGTGTCATAGCTGCTTTGTTCCCAGAGACTTTGTTCGCAATTGTTATGATTCTGTTTATCCCGTTTATGATAGCCGTAGCCGTGCCGTTTAGCCTTTGGGCGCCTATCTACCTGCTTGAAGACATCAGCATCATGAGTTCCTTGAAGAAGACTTTCCGCTTGGGATTTACCACTTGGGGAGGTATCTTTATGATATCTCTTGTCATGGGATTCATTGCCGGTATTCTACAAGGTGTGACGCTGATACCCTGGTACATAGGAACAGTGGTGAAGTACATCTTTACTACAAGCGGCGGGGGAACCGAAGCAACCGTATCTGTAGGATATAGCTTCTTGCTTTATCTGTTGGCAATTGTACAAGTATTTGGTGCTTACCTTGCCATGATTTTCTCGTTTGTAGGATTAGCTTATCAGTATGGTCATGCCTCGGAAAAGGTGGATAGCATCATGGTAGAAAGTGATATTGATAATTTCGATAAACTCTAAAATGTAAATGATAACTTCTCCGTCTGATACATTGGTTTGTGACACTGCGCAGGTTGCCATATGGCAGTCTGATGCGGCGTATGACTACAACCGTGAGTTGATCGCTCCCGAAATTAATATATTCGAGTGGTTCAACAGATGGTTCGGAGAAGTCATGCAGAAAATATTCGGCAGCAACTTTGCGGAAGAATATTCGGAACTAATTCTGATAGGCATTGCTATTCTTATCCTTATTCTGGTAGGCTGGTTCGTTTACAAGAAGCATCCGGAATTATTCGCGTATTCCCGTAAAAATGCTTTGCCTTATACGGTGGAAGAAGATACCATTTATGGAGTGGATTTTGCGAAAGGGATTGCCGACGCCCTTTCCCGCCGTGATTATAGAGAAGCAGTCCGATTGTTGTATTTGCAGACGCTAAAGCAACTCAGTGACGAGGGGCGCATCGACTGGCAACTTTACAAAACACCCACACAGTACATTAATGAAGTGCGGTTGCCCGCTTTCCGGCAGTTGACCCATCATTTCCTGCGGGTACGTTATGGAAATTTTGAGGCGACCGAAGCGTTGTTTCACACCATGCATTCCTTGCAGGAAGAAGTGAAGAAAGGAGGGGCTGCATGAAAGGAAGTCATTGGTTCATCGTTGGAATTATCATCTTTCTGCTGTTGATGTTTGCAATAGAATGTCGCTTGCCGAAGAAATTCGTATGGAATCCTACTTTCAGCCATTACGATAAACAACCTTTCGGGTGTGCCGTTTTTGACAGCTTGTTGTCCGCTTCGCTGCCGATGGGGTATTCATTATCCAGGGAAACTTTCTACCAAATGGAGCGGAACGATACCGTGTCTTGCCGGGGAATATTGGCTGTTGCCAACAACCGGATGCCATCGGAAGTAGATGTGGACGCTTTACTGAAAATGGCGGAACGGGGGAATAAGATCATGCTGGCAAGTACATGGTTCAGCAATAAACTGGAAGATACCTTGAAGTTCAGAAACAGTTATTCCTATTTTAGCCCGATAGCTTTGAAGAAGTATGCTACTTCGCTGCTGTTGAGGGATAGCCTGTGCTGGATAGGGGATTCTACGGTTTATCCCCGGCAGAATTTCTATTTCTATCCCCAATTGTGTTCGTCTTACTTTCTCACAGATTCGCTTCCGGCAAAGGTACTGGCAGTAAAGGATATTTCAGTAAATGAATTCATATATGAAACGGATGTGGATTCTACTTTTTCAGATACTGTAGTCCATGTTCCGGTTGCCATGTCGTACCGGTGGGGGAAAGGGGAGATTATTCTGGCTTCCACACCTCTGCTCTTTACCAATTATGGTGTGCTGGACGGGAAGAACGCCACTTATCTGTTCCGCCTGCTATCTCAAATGGGAGAACTACCTATAGTCCGCACCGAGGCCTATATGGAGAAAACGGCACAGGTGCAGATGTCTCCTTTCCGCTATTTCCTCTCGCAGAGACCGCTTCGCTGGGCTTTGTATCTGACGATGCTTGCCATACTACTCTTCATGGTGTTTACAGCGCGAAGAAGACAGCGTGCGATACCGGTTATCCGCAAACCGGAAAACAAGTCGCTGGAGTTTACGGAACTGATAGGCACTCTTTATTTCCAGAAGAAAGACCATGCCGATTTGGTTCGTAAAAAGTACATGTATTTTGCAGAAGAATTGAGAAGGGAGATTCAGATGGATATAGAAGAAGTGGCGGATGATGAACGCTCTTTCAGTAGAATTGCCCGGAAAACAGGGATGAATGAGGAAGAGATAGGAGAATTCATCCGTACAGTCAGGCCGGTGATTTATGGTGGATGTGATATCTCCGTGGAGCAAATGAAGCGCTACATTGATAAAATGAATGAAATAATTAGTCATATATAAAAAGAAACTTATGGAAGAGAATACAGAACAACGGGTGGATTTAACCCTCTTTTCCGAGAAGATACAAGAGTTGAAGGATCGGATTGCTTCTGTCATCGTAGGGCAGGAGCAAACGGTAGACCTGGTGCTGACGGCTATTCTGGCAAATGGTCATGTGCTGATAGAGGGAGTGCCGGGAGTAGCGAAGACTTTGCTGGCACGTCTGGTTGCCCGGCTGGTTGATGCTGATTTCAGCCGCATACAATTCACTCCGGACCTGATGCCGAGTGATGTGCTGGGTACCACGGTCTTCAACATGAAAACCAATGATTTTGACTTCCATCAAGGGCCGGTGTTTGCCGATGTCATACTGGTGGACGAAATCAATCGTGCCCCTGCCAAAACGCAGGCAGCCTTGTTCGAAGTGATGGAAGAACGCCAGGTCAGCATTGACGGGACGACGTATCAGATGGGAGAACTTTATACAATCCTGGCGACCCAGAATCCGGTGGAGCAGGAGGGAACTTATAAGTTGCCCGAAGCGCAGCTCGACCGCTTCCTGATGAAAATAACAATGGACTATCCTTCGTTGGATGAAGAAGTGAGTATTCTGGAGCGCCATCATACCAATGCCTCATTGGTGAAGTTGGAAGACGTCACTCCTGCCATCACGAAAGCGGAACTTTTATCTCTCCGCAGTGTGATGAACCAAGTATTTGTAGACCGCACCCTGCTTCAATATATTGCCTTGATTGTGCAACAGACGCGCACAAGTAAGGCAGTCTATCTGGGAGCTTCCCCTCGTGCATCCGTGGCCATGTTGCAGGCTTCCAAAGCCTATGCACTATTGCAGGGACGTGATTTTGTGACACCGGAAGACATCAAGTTTGTCGCTCCAAGTGTCCTTCAACATCGTCTTATCCTGACTGCGGAAGCTGAAATGGAAGGATATTCTCCGGTGAAAGTAACGCAACGCCTGATTGATAAGGTGGAAGTTCCGAAATGATTCTGACCCGTCGCTTCTATATTATCCTCATTCTGATTATCCTGTTGCTGGGTAGCGGAACTGTATTTGCCCCGTTGTTTGTGATCGGGCAATGGGCACTTTTTATCTTCTTCCTGGCGGTGCTGGCAGACGGATATATGCTCTATCGTATCCGGGGCATCCGGGCATTCCGCCAATGCGCTGACCGTTTCTCCAATGGGGATGAAAATGCGGTGAGCATCCGGGTGGAGAACAGTTATCCGCATCCTGTTTCTGTGGAAGTTGTCGATGAAATCCCTTTTGTTTTTCAGCAGCGCAATATATGTTTCCGGACCGAACTTCTGGCAAATGAAGGAAAGTCAATCAGTTATAATCTGCGCCCCACCAGTCGGGGAGTATATGGTTTTGGACGGATTCGTGTGTTCGTTACCCATAAAATAGGTTTGCTTTCCCGCCGATACACCTGTGGGGAGGCTCTCGACATCAAAGTATACCCCTCTTACCTGATGTTGCACCGGTATGAGTTGCTGGCCATCAGTGACAATCTTACAGAGATGGGCATCAAACGCATCCGCAGGGTGGGGCACCATACCGAGTTTGAACAGATTAAAGATTATGTGAAGGGTGACGATTACCGTACGATAAACTGGAAAGCAAGTGCCCGCCGCCACGAGCTCATGGTAAACATCTACCAGGATGAACGCTCCCAACAGATTTATAATGTGATAGATAAAGGCCGGGTGATGCAGCAGGCATTTCGTGGAATGACTTTGCTCGATTATGCGATAAATGCTTCGCTGGTTCTTTCGTACGTAGCCATGCGCCGGGAAGACAAGGCAGGCATTGTGACTTTCGATGCGCACTTCGACACATTTGTCCCGGCCTCCAAGCGCTCAGGACACATGCAGACATTGCTTGAAAATCTTTATGCCCAGCAGACCACTTTCGGTGAAACGGACTTTTCTTCCCTTTGTGTGCATTTGAACAAGCACGTCACTAAACGCAGTCTTCTGGTGCTGTATACTAATTTTTCCAGTCTGGGCAGTATGAACCGCCAGTTGGCGTATTTGCAGCAATTAAATCGCCAGCATCGTCTGCTTGTGGTCTTTTTCGGAGATGCGGACCTGAAAAACTACATTGCTACTCCTGCAAAGGATACGGAAGGATATTATCGTCATGTCATAGCCGAGAAATTTGCCTTTGAGAAGCGATTGATTGTATCTACGCTGAAACAGCATGGCATCTATTCCTTATTGACCACACCTGAAAATCTCTCGATTGATGTGATAAACAAGTATCTGGAGATGAAATCAAGACAATTACTCTGAAAAACAGGAGCAAATCATAAAAGATGCCTATTTTGGATAATCATATCCGGAATAGGCATCGTATATTTGTGCCATGAATCAAACCGTAGATAAACAGTACTGCCAGAGTTGTGGAATGCCTCTCCGTTTCGATGTGGAAGAGTATTTGGGTACCAATGCCGATCATTCCTGTAGTGACGAATATTGTTACTATTGTTTGAAAGACGGGAACTATACGGTGGATATCTCCATGAATGAAATGGTGGATATCTGGGTGAAATACACAGATAAATACAATTGGTATTCGGGAACCGACTATACTCCACAAGAATTAAGAACCTTATTGAACAAGCGTCTTCCCACCCTGAAACGCTGGCGACAGAAAGAGATGACGCAACATGTTCACTATGAAGCTGTCAATGGGGTTCGGACCTATATTGATCAAAATCTCTTTCATGAGCTTGATCCTGAACAGTTGGCTGAGATGGTTCACCTTTCATTCTACCATTTCCGGAAGGTTTTCAGGAATGTTACCGGAGAGAATATCGGTACATATATCCAACGTTTACGGCTGGAATATATTGCCCATCTGCTTATCACTACCGGACAGAGTATTGAAGAGATAGGTAGGCAGACTAATTATCAGACAAAGTTTAGTCTGGCAAAGGCTTTTAAGAAGCATTTCGGCATTTCAATGTCGGCTTATCGCGAAAAATATAAATCTTTCAATGCGAAACAAGAACCGGATAGCATGCCTGAGGCTAAAATTAAACGTATCAATACCCTGAAAGCTGTTTGCATAGAAGTGGGTGATACTTTTCGTGATAAACATGCTTACACTACAATCTGGAAGCAATTACTGCATTATAAAGCAGTTCATTTGCAGAATAGTCTCAATAATCGTTTGGTAAGTATAAGTCAGGATAATCCTTGGGTTACACCGATGGAACAACGGCGGTTCTATATCGGAGTTCTTGTTGAAGGGAATGTCATGTCCGAAGGGAAATTATTACTTCGGGAAATTCCCGGAGGGATGTACGCTGTTTTCAGGTATAAAGGCAGTTACTCTGATTTACCTGAATTTTATAAGACGATTTATAATCAATGGTTTCCTTACAGTATGTATCATCAGAAACGTCCGTTGACGTTTGAGGTGTATCTCAATGCACCGGATGAGACGCCGGTCGAGGAATTGCTGACGGAGATTTATATTCCTATTGATAAATAATTAAATGATATAAATATGTTAGAATTGCCAGAAGTGCTTACATTGAGTAAGCAAGCCAATGATGTTTTAAGTGGTAAAACGATTACGCAAGTGTTCAATGCTACCAAGCCTCATAAGTTCACGTTCTATAGCGGCGATCCACTGGAGTATGGAAAGTTACTCGTCGGAAAGACGATTCTGTCGTCTAAAGGATATGGAATGTTTGTCGATTTTTACCTGTCGGGTAATGTGATAATGAATATCGGTGATGGGGTGAGTGCGCGTTACTATAATCCGGGTGATAAAGTTCCTGCCAATTACCAATTGCTGCTGACCTTTGAAGATGAATCGTTTCTTGTATTCACGGTTGCCATGTATGGTTTTATCAGTGCCTATCCCGATGGCGTTGTCGACAATAAATATTATACAATAAGTCGTGAAAGTATTTCTCCGCTGAGTGATGCTTATACGGAAGCGGAATTTGAGAAATTGTTTGCTTCAGCCAAAAAGACATTGACGGCTAAAGCTCTGCTGGCTACCGAACAACGTATTCCGGGTGTAGGCAATGGGGTAACGCAGGATATTCTGTTCAATGCCGGGATTCATCCGAAGCAGAAAGTGCTTGACCTGTCGGATGAACAGAAAGGGGCACTTTTTAAATCTCTGAAAGATACCTTAATGATTATGACTTCCGAAAGAGGCCGTGATACTCAGACGGATCTTTATGGAAATGTGGGAGGGTATAAAACGATTCTTTCTTCCAAAACATGGAAGAATCCTTGTCCACGTTGTGGCAGCATGATTGTGAAAGAGGCCTATCTTGGAGGATCAGTTTATTATTGTCCTGAATGTCAGAAAATAGAAAGCTTATAATATCTCATTCTGTTGGCGAAGATACGCTTTTATATCTTCATATCATCGGTATTTACTATATTATTGAAAATGCCTCCTGAAAGTTTTTATGTGGCTTTCAGGAGGCATTATTAGGCTAATAGTAATATGTCAGAGTGGTTTAAAGCATTACTTTAATACCATCTACAATATAAATGCCCGGATTGAGGGATATCGTGTTTGAGCCCGGATTAAGGGTCATTGATGTTACATACATCCCTGAAACCGTGAATATTTTGATGTCACGTTTTTCATTTGATATGATTACAAGGTTGGTTCCATCCTTGTAAAGTCGCAGTTCATGACCCTTGTAGAAGTTCTTACCAAGACCTGTCGTAGTATCTGCATTTCCTATTTCAAATGAATTTCCGGCTTCCGGACTATTGGCTTTTGCATAGACAGAGAAAGGCGCAATGGTAAGTTTTATGTCTTCGTCGGTAATGCGGTTGAAACTATACCCGTCGGCATCGGGGATATACATGTCTGTATCAGCATGGATAGGGGTGTAATTGCCATACAGACAGAAATGTTTACCGGCTTTCAGGATGGTTTCGGTTTCCGGAGTTATAGGCACGTCGAACATGAGGGATGCGTCTGCGGTGCGTGTGCCTGAGACGCTGCTTGTAGAGAACGTAAAATCTACAGTCTCGTCCGGTTTACCGTTAAGATGTATCATATAAGGTTTGTTTGCCTCTATTGATGCCTGGTTTTCAAGTTTCTCGCCGTTTTCATTGAAAGACAGTACGCTGACAGTGTGATTGCCTGAATCTCCGATAGTATACTTGTTCCCTTTTCCGTCAACCATCTGTGTGGGCGTGAAAGGTAACACAATGCCTTTCCAGTCTTTAGAACCATCTTGCGACAGATAGTTCAATTTGACAGACAGTGAGATGTTCTTCTGTCCAAGATTAAAACTTGCCGGAATATTGAAAGCATAGCTGTCGGTAAGAATGATATCCGTTAAAGCTTCACATTTGTTGTCACCGTTGAGCACAATGTTCGATTTTGAAGATATCTGGCTTTCCAAGCCTTTGGCAAGGTAGATGATACAGTTGGGATTAATACCCTCGAATGAGTTGTCGTTTATTCCGGTTGTCAAAGCACGAGTCTTGCTGGTCTGTGAATTTCCGTAGAGCGTGATACTTGTCAGCGAAGTACATCCCTTAAAGGCTCCGTCGCCGATTACGTTAACAGAGTTGAGAGAAAGTGACTGAAGTTGGGAACAGCCCTCAAAAGCGTTCTTGCCAATCGAAGTTATGTTTTCTGGAATTACTATATGGGCCAGGTTTTCCATTCCGGCAAATGCTCCGGAGGGAATATCATTGTTTTCCGTACCTGACAGATTGAGATTTTCCAGGGATGTGAAGTTATCACGTATATAACTGAATGTTTCATCAGTCATCTCTCCGGACAAGTTGAGTTCTGTAATCTGAGCGGCTTCTTCCTCACCGATATGGAGTATCTCTTCCGCTTCAAGCGCTGCATTCTCGTTTTCAGCAAGAGTCATTGTGACATCCATCTCCACATCAGACTGCAAGTCGGTTATTATATATATTCCGTTTTCGTCCGGATATACAACCTCGCTGCCCTTTTTAACCACAGGGGTCATATTGGGGCTTTCTGAAACAACGGTGAATTTATAGCTGCCTCCCTCTTTGAAGAGTGTAGGACGCAAGGAGGAACCTTCAACGAATTTATTCATTTCTGCATTTCTCCATACGTTGCTTTCGTCCAGATCCACAAAACTGATTTTGGCCTTGCCGGAAGTGTCGGTGATTTTAATGTTGTAATAGAACACAACATCAATGATGTGGTTCTGTGGGTAATTCAGAGATTGCGGGTCTGTTACGTTTCCGTAGAATTTAACTTTATAATACCCTCCGGGATAGAAAATATCAGAGGAGCTGAGCGGATCGAGCATACTCGTCACGTCTTTTTTGTTATCGTAAAGCTTGAACGCCACTCCCGGCCGATGAACCGGATTTTTCTTATAGGAAGTCGGTTGGAAATTGGGTAGGCCAAGCATCACGGTTTTAGTGCTGTTTCCCGGTCCCTCAATCTTGGTTAATGGTTCGCTCTGATTATATTGGAAAGCTCTATTCTGGTCAATCTGGATGTTATAGTAAACTTTTGATGCCTGATTGCTAAGGTCTTGCCAATATGCGCTGGCTGCGTAGTCGGATTCCGTACCTTGCGGAACTTCGAGTGTTATACCAGAAGTATTTGTGGGGAATGGATTACTCTTCAGGTTTACGGGAGTCTTTGATAGAACAATTATTTTCTTCAGGTTTACGCACATGGCGAAAGCATTGCTTCCGATATAAGAGACATTCTCGGGAATGGTAATTTCTTGCACTTTAACACAACGATAGAATGCATCCGCTTCTATACATTCCAGATTCTTCGGCAGAAGTATGGTTGTTAACGCTGCTAATGCACTACTTGAAGAGGCAAATGCCATGGAGGGCAATGAATTCGGGGTAGGATAGCTCTTTATTGTGACGTCAGTCAGGTCGAGGGCCACCAGTCTGGAAGCGTTGTCTTGTAACACCTTAAAATCTTCAGCGTTCATTTCTCCCATCAGTTTAAGGCGTGAGGGGAAGGCGGAAGCGGAAACTTTAGATGCCAGTTCACCTGCATGAATGTTGAGTGCCGTATAGGTTTCGTCACCGGCCGACACCACCTGTATGGCAATGTCAAGATCCTCGCGCACACTTTCTACCTTTATTTGAGCTACTCCAACACGGTCTGCTACGATTTTGCCATTGACAGATACCGTTATGGCATCAGCTACGGAAACAGGCATGATCTTACATGAAAAGTCCATACCGTGAACTATCTGGTCAATGGCTCCTTGGATAGTGGCTCCCTGAACTGTGGATGGCATGGTTACCTTATGATATATCACTTCATTACCTATGGCTTTAATGGAATCTTTTACGTTATCGCCTTTGACCAAGCGCCAGTTTTTCTTATTATATGAAGTGGCTATACGTACGAGATTGCCTTCACGTACTGAAGTTTCTTTTACCAGGCAGTTGAAAGTGCATGGAAGGTCACCGTAATTAGTCGAGGAATTATTGAATACAGGAGATATAAACTCTTTGATGGCTCCGCTGGCATCTGTAAGAACGGCGGCATAAAACATTGCGGCGTCGTCTTTAGGTATTGCCAGTGCATTGGCACGTATGGCGAAAGATTTACCGGCTATTACATTGATAACGTCTGTGGCGAGTCCTACACCTCCTCTGGAATTTGTGAGTTTCCAGGAAGATTCGCCGATAGTAGGTGTCGGATAAATAAAATTGGCATGAATTAAGGTATTGGCATTGATGGTAGCAGTATAATGTCCATTAGCTTCTGCACTCAATTTAGTGGTATTGGCATAAACTTCCATTTTGGCATCTCCAAAACGATTGTCGGTTTCTATCGTGAATGAGAATGCTGAGCCGGCGGCAACTTCCAGATTATCGGAGTCGGGGGTTATTTTTACTCCTTCCGTTTCTTGAAGTGCTACCATATATGAAGAGGGTGAAATAGGATTCTCTTCTACAATGTTTTTAAAATCCTGCCAATTCTCTTTTGAACGGTAAGCGGTTGCCGCACCTATAGGCACTACGAGTTTTGACTTGGGAGTTCCTGTAAATACGCACCAGTTAACCCATGCCGGTGATTGACGGCGTACGATAACTTCGCTCAAATGGCTGCAATTTAAGAATATATTATACTCATAATTGCTTACTGATGCTGGAATCTCTATTTTTCTCAGACCGGTGGCATTGAAACAACCGTTTTTCAGAGTAGAAAGATTTTTCGGCAATTCTATGCGCTGCAATGAACCATAACCACTGAACGCTTTGGTAGGAATGGCATTGGCAGGATTGGAACCGTTGGCCACAATATTGACATTGGAAATATCGAGTGTGGTTAGTTTCATGCGTTCACGTATGAATGTGAAGTCACGCACATCAATAGTTCCGTAGAGGGCCAGTTCCTTAATAGTACCGGCATCGGTTTCGCTGATGAGATTTCCGAGCTCACCGGCGGTAACCCATAAATTACGCTTGTTTACCACATCCTCTGCAGCTTGCACGATAATGCGTATCTGTTGGTCGGAAGTTACATTTGAGATTGTGTAGATGTTCTCGGAAACTGGTGTAAGGATAAAACCATTTGCTTTTACGGTAACAACCTTGTCGGGAGAGGTGGCGACTACCTTGAACGAATAGTCACGTCCTTTGATGACTTTGCTGTCGGCGTCAGATATAAGAGCACCGTCTACACTGCTTGGAATATCTATCGAAAAATAGGGAATGATATTGTTTTTCGCTTTTATCTCATTTATCGTAATGAGGTCTCCGGTAACGGGAAGCCATTCAGTTGAACCGTTGCCGGACATGGTAACCATACGGATGATATCATCAGCAGCAATGTCAGTTCCGGCGGGTACCGAACATTCAAAGTCTGAATAGAGTCTTGGTGTCATTATTTGCATGGACTGCAATGTCAGTCCTTTACCGCTATTCAGGAGTTGCTTTAACTTTCCGTCAGAGGAGAAAAGAGCCACGGCAATCTTCCCGGAAAAGTTTTCATAAGAAACATTCTTAAAAGCACCGGCTCTCACTGTGAATTTCGTGCCGGCATCAATGTCTGTCACATCGGAAGTCATACCTATTTGCCGTTCGTCGGATGTGATGTGCACAGGTGACCAGCTTGCGGATGATTCTGCCGGTTTTATGTTATAGATAATAGTGGTTTGGTCATTAAAGCTATGTGAAGTGCTGACTGTCGGGTTAAGTGCATCAGAAGAGAAATAACCGTTGGCAGAGCCGCCCCATCCCCAGTTGATGTGGAAATAAGGGACAGAACCTCTCATTTCATATCCATCGCATACGAAAGCATGACCGACGGACATGTCTTGGCCACTGTAAATGACAGGGCGGTTTTCATTGATTTCATTAACAATTATAGCATCCCATGTAGTACGGTCGGTTTCGGAACGCTTCTTGTACGACACACCGGGATCATAACCGAAATATGATATAAGAGCGGCCGGAACACGTACTTCGAAAGCACTTGAACCTGACATTCCGAAATTGGTTTTGATAGATACTGCACAATGAGCCATCAGTGTAGATACTGCTTCGGCTTCATCCGCAGAATATCCGGAACGGTAGTTGTCTGTTCGCATATTATTCCAGGCGTATTGTACATTGAAATTCGTGCCGTCAAGCGAACCATTGCCTTTCGAAGGATGATTGTGGTATTTCATAACAGTTGCCATGGCCGTTCCAACACATCCGACAAGGCGATGGTTGGGTATCTGGGCATTGAAAGGAGCTTCCTGACTCCATTCAGGTGTTTTTATAAGTTTTGTTGACGAAGTCCTTGTGTTTACGCGTTTGCGAATTTCAACAGAGTTACTTTTTACCGGTTTTACTGCATTGTTAAGCACAGTAATTGTGACATCGGATACATTGTCTGTTACAAATGAAGAATCGTAAGAGTATCCTACAACCGGAATTGCCTTGTCATCGGCCGATATGATAATAAAACCGCGACCGTTTTTGGCATTAAAAACATAATAAACGGGTGTACCGTCACTCTTTTTAGATGTACGCACTAATTGTAATGCATCAATATTACTTAGTCTAGACACATTACCGGCACTGAAAAAATCAGTTGCAATTTTAGCGGCCTCTTCCGGAGTAAGAACCTTGGCATGGATATTGCAAGGAACACTTGCACAGACAAGAAGAAGCAGCATTTTAAAAAACTGTTTCAACATAGAATAAAATGTTTTTTTGATTTATTTGAAAAGTAAATGTTGTAAGTGTAATCTTGAGAAGGCGGAATGTAAGCATTTACATTCTTTGATACAGGATCGTTTCATTGCTTAGCTAAAAAATACTTTCATTTTAATAAAATGTTCTTCCAAGGCGCAAAAGTAGAAAAAAAAATTGGAACAGACGCATAAATATAAGGAAAATATGGTATGCGTATAAATAAAAAATCCCTTGGAAGTATTTGACTTCCAAGGGAGTACTTTGCGGTGCGTACGGAAGATGAACCTTAGTTTTATTCTTCAAGTACTCAATATCTTAGCAAGCTCTTAATCCTTTCTCCCACTAATAACCCCACGTGTGCAATTCTTTAGATTGCTTGGTGTTGCGGTGGTTGTTTGAGTTGATGCAAAGATAGGTGTTTATTATAGAGTAATAAAATAAAAGAGCCATATTTAACACGAAAATGCAGAGAGTTTTCTTACTTTTGCAATATGTTATATTATAGAAGAAAAATATTATTAGCATTGATTGAAGCATTTGGCGGTCATTTGACTGCCAAACAACTTCAGAAATATTTGTTCCTTTTTACAAGGAAACAAGAGGAAAAAGCATTTGATTTTATTCCTTATTACTATGGTTGTTTTTCATTCCAAGCAAATCAGGATATAATGACATTAGCTAAATTGGGCTACTTAAGTATTATAAAAAGCGAGAATGGTCGTAGAATACAAATTTGTCAACCCAATAATTATTTGATGATGCTTGATATGTTTGAACAGCAAGCTATAAAAGAAATAAAAGAAAAATTTGGTTGTCTATCTCAAAACGAGTTAATTCGTTACACTTATATCAATTATCCTTATTACGCAACAAAAAGTACAATAGCAATTAATTTGCTAAATGAGGAAGAATTAGCTGTAATAGATAAGCAAAAAAGAACCTTTACAGAGCCTCAATTATTCACTATAGGATATGAAGGACGCTCTTTAGAAAAATACATTAATATTCTCCTCGTGAATGATGTACATATTCTCTGTGATGTCCGTAAAAATGCCTATAGTCAAAAATATGGATTTTCAAAAAGTCAATTAGAGAAAGCATGTACAGGAGTAGGTATAAAATATATCCATATACCGCAACTGGGAATAGAATCAGAACAAAGACAAGATTTAAAATCACAAAAAGATTATGAAATTCTTTTTGAGTCATATGAAAAATCTACCCTAAAAGAAAATTGGGATTATCTTTTATATGTCCGAGAATTGATTGATACAGAGAAACGTGTAGCTTTAACTTGCTTTGAAGAAAGTCACAAACAATGCCATAGAGGAAGAGTTGCGAAATATTTAATGCAACTACCTGATATAACTTACACCCTTAAACATCTATAAAACATGCCTACAACTCGAGTTCTAATTGCTGTAAAAACATACCCTACTTTATCGGAAAAATACGATGAATTAGTTTGTACTGCTGGTTTCTTGGAAGATGGCACTTGGATAAGAATATATCCTATTCCTTTTCGTAAATTAAGTTATGATAAGAGATATAGTAAATGGCAGTGGATAGAACTTGATTTGGTTAAAAACACCAGTGATTTTAGGAAAGAAAGTTTTCGTCCTGCAAATATAGATAATGAAATAAAAATAGTAGGAGAAATTGGTACAAAAAATGGCTGGGCAAAAAGAAAGTCTATTGTTTTAAAACATATCCGTTATAATATGGCTGAGCTTATTGAAGAAGCCAAAAATCCTCAAATAGGAACATCATTAGCCGTATTTAAACCTCAAAGAATTATTGATTTTGTTTGGGAAGAATCTACAAGAGAATGGAATAAGCAGAAATTAGATGTTGTATATGCCAATCAAGCCCAACATAGTTTATTTGATGTAGAAGAAACTAAAAGAATATTCAAAGTAGCTAAAAAATTGCCTTATGAGTTCTCATATAAGTTTATATCAGAAGATGGTAAAGAACGAAAACTCATGATTGAAGATTGGGAATTAGGGATGCTTTATTGGAATTGCCTTGCTGCTGCTAATGGAAATGAACAAGTCGCATGTGAAAAAGTGAAAGAGAAATATTTCACAGAATGGTGTAAAAAAGATATATATTTTTTCTTAGGAACAACCAAGAAATTTCATAATGTAGGTACTAATCCTTTTATTATTATTGGAACATTTTATCCACCGAAGAATCCGCAATTGGCTTTGACCTTTAAAATGGACTAATACAAACTTAGTTATATTAAATAAAAGCTTTTAGATATAAGAACAAAAGACCATAGTATAAACTTACTTTCGTAAATACGATTCGATATAATACATTTTGCTGAAAAGAAGATTGTTGAAAAATATTTTTTTAAGATGGCAAGGAATTGCTTTTTACTATTTTGCTTTTAATAACCCTATGAAGAACATAGACTAAGCTTTAGTCCTATCACATTTATTACTTTTTTATTAGAATGTCCCTTTTTTACACCTATTATCAATCTAAGAAATCTTACTTTTGCCTGATAATTAAGGCAAAATGGAGAAAATTCAAGTAATACAACCTACTAAATTGCTTGCTCCTTATATAAAGCAATATTGGTTTTTAAGGATAGATGATGTAAAGCAAGGCTTTCAACGTTCTATCCCAGCAGGTTGTGTAGGAATTGTTTTTCATAAAGGAAACAAAATTATTTCTTCTTTTCATAAGGGAACGCAACCACAATCCTATATAAGCGGGCAAATCAGTACTTATTCAGACATAGAATTTTCTTTCTTGGATATGGTCATTATTTTATTCCAGCCTATCGGATGCAGGATGTTTTTTCCATATCCTATGGAAGAGTTTACTAATCAGAATATAGGTATTGATTTGTTAGATAACACCTGTTTAGTAGAATTGGAAGAGAAAATAAATGAAACATCAGATAATTATCAAATAGTCAGATTGATAGAAGAATATTTATTAAATAGATTATGCAAAAATATTCCATGCAACGCCAATAGGATTATAACTACTGTTCAAAATATCAATGAAGGAGAAGGGAATATATCCGTTTTATCTCAAACGGCTTGTTTAGGATATAAGCAATTTAAACGGATATTCGCTGAATATGTAGGACTAAATCCAAAAGATTTTATCCAAATCACACGATTTAGGAAGACATTCCATATTTTGCAATCAACTCCACAAATCAGCATAAGTAAAGTTGCTTATGATTGTGGATATTATGATAAATCACATTTAATAAAAGAGTTTAATATGTTCACGGGCTATACCCCTAAACAACTACTTGAAATTTGTGATACTTATACCGAAAACCTATCGGTATTCAACTCTGTATTTATCAACGACAAAAAAACTTAATAACATCGCTTTATGAAAATATTGATATACGGTGCTGGCGTAGTGGGTTGTACTTATGGCTGGCAATTATCCAAAGCAGGATGTGACGTTGCTGTATTGGTGCGTAAGGAGCAAAAAGAACTTGTACAAAAAGATGGTATTCGCATTATCTGTTCTGACTTTAGAGAGAAAACAAGAAAAGATACAGATATAATCTTTAAGCCTACAGTAATAGACGAACTTTCGTCAAACAATGATTTTGAATACATTATTGTCTCCACCAATAAATTGCAATTATCAACTATATTACCAAGTCTTTCAAAGTCAGCAGGAAAAGCAAATGTTGTATTTTTCCAAAATAACTGGAATGTTTTTACTGAAATAGATAAATATCTAAAACCTGAACAATACTTTTTTGCCTTTCCCTTCATGGTCGGGGGTGGAAAAGAAGATAAAAGCATACATTGTGCTATTTCAGGTCTAAAATATTCCAATACTCCGTTAGGTGAAAAAGACGGGCGGATAACTCCACAAGTAGAAAAACTTTTTATAATACTGGATAAAGCAAACTTAAAGCCTGTCATTTCTAATCAAATATTAGTATGGCTAATCACACATTATGCTGTTGCTGCCGGTCTTTCAGCGGGAATAATGAGTGCCGGAAGTGCCTCTAAATTTATAGAGAATACAGCTATTATTAAAATTACAATGAAAGCTATTCGGGAAGGCTTAGCTATTTGTAAAAGAATGGGTATCAATCCTAAAACAGAAAAAGCAAATAGATTATATCTTTTACCTTTATTTATCAGTGTGCCAATAGCTAAGAAAATTTATGGTAATGATGCTCTGCAACTTATGTTTGATGGACATATAAATCATTCTCCTGTTGAAATAAGGCAAATGATAGATGATATAATAGATAGTGGTATAAAATATGCTGTTACAACTCCTAATCTGGCACAATTAAAAAGTTATATATCTTCTAACCAAACTAATAAAAGTAAGTGAATAAAGCTATCAATTCGATAGCCATTAAATATAAGTATATGAAAGATATATTACAAGAGAGATTTTTCCAATTATTATTGGAATGCTCGCAGCGTAAAGTTTCTGTAACAGAGTTTACAGAAGCTATTGAGGAATTAGCTACACATTTAGCTAATTTCAGTTTCAACGAACAGGATTATAGCGTTTTACTTCGTTATTTCTCCTTTGGTTTGCATCGACTTAAATCGTATCGTGTGCGGTTTGAGCAAGAAAAAAATGCCCTACTTGCATTTAATTGATGAAGCAATAGGATTACTAAATAATGAAATGCGTATTATCAAACTGCGCATAAAATATCCTGAACAGTTCCAGCAACATGCAAATAAGCTCTTTATTTCCCCTCTCCATTTAGCTGACAAAACAAGCCTTGTCAATATCATGGAAATAGTCAGCGGCTTATTCCTTTCAAAACGTGTAATATATCAGAATGGAAACCCTATTCACCTGACAGACTTAGGGAAAGCCTTTGAATGGCTTTTTAATATCAAATTAGGTGATTATCACCAAAAGTATATGGATGTCATTAAACGAAAGCCTGCCAAACTAACGGAGTTCCTTAATGAACTGGCAACCTTTATCCGCAAAGAACACGAAAATAAAGGGTATAGATAATCAGGTATTTAGCATCAATTTATACGGGGTAGCGTATGCTACCCTGTAATTTGTTTGCTTTCCTTTGCCGAACTTTGCTTCATCAATCGATTGGTAATCATTTATATATAACTTGAAAAATGAAGTAAATTATGTATGTAGATAATTACGAGTTCAAAGACTGGATACAAAAACTACTTGATAAACTGGAAGGAGTTGGCAAAGACGTAAAGAGTTTGCAGACCAATCCCGAAGTGATGCCGAATGACAAACTACTGGATAATCAGGATTTATGCCTGCTATTCAAAGTCAGTACCCGGACATTGCAGAGATTGAGAAGTAAAAAACTGCTACCCTTTATGATGATTAGCGGAAAAGCCTATTACCGGGCTTCGGATGTGCGTGAGTTCATAAAGGAACGGTTCGATGTGGGTACGTTCCGTAAGTTTGAGAAAGAATACGGAACGGATAAGTAAGTATGAAATTTATCCCGAAGCTGTACACGTGGCAGTTTCGGGATATTTTTCTTTTGGCAAGTTTTTGTTGTTCATCCGCCAATATGTACTTTCTATTTAAAATATTGGGATAAAGGTTTTATTGCTTTTGCTTAGAATAATGAGCTTCAAGGTTATGTAATTGCTGTATAAATAGATTAGTCTGCTTACTGTTTTCTACCTTATCATATAAACTAACCATTATATATTCTTGCAATAAATCTTTGTTTGTTATGCAGTGACTGAAATCATATACTTTTGTATCAGGATCTAACTTTGTTATATCTTGAACATTAATGTGGTCGGGCATATATCCGTAAACATTGGTATAATATGTGGTTTTACTCCATTTCCAAGTATAAGTACGAGATCCTCCAAAACTATCAGAAGTATATGTTTTAATAAAATATAGAATTCGTAGCTTTTTATATAAATATAATGCAAGAATGATAAATCCGATGACTAAAACTATTATCCACAATGATATTCTATAGTTTAGATATGAGGATGGGATACTAAATAGGATTTCCAAAATTCCTATTAAAGACAAGATTCCTCCGATAATCGGATTAGTAAAAAATAGTATCAACTTTTTCATATGCTCAATTATGTGTTTTCACTTTTATGATAAACAAAAGTAGTCATTTCTCTACAATTATTTCATTTTCAAAGGAGAATAATTATCTTTGTTGTAGTTATATGATAATATAAGAATGTACTATCAGTGATCCTCTGTGGAGAAAGATTATAATTTGCTGAATACAACATATGATTTTAAACCCCGTTAGTCCTATATTAAAGCAAACAACTAATATTAAAATTCATCCCGAAGCTGTACACGCGGCAGCTTCGGGATATTTTTCTTTTGGCAAGTATGTATTTATTTCTCTACTGATATAATCCCCTCTTCCTTATAAGATGCTTCAAACTGTTTGGTAAGTACAATAATCTGCTGGTTCGTCTTTACCAGTTCAACAGTGTAGTGTTCCAGCTTGTAAAGCAGGGCAAGTGCTTTCTTTTCCGAAAAGTTGGAATGAAGTTCTTTCACCGTTTGGTTATACAGTATGCCTATGCTCCTGAATTGTGAAAACAATTGGGAGAGTTGGATGTAATAATCAACCTTGCTTTTATCAATCCTAAGTACCTTAAACGACTTTCCGAAAATACAGTTCTTTATGAAATGTGCCTTTACCTTATAGCCAGACTGGTCGTAAAAGGCTAAGAACTTGGCGTTCTCCACATCATCCAAATTCAGTGAATAGCGGTGTGTTCGTGGGTCAAGTTTAGGCTTGCGCCCTCCATTGTGTTGATACTTCTTTTTCTGTTCCATAATCATAATTTTTACAAGGTTTACGACTTCGGAGTAAACCAAACCACCTTATCAGGTGGCAAGGTTTTGAGGTGCAAAAAGCGAATAGCGGACCTCAAAACACAACTTGCTATGTTCTAATGAACATAAAAATCCTCCTTCCGTCGGATTGCCAAAGCAAGCGGTTCGGCTTCTTCCTATATCTATTTATCGGTTACAAAATTACAGACAGCCTTTTATCCCTGAAATATAGTGTATAACGCCAAATTGCGCCACAAACGGACAAAGCAACCCTATTTTGAAAAGCGTCTGTTTTTACCCCTTTCTTTGCTGAAAATTGATTGGATGAAAGCAATACATAAGACTGCCAAACAATATTTAGAAATGGCTTTAAATCGTATTTGAAAGCTATTTAAAGATAAAGCAATGCAGCTATAAAACTGGTTCACTTTCTTTCAATCAGTATCAGAAATCAATCAACCTATTTATAAACCATTAAAAATTGAAAGCATGGAAGAAGTAAAACAATCATTACAGCAAAAACAGGAGAACTACAAAACGGCGTATCTCCAAAAGCGGACAATCTGCAACCGTCAAAGCGTGTACATAAGCGGAGAGATACAGAAACGTATCATGCAGATTGTAGGCGTGATTACTGGCAAACAGGTAAGTATCGGAAATTTCATTGATAACGTACTGGAAGAACATTTGAATACACACAATGATGTTCTTTCGGCTCTCTATCGGGAAGAAATGCAAAAAGGAATATTCAACCAGCCAAAAGAAAAAAACCTATGAATATCATAACTATTGAGGAACAGACCTTTAAACAGGTGTGCGGTCGGTTTTCCGGCTTCGCCAGTCAGGTGGAACGGATTTGCAAAGAGAATACCCGTCAGCCAGATGAATGGCTGTCAGGTCGTGAAGTGTGTGCCCTGCTCGGTATCAGCATCCGAAGTTTGCAGAACTACCGGGATAGCGGTAAACTGGGCTACTCCCAAATAGGTAACAAGCTGTACTATAAATCTGCCGATATTGAAAGACTGATTGCAGAATGTATGGAAAACAAGATAACGAATTATAAATCAAACAATAAATAAATATTGTCCTATGGAAAAGAAAGAAGAAAATAATACGGAAATAAACCAGTCATTCAAATTGTCTGCTATTGTCGGAATTTGGGAAAGTTTAAACCTTCATCCTACGGTGATGATATACCCAAGCAAGAAAAAGTATTTCCTTTCGATGCTCCATGTATCTGATAACGGACAGGCGAAACCAGCCGTTTACGAGATACAGAAAGAAGATAACCGTTACTTCATCGTTGAAGCCTTTAAACGGCTTTATATCGGCTATGATGCGGTAAAAGATAGTATTTCCATATTTTACTATGGCGAGTATCTGCGTAACTGACAGGTGTATGTCTGTCAATCATTCAAACGAATTATCAATCAATATAACGATATAGCAATATGGAACTGATAAATGGCAATAGTGAAATAATTAGGGACTTCTTTCAGTCTATGGATAGAATATTAGACGGTATCAGCCGACTGGCAAAGGAAAACAGACCACATTTGAACGGTGAAAAGTTTCTAAGCAACCGGGAAGCAGCCAAATGCCTGAAAGTAAGCATCCGCACGCTGCAAGAATGGAGAGATACGGGCGTTATCCCTTACATTCAGATAAAAGGCAAAATAATCTACCGTCAAAGCGATATAGAAAGGCTTTTGCAGACCTACTATAATAAAGAACGGCAGGAATAACCTCCATCCTTAAAAACACACATTTTTTTCCGAAACTGACTAAGAGCATTAACTTTATTAGTGTAGTATTTCGTCTGTGCAAGTCTTTAACTAAAAATACAACCCGGAGCGCAGCGCAGGTGTGGAGATTTTTAGTTAAACCCATAAGGCTTGGACTTGAACGGACGGAATACGGAGCTTACCTTTGTTAATGTTTTATTCAGCTTCGGAAAAAGTACTATACTTCTTTCTGCAATTTTGCAAACCTTGTCATTAAGGATTTTTCCCCGAAGTTCTCAAAATCAACTTTCACCACTTCGTCTCGACCTGATTTTAAAATATCTTTTATAAATCCTTTTCCAAATCTTTCATGTATAACATTATCACCTATAGCTAATGCGCACTTTTGGTTTATGTAATGTATCTCAGAGGATGTATTTGGAAGTCTTTCTTGCAAATTGGTTATTTTTGAAGTTAGGTCTTTTATCATTTCTGTTACATAAGTAATTTCAGGCGATAAATGTATATTTGCTTCCAGTGTAGCAGTAGAAACGCCTAATAAAGATACTAAAGAATTAATATTTGTTTCTTTAGTAGAATATGTTGATTTTATATTAGCAGCTATAATATCTATTTCGTTTTGAACTTCATCTATTCTTAGTGAACTAGAATATTCACAATCCCTAAATCCTTGTATATCAAAAATACGACTTGTTAAATCATCCTTAATTAAACAAACAGGTAAGTTAAAAGCCTGCCTTATGCCTAATTCATATAACACATTTGGATTTTTAGAACTCAAATCACAGATACACATTTCAGCACTCAAAAGATGCTGAACTATATCTAATACTATAAAATTAGTCTCCTGAATTTCATCTGCTCTTGTTGCTTCAAATCCTGCCTTTTCAATTGCAGGTCTAAGAAGATGCAGATAAACTCTATTAAAATGTCCACTTGGATAATCGTCTGTATCAGATATAGGCATTATAACAAAACACTTCATATTATTTCTTTTGAGACAAAGTTAATAATTAAAAACTATTTTCCTATAAAATTTCTCTCTACATTTGCCATATCACGCATAATAGAACTATCCAAAACTTTTGCATAATGCTGTGTCATTCTGATATTGGAATGTCCCAAGATTTTAGACACATTTTCCATTGATACATCATTGGCAAGAAAAACAACAGTAGCCGCCGTATGTCTTGCAACATGCGTGGTCAGCCGTTTGGCTATGCCGCATACATCAGCAATTTCTTTTAAATAGGCGTTCATGCGCTGATTACTGATTACAGGCAAAAGTACTCCTTTTTTTATGCACTCTGCATTATCTTCATATTTTCTCAATATCCTTTGAGGAATAGATAAGACGGGAACATTACACATCTGATTAGTTTTCTGTCGTGCCTTGCGTATCCACAAAGCACCGTTATTGTCTTTTATCAGGTGTTCACGGCTTAATTGCTGCACATCCACGAAAGCGAGCGCGGTAAAACAACAAAAGACAAAAACATCTCTTACCTGCTCCAATCGTTTGATAGTAAATTCTTTGTTCATCAAAATATCCAGTTCTTCACGTGAAAGAAACTCTACATTTACTTCATCCTGCTTGAAGTGGATGCCGTAAAACGGGTCTTTCTTTATCCAATCGTTAGCTAAAGCAATGCGGATAACCTTTTTCAAGTTCTTCAAATGTTTCAATGCGGAGTTATTTTGGCAATGCTTGTCCGTTTTCAGCCAAAAATCAAAGTCACGGATAAACTGTCCATCCAGTTCTGCCAACATTATATCATCACGGTGGTAATTACTGCGAATATATTCTTTCAGGCGGTTTATGGAAGTATCAAACTTGGTAACTGTGCTTTCCGTATATTCTTTGCCAATCAGGGCACGACATTTTTCGTTATGCTCTGCATACACTTCCAGCAAGCTGCGCTGTACCTTATCCCGTCCGTAGAAACAATCCTTTATTATATCGGCTGTTATCGGTTTGTTGTCTATTTCCAGTTCACGGTGTATCTGCAATACTTTGGCACGAACCGTATTGATATAGTGGTTTAATTCTGCGGCTACACGGTCTTTTCCTTTGGAACATTCCTTTTTCTGATTCCATAAATCGATGGGAATGCTCCGTTTAATCATAACTTCGGCTACTCGCTTGTTTACGGTGATGCGCATACAGATAGGAGCTTCACCGTTTTTCAGAAGTTTCGCTTTCTTGATGATGAACAATACGCTTAGTGTGTTTCTTTTCACTGCTCCCATAATTCTTTGTTTTTTAAGTGGTACAAAATTAGTTTGCTACACTCAAAAACCAGCTACGCAAAAAGCTGACAATCAAAGACAAATGCGTCAATTCGTGGGAGCAAAAACAGCTTTCAAAAAGTCCCACGAATAAGCCACGTGAGAACTGCTTAAAACCACTATTTTTTGCCGAAGCGGAGAAAAAGAAAAAGCTCTGAAATCATTGAATTTCAGAGCTTTGCTTTAATTTGCTATTTGCTTTCGCGGTGCGTACGGGACTCGAACCCGTGACCCCATGCGTGACAGGCATGTATTCTAACCAACTGAACTAACGCACCATTTCATTTTTTTTATTCGCTATCTCTCTCGATTGCGGTTGCAAAGGTAGGCATTTTTTTGAAACCTGCAATAACTATGATGATTTTTTTTGCTTGATTTTATCTCTTTTCCTTTTATATCCTCATTTTGAGAACATTGGGATGTGAAAAAAATAAGTCCTTGCAGAACTTTTTGTGAAAGGACATTGGTGTGGTTTTGTAATGAAAGCGAAACTTTCTGTTGCTTGATTTAAACTTCTTGCTCGAAAACTTCGTTATTTTACAATAAATCGTTATTTTTGCAAACTCAAATCGAGAAAATTGTAATTTGAAAACGATAAAAACGATAATTTAGGATGATGAAAACGGCCAAACTGTTACTTCACTGTCCCGACAAACCGGGAATTCTGGCAGAAGTGACAGACTTTATAACGGTAAACAAGGGAAATATTATCTATCTGGACCAATATGTCGATCATGTGGAGAATATCTTTTTCATGCGTATCGAATGGGAATTGAAGAACTTTCTGATACCGCAAGAGAAAATTGAAGATTATTTTGCTACGCTGTACGCACAGAAATATGAAATGTTTTTCCGTCTCTATTTCTCGGATGCGAAACCACGCATGGCAATATTTGTGTCTAAGATGTCGCATTGCCTGTTCGATTTGTTGGCACGCTATACGGCAGGAGAGTGGAATGTTGAGATTCCTCTTATTATAAGTAACCATCCCGACCTGCAACATGTAGCCGAACGTTTCGGAATACCTTTCTATCTGTTCCCCATTACAAAGGAGACAAAGGAAGAACAGGAGAAAAAAGAAATGGAATTGCTGGCAAAACATAAGGTGAATTTCATTGTACTGGCTCGTTATATGCAGGTGATTTCAGAGCAGATGATTGATGCCTATCCCAATAGGATTATCAATATTCATCATTCTTTCCTTCCTGCATTTGTGGGAGCAAAACCTTATCATGCAGCATTTGAGCGTGGTGTGAAGATCATTGGTGCTACGAGTCATTATGTGACAACGGAACTGGATGCAGGACCGATCATTGAGCAGGATGTGGTTCGTATCACTCATAAAGATACTGTAGAAGATCTTGTGAATAAAGGGAAAGATTTGGAGAAGATTGTTCTCTCGCGTGCCGTACAGAAGCATATTGAACGCAAGGTACTGGCATATAAGAATAAAACAGTGATATTTAGTTAAGGTATATTCATGAAGGTAGCGATTATCAAATATAATGCGGGCAATATCTATTCGGTAGATTATGCGTTGAAGCGTTTGGGCGTGGAAGCTGTAGTGACGGCGGATAAAGATGAATTGTGTGCGGCAGACAAAGTGATCTTCCCAGGTGTGGGCGAGGCGGAAACAACCATGAAGTTTCTGCGTGTCAGTGGCATGGATGCATTGATAAAGGAACTTAGGCAGCCTCTTTTAGGAATATGCCTGGGTATGCAAGTAATGTGTCGGCATTCTGAAGAAGGAGGGGATGTGGACTGTCTGGGTATTTTTGATACGGAGGTGAAGCGTTTCGTCCCACAGAAGCATGAGGATAAGGTGCCTCATATGGGTTGGAATACGCTTACAGAAACGAACAGTGACTTATTCAAAGGTTTTACAAAAGAAGAATTTGTCTATTTTGTGCATAGTTTCTACGTTCCGGTTAATGAATATACGGCTGCTGTGACGGACTATATACAACCGTTTAGCGCTGCCTTGCATAAGGATAATTATTACGCTACCCAATTCCATCCGGAGAAAAGTGGAGGTGTGGGAGAGCGTATCCTGCGCAATTTTTTAGAATTATAGTTAAGTAGATGAATATATGATAGAACTTATTCCTGCAATAGATATTATCGACGGAAAGTGTGTACGCCTTTCGCAAGGTGACTATGACAGTAAGAAGGTGTATAACGAAAATCCGGTGGAAGTGGCCAAAGAGATGGAGGCACACGGTATTCGTCGGCTTCATGTGGTAGACTTGGACGGAGCGGCTTCTCATCATGTAGTCAATTATGATGTTTTGAATAGAATCACTTCGCAGACTTCCCTGATTGTTGATTTCGGTGGTGGCGTGAAAAGTGACGAAGACTTGAAGATCGCTTTCGAGAATGGAGCGCAGATGGTTACAGGTGGCAGTATTGCCGTGAAGGATCCCGAACTCTTTTGTCATTGGTTGGGTATCTATGGCAGTGAGAAGATCATTCTCGGTGCGGATGTGAAAGACCGCAAAATAGCTGTGAACGGATGGAAGGATGAAAGTGCTTGCGAATTGTTTCCCTTTCTGAAAGAATATGTGGAGAAAGGCATTCAAAAAGTGATTTGTACCGATATTAGTTGCGACGGCATGTTGCAAGGACCGTCCATTGAACTGTATCGGGAGATGTTGGAGCAACACCCCGGTCTTTATCTCATAGCCAGTGGTGGTGTGAGCGGCATGGCAGACATCCGTGCGCTGGAAGATGCGGGCGTACCTGCTGTTATCTTTGGTAAGGCATTGTATGAAGGACGCATCACAATGAAGGAAATAGAGTCACTCATAATTCATAATTAAAACCAAGTGTTAGCGAAAAGAATTATTCCCTGTCTTGATATTAAAGACGGGCAAACAGTGAAAGGAACCAATTTTGTGAACCTGCGGCAGGCGGGTGATCCGGTAGAACTGGCGCGTGCATATAGTGAGCAAGGCGCTGATGAACTGGTGTTCCTTGATATTACAGCCAGCTTCGAAGGTCGCAAGACATTTGCCGAACTGGTGAAGCGCATTGCTGCCAATATCAGCATTCCGTTTACGGTAGGTGGCGGCATCAACGAACTGAGCGATGTAGACCGCTTGCTGAATGCCGGTGCAGATAAGATTTCCATTAATTCCTCTGCTATTCGTCGTCCTGAGTTGATAGACGAAATTGCAAAAAACTTTGGTTCTCAGGTTTGTGTGCTGGCAGTAGATGCTAAACAGACCGAAAAAGGCTGGTGGTGCTATCTGAATGGAGGACGTGTGGAAACAGATAAAGAACTGTTCGTATGGACGAAAGAAGCCCAGGAACGTGGTGCCGGAGAAATACTTTTCACCAGCATGAATCACGACGGTGTAAAGACCGGATATGCCAACGAAGCCCTTGCTGAAATGTCTGATAACCTCTCTATTCCGGTCATTGCATCGGGCGGGGCCGGTGCTAAAGAGCATTTCCGTGATGTCTTTTTGCAAGGAAAAGCAGATGCGGCATTGGCAGCCAGTGTTTTTCATTTCGGAGAAATTAAAATTCCCGATTTAAAATCGTATCTTTGCGCCCAAGGAATCTCGATGCGAACGGTGTAAGGGGATGATGAAATGATTATAACTGCATTGTAATGCGTAAATTGTAATTCGTAATTATATAAAAATGGATTTTGATAAAATGAACGGACTTGTTCCGGCAATCATACAAGACGTAGACACCGCTAAGGTGCTGATGTTGGGCTTCATGAATCAGGAAGCTTATGACAAAACGGTAGAAACCGGTAAAGTAACCTTTTTCAGCCGCACCAAGAACCGCCTTTGGACGAAAGGTGAGGAGAGTGGTAATTTCCTGAATGTCGTTTCTATCAAGGAAGACTGTGATCAGGATACATTGCTGATTCAGGTGCATCCTGTAGGCCCTGTTTGTCATACAGGCACGGATACTTGTTGGGGTGAGAAGAACGAACAGCCTGTTATGTTCCTTAAACTTCTTCAGGACTTCATCACTAAGCGCCACGAAGAGATGCCGGAAGGCTCTTATACGACCAGCCTGTTTGAGTCGGGCGTAAACAAGATGGCACAGAAAGTGGGCGAAGAAGCTGTAGAAACCGTGATTGAAGCCTGTAACGGAACTGACGAACGTCTGATTTATGAAGGAGCTGATTTGATATACCACCTTATCGTGCTGCTTACCTCCAAAGGATACAGCATTGAAGATTTGGCACGCGAATTGCAGGTACGTCATAGTGCTTCGTGGAAGAAACACTAAATAATTAATAATTAAAACGGGAATGGGCGAGCCGTTGATACGATATAAGGATGTCGAAGTACACCAACAAGACTTGTGCGTGCTGAACGAGGTGAACCTCGAGCTGCAGAAGGGGGAGTTTGTGTATCTGATTGGTAAGGTCGGTTCGGGCAAAACCAGTCTGTTGAAGACATTTTATGGCGAGCTGGATGTCATTTCCGGTGAAGCGGTCGTATTGGGGTATGACATGAACCGCATCAAGCGCAAGCATATTCCGCAACTGCGCCGCAAACTGGGCATCGTATTCCAGGACTTCCAGTTATTGACGGACCGCACGGTGAACGACAACCTTGCTTTTGTGCTGAAAGCTACCGGCTGGAAGAACAAAGCAGAGATAAAAGACCGTATCAGCGAAGTGTTGATGCAGGTAGGCATGGGCAACAAAGGCTATAAGTTCCCTAACGAGCTTTCGGGAGGCGAACAACAACGCATCGTCATCGCCCGCGCCATGCTCAACTCTCCCGAGATTATCCTGGCGGACGAACCCACCGGTAATCTGGATGCAGAGACCGGACGCGCCATTGTGGGATTGCTGCACAACATCAGCCGTACAGGCTCATTGGTGGTGATGACTACGCACAATCTCCAGTTGCTGCATGAGTTTCCGGGACAGGTGTACCGCTGTGCAGGTCATCAGATAACGGATGCGACTTCCGAATACTCAGGCATGATGCCTATTGTAGAAGAAATAAATAATAATATATAATCATTTAATACAGGAACGAAGATGAAAGTTTTAAAGTTTGGAGGTACTTCCGTTGGTTCTGCCCCGCGGATTAAGGAAGTGGCCAAATTGATTACCGATGGCGAGCAGAAGATAGTTGTCCTCTCAGCTATGTCGGGCACGACTAACACATTGGTGGAAATTTCGGACTATCTGTACAAGAAGAATCCGGAGGGTGCTAACGAAATTATCAACAAGCTGGAAGCTAAGTATAAACAGCATGTAGATGAATTATATTCCACTCCCGAGTATAAACAGAAAGGTCTGGAGTTGATTAAATCTCATTTTGACTACATCCGTTCATATACCAAAGACCTCTTCACGTTGTTCGAAGAGAAAGTGGTTCTGGCACAGGGAGAGTTGATTTCCACTGCCATGATGAACTACTATTTGCAGGAATGCGGTGTAAAGTCTATTTTGCTTCCGGCTTTGGAATACATGCGTACCGACAAGAATGCGGAACCCGACCCTGTATATATCAAGGATAAACTCCACATGCAACTGGAATTGCATCCCGGTGCTGAAATCTACATCACTCAGGGATACATCTGCCGCAATGCTTACGGAGAAATAGACAACCTGCAGCGTGGTGGAAGCGACTATACCGCTTCTCTGATCGGCGCTGCCATCAATGCTTCCGAAATTCAGATATGGACGGACATCGACGGTATGCACAACAACGATCCGCGTATCGTTGATAAGACTGCTCCCGTGCGCCATCTTCATTTTGAAGAAGCTGCCGAGCTGGCTTACTTCGGTGCGAAGATTCTCCACCCCACTTGTATACAGCCTGCCAAGTATGCCAATATTCCGGTGCGCTTGCTGAATACGATGGACCCTACCGCTCCCGGCACCATGATTTCCAATGATACCGAAAAAGGCAAAATCAAGGCGGTTGCAGCGAAAAACAGTATCACGGCCATCAAGATTAAATCCAGCCGTATGTTGCTTGCCCATGGTTTCCTGCGCAAGGTATTCGAAATCTTCGAGAGCTACCAGACTTCTATCGACATGATTTGTACTTCCGAAGTAGGTGTATCTGTATCTATTGATAATACGAAGCACCTCAATGAGATTCTGGACGACCTGAAGAAATACGGCACGGTAACCGTGGATAAAGATATGTGTATCGTCTGCGTGGTGGGCGACCTGGAATGGGAGAACGTAGGTTTCGAAGCCAAGGCACTGGATGCCATGCGCGACATACCGGTACGAATGATTTCTTTCGGCGGTAGCAACTACAACATTTCCTTTCTCATCCGCGAGTGCGACAAGAAGAAAGCCTTGCAGTCGCTTAGTGATGCACTGTTCAACGAAGAATAAGAGATAACCCTGATACAACCCGAGCGCTTTTACCAATCCTGATAAAAGCGCTCTTTTTAACTGAACAAAGAATACACTATATTTAGATAAAGAATATGAAAGGAACATTCCCCATAGATAAATTCCGTGAGTTGCGCACCCCGTTTTATTATTATGACACGAAGGTGTTGCGTGAAACCCTTTCCTGTGTGCGCACCGAAGCCGCAAAGTATGGCAACTTTGACGTGCACTATGCCGTGAAGGCAAATGCCAATCCTAAAGTGCTTTCCATCATCCGTGAGAACGGATTGGGTGCCGACTGTGTAAGTGGCGGTGAAGTCCGTGCAGCAATCAAGGCAGGTTTCCCGACGAATAAGATAGTGTTTGCCGGAGTGGGCAAGGCAGATTGGGAAATCAACCTCGGATTGGATTATAATATTTTCTGTTTCAATGTAGAGTCCATTCCCGAATTGGAAATCATCAATGAACTGGCTGCGGCAAAGGGTAAGGTTGCGAATGTAGCTTTCCGCATCAACCCCAATGTAGGGGCACATACGCATGCCAACATTACTACCGGATTGGCGGAGAACAAGTTTGGCATCAGTATGCAGGACATGGACAATGTGATAGATGTGGCACTGGAGATGAAGAACGTAAAGTTCATCGGATTGCACTTCCACATCGGTTCGCAGATATTGGATATGGGCGATTTCGTGGCTCTTTGCAACCGTGTGAACGAATTGCAGGATAAACTGGAGTCTCACCGTATCCGTATCGAGCACGTCAATGTAGGTGGCGGACTGGGGATTGATTATAAGCATCCTAACCGCCAGGCGATACCTGACTTCAAAGATTATTTTGAAACCTATGCCGAGCACCTGAAATTGCGTTCCTATCAGACACTCCATTTTGAACTGGGGCGTGCCATAACAGGGCAGTGCGGTTCGCTGATTTCCCGTGTGCTTTATGTAAAACAGGGAGCTAATAAGAAATTTGCCATTCTCGATGCCGGTATGACGGATTTGATTCGTCCGGCATTGTATCAGGCTTATCATAAGATAGAGAATATCACTTCCGAGGAAGCTGTGGAGGCGTATGATGTGGTAGGTCCTATCTGTGAGTCTTCCGACGTATTCGGCAAGGCGATAGACTTGAACAAGGTGAAGCGCGGAGATTTGATAGCGTTACGTTCTGCCGGTGCCTATGGTGAGATTATGGCTTCAAGCTATAACTGCCGTGAGTTGCCGAAGGGGTATACTTCGGACGAGCTGGTATAAAAGAAATACGCGGGTTTTAGTATCATTATAGAGGAGAAATGCTTATATTTGTACATAAACTCAATTCTCTAAAAAATGAGACGGTCAGAGATTATAGAACAGATTAGAAAAACAGTATATGGTATAGCGCCTACGGCAAAAACCATTCTGTTTGGCTCGGAAGCACGAGGGGAAGCTCGCTTCGACAGTGATATTGATTTGCTGATTCTGCTTGAAGGAGAGAAACTGACATTGGCTCAGGAAGAAGCAATAACCTTGCCCCTTTATGAATTGGAATTGAAAACCGGCGTTGCGATTAGTCCGATAGTAATGTTGAAGAAGCTTTGGGAGAATCGTCCATTTAAGACCCCTTTTTATGTAAATGTAGTAAATGAAGGTATTGTGTTATGAAAGAAATATTAGATGAGGAAAGTAAAAAAGCACTTATTTCTTATAGAATACAACGTGCTTATGAGACGTTGAAAGAAGCAGAAGTGATGATACGCGAGTCATTTTATAATGCAGCGGTAAACAGAATGTATTATGCGTGTTATTATGCGACTGTTGCTCTTTTGCTAAAGAATGATATTCAAACTCAGACGCATAACGGAGTGAAGACGATGCTTGGTTTGCATTTTGTTTCAACTGGGATACTTCCTTTGAAGGTAGGTAAGACTTTCACCACTTTATTTGAGAAAAGGCATAGCGGAGATTATGATGACTTTGTGTATTGTGATGAAGAAATGGTCGGTGAGTTATATCCGCAAGCAAAAGCCTTTGTAGATGCAGTTTATAGCTTAATTAAAGAAGCTTAGCGATATTGATAGATAACTTGTGCAATGACTGAATCTGCCATCTCATAAATATATTTTGCGTATACAAATGATGATTTAATAGGCTTATGAACTTTGAAGAATTGCGTTATGAAAGAAATACAGTTAATTGTGATTATTGAAAAATAAAAAGCCGTATCTTTGCAATACAAATTTTAAAAAGAAGGCAATAATGGCAAGACCTATTCGTGAAACACCTATATTATTTGGTGAAGATGCCCGCTGCTTTGAAGAACGAATGAAGAAACCACGCATTGTTTCCAAGGAGGAACGTGAACGTGTGAAGAGAAACTATGAGTTAGTATTAAAAGCGGCTGCAAACTTTTCCTGAGGTTTGCAGTTTTCTTATTTAGGGATATTCAGTAAATGTCCCTCTTTCTAATAAATTAAGAGAACAGTTTTACTTTACGTGAGCTTTTCTCTTAATTTTTTTCTGTAAAGCCTCAAGTCTCCTATCTTTTTCATAGAATATTATTTACATATTCTTATTTTTTCTTCCCAACGGTACATTATGTATATGTCTTTTTAGGGGAAGTTAAAAACCTCTCCTGTTTTCCTCTTATTATTTTAGTCTGATTATGCAGCCGTTCTTTTTTTCTTTTCGACCTTTTCTATCATGCATACCGCATTGGCCGTATGTATTCCAAAGAAAATCCAAAGCATTTCCGTTTTCCTGTTTCTAGCTTTTATTCTGGCCAGTGAGTAATGTTGTTT